>CAZHVS010000012.1:0-11821 GCA_964536015.1 uncultured Ignavibacteriaceae bacterium
CCGCCATCTCTTCGCTGCTTGAACTGATTTGGCTGCTTGCACTTGCTGTCGCTTCGACTGCTTCTGAAACTTGAACCAATGCATCATTCAATGATACAGCAACTGTATTTATAGTTTCTTTTATAACTTGATAATCTCCATTACATTCTGCTGTCATTCTTGCTGTCAAATCTCGTTCTGCAAGTTTTTGCAATACCTTTATTGTTTCCGTAAATGGAAGATAAATCGCTTCTAAAGTTTTATTGAATCCTTCTACAACTTTTCTATACTCTCCCTGATGGGAATAAACTTCAGCTCTTGCGTTGAGTTTTCCTTCTATTGCAGAATTTGATAAGGCATTAACATCATATACTAATCTCTTTATGTTTTCAATAACTTTGTTTAAGCTTATGGCAAGAATATCTTTATCCGATTTCACCTTCACTTCCACACTTAAATCGCCATCAGAAATTCTATCTGCCGCATTCGCTTGAACTTTAATATTTTCAAGCATTAGTGCAAAAGCTTCCTGCAATTTCCCAAATTCATCTTTGCTATCTATTTCTACATTAAAGTCTGCATCTCCAACAGCAACTCTATTTGCTGCTTCCTGCAGTTTGGTCATTGGTCTAACAAATACTTTAGCAGAATAGTAGCTTATGAAAAAGGCTAAAACCAGAGCTATAATCAATCCATAAAAAACTTTTTCTTTATATGCCGCAACGTCAGTTTCAACATCATCAATATAAATTCCACTTCCTACAATCCAGTTCCATTCTTTAATTAATTGAACATAAGACAACTTAGGCACTGGTTCAGAAAAGTTTGGTTTAGGCCACATATAGTCTACAAAACCGGCTCCTTTTTCTTTACAGACATTCACAAATTCCACAAAAAGTCTTTTACCATTTGGGTCTTTATTTTCGCTAAGATTTTTTCCGTCTAATTGTGGTTTAATTGGATGCATAATCATCCTGGGTTCAAGATCATTAATCCAGAAATATTCGGATTTATTATAACGAAGTGATTTGACGGCATCAATAGCTTTTTGTTGAGCTTCCTCTACAGAAAGTTCTTTTGAATTTGCAAGATCAACATATTTTTCTATTGTAGTTACAGCTACTTCAACTACTTTTTTTGTGGCTTCTTCCTTTTCTGAATATAATTTTCTCTCCATTGATGGAAGCAAGTAGAGAAACAAAAATATTATCACGGGAATAATTGCAAGAACCGATATTAATAAAATTTTACTGAATATTTTCCAATCTTTTATTCTGAACAAATTCATTTTACACCTCCTTTACAGCTTAAAAGAAATAATAAACTGCAGTCAATGCTCGAAGATTACTAATGTTCTTTGTGTTAGTAACTTTGGCTTTGCTGTCAATTGAACCATAAGCAGCTGAAGTATATTCAACTTCACATGCTATTCTTACTTTGCCAGAATTAAATATTATTCTTGGAGATACTCTCAGAATTTTATCAATATTGGATACGCGTGAATAGGGGCTTCCTTTGATCACATCATTTGAACCAAGATTTTGTGAATAACCAAAAAAGATTCCCGGCTGAATGTCTTTTCCAAATGAAAAATCTCCCCAGACCGAGTAGCTGTTAATAACAGTATAATCTTCCTTTCCTGTAAGCGTATCTAAACTTTTTACTGCATAGCCGCCAAGCATAAATAAATCAGCAAGGTTTCCTCCGTAAATGCCTTCTAACATTATATTCAAATCGGAGGTTTTATACTTAAAATAACCAAAAGCTGCAAAACTACTGACTTTAGTATTGGTTTTTTGCTTTTTTATTGTTTCTAATCTTGGTTGAATTGATTTAAAATCTCCTCCTACACCAGCAATAACCGCATCTGTTTTATATTGAAATTGAAGGTGTGCATTAGGAATTACAGCATTTCTTAAATAAGCAGAAGTGAAGCCTGATGGTCCATTACTTGAAAAATCTCTTTGAGATAATAATGCTGCTATAATGTTTAATGAACCAATTGATTGTGTCAATCGGACTTGTGGATTTCTGGAAAATGGTTGAAACGGAACACCTGTGTTAAATGAAACAACAAGCGGGTAAACATCTGCAACAAGCATTGGATGCCAGGTTTGTCCAAATAATAATGTTGTAGTTGACCAGCTTAAAGTAACAAATGCATGACGAAGCCTGAATCCATTTATGTCACCATCGGTTGTCCCAAAAAATTCGCCTTCAATCATTCCTCCTGATTTTGCACCAAAGGCTTCTGGTCCTGTGAGTTTTGCATTTAATCTTGTTTGAATTGAAAGAATATTGAAATTATCTTTAGCATTTAAATCGTTTCCGAGAACATCTTTGTTTTCATTTGCGGGATAAAGCAAAAAATGTCCTTCTCGTAAACTGATAGTCTGCCTGGAATCGTAAATAAAATCGGTTTTTACAAATCCTGAAAGTTTTATTTCGGGAATGCTTTCTTTGTTCTCCTGTGCAGCAATATTAATTACAAACAGAAAACACACAATAGTAAGAATAGTTCTTTTCATTTTTTTATCCTTTAATTTATATTAAATATTTTTAGTAGTTAGAAACACAAATCAGTTAGATTTTTGATTTAATTATCGACTTTTGTTTCTTTTAGTTTAGTCCTGTTAACTAACAACTAAAGGAAAGAGGTTAATAAGGTGTTGTATATATTTAAAATAAAGATTCCACCCGGGATTGGTGGAATCGTGATAGGTACTATTATTTTTGTTTGAGGTAAACTTAATATATAAAATTCAATCTCTTAGCATAAAACCGGATGTATATTTTATAAAAGGAAGGGAAGATAGTTATGCTACTTCCCCCCGTATTGTCTTCTAACCATTCATCAACTAAATAAGGAGAAAACCATTTGTATTATCGTTAGTAAATACAAAAAGTTTATATCTTATACTGCAATATTTGAAATATTTTTCTTTTCGTCAATACCATAATCCAGTAATTCTAATTTAAATTGTTCAATAATAACCTGAAGTTGCCTAGTCATTTTGCTTAAGTCTTCAGCTGAACGGGCAATTTGTTGGATTTCGGAAGAACTTTTTTGTATTACCAAATTAATTGACTCAATATTTTGTCCGATCTCTTCTGCTGTTGCACTCTGCTCTTCACTTGCTGCCGCAACTAGATTGACTACATCCGATACTTCTGTTGAATTATCAACAATATCTTTTAATACTTTCTCTGCACTGAGAATAAGTTGTTTTCCCTGAGAAACTTCTCTTTTCCCATCTTTCATTGAGTTAACAGCTTCTGAGGTAATATCCTGAATTAATTTTATCATTTCAGCTATTTCTTTTGTTGCTTTAGTGGTTCTTTCTGCAAGTTTTCTAACCTCGTCGGCAACAACCGCAAAACCGCGCCCCTGTTCCCCGGCTCTTGCCGCTTCAATAGCTGCATTTAATGCCAGCAAATTCGTCTGAGAAGCTATATCTTCAATCACCTGAATAATTTCTCCAATTTTATCGCTATTCTGTCCCAGCAAAAATACTTTTTCTGAACTTTGCTCAACGACAACCGCAATTTTATTCATTCCTTCTATTGCCGAATGGACAACTTTACTTCCCTTTTGGGCTATTTCTCCAGCTTTTTTTGCTACATCAGATGCATGTGATGCGTTTTTGGAGTTTTCAAATATCGTTTTTGTCATTTCTTCAACTGAAACTGCTACTTCATTCGTTTGCACGCTCTGTTCCTGAGCCCCAGAAGCCATTTGTTCTGTTGATGAACTTATGTCGTTGCTTGCGGCTGCAGTTTCTTCAACCGATTGTTTTACATGTGATAGAATCTTGCTCAGTTTGGCTGCAACAACGTTTATACTTTCTTTAATAATTTGGTGATCCCCTTTATATTTGCCTTTCACTCTTGCCGTCAAATCTCCTGAGGCTATTACTTCAAGAACTTTTGAGCCTTCCATAACTGGGTTAATTACTGCATCAAGAGTTTCATTTATTCCTTTGACAATTTCTCTATATTCACCATTATGTTTAATAATTTCAATCCTTCTTTTCAGGTCGCCGTTTATTGCGTCTTCCACTAGGTGTTTGGTATCTGAAACAAGGTTTTTTAAAATTTCAATTATATCTATAAAGGCTTTTCCAAGCAGATCTTTTTCAGATAAAAGATTGATGTTAACATCAAGATTTCCATTAGCTATCTCTCTTCCAATTTTAACTTTTTCAGACATACTTTGTTTAAGTTTGATAAGTGATTCATTTAGATGCCCTATTTCATCCTGCCTGTTATTAATGACCGTGTAATCCACTGCTCCAGACGATAGTTGTTCAATGCAGTAAATGGATTTTTTCAAATCATTTACTATTTTTTTGTTAATAAAAAAAATTGCAAATATAAATGTAACTATCACACTGCCAAGTGCAAGTAATATTGCTATTCTTCTCTGGCTGGCTATTTCTGCATTCATTGTTTCCATTGAATACCTTACGCTTACGGTTGCCAGAGGGTCGCCATTCTGCACGGAATGACAGCTTGTACAGGTTTCATCGGCTAATATGGGCTTTATTGTCCTATATACTTCACTGTTCCCAAAATCTTCAGAAAAAGAATTTTCTAATTTTTGCTTCAAAACTTCTTTTTCTTTTTCATCCATTAAATTTTCAGAATTTTCTTTAATTGAATTCGTTGGAATAACCCTTAATTCTTTTAAATTATTCAAATCTTTCGTTTTTTCGATATAGGGCGAAATATCTGTTGTTCCCTGAGACATTGCAAAAACAATCGACTTTGTAATAAGTTCACTTATATTACGTACTTCTTCTTTTGTTGATTCTTTTTTCTGATTTTGTTCCCGGGTAAGCAAAACGACAACCATTACTCCAAGAGTAAGACTTAGTATTGCCGATACAATAAAGGCAATTTTTTTTGATATAGATCTTCCCATTTTAGCTTCCAATTATTAAAAATAAATTTTTCATCTTTAAACAAAATAACATCTTCAGTCAAATGTTATCCTCTAAAAGAAGCATTCCTTATAAATAGCCGCAAATACCTGATCCCTTGATAAGACATTCAAACACTCAGTAAACCTGGTTAATCAAGTAAAATCGAATACTCCGCATTTATTATCGTAACAATTCTGTCTAATTTTAATTAAAAAAATGGATATCCATTCTTTACGATTGAACCTTTTATGGTTTATAATTGTCTTATATATTAAAATAAAAATTTATTTAGCAACAGGATAAAATGAAAATCGTTAATCTTATTATTATAGTTTTGGTAACATTTGCAAGTCTTTTCGCACAGGAAAGACAAAACAATATGGAACAGGCAAACGGCAGAATTAGTGGAACAGTAATTGACTCTGAATCAAAACAACCAATTGAATATGCAACTGTAGTACTTCACAAAATGAGAGATTCATCAGTAGTAACAGGTTGTGTAACTGATAAAAACGGAAATTTTAACTTCGATAAGTTAAACAACGGACCTCATTATTTGCTGATTTCTTTTATAGGATATGCGAATAAAAAAATTGACAGCATCTTTATTAACCCACGCAAATACGAATATGATCTTGGTTCGGTGTTTATTTCACCCAAAGGTATTACTACGGGCGAGGTAATAATTAAATCAGAAAGAGAAATGATTTCATATAATCTTGATAAAAAAGTTATTGCCGTTGATAAATTAATAACAAGTACCGGCGGAACAGCTCTTGATATTATGCAAAATATTCCTGCAGTAAATGTTGATGTTGATGGAAATGTAAGTATGAGGGGAAATTCAAACCTGACAATATTAATTGATGGAAGACCCTCGGGACTTTCGGGAATAAGCAGTACAGATGTTTTAACTCAAATACCTGCAAGTTCTATTGAAAGCGTGGAATTAGTAACTAATCCTTCTGCAAAATATGATCCAGATGGAACAGCTGGAATTATCAATATCATTCTTAAGAAGAAATCTACTTTTGGTTTTAATGGTATTGTTTCCGGGAATCTTGGGACAAAAGATAAATATAATTCTTCATTAAATGTGAATCTTAGAAATTCATATTATAATTTTTTCGGTTCATACGATAATCGTTTTGGCAATTCATTTTCAAACAGCACTTCCAATAGAACAAACACTATTAACAACAGCACTTCATACATCGATCAATTCCAGTTGGGATTTAATAAAAACAAAATGCACAATGTTAATATCGGAACTGATTTTTTCCCTGATGATTTTAACACAATTACTCTTGGATTTCAATACCGGGATATGAAAAGCGATAATTCAACAAACCTTGATAACAAAAATTATGATGCAAATAAATATCTCTCCAGATACTTTGTAAGAAACAGTCTTGCAACTCGAAATATAAAATCCTATGAATATACTTTAAGTTACAGAAAGACATTTGAAGCTAAAGGAAAAGAACTAACTGCAGATCTCGATTTTTCTGATAACAAAATGGGTAGCAACAACAACATAAACCAATCTGATGTTGGGACGGGTTTGCTGCCTGTTTTGCAACAAAACATTTCTTCCAATACCAATAAAATGTACCTTGCACAATTAAATTATGTAACTCCACTTGGAGATTTTGGAAGAGTCGAGGCTGGTTTTAAAAGCACAATTAAAAATGTAACTTCAAAAAACTCTTATCTTAATTATGACTATCCCTCGTCTGTTTGGCTAGCATCAACATCACTGGCAAACAACTTCAAATTGAATGAACAGGTTCATGCCATTTATGGAATATGGACAAGTAACTTATATAGTATAAAATATCAAATAGGATTAAGAGCTGAACAGGTTTATTTTAACTCAGATATTATTGACGCTAATCTTTCATATAAAAATAATTATTTTAGTCTTTATCCTACAATTCATCTCGGGTATGATATTTCTCAGACAGATGAAATCAGTTTAAGTTATTCCCGACGTGTTGATAGACCAAATAATCGACAATTAAATCCATTTGTTGATTACTCAGATTCATTAAATATTGTTTATGGAAATCCAAACTTAAAACCGCAATATCTAAATTCTTATGAATTGGGATACGCAACAACTCTTGGTGTCACCTCCTTAACTTCAAATTTGTTTTACCGAAGAACAAATAATATGATTAGTACAGTTAGCCGGTTGATGCCAAATGGCGGAACAATTTCAACTTTTGAAAATATTGCAAAGAGCGCTTCTTATGGTGTGGAATTAATTGTCTTACAACCAATCGCTACCTGGTGGAGAGTAAATGCTAACTTTTCATATTTCAATGCTTCCGTTGAAGACAACAATATTAGCAATGAATCAAATAGCTGGACAACAAAAATAAATTCAATAATGACAATGTGGGAAGGAATACAATTCCAGTTTAGTTTCAATTATAGTTCTCCTTCAATTGTTGGACAAATGAGTGGATTTCATGGCGGCGGAAGAGGCGGAAGTTATTCAATGGGTTCTTCATCTTTCTCGCAAACAAAAATGAAAGAGATTTATTTTGCCGATCTTGGACTAAAGAAGGATTTTTTTGAAAACAAACTTTCCTTAATTTTCCGTGTAAGTGATGTTTTCAATACAAGAAAATTTAATTCAACAACAACAGGACAAAATTTTCTTCTTGATAATCTTCGCAGTATGGACTCGCGTATTTTTTATTTTGGCTTCACTTACAGGTTAAATGCCTCCGACAAAAACAAGGACAAAGAAAGAAGAATTTTAGAAAACAACGATGATGAGTTTTAATGATCTGTAGAAAGCTAATTTAATTAATCATTTGCTGGTGTAAAAAAAGCAGGAATTATATATATTCTTTTGTGAAAAAATTTTTTTATATATCATTTATCATTATTTACTCCCTAACCACGATAGGCATAACTTTAAATGCGCACTTTTGTGGTGGCAAAGTAAAAAATATCACTCTCTACTCACAAGCAAATCAAGACAAAGATTGTTGTGACACAACAACAAATTGCAAAACGACTTGCTGCTCGGATAGAACTATAATAATAAAAATTATTGACCATCCAACTGAAACCCCAAAATTCAAATTCAATTCTTTTGAAAAAACCTTTTCGGTTATTGCCCATCTTAATATTTCTTCTCAGGCACCAGCAGAAATTTTTTCAAAAGCGATTCCTAAATCCTTATACACTACTTCCCGGGTTTTCCTGCTCGATTGTTCTTTCCGCATTTAGGGTAAACTACGTCCATACCTTAAACTCTAGTAACAGATTTTTCTTCTGTTATTAAACTATTTTATTAACAAGAAAGGAAACCCAATGAAAAAATTATTTTTTATTGTTACAATAATTTTTTTTGCAGCACATTTAATATCTCAACAAATTGAAGTAATAGAATCAGAAATTATTGTTTCTGGAAATTGTTCTTTGTGTAAAGAGCGCATTGAAAAATCTATTAAAATACCCGAAGTCAAGTATGCAAAATGGAATAAAAGTACTAAGAAACTAAAAATCGCTTATGAGTCAACAATAACACTTGATTCCCTTAAACACAGAATTGCTATTGCTGGTCATGACAACGACAAATACAAAGCCTCTGACAGCACCTATAACAATCTCCCCAAATGTTGTCTTTATAGAGACAATCCTAACACGCATTAAGATGGAGGAGACTTATGAGAATTTTTATAACAGCAGTAATGTGTTTTTGTTTTTTCATGACTTCTTTAAGTCAGGAAGAATTAAAAGGGACAATTAATTCAATTGATTCTCAAAACAAATTAAGTCCTCTTGCCGGTGCAACAATTTTTTGGCTGGGGACAAACATAGGTACAACTTCAGGCATTGATGGAAAATTTACAATTCCTTTTTCGCAGAAATCTAAAAAACTTTTTATTAGTTTTATTGGATACCAAAACGATACTTTACTTATAAATGATGAAACTGAATTGACTGTAAATTTAATTCCAATTGTTCATGAATTAAAAAAAGTTGAAGTAATTGGCGAAAAACCTTCAATAGAAATAGACTACCTTGGAATAGAAAATAAATCGACCATTAATCAGAAAGAATTATTAAAAGCTGCTTGCTGCAATCTTTCTGAAAGTTTTGAAACAAATCCATCTATTGATGTTTCATTCACCGATGCAATCACAGGAACCAAACAAATAGAAATGCTCGGTCTTTCTGGAATATATACTCAAACAACTATGGAAAATCTACCATACATAAGAGGATTAATTTCTTCTACAGGATTGACTTTTATTCCAGGCACGTGGATCAATTCTATTAATGTTTCAAAAGGCATTGGCTCGGTTGCAAATGGATTTGAATCAATAACAGGACAAATTGATGTTGAAATGCAAATACCAATAAACTATCAATTAAAACCATTTTATTTCAATCTTTATGGAGATAATGATAAACGATTCGAAGGTAATCTTATTCATGGATTTCTATTTTCGGAACATTTGTCAGTTATATCAATGTTGCATTCTAGCACAAGACAGCATTCATCAGATAATAATTCTGACGGCTTTAATGATATGCCAGAGTTTAAAACCTATAACCTTATGCAGCGATGGAGTTTTCATACTGAAAATGGAATAGAAGGACAATATGGATTTCAATTTATAAAAGATATAAAAGAAAGCGGAACATTAAATCATCAAAATCCCAGCACACACACATATAGATATGGTGCGAATAATGAGCAATTTAATGTTTATGCAAAAACCGGTTATCTTTTTCCCGAAAAGACATACAAGTCTTTTGGATTACAACTTACTTATTCCAGTTATTTAAATAATTCCTTTTTTGGAATCAGGAATTATTCAGGCAAACAAAAAACAGGTTATTTAAATTTTATTTACCAGTCCATATTTGATACAGAAGTCAATAAATTCAGAACTGGTTTTAGTTTTTTGTTTGATAATTATGATGAAACTTTTCTATATAATAATTTTAAAAGAGTTGAAAGAATACCCGGAATCTTTTTTGAATATACATTTAAACCAGATGAAATGTTTTCTTTAGTTTCAGGAATTCGTTTCGATAATCACAATTATTACGGTTTAATGATTTCGCCTCGTCTTCATATACGATATGCAATTGATGAAGATTTTGTTCTTCGTTTTGCGGCGGGTCGCGGATTCCGAACATCGAATATATTCGCAGAATATTCTTCGGGCTTTGCCAGTTCAAGAGATCTTATTATTAGTCAAACGGAATCTTTTGGTTACGGTTTAAAACAAGAATCAGCATGGAATTATGGTTTCAATGCTACTTATTATTTCTTATATCAGTACCGCGAAGCCACGTTTTCTATTGATGTTTACAGAACACAATTTGAAAATACAACAGTTGCAGATTTAGATCTGAATCCACAACAAATAAATTTTTATTCTCTTAAAAATGGAGCTTATTCAAATAGTCTGCAATTTGAATTAAATATCTTGCCAATCGAAAAACTTTCCTTAAGACTTGCTTACAGATTTCTTGATGTCAAACAAAAATTAAATGAAGAGTGGCGAGATAAACCATTTACATCAAAAAACAGAATGTTGTTAAATTTGAGTTATTCGACAAAGCAAGAAGATGTTGAAGATGACCAGATGTCATATGATTTAACAATTCAATGGTTTGGTGAAAAGAGAATTCCTTCGACAAAATTAAATCCGGTTGAATTCCAGCAAGGTGATAAATCGCCTGGATTTTTTATACTGAATGCACAAGTCAGTAAAACTTTTAATAACTGGTTTGATTGCTACATTGGAGCTGAAAATATTTTAAATTATAAACAAACCAATCCCATCATAAGTCCAGAAAACCCTCACAGTAAATATTTTGATGCTTCATTAATTTGGGGACCAATAAGTGGTAGAATGATATATTCTGGAATTAGATTGAAAGTTTAAAACAAAAAGAGATTGCATCTGCAATCTCTTTTAATTTGATTTATAATTTTTTTACTTTTTTCAGTTTATCCAAAAACTCCTGAGTCTCATATTTGGAATCAAACATTTTCAGTTTGTTTTCATCTACTTTTTCAGGAATAAATTCGTTCAAAATTTTTAATTCAGTTTTTGAAAAAGTAATTGCATTAATTATATAATCTTCAAATGCCTCGTATGCTAGCGGTACGACTTTTTTTACAATCTCGGCCATTGCAAGAGCATAAACTCTTATTTCGTACTGTGCGTGTTCGTCAATTCTTAATCTTAAAAAGTGTAAAAGATTATGAAGATCAATCTTCCAGTACCACTGAGTATAAAGTGATAGCGGAAGATTAATTCTGGCTAGTTCGCGGGAGACATTATCTTCAAGCAGTTCATTATAACTATCGAAAGAAGCTTTTTGTCCTGCAAGTAAAATTTCCACAACTTTTTTTCTTTTATCTGCAGGTATTTCTTCATCGCTTCTTCCCTGCCTGTTGGTGATGCTTTGTGGTTTTATATCTTCATCCATTGGCAGATAAAACTCGTCCGGCATAATTGAATATCTTCCTGAATATTCATTTACATTTGCTGTTCTATGTCTTATCCATTGTCTTGCAACAAAGATTGGCAGCTTAACATGAAATTTAAGTTCAACCATTTCAAATGGAGTTGTGTGTAAATGTCTCATCAGGTATCGAATAAGAGTTCTGTCTTCTCTAACAGATTTAGTTCCTTTTCCATAACTTACTCTTGCAGCCTGAACGATAGATTCATCGCTCCCCATATAATCTATTAGTCGTACAAATCCATGATTTAAACATTTATATTCTTTTTCAAGTATCTCTTCTGCTTTTGAGACCGTTGTTCTTGCCATTAAAATTCCTTTTATGATTTTTGCAGTTCAATTTAATATTTTTGTATGTAGTAAAAAAGAATTTTGAAACAATAAAAATATTTTTTTCAATG
>CAZHVS010000012.1:11921-95184 GCA_964536015.1 uncultured Ignavibacteriaceae bacterium
CAAAGAATCCTTCGGATAAAACAAAACTATAACTTAAATTGATTACTGTAAATTTGAACTAATTTTATGGAGTAAATATGAATCAACCAAATAATAATGAATTTTTATTTATGCAATTGGTTATGCAAAATCAGCAGCTTGCAATGATGTCTCTTGGAAAGATAAAAAATCCTATGACTGATAAGATAGAACGCAATCTTGAAATGGCAAAGTATGCAATTGATACGCTGGATATGTTAATCGCAAAGACAAAAGGAAATCTTGGCGAATACGAAGATAAATTCATCAACGAAATAGTCAGAGAATTAAAATTAAACTACGTTGACGAAGTTGAAAAAGACAAAAAAGAAAATCCACCGAAAGAATAAATGAAATTAGGACTTATAGCCAATACCGACAAAGAGAATGTAAACAAAGTATTATCTTCTTTAATTAAACTTTTAATAAAGAATAAACTGGATTTCATTCTTTGTAACAACCTGAAAAATTTTATTGATATTTCCAATCATTTTTTCAAACCTCTTTCCAGTCTTGCAAAACATAGTGATATATTAATCTCTATCGGTGGTGATGGTACTTTACTTAATACTGCATTCACTGCGCTTAAGTACGATAAACCAGTGTTGGGCGTTAATCTTGGCAAGCTGGGATTTCTTGCGGAGATAGATATAAATGAAATGGGCTCACTGATTAAAGATATCAAGAGCAAAAATTACACAATAGAAGAGAGGATGATACTTGTTGCATCAACTAACAAAGAAAAATTTGTTGCTGTAAATGATTTCGTAATAGGAAAAGGTGCCTGGCCTAAAATGATTGAAATAACTCTTAAAGTTGATGAAGAATATGTCTCTTCATTTTCTGCCGATGGTTTGGTTATAGCAACTCCAACAGGTTCAACAGGTTATTCTTTATCGGTAGGTGGACCAGTTGTAAGTCCGCGTGCAAATGTAATAACTCTTAGTCCAATTTCCGCACATAGTTTAACTCTTCGTCCTTTAGTTCTTCCGGGAATGCAAAAAATTTCTATTCTGGTAAATTCACAGCACCCTTTTATAAATCTTAACTGCGATGGACAACGAGTAATAGAAATGACAACTCCGGCCAAACTTACAGTTTTTCAGAGTAATAAGCCTTTAAAACTTATTCACACTTCATCTGCAAGTTATTTCAAAATTTTGAGGACAAAACTTTACTGGGGAATTGACGCTCGTTTAAATAACATAAATGAAAGGAATTAGATTGAAATATCTCTTGTTATTCTTTTTGCTTTTTGTTCAATTTTTATTTGCGCAAGAAAATAAAATTATTGTAGATGAAAAATCAGGGAAACCAATGTTAATTGGTTATTGTTCACGTGAAGCATTCCGGGATACTTCTTTTTCCTGGTGGTGGAAAGCAGAATATGATTTTTACAAATTAGATACAATCACATTAAAGCTGTTGCCCGATTTATCAGATTATAAAATTATGATTGTTATGGGCACCTGGTGCAGTGATAGCAGAAGAGAAGTACCACGGTTTTATAAAATTTTAGATTACATAAATTTCCCTGCTCAGAATATTGCTTTAATTAATGTTAATCGTCAGAGAAAAACTTTAAGAGATGACGAACTTTTTGTTGAAGTAAATCTTGTCCCTACATTTTACATCTTCAAGAAAGGAAAGGTAGTGGGTGAAATTATTGAATCACCCAAAGAAAGTCTTGAAAAAGATTTATGGAACCTATTAAAGTAAATGACTGTTGTTTTTCCGCGAATATTCACAAAGCGGTTTCATGGCTTCGATTCTTCTCTTCCAGAGACTAATCCTCTTTGCAGAAAAAATTTTTTACAATACTTGCTTTAATTATCCTCGGCAGGTGCAAGTGTAATCTTTCTTGTTGATACTACACTTTTTCGTGTCTTGATATTTTTTCTTTCTTTCTGATAAAGAACTTTCTCTGGTTCAGAAGTTTTTTCTTCTTTTACGTTTTTATAAACAAATATTTTTTTCTTAAAATTACGAAGCACAACTCTCTCTTCATCATGATGAAGCACATAATTCGGAGTTAAAGGAATTTTTCCTCCACCGCCGGGTGCATCGATTACAAAATGAGGAACAGCAAGACCACTTGTCCAGCCTCTTAATGCTTCAACAATTTCTAATCCTTTTTGAACAGAAGTTCTAAAATGATTTGCACCCTTGGTTTCGTCAGCCATATACATGTAGTAAGGACGAACTCTTATTTTCAGGAGCTTTTGAAAAAGTTCTTTGACTACTGCAGCATCATCATTTATCCCCTTCATCAACACCATCTGGTTTCCAACCGGAATACCTGAGTTTGCAAGCATTTCACAAGCCTTTGAACTTTCCTCTGTAATTTCCCATGGATGATTGAAATGAGTGTTTACATAAATTGGATGATATTTCTTCAGCATATCGCACAGTTTTGGTGTTATTCTCTGAGGAAGAACGCAGGGCATTTTTGTTCCCAGCCTGATTATTTCAATGTGAGGAATCTGACGAAGCCGTTTTAGAATTTTTTCCAGCATTACATCTGTTAGCATGAGTGGATCGCCACCAGACATAATAACATCACGTATTTCAGTGTGTTCTTCAAGATATTTAAAAGCCGCTTCCAATCCTTTCATCGAAATTTTTTCCTGGTTACCAACTTTTCTTTTTCTTGTACAGAACCGACAATATAAACCACACTGACTTGTGGTCAAAAACAAAGCTCTGTCGGGATACCTGTGAGTAATATTTGGAACAGGACTCATCGCATCTTCGAGCAAAGGGTCATCATCTGCATCAAAGTCCTGGAGTTCTTTTATATCTGGAACGCATTGTAACCAGATTGGATCACCCGGGTATTTTATTAAACTTAAATAGTAAGGGTTTATTCTTACCTGAAAAAATTCATTAAGACTTTCAGCGACATTTTTGTCAATTCCAAATTTTTCAACCAGCTGATCAACCGTATGAATACTGTTCCTAATCAATTGCTGCCAAAGTTCCATCACTTAACCTATAAGTTATTCATTAAATATTTTCCGTAAATTAAAAGCGATTCATTAACCGAATAAAAATGTTTTATCTCAGCAAGAAGTTCATAATCGCATTTTATATAAAACTCTTTTGTCTTTCCGTAATTTTCTTTTGAAGATGTTTCCGCGAGAATTAATCTTCCGTTATTTTCTTTAACAAAATTTTCTGCGTGAAGTAAAAGTAATTTACCAATTCCTTTGCCTGATGCAACGGGATCAACTACAATCCAATACAAATCATATACTGCATCTGTAATTGGTCTCCGTCCTGTACAGTGATAACCTAATAAATTTCCTTCTTCTTCATAAACAAAAATGTTATAATCTGTTTGTTGAGGAAATCTAATGGCAATATCAATTAACTCTAGGGCAACTTCAACATCTGCAGTTTTAAAGTTTGGTATCTTCTTCAAGATGTTTTCAAGGAGCGGTCTATCTTCGGATTTTAGTTTACGAATCATTTTTTTCTCTGCATTGCAAAATTTGAAATAGAAAATAATAACTCGCTATAATTCATTCCTTCAGCTTTTGCAGCTCTGAAAAAACCAGAGTCAGTTGATATGTCGGGATTAGGATTCAGCTCTATTACATATGGAATGTTGTTATTGTCAACACGAATATCAACTCTTGCATAGTCTCTGCAATCTAAGACTGTAAAAGCAGTAATGGCTGTTTCTTCAATTACTGTCTTCAGTTCAGCAGATATTAGTGCAGGACATTGCGGAGTTGTATATTTGTAATAAACACTATCTTCAATCCATTTGCCTTCGTAAGTTACAATTTTGGGAAGTTCTTCAGGTAAACCAGAAAAAGAAATTTCGGAAACCGGAAGGATCTTTCCGCCAAGTATTGCAACATTGAATTCTCTTCCATCAATATACTCTTCAATAAGAATTTCTTGTTTGTATGTAGATGTTAAAAATTTTATTTGAGTTTTTAAGTCGTCAAAATTTTTAACAACCGAATTTTCAGAAATTCCTATGCTGGCATCTTCTTTAAGAAGTTTTGTTATTACGGGAAATTTTAGTGAAAAACTTTTTTGTGTTATTCTCTTTCCAGGAGAATAAACTAAAAACTTTGGTGTGTTAATATTATAGAAATTTAAAACTTGTTTGGTGCGTGATTTATTAAGACAATTTCCAAGACACTGGGGGTTATTTCCGGTGTATTCTATTTTCATTAATTCAAATACTCCCGCCATATAAGATTCAAAAGAAGAAATTCCTTCAACAGATTCTACAAGATTAAAAATTATATCGGGAGAATATTTTTGAATATTGTCGATTGCTTTACAAATATCTTTATCGATTGGTAATGAAGAAACATTGGAATAATAATTTGAAAGTGATTCTTCAATTAAATTAATTTCTTTTGCAAACCCGCTTTCAGATAAATCGTGATTATCTTTTATCTCAGTTTGTTGTTTGCCGGTATATACATCATACAGACTAACCGGCGAGTTATAGCAGATTAAAACTTTTTTATTTTGTTTCATACTAAACCATACCTTTTGCAGCCTGCGTAAAGAACTTTGTTTATCATTGTATTATAATCATATCCTGCCGTTCTTGCAGCTTTAGGAAAACATGAATTTTCTTTTGGGTCGGGTAGAATACCAGGTAATGGATTTATTTCAATTATGTTTGGCTCGTCATTAACGTCAAGCCTCACATCAATTCTGCTCCAATCGCGGCAACGAAGAATGTTGTATGTCTTCAAACAAATTGATTTTATTTTTTCTTCAAGAATCTCATCAATCTTTGCAGGACAAACAAAAACATCAAGAGGATTTTCTTTCGTATCTAAAATCCATTTTGCCTCATAAGAATAAATTGGAATAAAGGTCTCAGGAAAATCCTTATAACTAATTTCAACTATTGGAAGAATTTCTAAATCACCATCATTTCCAATAATAGAAACAGTAAATTCTCTTCCCGGCAAATATTCTTCTATCAATGCATTTTGATTGTAAGTGTTAAAAATTCTTTCTGTTTCATTCATCAATTCATTTTTATTCTGAACAAATGAAGAGCTAAATATTCCCTTGCTTGATCCTTCTGCTACAGGTTTAACAATTAATGGGAAATTAAAATTAATTTTTTTTAATTCAGAAATTTCTTTTACAACAAAAAAATTTGGTGTCGGAATTTTGTGATAAGATAAAATTTCTTTCGTTCTTCCTTTATCGAGTGAAAGAGCAAGAGTCAAAGGATCTGAACCTGTGTAAGGAATATTTAACATATCAAGTATTGCAGGAATTTGCGATTCACGGCTTGTTCCGTAAAAACCTTCTGCAATATTAAAAACTATATCGGGTTTTACATTTTTTAATTTTTCCACCACATCATAATCAGCTTCAATCATTGTAACGTCGTTATACTTCGTCAAAGCTGCATGAACAGCGTTTATAGTTGACCATGTGTCCCATTCTGCATAAACATCGTTAATTTGTTGAATTGGTTTTTGTGGTGAAGATTTTCGGAATGGAGACACTAATGCGTTGTTAACCTCACCCTCGGGTTTAACATTGAATGTGAATGCAACATTCAATCTATCATTAAGTGATGAAAAAATATTTTTGTCTCCGATTTATTTTTTTTTCTATCCAAATATAAGTAATAAATTTTTTTTGTCAACAGAATTTAAATCGTGATAGAAAAAAAATAAAAATATTTTTCTTAAAATTTTTTCTCACTAAAAAATTTCTTTAACCAATCTTGGCGTAATTTAATTTTGAAGAATAGTGTTCGAGAAGATTTTTTCTTACAACTGCATTTTCATCCTGCATTATGTGAGGGTCTTTTTCAACAAGTCCGAATGCATCTTGTTTTGCCTTTACCAATATTTCAACATCGCTTGTTATATCGGAATATTTTAATTCCGGAAAGCCGCTTTGCTTTATCCCAAATATATCACCCGGTCCACGAAGTTTCATGTCAACTTCTGCAATTTTAAATCCATCGAGATATTTAACCATTGTTTGCAATCGAACAGATGATTTAAATTTTTCCAATTGAGCAGTTGACAGAAATTCCAATTTTTCATTTAAACGGTTTGATGAAGCAACCCATTCATCTTTTGTTACAAGAATACAATATGCCTGTTTATTTCCCCTTCCTACTCTACCGCGCAATTGATGAAGCTGCGATAAACCAAATCTATGTGCGTCATTTATTACAATGATATTTGCATCAGGAACATCAATACCTACTTCAATAACAGTAGTCGAAATGAGCACATCATATTTCCCAGCTGCAAATAAAAGCATAACATCTTCCTTTTCCCGCCATTTCATTCTGCCGTGAATTAAGCCAACATTTAGAGCTTTGAAATAAGTTTTTGTTAATTCATTATAATAACTTTCTGCTGCTTTCAACTCTAATTTTTCTGATTCTTCTACCAATGGATAAACAATAAATGCTTTGTTTCCTTCCGCATGTTTTGAGATTATAAAGTTATAAATATCAGGTAACTTACTTTCACCTCGCAAGTAAGTCTTTATAGGAATTCTGTTTTTAGGCATTTCATTTATTACAGAAACATCAAGATCGCCATATAAAGTCATTGTTAATGTTCGTGGAATTGGAGTGGCTGACATTATCAGTACATCAGGAGTGATCCCTTTACGAATTAATTTGGCTCTTTGTACCACTCCAAATCTATGTTGTTCATCAACTACAATAAGTCCCAGTTTGTTAAAGTGCACTCTTTCTTCAAACAATGCATGTGTACCAACTATTATATCTGATTGTTGTAATTCAACTTCTTCAATTTCTTTTTCTCTTTTTGATTTAACCTGTCCTCCAACAATAAGAGAAATTTTTATCTCTCTTGAAAAATAATTTTTTGAAAAAGCTGAAATTAACTTAGAAATATTTCTCGCATGTTGATCGGCAAGAATTTCAGTTGGAGCCATTAATGCAGCTTGATAACCACAATCAACAACAACCAGCATTGCAATTAATGCAACAATTGTTTTTCCACTTCCAACATCACCCTGCAACAACCGGTTCATCGGTTGATATGATTTCATATCACTCAGTATTTCTTTCAAGACTTTTTTTTGAGCAGACGTTAATTCAAAACTTAAATTTTTTATAAAAGATGAAACCAGTTCTGTCTTGATAGAAAACGAATTACCTGTAAGTTTTGTTTTATAATTGTTTTTTCTTGAAGCAACAAGCACCTCAATATAAAACAGTTCTTCATACTTTAATCTTTTTTTTGCTTCTGCTATTTGAAAAAAACTTTCCGGTTGATGAAGATTTTTTACTGTTACACTTAATGCTGAAAGATTATTTTTTTTTATTAATCTGGCAGGTAAAGATTCTTCAATATAATCAACATAAGAATCAATAGCATAGGAAATAATTTTTCTAAAACTCAGATCACCT
The DNA here is from genome assembly GCA_964536015.1 of uncultured Ignavibacteriaceae bacterium. Lineage (GTDB taxonomy): Bacteria > Bacteroidota > Ignavibacteria > Ignavibacteriales > Ignavibacteriaceae > CAZHVS01. The sequence continues at coordinate 19,345 of CAZHVS010000012.1, forward strand.
ATGTTGTAATTTTTCAATTCTTTTGGAATGCGATAAAAAGGGATTATTTTTCCAGTGCTATAAAAGACCTGCGATTCAGCATCAGATATTTTATCAAAATCCGGATGAGCAAAAGTAAGTTGTCCAAATTTAGAAATTGTTGGCTTTCCTGAAATGGCAAAAGTATCTGATTCCTGAAACCGATCTACAAAGTATTTAGCTCCCTGAAACCACACGCATTCAAAAAAACCATCGCTATCTCTAAGAGTGATTTTCAAAATATCTTTCTTCCCAAAATGCTTTCTTACTTTATCAACCACTTTGCCGATAATTGTTAGTTCGCCTTCAAACCCTTTTTCAATTACATTAGATGCTTTTCCAGAAGTAAGTAATGTGCTTCTGTCAAGATAACGTGATGGAAAATAAAACAGTAAGTCTCTTATAGTTTTTAGATTTGCTTTTCCAAATGCTTCTGCTCTTTTGGGTCCAACTGTTTTAATGTATTGAACTGAAATATTTAATATTTCTGAATTACTTTTGATCACTAAAACAAAAATAATAATTTCAACTTTCATTGTTGAAAATTTTTAAATACTATTAAACGAAAATTGAAATAATAAATTTGAAAAGAGAAGAAGAATTTGTTATAAATGTTCTTCCTTCATATCGCGGGTCATTAAATCTGTAGTAGATTTTATTGGGTCTTTATCTTCAAAAAGCATTTTGTAAACTTCAAACGTAATAGGAGTTTCAACATTATATTTTTTTGCAAGCATTGAAGCAGCCCTTGAGGTTTCAACTCCTTCTGCAACCTGGGACATTTCTTTTAAAATGTCTTTAAGTTTTCTTCCTTTGCCAATTTGTTCACCAACGTAACGATTGCGACTGTGACGACTCATACAGGTTACAATTAAATCACCAACCCCCGACAAACCAGAAAAAGTTATTAGACGAGCACCCATTGCTGTTCCAAGGCGCGCAATTTCGGCAACACCACGAGTCATTATTGCAGCTTTTGTGTTGTCACCAAATTTGGCCCCTTCAATAATTCCGGCCCCAATTGCAATAACATTCTTAAAAGCACCACCAAGTTCAACTCCCAGAATATCTGTTGAAGAATAAACTCTGAAGAACGGAGTCATAAATGCTGTTTGAATTGTCCTCGCAGTCTCTTTATTTTTTGATGCAGATACAACCGCTGTTGGAATTCTTCTGCTGACCTCTTCAGCGTGGCTTGGGCCCGATAAAACTCCAACCTGTGCTTCATCTATCCCAGGAAAAATTTCCATTACCATTTGCGTAATTGTCTTTGTTGAATGAAGTTCAATTCCCTTTGAGACAGATACAAATATACTATTCATAATTAGTTTGTATTCTATCTCTTCTAAAACTGATCTCAGAAATTGAGTTGGAACGGCAAGGACAATCATATTTTTGTCTTCACAAGCAATATCGAGATCATTCGTAATTTCTATTTCTTCAGGAATTTCAATACCAGGGAGGAATACTTTGTTCTCTCTTTTCTTAATTAGTTGTTTTGCGTACTTTCTCTGATATTCCCACAGAGTAACGTTATGCCCGTTATAATGTAAAAGAATAGCAAGAGTTGTACCCCAGCCACCAGCACCAAGTACAGAGATTTTCATTTAACAGGATTTGTTTTCTTCTTAAAACTTATTTTGTTTTCGTTCCCTGCGGCTATACGTAAAATATTTTTTCTGTGAGTAAAAATCACAAGTACTGATAGTCCTATAATAAACGGGAGAATAGTTCCATAGCCCTGGACTTCAGCATGAAAAACATTTTCACGAATTACCATTGTAACTGGAACAGCAATAGCTGCCGTAATAGAACCAAGAGAAACATATTTTGACAAAGCTACGACAACTAGAAATACTCCAAGAGCAACAAGAATATCTATTGTTGAAATGACAAGCAAAATGCCAAGAGCTGTTGCAATTCCTTTGCCTCCTTTGAAACTTGCAAACACAGTCCATATATGACCAATAACAGCGGCAACGCCTGCAATAATCTGAACCAAAGTGAAATCATCAAATGGAGTAAGGTTGTTAAATGGCATATTTCCATAATAAAGTCTTGCTATAAAAATAACAGCAATAACGCCTTTAAAAGTATCTAAAAGGATAACAAAAATTCCCAGTTTCCAACCAAGCACACGCATTACATTTGTGCCTCCTGCATTTCCGCTTCCATGATCCCTTATATCAATTCCGCCGAAGAAACGAGCTACAATAATGCTAGTTGGTATAGAACCCACAAGGTATGATAGTAGTATTATTAATCCTAATAAAAACATTTAACTAATTCCATTCAGATTTCATTTGCAATATAATAAACAAAAAACAAAACTAACAATTTGATTATTTATCAATAGTTAGATGCATTTCAAAAAATAAGTTTCAATTCATAATCGAAAAATTTATAATATACTTGAATTTACAAATATTAAGGAACCACTTTCAGAATTTTCTTTAATATTTTAATATCTTCTGCTTCCGTTATTTTAAAGTTTAAAATTGAACCTTCAACAAGATTTATTTTATAACCAGCATTTTTTACCAGCATAGATTCATCCGTTCCTTTTAATTTCATTTTCTTTGCCAGCTTCATAGAGTGCATCAAATCGGAATACTTAAAAACCTGTGGCGTCTGAATATAATAGATTTTATTTCTATCTACATAGGTTTTTGCAGAATCGTTATTCCCTTTAACAAGGGTATCCCGACATTTTATTGCAACAATCGCATTCCCTTTTTGTTTTGCTGTCACTATGGCTTTGTTAAGTAATTCTTTTGAAAGGAATGGGCGCACTGCATCATGTATAACCACCACTGCTTCTTCCTTTCGGTCTATACTCAACAATGCATTATAAACAGAATCCTGTCTTTCTTTTCCACCTTCAACAACTTTTAAAATTTTAGTAAAATTATTTTTTTGAATAATTTTTTTCATTCTATTAAAATATGCCGGCGCGACTGAAATTATTATTTCATTTATCAAAGAAGATTTTTGAAATGTTTCAAGAGTATAGGCAATCAATTCCCTTCCATCAAATTTTAAGAATTGTTTGGGAATTGATTTACCTGTTCTCAGTCCCTTGCCCCCGGCAGGAATTATAGCAATTGTTTTCAACTAAAATTTCCTGAAATTACAAAATCAACATAGCATCGCCATAACTTAAAAAGCGATAACCATCTTTTAGTGCTTTCTTATATGCTTTCATTACCAATTCGGTTCCACCAAAAGCACACACAAGCATTATAAGTGTCGATTCAGAAACATGAAAATTTGTGATTAACGCACTTGCGTTTCTAAAGGTATAAGGAGGATAAATAAATTTATCAGTCCAACCGGAATTTTCTCTTGCAAAACCTTCGGCGGTTACGCTGCTTTCAAGTGCTCTTATTGTACTTGTCCCTACAACAAAAACTTTTTTTCTATTCTTGATGCTTCGATTTATTTTATCCGCTGATTCTTTGCTTATGTGATAATATTCAGAATCCATTCTATGTTTTGTTAAATCTTCAACTTCAACTGGTCTGAATGTACCAAGTCCTATGTGAAGAATTATTGGAGCAATTGCTACTCCCTTTTTCTGAATCTTCTCAAGAAGTTTTGTAGTGAAGTGCAAGCCTGCAGTTGGAGCTGCAACGGAACCCTCTACTTTTGCGTAAACTGTCTGATAATTTTCTCTGTCAGATGGTTCTGCGTCTCTTTTAATATACGGCGGTAAAGGTGTCGTGCCTATTTTTTCAATGGCTTTAATTACGTTTGGCTGATTAAACCTCACTGTTCTCCCTCTTGATGTAGTATTGTCTATTACTTCACACCAGAGGTCATTATTGAAATAAATTTTATTCCCGATTCTAACTTTCCTTGCCGGGTCTACAATTACATCCCATATACATTCGTTAGCATTTAATTCCCGTAACAAGAAAACTTCTATCTTCGCCTGTGTCTTTTCTTTTTTGCCAAATAACCTTGCTTGTATTACTTTTGATTCATTGATAACAAGCACATCACCTTCTTCAAGATAATGATGAAGATTAGAGAAAACATCATTTTCTATTGTTTGTTTTTCTCGATTGACCACAATTAATTTGGCTTTATCACGTGGACTAACCGGATATTTTGCAATACTGTTTTTTGGTAAATTATAACTAAATTCAGATAATTTCATATATCATCCTTGCAATTAATTTTTTAATAAGTCAAGTCCTTCTTTATCAGAAGAACTTGACCAAATAGACTTAATTATTTTTTCTTTCCAACTTTTTTAGCTGATCGCATTTGTTTAACAGCGGCTTGGGCTGCTGCCAGTCTTGCGATTGGCACTCTGAAAGGTGAACAGCTTACATAGTTCAAACCAATTTTATGACAGAATTCAACTGACTTTGGTTCACCACCATGTTCTCCGCAAATACCAACTTTTAGATCAGGTCTGGTTTTTCGTCCGCCTTCAACAGCTATCTCCATCAATTTACCAATTGCTTTTTGATCAATTGACTGGAAAGGATCTTCGGGAAGGATTTTCTTATCAAGATATTCCGGTAAGAAACCGCCTATATCATCGCGAGAGAATCCAAAGCCCATCTGCGTAAGATCGTTGGTCCCGAATGAGAAGAACTGTGCTGTCTCCGCAATTTCATCTGCTGTTAATGCTGCACGAGGAATTTCGATCATTGTTCCTGTTAAGTGAGCAATTTTCTTTAAACCGAATTTTTTACAAACCTCATCATATACTTTTGAAATAATTTCATACTGGTGTTTTATTTCATTTACATGACATGTAACAGGAATCATGATTTCAGGAAATGGTTTTTTTCCTTCTTTTAATAGCTCAGCAGTTGCTTCAAAAATTGCACGCACCTGCATCTCGGTTATTTCGGGATAAGTAATTCCCAATCTTACTCCACGATGTCCCATCATTGGATTGTTTTCATGCAATGAATCTGCTCTTGTATTTAATTCATCAATAGATATTCCAAGACTTTCGGCAAGTTTTTCTCTTTCATCCATTCTTGTCGGAACAAATTCATGCAGCGGCGGATCAAGGGTTCTGAATGTAACCGGGAATCCATCCATTGCTTCCAAAGTTCCCTTCACATCTTTTTTAACAAATGGGAAGAGTTCATCCAGAGCATTTCTTCTTTCTGCTTCACTTTTCGAATGAATCATTTTTCTGAGTTTAAACAAAGGCTCTTCAGAATTTTTTCCGTAGAACATGTGTTCAGTTCTAAAAAGACCAATTCCTTCGGCTCCAAAAGCTCTTGCTTTTGCTGCATCTTCAGGAGTATCGGCATTGGTTCTTACTTTAAGCTTTCTGACCTGATCACATAGTTTCATAAATGCCTGGAAGTCTGGATTTTCTTCAGCAGCTTTTTTCATTGGTAATTCACCAGCGTAAACATTTCCTTTAGAGCCGTTAAGTGTTAACCATTCTCCTTCTTTAATTATTGTATCGCCGGCAGAAAAAGTTTTTTCTTCCATATTTATTTTAATTGCACCTGCACCAACTATGCAGCATTTTCCCCAGCCACGAGCAACCAGAGCGGCGTGTGAAGTCATTCCACCTCGTGCAGTTAAAATTGCCTGAGCAGCTCTCATTCCTTCAATATCTTCCGGATTTGTTTCTTCACGAACAAGAATTACTTTCTTCCCCTCTTTAGCCCAGGCAACCGCATCATTTGCAGTAAAGACGACCTGTCCTGCAGCTCCACCGGGACCAGCTGGTAATCCTTTTACAAATGGTTTTACTTTTAATTCGGCCGCGGGATCAATTATCGGATGTAAAAGTTCATCAAGTTGTGCAGGTTGAACGCGCATAACAGCATCTTCTTTTGATATCAATTTTTCCTTGTACATATCAAGAGCCATTTTTACTGCAGCCGGACCATTTCTTTTTCCCACACGACATTGCAACATATAAAGTTTACCTTCCTGAATCGTAAACTCTATATCAAGCATATCCTTGTAATGCTTTTCTAAGCTTCTCTGAATTTTATGAAGTTGCTTGTATGTTGATGGCATTCCAGTTTCCAGAGAAACTAAGTGCGCTGTATGTTCGCTTTTACCAACTTCATTAATTGGATTTGGTGTTCTTATGCCTGCAACAACGTCTTCACCTTGTGCATTAGTTAACCATTCACCATAAAAATAATTTTCGCCTGTTGCAGGATTACGGGTAAATGCAACACCTGTCGCCGATGTTTCACCCATATTGCCAAATACCATTGATTGAACATTTACTGCTGTTCCCCAATCGTCTGGAATTCCTTCAATTCTTCTGTAAGAGATTGCACGTTTACCCATCCAGCTTTGGAACACTGCAGATACTGCGCCCCAAAGCTGCTCCATTGGATCTTCGGGGAAAGGTTTACCAAGAACTTCCTTAACTTTAGCTTTATAGATTTCAATTAATTCTTTTAAATCCTCTGCTGTTAAATCTGTATCTGCATGAACACCGCGAGCTTCTTTCATTTTATGAAGTTCTTTTTCCAATTGCTGTCTTACCCCCATTCCTTCTGCAGGTTCTATTCCTGCAGCTTTTTCCATAACAACATCGGAGTACATTTGTATTAAGCGACGATGAGAGTCATAAACAAATCTCGGGTTGTTAGTTTTTGCAATTAAAGCTTCGCGTGTTTCGTTGTTCAATCCAACATTAAGAATTGTCTCCATCATACCCGGCATTGATGCACGTGCTCCAGAACGAACAGAAACAAGTAACGGATTTTTAGTATCACCAAATTTTGCACCCATTTCCTTTTCGACTTTAGCAAGCGCACCTTTAACTTGCTTATCTAATTCGGGGGGTAATTTCTTGTTGTTTTTATAATAAACTGTGCAGACTTCCGTGGTGATTGTAAACCCAGCTGGGACAGGTAAACCTATGTTTACCATTTCAGCAAGATTTGCACCTTTGCCACCAAGGAGTTCTTTCATTTCAGCTTTTCCTTCGGCTTTTTTGCCGCCGAAAAAGTATACATACTTTTTGCTTTTTGAAGCCATATCATTTCTCCTGATTATATTTTTATTAAATGCTCTGAACCTTCCAAGCATTGTTAATTTATTTATTTTGGTTCATTTATTTTGTTTAAAACAAACTTTTCAAATTTTTCTTTTTCGTCAAACTTCATTTCTATTTTCAAATAGAAGATATCTATATCATCAAGTTCTTTTGAAAATTTTTTAAGTTTTACGGCATCTTTTTGTGTTGTTATAACCGATTGTGCATTTGTGTTGTAAAACTGTTTTCTTATTTCCTGAATATTCTCTTCGTTAAAAAACTGATGATCTTTAAAAACCATTTTATTGGTGGTTTCAATTTTCAAAACAGATAATGCTGTCCAGAATGATTTGGGATTTGCAATTCCACAAAGCACTAAACTTTTTTGACCTGCAAATTCTTCTGGTTTATACAATACCTGGGCTTTAATATCAACAAAACCGACGGTATTATAATACGCCATAAACAATGGTTTTGAAATAAAATATTTTTGTAAATCAACCGGCAGTTCTTCTTTTCTGCAGAATTTCCGGTTCAGTATAATAACATCTGCTCTTTTAGCAGAAGAAAATGGTTCCCGCAAAAATCCTGTTGGCAACAATTTTCTTCGCATTTCATTTGAAGAAATTAAAAACTTCTGATCCACAAGAAGAATATCTAAATTACGTTTAATCCACCTATGTTGAAATGCATCATCAAGAATAATCGTATCAACGCCAGTATCTTTAATAAATTTTTTAGCCCCGGGGACTCTTCTTTCGCATACTGCAGCAGGAACGTTACATTCCAAAACTGTTTGATAAATTTCATCTCCACTTTTTTCAACATCAACATCATACTCGCCGTTCTTAGACACAAGCAAATATCCTTTTGTCCATCTTCCATAACCCCGGCTTAATACACCAACTCTTTTACCGTATGACTTAAAAAGATTGGTAACATAAATTGTTGCAGGAGTTTTTCCTGAGCCGCCAACTGTCAGGTTTCCAATTGAAATTACTTTTGCATTTACTTCAGATGATTTAAATATTCCTTTATCAAAGAACAAGTTTCTAACAAATATGATCAACCTGTAAACAGGCATGAACGGATAAAGCACTATTCTGATAATATCCAGAAGTTTATACATCAAAATTTTTCTGCATTATTTTGCAAGTAATTCAGTTTCAATTCACACTCTGAAATAACTTTGGAAGTCTCTTCGTAAGTTAAATCATAGTTAACATAAATTGGTTCTGAAAAAATTAATTTAACTTTAGAAAATGGTTTTGGTATTTCAAACTTATCCCAATTATTCAAAGTGAACTTGTTTTTATATCCAACACCAAGCAACACAAGTGGAAGACCGCTTTTTTTTGCAGCAACCACTGCACCTGCTTTCATTTCGTGCCTTGGGCCACGAGGTCCATCGGGGGTAATTGCAACCGAGCCTTCATGCTTTAGATAATCCACAATTATTCCAAGTGCAACATCTCCTCCTTTTGAACTGGAGCCACGAGCTACTTTGTAATTCCATTTCTTCAACATTCTTGCAAGCAACTCACCATCTTTGCTTTGACTTATAAGTCCAAGAAATTTTTTATCTCGTCTTTCGAACCATGGAAAAAGCATAGTTCCATGCCAGAATGCAAGAATATAGTTTTTACTTCCTGCTTCGAGTTTTTGAATACTTTTTTCATTCTCTTTAGTAACAATCAACGTACCGCAAAGTAAATCAACTGCAAATGCAAGAATGTAATTGCCAATAAATCTAAGCACACTACGATATATTTCTTTAAACTTCATTCATCACCGAGCATATTATTCTTGCCGCATTTTTTGATGCTGATTTATTGCCAAGTTTTTCTTTTATGATAGAAAATTTATTTTTTATTGAATCATACAAATTCTTGTTATTCAAAATTTTTTCGGTTTCTAAAATTATTTTTTCAGAAGTCATATTATTCTGAATCAATTCCGGAACTATGAATTCATCTGCAATAATATTCACCAATCCAATTTTATCAAGCCTTACAAGATTTTTCCCAATTAAGTAAGTAATGGAATTAGTTTTATAAACCACTATCATTGGCAAACCCATTAAAGCTGCTTCCAGAGTTGATGTTCCTGATTTAATAATTCCAAATTTTGAATATTTTAAAAAATCATACACGTTTTCATCAACAATTCTAAATGCATTATGAATATTATGCGACTCAAAAACTTTTTTATCAATCGTTGCAGCAGATGGAATAATAATTTGAAGATTATGTTTTTCTGCTATAATTTTTGCAGCTGCAATAACCGGGGGAAAAATTGTTTCAACTTCATGTTTTCTGCTTCCCGGCAAAACAAGCAAGATTTCTTTTGTTAAGTCAAGTTTATATTTAGAAAACAATTCTTCTTTAGAAAGAAAGTTATAATTCTCAATTTGTTCTATCAGCGGATGCCCAACATACGCTGCATTTATGTTTTCTTCTTTAAAAAATTTCTCTTCAAAGGGCAAAACAACAAGAACTTCATCAATCATTTTTTTAATTTTATTGATTCTTCCTTTTCCCCAAGCCCATATTTGAGGAGCTATATAATAAATTATTTTAGTATTTAACTTCTTCAGTTTTTTCGCAAGACTTAAATTAAAACCGGGATAATCAATTAATACAATAGTTTTAATTTTATTTTTTTTTACAACTTCAACCAAATCCTTTTGAACTTTCTTGATAAAAGGAATATGTTTAATTATTTCTATGAACCCGAGAAAAGCCATTTTATTAATATGATAATTGGCTTTCATACCAGCCGAGATCATATTATCTCCGCCAATTCCGCACACAGATACCACGTTATTTAACTTCTTTAATTCCTTAATTAAAGAAGCTCCGTGAATATCTCCCGAAAGTTCTCCTGCAATTATCATTATTTCATTTTCCAATCGTTCCCTCAATTAAAACCATGGAAAAGGAAATTTTTGCAACAGCCACAACAACAAAAGTGTGATTGTAACAAAACTTAAAGCCTGCAAAGTTCTTTTTTCAGAACGCAAACCTTTTTGAAGAATAAACTCGGGCTGCTCAACTGATCTATTTCTATAAGCTTTAAGCTTCGGAATAAATCTTGGAACATTATTGCAATAATCTTCAAATTGTTTTCCAAAAGTTTGAAGAAGATATTTTTCTTCTTCTCTAACTATATAGTGATACTGATAATAAAAGAAAACCAATCCAAATAATTGCAGATACGGAAATATTGCAAACGACATTACTCCAAGTCCGAAATAAATTAATATATTGCCGACATAAAGCGGGTTTCTTACATGTGAAAAAGGTCCGCTTATTACCAAAAAAGAACCACCAACTGCACCGGTTGTGCGGGTTTCACTACCAGCCCAGCTAACTCCCCACAAGCGAATTGATTCACCAATTCCTGCAATTATAAAACCAAAAATTAAACTCCAGATATTTGCCTGCTGGTAAATAAACATAAGCACAATAAATGGAATTGGTGTATAGCTTCTGTATTTAAATATTTTTAGTGATAACTTTTTCATTATTCATCCAAGTTGGTACACATGTTTTCGTTTTATTTCAGCCTGATGTCGTTTCTTTAATCTTTTTTTACTTAATAAATTTTCAAGTTTCTGTTTTACATCATTAAAATTATCAAAAGGGAAGTAAGAAATTCTTTCTTTTTCGCAATACTTGAGTAAGGTGTCTTTTGCAAAAATGAAATCACAATATTGTGCCGGACAAACATCAGAACTTCCATTGCCGATATAAACTGTGTATTCATCCTCGCCGCTATTAGCAAGAATATGATTACGCTTGCAATTTGCACACTTGTTACATTCCTCGTCACGATAATGAAATGAAGGAATCATTTTTCCATCTCGACTTATTTCCAGATTATTTGAATAAAATTTTAAGTATGATAAATTTTCTCTTCTTAAAATTTTTTCGATATAAAAATCAAATCCATCGCTTAACACAAAAACATCAAGAAAATTTTTTTCGGTAAAAGAAACAAAATCTTTAAAGGTGTCGTCAATCTGAAAGCCAGATACAAACTCTGTTAGTTTTTGTTCATCAACCTGGGGAAGAACATTGAACAATTTTTCCCAGCCTTCCGAACCCGAAATTTCAAGGCTGCTAATCTTTTGCTCAATAGTCATTACTTTGTTATAATCTCCAAAATGCAAAAAAATTCCCGCTCCAACATCTTCTTTGGTAATTGTTCCATCAAAATCGACAAATATTTTTAGTGATTTTTCTTTCATCTTGAAAATATTTTATTTCCACGTGTTTATCATTAACGAGATACTATCATTTTTTTCACTTGCGTATAATCGCCTGCTGTAAACCGATAGAAATAAATTCCCGACGGAATGTTTTCTGCAGAAAAATAGATTTTGTTTCTCCCCGCGATAGTATTTTCAATATAAAATTCCTTAATCAATTCTACGCGTGAATTATAGATTTCAAATTTAACCCGTTGTTCATAAGGAAGAATAAATGTAATACTCGTCGAGTCTGAAAAAGGATTAGGAATATTTTGAAACACCATCGGTTCATTAATATCTTCCGAAATAAAATCAACTCTTGTTATTTCACTCAGCTGCTCAACACCGCTTCTATCATATTGCCGAAGCCTATAAAAAATTGTGCCTGCTGTATTAGGGAAATCAAGGTACTGATAATTGTTTGTCCTCTGCAAGCCGTTTGAAAGAATTGTAGCAATTTCTTTCCAGCTTGAATCAGTAGACTCCCCTTGAATTAATCTATCAATTTTATAAGCAAAAATTTCTTTCTCGTTTGAGGTTTTCCAGTTAATTAAAACTGAATCTCCAACCAGAGTTGTAGAAAAATCAACAACCTGCGAAGAATATGTCTTATTAGAAAAAACCCTTTGTCCATAAATACCAATAGAGCCATTACGTTTTTCTTTAAAAATTCCAATTACACCGTTATTCTGATCCGGTATTAAACTCAAATAACTTTTCTCACTATTCGGAGAATTTGCAAGTGCCACTCCACCAACTCCCCAGAGAAATTCTCCTTTTCTGCTAATTCTTTGAGCATAAATATCAGGCTGTAAACTATTCTCGGCTTTCTCAAAGTAGGCAATTATTGCACCACCTCGTCCATCGCTTGTAATTGATTGTGCAAACTGATTTCCTTTCAGCTTCATATAAGCTGCACTATCTTCGCTCCATAACACTTTTCCGTTTAAGCGGAATTTTTGTACATAAATATCTTTATCGTTGTTAATTTCATTAATCCAGCAAAGAATAATTGTTGAATCACTTGCAAGCAACGGGATTGGATTAGTCGGTGTTCCCTTTTTACATGGAATCGCAAGACCCGATACTCCGTAAATATTATTTCCAGCCAAATTAAATAATTGATGATATATTTTCTTTTGTTTTCCCTGAGTTTGCCAGCACAAGTAAATAAGATTAGAATTAACCTTAATAGCTCTGTAAATAAAAACACTTGCAACCTGCCCAGATAAAATATTTGGTTCTTTTTTCCAATCAAAATTTCCTGATTCATCTATATGCTGGGAGCGTACTTGCGAAATGTTGTTTTCATTTTCAACCCACAATATATAAGCCCCACCTTTGTCATCAGAAAAAACAGAAGTAAAATTTTTTGCATTAGCTGATGAAGAGATTTTGATGGGTGAATTAAACACTGGTTCACCTGTTGCAGATATTTTCTGAAAATAAACAGTATATGAAGAAATGGAGAGGTTGTTTTTTTCAACAAATGTAATATAAGCAATACCATTTTTATCCAGCGAGCATGAATAATTTAGTATTTCATTATTCCCCTGTGCAACGGCTACTCCATGCTCCCCCCACAACAGGTTACCGTTTGTTTGTAATTTTTGGATATAAAGATTTCCATTATTCTCAGCAGAAAAATCTTTCCACAAAACCACAGAAATATTTCCGTGTGAATTTGACAAGACGGGGTTAACTTTTGGTCCTTTTAAATTGCTTACTCTTTTTCCTGAAGACTTAAAACTAACATAACCATCTACATTAAAATGCTGGAAGAAAATATCCGGCGTTTGACTTTGCTTGGTATCCTGCCAAACAATAAATGCCCCACCAAGATTATCTTCAGAGACAGAGATATCAACCGGATTATTAGTCTCCGAAATTAATTCATTGCTTATCAAAGGATTGTTAGACCATTGTGAAAAAACATTAACAGCATAAAAGGACATACAGATTAAAATAATAGAAAGTTTAATCTGAGAGGAGATAAAATGTTTATGTAAAAACCTAATTAACAAAATCCAGTTCCTCATTAAAACGAACACTAACAAGTTTAGAGACACCTTCTTCTTGCATAGTTACTCCATAAAGTGTTTCGCACGCTTCCATTGTTCTTTTATTATGCGTTACAACAATAAACTGTGTGTTAACGCTAAACTCTTTTAGTATTCTGGTAAAACGATCAACATTAGCATCATCAAGTGGTGCGTCAATTTCATCAAGTACGCAGAACGGGCTTGGTTTAACAAGATAAATTGCAAACAGAAGTGCAATTGCGGTTAATGTTTTTTCGCCACCAGAAAGTAATTCTATTGATGTTGGTCTTTTCCCTTTGGGTTTTGCAATAATTTCGATTTTTGCTTCAAGGGGATCCGCTTCTTCTTCCAACTTTAAATCCGCTTCATCTCCGGGATTAAACAAACTTCTGAAAATTCTAATAAAATTTTCTCTTATCCGTTCAAAAGTTTCAGAAAATAATTGATGAGCAGTGTTATTAATCTCTTCTATCGTCTTAACTAAATCTTTTTCGGATTCCAGCAAATCATTTCTTTGCTTTGATAAAAATTCAAATCTCTGTTTTTCTTCTTCATACTCAGAATAGGCAAGACTGTTGATTGGCCCAAGATTTTTTATCTGTTGCTTGAGCGTGTGAACTTCGTCGGTTCTTCCCTTAAAGTCAAATATATCGAGATCATCAAATTCTTTTAGTTCTATCGCAAGTGAATAATTTTCATAAATATGTTCTCGCAGATTTTCTATACGCATATCAACTTCTTTTGCCTGCATTTCAGATTCATGAATCTTATTTGATGCTGCTTCTTTTTCTTTTCTTAAACTCCCGAGTGTTTGCTCTCTTTCATTAATGTTTGTTTTAACTGACTTATAATTTTTCTCAATTTCAATTTCTTCAAGATTGAGTCTGTCCCTGATATTTTTCAGTTCATTTAAAAGTTCTGAATCTTTTTGAATTGATATTTCAAGATTACTAATTTCAGTGTTAAAAGAATCTATATCATGCTCACGTTTAGCTATCGTTCCGGTTATGTTTGTAATTGTTTCTTTTCCGTAAACAAGTGAGTTCTCAAGATTTTTCTTTTCTCCATTCAATCTTTCAATTTCAAGATTGACTTCATTTATTTTGTTGGCTGCAAGATTAAAATCATTTTCAACGGATTGGAATTCTTCTTCAAGACTTTTTTTCTGTTCATCAATTTTATTTTTTGATTCAATCAGTTGCGAAATTTTTCCAGTTAAAGATTCTCTTTCATTATCAATTTTATTTGACGAAGATGCAAATTCCTGTATTTCATTTCTTGTTTTCTCAATCTCATCAACTGCTTTTTGTTTTTCATATTCAAACTGGGCAATTTGTTTTTCAACATTTGCAAGATCATTTATAAGTATTCTTCCTTTTTCTGAAAGCACTTTTAAGTCTATTTCAGAGGCCTGGTTTTCAAGACTTTCTATTTCATCTCTCAATTTATTTAGTGCGGCTTCTCTTCTCGGAATTTCTTTTTGAAGATTTTCTAAAAGTTGTTTTCTTCCAAGCAATGTTTCATCAAGCTTTGGTTTTGAACCACCTTCAATCACTCCGGAATTGTAAATTAAATCGCCGTTAAGGGTTGCAAAATTAAAACCTCTGTATTTTTTCGAAATTGAAAATGCATTTTCCAGCTCATCAACTATAATTGTATTATCAAGCAATCTGTCAAAAAATGGCTGCCACTTTGCTTCGGTTACAACAAGTTTATTTGCCCAGCCTAAAAATCCTTTTTCATTCTGAATTTTTTTTGCTTTACGGGTTAAAAAATATTTTCCTATTTTTTCTAAAAAAGTCAGGTTGTTTTGTTCCTGGTTATAAATATAAAACGATGCCTTACCATATTCATGGTTCTTCAGGTATTCAATTCCCCGTTTTACATCTTCTATACTTTCAACCAGAATATTATTAAGATTATTTTTTAATGATGCTTCAATTGCAAACCGATATTGTTCGCCTGCATCGCCAATATTAGCGAGAAGATTTTTATCTTTACCCGTCCAGGATTTATCATCAAGTAATACTTTTGCTCCCTTTGAAAAACCTTCAAGATTATCTATAAGATTTTTAAGAAAATTTATTTTGTCGTTAACCGCAGCAATTATTCCCTTTTCTTCAATCTCCTGCGATTTTAATTGTGAGAGTTTTTTCTCAAGGTCTTCTTTTTCTTTCTGCTTTTTTGCATAAAAATCTTCAGCTTCAACAAGTTTTTTCTCAACATCGATTTTGTCAAGAGACAGCTCTTCAATAAAACCAACAGTCTTTGCAATATTGCCTGTAAGTGTTTGTATCTTGCTGTTCAACCTGTTAATATTATTGTTTATTCTTTCAAGAGAGCTTTGAAGATTTGATAATTCATTCTCTGCAGAGGTTAATTCCTTAAATTGCTCCAGAGAGTTTTCGGAAATAGTTTTTAATGCGTTCCGCTTTTTTTCAAGCAAACCTTTTTTCTGACTTACAATTTCTTCATCGAGTAACTTATCAGATTGTTTTAACGCAATACTATTTGATACATCATTAAGCTTTTCAGAGTTCTTAGAAATTGTTTCTTCGGTTGACTTAAGACGCGTTTTTAATTCAAGGATTTCCTGTTTATACCGCTCAATATTTTTTATTAAAGAATTCTTTCGTTCCAGCCCTACAGAAATGTCTTGTTCTGTTTTATAAATTTTTTCAGTTTGAGAAGTAATCTCATTTCGTTTTGAATTTAACAGTGATTCAATTGCGCTAAGCTTTTCTTTAAATATCTTTAATTCATCTTCATACTTATTTAGTTCAGATTCAAGCTGTATTTTTTTGCCGGATAGTTCTTCTTTAAGTAACTTGTGTTGATTTTTATTTCTGTTAAAAAGAGCCAATTCTCTTTCGGCAAGTTCAAGTTCAAGCCCTCTTAGTTCGGCAGAAAGATTGCTGAATTTGCTTGCTCTTTTTGCCTGTCGTTCAAGTGAGTTAACTTTTTTCTCCACTTCAGAAACAATATCATTAACACGGGTCAGGTCGGCTTTAACATCATCAAGTTTTTTTAATGTTAATCTTCTTCTTAGTTTATATTTATTTACTCCTGCAGCTTCTTCAAACATTGTGCGGCGTTCTTCTGCTTTGTTGCTCAGGATTGTTTCAACCATTTTCAATTCAATTACAGAATAAGCATTCGAGCCCATTCCTGTATCCATAAAAAGATTGGTTATATCTTTTAACCGGCAAAGATTTTTATTGAGAAGATATTCGCTTTCGCCCGAACGGAAGATTCTTCGCGTTACTGTTATTTCAGAATACTCGGTAGGCAAAATACCTTTATCATTTTTAATTGTTAAAGATACTTCAGCCATTCCCATTGGTTTGCGATTTTTTGTGCCGTTAAAAATTACGTTCTCCATTTTATCCGAACGGAGAGTACTGCTTTTTTGTTCGCCCAAACACCATCTTAGAGCATCTACAATGTTTGTTTTGCCGCAGCCATTTGGACCAACAACCGCAGTTAATCCCGAATCAAAATCAATCTCTGTCTTCTGCAGGAAAGATTTAAAACCCAATATTTCTAATTTCTTTAAATACAATTTTTAAATCCGCGAATTAAATTCTTTAAATACCTGTAAAAGATAATCGACAGAAGAATTTTTCAATTGAAAATAGAGAATAAAAATTCCGGCTGCCACAATTATAAACAACGCACTATAAAAATAAACATTCCCAGGACGAACATCATAAATTACATAAATGCCTTTAATCAATCTATAAACGACCCAGATTGCAAGAATGATTAACACCACATAATAATAAATTACTCCTATGTCGGTATTAATTAACCTGTAAAGAACTATTGCAAGAGGAATTGTTAAAACAACCGGAAGCATAGCCCATACCACGGTATAATAAGCATTGCTGAAAAATACCTTGTTCATTACAAAGAAGGAAGCAATTTTTATTATAAGAGCAATCAAAACAATTTTAATAAAAAAGATTATTGACAATGCGATTAATGATTGCACAGGGTGCCATGTGAAGTAGCTAAATAAATTCAACAATTTGTAGCTGCCAAGGGCGACAAGAACCTTTTCAAAAAATATTTCGGATTTAAGACTATACAAAACACTTGCTGTAATTAAAGAAAGCGAGGCCGCTATTATTACTGCAAGTAAGGTAGAATGAATTCCTGAAATAACTCTTAAGTCTCTTATGTCTGCAAAGAAATTGTATGGTCTTAACAATGCCCTGGAAGCATCTTCTCTGAACTTTCTTCCTGTATTTACAAGAAATCCCATAAACAAAGCAAGCCCAAGACCAAAGACAATAAAAATCATTGGAGAATCATCTTTTTTAACTCCAAGAGGAATTGTAACTTTTTCAAGATTGTGCAAACGGGAATAAATTACTTTGTAACTAATCCTGTCGGTGTTTCTGTCTTCTCCAAGAATTCCAAGTGAAATTTTTTGTTCTTTATTATACCCCGAAATTATCGAATGATATTCAGAGCGGTAATCGAACATTGTATTAATAAAATATCCACCCGAATTATTTTGTTCGAAGTACAAAATAAGTTCTTCAATATTTTTTGCCTGACTGTCAAAAGTATTCTGATTTGTTGAACCGCTGTTAGAATTTAAGTTTGACAGATAACTTGCTTCGCTTATAAAAACTTTTCCTGCCCCCAATCTTTCAATAGCAGACAGATAATATTCATTTATAGAAGAAACAGGTTTGTTAAAAAGTTCAATGCTGTAAAAATCAATTTTGGGAACGGTTTCAAAATTAAGATTTGTAAAAGATGCAAAAAGTAACCTGGAATTATTTTTCTTAAATTCACCTGCAAGTTCATTCAAATAAAAGATCGTATAAGGAGAATTTGCAATGTAAGAATTTCCTAATCCTACAGCAGCAATTACTGAAAAGTTATTATATGCTTCCCACATTCGGTTTAGGTAATTTTTGCTTCTATCAAGGAAGACCTGGTTGTCCATTAATGTTGCGGGAATTCCCTGTAAAGGAAGTTCAATAAATGCCAACAATCCATACTCTTCACAAAGAGAAAGTAAATATGGATGCGGAAATGACTTTGAAAATCTTACTGAATTAAAACCAAGCTCTTTAATTAACCTTATATCTCTTCTCATTTGTTCGCGTGTAAACATTCCACCGAAATTATAATTGGAAGAAATATATGTTACTCCGTTAAACTGGAACTTTGCACCATTGAGTGTAAGTGAATCGGTGTTGTTATTAAGATTATAAAAAGAGACAGGTTTAATTATTTCATCAACAAGAGAACCCTGTTTGAACATTTGTATAATTAGCTTATACGTAAAAGGCGATGATGGTGACCAGAGAATAGGATTCGGTATTTCGAAAAACTGGTTTACAATTTTTTCTTTTCCCTGCTTGAGTAAAAACGTTGTGCTTGATGAAAACGCTGTTTTTTCCAGTCCCGCCTGCAAAAAATATTTTATTTCAAAATTATCAGATTGGTTTAAAGAGTCGCTTGCTTTTTGATACTCATTATTAACAACTCTTGCTATTATATTTAGCTTGGCTCTGCCAGTGTTTCCCTGAAAGTTATATGAAAATTTTAAGTTGCCGATATTTGAGTTTGGTAATAACCGAAGATAAACATCCCTGAAAATTCCGCCAAAACTTTCGGGATATAAGAAACTTTGTTTAACAGGAATTGTATTCCACGAATCAGCTTTTGAATTAACAGTTACCGATAGAACATTTTCTCTATCGCTTAGCAGCCAATCTTTTGGCAAAAGAAATTTAAATGGAAAATCTCCGCCTACATGTTTATAAACCAATTTGTTGTTAATAAAAATATCCGCACTGTAATTTAGCCCAAGAAAATTAAGCTCAAAATTGTTTTGTTTAATTTGCTCTTTGTTCAGGGTAAATGCTTTTTCAAAAACCAGCTCTGCATCACTGTGATGAACAGACGGAATTTGAACCATTGTTTTTTTCTTACTTTCGTCGGTTGATTTATAAACTTTCCATTTACCATTCAGAATTATTGTGCTTCGTGTGGAGGATTTTTCTATAAAATCGAGGTTATCTTCAGTAATTGTATAACCCGTAAGTTCTTTGAAAATAATCTGTGGAAAAGCTGGTTTTATGCTAAAAAGAAAAACAAAAATAACAGCATAAAAAGCCTGTTTTTGTAACAACGTCATTAACTCGGTATTTTCTTCAAAAAATTCTATTTAACGTTGCAAATATACAATTTATTAAGAGGGGTTCGCAATGCTAAAGTTATAACTGGCCGGACTTACCTTAAGCTTCATCACTGTATTTTAGGCGAGAAACCTTAACCCAAACAGAGATAATCCTCGCTTTTTATCCAGAAAATTTATCAATAATGAACAATTCTTAAATTTAAGCTCTAAATCCGAAATACTAATTCCAGCAAGTCAGGATTGGACAAATTCAGAACCAAAAATTCAAAGCGTTAAAAATTGTTTTGCATTTTACTTTAATTAAGTTCTACCTGTCTTATGTAAATGGCCGAATGTTCTATGGGCGGTTTCTCAAAACTGCGTTTCGAGTTACAAGGATTGTGAAATAAATACTCAAAAACATTCAATGATTCCAGAGTACCCGTCAAAGGCAGAGTATCATAAGGATTTTTTTACAGAATAAGTTCATATAGAAGAATAATGCAGGTATTGGAGGGGGTTATATTTTTATAGTTTGTGTTTCCAACTTTAAAGACTTTTGAATATATTTGCCGGTGATTTTTATAAAATTATAAAGAATAGAAAAGGTAAATTAATTTATGGCGCATCATAAATCGGCTAAAAAAAGAATTCGCACAACTGAAAGAAAAAGAGCAATCAATAAAAGTTCGGTTTCTAAATTAAAAACTGAAGTTAAAAAAATTCTTGCTTCAAAGACGAAATCCGAAGGGGAAAAAGATTATAAGAAAGCTGTTTCTGCAATAGATAAAATGGTTGCAAAGGGCAGAATTCATAAAAACACAGCAGCAAGAAGAAAGTCGCGAATTACAAAACATCTTAACAAGCTGACAGATACTGCTTCTAAATAAGCCGTTTAAAATATTTTAAGCCTTTACTTACTTTGTAAGGGCTTTTTTCTTTTTAAATTAACACAGGTCATCAATCGCATCTACACCAGAAGGCATTGGAAGATAAAATTTAATTTCCTGAAGTTTCCCATTTCGCTTTACAAGTCTGTTCACTTTTTTCTTAATCAACACACTATGTTCAATATGCACACCATCTTCTATAATTGAACCAAAGACGTAGCTTGTTCCTTTTATTAAAACATCTTTCCCAATGCGTAAAGGGAATTCATCGCTGCCCGTCATATTAACGCTTGATTCAATCTTGGAATTATCTCCTATCTCAATATTACCTTTAATAATATCTCCCCAAAATATTTCAACATTATTACCGATTACAAATTTTTGTTCTGGAAACGTAGAAAGGTAAGCATTTTCCCATACTGTAACATTTTTGCCAAAAATGACATTACCATTTACATAAACATTCTTTTTAAGCCGTATGTTGTAATTTAATTTAACCCCTTTTCCTATATAAACTCCTTTCCCTATACTAATATCAAGTGGAGAACCTTTTCTGTCTGCGTCTATAATTTCGTTTACCACACTTTCTTCTATAAAAAAATCATCCGGGTCTTCAATTTCAACTATGTTTTTTATTTTATCATAAATTTTATAACGATAAACTTTTTCCATTTCCTTTAAAACAGATTTATCGTTAAAGCCCATTACAACATACTGCTCTTCAGGACTGATTGCATTAACAGTATATTTATGTTTATTAAAAATGGCTATTAAATCTGTAATATAAATTTCATTCTGAGCGTTGTTGCTTGTAAGCAGATTAATGGTTTCGGCTAATTTATTGAATTTAAACGCATAAACTCCGGAATTGAATTCGCGGTTTTCTATCAACTCCTGTTTTGTAAATTCATAAATTCTCTGATTGAAAGTTGTTCTGTACTTCTCGTTGTTATTAAGTACAAGAATGTCTTTATATTCCATTATTTCAATCACTTTTCCAGTATCTTCTTTTGAGGGAGTTCCTTCGGAGTCGTATTCCTTAACTCTTAAAATTCTTCCGTAAGAATTTTCGCTTACAGGTCCCTGGTAAATTCCGGTAAGTACCATCATATCGGAATCAGAATTAATAAATTGCTGTCTGAACATTTTTATTGTTGCTTCATCAAGCAGCCCCATATCGCCGGGAAGCACATAAACCAATCCTTCATACTTATCCTTTTTAATTTTATCCAACCCTGTCTGAACTGCATGTCCCGTTCCTTTTTGTTCAGATTGATAAGCAAACACATTGTTTTTCCTTTTCCCGATAACCTGCATAACATCTAGAGCTTTAATACCAACAATAATGATAGTATTCAGATTTTCAATTCCATATACACAAGCGTTATAGACTCTTTCAACTGTAGAAACACCCCAGATACTATGAAGCATTTTGGATTTGTGAGATTTTATTCTTTTTCCATGTCCCGCAGCAAGTATTATAGCGGTTTCTTTCAGTTTATAATTCAAACCTGCGGAAAGTTCTTCGGCTAATTGATATATATTGCTTTTTTCCACTTCACTTCTCATATAATTTATAAATTCATCTTTAAATTAAAGAACCCCGATTCCTTTTCAAAACCATCTGTTCGGTATTGAACTATCTTTCTTTTAACTTGTTATTAATTTTGATAAACAATTATAAATGTTGTAGAAATAATTTTCATCTATTAATTTGCAAACAAAAAAGAGAAAGATGTTATGATACAAGTAGTTGATGTAGAATTAACTCCAAACCCGCATGCATTAAAATTTATTTTGAAAGAAAAAATATTGAATCACGACACAAGGCAGTACCATAAAAAAGAAGATGCAGAAAATGATCCTCTTGCAAAAGGAATTTTCGGGCTTCCTGGAGTTGTTAGTGTTTTTTATATGGATAAGTTCATTACGGTTGAAAAGAACAAAGAAACTCAGTGGGGACAAATACAACGCCCTCTTGTAGATTTTTTGAAAGAATTTGACAATTCATTAATTCCACCAGAGGTTGAAGTAAAAATTGATAATGCGGAACAAAGCGAACTCTTGAAACAGATAAATAATATTCTCGATCAGAAAGTTCGTCCTGCTTTAGCATATGATGGCGGCGGACTTGAAGTAATTGGCTTAAATGGCTATACACTTAAAATACGCTACCAGGGAGCCTGTGGAAGCTGTCCGACTTCAATACGGGGAACTCTTGCAGCTATTGAAAATCTTCTTAAGCGAGATGTAAATCCCAATATTGAAGTGATTCCTGCTTAAGATAATTTCTTAAACTATTTGAGGAAGTAATTTTTTATTGCTTCCTTTTTTTGTTATTTTTCTTTAAGTCCTTTAACAAATGATTTGTTCAATAAAAAGTATTACATAAACTATCTTCGGACAATGCAATGAAGAAAGAAGAAAAAAAAGTTTTCTATACATCCATTACATTAAAGGGTATTAAATTTAATATCTATTCCTCGGCAAATGGTATTTGCAGAATTGAACTAAACAAAACCTCCGACAAAAAATTTTACACAAAAAAGACAAAGCTACAAGAAGATGACCCCTATTTATTTAATGTAGTTGAACAACTAAAGGATTATTTTGCCGGAAAACTAAAAGTGTTCAATGTTCCTTTAGATTTAAGCGGAACACCATTTCAGTTACGGGTATGGGACGAGTTATTGAAAATCCCTTATGGTGAAACAGCAAGTTATAAAGATATTGCTATTAAACTCGGAGATGCAAACTTAGTAAGAGCAGTTGGAAGGGCAAATGGCGCAAACCCCGTCCCTGTAATTATTCCCTGCCACAGAGTGATTAACTCAAATGGCAATCTCGGTGGTTATTCCGGTGGTATGGATATAAAAATAAAACTACTTGAAATTGAGGGTTATCTGCCTCTTGAATTATTTGAATAAGATAATTTTGATTTTGTAAAAAATAAAATCATAAGAAAAATAACAAGAGAAGAAATTCCGGAGAAATAAAATGGTGCTGATGCACCAAACTTATCCCACAACACTCCCGCAAAAAAAGAACCCAGCATGACTGCAAAGCTGGAAAGCATAGTTAAAAGTCCAATTCCACTTCCCCGTTGATCATCGGGAATTAAATCTGCTACCCAGGCTTTTGTAATGCCTTCAGAAGATGCTGCATAAATTCCATAAAAAGCAAACAGAACAAAAACAATGTTAATATTATTTATCACACCAAAACCGATGTAAACCAAAGAATAAATCAATAGTCCGGTTAAGAATATTTTTTTCTTTCCAAATTTATCTGAAACTTTTCCTATTGGGTATGATAAACCTGCGTAAACGAGATTGTAAAATATATATCCCGCAAGAGATGCGGTTTCGGAACCAGAAATGTCTTTTGTTTTAAGAATCAAAAACACATCACTGCTGTTAACAAAAGAGAAAGCCACAAACAAAAACAGAAGCAGTTTGTATTCTTTAGGAGATCCTTTCCAGAATTCCAGATAACTCAGTCGGTTATTTTTGTTAGATGAAACAAAATTATCTTTAACAAAAAAAGTTGATACCACTGCAACAATCGAAGGAATAAAGGCAACAAGAAATATTAAAATATAATTTGCCGGATAAAAATAAAGCAGTATTAGTGCGGCTATTGGTCCTATTGCAGCTCCAAGCGTATCCATCCCTCTGTGAAAACCAAAAACTGATCCGCTGTTACTTTTGTCCGAATAACTTGCCAGTAAAGCGTCTCTTGGTGCGGTTCGTATTCCTTTTCCAACCCGATCGGCTACTCTTGAACCAACTACCATTGGCAAAGAAGGAATAAGAGCCGGTAATGGCTTTGCTATTGCAGATAAACCATAACCAAGAGAAACAAACAATGATCTTTTTCTGACTTTATCAGATAAATTGCCAAAGTAACCTTTTAAAAATCCGGCAGTTAATTCTGCAATACCTTCAATAATTCCGACCATTGCCATTGATGCACCAAGTGTGGCTGTTAGAAACAAAGGTGTTACCGGATAAAGCATTTCGCTTGCTATGTCTGTAAAAAGACTAATAAAGCCTAAAAGAACAACCTGTTTTGGAATTTTATTTTTCAACATTAACTTATTTATTTTGTTTATTAAGTTTGCACTGAAACTTAAGAAAAATATTTTTATATAAAGAGGATGAAAATGCGAAAGAAAATTATTGCCGGTAACTGGAAAATGAATATGAATCTTACTGAGTCAATTTCTTTAATATCGGAATTAAAAAATATACTGAATAAAGAAATAGTTAATTGTGAAGTAATAATATGTCCGCCATTCACATCGCTTGAAGCTGCGGCTACTCTAATTAAAGATTCGGAGTTGAAACTTGGTGCACAAAATCTTTACTTTGAAGAAAGCGGTGCTTATACCGGAGAAATTTCTGCTTCAATGCTAAAAAGTGTTGGTTGTGAATTTGTAATAATCGGTCACTCCGAAAGAAGAACTATCT
The DNA here is from genome assembly GCA_964536015.1 of uncultured Ignavibacteriaceae bacterium. Lineage (GTDB taxonomy): Bacteria > Bacteroidota > Ignavibacteria > Ignavibacteriales > Ignavibacteriaceae > CAZHVS01. Next base: position 44,158 of record CAZHVS010000012.1, read on the forward strand.
TTAAAGAAACTGACGAGATGATAAATAAAAAAATTGTAAAAGCATTATCGGGCGGACTTAAACCAATTTTTTGCATTGGGGAGACGCTTGATGAAAGAGAAAACGGAATTACTTTTAATGTAATAGAAAAACAAGTAGTTGAAGGACTAAAAAATATTTCCGAAAATGATTTAAGAAATATCGTAATCGCATACGAACCTGTCTGGGCTATAGGAACAGGTAAAAATGCTACTCCGCAGCAAGCAGAAGAAGTGCACACTTTTATCAGAAACCTGTTAAAAAAGATTTACAGCAATTACGCTGCCGAAGCGATGATAATACAATATGGCGGTAGTGTTAAACCAGACAATGCAAAAGAATTATTGTCTCAGCCAAATATTGATGGGGCACTTGTCGGTGGCGCTTGTCTAAAAGTTGATTCTTTTATCGGAATAATTAAATCCTGTTAAAACAATTTTTAAAACATGAAACCGCTAAAAAAACGAAGATCCTTTTTAGGAGTAAGAACTAGCAGAAGAAATGCTCTTTTGCTTATCCGTTTGTTTTTAATATTGGTTTCACTCATTTCATTTAATACAATTGCATTTAAATTATTGATGTTGAATGAAGGTCGTGATTGCAGCTGGATAACTTCTTTCTACTGGACAAGTACAAATATGTCCACACTTGGTCTTGGTGATATTGTATTTAACTCTGACATTGGAAAGTTATTTACTGTTTTTGTAAATCTTTCAGGACTTGTATTTATAATTGTCATCGTTCCCTTTACTTTCTTTCAGTTGTTCCAGTCGACAGCAAGAATTCACAAAGAACTATCTCAGCAGGTTCGTGGACATGTAATAATCACTAATTTCAACAACGTAACAAAATCATTAATAAGTAAATTTAAAAACTATCGTATCCCGTATGTTTTATTAGTTCCCAATTTAAAGCAAGCGGCGGCTCTTATCGATGAAAACTATAAAGTCGTTGCAAGAGAAATAGACGACCCTGAGTCTTATGAACATCTACAAGTTGATCAATCGCTTGGATTTGTTTTAGCGGGAGATGATTTTGAAAACGCATCTACGGCTTTTGCAATAAGACAAACGACAAAGAATAAAAACATCATTTCTCTTGCTACAATGAAGAGCGCTGAAGATGTGCTTAATTCAGCAGGCGTTAATCATATAATCAAACTAGATGAAATGATGGGAAAATCACTCTCAAGAAGAATTGTATCGGGTGATGCTCTTGCTCATATTATCGGTGAGTTTGACAATTTAAGAATTGCCGAAGCAACAGTAAGGAGAACTCCGCTAGCGGGCAAATTAATTAAAGAAACAAATTTACGTGAACTAATAGGTGTATCAATTGTCGGTATCTGGGAAAATGGAATTTTTAACATTGCCAAGCCCGATTCAGTAATTACAGAAAAGTCTGTACTTGTTTTAGCAGGCTCACAAGAACAAATAGAAAGATATAATGAACTTTTCTGTATTTACAATATCGAAATTGGTCCTATAATAGTTGTTGGCGGAGGAAATGTTGGAAAAGCTTTAAGTGCTTCTTTAATAGAAAGACAGCTTGAACATATAGTTATTGAAAAAGAACCAAAAGTAATCGCCGGCGATAATTTTTTATCAGGTGATGCAAGTAACATTGAAGTATTAAAAAAAGCTGGAATTGAAAAGGCTCACGCAATTGCAATTACCACGCACGATGATCATACAAATATTTTTTTAACGGCATTAATCAGGAAGTTGAGACCCGACATTCAAATTATCAGCAGGGCAACTCTTGAAAGGACGGTTCAATTACTTTACAATGCTGGCTGTGATATTGTTATGTCATACGCTTCAATGGGTTCAAGCAGTATTTTTAATCTTTTGCAAAATGAAAACATTTTAATGATCGCAGAAGGTGTAGATGTTTTTAAAGTTGAAGTTCCAACAAAGCTTGCAAATAAAACTATTCTTAATTCATGCATTAGAGAATTAACCGGTTGCAGTATTGTGGCACTGATTCACAACAACGACTTTGTTGTGAATCCCAAGGCAGCAACAATTCTTGCACCCGGTCAATCAATAATTTTAATTGGTACTGTTGAAGCCGAAAAAATCTTTTTTGAAAAATTTATAAATTAACTTTATAATTCTCTCAAAATAAATTCAAGCATCATATTATAAAGATGTATTCTTGCCATTCCCCCATAAATGCTATGTTCTTTTTCAGGATAAAACATTGTCTGAAATTGTTTATTTGCATCAATCAGTTTTTCCACCAGCTTAACCGAGTTCTGAAAATGAACATTATCATCAAGAGTTCCATGAACCAGCAATAGTTTACCTTTATAATTATTAACATAGTGAAGAACAGAATTCGTATCATAACCTGCTTCATTATATTTTGGAAGAGACATATATCTTTCCGTATAGATATTGTCATAAAATCTCCAGTTAGTAACTGGGGCAACAGCAATTGCCATTTTGAAATAATCTGCACCTTTAAATAAAGTTAATGCCGAAGAAAATCCACCATAGCTCCATCCCCAGATTCCAATTCGTTTTGAATCGATATAAGGAAGAGAAGAAAGATATTTTGCGGCTTGAATGAAATCATTTGATTCCCAATATCCCATTTTTTTATAAGCAAGATTTCTAAATGCTTTTCCCCGAAAACCCGTTCCTCTTGGATCCACAGAAAAAACAATATAACCTTTTTGAGCAAGAAGTTGATTCCATAGTAATCTTCCCCACTGATCCAAAACAGCTTGAGAGCCAGGTCCGCCATAAATATCAAACAGAACCGGATATTTTTTGTCGGGCTCAAAATTTGCAGGTTTCATCATCCAGCAATTTAATTCAACCCCATCTTCTGTTATAAATGTTAGTATTTCGGTTTTTGCCAGGTTATATTCTTTAAAGATTGTAGCCATATCATTAACAACAAGATCACTTAATTTAACACCATCAGTTTGATACAGATAAATGTTTGTCATCTTATTAATGTTAGAATACCTGTCAATAAAATATTTACAATTCGGAGAAACATTTACAACATGAGTTCCTTCATCTTCTGATAATCTCTTTTTATCTTTTCCATCAAAACTAATTGAATATAAATCTCTTCTTAACGGACTTCTTTCGCTTGATGTATAATAAAGTATTTTATTTGCTTCGTCAACCTGTAAAAGTTTATCAACTTCCCATTCGCCTTTAGTAATTTGATTTATTAGTTTGCCATCATAATCAAATAAGTACAAATGATTCCATCCATCCTGTTCCGATGACCAGATAAAATGTTTTTTATCTTTTAAAAACGTCAAATCGTCATTCACATCAACCCAGCAAGGGTCTGAAAATGTTAAAATTGTTTTTGATTTTCCTGTTAAAGCATCTGCAAACAACAACTCCATTTTGTTTTGAAGTCTGTTCATTCTTTGAATTGAAAGCAAATTGGGGTCGGCAGTAAATTTTATTCTTGGAATATAAAAATCTTTTTCCTCACCAAGACTTGCCCATACAACTTTGTTGTTTTCAAGATTCACAATTCCAATTTTAACAATTGCATTATTATCTCCTGCTTTAGGATAACGCATTTCATAAAAGTTTAAGTGAAGCGAATCATATTTTTGTATTTTCACAATCGGCTCGGGTGATTGGTCTAATCTCCAGAATGCAATTTTTTTACTGTCAGGCGACCATTCTATTCCATTAATAATTGAAAATTCTTCTTCATAAACCCAATCAAATAAACCATTCAGGATTACATCGCTTCCGTCAAACGTTAACTGAGTTTCTTTTCTTGTTTCAATATCCACACACCAAATATTATTGTTTCTTACAAATGCTAACTTTTTACTATCGGGAGAGAAAGTTGCATTAACCTGTTCTTCGTCTGATTCTGCAAGGATAAAGAAATTCTTTTTCCAAGTATCGTAAATATAAAAAGTTCCGCCTGTCTTTATTGAACGGGCGAACAAAACACCTGTAAATAAAACATATCTTTCGTCAGGTGACCAGGAATAGTTTTGAATTGAAAAAGGTTTATCGTCTTCATTTATTTTTAATTGATTTGCAGAAATTAAAATTTCCTCGGCACCGGTTTTTATAATATGCTGAAATATTGAAACAGCTTTTGCCTCTGGATCCATTTTCATAAAAGAATATTTTTCTCCTCCATCAAACCACTGCACTCCACTTAAACCCTTTCCAAAAAAATCGCGGTTAGAATAGATTGATTCAACAGAGAATTCTTTTGTTTGGGTAATACATACTGTGCTGAAGAGAATTAATACGTTTATAATTGCTAATGAAATTTTTTTAAGCATTATTAAGCTCCATTTTTATTATTAAAACTTTAGTCTCATATAAAATTAAATCTGAATGAAGCGAGTATTTGTTTCCATTTATCGCTTACAATATTCTTGGGTATAAAGTAATTATTAAATTCTCTTCTAAGGAAATAATTTTTTCTAAGCAGGTCAAAATTTTTCCCAACTGAATTCAAGTCAGATAAAATATTGCTTTTTGTCTTCTCTGAATCAGCATTGATATCATAAATACTTTTAAGAATGTAATTATAAAGTTCATTTTCAGTTAGAAAATCTTTTGGTCGCATAAAGCTATCGGCGGGAGGTTTCAAGAGAGGCTTCCATGTCGCAGCAATCTTCAAATTTTTGCATAAAGCATCATAAATTATTTTCGTTCCGTTTACTTTTCCTTCAAGCGAGTATCCCGCCACATGAGGAGTTGCAACATTAACTAATTTTAACAGTTCGGTATTAATTGCAGGTTCATTTTCCCATACATCCAAAACAACTTCGAGATTCTTCTTGCTGATAAGATTAATAAGTTGCTTGTTATCAACTACTTCTCCTCTTGCCGCGTTGATGAATAAACTTCCTTCTTTAACATTAAAAAGATTATTTTCATTAAAGAGATGAAATGTTTTATCAATCCCCGACAATGTTAATGGAGTATGAATAGTGATAATATCTGCTTCAAAAACTTTTTCCAATGAATGAAAATCAATTCCTGTTTCGGTTCTTTGCCGTGGAGGATCATTAAGAACTGTCTTCAATCCGATTTTGCGGGCATAATAATCTACTTTGCTTCCAATTTCTCCAACGCCAACAATCCCAAGAGTTAAATCAGAAAAATTTTTTCTGTTTCTGTTTGCCCATTCTGCAATAGCTGTAATTACATACTCAACAACAGCATAAGCGTTGCAACCCTTTGCGTCTGAAAAAGCAATACCAGCTTCGTTTAAATAATCAACATCAATATGATCTCTTCCGATTGTTGCGGTACCAACAAATTTAACATTTGTGTTTTCAAGCAAAGATTTATTTACTTTAGTAACTGACCTAACTATTAAAGCGTCTGCATCAATCAAATCTTTATTAGAAATATTCCTGCCATGCATCAGTTTTACACTGCCAATTTGTCCAAAAGCTTCTTCGGCAAAGGAAATATTTTCATCTATTACAAGTTTCATTTTTAAATAAATTTTTTTAGTTCAAATATAAAATAAAAATCAGGAAAGGATAAGTCCGATTAAAAACAACTGTAATCTGAAAAATTCAGAATCGCACGGTTCTTCTTGTAAAAAAAAAAATTAATAATAACTTCATTCATAATTGCTTCGATTGATGGATTAAATCTTTGTAAATTGCATATTATATTTTGTAAGGATTATAACTAAGTGAAAAAGATCATATTTGTATTTCTAATTATTGTACACATAACGATAAATTGTACTGCCCAGGATTTCAATAAAATAAAACTAGTAGTTGGTGTTGTGGTTGATCAGATGAGATATGTAGATCTGTATCGTTATCAGCAATTTTATTCCAAAGAAGGCTTTAATAGATTAATGAACGAAGGAACAAACTTTACATATAACCATTTTAACTATGAATTAACAAGCACAGGACCAGGACACGCATCCATTTACTCCGGCAGTTCTCCGTATTATCATGGAATAATTGGAAATGAGTTTTTTAGTCGTACAAAAAATAAAACCATTAACTGCGTTTATGATGAAAACCAAAATTCATTAGGAAGTAATGATGATGTTGGAAAGTGCTCACCTGTAAATCTTCTTTCAACAACAATTACTGACGAACTAAAATTATTCACAAATAAAAAATCCAAAGTGTTTTCAGTTTCGATTAAAGACAGAGGCGCAATTCTTCCCGGGGGACATCTTGCTGATGGAGTTTATTGGTATAATTATAACAATGGAAATTTTGTTTCATCTACATATTATATGAACTCTTTACCGGAATGGGTTGATAAGTTTAATCAGAAAAAACTTGTTGATAACTATTTATCAAAACCATGGGAGCTTTTATTGGATAAAAAAGTATACTCAATTAATCCTTCTGATGAATCTTCCTATGAAGGCGATATATTTAAAGAAGGAAAAACCTCTTTCCCGCACAAGTATGACAAACTTAACGGTAATGAAAAATATGATAAATTCCAGTTTACACCATTTGCTAACCAGATAGTTTTAGATTTCACGAAAGAATTAATTGACAACGAAAATATTGGCAATAATTCTGTTCCGGATTTCCTCGCAGTAAGTTTTTCAACTACTGATATAATGGGTCATGAATTCGGGAATTACTCTTACGAGTTAATGGACACTTATTTAAGATTAGACCGACAGATTGCTGAGCTTATTAATTTTCTCGATAAGAAAATCGGAAGAGAAAATTATCTCCTGTTTCTTACTTCTGATCATGCTGCTTTACCCACACAGGGATACTTGCTGGAAAATAAAATTCCAAGTGGAGCTGTTAATATGAACAAAATAAAAGATTCAATAAAAGTCTTTTGTGAAAGAAACTATGGAAACGGAGAAATTATTTCTAACATTTCTAACAGGCAGATTTTTTTGAATAAAAGTATTATTAAAAATAAAAACCTGAATTTTGAGAGTGTTCAGGAAGAAATTGCTAATTATTTAAGAGAAAATTTCCTGGAGATTCAATCAATATTTACACGAAATTTTCTTGAAACAAAAGTTGCTACCCGCAACGCAGAAAATACAATTTTAAATGGCTGGAATCCCGCTTTATCGGGTGATATAATTTTTAATTTACGTCCCGGGTATCTTCACAACATTTTGAAAAAGGGAACCACTCACAGCTCATCTTATAATTATGACACCCATACCCCATTATTATTTTTTGGATGGAAAATACCGGCACAAACAATTAATACTCCTGTTTATGTTGTAGATATTGCCGCTACAATTGCAAATCTGTTAAACATAAATGAACCGAGTGCCTGTACAGGAATTCCAATTTTATCTTTACCCCGAAAATAAATTCAAAGAAAGGATAAAGCAATTTGACTGCAGTAATAGATTTTGGCATTTGTGATTTTGTAGAACTAACAAGTCTGCTTAGTGAACTTGAAGAGAAGTTTACAATTACTAACAACGAAACAGAAATTCTCAAAGCTGATAGATTAATTCTTCCGAACACGAACCAGTTGGCAAAAGCAGTAAAGCAATTACACTTGCTAAATCTTTTTTCTATGTTGCGAATGCTTAAAAAACCTATTCTCGGAATTGCAAATGGAATGCGTTTAATGTGTGAATTTGCAAAAGATGAAAACACTGCCTGTCTTGGTTTATTTCCTGTAACGACTTGTAAACAGGAACTGACTTTTAATGAAGAATTTAATTCATCATTTCACAAAATAAAAATTGTTAACAAAACAGATCCGTTGTTTTATTCTCTTTTAGAAGAACCTGCTTTCTTTTTTGAGCAATGTTATGAACTGCCTCTTGTTGAACACACCACGGCTGTATTAAGCAAAAATAAGGATTGCTCCGTAAGTCTTAAAAAAAATAATTTTTATGCTGTTCAGTTCATTCCGGAAAAATCCGGAGAAGACGGGAAAATTATTTTATCAAATTTTATTAAGCTGTAAAGGAACAATAATGAAAAAGCTCTTTGTTATCATCTTTCTTTTTGTTTACTCTTTCTCAAATGCACAATTATTAAAAACAGCCAGACCGGAATCTGTTGGTCTCTCCTCGGTTAAATTGACTTATTTAGATTCCGTAATTTTAAAATCCATTAATAAAAAAGAGTTGCCCGGTGCAGTTGTTCTTATTGGAAGGAATAATTCAATAGTTTATAGAAAAGCTTTTGGCAATTGTTCTTTAATCCCATCGATAGAGCAGATGAGCACCGAAACAATTTTTGACCTTGCATCTGTTACAAAGGCTGTCGCAACCGCAACAAGTATAATGATTCTTGTCGAACGTGGATTAATCAATCTTAATGACAATGTTAAAAAGTATATTCCGGAATTTTCCTCTTACACCGACAGTATTAATGGAGAACTGCCTGCAGAAATTTTTCATTTGCTTACACACACATCCGGTTTACCTGAATATACCAATGCAGATTCAATCGCCAAAAAATTTGGCATTCCTTCCCCCGAAGGAACAATAAAGACTATTTGTAATCTGAAAAAAGTAAATCCTCCGGGTAAAAAATTTAGTTACAGTTGTCTTGGTTATATCACTCTTGCCGAAATCGTAAAAAGAGTAACAGGTATAACAATTGCAGAATTTTCAAAAAAAGAAATTTTTGACCCATTAAAAATGAAAAACACTTTTTATAATCCACCGACAGAAAAGATTAAAGTTATTGCTCCAACAGAAATAATTAATGGAGAGGCTTTGCGCGGTATTGTTCATGACCCATTGGCAAGAGTACAGGGAGGAATTTCCGGAAATGCCGGTCTTTTTTCTAATGTTGATGACCTGGCTATTTTCTGCCAGATGATGTTAAATGGCGGAGTCTATAACAACATAAGAATTCTTGGAAATCAAACTATAGAGACAATGACTCATCTTTATCCTTCTGTAGAATTCTCTGGAAGAGGACTTGGCTGGGATATTAATTCAGAGTATATGGGAGAAAGGGGAGAAATTTTTATTAAAGATTGTTTTGGCCATACAGGATTTACAGGAACTTCCATTTTGATTAATGAAAAAGAAAAACTATTTATAATATTGTTAACCAACCGGGTTCATCCTGATGGAAAAGGATATATTCTTCCGCTAAGAAGACAGGTTGCAAATATTGTGGCAGGTTCAATAGAAAAATAAATTATTCGTTCTTAAATAATTTTATGATTTGTTTACAAAAAGAAATTAAAAAATCAAGAGATGCTTCGGGAGTGTTAAATTCGTTTTGGATCGATAATTTCATTACATCCTTCGCTTGCTGAAATTTCACTTCGTTTTTATATTCATCAAGAATAAATCTCATAAGCTCAAGAAATTTTGATTTATAATAATCTTCTTTTTCTCCGCGGGGAAGTATAATGAAAATATTTTTTCGTTGAATTATGATTCTTTCAAACAAAGCTTTTGAAGCATAATATTTAAGTTTTGCAACCTGCATTAATCTTTGAACAAGAATCGGGAATTCACCATATCTATCTTTAAGCTCTTCTTTTATTTCCTCTAATTCTTCTAAAGATTTAACCGCATAAAGTTCTGTGTAAAAACTTAATCTATCCATTTGTTCCGGCATATAATTAACCGGAATCCCTATTTCGAAAAACGTATCAATTGTTGGGTCCGTTTTTTCTTTCTGCTTCGGAAGATTTTCAAAAACATCTTTAAATTCTTCATATTTTAATTCTTCTACCGCTTCATTTATTAATTTAACATAAAGTTCAAACCCAATGTCATCAATAAATCCTGTTTGTTCAACTCCCAGTAAATTTCCGGCACCACGTATTTCAAGATCTCTCATAGAAATATTAAAGCCTTCTCCCAGGTCAGTGAACTCTTCTATTGCCTGAAGACGTTTGATTGCTTTTTTATTCATTGCATCAAGTGATGGCACAAGCATATATGCATAAGCCTGTTTATCGCTTCTACCAACCCTTCCCCTTAGTTGATGCAACTCCGAAAGGCCAAACCGGTCTGCTCTGTTAACAATAATTGTATTTACGTTTGGAATGTCGATACCACTTTCGATAATTTTAGTTGAAAGAAGCACATCATATTTTCGATTCAGAAAACCATGAATAACATTCTCAAGCTGCGAAGCAGTCATCCGTCCATGAGCAATCCCGATCTTTAATTCCGGCATATATTTAAGCAGGTATGATGCTATCTTGTCAATTGATTGAATCCTGTCGTGAACAAAATAAACCTGTCCATTTCTGCCAAGTTCATTGTTTATCCAGTTTTTTATTTTATGAATATCGAAAGTTTCAACCATTGTATAAATTGGCTGTCTGTTTGGCGGAGGCGTTGCAATAATTGATAAATCTCTTGCCCCAAGAAGCGATAAGTTTAATGTTCGTGGAATAGGTGTGGCTGTTAAAGTTAATGTATCAACATTTACTTTGTAAGAACGTAAACGTTCTTTAGCTATCACTCCAAAGCGATGTTCTTCATCAATAACAAGCAAGCCAATATCTTTAAACTTTACATCTTTTGAAAGAAGTCGGTGTGTTCCAATCACAATATCAATCTTGCCATTTTCTAATTCAGCAATAATTTCCTTTTGTTTCGCTTTAGATTGAAATCGTGAGAGCATTGCAATTTTTACAGGAAATTGTGACAGTCTATCCGAGAAAGTATTAAAATGTTGTTCGGCAAGAATTGTTGTAGGAACAAGAACCGCAACCTGCTTTCCATCCTGAACCGCTTTGAATGCTGCTCTAACAGCTACTTCAGTTTTTCCAAAACCAACATCTCCGCAGACAAGCCTATCCATCGGGTGTGTTGCCTGCATATCAGTTTTAACATCTTCTGTAGCTTTTGATTGATCAATTGTATCTTCATAAATAAATGAAGCTTCTAATTCTTTTTGCCAAACTGTATCTTCACTAAAAGAAAAACCAGAAGCTGATTTTCTTTTTGCGTAAAGAACAATTAATTCTCTTGCTGCTTCTTTAATTCTTTTCTTTGCACGTCTTTTGGTATTTATCCACTCAGTAGAACCAATTGTTGCCAGTGTTGGAGTAAACCCCTCTTTTGAAGAATATTTTTTTACAAGATGTAAATAGTTAAGATTTACATAAACAACATCACCCTGCGCATAAAGCAGTTTCATCGATTCCTGTTCTGCCTCACCAATTTTGATTGTTTCCAATCCAATATATTTACCAATTCCATAATCTTCGTGAACAACATATTCATTGTTTTTTATTGCAGCTAATTCCCTGTTCCGGTTTCTTTTTATTATTTTGTGTGAAGGAAGTTTTTTTCGGTAAGGTTTATTAAAGATCTGGTAATCTGTCAGGACAAGAATATTTTCTGTCTTATTAATAAATCCTTTATTGATTGCTAAAGTAATAACTTGAATTTTGCCATCATCAATAAAGGAAGCAAGAACATCGTTCAAATCGCTTAATAGTTCTTTCATTCGTTTTGTTTGAAGTTCATTTTCGGTTGTAATAAAAATGCTATAACCGCTATCTGAATAATGAAACAACATCTCTTCAAGTTGTTTATAATTGGAATTGATTGATGGAACTTCCGAGAAACCGAGCTCAGTTATTTCCGTTCCAAGAGCAAGTTCACGCTCAATAAGCCATCTTGCATTTTTAAATTCTGAAAAAAAATCTTCTTGTTTTATTACATCATTGTCTTTATAGGAAATAGAACTATCGTCGTCCTGCAATGAAAGAGTATCGGTTAAGTCATCTGCAGTTCTTTGGGAAAGAATAATTTTATCCATTTCATATTGATTACAAATAATCACGGGATTTGTTAAATAACTGAAAATATTTGTATAAGTTTCCTTTTTTTCTCCTTCATCCATTTTTCCCGCAAGAGTTACTTCGTCAATCTGTTGTGTCGACCTTTGATTATCGGGATCGAAATAACGCATTGATTCAATGAAGTTTACATCAAACTCTATTCGTACCGGCATCTTTTCGCTGTAAGACCAGAAATCAATTATTGAACCGCGGACAGAATAATCTCCCGGCATCTCAACAAATTTATCTTTGGTATAATGCAAAAGATTTAAATATTCCAACAGGTCATCATAATTCAAATCACCGCCGGCAGAAATTCTCGTAATGTTCTGTTCTATTTCTTTCTCTGAAGGCAATTTAAGGGTGAGCAATTCATATGTAGAGATTAAAACAAATTTTTCTTTTCGTTTTATTTCAATAATTTTTTCCTGTTTGACTTCACTCTCAAAATCAGTGAATAGAATTATTTCATTTATACCAAGTATGTTTAGTTCCACATTAAGTTCCTGTGCTTCACAAGCTGTTGGGACAATTATTACGCTCTGGCTTATGCTTTCAAATAAATCGGCGATGAATAAACTTTTTGAAGAACCTGCAAAAGATGAGCAATTGAATATAGTCCTTCCACCTTCGTTAAGCATTTTACGAAGTTTGTTAAACACCCTGAGCTTTAGAACTTTCTCGTTCAAATTTTACGAAATAATTATTTAATGCGCTACTAAAATACGACAACATCCATTGTTATTTTATGAAAATACTTTGGATTTGAATTTTAATTTAAAAACATTATATTTCGTTAAACAACGAAATGAATTATGTTAAAACAACAACAAAAAATCTATAAAGCTCTGTCAGATAGCAACCGCATTCGCATATTAAGAATGTTAAAAGAAAAAAATCTATGCGTCTGTGAAATCACCGCAATGTTAAAGCTTGCAACTTCAACCGTATCAAAACATCTTAGCATACTTAAAGAAGCAGGCTTTATTGTTGAATTTAAAGAAGGCAAGTGGGTTAATTATATGATTAACACTCGTTCCGATAATCCATTGATTGCCTCTAATCTATCTTTGCTTAATATCTTAATAGATTCTGACGAGCAAATAAAAAAAGACAAGGAAAATTTAAAAACTATTGACAGAAAAAATCTTTGTTGTACGTAAAAACGATTCGATACATAACGAAATAGAAAGAGGTCAGAATGAAAATATTAATTTTGTGTACAGGTAATTCGTGCCGCAGCCAGATGGCTGAAGGATTTTTAAAATCATTTGATGATAAGCTCGAAGTTTTTAGCGCTGGAACGAATCCTGCTTATAAAGTTAGTTCTCATGCCATTAGGGTAATGAAAGAAATTGGAATTGATATATCTGCAAATAAACCGAAGGATGTTTCCAATTTCCTGGGCGAATCATTTGATTATGTTATTACCGTTTGTGATAATGCAAAAGAAACCTGTCCTGTTTTTTCGGGGAAAGTAACTAAGCGACTGCATATTGGTTTTGAAGATCCTGCAGAAGCTGAAGGCACAGAGGAAGAAGTACTTGTTGTTTTTAGAAAAGTGAGAGATGAAATAAAAAATGATTTTTTCAATTTCTACGTAAATGAAATAAAAAAGTAAAATTTAGAAAGGATAAGACTATGTTGAAAATTAAAGTTCTTGGCTCGGGTTGTGCAAACTGTATAAATCTTGAAAAGCTATGCAGAGAAGTTGTCACCGAAAACAGTATTGATGCAGAAATAGAAAAGGTAACTGATTTTAATGAAATTATGAACTATGGAATAATGATGACCCCAGGGTTGGTTGTAAATGAAAGAGTAATTCATAGTGGTAAATTGCCTACAAAATCAACTTTAACTCAGTGGCTAATTAATGAACTGGCAAAAGACTAATTATTTAGTTCAAACAATAGGAGAAAATAAAATGGATAATTCAAAAGAATGGCATTGGTTTAAAGGAGGAATATTCGTTTCTCTTTTGTCTGTTGCTACATATTTTATTTTTGCAGCAATTGCTGAAAGGAACTACCCTTTTGGTATAACAGCAGGGTTCGGTTTTATTGCCGGAAAATTTGGCTCTTTGTTCGAAGCGTTAAACAATAATCCGGCAATAAAAAGATATACTGAAAAGCCTGATGCATTTATCGAATTTTTTATTTTAATAGGAATAATATTAGGCGGTTATACTGCAAAAAAAACATCAGGCACTTTTTCTGTTGAAAACATTCCTGCGGTTTGGGAAAAATATCATGGTAAAAACCCGATAAAAAGATATTTATTTGTTTTTGCCGGAAGCATTTTGTTGGGTTATGGCGCTGCATTATCAAGTGGTTGTACAACAGGAAATATTCTTCAAGGCTGGGCACATCTTTCATTAGGTAGCATAGTTGCCGGTGCTTCGTTTTTTGCTGCAGGAATTTTAGTTGCAAGAATTCTTTATCCTAAAATAGGAGCGAACAATGATCATAATTAATATTCTTTTCGGCTTAATTGTTGGATTCCTCTTTGGATTTATTCTTTCTAAAACCGGTATAACAAAATATCCAAGAGTAATAGGAATGCTTTTATTAAAAGATTTTAAAATTCTTAAGTTTATGTTAACAGCGGTAACCTCTTCTTTAATTTTGTTCCATTTATTCGGAGATTTAGGTCTATTAAAAGTTGCTCCTAAAAATCTTGATTGGGGAAAACTGGTTGGGGGTTTATTATTCGGAACAGGAATGGGATTACTTGGTTATTGTCCCGGTACAATGGCTGCTAGAATTGGAGAAGGAAAGAAGGAAGCTGTCTTTGCATTCTTTGGTATGGCATTTGGAATTTTTATATATGCTCTAACCATCAAACCTGTTAAAGAAACATTTTTATCGTCTGAGATAAATGGAGATATTTTCCTTCAACTTGGTTTGAATAAATGGTTAGTGATTCTTCCCGCTGCGGCTCTTTTTATTGGAATAATTTATTTTGTTAATAAAAAAATCAGCGATAACAATCATATATTTTAAGGATTTAAATGGAAAATATATCTATAGGCTTTATCGGTGGTGGCAGAATAACTAAGATTTTCTTTCGACGTTTATCCAAAGATGAAAAATATGCGGATTTTTGCGTGAGTGATTGTAATGAGGAATTACTATCTTTTTACAAATCATCTAATGTTGAAACAACTTCAGACAACAATATTCCTGCAAAAAGAGACATTGTATTCATAGCATTGCATCCCCCTGTTTTTATGCAAGTTCTCGAAGAAATAAAAAATTCTTTTAGTGAAAAAACTATTTTAATTTCTTTAGCACCAAAGATTACTATTGAAAAAATGTCAACTCAATTAAATGGACATAAAAAAATTGTTCGTTCAATTCCTAATTCACCAACAATGATTGGTCTTGGATATAATCCCTTATCTTTTTCTAAAAATTTTCCTTCAGATGAAAAAAAGATTGTTTTCGAACTATTTGAAAACTTTGGAAAATGGTTTGAAGCTGAAGAAAATAAATTAGAAGCATATGCTTTAATTACAGCTATGGGTCCAACATATTTTCAATTTCAGTATAAGAGACTATTTGAACTTGCAAAGTCTTTTGGAATGAATGAACAGGAAGCAAGGGAAGGAATATTTAATATGTTGATTGGAACAGCAAATCTTGTGTTTAATAGCAAATTCAATTATGATCAAGTCAACGACTTAATTCCTGTGAAACCACTTGAAGATGACCACGAGAAAATTGAAAATATTTTTAATAATAAATTATTACCGCTTTTTAATAAACTAAAGAACTAGAAACCATGGAAGCTATAACAAAAAAACTCTCATTCCTTGACAGATATCTTACGCTCTGGATTTTTCTTGCAATGTTTATTGGAGTGTTTTCTGGTTATCTGTTTCCAGGAATTGTTGATTTCTGGAATTCATTTCAGAGCGGGACAACAAATATTCCCATTGCAATTGGTTTGATTTTAATGATGTACCCACCGCTCGCCAAAGTTAAATACGAAGAGCTTGGTGACGTTTTCAAAAATGTGAAAGTACTTACTTTGTCTCTTGTTCAAAACTGGATAATCGGACCTATTCTTATGTTCTTTCTCGCAATAATTTTTCTTCCGGATTATCCCGAATATATGGCGGGATTGATTTTGATTGGGCTTGCAAGATGCATTGCTATGGTAATTGTGTGGAATGAACTTGCAAAAGGAGATACTGAATATGCAGCGGGTCTGGTTGCTTTTAATTCAATTTTCCAGGTTTTGTTTTTCTCTGTTTATGCTTATGTGTTTCTAACCGTTTTTCCTTCCTGGTTAGGATTAAAGACATTTGCTGTTGATATTACAATTGGACAAATAGCTGAATCCGTTTTCATTTATCTCGGCATACCATTCATAGCCGGTATGATTACACGCTTCACTCTACTAAAACTAAAAAGTAAAGAGTGGTACGAGAAAAAATTTATTCCTAAGATTTCGCCTATTACCTTAATCGCTCTGCTATTTACAATTGTTGTTATGTTTTCTCTTAAAGGCGAATACATTGTAAAAATTCCAATTGACGTAATAAGAATAGCAATACCTTTGGTGCTTTATTTTGTAATTATGTTTTTTGTTTCGTTTTATATGGGACAAAAAGTTGGAGCTGATTATGCAAAAACTGCAACGCTCTCCTTTACTGCGGCCAGCAACAACTTTGAACTTGCCATTGCAGTTGCAATTGCTGTATTTGGAATAAATTCAGGTGAAGCTTTTGCTGCTGTTATTGGTCCGCTAGTGGAAGTACCAGTATTAATTAGTCTGGTCAATGTTGCCATTTGGTTTAAGAAAAAAATCTTTGTTTAAAATTTATTAATATGCTGGGTTAAGAATGAAAACTGAAAATAAGCTTAAGGACATTGTTAAAGAAAAATATGGAAAAATAGCTTTCGCTGCTAAATCTACTGGATGTTGTAATTCGTCAACTTCCTGTTGTAACAATTCTTCAAGCGTTGAATTTATTATGATAGGAGATGAGTATAAAAATTTAAACGGGTATGTCCCCGATGCGGATCTCGGTTTAGGTTGTGGTTTGCCAACTGAAGTTGCTGGCATTAAAGAGGGAGATATAGTTTTAGACCTTGGTTGTGGTGCTGGTAATGATGTTTTTATTGCTCGTTCTGTTGTCGGAGAAAAAGGAAAAGTTATCGGTATTGATATGACCGCTGAAATGATTGAGAAAGCAAAGAATAATAATTCATTGACTAATTTTGATAATGTTGAATTTCGACTTGGAGAAATTGAATCTCTGCCAGTTGATGATAATTCTATAGATGTTGTAATAAGCAATTGTGTCCTTAATCTTGTTCCTGATAAAGAGAAAGCTTTTAAAGAAATTCTAAGAGTACTTAAACCCGGGGCTCACTTCTGTATTTCTGACACAGTATTAAATGGAGAATTACCGGAAGAATTTAAAAAATCAGCCGAGTTATACACGGGTTGTATCTCTGGTGCACTAAAAAAAGATGATTATTTAAATATCATTTTCAAAACTGGTTTTAATAATGTCGAAATAGTAAAATCAAAAGAAATTAATTTACCGGAAGAAATTTTGCAAAAACATCTTTCGTCAGATGAATTAAAACAATTTAAGAAAAATAGCGTGGGAATTTTCAGCATTACCATAAAAGGAAAGAAGTAAATTTTATTATGAACTGGAAAGAACAATATAAATCATTTTTGTGGGTATCAGGATTTTTTCTGCTTGCATACTTTATGCCCATTGAAACAGAAAAATTTAAAAATGCAATTATTGATGCTTTTACACTTGCAAAATGGTATGCACAAGAACATGTTTTACTTTGCCTTGTACCTGCTTTTTTTATCGCTGGTACGATTGCAGTGTTTATAAGTCAGGCTGCTGTTATAAAATATCTTGGTGGAAAAGCAAAAAAATGGGTTGCATATACAGTGGCTGCAACAAGCGGGACAATTTTAGCTGTTTGTTCCTGTACTGTTTTACCATTGTTTTCATCAATACATAAAAGAGGAGCTGGACTGGGTCCGGCAATAGCATTTCTTTATTCGGGTCCGGCAATAAATATTCTTGCTATAATTTTAACAGCAAGAATACTTGGATTTGAACTTGGTATTGCCCGCGTTATCGGAGCCGTTTCGTTCAGTGTTATAATTGGATTAGTCATGTCTTTCATTTACCGAAAAGAAGAAAAAGAAAGAAACGGCAACAACACCGTTGTTCCAGAGATAGAAGAATCCAGACCTATCTGGCAAACAACTCTTCACTTCTTTATTCTTGTTGCAATACTTGTATTTGTCAACTGGGGAAAACCTTCAAATGAAACCGAAGGTTTCTGGTATTTTATGTTTGCAAACAAATGGTTTATAACATCCATCTTTGGTGCAGGATTCGCATTCTCTTTAATATACATAATAAAAGTTAAAAAACTCTTTGTTGTTTTAGGAACCGCCTCTGTTATTATTTCGGCTTATTTCTTTTACCACACCCCCACAATTCCTTTTGTTGTAGGTGTAATTACAACAACTATTGCGTTAACTTTTAGTGATGATGAACCAAATCAATGGCTTGGTGAGACCTGGGGATTTGCAAAACAAATTATGCCTCTTCTCGGTGCGGGTGTTTTAGTTGCGGGATTTCTTCTCGGCTCAGCCGAAGGAAATGGAGGAATAATTCCAAAAGATTGGATTTATGCTCTTGTTGGAGGAAACTCTTTATTCTCTAATCTTTTTGCTTCAGTTACAGGGGCATTTATGTACTTTGCAACTTTAACTGAAATACCGATACTTCAAGGCTTGATAAAAAATGGAATGGGAAAAGGTCCGGCACTTGCTTTACTTCTTGCTGGCCCGGCTTTATCACTACCAAATATGCTTGTAATCAGGAGCGTAATAGGTACACAGAAAACAGTTGTATATGTTTCCCTTGTAATAATAATGGCTACAATAACAGGTATAATTTATGGTTGGATATTTTAAACAAAGTCAAGAAAACAAAATATGAAGACCTTTTGTATCATACTCATTTTTATCTTCTGCGCTGAGAATTATTCTTCTACTAATTTATATGAACGAATGCGCTCTATCATTTCAGAAATAAACATTGAACTAAACGATAATAAATTACCGCGAAAAAGCGATGTGTCAAGGCTTAATAAATTAATCTACAATTTAAAGAAAACAGAAAATCTTAAAGAAGATAAAAAGCAAGATATTGATTATATAATCAAAGTAAATGAATTATTTAATAGCTTTAAAACTTTCAATATTGTATTTAAAGAACGCATTGAGGTTGATTCATTAAAAAAAATATTTAGAATCGTTAACAGTAAATTCAATTCCATTGCAGGTAATTATTTTTATAAGAAAGTAATAAAATCAACAAAAATTAAAATAATATTCTTTTCAACCTCAATGTCGTGTGAATGCACTTTAGAGATGTGTTACAAACAAGAATCCGAAATTCAAAAACTATATAAGAATAATTTCAATAAATTTGAGTATGCAACTATCGACTGTTTTGGTAATTTTGAATTAATGTCAGAATATGGAATAGGATATATCCCCGTTGCCGTTATTACAGACTCAAACAATAATGAAATTAAAAGATTTGAAAGAGATGAAAATTTATTTAATAATTTATTAACTTTTTTTAATGGAGAATAAAATGATAGCTGTTAAAATACTCGGCACCGGCTGTAAAAAGTGCCAGAATCTTGAAAACAAAGTAAGAGAACTTGTGGCATTAAACAATATTAGCGCAACTATAGAAAAGGTTACCGATATACAAGAAATGATGGCTTATGGAATAATGATGACCCCGGGATTGGTTATAAATGAAAAAGTAAAAAGCTCTGGTATAATTCCAACGGATGAGCAAATTCTAACATGGCTTAAGGAAAATTAATTATGAAGTTAACTGGTTTTTTAATTACAATTTTTATGATTGTTTTATCTTTGTATTCATTCCCTCAAAACAACAATCAGATTAAACCAAAAGTAA
The DNA here is from genome assembly GCA_964536015.1 of uncultured Ignavibacteriaceae bacterium. GTDB lineage: Bacteria > Bacteroidota > Ignavibacteria > Ignavibacteriales > Ignavibacteriaceae > CAZHVS01. The sequence continues at coordinate 63,898 of CAZHVS010000012.1, forward strand.
CATTTATCGAACTCGGTTCTGATAAATGTATTCCCTGCAAACAAATGCAGCCAATATTAAAGTCTATTGAAAAAAAATATGGAAGTCAGATTAAAGTAATTTTTTATGATGTATGGAAAGATGATAAGCCTGCCAAAAAATATGGAATTCAACTTATACCTACACAAGTTTTTTTAGATGAAGCAGGAAAAGAATTTTTCAGGCATGAAGGTTTTTATCCAGAAGCCGAAATCGATAAACTATTACAAAAAAAAGGGTTAAAAACTATTGCTGAATAAAATCGGCATTATTAAAAGAAAATTATGATTGAAGAAATTTTCACTGCTTTAAGTAACGCTCTTTATCAAAATTATTGGATTGCATTGCTTGCCTCTTTTGGATGGGGAGTTTTATCTATTCTTTTATCTCCCTGTCATCTATCCAGCATTCCGCTTGTTGTTGGATATATAAGCTCACAAGGCAGGATATCTCTTTGCAGAACATTTAATATTTCACTGATTTTTTCTGTTGGAATATTAATTACAATTACCGCAATCGGAATAATAACAGCAGCACTTGGCAGATTAATGGGCGATGTTGGTTCTATTGGAAATTATCTTGTCGCGGGAATTTTCTTTTTGGTAGGTCTATATCTATTAGATGTAATTAAAATCGATTGGAATAGAACTGCATTAAAACAAACTAAATCAAAAGGGATATTGGCTGCATTACTTCTGGGTTTGCTATTTGGCATTGCACTTGGACCCTGCACATTCGCTTATATGGCTCCTGTACTTGGTGTAGTGTTTCAAACTGCAAAGACAAATTTTATTTCAGCTGCATTACTGCTCCTATCATTTGGTCTTGGTCATTGTTCTGTAATTGTTGTCGCTGGCACACTTACCAATCAAGTACAGAAATACTTAAACTGGTCAGACGAATCTAAAACTATACTATGGATAAAAAAAATATGTGGCGTACTTGTTATCCTTGGGGGAATATATTTGCTTTATAATGTAAATTAATTTATCTGTTTAATACAATTTTACATGTCTGTTAAATTAAACTCTTTTTCTAAATTCTCATCTACGGTGTAAGAACAATTCATTTTGTTGATTTAATTCTTTATAATATTTTAGGGTATAAAATAATTTAAATTTCTGACTTATGCCCCACAAAGAAAAAAAATATCATGAGTTTGCTGAGTTAATCTGCGAGCTTACACGCTTTTGCAATATTAAAGAAGAGTATTTTGCTGCAAGTTTTCATCTTTCACCTACAGAGGTGAAATTTCTTAAATTATTCACATTTCAGGATGTTATATCTATTAAAAACTTACGTGAAAAATTAAAACTAAGCCCTGGACGAGTAACTCATATTTTAAAGTCTTTGGAAGCCAAAAAACTTCTTTCGCGAATTCCCGATGAAACAGATAAACGCAACCAGATTGTCAAATTATTGCCCAAAGCTATTCCTCTTATTAAAAACTTACAATCGAACTATATAAACTTGCACAAAGATATTTTAAAAAATGTAAAACAAACCGAAATCAAAAATATTTATTCTTCGCTTTTCATTCTCGTTAGTGTATTCAAAAAATGGGTAGAAGAATAAAAGTTTATACTATAAAACAATGCACAACTTAAACAATAGAGAAATATTATGAAGAAAGTAATTGTAATCCTTGCTTTTATTGGATTGCTGGTTATTATCGCGATTGGAACTCTTTCACAAAAGGAAATTGATCCTTCCGGCATAATGAAACTTAAAGAAAAATATTCCAAGAAGGAAAAACCCAAAGTTGATCATAGCAGATTTACTGTTCTGCAACAAAAATTTACTACACCACAACAAGTTACCAAAGCCTGCGAATCATGCCATAATCTGACGGCTCACCAGGTCATGAATTCTAATCACTGGAACTGGGAACGTGAAGAATATGTACAAAACCGCGGAGTTATTTATCTTGGAAAAGGAAATGCCATAAATAATTTCTGTATTGGAACGCAGGGGAATGAAAAAAGTTGCGCCAAGTGTCATATTGGATTTGGTATGGATAAAAACAAAACTGTGTTTACCGATTCATTGAATATTGATTGTCTTGTTTGTCACGATAACTCTGAAACATATGCTAAAGCAAGCGAACAAGGCGGAGCTCCGGAAATGACTCTTAACTTCAACCTTATCGCTCAGAGTGTTGGAAAGCCCAAAAGAAGCAACTGCGGAGTTTGTCATTTCTTTGGCGGCGGTGGTAATGGAGTTAAACACGGTGACCTTGAAATGACACAGTTTGAACCTTCAAAGGATATTGACATTCACATGGCTGTTGATGGAGCTAACTTAAAATGTATTGATTGCCACACAACTGAACAGCATAATATTTCTGGCAAATTATATTCGCTTTCATCAATGAATCACAATCGTAACAATTGCGAACAATGTCATACAGATGTTCCTCACAAAGATGACATTATTAATGAACATTCTTTAAAGGTCGCCTGTCAGACCTGCCATATACCAACCTATGCAAAAGGAAATTCAACAAAAATGTACTGGGATTGGTCAACTGCAGGAAAATTAAAAGACGGTGAACCTTACGAAGAAGATGACAGCCTTGGAAACCACTCTTATTTATCAATTAAAGGTAGTTTTGTGTGGGCAAGAAATGTAAAGCCTGATTATATCTGGTTTAACGGAACAGCTTCTCATTATCTTGAAGGAGATAAAATACAGGACACCACCAAACCGCTTGTATTAAATCAATTACATGGTTCTTACAATGATGATGATTCTAAAATTATTCCCGTAAAAATTCACATAGCAAAGCAACCTTACGATCCTGTAAACAGAATTTTAATTCAACCAAAATTATATTCAGATAAAGCTGGTGAGGGAGCCTTCTGGAAAGATTTTAACTGGTTGACCGCTGCTCAAGTTGGAATGAAAGATATAGGCTTACCCTTCAGTGGAAAAATTTCTTTTATAAAAACTGAAATGTACTGGCCACTAAATCATATGGTTGCAAGTAAAGAAAACACTGTCCAATGCAACGAATGTCACACGCACGAAAATTCACGCCTTGCAGGTTTAAATGATTTTTATTTGCCCGGCAGAGATTATTCTTCTCTGGTCGATTCAGGAGGAAAGTGGCTGTTGATTTTAACTTTAATCGGAATATTTATTCACGCTTCTATACGGTTTTATTCTTACAGAAAAATTAAAAATGGAGCATCAAAATGAGCAAGAAACAGGTTTATATATACAAAAGTTTTGAAAGGTTCTGGCACTGGATGCAGGCAATACTTATATTTTTTCTTGCTTTTACCGGTTTTGAAATTCATGGCACTTATACTTTTTTTGGTTATCGAGAAGCCGTCAGATACCATAATATCTCTGCATACTTACTAATTGCTTTAATTGTGTTTGCAATTTTCTGGCACTTAACTACAGGTGAATACAAACAATATATTCCAACTTTCAAAAATATTAAAGCACAGCTTGATTATTATATATTCGGGATCTTCCGTAATACCCCGCACCCGACAAAAAAAACTGTATTAAGTAAACTTAATCCATTACAAAAACTAACTTACTTTGGTTTGAAGATTCTGGTTATTCCTTTAAGTGTTACTTCTGGTTTACTTTATATGTTCTACCGCTATCCCAGCAAACAAGGAGTTGAAGCTATCAATATTCAATCGCTTGAAGTAATTGCTATATTTCACACTATTGCTGCAATTCTTCTTGTAATTTTTATTGTAACACATCTTTACTTAATAACAACCGGAGAAAACTTAACATCAAACCTAAAAGCAATGTTAACCGGTTATGAAGAACTGGAAGATGAACATCATCAAGAAGAAAAAAATGATGACAAAAATTTATCAACACAAAATTCAGATTAGAGGACTTTATGCAAGATACTAAATATATGAATCCGTACCTAGCAGGAGTATTGCTTGGACTTTTACTTCTTGCAACAATATATATTACCGGCAGAGGTCTTGGTGCAAGCGGAGCAATCAAAAGTTATGCTGTAACTGTTGTTGAAAAAGTTGCACCAACACACGCTTCAGAAACAAAATTTTACCAAGAATATAGCAAAGAACATTCAGGCACAAGTCCATTAATGAACTGGCTTGTGTTTGAGGTTACAGGAGTTTTAATTGGTGCATTTTTGTCCGGACTAATATCAAACAGGTTGAACTTTAAGTTTGAAAAAGGTCCTCGTTCAACAACAAAGATTAGGGTTGCAGGAGCATTAATTGGCGGTTTGCTCTGGGGAATTGGTTCTCAACTTGGTCGTGGTTGTACAAGTGGCGCCGCATTAAGTGGACTGGCAGTAATGTCAACTGGTGGAATTATTACAATGTTTGCAATATTCGCCGGCGCTTATGTTTTCGCCTACTTTTTCAGAAAAATGTGGATTTAATAAGGAGATTTTAAAATGGGTCCTTTGGTTCCGGATATTATCAGCAACAATTTAAATTTTATTGTCGCATTAGTAATTGGAGTTTTGTTCGGTGCAATTTTAGAACAAGCCGGATTTTCAACTTCAAAAAAACTTGTAGGATTATTCTATGGCTACGATTTTACTGTGCTAAGAGTTTTCTTTACTGCAGGAATTGTTGCAATGATTGGTGTAATGATTTTTGCACATTATGGATTGCTCGATATGAGTCTTATTTATATTAATCCAACATTCCTCTGGTCAGCAATTATTGGAGGAATAATTATGGGACTTGGATTTATACTTGGAGGATTTTGTCCCGGCACGAGTGTATGTGCTGCCGCTATTGGAAAAATTGATGCAATGTTATTTATAGTTGGTGCCTTCTTTGGTGTTTTAATTTTTGCAGAAGGTTATCCTGTTTTTGAGCCTTTATATAAAGCAGCAAACTTAGGAAGTCCAAGGCTTTTTGAAACACTTGGAATGTCACAAAATATTTTTGCATTTTTAATGGTTTCAATGGCTTTAACTGCTTTCTGGTTTACATCAATTATTGAAAACAAAGTTAATAAAGTAGATAAACCGACTATTCGCTTTACACCGTATTACATCGGTTTGTCTGCAATTGGATTAATGCTTGTAATTTCTGCTTTTATTTTTCCAGAGAAGAAAGAGTCGCTTACACAATTGGTTGAAAACATCGATTTTGTTAAATCTTATCCTCTCGAAACAATGACAGTTGATGAATTTGCTTATCGTCTGATAGATGAAACTGATAATAAATTTCAGATAATTGACTTCAGACCTGAAAAAGAATTTTCAAAAGAGAGTTTGCCAAAATCCACTTTGTTCACTCTTGATAATCTGTTCGAAAAAGAGCCAAGTCAACTTTTAAGATTGAAGAAAAGAATAATCGTTTTTGTTGCTAACGATGAGTTAACTGAAAGAAAAATGGCAATTATTGCAAACGAGCTTGGTTATAAAAGGATTAAAATTCTTAAAGGTGGACTAAATTCATTTAGAGAGCAAATATTAAATTATCAACCGATTGAAAACCCCAAAAATATTGATGAAGTTTATCAAAATCGTTTTCGTTCTAAGGCGAAAGTTGTTATTCCGGTCTTAATTCAAAACAATAAATCAACTGGACCAGTAAAGAAAGAACAAAAACGAGTAATAGGCGGATGTTAAAATAAAAGAGCCGGTTCAAGCCGGCTTTTTTATTGCTTTACCGCAATTCCAAGTCTTTTCATTCTCCTCCATAAAGTTGAAGGATTTATTTTTAAATCTTTTGCAGATTTATTTCGGTTACCATTATTTTTTTCCAGGACAGATATTATCAAATCCCTTTCAGCATTCTTAAGACTATTTAGCTCTGTTGTTTTAACCTTTACATTTGTACTTGTTTTAGTTTCAAGCAATCTTTTGGGTAAGCATTCATTCTGAATAATTTCTCCTCCGCATAAAACAAAACAATGTTCAATCACATTCTCCAACTCTCTTATATTTCCAGGCCAATCGTAACTCATTAATACATTAAAGGCAGATGAGGAAAATTGTCTTATTTTTTTATTAAACTTTTGATTAAAGAATTCTATAAAATGATTTATTATCAAAGGCAGATCATCCATTCTTTCTCTTAATGGCGGAAGATGAATGTTGATAACGTTAATTCTATAAAACAAATCTTCTCGAAACCTTCCAGATGTTATTTCTTCTAAAAGATTTTTATTTGTAGCTGCAATAATTCTGGAATTAATTTTTATTATTTTGTTTCCGCCAACTCTTTCAAATTCCCGGGTTTCCAAAACTCTTAGTAGTTTTGTTTGAACTGGAATTGAAAGATCTCCAATTTCATCAAGGAATAGAGTCCCGCCTTGAGAAAGCTCAAATTTTCCAATTTTTGTTTTTATTGCTCCAGTGAAAGCTCCTTTTTCATGACCAAATAATTCGCTTTCAATAAGAGTTTCAACAAACGCGCTGCAATTGACTGCAATAAAAGGTTCTGTTTTTCTTGAGCTATTGAGATGAATAGCTCGAGCTGCTAATTCCTTTCCTGTCCCACTTTCTCCTGTAATTAAAACGGTACTATCGGTTTGAGAAACACTTTCAAGAACAGAAATAATCTGTCTGATTTCCTTATTCCTTCCAACAATATTTTCATACTTAAAAAAGTCGTGAAGGTGTGCTGATAAATTTTTTAATTCGGAAATATCAAGAAATGTCTCTATTGCCCCTATCTTTTCATTTTTATTATTTGTCAGGATGTTTGAATTTACTTTTATCGGTACTTTTTTACCACTTTTATGAATGATCTCTAATTCATTCCCCAACATTGCTTTTCCATTTTGAAGAGTATGTTCCATATGACAGCCATTTTGACACAATGCTGAATTGAATATTTCCCAGCATTTTTTTCCAACAGCCTCAGACTTTTTATAACCAGTTATTTTTTCTGCCGAATTATTAAATGATGTAATCACCCAATCATTGCTGATTGTAAAAGTTCCTTCTATGTTGCTGTTAAAAATTGCGTCAAGTTTATTTTTCTGATCAATTAACTCCATAGTTTTTAATTGAATTTCCTCAGCAAGAGAAAGCATTTCTCTGGTATCTCTAAACACAAACACTACACTAAGGACGTTATTCTCTCTTGTGATTGGAGAAAGTGATGCAAGAACATTTTTAATGTTTCTTTTTTTATCCGTAATATTAAACGAAAGGTTATTCAAAGACAGATTTTCTTCCAGCGATTTCCGAATTGTCTTTCTTTCTTCAAAATTTTTTAAAAATAGAAATTCAAATTTCTGTCCTATTACTTCATCTTCAGAAAACCCTGTTATCCTCGATGCTGCCTCATTAAAAACAATTATATTTTCATCTTTACCAATTACCACAATACCATCAGGGACAATCAATGATTCTCTATTTTTATCAATAATTTGTTGTACATCAGCCATATTGTTTTCCAAAAGATATATTGCAACAATACAAAGAATAGTGCATTAATGCAATCTTATTGCAATTATCAATGCATAATTGCAATCAACCTAAGAAAATGGTCTTCATTTTGAACTGGAATAGCAGAATAGCTCTGGTATGAATTTAGAGTATTATTATTTTGTAAAATGAGCTGTAATAATGAAAAATAGAATAAGCCACTGGTTAAGGAAAAAAGTAGAATTACTTTGTCTATATTTAGAAAAAAGCATTCTTTCAGACCCATCGCTTCGATGTAAAATAGTATATGGTCCCATTCGTTCAAGAAGGCTCGGTTTAGTACTTGGAGTTAACAATATAAAACCAAATCTATGTTCGTATAATTGTATATATTGTCCGGGTGGTAAAACGACCTGTTGTTCTGTTTGTACGAGTAATTGTTTGTCCCCCTATGAATTATTCGTCTCTGTAAAAAAGAAGCTCGATGAAATAAACAAAAGCGGAAAAAAAATTGATTACATTTTGTTTGCCGGAAGCGGTGAACCAGCACTTGACACAAGTCTTTCTCAAGAAATTCAACTTCTCAGAGAATTTGACCACAAAATAGCTGTTTTTACTAATGCATCGTTATTGTGGAATGAAAACATACAGGAAAATTTATTATATGCCGATTATATATCAGTTAAAATTGATACTGTAAACGAAAATACCTGGTTAAAAATTAATAGACCGCACGAAAGATTAAACTACGATTTAATTCTGAATGGCATAAAACAATTTTCTAAAAAATTTAAAGGAACATTAACTACTGCTACGACCTTACTTAAGGACATAAATGATAACGAGGAAGAAGTAATTCAACTTGCAAAATTTTTAAATTCAATAAAAATTAAAACCGCTTATTTTTTGACTCCAATTTATCCCCCGGCTGAAGATTACGCTATAAGTCCCGAGGAAGAAACTCTTGAAAAGTTATCACAAATAATTACAGCTAACATTCATAACTCGTGTAAACTTTGTTGCCCGGACAAAGAAGAGTTTTTTATTACAAATGATTTCGAAAATGAACTAATCGGACTACTAAAAGTTCACCCGGTAGACAAAGACTCGGTAACGGCATTTGCAAATGCTAACAATAAAATTGAAAATTTAAGAGAAATGATTTCAAATAATCTAATTGGCGAACAGATTTTTTCGAGTAAGAAATATTTTGTAAAAACTGAAACAAAATAGGAAATCCAAATGAAAGAAAAAGTTAAAATAGGAATAATTATCTGTGATAGATATAAAAGTTGTGCGGGTGGAAAGTGTTTCAGAGCTATTAGAGAGAGAGTCGGTGGTTTTGATATTTATCGAGATAAAGATGTTGAACTTATCGGATACACAAGTTGCGGCGGATGTCCCGGTGGAAATATTGAATATGCGCCTGAAGAATTGAAAAAAAATGGTGTAGAAATAATTCATTTTGCAACTGGAATGGTAGTAGGTTATCCACCCTGTCCTTATATAAAAGACTTCAAAAATTTTATTGAAACAAAATATGGACTAAACGTGGTTGTGGGGACACATCCTATTCCAGAAAAATATTATCGCACGCATAAAAAATTACAGACATGGAAAGCGGATGAATGGGATGAATTATTAAAACCAACATTAAAAGATGAAGAAATAAGATTAGCATATGATTGATTTTTAAGAATTAAGAAATAATAATAAAATTATACAAAGGAGCAAATTATGCCAAATTTAGATAGAACAGGTCCTTTAGGACAAGGAGCAATGACAGGTGGAAGAAGAGGTAGTTGCCGTACAAATCGAACAGAACAAAGCAGCAATAATTCAGATGCCTCTCGTGAAATAACTCAAAATATTAAAAGTAACGAAGTTGGACTAGGATTGCAGAATGGAAAAGGTCGCGCCCATAGATTCAGAGGAGGAGATGGAACAAACGGTAGAAGAAACAGAAGAGGATATGGTTGGAAATAATTAGTAATAAAAAGCTAAAATAAGAATTAATAAAAAATCTCTTTAACTAGTGAAAAAATATTTATAAAGAAATATAGAAGGAACAATAAAAATGAATTACAGAATTGCAATTGCAATTGAAGAAAATGGTATTGAAGAAAGAGTTGCCGAACATTTTGGAAGATGTTCCAAATTTAATGTTTGTGAACTTGATGAAAATAAAAATGTAATAAAGACAGAAACGTTTTTTAACCCTCTTGCAGGAGAGCATGGAGGATCTTGTCAGCTCCCGGGTTATGTAAAACAATACAATGTACAAACAATTATTGCAGGAGGCATGGGACAGAAAGCTGTATCTAATTTTTTATCATTTGGAATAGATGTTATTACAGCTCCTGGACTATTATATAAAGATGCGTTAGATCAATTTCTTCTTGGCAAGTTATCTGGTTATGAATCTTGTTCGCATGGACATTCGCACAATTGTAATTAGAGCAAGGTACAAACATCAATATTTCAATTGCATCAGGGAAGGGCGGAACTGGTAAGACTACAGTTGCTGTAAGCCTGGCTTCAATTATTCAGGACAGCATTTATATTGATTGTGATGTAGAGGAGCCAAATGGGCATATTCTTCTAAAACCGAATTTCGACGAAGAAATTTTTTCACAAAAAATGCTGCCCAAAATAGATTACAACAAATGCAATTTTTGTAATAAATGTGTATCCGTTTGCGAATTTCATGCTCTTTTTAATTTGAAGGATGAAATTATTCTTTTTAATGAATTATGTCACGGATGCGGTGCGTGCACATATTTTTGTCCACATAAAGCAATTACCGAAAAACCCAAAACAATTGGCTATGTTCGCAAAGGATTTTCTTCAATAAACAAGATTCAATTTGTCGATGGACTTTTGAATGTTGGAGAAGCGACTGTAACTCCATTAATTAAAGATGTTAAATCAAATATCAATAAGAATAAAATAAATATTATTGATTCACCTCCGGGAACTTCTTGTTCAATGGTTGAAGCAGTAAGGAATTCAGATTATTGTATTCTTGTTACCGAATCAACTCCCTTTGGTTTGCACGATTTAAAACTTGCTGTTGATGTATTAAGAATTCTAAAAATTCCATTCGGAGTTATAATTAATAAATATGAAAAAGGGTTTGTAAATTTGGAACAATATCTTTTCTCAGAAAAAATAAATATCCTTTTAAAAATTCCCTATGATAAACAAATTGCTGTTGAATATTCTAATGGAAAAATTCCCGTCCTGGTTTCGGAAAACCTATTTAATGTTTTTAATGAAATGAAAGAAGAATTGTTTTCTATAATTCTAACAAGTAAAACAAGTCACGATGGGAAATAAATATCATCAAATAGTTATATTAAGCGGTAAAGGGGGAACAGGCAAAACAACGTTTACTGCATCGTTTGCTAAACTGTTGCAAAACAAAACCGTTATTGATTGTGATGTAGATGCGGCTAATTTGCATTTGCTACTTAATCCTACTATAACTGATGAGTTTACGTTTGTTGGTGGACGCAAAGCATTAATAGATTTAAGCAATTGTAATAAGTGTGGATTATGTGAAGAACTTTGTCGTTTTGATGCAATTAAAAATTTCTTTATTGATCCGATCAGCTGTGAGGGTTGTGGCTTATGTGTTAAAGCTTGTCCTTCATCCGCAATATCTTTTTTACCCAATACTTCCGGTAAATACTTTAAATGCAAAACAGAAGACGATTCTCTTTTCTATTATGCGCGGCTAAATCCCGGAGAAGGCAATTCAGGTAAACTTGTAAGTGAAATAAAAAAAGAAGCTGTTAAAAATCTTTCTAAAAACACAGAGTGGCTTATTATCGATGGACCTCCCGGCATAGGCTGCCCTGTAAATGCAAGTCTCTCGGGTTCGGACTTTGTTTTACTAATAACTGAACCAACTCTTTCAGCTTTACACGACTTAAAAAGATTAATTGCTCTTATAACAAACTTAAAATATAAACATGGTCTTGTTATAAATAAATTTGATTTAAATGAACATATTACTGAAGAAATAATTAATTATACAAAGAAAATTCATACACCAATCATGGGTATGTTAGAATTCAATCCGGATTTTGCTTATGCTCTTCTTTCGGGCAAAACAATAATTGAATATAATTCAGAAATCAAAAAACAAATTCAAAATATTCTTAATAAAATAATTTTTTTTGTACAACACATAAATGGAGATGAATTATGAAAATTGCTGTAACATCAACAGGAGGCTCTATGGAAGCTCTTATGAGTGAACAATTTGGACGCTGTCAATATTTTTTAATAGTGGATCCCGATACTATGAAATTTGAAACCCTATCAAATCTTGGCGAACAAATGCAAAGCGGTGCCGGACTTAAAGCTGCTGAGTTAATAATTAACAGGGGCGCTAAAGTTCTTCTTACCGGTCACGTTGGCGATAAAGCCGAAGAAGCTCTCAAACGAGGTGGGATAAAAATCGTTGATGGATATAAAGGTAACATAAAAGTTCGTGAGGCAATTAATGATTTTTTATCACAACACAAAGAAGAGAAATAAATGTACGTTCCAACAAAAATATTTTTTACAAAAGGTGTAGGCAGACATAAAGATTATCTTAGTTCCTTTGAAGCCGCTTTAAGAAACGCCGGTATTGAAATGTGCAATTTGGTCATGGTCAGTAGCATTTTTCCTCCGGGCTGCAAAATAATTCCTAAACAGAAGGGTTTAAAAAAGATTGATCCGGGTCAAATAACTTTTGCTGTTATGGCAAGGAATTCAACTAATGAACCAAACCGTTTAATTGCTGCATCTGTTGGGGTTGCAATTCCGGCGAACGGCAAGCATTATGGCTATCTTTCCGAATATCACCCATTTGGTGTAAAAGAAAAAATCGCCGGAGATTATGCAGAAGATCTGGCAGCACAAATGCTTGCAACAACTTTAGGTGTTGAATTTGATTCACAAACGGATTGGAATGAAAGAGAACAGGTATTCAAGATGTCAGGAAAAATTGTTAAAACCTTTAATATTACGCAATCTGCAGAGGGAGATAAAACAGGTATGTGGACAACTGTTCTTTCAGCCGCTATTCTGTTACCATAATAATTATGAATATTGATTTATCTAAAATTATAATTGAAACAAATATTGAAATAAATGCTTACGATATTGATATTGCCGGGCACGTTAACAATATTGTCTTTATAAGATGGTTAGAAGATTTACGAAATAAATTATTTTCTGCAATTTGTCCATTGGAGAAATTATTGGAAAATAATTTTTATCTTGTCGTAATTTCAACCGAGGTTAAATATAAAAAACAAGTCCGGTTGTTTGATAAACCACACGGCATTATGTATCTAGAAAATGTTTCACATGGTGTATTTGTTTTTAAGGCACAGATAGTCCTAAAAAATAAAATTATTTTTGAAGCAACTCAAAGAGGCGTTTTAATGAATCTATGTTCGGGGACAATGTATTCAGGAAAAATAAGCGATTTCATTTCGAGTATTAAATAAAAAATCTTTCGTGATTGCATCCAAAATCACGAATAATCATCCAATGAATAAAAATAATAAAAACTTATAAATAAATGGATATTGCATTAAAAATAGCAAAAGAGTCTTTTCAGATTACTTTGCTGGTTGCTGTAATGATGATTCTTGTTGACGTAATTAATGTTGCTACAAAAAACAAACTCGAATCATTTTTTATTAATGCAAGAAAGTTTAAACAATATGTGCTTGCATCATTAATAGGAGCTGTCCCTGGTTGCATTGGTGGATTTACAAATGTTTCTCTTTACATTCATGGCTTAATTAGCTTTGGAGCACTTACGGGTGCAATGGTTTCTGTTTCTGGCGATGAAGCTTTCGTAATGCTTGCAATGTTTCCTAAACAAGCTATCATCCTTTTTGCTGTTCTTTTTATGATTGGAATTTTTAGTGGATGGTTAATTGACATTATTATTAAAAAGTATAAAATTCCAGTTTGTGAAAATTGTAAAGAGATGGTTGTTCATCCAAAAGAAATAGGATTCAAACATTACCTTAAAGAACACATTTATGGACATATAATTAAAAAGCATCTTTGGAAAACTGTTCTCTGGACTTTTGGAGCTTTAGCTGTTGTTGAGTTTGGACTCAAATATTTACACCTCGAAGAGTTTACTTCACAATATAAAGTTGTATTTCTTCTCGTTAGTGCGTTGATTGGATTGATTCCTGAATCTGGTCCTCACCTGATATTTGTTACATTATTTGCACAAGGATTGATTCCTTTTTCAGTATTGCTTACAAGCTCTATTGTTCAGGATGGACATGGAATGCTGCCAATGCTTTCATATTCCTTGAGAGATTATATTAAAATAAAATTATTTAATCTTCTTATTGGAATATTTATTGGCTTATCTCTTTTACTTATGGGCTTATAAAATAAATTCAATTTAATTAAATAAGTCCGTTAATTTTACTCTGAACTTCTTTCTGAAACTATTTAGTCATTTCATCATCTTACCTAAGTAGAAATTAAAAAATAAATATATATGAATAATCAACCAAAAGTTATAGTATTTTCAACGCCAACCTGTACATTCTGCAATCAGGCAAAAAGATATTTTAAAGAAAAAAATATCAGATTTACTGATGTTGATGTTTCAAAAGATCAATCAGCCGCAAGAGATATGATGCGAAGAACAGGGCAGATGGGCGTACCGGTAATTTTAATTAATAACAAAGCTATAATCGGCTTTGATAGAAATAAGATCAATCAAATGTTAAACATAAAAAACTAACGGAGTTATAATGAAGATTAAACCATTAGATGATAGAGTATTACTTGAACCAATGCCAGCAGAAGAAAAAACATCTTCTGGATTAATTATACCTGATTCTGCAAAGGAAAAACCGCGTGTTGGTGTTGTTATTGCAGTAGGTACTGATGAGGATTTAAAAGAAAAAATTAAAGAAGGTAACAAAGTTCTTTTTGCCAAATACGGCGGAGACGAAATTGAAATGAATGGCAAAGAATATAGAATTTTACAACGCTCTGATATTCTTGCTGTAGTTGAAGATTAATTAAACAGAAAAGGAATAAAATGTTAAGAACAAATTTAACTCACGTGCTTTCAGAAGCAGACCATGCAGAACTATTAAAAAACAACGAAAATGTTATGATATGCTGCGGCAGAATGGGACCAATGTGTATACCTGTTTATGAAGTAATGGAAGAACTTGAAAGCGAATATAAAAATGTAAAGTTTGCTGATATGGAATTTGATATACCTGATGCAAGGGTTATAAGAAACCTGCCGGAGTGTAGAAGTTTTCAGGGATTGCCATTTGTTGTTTACTATAAAAACGGACAGGTTGTAAAAGCCACAAGCAGTATTCAATCAAAAGAACAAGTAACTGCTATACTTGATGAAAAATTTGGAAAGTAACTTAGTCACTCTCAAAAGCAGCTCTGTTACTGATTATCTGTTACCGCTTTATTAAAGTTGGTTTATAGATTAAATAAATAGCCTCATTCATTCGGATGGGGCTGTTATTTCTAAGGTATTCGGAATTGCTTAATGACTTATTAATCATTACAATAAATTTATATTCGGAAAATGTTATGGACAATCATTTTGATGCGATAGTAATTGGGGCTGGGGCAGCAGGATTAACTGCTGGTATTTATCTCTCACGTGCAAAAGTTAAAACATTAATACTTAATGAAGGTGCAATTGGCGGACAAATGGTGCTTACTCACGAGATTGCAAATTATCCCGGTGTGGAAAATATAAGCGGATATGAGCTTGCACGAACAATGAAGACTCAGGCACAAAAGTTTGGTTGTACTATTAAATCAAACATTAAAATTTCATCATTAGAATTAAATGAGGAATTAAAAAAAGTAACTGTTAATAATAAAGATGTTTATACATCAGATGCCTTAATAATTGCCACCGGAGGTAAATCCAGGATGATTGGTGCAATTGGTGAAAATGAATTTAAAGGAAAAGGCATTTCATACTGTGCAACCTGCGATGGAGATTTTTTTCAGGATAAAGAAATTATTGTTGTTGGCGGCGGTAACTCAGCTTTAGAAGAAGCTGTTTCACTTACAAAGTATGCATCTAAAGTTACTGTTGTACATCAGTTCGATCACTTTCAGGCATTTGAGCATTACGTTGATGAAGCAAAGAAAAATGAAAAGATCAGCTTTATAATGGAATCTAAAATAATTGAGTTTAATGGAAGTGAAAAATTAGAGTCAGTTAAAATTCAACATCAGGCTACAAATGAAATTACCGAAATGAAGATAGATGGAGTATTTATCTTTATTGGTTATGTTCCTAATACAGAATTTCTTGAAGGAATTGTTGAACTTAATCAGTGGAAAGAAATTGTTGTTGATAAAGATATGAAGACAAATGTAACAGGAGTTTTTGCAGCCGGCGATTCAATTCAAAAAAGATATAGACAGGTTACAACAGCAGTAGCTGATGGTACAATTGCTGCTTTAAGTGCTGCTGATTATATAAATAATCTTAAGCAAGAAGCAAAACTGGAAGAAGTTGTGCATTAAAATTCTATGCTGGTTCTTGATGCAAGCGTGATGTAACTACTTGTCAGGAATTTTTTAATTATGCAAAATAAAAATCACTGGTATGATGGCTGGTTTTATGATAAGTTAATTGCGCCAAACCAGGATAGAATGTTTAGAGAGATAAAAAATCTTATCGAACAAAATTCAACAGTATTAGATGTTGGATGCGGAACAGGCAGATTTTCGTTTTCTGTCGCTGACAAAGTTTCAAAAATTGTCGGAGTAGATTTATCAGTCAAAAACATCGCAACTGCAAATCAAACGCTTCAGAAAAATCCAAACAAAAAAATTTCTTTTATTCAAAATAACACTGCCGAACTAATTGAACAAAAACTGCATTTTGATTATGCTGTTATGACTTACGTAATTCATGAAGTTTATACTGAAGATAGAATTTCTTTGCTTAAACAGTTAGCTCAGATTGCTGATAAGATTATTATTGGTGATTATCTTGTACCTGTTAATAATGGCTTTTGGGGTACTTTGAATGAGGTTGTTGAGTACTTAGCGGGTAAAGAACATTACGCTAACTTTAAAGATTATGTTAAGAATGGTGGATTAAAAACTTTAAGCAGCAAAGCTAATCTTAAAATCATCGAAGAGATAAAAAACAAACCATCAACAAGTCATATTGTTTTGATTTCTAAATAAACAGAAAAGTTGTTTAGTTGTAATCTTTAGAAGATTGCTAATGAAAATATTTTATTGTTTATAGGTTAGTGACTTATTAAAAAAATCTTTCTATCAAAAAAAAATCTTTTAGAACCTAAAAGAATTTTTATTCATCTCACCCATCGATAATAAAAAAAATAATCTGATGAACAATAAACTAAAAAATTTTCCTATCACAAGCTTTGCAATTGTAATGGGTTTAACTGGTTTTACAATTGCGTTAAATAAATTCTATCATCTTAACTGGCTGCCCAAAATACTTTATGATGGGTTTCTGTTTGCAGTTTTGTTTTTATTCTTACTGTTTCTTATTGTTTATTTAACAAAGCTTGTTAAATATCCTGAAGAAGTTAAAAATGACTTTAATCATAGGATAAGAATTAATTTCTTTTCCACTATATCAATCTCTTTGCTTTTACTTTCAGTAGCATTTTATACATACTTCCCAATGCTTGCTATTATTTTGTGGTGGGCCGGAACAATTCTACATACATTTTTTACATACAAAACAATTACGTTCTGGATACAGCATAATTTTGAGATGAAGCATTTTAATCCTGCCTGGTTTATTCCAGTAGTAGGCAATATTATCATACCTGTAGTTGGTGTTGATCTGTTGCCTGTTGCATTCTCGTTTTTCTTTTTTTCAACAGGATTTATCTTCTGGATAATTTTATTCACAATATTTATATACAGAGCAGTGTTTCACGATCAGCTTGCACAAAAATTTGTACCTACTTTTTTTATTTTGCTTGCACCACCTGCAGTAGGATTTATATCATACATTAGAATTGCAACAAGCTGGGATTTATTTTCAATCTTTTTATTATTTAGCTCATATTCTATTGCAATTCTTTTATTGTTCCTTTATAAAAGTTTTAAGCAGTTAAAGTTTTTTCTTTCGTGGTGGGCGTTTACTTTTCCTCTTACAGCTCTAACAATTGCATCGGTTGTAGCATATCAGGTTGCTGCCGAATCAATGTACAAAGTTCTTGCTTGGATATTTCTTATGATATCAATTGTGGTTATAAGTATCGTTTCATATCAAACCATTATTCATATTCTTAAAGGAGAAATTTGTGTTCAGGAAGAATAGATAATTTATTAATTACATTAAATCTTAAAAATCTAAAATGAAAACAAAATTATTAGTCATAGTATCAATTTTAATAGGCATGGTTATCGGGATTTTATTTTCTGGAATTGCATTAAGTTTATCTGCCGGAAATATGATGTTGAAAGAAATTAAAAGTCCCTACGATTTTGATAAAACCATATCAGTACTGACGGAAAGAATTAATCAACAGCCAGGATGGCACGTTGTTAAAGTGATAGATCAAAACGAAGCTGTAACTTTGCACGGCGGCAAACCAATTGGCAAGTTTAATATTATACAGTATTGTAATGGAAAATCATCATCACAAATGTTAAGCTCTGATGATAGAAAAAAAATCGGCGCAATGATGCCAAAAGCTTTTGCTGTGTATGAAAAGTCAGATGGACAGGTTTATTTAGCCACTTCAAACGGAATGGTAATGGGTAAACTTTTTGGTGGTGAAACTGAAAAACTGATTGAAGGTGTTTCAGTTGATGTAGAAAATATTTTAAGGTTTATGAATTTTAAGTTTACAGTGTTTTAAATTGATAAAATAATAAAGATGACATCTGTTGCGTAAGATGCCATCTTTGTCATTAGCCATTTTAGAATTTTACAAACTCGACCCTGCGATTATTTGCTTTACCTTCTGGTGTAGTATTGTTGGAGATTGGTTTTAATTCTCCAAATCCTTTAGCTTTTAATCTGAAAGTATTAATTCCCATACTTACAAGCTGGTTTAGCACAGTATTGGAGCGGGCTTCAGAAAGTTTTAAGTTCGTTTCCTCGCTTCCATCACTATCTGTATGTCCTTCAACAGAAAAGTTTAAGTCTGGATGTTGAATCATCAAGTTGTAAATATCATTGATTACGCCCATTGATTCAGGTTTAATAGTTGCCTTGTTAACATCAAACCTAATTCCTGTTGTAATTATTTTACCATCAGTTAAAAGTTTATCATATAATGTAACAGCACCTTTTGCAATACGAATATTTTTTATATAACCCTTAGTATTTCCATTAGGATTGTGAAAACCAATAGTAACGCCAGTGGGATTATAACCAAGATTTGGAATGTTTAACAAGCGTGTTTCATCTATGTAAGTTTTAAGTGCACGTTTGTTAAATGAAATCGAAATTCTTCGCCATCCCGGTCTAAAAACCTTAGCAAAATTACTATTGGTGAAGCCCGGTAACCATGCTATTTCAATATCTTTTCCATCAAAGCAATAATCTTTAAATCTAATCCACTTATGACCTGCCTGGTAATTTTTATCAAGTTTTTCTTGATTTTTGTAGTCGGCAAAATATATAGAATATTGTGAATGTATGTCTTCAAAATAGGCGTCTAGTTCAATAGTAAACTCATCTGGCAAATAATCTTCTTTTGTGTTTTTTAATAGAGGGACAATCCCGCCGCCGCCATTAGTATTACATTTTATAAAATAAATGACATTGCTTCCATCAAACGTAGCATTTTCAATTGTTCCTTTTGTTAAATCCCATCGGGAAGGGAACTCCCCATTTTTTTCATTTTCCAGATTGTCATCAAAAATTATTTCATCACCTGGAATAAAATCAAACTTTGCCCAACTCAATTCTGGTTTTTTCTGAACTGTGTTTTGAACTGAATCGATTGTATAATTTTCTTTTAATGTTTCATTTGATCTATTTAATGTTTGCATATTGTCAGAAGATTCGTTTGTTTTCTTATCTTCTTTTCCAATATTGGTAATGCCATCTTCAACAGCATCGATTCCTTTGTCAATTGTTTTATCAATTTTGTGTTCAACTTTTTTTTCTATTTTCTTTTCAGTCTTTTTCTGAATTTTTTTTAAGTCAATTTGCGAAAATAATTGAGTTGAAATAGAAACGCACAATAATGTGATAGTTAATATGAAACTGTGTTTTATCATTTAATCCTCTAATTTATTTAAAGTTAAGTTCTTTCCCCCCTGGAGTGAGATAATGTATTTAACAGCTCAAAGTTAAGTATTAAAACTTGAAAAAAAAATCTTGTTCTGTGATTTTAAATGTTTTGTTATGAAATATTTAAATTTTACAAAATACTTATGCCTATGCTGGTTTATAATCGATTTTAAGTCTTTTAATTTTGCTTTGTAATGTTGTTGGTTTAATTTTAAGTAAAGATGCGGCCCCATCCTTACCATAGATTTTTCCATTTGCAAGGTTCAAAGCTTTTATAATTATTTCTTTTGTTTCATCGTCAAAAGATTTTATGAATGATTTTTTTTCTTCGCAATCAGATTTCTGTAAATTCTGTTTCTCAAATATTAAATGCGAAGGCTCAATAATTCCGTCTTTACTTAAAATGGCCGCCCTCTCAAGTGTGTTCTGAAGTTCTCTTACATTTCCGTACCAGTTGTTTTCTGCAAGAATCCTTACTGCTTCTTTTGACAATAACAATTTTCTATCGCTAAATTTTTGTGTAAGTTTTTCAAGAAAATAATTTGCGAGCAAATAAATGTCTTCTTTTCTTTTTCTTAATGGCGGCAATTGAATTGGAAAAACATTTAAACGATAAAAAAGATCTTCACGAAATTTTCCCTCTTTAACTTTACTTTCAAGATCAACATTGGTTGCACAAATAATTCTAACATTTGCGTGAATTGTTTTCTCGCTTCCCAATCTTTCAAATGTTCCTTCCTGTATTGCCCGTAAAAGCTTTGGTTGAATATCGATTGGCAAATCACCTATTTCATCAAGAAATAAAGTTCCACCATCAGCAAGTTCAAATCTTCCCCGCCTTGCAGAAACCGCACCGGTAAAAGCTCCTTTTTCGTGGCCAAACAATTCACTTTCTGCAAGATTATAATTAAGCGCTGAACAATTTAAAGTAATGAATGGCTTTTTATTTTTCTTTGAAAGCGAATGAATTGCTTTAGCTACCTGTTCTTTACCGGTTCCCGTTTCTCCTAAAATCATAACATGAGAATCTGTTGGAGCGACAAGTTTTATTTTTTCAATTATTTGAAGCCATGCGGGAGAGTTTCCTATCAATCCATCAACTACAGAAGAAATATCACCAATTAGTGAGGTTCTTTCATAAATCAATTTTTCTTTTTCATTTTGCAAAGAGTCGTTTGCAACAGCCTGAGCCAGTGCAAGAGCAATCAACTTAGTTAAAGAATTAGCAATAGTTACTTTTTGTGGAGTAAACATATCGCATTGCCTGTGATCGAGCGTCATCAGTCCTAGAGTTTCACCATCAATCCTTAGAGGTGCAAGCAAACAAGAGTGTCCTGTTGGTAAATCCATTATTCCTTCATAAGTATCGTGATGATCGGGATTGTTAGTTTCTTCAACCAGCTTTACTTTTCCTGTTTGTAATACTTCCTCAATTTCTGGATGTTGTTTTATTCTTAATCCAAAGTTCTTTAATTTTTCAGAAGCCAGCGGTCCATGTGCAAAACGAACTTTGAGGTTGTTATCACTTTCTCTACTTAATATTACTGCAAGCTCATAAGGAATTATTTCACTTATGGTATCAAGAACAATTTCCATTGTCTTTTGCGGAGAAAGCAAAAGTAAATCTTTCTGAATCAAATCATGTGTTGTCATTTTTTCACCGATATTCCGTTATAAACGATATTTAGTTATGATAAATTACGAAATATCGTTATTAAAATGCAAGATGCTTCTAAATTTTCTATAAAACTTAGAATTTTAATTGAAATCGCAATTATTTTAATGGCACAAGGTTTGGTTTATTAAGTCAAAAAGAAAAGGAAAATAAAAATGAAAAATATAATTAGTAACGAAAATAAAATTAAGATAGCAGAACTACTTAAACCTGTTTTAGCAGATCAATTCGTTCTTTATACAAAAGCAAGAAATTACCACTGGAACATAACCGGTAATATGTTCTTAACCCTGCATACAAAATTTGAAGAACTATACAATGAACTTGCAATTGATATAGACGAAACCGCTGAACGCATAAGAACTTATGGATTGAATGCGCCGGGGACGATGAGTGAATTCATTAAATTATCTGGATTAAAAGAAGAAGCTGAGGGAAAATATCCAGACCAATTTAATATGGCTAACAATATTGCAAACGATTATGAATTCT
The DNA here is from genome assembly GCA_964536015.1 of uncultured Ignavibacteriaceae bacterium. Taxonomy (GTDB): domain Bacteria; phylum Bacteroidota; class Ignavibacteria; order Ignavibacteriales; family Ignavibacteriaceae; genus CAZHVS01. The sequence continues at coordinate 85,717 of CAZHVS010000012.1, forward strand.
TAGCAGCAAAACTGAATGAAATAGCTATGAAACTTCAAAAAGAATATAACGACGAAATAACCGCCGGCAAACTTTATAGTGTTGCTGAAAGATATGAAAAGCACGCCTGGTTATTGAAATCACTTAATATGAATTAACCTCAAATAAAAATTTTATTAACAAAAAAAGGAAAAACAAAAATGGAAAACACTCAATTATCAATGCCAAGAATTGGCGATCCCGCTCCCGAATTCAAAGCAGTAACAACACAGGGAGAAATCAATTTCCCCGCAGATTATAAAGGAAGCTGGGTAATATTATTCAGCCACCCCGCGGATTTTACTCCCGTATGTACAAGCGAATTTATGACATTCGCATCGATGGAAGAGCAATTTGCAAAAGCTAATTGTAAGCTTGTTGGTTTGTCGGTTGATGGTCTTTACAGTCACATCGCATGGCTAAGAACAATTAAAGAAAAGATTGAATACAAAGGAATGAAAAACGTTGAAGTAAAATTTCCTTTAATTGAAGACATCACAATGGATGTGGCAAAAAAATATGGAATGATTCAACCAGGAGAAAGCAGCACAAAAGCAGTTCGAGCTGTATTTGTTATTGATCCTAAAGGAATAATCAGAACAATAATTTATTATCCTTTAAGTCTTGGAAGAAATTTTGACGAATTGTACAGAGTATTAATTGCTCTTCAAACAGCAGATGAATTTTCAATTGCAACTCCCGCTGACTGGCGTCCTGGTGATGATGTGATTGTTCCTCCTGCTGGTTCTTGCGGAACAGCAAAAGACCGAATGGAAGGAAAAGAAGATATGAAATGTTATGATTGGTTCTTCTGTACAAAAGAGCTGAAAAAAGATACTGTGTTAAAAGCAATACTTAAAAAGTAACTGAAATAAAATTAAGCAATTTAAACCTTCGTTGTTGATTGAAACGACGAAGGTTTTTTTATCCGATTACATCCCGTCTCCAATATAAAGTTTGAAGGCATTAAAAAGTTTTTTATTTTTAAATACAGGAAATGACAAGTAAACACTCACATAGCCACAATGCCAATATTTCTGAAAGAAATCTTTTCTTAACAATGGCTTTGAATTTTTTTATTACAATTGTTGAGATAATCGGTGGAATTGTATCGGGAAGTTTAGCCTTAATTTCAGATGCACTGCATAACTTTAGTGATGGAATTGCAATCATTATAACATACATTGCAATGAGGTTAAGCAAAAAGCCAAGAACATTCAAATATACTTTTGGATTGAAGCGAGCCGAAATTCTTGCTGCAATAATTAATGCAAGCACACTTATTATTATTAGTTTTTTCTTAATACAGGAAGCAATTAAACGATTCTCCAATCCCGTTACAATTACAGGCAATCTTATGTTGATTGTTGCAGCTACGGGATTAATTGCAAACATTGCAGGGACGCTATTATTAAAAAAGGATTCAAAAAACAACCTTAATATTCGCGCTGCTTACTTGCATTTATTAAGCGATGCCGTTTCATCATTGGCTGTTATAATTGGTGCTATATTTATAATTTATTTCAAAGTAGCTTGGATTGACCCAGTGCTAACAATTTTGATTTCAATTTATATTTTAAGAGAAACTTATGAAATTGTAAAAGAATCAATCGATATTTTGATGATGTCAAATCCCGAAGGAATTAATCTTGATGAGATTAAATTGTTAACAGAAAAAATTAAGGGAGTAAAAAATATTCATCACATACACATCTGGAAATTAAACGATAACGACATACACTTTGAAGCTCACATCGAAGTTGACGATATGGCTGTAAGTAAAACAGTTGAAATACAAGAACAAATTGAACACGAGTTACATGAAAGATATGAAATCAATCATACAACTTTGCAGTTTGAATGCAACAAATGTGAAAACAAAACTATTTTATAATACGGTTACCAGACAGAGATTAAAATTATATTTTATAACCCAATCAAGATTTTTTAACATCGCTTTACGATTATTTCAATAATATCATTTTTCTTGTTTGAGTAAATCCACCGGCTTTTATTTGATAGTAATATATACCAGAGATGTATTGGTTTGAAAGCTGTGTAAAATTGAATGTGACAGAATAACTTCCTGCTTTTTTCTCCTCATTTACAAGTGTTACAATTTCATTTCCAATGACATCAAATACTTTAAGCGAAACCAATCCGGCTCTTAAAACCGCAAAGTTAATTGTAGTAGATGGATTAAATGGATTTGGATAGTTTTGATAAAGTTCAAATGAGTTCTTTGTAATTATATTATCATTTACAGAAGTGATTGGAAAAACTTGTGTTATAGTAAAATCAACCCAGAACAATCCATAACAATTAGGGATATTTGAAATAAGTGCATTTCCAATTGTTGCCGGAGGATCATTTAATTTTTTCCACCAGGTTGTATCTGCTTTATATCCGTACTGAAAAGCAACTTTATTTGGAGAAAATTTTTGTCCCCATGACTTAAACTCATTAACCATTGCATTAAACGGATTTGAAGAAAAATTGAAATCCTGACTGTCATCAACAAACAATATTTGTCCCCTGTAATTTGGCGGCATCCAGCTTTGTCCATAGTGTTTTAAAAATAAAGTATAGCTTGTGTCAATTGATTTTACTTTCTGTTCCCATCTCTGAGCTTCCTCATTTGTAACATTTTTGCCACCAGAATATAAATTAGCAAGATACCACTCTACATCAACGCCTAAGCCTTTTACACACGGATGATGTTTATATCGGTTTAATACAAGATGAATTAATGTATCGATACTTGCAGCACCCGGTTCAACTTGCAGCCAAACTTTAAAACCTTCCTGGTCAAATTTTGTCAAGTAAGCCTCATTTTGATCTATACTTATAAAATTAATATATGGATAACTTCCTCCCGGATTAGGAAAATTGAGCTGGGTTACTCCGTTTGAAATGTAAAGACTAACAATCCAGATAGATGCTGGATTAGCAGAAGGAAATTTTCCAGCCATTAATCTTCCCGTAGAAACCCAATAATCGGCTGATGGAAATTGACTGTTTGGATAACTGTTAAGAATTCTTGATGCACGAAACCCTGCAACCCGCAGAGAATCTGCTTTTGTGGAAAAAACGATAAAGGTCAACAAAAAAAATGAGTAAAATAATTTTTTCATAATTCATTTTTTATTTCAAGTAATTTAGTTTTTTAACTGAAATAAAATCTCCAGCTATTAACTGGTAGAAATAAATACCACTGGAAAGTTTAGAAGCGTTAAAATCAACTTTATAAATGCCTGGTTGTTTTTCCTCATCAATTAATATTGCAACTTCTTTTCCGAGAACATCATAAACTTTTAGTTTTACTAAACCAGCGCTGGCAATCTTATATTTTATAGTAGTTGATGGGTTAAATGGATTGGGATAATTTTGATAAAGTTCAAATCCTGATGGAGAATTAAAATCAGCATATTCATTTATGGAATTAATTAATCCATATTTTGTTTTCATCTGTATAATTCTGTTATACGATTCATCTATTCTGCTTAAAGGAATTTTTCCCTGTTGAATTTTTTGTTCAATTATATCAATAACCTGTTTGGTTAATGAGGTTCCATTTCGCAAGACAGAAGTATATAGAAGTATATCATTACCTGCATTAACTGCAAATTCAACCGCATCTTCAAAAGAATAATTTTGTGTAATTGCAGACATAGACATTGCGTCTGTAACCGTAACTCCAGTAAAACCAAGTTGTGTTCTTAATAAATTTGATGTAACATTGCTTGAAAGCGAAGCAGGATAAACTGAATCGAGATGTGCATTGTATAAATGACCCGACATTACCATATCTGAAAAACCATTAGCAAATAAAAGCTGGTAAGGAATAAGCTCAGAATCAGCCCATGTATTGGTTATATCTGTAAAACCAAGATGGGAATCCTGCAATGCGCTTCCATGTCCGGGATAATGCTTTAAGCAGGTTACAATGTTTTTTTTATTGAATTCATTGATGAACCATTTTGCATGCAAAAAAACTGTATCGGGACGACGAGAGAAACTTCTTTCTAATTTACCTATTGCCGGACTTTGAGGATAAACATTTACATCAACTACAGGTGCAAGGTCAACATTAAAGCCGCTTTGTTTTAACCAGCCCGCCATTGTTCCCGCAAGTCTTCTTGTAGAATCTTCTTTATTAAAAATTACTCCAAGTGTGTAAGCAGTATAAGAAGTGTCGAAACCATTAGACTTATTTAACCTTGCAACTTTTCCACCTTCCTGGTCAACCGCAATGAATGGCGGAACAGCTGCAAACATTTTTATGGTATCATTAAGAAGTTTTACCTGTGTTGGATTACTAATATTAGCAGCAAATAAAATTACTCCACCAAGATTTCTTTGTTGAAGATCAACTTTTATTGTATCGTGAAGTCTTGTTCCTGTAAAACTTGTCCATATCATCTGCCCGATTTTTTGTCTTAATGTTTGTGAATATGAATAGGTTGAAAATAAGTTTAATATAATTAGTAAGAATAAAAAGTATAATCGTCTCATAGTTATTAGAATTTTATAAATTGATTTGTAAACTTCTTAAATAAAAATCAGAATAAAAAGCAGAAGAAATCAAGAAGAGATTATTTGTTCAAGAAAAATATGAATAAAAAAAACATTTAAGTTTTTTAGTTCATTCATACCTTACATCTATTGTCTCTTTATTTAATCTTTTTTTCAACCAGTTGTTAATTTTTATTCGCTCAGCATCAGATAAATTTATTTTACCCAGATAAAAAGTGACGAAACTATTTTTAACTGATGAAGTATCATAAAACAGACTTGCCTCTGAGTAACTACAAGCCTGAATCTGCGGATAAATAGCTTTTATCTCTTTCAATAAAATTTTCCCCAGCAAATCTCTTTTGTTAAAGCTGTCCAGTTGGGTTTCCTTATCTTTTAATTTGAAAATAAGTCTGTTTATTTCTTCTTTCAACTTTAGTACTTCTATATTTCTTTCTTCAATAGTATTGAAAGCCAATCCCTGTTTTATTAAAACCTTTGCATCCCATAACTTAAAGTTTTCACTTTTTTTTATAATTTCTTCTTTTTGTATATCCGTTAATTGATTACCACCATATACTAACAAAATAATTTTATTTTTAGGATCAATATCGCTTTTAAGAAGATAATTGCCTTCATAAAAACTAACGTTAATAATGTAACGATTTGCTTTTTCGTTAAACTTTTCCTGTTCAATCAAGTTGTAACCCAAATATATGCTGGGCAGAATTATTACAGATATAACTACTGAAATCCATCTATTAACAATTTTTTTTTGTGCTGCTTCAACAACTGTTCTAATTGGGAACTTCAGAATCTTTGAAATCAAAACGGAAGCAAGAGCAATGAACACTGTATTGATTGTAAAAAGATAAAATGCACCAAAGAAAAAGTTATACTGAAATGTTGCCAAACCATAACCAGCTGTGCATAAAGGCGGCATTAATGCAGTTGCAATTGCAACGCCAGGAATAACATTCCCTTTTTGTTTACTACTAATAGCAACAGTACCGGCAAGTCCACCAAATAAAGCAATCAATACATCATAAATGGTTGGAGTAGTTCGGGCAAGTAATTCCGAATGAGCGGTTGAAACAGGACTTAAAGAAAAGTAAGTTGTAGATGCTATTAAACTGGCAATAACAGCAAAACTAAAATTCTTAAACGATTTTCTGAAAAGTTCAAAATCATAGGTCGCAATACTATAACCCATTCCATTGATTGGTCCCATTAGCGGCGAAATAAGCATCGCTCCAATTATTACAGCAGTTGAATTCATATTCAAGCCAACCGATGCAACTACAATTGCAAAAACTAATATCCATAGGTTGGTTCCTTTAAATACTATTCCTTTCAAAATTTCTTCGTGTATTAAATCCGGGTTTTCTTTCTCCGAGTCAAGATTGAAAAAATGAGCTACTTTTTTAAAGATAAACATTCTTACATCCTTATCTATTTTGAAGTTATATCACTTGCTTAGAATTTTTTTGAGCTTGATATTATAAATCTATTTATTTTAATACATATCTCAATGCACAAAGAATTAAGAATAAATTCATTCAAAGGCTTTCCCAAATTTCTTTTCAACTGCATAAGTTCTGAAATCAAATATCTTTTTAAGCTGCCTTTTTATGAAAAGAAAATTTGCAATGCTTCCCAGAAATCCAAATGGCGGTTGATATGAAACTATGTCAGTCATCTTTATTCCGCCTCTTACAGCTTCTATCTTATGTTGATGATGCCACATTTTGTATGGTCCTATTCTTTGTTCATCAACAAAATATTTTTTTTCTTCCACATGAGTAATTTCTGTAACCCACGTCATTCTTAACGCCGGCAGAGGACTTACTTTATAACTAATTATCATCCCCTCATACATTTTTTCAGGTAGATTTTTACTTGTTATCTCAAAGTTCATATAAAGTGGAGTAATCTCTTTAAGATTTTTTGGTGATGAAATAAACTCCCACACTTCATCAATAGTTGAAGGAATTATTTGCTCGCTTATTAACTGATAAAATGCCATTTACTTTATCGTAATAATATCATCTTCTTAGTTTCAGAAAAATTACCGCAAGTTATTTTATAAAAATAAATTCCATTAAAATATTTGCTTGCATTAAATTCAATATAGTGGCTTCCGGCTTGCATATATTCATTTAATAATGTAGCCACTTCTTTTCCAAGCACGTCGAACAACTTAATCTCGACCTTATTATCAGAAGGAATTGAAAACTCAATTTTTGTTGAAGGATTAAAAGGGTTTGGATAATTTTGCTTTACAGAAAATTCTTTTGGTGCATTAATATTTACTTCAATCTCTTTTGAATACTCATATTTACCATCAACATCAATTTGTTTTAAACGATACTTAAACTCTTTTCCATCGGTTGGTTTATCTATAAAAGAATAAGTTTTAGGAGAGTTGCTGTTTCCGGCTCCTTTTACGAATCCAATTTTTTCAAAGACGTTCAAACCAGCACCTAACAAAGTTGTAGCACGTTCAATCTCGAAGCCAACATTATTTACCTCGGTGGCGGTTTGCCAGTTCAGATTAATGTTATCACCAACAACCACTGCAGAAAAAGTTGTTAATTCAACAGGCAATGAAGCGTTCATAACAATATTATCTACACCAAGACAAATATTTCCACCGGCATTATTTGTAACTACAATAGAAGTTATTCCTATAAAGTTTAGAGTTACAACAGACCCAATATATCCATTAATAACCTGATGTTTACTTGCGCCTGTGTTGGGTGTAAAAAGTAAATCGTAATCGGTTAGCCCAAAAAAATCTGCAACCAATAAAGAAGCTATATTAACAGGTTGACTAAATATTAAGCTAAGAGATGGCTTCGATTGTCCATTCATTGTTGCAACATTGCCGTCAAAAGGGGGGTAAGCCGACCAATCCTGTAAAGTCATAGATGGAAATGGAGTAACAGAGTGATCGCTATAAGTACTTAACGTAACACCCGATACCGTTTGCGTTATAGTCTCACCATTTTCTGTAGCAGTAGTAAAATTAAACGTCCCGGTTTGTGCAAAAACAGAAACACTTATTAAACAAAAAAATAATAAACTTTTCATAAACATACCTTTTATTAAAATGTTTAAGGAAATATAACCATATGTTAATTCAAATAACAACACAAAAAAAATAAATTCTAAAAATTGCGAAATAAAACGAAGGTCTATAAAATAATGTCATCGATTTTCAATTTCCTCAATTTTTGTAATCAGTTTTGGTAAGTTCCATTCAAGTTTTTCAGAATCTTTTATGAAAACTACAGGAACGGTTTTTCCGCCCACATCACATTTGTCAACTAATAGTACTTTATTTAGAATATATTCTGTATTATCTAAATAATGGTAATATTTTATTTTAATAATATTTGTTAAAACCAACCTTTCGTTATCTTTTATTTCGTCTTTTGGATAATTATCAGACCAAGCATTGTATAATGATATTAAATTTTGAATATATTTATCAGTAATGGTTATATATTTAGTTTCATTAGCATTCAGTTTCTTTTTGACGTTTTTAACAGCCCACTGAGGCAACACTTTTAATCTTAAGTTCCATTTTCATTATTCAATCGGTAACCGCACCGGGTAGAGGTTTTACACCTTATAGTTGATGGTTTCCATCCTGTGGTTGACAGCTCTCGTCGTACGGTTATACATTTTCGCCATCTGGCAGAACATCTTCGCAGTCTGGCTGAACATTTTCGTCGTCTGGCTAAACATCTTCGACGGGTAAATGTCATAACTTAAGTAATTTTGTCAGCTACTCTGCGAGGAATTTTCTCTACCAATAAAGAAGATGAATAACAGGTTGACTAAATATTAATCTAAGAGATGATTTTGATTGTCCATTCATGGTTGCAACATTGCCGTCAAAAAGGGGGGTAAGCCGACCAATCCTATAAAGTCACAGATGGAAATGGAGCAACAGAGTGATTGTTATAAGCGCTTAATGTAACACCCGATACTGTTTGCGTTATAGTCTCACCATTTCCTGTAGCAGTAGTAAAATTAAATGTTCCGGTTTGTGCAAAAACAGCAACATTTATTAGAATTACAATATTTTCTTTGTCCAAAAAAACTAAAAATCCGGATGTTACTTTTTTTGTTAAGACGCTAACTTCATATAGACCGTTGTTCCTTACAGGTACTTTAGGAATTTAATAGGAACTCTTTCGACATTTTCAATAAGCTCTAGAACAAAGTCAATCTTTTCTTTTGTTTCATCAGTTATGAATCAAGAAATTCTTCAACTTTAATTGCACTTGTCTGAGTTTTATTCATTTATAATTTTACTTGTTTAAATTGTTCGATTTAAACAAAACAATAATATTAAATAATTAACAACCCCGATTTTATTAAAATCAGGGTTGTTTCTTTATAAATTATTTAGCTCAAGCAATATACAAAACACAAATAGATGTTATTTTAACAATATCATCTTCTTTGTTTCAACAAAACTGCCCGCTTGTAAACGATAAAAATAAGTACCGCTTACCAAACCAATTCCATTCCATTGTTTTGTATAGTTTCCGGCAGACAACTCTTCTGATACTACGGTTTCTACTTCTCTACCCATAGCATTGAAGATTTTCAACGTTACAAATTCTCTTGAAGGAATTCCAAAATATATCGTAGTGCTTGGGTTAAACGGATTTGGGTAGTTCTGGCTGAGACTGAACTGCGTCGGAATCTCGGATTGTAAACTATGAACTGATGTAATCATCTCGGACAAAGGTCGTCTCCATACTCCGCTGCCACCAGTTCCTGCAAAGATATTCGTGCCGCTGACTGCAAGGGCATAGACATAAGTACTGGTCAATCCTGAATTGACTTCAGTCCAGTTTGCGCCGTTGTTTGTGGATAGGAAGACTCCGCCGTCATAAGTTCCTGCAAAGATATTCG
>CAZHVS010000013.1:0-85316 GCA_964536015.1 uncultured Ignavibacteriaceae bacterium
ATTATCTCCTCCACCATACACATAAATTCTTCTCCAGTCTGCTGGTGCAGGTAAAGTTGCACTTCCATCTCCGTTAGTATCACCTCCATAGCTATCATCTTTTAATGAAGTAAAGACAATATTAGAATCGGCAGTACCATTAACATCAAGTGTTCCATAAACAGTTAACTCACCCCATCTGCCATCTACGTATGCAGCCTTGATAATTGTTCCTGGCGAAAATGCTAAAGTACAATTATCTTGAATTACAACATTCCCAATCAGTATAAAAGGAAATGTTGATGAACCACAGGACAGAGTCACGTTTGATTTTATTTCTCCTTGTATTCCTATTCCATTTTTTCCGTTACCGCTTCCACTGTTTCCACTGTATGAAAAGATTTTTGTGTTAATCAAGTATGCAGCATAATTAGAATTATTGTTGAAGATATTATTTATTATTGTTGGTGCTGTTGCTTCTATATAATTTCCATCACAATACAATCCATATCTTAAGTTATTAGAAATAGTTGAATTATTTATCGTCGGATATGATGAATACATATTGATTCCATCATGTGAAGAATATTCAATTATGCTGTTATTAATTGTGACATTATCACAGTAACTGAGGTAAATATTATGATCGTAAGAAGCTGAAGTCCCTCCAGCATATCTTACACGACAATAATCAAAAAATGCATAGCCATCATTATCTCCTCCACCATACACATAAATTCTTCTCCAGTCTGCTGGTGCAGGTAAACCTGTAGAACCTGAAATTATTTCCCCATATGAATTATCATTATTTGATGTAAATACAATATAGTTCTCAGCACTTCCATTAGCATTTAGAGTACCATAGACAATCAGCTCCGTTCCCGAAGCAAACTTAATTACACACCCAGCCTCAATTGTCAAAGTTTGGTTATCCTGAATAGTTATGCTGGAAGAAATATAATGAGTTGTACCTGTTCCCCAGGTTCCACTAATGTTGCCGCCATTATGAGTTTCATAAGCACTTGTACAATTAAACAATATAAAACTCAATATCAGAACAATTGAAAAAAAATATTTTTTCATTTTAATCCCTTTCATTTTGAATTAAAATTACTCTACTCTAATAATTGGAAAAACAAATATTTTCTTTTAAATACAATCATACTATTTCACTCTTGTCCATTTGGAGTATCAAAGTCACCACCTGCCTGCTCCATTAAAAGAAGCTCCTCACTGGATTCAATTTTAATAATTATACTACCATACTGCATTATTTAACCTTTAGGCACATCTACCAATTTAACTGTATTCATACTTCATCAACCTGTGAGCAGCATTTGATGAAGAAAGTAACACTGCATCCTGTTCATCATAACACAAAATTTCATCAGTAAGCTGACGAAGATAATATTTACCTTCACTTCCTTCAATTTTGTATGTAGAAAATTTTTCATCTGTTTCTTTTTTGACTTGAGAATACTATTAGAAAAATTTAGAAAATAAAGAATGACTAGCAATCATCTAATTATTCGTGACTCCGTTGATTTTATTTATTTTTATTTCATTTTTATAAGCTGCAGGTACTTGTGAATTAATTCCATTATTAACACGCCAGTAACTGTTTCTGTCTGCGGCTGTTACTCCGCCGCTTAAATTATAATCTCCCCTCAAATATCCATTCTGTCCATTTTGTGGTCGCCATACACTGTTTCTATCTGTAGATGAAATTGTTCCACTAGCATTTCCATCACCAGCAAATAATCCAAAAACACCAGCAGATAATTCTTTCATTGCATCTGTTCCATAAGCTTTACTTAAATTATCTGTAAAATTGTATTGGGTAGAATTGGAATTTAATTCAATTGTATTTGAACTCATTACCGGTAAATGATTTCTATGTTTGATAACAACATAATAATTACCATCTGGTAAAGCTTCAAATGATAATTTACTAAGTCCATCAAGATCAACTATACTGCCATTGCTTTTTAAGAAACCTGCTCTTCTTCCGACAATTGTTGTTTGGTTACTTCTTAATTCAACTAAAATCCAATCAACAACATCAGTAGGAATATCAGTGACATTTTCTGTACCGGAATAATTCCATGGACTTACACTATAAGGTTGACTTAATGGCAGAACAGAAGTCAGATTAATATTCATCGATCCGCTCACAGTATTGTAACATCCCTGTAAAAATACTTTTACATTTGCAGTTAATATTGTATTTGCACCACTTGATGAATCACTCACCGTCCAGTGTGAAAACGTATTTGTATTAATCGTAACATTTCTTGAAACAGCATTTTGAAGATTACCTGCATTATTCCAATTTGTTCCATCTGCACTTTTCCAAATTTGCATTGAACTCAAGTTCTTTCCATTATCATCATCACTTATCCAATTAAAAGTTAATCTTCTGCCATTCACCGGAGGATTGGTCGAAGAGATTATCCATTTTCTATTTATACTTGTTTTGCCATTGACAGTAACCATTCCATCAGTGCCGCTGATTCTTTGAACAGTAACATCACCAAGATTATCTGTCCCTGAATTAATAAATACCCCTGCACCACCCAAATCAGTTGAATCTGTTCCGACTGTTTTTGTTGCATTTAATTTTCCTACTAAGTAGCTGCCACTTTTTTCTCCGTTTATTCTTCCACTGCTGCCCAGCGTTACAGTTTTATCTGTTCCTGTAAAAAGTTTTCCACTTGTAAAGTTCAGGCTTCCATTTATAGTCACGTCATTAGTCAAATAAACTCCTACTGGATTATTGATTGTTAAATTATTAACAGAAGATGTTAAACCACTCCCGGTTACTTGCGCTGAATCTCCATAATAAGTATAATTTGCTGAAGAAGAGAATGTTCTTGAAGCTGTGTTTTGTATATTGCCAGTCAAACCAGATGATGTAATTCCCTGTTGATGTCCGATTCCAATTGTTGCATTTGATTCATGTATGAAATTGCCATCTCCTTTTAATGTATCTTGGCCGCAGTTAAATGTTCCATAATTATTAAAAGTTTTAGAAGAAGGAATTGTTAAATTTGCTCCAACTAAACTTATTTCTCCATTATTCTGAAATGATGAAGAAATAGGATTTAAGGAAAAATGTTTGCCACTTTTAAGCGTGAACTTTCCTTCAGGACTTATTACCGCTATATTTGGAATAGCATTACTACCATTGTAATTTAGTAATTGAGCAATTGAACCGCTTAACTGTAAATCCGCACTAACAGTATCTATAGTTATATTAGAAAAAGTGGAATTACCGATTCGCATTGTTGCTGAGTTTATTTTAAAGATACCTCCGGAAACCTTTTTATTAGCATAATTCTTTAAATCGTAAAGCCAAAGCGTACCCGAATTAATTTCAACGATGCCTAGATTATAAAATTTTGTTGTTTCAGAAATCCGTGAATCTCCGGAACCACTTGATTTGATTAATAAGCCATAATTATAAAAAATTACTGAATCTGAGTAACTTTGGTAATAACCAGTTCCTGCATTAGCACTTTTTAAATCTATAACACCATTACTAAAGTTATTGATTTTTGTCTTTGCATTATTAATTGCGGCAAGAACTGTCTGCAGGTTAATTGTCCCATAATTGTTAATAGTTCTGCTTTCAATATAAGTTGTATTTGTTAAAGTCATTACCCCAACGGAATCAACTTGAATAATTCCATCTCCATATAATCTTCCGTATGAACATAATAGAAAGCCTTTAACTATTAATTTACCGTTCCCTTTTAGAAATGAACTATAACCCAATTCTAATGTAGTACCAATATTTATAATTGAACCTAAAGTTGTGTCCTGAATAAAAAGATTAATATTATTGTACCCATTTCCATCATAGAGTTTTAATGTACCACCGCCAGTAAGTTGAGTATTGCCTGTCCAGTAATGATTACCAGCTTCCATTAAAATTTGACAACCGGGTGCAATCTGAAATGTGCTTTGAGCTGTTCCTCCACCATTTAGTTTTAATATTCCACTTTGAACATCAACAGTGTTGTAATTATTAAAAACACAATTCTTCGCAAATACTACATAACCAGTCCCAGCTGATCTTCTGAACGTACCATAATTATTGAATGTCATTGAATCTGTCGTATTATTATAATTAAAAACAAAATCCGTTTTTGCATCAAAAACAGAGGAAGGATATAAATTAATAACCGCACCCTGATTAACTAATGCATACAGGGTTGAAGAAGTATTAATATTTGCCGAGCCGTAAATATCTATTGTTCTGTTCTTTAGATTTTTTGTGCTGCCATCATTAAAATTAAGTACACCTCCTGGATTAATTATAGTCCTTCCTCCCCCTTCCATTGTTCCACCACGCCAATAGAAAATTCCGTTTACTTGAATTTTACCGGCACCTTTAATTACGCTATTATAATACATTGAAAAAGTAATGTTAGCACCAATTGAAACACCGGTAGTTGTATCAGTACTGATGAAATAGCTGTTACTGTAATCTCCGGGTTCCATCTTTAAAGTACCTTCACCGGAGATATTTACTCCACCATAGAAATAATATTCAGCAATGCGAAGATTTAAAAATGCACCTGAAGAAATTTGAATATTGCCTGTACAACTTCCACCTCCATCAAGTATAATAGTTCCGCTTTGTATATCAAATAATCCATAGTTATGTAATTGATCTCTTACTCTGAAATAAAAGTTACCACTGCCGGCTGATTTTCTGAGCACTCCGTAATTAAAAAATTTAAGAGTATCAGAATAGCTGTATGGTTCAAAGAATTGAGTATCATATAAAATATCAAAAACACCTGAAGGATGATTATTTATTATTGCCTGATTACCACAGTTAGAAGGATACAACCCGTTTCCTGTAACATTGATAGTGCCATAATTATCAATAGTTCTAATCTCAATATTTTTTTGATAAGAAGTTGTAGCAACATTCATTACTCCGCCAGTATCAATTCTTGTAATTCCTCCGCCTTTCATTGTCCCCTGATTCCAGTTGAACGTCCCTTTAATTTGCAATAACCCTGAGCCGCTTATTGTTATATTAGTATAATCACTATTTCTGTTCATATTAAAAGTTGCACCGACATCAATTAAGAAAGTACCATTATTTGTAATTTCACTTGAATAAGCTACTTCAGTAGTATATGTAAAACCGTTTGCAAAAATCAAATTTGAACCAGTTGTGTTGGCTTTTAAGTAACGCAACCCATTATTGTCAACTTGAGGACTAAAAGTTCTGTATTGAATTGCTGCCCCGCTTCCATTTAAAGTTGTAGTTGCAGAATTAGTTTCAAACTTATCTGTAAGTACCAGAACTCCAGCTATCTCGTACGTCCCTCCGGTTAAAGTTTTTGTTGAAGAAGAGTAATTTGTTAAGCCAGGAATATAGATTTTCCCGCTCTGGATATTCACTAAGTTATTATTGGTAAATGCAGAACTAATTTCCGTTGTTGATGAAGTGGAATGAATGAAAGCACCATTATTCGTAAATGTTCCTCCTGACATAGTTGCTGAAGCCTGAGAATTGAATGTTGAACCAGAAGAATTTGTAATCGCTGCTCCGTTTGTTAAAGAAATATTTCCTCCCGACCAAGTTGTTGTAGAATTATTTGAGAGCAATAGAGTCCTTACATCAATTGTTTTTGCTCCGCCGGATAAAGTTGAGGAGGCACCATTCAATAATGTAAATAAACCTGTTCCCGAAATTGTCCCGCTGGAAAAAGATAAGCTGTTTGAAATACTAATATTCCCTGTTCCGGTAAAAGTACCACCAACAATATCAAGATTTGTTAAAGTTAAATCTTTATTAAATGTTGCAGTTCCACTTGACACTTTTGTAATAGAAGGATTATAAGTTCCAGTACCTGAGATTGTAGCAGTTGCACCACTAAATTCTATTGTTCCAGTTCCACTTATTGTTGATGATGCACCAAGATTAATATTATGAGTTCCGCCGCTGAACTTTATTATTGTTCCTGCATTCGCAGTGAAATTACAAGCATGAGTTCCGCCTCCATTTAACATAATATTACCAGAATTAAGAACCACTGAACCATTATTGTTATTATTGAAAACAATGTAAACTATACTTGTCCCTGATGCACTATTCTTTGTAATGCTTCCATTATTTTGGAATGTATTAGTTCCACCATCATTTACAATATTGGCATCGCAATTAAGATTGAAATTAGCCCCTGCAGAATTGTTTATGACTGATGAATTAAAACAATTAATGTTTCCACCAGTCCAATTAATTGTTCCTTCATTTAATAATGTTCTTCCAGTGTAAATAAATTTTGTCCCGCTTCCACTAATTGTAAATAATGCAGTATTCGACACTTTAAGTGTACCATTATCTACTAGAGTTCCGCCTGTCCATTCACCTGAGTTAATTGTTACTGTTCCCGTTCCACCTAAATAACCGCTGCTTAAATTAAAAGTGCCTATGGATGCGTTTTGATTAAAGTTTGCAGTTCCACCATCAATCAGTACAGTGCCCAATAAATTAAATGTACCTGCGATTGTAACTGGTCCATTACTAAATTTTGAAGTACCTGCCCCAGAAATATTTGATGAACTGCTTAAAATAAAATCTGAATTAAAGATTAATGTCGCACCAGAAGCAGCAGAAATCGAACCGCTATTTGTCCCGCCGCCACTAATTCTAAATGTTCCATTGTTTATGTTTAGAGTTCCGTAGTTGGTGAAGGTTACATCAGTAGAAGTAATGCCTGATGCAATACTTTTTGTAATTGTTCCATTATTTTCAAAAGTCTTTGCTCCGCTTTCTCCTCCCCATAGAAGATTCGCATCAGTTTGGATGTTAAAATTTCCTGAACTTTGATTATTAATTGTTGAAGTATTCCAGAAGCTGATATTCCCACCAGTCCAATTAACTGTTCCATTGTTTAAAAGAACTTTACCTGAAGAGATATATTTGTCATTGCTGCCGCTAATATTAAGAACAGCACTTGCATTAACGGTAAGTGAACCACTGCCGCTAATTGTTCCGCCGTTCCAATTCATTGTTCCATTAACATTAAAGTTGCCAGAAAGAATAGCATTAGCAGAAAGATTAACTACAACAGATGAGCCTGAATTAGGAATAGGTGAAGTACCTAAAGAATTCAAAGTTGCATTATCAATTTCTACTATTCCTGAACCAGAAAAATTAAATCCATCAGTCAAAGAATAAGTACCACCATTAAATTTTAAATAAGCACCTGTTGCAATTGAAAAATTACTGTTTAAAGCTCCGCTACCAGTTAGAGTTATTCTTCCTGTATTTACATTAACTGTTCCGCCATCATTATTAAATGTAACTGCAAAAGTTGTTGTTCCTGTAGATGTACTTTTTGTTATTACACCATAATTGTTAAATACTTTTGCTCCACTTTCTCCACCAATTAAAAGAGAAGCATCAGATTTAATATTAAAGTTTCCACTAGCGGAATTATAAATTACAGAAGTATTCCAGAAACTTATATCACCACCATTCCAATTGATTGTACCATAATTGCTTATAGATTTGTTCAGACTGATATATTTGGTACTTGTGCCATTAATATTTATTGTCGCACTGGATTGATTCAAAATAGCTCCAGAGCCGCTTATAGTTCCTCCGCTCCAGTTAATTGTACCATAATTTTTTACAACTCCACTTCCAGATATTTCGCCATTTGAAAAATCAAGAGTTGTTGAAGAAGAAACAGACGCACCATTTATCGATCCTGTTGATGTTACGGTTCCATTTGTTATTTCAACCAAACCTGCCCCTGTAAATGCAACTCCTTCCTGAATATTATGTGTCCCACCATTAAATCTCAAGTAACAGGAAGAACTTACATCAAATGACCCTGTATGTGTTCCATCAGATTGCAGAATTATTCTTCCATTCTCTACTATTGCAGTTCCGTAATTATTTAATCTTGCAGTTGCAATTGTTGTTGAACCGGAACCATCAACTTTTTTAAAATAACCTCCGCTATTAACATTAATAGTTATATAGTCACCACCAAGATTGTCATAATAGATACCAGCATTGTTTGAAACATTGAACGAACCTCCGCTTTGAATATCAATAACAGCACCATTTCCACCTTGAATGTTTCCAGTACCTGACCAATACAAATTTCCTGACAGATAAATGCGTCCTGATCGGAAAGACTTAACCTGGTCGCCCATTATATTAAAAGATGATGAAGAACTACAAGTTAAAGAAGGATGTTGAATTTCTCCTCCGCTCCAGTTGATAGTACTATTGCTTACAATCGTACCACTACCAGCTAGAGTTCCTGTTGACATATTAAAAGTTCCATTAATTAAAAAATCATCGCCAGAACTATTATTAATTGTCCATGTTATATTTGTGTTTAAAGAAAGTGTTCCGCCAGCATCAATAACCAGCTGATCAACAGTTCTATTTCCACTGATTGTTACTATATGTCCATTACGAATTGTAATTTGATTTGCGTTATCATAAGAAGGAACGACAGTAGCCTGAAGCCAGCTTCCTCCTGCGGAATAATATTCCCAGATTGAAGTACTGCTCCAATCACCAGAACCTTTTGTTCTAAAATCATTCGTCGATTGAGGAAAAAATTCATTTGTAAATAAAATGCAAATAAAAAGTATAAGAGAAAAATTTTTCATAGATTACTCCAACTAAGTTATTTAAGGGACTTGACTATTTTTTCCATTATTTGTTCGCCAAAATGTATTTCTATCTATTGCACTCACATTGCCGCTTAAGTTAAAATCACCCATTAGATATCCACTCTG
This sequence comes from uncultured Ignavibacteriaceae bacterium, assembly GCA_964536015.1. GTDB lineage: Bacteria > Bacteroidota > Ignavibacteria > Ignavibacteriales > Ignavibacteriaceae > CAZHVS01. The sequence goes on from CAZHVS010000013.1 coordinate 8,773, forward strand.
TCCATTTTGTGGTCTCCAGACTGCATTTCTATCTGTAGATGAAATTGTTCCACTTGCATTTCCATCACCTGCATATAGTCCATAAACACCAGGAATAATCTCTTTCATGGCATCAGTGCCATAAGCGTTTGTTTGTGAATTCGTGTAATCATAAAGTACAGATGTTTGATCAATAGCTGTTGTAACGGAGCTCATTATAGCGAGATGGTTCCTATGATATACGACTATATAATAATATCCATTCAATACATTAGTCAACACTACTTTACTTGTTCCATCAAGGTCAACTATAGTACCATCTTCTTTTAAGAAACACGCCCTTCTTTGTTTACTTGTTGTCAGATCGCTTCTAATATCAATCAATACCCAATCTACTACACCTTCAGGAATGCTTGCTACACTTTCATTACCATTATAATTCCAGGGACTAACATTATAAGGTTGATTTAGCGGAATTACCTCTGCTGTATTTAATGTTGTTGACATCTTTCCATTACTAAATGGTCCTTGCAGATACACTTTAAGATGTGCATAAGTCGGTTGCAGTGGATTATTTGTACTTGAAAGGATATACTGTTTAAAGATTGTCTGAGCATTCAATGATACCGAACCGACTCCATCATATTGATTACCTTCATAATCAATCGAGTATGATAATTCTTCACTCCACGGTTGATCAGCAGCAGTCCGTGAATAAAGTTTCAAAGTCGATTCATCACCAATTCCATTTAATCCATCATAATGAAAAACTAAATTTGCTGAATAACTTCCATCATCATTCGCTATCCAGAATTGCCAGTATTTATTTGAATAATAAGAAAGTAGTCCTCTTGAAGAATCAGGTGTGTGGTTGAACTGTATTGCAGAAAATACTGCACCTGTTCCAGGATTATTATTCCAGTTGGGAATTGCAATCTGTACATCACTTGTTTCAGCTAATGAAGAATTACCTGAGCCAAAATGACTATTATCTCCAAGTGGTGAAGTCGAAACTTCCCAAACAGGATCGTTTACAAAGTATCCGGTATTGTTACTTGGACTTAAATCTTTTACTGTAATTCCACTTCCTTCATCTAATCTCCAATAACCCTTCAAGTTTGAATAATTAGGATGAGATGAAGTCACTTTTTTATTCATCCATTTTTGAATTGTGGATTGATCAAGTGCTTTATTCCATATTCTGACTTCATCAATTTTTCCAGGAAAACTGGAGGCATAGGAAAAATCTTTTCCAATTTTAAAATTGACACTTGAATTATATATGCTGGAAATAACTCCTGAAGTCCTTTGAACATCTAATACCCCATTAATAAAAGTTTTTACATATGTAGATGGTTTAAAAACACAACATACATGAGTCCATTTATTCAGTGGAAGTGCTTTACTACCAATCAGGTTTTCAAAATTCGATTCAGTACCGCTAGCAGTAAACCAAAATGCAATACAGCGACTTGTTGATTCAGTTTTGACAAGATAAGCTGTATTGGTATATCCTATACCACTTGTCCTATAACTTTTTGATACTATAGCATCATAATTTCCTGTTGATATGAGATAAACCCAAGCCTCAATAGTTATTTCACCGGTAATGTCAAGATTACTATTATCAGGAATTTCAATATAATTGTTTGTCCATTCTGCAAACTCAAGAGTATTATTGTAACCGTGATAACTCTGCTCACCAGTTCCTGAAGTCAGAATATACTGATAGAAGTGAACTTGATTTAGAAGTGTTAGACTTCCATTTCCATCTGTAGTACTTCCTTCGTAGTCTATTGAATAATCAGGAAGTTGATACCAGATTTGACCAGGACCGGTTCTTCCAAATATTTTAAGTTTTGACTCATCAGTTATTCCAGAGATTCCGTTATAGTGAAAAACAAGGTTAGCACGATAATTACTATCCTCATTTGCAATCCATATTTCCCAGTATCTATTTGGAACAAATGTACCAAGCCCAGTATTAATATCTGGGAAAGTATTGACCTGGACCGTAGAATATACAGAACCAGAACCAGGATTATCATTCCAAGCGTCAATCGAAAGTGAAACATCTGTAGTCTCCGGTAATGTCGCTGGATTGATTGCATATCTGCAAGCATCTCCTATAGGAGCATTCGATAAAGTCCAATTTGGAGAATTAACTAAGATACCATTGTTTCCATTAGGACTTGAATCAACAGTTAATGTATCTGTTCCTTCATCAAGCTTCCAGTAACCTTTAAGATTGGAATAATAAGGATGCAAGGATGTAATTGATTTGTTCATCCACTTTCTTATCATCGTATCTGATAAAGCTTTATCCCATATTCGTACCTCGTCAATATATCCTGGAAAATTGCTTGCATTAGGTGCATCTCTACCAATTTTAAATGTACTAGGTGAACTGAAAATGTTGCTGATTATGGAAGAAGTATATTCGACATCTAATACACCATTAATATAAATTCTAGTATATGTTGATGGCTTGAACACACAACATATATGTGTCCATTTTTTATAAGGAATCACTTTAGTACTACGAATATAATTATATGTACCAATTCCTCCGCTTTGAGTAACCCAGAATTCAATACATCTTGAATTTGATACTGTTTTTATAAGGTAAGATGAGTAGGTATAATTAGTTGTAAATGATGATTTTGAAACGATGCCATCGCTATTGCCCGGTGCTACCATATAAATCCATGCTTCAACAGTCAATTCCTCTGTTATATCAAGGCTCGGGGCATCGGAGATTTCAACATACTCATCGATTGATTCGGAAAAAAGCAAACAATTTTTTGCACCTTGAGGAAAAATATTTTGGACAGAAAATAAAATCAAACAATAAAAAAAGAGATGCAGGAAGAGAAGTGAAGAATTAATTTTTTTCATAACGCACCCAAATAATTAACATAAATGAAGAACTTTCAGTCTGAAAGTACGAGGTTTGTTTTAGTCGGAACTGTGTTGTTTCTGTATTAACTCCGGCTTCAACAAAAGAAAAATATTTCTTAAGTGAAGACATAGCCAAAAATTTAAAGTTATAGAAACACCGACAAATATATATCCGTCAGCAGTTCTAACTTAAAAAAAACTTTTTAGAATTGCAAAAATGAAAAGCAAAGAAATTATTATGAAAATCTTTATCTGAATTATGGCACTTGAGAATTTACTCCGTTGTTTGCACGCCAGAATGTATTTCTATCAACTGCACTTACATTTCCGCTTAAATTAAAATCTCCCATCAGGTATCCAATTTGTCCGTTTTGTGGTCGCCATACACTGTTTCTATCTGTAGATGAAATTGTTCCACTAGCATTTCCATCACCAGCAAATAATCCAAAAACACCAGCAGATAATTCTTTCATTGCATCTGTTCCATAAGCTTTATTTAATGCATTAGTAAAATCGTATTGAGCAGAAGATGGTGACAGAATAACTGCAGAAGAACTCATAACCGGTAAATGATTCCTGTGCCGAACTACTAAATAATAATTTCCATCAGGTATATCAAATAATTTAACCTGACTTGTTCCATCAAGATCAACGACACTTCCATCATTTTTCAGAAAACAAGCTTTGTAAAGCACCGGAGTATTTATATCACTTCTGATTTCCAATAAAATCCAATCTACAACATTTAATGGAACACTTGAAACACTTTCTGTTCCTGTGTAATTCCAGGGAGAAGTATTATAAGGCTGTGATAAAGGAATAAGTCCGCCAGAATTTAAACTTGTCGTCATCGTTCCGCCACCAAATGGACCCTGTAAAAATACTTTTATATTTGCTGTTAAGTATTGCAGAGGATTATTAATATCACTCAAAGTCCAGTTAGAAAAAGAAGTTGTATTAAAACTTATCAAACGTGTAGAGGCATCAAAATAATTTCCAAAACTTATCCAATTAGTCCCACTATTTGTACTCTTAAATATTTTTGCCTGAGTTAAATTTTTGCTATTATCATCGCTGCTAACCCAGCTAATGGTCACTTGTCTTCCACTTGTAGGAGGATTTGTTGAAGAAATTATCCATTGTCTATCAATACCTGAAAATGAACCTACAGTTACTCTCCCTGTACTGCCAGATTTTCTTACAACTGTAACATTACCGATGTTATCAACTCCAGCATCAATACTGACTCCAATACCACCAAAATCTGAAGAACCGATTCCAACACTTCTTGTAACTTGTAGATTACCTACAACATATCTTCCTGCCTGTTCACCTGTTAAGTAAGATGAAGCACCAAGAGTTAAAATATTACTTCCTGTATTAAGATTCCCCGCTTGAAGAAAGATAGTATCACTTGTTGTTAAATTGTTAGTTAAGGTAACTCCGGTTGAATTGTTTATATATAATTTATATACTGATGAAGGTAAAGCCGACCCAGTAATTTGTGGCTGTACGCCGCTGTATTTATACAATGAATTAATATTAAATGTCCTTGTCGTAGTCTGAATATTTCCCGTGCTGCCAGAGGATGAAATTCCATCCGGAGAGCCAATTATAATAGTTGCTGAAGAGTTAATAGAGAATGAGTTTCCCGTTAAAATATATGTCCCCGCATTAAAAAGTCCATTAGAAGATTGAGTAGCAATCGAGCCGTTAATAAAACAATCTTTCCCAAGAATAAATTTTCCCTGATTATCGATGTTTCCATTTATGCTTCTGCCTCCTCTTCCAGAGCCGTTAAGTATTTCAATTGTGCCATTATTATTTAATAAGGTCCCGGATGTAATATTTAAAACAGTAGTATACGAGGATGATGAAGTAGCATCACTTAATTCTATTCTTCCGGCGTTTACATATGCGTTTGCAATTGTGAGAATTCCTTGTGCTCCATCAACTGATTCAACTCTTATTGTTGCAACAGATATGTTTACAATTGATCCATTCATATTATTATTACCACGACAGAGAACGAATCCATTATTATTTAATGTTGAGCTGATAGTTGAAGAATTAAGATAAAGGACTGATTGATTATATAGCTGGTATGTTCCATTAACAGTAGAGCTTGTTAAAGTAATGTCACTTAATGAACCGTTATAAATATTTGCATTTAATGTTAAAACACAACTACTAGCAAAAGTTAAACCACCACCACCAGAAAAGACACCAGAGTTATATGTAAAACTACCTCCATTCACTGTCAATCTTTTTCCAGTATTAACTTGTATCCCACTACTATTTGTAAATGATGAATTAGAATTTATATCAAGATTACCACCAAGTAATTTTATGCTGCCTGAGTTTGAATATGTGCCTGAAGTTTTATTCATTGTTGAATTGAAATTAATATTTACAGTCCCTTGGTTATTCAAATTGCTGTTTAATGCCCGGCTACCTCTTCCGCTTGCACTTTGAAAATCTATTATTCCCGTGCTGGTATTGACTAATGTTCCGTTTGTAATGTTCAAAGTTGTTGTATATGAGGAGTAGGATGTATTGTCAGTTATTACTAAACTTCCACTGTTATTAAAACCATCTGCTATCGTAACTGTTCCTGCGTTCGCATCAACCGATTCAATTTTTAATGTATAACTATTTGGATTTGTAACAGTTCCATTTAATGCTGTTGTTCCTCTGCAGGTTGCTGTACCATTATTTGTGAATGGAGCGTTCATTGTACTATGAATAAAAAATACATTAGATTGATTTGTTAGTATTGATGAACCATTTATAGTAGCTGTTGAAAAAGTTAAATCCGACAAAGAACCAGTAGAGAGATTAGTATTTAAAATAAAAACGCAACCATTCTGAAAAGTTAAACTACCCGTTCCTGAAATTGAGCTTCCACTGTTATAATAAATTGTTCCTCCATTTAATGTAAATCTTTTATTTGCAGAAATTGAAAATGTTCCTGAATTAGTGAATACAGAATTTGAAGTTAAATTCAGATTTCCTCCAACAACGTTTATTGTCCCGCTGTTCGTATAAGTTCCATTGCTCTTTCCCATAGTTGCTTCAAAGTTAACAACAATTGCCCCCTGGTTATTTGTATTAGCATTTAACTGTCTTCCGCCTCTTCCGCTTGCAGTCCGAAAATCAATTACACCAGTACTGCTATTAACCAATGTTCCTGAATTTACAGTTAATATACTTGTATAAGATGAAGAAGAAGTATTATCACTTATTGCAAGAGTTCCATCATTGGTAAAACCATTTTCAATAGTTAGATGACATCCTGTCCCATCAATAGGTTCCGTTTTAATTGTAGCACCGGAAGCATTTGTAACTGTCCCATTCAGATAACAAGTAGCACGAGCTGTTAAAGTTCCTGAATTATCAAAATTTGCATTCACAATTCCACCAATTAAAAACATTGAACCGGAATTTTTTATGTTTCCGCTCCCGCTTATTGTACCATAATTATTTAATGTCCCCTGATTTGTCAAGTCATCACCGGTATCATCATTAAGAGTAAGAACAATCCCACCACTGACATCAATTCTTCCGCCAGTTTCTATGGTGCATTGATCTATTGTCTCAGTAGAATTAATTGTAATTATATGCGTATTCCTAATTGTAATTTGTGTGCAATTTGTGCTTGTAGGTGTCTGAGCAGCATCTACCCAAACACTACCATCGTTTGAAATCTGCCACGAAGCAATTTGATTCCAGTTCCCTGTTTGTTTGCTTCTATAATAAGGTTGAGAAAAAACTTGTTGAGTAATTATAAAAACAAAAAATAATACAAATAAAAATGAATTCTTTTTCATATTAAACTCCGAACATTTATCTTTACATGAACATCTTATACATCATCCACTGAAAGATAATATAAATTCTTACTAAAAAACAGCGATAACATTATTATCCATCACATCGCTAAAACTGGAAGTGATTTTTTACTAAACTTTATTTCATTAAAATCATTTTCTTTGTAATGCAGTATTCTCCTGCTTTCAATTGATAATAATAAACTCCGTTAGCAATGTAATTTCCAGCAACAAATTCAACTTCATAAGTGCCTGATGCTTTTTCTTCATCAACAAGTGTTGCTACTTCCTTTCCAAGGATATCAAATATTTTTAGAACTACATGGTTCGTCTTTGAAATTGAATATTTTATCCTTGTAACTGGATTGAAAGGATTGGGATAGTTTTGTTCTAAGGTGAATCCTGATAATTCATTAGCAAAATCTTTTTCTGATGATGTTAGAGTCGGTCTTCCAGCATTTATCCAGGCAGTATAAATGAGACAGGAAAGAAAATATGATGCGTTTTTATAAAGATTAATTGTAAAACTTTTTGATTTTTCCCACAATTTTGCATAGTAAGAATTATTGTAAGAACCACCAGAATAAGTTTTAGCAACAATATCATATGCAAGAATTGAATCTACATAAGCATAGTTTTGATAAATAAAATTGAAAACAAAATCTGAAACATTTGAAATATAAATTGCAGAGTCCCCAGTATAGATAATTTCGGAATAATATTTCCCGATTAGTGTGGTTTCGTAACGGGAGTGTACCCCGCTTTGTCCTGTATATTGTCCATCATAGTTTTTTGTAATATGAAGCGGCATATGCTCATCACCGATATAATGACCTAAATCTGCCGCAACAAGCATAGCACGGTTCCAATTTCTCAATTGAAAATTATTTTTCAGTGAATCTACATAAGCTATAATAGTCCAGGGTAGAATTCCAACATCAATTACCCAGTCATAACCGTGAAGAGTGACAACAGAATCAAAACTCTGGCTTATTCTTCCTGTATTTACGAATTCCGGGTAGCTGTCAATATCAATATAATGTTTCCACTTCTCATTCAGATCCCAGCTTTTTCTTGTATCGGCATCAGAGCCATGAACTGCAAGGGAATCGCTCCAGAAAGAAAGGAAACTCATTTGAGGATGCAGTGACAAAGAAATATTTTTATTTATAATTCTGTGTCCAACTGAACCCCAGCCTAAAAATAAAATTGATATTAACACAACAACTGCTGTAATCGCTCTTCTATTCATATTTATTTACTTGATTAAAATCATTTTTTTTGTCTGTGAATTATTTCCAGCGGTTACTTTATAATAATAAACTCCGCTGCTTAAGTTTTGTCCATTCAGGTTGACTGAATACAGGCCTTTTTCCTGTTCTTCATTAACAAGGGATAAAATTTCATTACCAAGAATATCAAAAATTTTAATAGTAACAAACTGTTTTTTATTATTCCAATATTTAATAATTGTTGAAGGATTAAATGGATTTGGATAATTCTGGTATATCACAAAATCGTTTACTGATTCCAGTTCTTCTTTAACATTAACAGGATTAGAAAATAAACTATCAAGATTATAGAAATACGGATTATTCTGGTAAGCATAAGTACCATTTTTATAGACTGAAAGTTTTAATTTTTTTAATTCTGGGATAATCTGCATCAATTGCAAATTAGAACTTGTCACTCTTGAATAATCACGCAGCAAAGTCCAGTTTGTTACTGAATCAATAATTAATCCGTTCCCTATATTATTTACTATTGATAAATACCTTGAACAATATTGCTTAGCATCATTCCTTTTTATAGGACTATTGGCTGCGTAGAGATTATCAGAAGGAATTAAATCGTCATAAGAATTTGATCTGAATGTATGATAAGGAGTAGTATGCGTAACTTCTGCAACAAGTGCAATTAAGCTGTCTTGAACTTCAGTAGAAGGGGCTGAAATAGAAACAATGCAGCAAGTTGCAAATCCATTAACATTGGAAAGCAATGCATCTCTCACGTCATTTGTATTCTTTCTGCCATCATTATTATAGTCTTTTCTTTCAATTCCTTTACGTATTGCAAACCAGATTGGCTCATATTGTTTGTTTGTACCTGCGTGTCCGGTTATTCCGGATAAAACATGCTGGAAAGCAGAAACTCCGGATTGATTAGTTCCTGAGAGTACAGCAATTTGTCCTGCAAAACCAATCATTAACCATGGTTGCTCATTGGTCTCCGAAGGAATATGAACAACAATTACCTGGTTGTTAAAAAGGAAAGGACTCACTTCCCAATCAAGATGTCTCGATATAACCGATTTCCCATTTAACGCTGTATTAAGGGTTGCATCTCCCCAGCTCATCAGACTTGAACATCCAAAATTGAAATTAATATTTACTAACGGACTCATATAACTTGAAAGATCGAGCAGAGAATTTGCTACAAGCAAATCAACATAATCATAATCTGTAAAACCGCCAGCAACCATTCCTGCTTCAACGCCTTTCGCTTCAAGAATATAAAGTGAATCAATTTTAAATTGCGTTGAATCAGTTATAATACTTCTAGCAGTTGGTAATGCAGTACCAAATTTTGCTTTAATATAATTTCTGTAAATATTGTCTATTTTGTCCGCGAGCAAAAAGCCCTGGGCATAACCTCTTTCATAATGATTACCCCACACTTTTATTACTGTGGTATTGTTCTCTGTAGATAAAATTATTCCTTTAACAGTCTGACAAAAATTAATAGAAGTTAAAAAGATGAACAGTATAATTATTTTTTTCATTTTACTCTCCTAACTTTATTTGATTAAAACCATTTTTTTTGTTTCAGAATAAATTCCACTTCTTATTTGATAAAAATATACGCCACTTGGAAATTGACTTGCATTAAAAATTATGGAATGCTCTCCTTCTTTTTTATTTTCGTCTATTAAAGTTGCCACTTCATTTCCAAGTACATTAAAAATTTTTAATGTAATGTGACCTGCTTTTTGTATTGAGTATTTAATTTCAGTTATTGGATTAAAAGGATTAGGATAATTCTGTTTCAATGAAAATTTTTCAGCAATATTTTTATTATCAACACTGGTTATAAAATTAGAATTCCCAGGTGATGGCTGCATAAATTTCCAGTTCCTTGATAAATCGGGTGATCTTCCAAATGAAATGTCAGTTTGCTGTGCATAAAAAGTAATCGAATCCAGTACCGTTGTTCCATTAGTATCTATAAGTGCTATAAATTCTCCCGACTTACTTAATTTGAAATTTGTATGTATTCCGGGCTGTGATGGTTGTTCATCGCACCAGATTAATAGATACTGCCCGGCATTAATATACAATGAGTCTTGAGTGAATCGCCACTTTTTCAGATTTGAAGAATTATCAGTCAGATATTTCCCTGTCAATAAAATGTTGTTTGAAGATGAATTATATAATTCAATCCAATCATCATAATCACCATTAGGGTCAATTATAGTCGTTTGGTTATCAGCCATAAATTCATTTATCACAATACCATAAGCATTAATACTTGATGATAATACTATTGGACCTTTTCGTGGATAAATTTGTGATTGGTTAAGATTATCTTTTAAATAGATTACAAAAGTGCCGGAAGTATTTTGTCCAAGAGGTGGAATTACACCAACATACCTATCAGCTTCTTCAACTTTTTTAGTATTTGCAACAGGAGAAAAAGTTAATTGGTAATTCTCCGGTGTTGAAGTTCCGGTCTTTGTAAATTTTATTAATGCTTCATTAATTCCTGCTTTGCTAAAAGCTGATACATAGACTTTAATGGAATCGGTTGGTGAAGGATTTTTTGGTTCGAATTCAATTTTATATGCAATTGGATTTGCGGTCTGATATGATAATTGCCCCAGTAATGAAGTGTTCCTTAAATTCACAAATTGTTTTAATCCATATTTAACATGAAGCTTGGAATATCCGCTTGCAGAATATGAATTTGTAAAATCATTCATTGTAAAACCATAATCTTTAGTACGAAAAGTATCAATAATAGCATAAGGTGTAATCATTTGTTTGATACTGTCAATTCTTGTTTCCCAGTTGTTTAACAAAAAAACATTCGCTCGATAAAACTCAAGAAAATGAGTATAAAGATTTCTGTATTGAGAAACCGCTAGTAATTTTTCTGCAAGAGGACGTGTTCCGCCAACTACTTTAGGAAAATTATATGGATTGGCAGTAGTCCAGTTATTTCCTGACCAATCAATGCCATAAGTATTGTCATAGTCATAAGGGATTAAATGAAAAAGTTCTTTACCTGGTTCGTAGTAAAGATAATAGTTATTCATCAATGACCAGTAATCATCCCAGCTTCCTGTAAGAATATTTATTGCAAAGTATTGCAGAATATTCGGAACATCAAGAATTTTTTCCAGCGAATCAGCAAGTTGAGAAGTGGGAGTATTATTCAGAATGGAAATAAATCTAACAAGTTGTGTAAAATCATTTTGCTGAGAATTGGTTTTTAGTTCGTAAACTTTTCTGCCATTGTCATTAAGATTAATATAAGTCTGTGGATCGTTTCCAAGATATAAAAGATTTGCTGGATATAAACACTTCCAAAGATTTCCTGAGAAATTCGAAAAATTTTTCTTCAGAAATTTTTTATTTATATCTTCTACAAAAATATACAAACCATAATACCTGTTATTAATATAGACTTCCACATGAGCGGCTCTTGATGCGGGCAAGCCAATAGACTTAAAATGATCAAAACATAGTTTGCTTCTGATAATTGATGGATCATTATGTTCACCATTTAGATTCATCTCATCAACATCATAAAAAGTTTGCCCATCTCTATAAGTATCAAAAGAAACTTTGAAAGATTTTTTTTGAGAATTTCTTGAAGTGTTACCTCTTAATCTGAAACCAACAGAATCGACTGTTTCATCTATCCATTTATTTCGAAATCTGAATGATGCAAAATGCTCACTATCGCTTTCAACATGGTTATAAATCCAGTTTAATGCAGCAGTGTCAATTGTTATATCAACTCTTCCGACCTGTGTATCATCAAATAACTTCCAACTAATATTTTGCGAAAAAATTAATGCATTAAAAACAAAAAAAACGTAAAATAACTTCCTGAGCATTAAACTTATCAATTCACTTTCTTACAAGAATAATTAAAATATAAAATAGTGTTTTCAACCTTATTGAATTTCACATAATATTGAAAACACATACTTAAATTATGAAAAAGTTTTGTTAATTAAATGGTTAAAGAAGGATTTCCGACACACAATTAAAAAGGTCAAAGAGAACACTTAAAGATTAATAGAGTTTCCTTGACCTTAGTTTTTCTTATGAAAGAAAAATAAATGAAAAATTGACAAGATTTAATTTTACTTCACCAAACACATTTTTTTAACATCAGTAAAATTGCCTGCTTTTAATTGATAATAATAAATACCGCTTGCCAATTTACTACCATCAAAATTTATAGAATATCTTCCCGCATCCTGTTCTTCACTTACTAATGTTTTTATCTCTGTACTAAGTACATCATACAATTTCAAAGTTACAAATTCTCTTGCAGGAATTGAATACCGAATACTTGTTACTGGGTTAAATGGATTTGGATAATTTTGTTCTAACAAAAAATTTCCTGGTGAAACAACATCAATTTTAATAACATCTGAATATATAGATGTACCATCAAAATCAACTTGCTTTAACCTGTAAGAATATTTTCCAAAACTTTGGATAGCATCAGTGAATGAATAAATATGTTGAGTTAATGATGTTCCATTTCCCTGTACAAATGCAATTGGTATAAACTCTTCATCAGCTTTCTTTCTTTCAATAAAAAATCCTTTATTATTCTTTTCAGTAGCAGTTGACCAGTTTAAAATTACTTTATTATCTATCTTATGTGCAGAGAAAGAAATTAACTCGACAGGAATAAACAGATTAAGTTTAATCAGCCATACATCATGAACCCCAGCTCCAAAAGAAAGAGTATGTCCTGTTACTATCAAACCACCATCGTCAGTATAGTTAATAAAATAACCTATATCAGATTGAGCACCGCCCAGCGTTTTCATCCATTGCTGATTTCCCGAAGAATCAGTCTTTACAATCCATACATCTTCACTTCCAGCCCCATAGGATAAAGTATAACCTGCGACAACATATCCTCCATCATTTGTCTGAATGACACCATTTCCATAATCTCTTCCAGAGCCGCCATAGGTTTTTTCCCAGATAGTATTACCATTTGAATCTGTTTTAATTAGCAGCATATCATCAAGTCCAGCACCTGTTGATGCAGTATAACCTGTAATAAGGTAACCCCCTTCTAATAACTGTTTAACACAATATCCTCTGTCAACATCAGTGCCTCCAAAAGCTTTGAACCAGATTTGATTTCCTGATGAGTCAGTTTTTATAAGCAGCACATTTCCAACTGCGCCGGGTCCTAGTGAGTAAGTCCAACCTGTAATAATAAACCCGCCATCAGATGTTTGTTGAACGAATCTTGCACCATCAGAACTCATTCCCCCTAAAGTTTTTTTCCAGATATCATTACCATTTTGATCTGTTTTAATCAACCAAACATCTCTGCTGCCAGCACCATAAGAAGAAGTTGCTCCGGCAATTATGTAACCACCATCTGTTGTCTGCTGAACTGAATAAGCTTCTTCATCCTGCGTCCCTCCAAAAGTCTTACTCCATACTAAATTACCAGCAGTATCTGTTTTAATCAGATAAACATCATTTAAACCAGCTCCTAAAGATTTTGTATATCCTGCAATTATGTAACCACCATCAGTTGTTTGTTGAACTGCATTTCCTTCTTCATCGTTGTTTCCTCCAAATGTCTTATTCCAAAGTTGATTTCCAAAAGGGTCTGTTTTTATAAGCCATACATTTCTTCCACTGATTGTTCCAAATGACCTTGTATAACCGGTAATTATGAATCCAGCATCTGATGTTTGCTGAACGGCATAACCTACATCTATATTGGTTCCTCCATATGTTTTTGTCCATAATGTATCCGGTGATTGAGGTAAAATGAATTCAACCCAAATGAAAAAAAAAGAAAGGATGAAAAAATTAAATGAATGATTCTTAAATTTATTCATAATTGCCTTCCAGATTAAATAAATAAGATTATTTCAAAAATAACATCTTCTTTGTATTTATAAATAAGCCAGCTGTTAATCTATAGTAATAAATTCCACTTGCTAAAATACTACCATCAAAATTTACAGAATATTTCCCTGCTTCCTGTTCTTCGTTTATTAGAGTTTTTATTTCATTTCCAAGTGCATCAAATATTTTTAATGTCACAAATTCTTTTGTTGGAATTTCATATCGAATTTTTGTTGCTGGATTAAAAGGATTAGGAAAGTTTTGATAAAGTGCAAATTCGGTTGGAAAATTAACCTCTACTTCAACTTCATATGAATATGAAAATTTTCCATCTATATCAATTTGTTTGAGGCGATAGAAATAACGACCTGGAATTAGTATATTATCCCTGAAACTATATTCGTTTGGAGTATTACATGTTCCTGCACCAGAAATGAATCCTAACTTAATCCAATCTTTTTCTAAAACTATCCCACTAATGAAAGACTCAACAATTTTTCTCTCAACTTCAAATCCATAATTGTTTATTTCTGTTTCAGTATTCCAGCATACAATTATATTTTTATTGTTTACATTTACTGTGAAGGTAGTTAGCTCTATGGGAATAGGCGCATCTGATACTACCCATTGAGAAGTCTCTACGGGATCCAATACGCTAAACCATGTCATATTAGCATTACCATCAAAAACGGGTGTTGTGCGATTATCAGGAGCAGTACCACCAAATCCATATGTAAGATAAAAATAATTGTTAGTATTAGAAGCTATAATATTAGTTTCGTCAACACCCGCACCAGCAACTGTGTAAAGTGTTTTACCATTCCATGCACCAGTTACGAATGCTCTGTCATCATCCCTTATTAATTTATTTGGTATATCACTGGTCGAATGCACATCTATTAGTGCAGAATAAAAAGTTCCATTAGCAAGTCCTTTAGAATCAGTTATTGTAGTCCCTGAATTCTCATTAAAATTCCAATAGCTTTTGCAGTATGCATCTTGAACCGTTGAAGTAGAAGTCATTTGAGTCTGAATGTCAGATTGCGATAATGCAACATTCCATATTCTCACCTCATCTATATAACCAACAAAAAATCCATATCCCCATGGAAGTCTTCCCATGTTTAATCGGCAGTCTGTATTTGCTCTAATGTTTCCAGTCAAAGAAGCCGTTCCTTGAAGAGTTCCATTTATATATAGCTTTACATTGGAGCCATCATATGTACCTGCAAGAAAATACCATGTATTAGCGCTGGGATTAATTGTTGAATTTACTGTTGCAGTTGTTCCAGAAGTATTTTCAACAGTAAACTGTATTTTGTTCCCCGTCTTTGTATTTCTAAGCCAAAACTGTCCGTGTTCCGTTGAAACGTTAAGGGTGTTGTGAGTAGCATACGCTATATAAGTTGCGTATTGACCTTCTCGCTCATCGTGATTTGACACCGACCAATTACCCGGGTCAGTAGTCCATTTTACCCATGCTGTTATCGTCATTTGGTTTGTAAATCCAAAATTAGGTTGACCACAGTAAATAAAATCGCCGTGCGAGTTAAATGTATAATTCTGAAAATTTATTGCAGACCCAGCTTGCCCAAATGATATGACTTGATATAAAAAAAATAAAATTACTTTAATAATATTTTTTTTCATGCTAGTATCCCCTTATTCTTATAAAACTAACACATTTTTATATTAAACATACAATATTCAGTAATAATTACAAAACCGTTAATTAAAATTAAAGTGTCATTTAAGTATCATCATCTTTTTAACAGAATTGAATTTGTCACATTCAAGTTTATAAAAATAAACACCGCTCGAAAGTTTAGATGCATTAAATTCCAACTGATGATGACCAGCATCTTTAAATTCATCATTTATTAAAATTGCCACTTCATTACCAAGAACATCAAATATTTTCAATTTAACTTTTCCACTTATCGGTAAAGAATATTTTATAGATGTTGAAGGATTAAACGGATTGGGATAATTCTGTCTCAATTCAAATTGTTGTGGCAAGTGTTGTTTATCACTTATATTTACAATGGAATAATCATAAACAAAAAATTCATTCGCTTCAATATTTCCATTTCCATTTCCTGCAGGAACTTGGTTAAGGAGTGCACCACCATCCTGTGTTTGATATTGTCCCACAGCTATGTATAACCTTGCGGGAATGTATTCAAATTCAGATTGAATATTTAAAGTACCTTCAACATAATTACCGGCAAAACTCTGTACGCCGCCATTATGTTCAAACCATCCTGCCCAGTTATTTGTACTTTCATTTCCAAGATATGCACCCCAGCCAACAACACTACCAGTCTTTATCCAGGGAGCATTTACTGGAGTCTTAAGTGAGTCTGTTACAAAAATGAAAACATCTTTGCCCTGTGATTGAGCCGATTGAGTAGCAACATAAAGTTGTGTTCCGTTCCAGCCTAAATATAAATCAACATTATTATTTGTCGCAGCTTTAATAACATTTGTAACATCAAGCTGTCCATCCATTGTAAATTGATTTCCGGTACTTCCACCACCAAGATTAATGTGATAATCAAGACCATTGTTATTATCCCATGTGTTATCAATATAATGAATTACAAAAGCAATACTATTTACACTTTGAATTGCATTATTAAATGGACCAATCTTTATTCTTAACTTGCCACTATCCGGTCCACTCATTGGTGATTCAACGGCGGGTCCTGTTCCATTAAACTTTACAGTTCCTGATGGCCAATAAATACTGTCAGGTGTCTGCCATTGACTTCCTGAATAATTTATTCCCCAGTGAAGTTTTCCACTTTTAGTTGCATTATTAACTACAACAACAATTGAATCATTTTTGGTTGGATTAACAGGAGACCACACAACTGAGCTTGTTCCTCCACCACCGCTTCCCTGCAATCTACCAATCCAGCAATGACGAATCGGTGATTTCCCCACATTTCCCTGTCCATCGACTGCTTCAATGTAATAATCAATTAATGTATCCTGTAAACCTGTTATAGCTGTTGAGTATTCTTTAGCTTTAAGAAGTGGTGTGGGATTAGTATTAGATGGTTTATCAATGCCAGCAAGATTAATTTCAATCCAGTTAGTTACATCATTTCCACCAACATAAGTTTCATTATCAATTGTTGAAGTTGAATTGACCCCATCTTTATCGAAACGATATTTTAATTTAACTGATTGAAGATTGCTTTTATCATATACATAAGTCCAAATTGTTACATCTCGGGTTTGGTTAATCCCCCACTCTGTTCCTCCCGGGTTATATGGTTCTCTTTGAGGAAGAAAAATAGTCGGTGGAGTTAAATCCTGCCCGGTTACCTGTTGAGCGTATTGAATAGCTTGATTTGAAGCTCGTGTCGGATGTGAATCCCATATTCCATTTAATGACCCATCCCAATACCAATAACAACTTGTTTCACCAACAAGAAGATATTTCCATGCATTAATAGTATTTGGATCATTTGGGTTTATCTGGTTTGCAGTAAGCACTAAATTTTTTGCAGCAGTTATAACCCCCCAGGAATTATAATCAGGACTATATCCCTGGTTATTCGGATCACCGAGCCATTTTTTAAATTCCGGATCACCATTATCAGCACCGCTCCAAGAGCCATCTTCAACGTGAATTACATCATTCTGAGCAGGTGGAAACATTTGTAAATAATCCTGTACTGTTGTACATACAAATCTTGATGGATTAGTAAGCAGCCAATTAACAAAACTCTGGAAGTTTGAATTGTAGTAACTTTCGCTTCCTCCGCCATAATTATCTCCATCGTGATGAAGTACAATCAAAATTGGATGAGCTGGATCAGTGTTATAACTTTCAAGTTGACTCATTACCGCTTCATAATTTAATGCACCAAAGCCGCCGCGTCCATCTTCATTTCCCATATATCTATCGCAGGGAACAGCAATTATTCTGGTTTTATTTCCTGTTACAGGATCAACGTATTCAACAAAATGAGGCTGCCTTCCCCATCTTGCAGAATTTCTTGTTGGTGCCCATAATCCATTTAGTTGAACCCAATCATTTGGATTGGGATTAAGTACGTCGCTTTTATTCATCTCATAAATGTTCCCTGAAGTATTAAAAGGATAATCAACGCATGTTCTATCGAAATGAATATTATCTACCAATACCCACTCAAAACCTTCATCAACAAGTGCAGGAATCATTCTTGGTGTAAAAGCATTTTCGGGAGGAAAAATTCCTTTTGAATAAGTTCCAGGAAAATTTGTCTGAAACATTTGTTTGTGCATTTGTATTTGCTTTCTAACATCTGTGTAATCAAGCAAACCCATTAAAGGATGAAAATAACCAAACCCTACCATATCTAAACGAGGATTATTTAAACTTGTCTTGGCATTTCTTATGGAATTCCAGGAAGATTTCCAATTCAAAAAATTTCCGTTTCCATTTAATTCGAGATTATTCAGATTTTCAATCAGAGAACCCGAAAAACTAACCTGTGCACCTGCATTTGGTAGATTAGCATTAATTAATTTTTGAACAGCGTTTTTTGGCCAGGATGTGTATGGACCAGTTCGTTGATTATGCACATCAATAACGGAAAAAGGATAACGATTATTTGATTCTGTTTGGATTATTGATTCATATGGCCAGTAAATAGGTTGATGCATATGCCAGAGAAATGCAATGTATATTGGGGTTGTTAATTGCTTTGATTTTTCATCTTTCTTCTCGTTTCCGGTAAAACCGAAAATAAAAGCTATAATAATCAATAACGCTATTAATCGTCTCATTTACTTACTCCAGGAAATTCAATCTAATTCTAGTTGAAATATAAAAAAAGATTTTAACAATCCATTTAGGTAAAAACACGATCGCTAAAATTTCTCCTTAAATAAATCAAATGAATGATAATTGAGTTAAATTATTCAATTGAATAATAATCCCAAACAGCTCTTGCAATCTTTGCTATAATCAGTTCACATGTCTTCTCATCCGAAGTTGTATTTGAAATAAAAACTGTAACAGAAATATGTTTACCATCAGGCGTTACAATAATTCCTGCATCATTCAAAGCCGCTATTACATCTTTATCACTCCTGCCAGATGAACCTGTTTTATGCGCAACAAGAGTTCCAGCAGGTAATAACCCTTTTAACCTATTCTGGCCAGTATATGTATTTACAAGTTGTGTCCATAAAAAATTTTTTGTTTCTGGTAAAAGAATTTCATCTTTGTAAAACATTGTAAACAGTTCACTCATTGCTTTAGGAGTACACCAATTATCAAATTGATAGCTCCAATCCTTATGCATTTCTTCTTCAGTATTTTTAATTGAAATCTCTGTTATTCCTATTCTATGGATAAAATCCTCGACAACTTTTGGTCCACCAACTTTTCTGAAAAGAATATCACAACCATTGTTATCGCTTTCAGCAACAGTTGCTGAAATAATTTCTGTAAGTGGAATAGTAATGTCTCTTTCCGGATATTTTTTCTTTAGCGGACTCCATGTATCGGGTAGCAATTCTTGATTTGTAATAAATAAGCTATCAGTTAATGAGAATATCCCCCGGTCTATAAAATTTAATACCGCCAGCGTTAGTGGAAACTTGTAAACACTTTGCATAGGAAATTTTTTTTCTCCGTTCATTGAAAGAGTATCATTCGTTTCGATGCCACGAATAGAGACCCCGACAGTTCCATCAAAATCGTTGACCAGATTTTCAATTTCAATTCTTAGTTTGTCTATTTGTGCAAACATGGTAATTGTATTAAAGATGATAATAGTTGATAAAAATAGATTGCGCATTTTTAGCTTTTCTAAGTTTAAGTTAAATTATAAAAAACTATAATTGTAATTTATGTTTGGAGTAATCGAAGAAAAAGTACAAAAGAACATTTTAGTTTAAAAGAGTCTGTATTATTCAAAAAAAACCGGGGGAAAAAATAATAATGTAGTACCATTTGCAATCCCCCGGAATAAGGATAAAAAAGGGTTTTGACACCAACCCCGAAAGAAGAACAGTACCATCCCTCCTTATAAGTACTGTTCTATATTCCCACCTCTGAATGAAATTTATCCCGAACAAATTATCTGGCTTTTACAGGTACCAAATTGATAATTCATTTATTCATTCCCACGCACTTTGAACGATATTTCCCGAACAAAAACATTAGTCTTTAAAAAATTTTGTCGTCCAAAAAGCAGAGTTCACTACTTAAAAACTAAAAATAATTATCTGTTTATTGAGTCGAATAGAGTTGTTTTTGAAGTGCTGATTGATTTGAATTGTTCTTTACAAATTTAAATTTTCTTAAAATATGAGTCAAGAGTTGTCTACCCTACTTTTACCCTACTTTTTTTAGGTAGGGTAAAAGTAGGGTAAAAGTGGGGTGAATTCTGGGAACTTTTTTCAGGCGTAATTTTAATTTTTAAAAAAATAAAGCCGTTCAATTTGAACGGCTAAAAAATAATCCATAAAAATTATTTTATTATTATCATTTTTTTAATAGAATTAAACCTGCCACTCTCGAGTTTATAAAAATATACTCCACTTGCAATCTTCTTTGCATTAAATTCTGCATTGTGATAGCCTGCTTCTTTTAATTCATTTTTTACTATTGTCGCTACTTCGTTTCCTAAAATATCAAATATCTTTAATGTAACTTTTCCTTCTATGGGTAATGAATACTTTATTGTTGTTACTGGATTAAACGGATTTGGATAATTCTGGAATAATTCGAAATCAATTGGTAATCCAATTTCGATTTCTACTTCGTTTGAATATTCTGAAGTTCCATCAAAATTAACCTGTTTTAACCTGTAAGTATATTTACCAGTAGGCAAATTTTTGTCAATGAATTCATAATAATGTCTATCTGGTGATGTTCCACTGCCTTGCACAAATGAGACTACGGAGAAAAATCCTTCTTCTGATTTTCTTTCAATTACAAAACCCATATTGTTAACTTCTGATGCAGTAACCCAGTTTAGAAGTGCATCGTTGCCATGCTTTTTAACACTAAAGCTAAAAAGTTCTACAGGAATAGTTCCAAAAAGTCCACCAGAAAAAGCAACAATTCTTCCATCTCTTGAGCCGCCAATAAATTCAAGGCTTCCGTTCTTATCAATATCATCCATTTGCCAGACGCATTCAGCAGCAGTGCCGTTAGCTCCCGTTCCAAAAGCAAATGTAAAAATTGATTGTCCGTTTGTACTATTAAATACTTTAAGAAGATTTCCTAAATCCGCAGAAGCAACTTCTGGTTTGAAGTCCCCTGTTAAATCACCAAGCACGCCAGCTCCAAGTGTATTTCCCCCGGTTGGAGCAGACCAGATAAGATTTCCGGTTGCACCTTCAATAAGGAAACAACTAGGTGTAAGAGCACTAACTAAGACTTCCGGAACTCCATTACCTGTAACATCGGGACAGAGGAATATATCCTCAATATAAACATTTCCAAGATTATATTGCCACAACAACTGACCGTTATTCCCAGCAAGAGCATATACTTTGCCATCAAATCCACCGACAATAATATCTGATGTTGACGTTCCACCAATATTTTGTATTTCAACTAATCCCCATGGAGAACCAGTTGCATTATAAGTCCATATTATTTGTCCAAGTTTATTAAAGCCGATAACTTGTCCTGCACTTTGATTAGCTATTCTTGAACCAACAGCTCCTCCGTCATCAGTAGATATAATTGCATATTTTAATTTTTGTTCTGATGCCTGGTTAATTTGCCATAAGATATTTCCATTTGTGCCATCAAGACAGTAAACAGAAAATCTTCCCTGTCCAGTTGTTTCATTTCCACTAACAGAAGCAAGTACGTCTTTTTTACCATCATTGTTAAAATCCCTTTTTACATCAACAGCCCAGACATCACCATTATTGTAGTTAACAGAATCTCCAAACTCCCAAATTTTTTGTCCAGTCACTCCATCAATTGCAATAACAGATTCACCGCCACCGCCAGTACCAACAACTACATCATTGATATTATCTCCGGAAATATCATCAATAAATTGTAATCCCTGGCTATAATCAACATTACCAGTATTGTTATTATTTGGAGCAAGATTATATATCCACAAAATATCTGCATTAACAGAGCTATTACCATTAAATGCAACAACGAGATAATTATCCGTTGCACCAATAATATCATCAATTCCATCTCCATTGATATCATTGATTCGTTTTAAGTAACGCATTGTTAAATCATCTGCACTTGTGTTTGGATTATCAGGAGTTAATCCCGTCCATACAATTCCACCAAGAGTTGAATCGTATGATGCAGTGAATCCTCTTACAGAAACTTTTTTTAATGTACCATTTACTGCATTTGAATATACTTTTATCGTGTCTTTATAATTCAACCATGCTGTTGGTTTGAACCATACTCTTAATGAAGCTGAATCCGTATAAGGAATTGTAATAGGTAAAGAATAATTTCTTAAATAAAAATTCGGATTATTAATCACAAGTGAATCGATTGTTAGAGTTTGAGTACCGCGATTATAGATTTTCAATTCTAAAGATGATGTACTGTTTTTTCTCCTGCCTTCAAAATTCAAATCAGAGGAATAAAATTGTAAATGCGTTGTTCCATAGACTCCTCTTCCACTTAGTTGAACAACCTTAAGCGGTGTTGTTGGTGCATTTGAATATATTCTCATTTCTGCAGATTGAATTCCAAATTCCAATGGATTAAAAGTTACTGTATAAGTTTTTGATTGCCCTGAAGTAATTGTATGCGGAGTATTTGTAGGAGTATAAGTAAACAGTGAATTAGTAATTCTTATTGAATCTATTACAAGATTTGCAGTACCAGTATTTGTAACAACAAGATTCAGGTTTTGCGGACTACCAATCGTTACATCACCAAAGGCCACTGAAGATTGAGTGCTCAATACAGGAGTCCCACTCCCGGTCAAATTATATTTATAAAGCGATTTATAAGCAAGAGAAGTTCCTCCAGATCTATCGGCAATTAACCATAAGAATTGACCATCCCAGTGTAAACCTTTTGGATTCTGATCTCCATCTGGATCCGGACAAGTGATTGTAAAAATTGTATCTCCAACACTTTTTCTGTAAGCATAAATTTTTTCTGCGTCGCCCTGAAAATTATCTGTTACATAAAAAATAGTATCACCTTTAACTGTAATTCCAGCAACCTGTTTACCTCTCAAAGGGATAGTATCTGTAATTGTGTTCGTAGTCAAATCCATTCTATAAGCATAAGCAAATGGATAAGTAGTAAAATCAGGATAGTACAAAGAGAACCATAAATTATTTCCGACAATTTCTATATCTCCAACTCCAGCACTTGCACCACCAATAAGAGAAGGAAGTAAAATGCTGTCAACTTTTGCACCTGTCGTACTGATTTTATAAATTTTTGCACCTGCAGTCATATAATCCTGTGCCCACCAAAAATAAGTTCCATCCCAGGCAAGTCCATGATTAAATTTAAAAGTTGAAGACACACTATCAAGAATAATCCCAGTGTTAGAAACTTTATACATCAGACAATATGGATAGTTTGTACCATCATAATCAGTAGCAATCCACAAATCATTTCCCACGTGGGTTATTCCCCAAAAATAATTATAAGGGTTGTAATAAGGGAAGTTGTAAACATTGATTAAACTTTGAGAAAATGATAATGTAGAAATGAACAAAACAACTAAAAATAAAAATTTTTTCATAGTGATTTCCTTTCTTTTAATTTCTTGGATTCTTATTAACCCAGTTTTTAATATATTCAACTATATCCACGGTTGAAGAGCCAGGAGTAAATAATTTTCCAATTCCTAATTCCTGTAAAGATTTGTTATCTTCTTCTGAAATAATTCCACCACCAGTCAAAAGAATGTCAGTCATATTTTTTTCTTTCATCAGATGGTAGATCTTTGGAAAGAGAGTCATATGAGCACCGGAAAGAATGCTAATTCCAATAACATCTACATCTTCTTGGATTGCTGCTTCAACAATCATTTCCGGTGTTTGCCTTAAGCCTGTGTAAATAACTTCCATCCCTGCATCACGAAGAGCAGAAGCAATAACTTTTGCACCTCGGTCATGACCATCAAGTCCCGCTTTAGCAATTAACACACGAATTCTTTTTTCCATCCTTTAACTCCACACACAATTAAAAATATGCTATTTATTTTTATTCAACTTGTTGAATACTCTGTCTTATCTTATCAGCATAAAATTTCATTTCATTATCTTTATATTTTTTAATATTCAATCTAACCTTGTGTCCATCATCTGCAAAACGCGGAATAATATGAAAATGGCAATGAAATACAGACTGCCCCGCTGCTTTTCCATTATTTGAAACAACATTAAATCCTTCAAGTGTAAAACTGTTTACAAGACCTTTTGATATGATCTGAATTGATTCCATAATTTCAGAAAAATAGTCACAGGGAATTTCAAGCAGGTTTTTACAGTGAATCTTTGGAACGACAAGAGTATGTCCGTAAGTAAGCGGATTGATGTCCAAAAAAGCTATTACTTTTTCACTTTGATAAATGATTTCTGATTTTGCTTTTCTGTTAATTATATTACAAAAAATACAATCCATAATCAAAAATAAAATAATTCTCTTAACAAATGAAACAATATTTACATTCTATACAGAAAGATATTTGTCAGTCTTGTTAAAGACTCCAAATATTCCACCTGTATGCAAAAATAAATTTTTTGACATTTTATTTTTCACTAAAAAAATTTCATTGAACGCCTTAAACGCTTTGCCAGTATAAGCCGGATCCAAAATAATTCCGGTTTGTTGAGCAAAGTTTTTAATTAAAATAATTTTATCATCAGAAATATTTTTATATCCTTCAGTTGAATATCCATCAAGAATTTCAAGTCTGTTTTCATCGAGTTTAATTTTTAACTTAAACTCTTCGATAGTTTTGTACGCTAAATCCAAAATTATTTCCTTAATATCTTTTGCAACAAAAAGAACATTAACTGCACAAATTTTCAGATTCCAATTATACAAAAGACTCCCAACAAGTAATCCCGCAGCCGTTCCCCCCGAACCACAAGCAGTTGTAATTCCATTTATTTCTTTTTTAGAAACTTGATTTTTAAGTTCATTAACAAAATTAATATATCCCCAGATACCAAGTGATGAAGAACCGCCGGCAGGAATCTGAAAAACTATCTTTTTAAGTTTTTCCAATCTGATTTTTTCCTGATACATTATTTGTTCAGCATATAAAAATTCTTTTTTGTTTAGGTAATGAATTTCACTTCCGATAAACTTGTTAAGAAAAAGATTACCAACCGGTTTACTGCTATCTTTTCCCCATAAAAATAGTTTTGATTTTATTCCGAGCGAAGCAGCTGCTATTGCTGTTGCTCTTGCATGATTAGATTGATCACCACCACAGGTAAATACATAATCAGCTTTTTTCTGTTTAGCTTTGAATAAAAGATATTCAAGTTTACGAACTTTGTTTCCAGTAAGTTCAACGCCTGTTAAATCATCTCTTTTGATAAAGAATTTTTTTTTATCGAAATTTATTTGCTGTAAAGGCGTTGGAAGGTTTGCAAGTTTTATTTTTTCAGGAAATTTATTATTCATCTCTTCCATCCTTTTTCAAAAGACGTTTGTAATAAAATCTTGCGCGATCAAGGTCCTCCTGAGTATCAACCGAAAGACTTTCATATTCAGTTTCTACCACTTTAATTTTAAATCCATTTTCAAGTATTCTAAGTTGTTCAAGCTTTTCAATTCTTTCAAGATCAGTTGAAGGAAGTGTTGTATATTTTAAAAGAAAATCTCTTTTATAAACATATAATCCAACGTGTTTGTAAATATCCGCCTTCTGTATTCTTTCAGAATTTGAAACTGCATCTCGTACAAATGGTATTGGAGAGCGGGAAAAATATAAAGCATAATTCTGGTAATCAAAAACAACTTTAACAACTGAAGGATTTTTTAATTCACTTACAATAGAAATTTTTTTTGCAAGTGTAGAACAATATACTTTTTTATCGAACAAAAGCGGAGCAATTGCCTGATCAATCATTTTTCCAGGGATGAATGGTTCATCTCCTTGAATATTCACAATAATTTCTGCACGGGATAGATTTTTTGCAACAAATGCTATTCGGTCAGAACCAGTTGCAATTTCTTTAGGAGTCATTATTACTTCTGCCCCAAAACTTTTACAGAACTTTTCAACGCGAGTATCATCAACTGCAATAATAATTTTGTTAAGCAATTTGGATTTTGACGCACTTTCATATGTGTGTTGAATCATTGCTTTACCGCCAATGTCTGCCATAGGTTTGCCAAATAATCTAGTTGAAGCAAATCTTGCAGGAATTACTCCCACTATCTGAATAGCAGGCTTTTTCTCAGGTGCTTTGGAAGAATCAAGTTTAATTCTCATTGTTCTTTCGAAATTACTTTAGGGACTAAAAAATATTTATCATCTTTGTCAGGAGCATTCTTTAACGCTTCTTCAGTAGATAAATGTGGTTTTAGTTCATCTTGTCTAAAAACGTTTTGAGTATCAAGTGGTTGAAGGAATGGTTCTACATTGTCAGTATTTAACTCATTTAATTTTTCCATATAAGAAAGAACTTTGTTCAATTGTTCAGTATAGTTTAAAAGTTCTTTTTCAGAGAACTTCAACCTTGCGAGAGCGGCAATATGTTTTACTTCTTCAAATTTAACCATTACTTAATTATATTTTTTATAATTATCTCTCTTACGTTTTCCATAAGATTAACTTCATCAATTTTTGTTTTAATGTTTTCAGTTGAGATAGGTTTATCAAAGTGAACTGTTATTGTTCCGGATTTAATTTTAAATTTTCCTTTAGGTAATATTTGAGATGTCCCACTAATTGAAATTGGTACAATAGGATAACCAACTCTTGAAGCTAGATAAAAAGCTCCTCTTTTAAATGGCTGTACCTCTCCTGTTTTGCTTCGGGTACCTTCTGCAAAAAGTAAAATTGAATAACGTTTATTTTTCATTATTCTTTTTGCTCTTTCAATACTTTTCATAGCTTTTTCTGGATTAGCTCTGTCTATCATCACATATGGCCCAAGTGCAAGCTGCCATCCAAAAAAAGGAATTCTACCAAGTTCTTTTTTAAAAACCATGCTTGCACGGTTAGGAAATGTCCATTGCAAAGCAGTAATATCAAACAAACTGCTATGATTGCTAACATAAACATAAACTTTTGAATGATCAAAATTTTCTAAACCAGAAGTCTTTACTTTAATTCCGGTTATTAACAACACACCTCCGGAATAAACCTTGGACAACCAATAATAAAGAGTAAAACTCCGATCAATGAAAATGAAAATCAATGCGATTATGGAAAGAATAAAACTATAAACTGCTACAAGAAAAACTTTTAAGTAAGAAATCATTTTAATTAAAATATTTATTTGGGTTCGTAAACAACTTCCCCGTTAAAAATAGTAAGAAGTACTTTTGTGTCTTTAATTTTTACAGGATCAATTGTCAGAATATCTTCGCTTAATACAACAAGGTCAGCAAGTTTACCAACTTCAATACTTCCTTTTATATTTTCTTCGAATGAAGCGTAAGCTGAATTAATTGTATAACACTTTATTGCATCTTCAACTGAAATTTTCTGTTCCGGAATCCAGCCATCGGGATTTTTATCATCAAGAGTTCTGCGTGTAACAGCAGCATAAATTCCAAGCAATGGATTTAATGGAGCAACTGTCCAATCTGTGCCAAAGCAAAGTTTTACACCAGCATCAAGTAAAGATTTAAATGGATAAGTAGTTGATAGTCTTTCTTTTCCAATTCTTTTTTCTGCCCATACACCATCATCAATACAATGGTAAGGTTGAACAGAAGCAATTACATTTAACCTTGCGAATCTTTCAATATCCTCTTTTTTCAGATGTTGTGCGTGTTCAATCCTGAATCGTCTATCCCATTGTGGATTAGTTTTTTCAATATCTTCAACAAGATCAAGAACCCATGAATTTGCTCTATCGCCAATAGCATGAATACAAATCTGAAGTTTATTTTTATCAGCATCCAATGCCCATTTATGAAGTTCTCCATTTGTGACAATATCCATTGGTAAGCCGCAAGTATTTGTATCCTGGTCATATCTTTCAAAAAACCATGCAGTTGATGAACCTAGCGAACCATCTGAAAAAGCTTTTAGTGAGCCTATTTTAATGAATTCATTTCCAAAGTTGAATTGAATTCCTGAAGATGAAAGACTTTTATAATCGGCAATTGGTAACCTTGTATAAATTCTGCAAGTTAACCGATTATCTTTAAATATTCTCTGGTAAGTTTTTAGGTCTCGTTGATAGGTTATATCCTGAACACTTGTAACTCCAAGTCTGTTTGCTTCTGCAAGAGCCGATATACAAGCATTGTAATATTCCTCATCATCAGAAGGAGGAACAATTGAATAGATTAAAGTCATTGCATTATCTTTTAATATTCCGGTTGGTTCACCTGTTATCGGGTCTTTAACAATTAATCCTCCCTGAGGAGAAGGAGTATCTTTTGTAATTCCTGCAATTTTTAATGCTAAGGAATTTGCAAGAGCCATATGTCCATCAAATCTATCAACAAAAACCGGAGTGTTAGGCGATACTTCATCAATCATTTCTTTAGTAGGTAAGTTATTTTTCTCCCATGCTTCGTGATCCCAGTTGCCGCCAGTAATCCATTTACCGGGATTTTTTTCAACATATTCTTTAATTATGGATTTGAATTCAGCAGTTGATTTTGCATCACGAAGATTAATCCCCTGCAGATAAAATCCACCACTAATAAAATGTACGTGATTGTCAATAAAGCCGGGAATCATTAATTTCCCTTTAAGATCGAAAACTTTAGTGTTGTTATCAATCTTTGTTTCAACCTCCTTATTTGAACCCACAAAGACTATTTTATTATTATCAATAATCACAGATTCTGCATACGGTTGAGAAGGATTGACAGTAAATATCTTGCCATTAATAAATGCTTTTTTCATTTGTTGTCCGGTTAAACTTATAATAGCTAATAAACAGAAAATAAAAATCTTTTTCATATACAATAAAAATTTTTTACACATAAAAATAGACAATGAGCATAAGAGTAACAAAACATATTTTTCATTTATACTTAATTGAAAATCATTACCAAAATTTTTCTTACAACGTCTGACCGTTTATAAATTGTTACTTGTTTAACGTAATCTAAAGCACTAACTTTCAAAAAAGTTTTTAAAAAATTAATCAATAAAAGGAAATGTATAATGAAAAAACAATTTAGTTATATCGCCAATTTAATGTTGGTAGTTATTGCTTTATGGTTTGGTGGGTGTTCTTCATCAACACAAATGGAACAGTATCAGAAGAGCGAAAGCAGCTGGATTAATTTAGATACTGTAAAAGCTGGTAAATTCGATACCGGTAAAATGTGGACTTTTGATTTTCCACCTTATCAATGGTTCAAAGAAGCATATAATTTCTCACCGTCAGAAGAATGGATGAACAATGTTCGTATGTCTGCTTTAAGATTTGCTAACTACTGTTCAGCATCCTTTGTATCTGAAGACGGATTAGTAATGACAAATCATCACTGCGGAAGAGAAAGTATTACTGAAGTTACTAAAGAAAGAGAAGATTTACATTCTGATGGCTTCATTGCTGCTACTCTTGAAGATGAAAGAAAAGTCCCTGGTTTATATGTTGACCAGTTAGTGCTTATTAAAGATGTGACAAAAGAAATTCAGGAAGCAATCGATCTTGGTAAAGATGAACAGGAAAAAATTGCTAACAAGTCTACAAAAATTGCTGAACTACAGAAAAAATTTAAAGAAGATACAGGACTAGAAATCCAGATCGTAACACTATACAATGGTGGAAAGTACTCACTTTATGGTTATAAAAGATATAAAGATGTAAGACTTGTATTTGCACCTGAAACTCAACTTGGATTTTTTGGTGGAGATCCGGATAATTTTACATATCCAAGATATGCATTAGATTGTTCATTTTTCAGAGTATATGACGAAGAAGGTAAACCATTAAAGACAACTCATTTCTTTAAATGGAGTCCAAAAGGTGCAATTGCAAATGAACCTGTATTTGTAGTAGGAAATCCCGGAAGAACAAATCGTCTTAATACGGTTGCTCAACTCGAGTTCCAGAGAGATTATGCTTACCCTATTACTATGCAGATGTTAAACAGTCTTGTTGAGGTTTATACAGAATATTTAAATGAAAATCCTGATAAAGTCTATTCAATGCAGGACCAGCTTTTTGGATATTCAAATTCACAGAAAGCCTACCAGGGAATTCTTGATGGATTGAGAAATCCTGTTTTGATGGCAAAGAAAAAAGATTTTGAAAAGAATTTTAAAAACGCTGTATTTTCAAAACCAGAACTTAAATCAAAATATGGTAATTTATGGGAAAACATTCAGGGAACAAGAAATGAGATTAAACAATATGTAAGAGAAAACGCCGCATATAATCTTAATCCTGTTTTTAATACTCAATACTTTTTTATAGCAAAAGAATTAATAACTCTTGCTAACGAACTTAAAAAACCTGAAACCGAAAGAAGTTCTGATTATAAAGGTTTACAGCTTGATTCAACAATTGATAATATTTTCCCGACAGATTTTGACAAATCATTGAATGACAAATTATTAAAACATAATATAGCTTTCTTCGAAACACTGCTCGGTGAAAACAATCCTTTAGTTACAAAATTTACAGGAAATAAAAAAGATAAAGCTGCATTGGATTACTGTCTGAATGTTTCTGAAATTACAACTATAGAAAAAGTTAAATCCCTTATCAAAAAAGGACCTGATGCAATATTAAATTCAAACGATCCTTTTATTTATTATATATTAAACACAGAAGCAAAAGGGAAAGAACTTGCAGCTAAAATAAAAGAAATCAATACAAGAGAACAAAACTCGGTTCAATTGTTAGGAAGAGCCGTTTTTGATGTTTACGGAACAAACATTCCACCTGATGCAACTTTTACACTAAGAATCGCTGATGGTATTGTTAAAGGCTATAATTATAACGGAACTACTGCTCCTGTTAATACAACTTTCTATGGATTGTACGACAGGTATTATTCATTTGAAAAGAAATTCCCTTGGAATTTACCAAAGAGATGGGAAAATCCACCAGCAGAATTTAATCTTGAAACTCCTATGGTATTTGTTTCAACGAATGATATTATTGGTGGAAATTCAGGAAGTCCGGTAATAAACAAAAATGCTGAAATTGTTGGATTAGCATTTGATGGAAATATTGAAAGCTTACCCGGTCAATTTATATTTGATGATACTGCAAACAGAACAGTATCAGTGCACAGTGCTGGAATGCTGGAAGCTATTATGGATCTTTACAAAAACAAAAGACTTGGTGAAGAATTAAAACAAGGAAAAATTTCTGAAGGTAATTGCAAAAATCCTTGTGAACATGAACAAGAAGAAACCAAATAATCCATTAAATATTTGTGAAAGGACGAACAAGTGTTCGTCCTTTTTTATTTTAAAATGAATATTTTAACTGCATGTGCAAACTTATAAAAGAAGGCAAAGTATTTGTAAAAGTAATTCCATACTCCGATGCTAAACCAATAATAAAACCATTATGATTAATTGACTCATCAAATAATCTCAAATTTATTCCTGCAGAAAAAACCGTTCCTACACACCACTCATCAATATCAGAAAAAGTTCTATCGTTAAGAATTAAAAAACCAATGCTTTCTTCAAGATAAAGTTTTGGTGAAACAATTTGATTTGTCAATACATTTAATGCAAAGCCCTGTAAATAGGAATAGTATCTTGTGCTTTTATCTTCAGGAAAAATTGAATTAATATCTCTTGTATAAATAAAAGATGTTCTTAAGTTAATATCTTTCATTAAGCTCAAGTTGAAATCTATAAACGGAGAAGTATAAAAAGCAGCCGTTCCAGGTGAATTTCCACTTAAACTTCCGCCACCGGCAGAAATTCCTGCCCCAATAAATTTTACCTGTCCATTTAATAATATTGAACTTATAAAAAATGCTATAAATATTAAGCGTTTCAAAATATTCAAATTTTTTATTGTAATTTAGAATTAAACTAATCAACAAAAAACAGAAAGAATAAAAGAAAAAATTGTAAAGATTGATTTCGTTAATTAAAAATTTTCACGTTAATTTAGATGTAGATTTTTTAATAATTATTTTAAGGTAGTACATGGACATAAAAAATAAAACTGTTCTGGTTATCGGTGGATGGGGACTTGTAGGAAGTGCCATCATTCGTAAATTGGTTCCCGAGAAACCAAAAAAAATAATTTTGACATCATTATTAAAATCTGAAGCACTTGATGCAGTTAAAAAGTTCGAGAAAGAATTTCCTCATCTTCCAAAGAAATATTTCATACCGTGGTGGGGAAATATTCTTGTTAGAGATGAATTTAAAGATATGAATAGAAATATGATTCTTGAAGATCCTGAAAAAAGAAAAATAATGATGCAGGATACTCTGGATGACCTTGATGATAATATCCTAAAGAATGCTTCTTTGTATAAACTCATTACAAAATATAAACCTGATATAATTATTGATTGTATAAATACTGCAACTGGTATAGCTTATCAAAACATCTACACAACTTATAAGCATATAAAAACAATGCTAATGGGCAAACCAAAAGCTGAACAGTTGAGCGAAATGCTTGAAAAAGTTTTGTGTACAGTTTATATACCACAACTAATAAGGCATTTGCAAATACTTTACAATTCAATGCATGAATCAAAAACTCAGATTTACCTTAAAATCGGTACAAGTGGAACCGGCGGGATGGGATTAAACATTCCCTATACTCACAGCGAAGAAAAACCTTCACGTGTATTATTAAGTAAATCTGCTGTTGCTGGCGCTCATACTCTATTGTTATTTTTAATGGGAAGAACTCCAGACACTGCAATTACAAAGGAAATTAAACCAACAGCAGCAATTGCATGGAAAAAAATTGAATTCGGTTCAATTAGAAAGCATGGAAAAGAAATTGAGTTAGTCGATATTCCTTTTGAATCAGCAATTCAGCTAAAAGATAAATTTCAATTTAAACTGGATAATAAATTTAAGTCTTCTGGAGACGTACTTAAATCTGTTTATATTGACACAGGTGAAAACGGAATCTTCTCAAGAGGTGAATTCGAAGCAATTACTGCACAAAAACAAATGGAATTTGTAACTCCAGAAGAAATAGCATCTGATGCAATTTTCGAAATAAAAGGTGGTAATACAGGACACGACATTATTAATGCTCTCGATAATGCTTCTCTTCATCCAACATATAGAGCGGGTTATATGCAGCATTTTGCAGTTGAAAAACTGAGTGAGCTGGAAAAGCAAAATGATGTGTACAGTGTTGCTTTTGAAATGCTTGGACCTCCAAGACTTTCTAAACTTCTTTATGAAATCCATTTACTTAGATTAGTTGCTGGTTATATGAAAAATATTGTAACTAAAAGCAGCAAATACTTATCAGATGAGATGACAAAGTTGTTAAAGGAAAATCCAAAACTGCGAAGTGAAATTCTTTCAATTGGAATACCTATACTCCTTCCTGATGGTAAATCATTACTAAGAGGTAATGAAATAAAAATTCCAGTTTATACTGGATTGGAAGAAATAAAAATGACAAAGAAAAATATAGAAGAATGGGCTGAAAATGGTTGGGTTGATCTTAGAGTAAATAATATGACTACCTGGAAAAAACGTCTTCAATCCATTATGGATGACGCTTTATCTCACGCTACTAATGACACGAGCTCTGCTCATGTAAGAACAAAGCAATACTGGAACAATTTTGAACAAGTAGATATTGGAAGAGTTGTTAGCTGGATATTTATTCATGAAGAAAAAGGACCAAGAATGAAAGATTAACTTTCATTCTAATATGAATTTTAAGCCACCTTACTGGGTGGCTTAATCTTTTTAAACCAGTCTCAAAACACTACTTGTTCTCATTATGTTACACGACAACCTTTCACTGTTCTAAAAAACCTGTGTTTTCTTTTAGTTTTCGAAGCTTATTTCTGGTATAAATGATGTAAAGTTTGAGCTAAACTTATAAATCATAAGGAGTAAGAATGAAGAAAACCTTCAATTTATTTTCTTTCTTCGTTGCTATTTTCTTAGTAACGACCTTCCTGCAATCGAGGGCATTTGCCCGTGATCCAGGAGGTGGAGGAAATCTGGGAAAAACGATGTCTTCATCGTATTTCCAGAATCCTACATTAGATGGCACTAGTACTGCAAAGGTGTTTAATATTGAGGTTTATACGGGTAACGTAAAATTTACAAACCCGTATACTAACCAAGAAATGACTACTTCTGCAGGTACTTTTAAGGGTGAAGTAAATGGTGTAACGGCATATTTTTATTGTATTGATATAAGTCATTACATCGCTTTCTATAAATCAGATCAACCTCACACATATACTGATTCTGGTTTTACACAATCAGCCATTACATACATTTTAAATAATTACTATCCGTTCAGATCATATCCATATACGGGTAGTGCTTCAACGGTTCAAATAGAAGCTGCTGCTATTCAATTGGCTATCTGGCATTTTGCAGATGGAGTGAATATTAATACTTTGACAGGCCCATCAGGTAGTTTAACAGAGCTAAAAAATAGAGCAAATGCAATAATCAATGATGCTCTTGCTAATGCAGGAAATGTAATCCCTGTTCAGACTTTAACTATTATTCCTGATTTTCAAATCAAGAATATTGGACAAACAGGAACTTTCTTTGCACAAGCTCTTGATTTGAATGGCAATGGAGTTGCAAATTTAAATATTGGATTTTCTACTACGTCCGGTACTTTAAGTTCAACAACTGCTGTAACAAATTCAACAGGTGTTACCCCAAATATTACTATTACACAAGGGAGTAGCAATCTTGCAAATATTTCAGCTTCAACAACAGTTACAATTCCACAAGGCACACGATACGTACATACAGTTGAGCCAGGCACTTATCAAAAACTTGTCCTTGCGACACCAACTACAACTACAAGAACCGCTCAAGGTATTGTAAAATGGTATCAGCCACAAGGTGATTGTGATTTAAATGGCTACGTTACATATACTCAGGGTGGCTGGGGAAGTCCATCAAACAGCACTCCCGGTCATTACAGGGATACTTATTTCTCTACGTTGTTCCCTACCGGTTTAGTGCTTGGAAGTACATATAACATGATGTTTCAGAACGCTGCAGCAGTAAAAAATTATTTACCTGCTGGAGGAACTGCTTCTGCATTAACTCAAAATTATATCAATCCAACAACTACAACTTCAGGTGTTTTTGGCGGACAGCTAACAGCATTAGCTTTAAACCTTGCATTTGATGATGCTAATATTCTGGGATTAAGTTCAGTTCCTCTTGGCAACCTTGAAATTATTTCAGGTCCTTTAGCTGGTAAAACTGTTTATGACGTTTTTGCATTAGCAAAGTTAGCTTTGGGTGGACAGACAACAGCATACTCTATTGCAGACTTGAATAATGCCTTAACTGCAATTAATGAAAACTTTGATAACGGAACCACCAATAATGGTTATTTACGTTGTCCTTTACAAAAAGCATCAATTGGTGATAGAGTATGGTTCGATACAAATAAAAACGGAATTCAGGATAATGGCGAAACTGGTGTCCCTGGAATATCTGTTAAGTTATTCGATTGCTCAAATAACTTGATTGCAACCACTACTACAGATGCAAATGGCAATTATATCTTTGCAAATTTGACACCCGGAGATTACTATGTCCAATTCATTTTACCTTCAGGTTACGCATTCAGTCCAAAAGACCAGGGTTCAAATGATGCTATTGACTCTGATGCAGATTTATTAACTGGAAAAACTATCTGCACGACTCTTTCGCCAAATGAAAATGATATGACCTGGGATGCTGGTATTTATATTTGTATGAATACACTTGGTGACTTTGTATGGCGTGATAAAAACGCAAATGGAATACAAGATATTGGTGAATCTGGAATTCAAGGTGTGGTTGTTGAATTACTTAATAGCAGTAATTCTGTTATTGCAACTTCAACAACAAATGCTTCCGGTTTGTATCAATTTCCAAATATTCCAAACGGAATTTATACTGTAAGATTGGCTGCATCTAATTTTGCAAGCGGTGGTGTTTTATTCAGCACTGCAAAAGAGAAATGGTATGCATCACCAAAAGATCAAGGCAGTGATGATACAAAAGATAGCGATGGAGATGAAACACTTCATACGGCTTCAGTAACATTAGCTTGTGCAGATAATCCAACTATTGATTTTGGATTCTATAAATCTTGTGTCAGTTTTATTAAAACTGGTCCTTCATCAGTGCTGGTTGGTGATACCGTGATTTTCCATTTTAGAATTGAAAATTGCGGTGACCTTGTTCTTGGTGGCGGAGTAGATGTTATAGATTCACTCTTGAAACCTACAGGTGATCATATTATTGCAAATGCAACTGTTCAACCAGGAGCAGTATGGGAATTTGATAAAACATTTGTTACAACTTCCAATCACTGCGGTAACTTGCTTAATGTCGCATCAGCAGTTGGTCATCCAAAACTTCCTAATGGAACTTATTTAGCTAATGTTGTCGATAATTCACAATGGACTGTAACTGTTATTTGCAACAACTCTTCTTTAGGCGATAGAGTCTGGGAAGACTTGAACAAGAATGGCATTCAGGATGCAGGTGAACCCGGTGTTGGTAATGTTATTGTAAAACTTTATGACTGCAATAATGTTCTTAAAGGAACAACTACTACTAACGCTTCAGGTTATTACTTGTTTGCTAATTTATTCCCTGGTAACTATTACGTTCAGTTTGTATTACCTACTGGTTATGTTTTCACATCAAAAGATCAGGTTTCAAATGATTCACTCGATTCTGATGCTGATGTAACTACCGGTAAAACTATCTGCACTACGATTACAGCAGGTGAAAATGATATGACATGGGATGCTGGTATTTATAAACCAGTATATTGTGTAACTAACTGGACAGGTTCGTTAGGTCCAGATTCAGCAATTTGTTTATATGAACCTCAATGGATTACAATTAAAGCAGAAGTACATTTAACTCCTAATCCAAGCAAAGCAAGAGTTCAAACTTCCTGGAGAATTGTACATCCTCACGAATTAGATACAAGTTATAATTATAATTCATTCTGGATTTACCAGGATACAACTTTCTACTTCTCTGCTTATTGGCCTGGAATTACTTCCGCCGACAGTATAGTAGAAATTCACTACGGATTAAACGTACTTGATTGCGATGGCAATCCAATACACGATGGTATTGGTCGGGACCTTTACTGGTATCCTTGGGTATGTCCACCGCCTGCTCCAAACCATGCTGATATAAGTGTAATTAAATCAGCCAGCAAAACTAATCCGCAGGATAATGAAAATATTTCTTATACAATCTTAGTTAAAAACAATGGTCCAAAGAACGCAACTGGTGTAGTTGTGTTGGATGTTCTCCCCGCAGGAGTAAAATATCTATCATATACTGCAACTCAAGGTACTTATGATACTGCAACCGGGAAATGGACTGTTGGTAATCTTAATAATGGAGCTACCGCAACTCTAACAATAAATGTAAAAGTTCAGGTTGGTGGAGCTTCAACAGCAGCAATTGATTTAGGCGCTGCAACAGGATACAATGTATTCGTATTTTATGATATTAATCAGCCTTCTTCTGATACTCAGGGTAAACTTGCTGTTGGAAGAAACGCATATTTGTCAAATTATAGCGTAGGTGATCAATTACCTCCAAATAGTGGTGATGTACTAATAGTTGGAAACAACTTAACCTATACAAGTGGAGCGGTTTATAATGGTAATGTTGTCTATGGCAATTCAACCAATTTACCAATTCCACAAGTTAGTATAAATAATGGTACACTTCGTCAGGAATCTGTAATTGATTTTACTGCTGCAGAACTCTACCTTACTAACTTATCAGCAACTTTAGCAGCTTATCCTGTTAATGGAACTACTGCTTTCCAATGGGGTGGATTAACACTAACAGGTACAAATCCGTTCTTAAACGTATTCTCAGTATCTGGTGCAAATCTATCTTCAGCTAATAATGTTAGTATCAATGTCCCGAGTGGTTCTGTCGTTCTTGTTAACATTAGCGGAACAACATTATCATGGACAGGCGGTTTGACTGTAAATGGAACAATAATCAATAATGTTATTTATAACTTCTATGATGCAACTAACATTACTCTACAAGGTATTGATGTTCGTGGCTCTATTTTAGCTCCTAAAGCATCAGTCAATTTTGTAAGTGGTGTTCAGAATGGACAAATGATTGCAAAGTATGTATCAGGCATGGGACAATTCAACTATGAATTATTCATTGGAAATATTCCTGTTGATACAACTATCATTAACATTGCAAGAGTAATTGCATCCTCACCAACAGATCCTAATCCAGCTAATAATCAATCTGTAGTATCAGTTTATGTTGGTGGAACAGGTAACGGTGGCGGTACCGGAAACATTGGGAACTGGCACTATGTTGGTAATTTTGGATTGAATGAAATTGTATGGACTCTTACAAACGATTTCCAGGGTAATATTCTTTGCGGAACAATGGGTGGTAAAATATTCCGCTCTGTTGACGGAGGAATGACCTGGACAAGAATTAATACTTATATGTATGCTGGATTTATCTGGTCACTTAAAGTTAGTTCAACCGGAACCATATTTGCTGGTACTGAACAGGGCTTATACAAATCAACAGATAATGGTGCAACATGGATATTAACTTCTCTTGTTGGAAAAGATGTTCGTTCAATCACCATAGATGCTGCTGGAAGACTATATGCAGCTACATGGGGATTCGGAATCTATAAATCCACTGATAATGGATTAACCTGGACACAAATAAACAATGGATTGAATAGTTTTGCTATCAATTCAATTGTAATCAATCCTTCCCAACATTTATTTATTGGTGGTATTGGTTCAGGAGTATCTAAATCAACTGACTATGGAACAACCTGGAATTGTACAAACATTGGTTACAATTATGTATGGTCACTTGCTGTCACTACAACTGGAGTATTATACGCTGGTACATATGGCAGTGGTGTCTATCGTTCAATTGATAACGGTGCAAGCTGGTCTCAGGTTAATAATGGTCTATTAGGACAATTCATCTACTCAATTATTGTTGATGCTGGAAACAACGTATACGTTTCCTCTTGGGAAAACGGTGTATTCGTTTCATCAAACGGTGGAGATAGCTGGATGAATTCTGGCATGAGTGGACGTGGAGTAAGTTCATTGCTTCTCAATCCTGCCTCTAATGTATTATTTGCAGGCACAAGTGATGGAAAGATTTTTTCTAATAATAGTCCGTTCACCGATGTTAAGATGACAAAAGAAATTCCTGCTACATTCAAGCTGGAACAGAATTATCCTAACCCATTCAATCCTTCTACAAAGATTGAATTCTCTGTTGCAAAGAGAGAAATGGTATCTGTCAAAATCTATAACATAATTGGTCAGGTTGTTAAGACATTGATCAATCAGGAATTAGAAGCTGGCAAGTATTCTGTAACTTTCGATGCAAATGAATTAGCAAGTGGAATATATATCTACAGATTAACTTCCAACTCTGCTAATATCACGAGGAAGATGATATTACAAAAGTAATAATTATCCCGACCCGATGATTAAAAAAGGCTGTCCTTCTGGACAGCCTTTTTTATTAAATTTAATTTTTACTTAAATGAAATACCTGCTGAGAAATATAGTAAAAAATGAGTTTGGGATTTATCAAACAAGATAGCTGGATGATAACCCACTTCAAATTCTAATAAAGTTCCATCGCTCAATTGATAAAAATATCCACCATTAGTACCAAAATTCGGAAGAATTGCTGGATACTTGAGCATGATGCAGCCAGACCAAGACTTCCACATAAAAAGAAGTTATTAACCAGACTAAATTCAGGACCGGTTTTTAGATATGTCAATAAAAAAGGAAAATTTTCTGATACATCAGAGATATTTCCAAAATTAAAACCATATTCAAAATACCATTTTACCTTGAATGACTCTACAGGAAAAATAAAATTGCTTGAACACGATCAGCATTTAAACTTAAAATTAATGGAGATCTATTATGAAAGTCTCCCCTTGTAATTGATGTAGCTGTTCCAACTAATAATCGATAACGAGATAAAGTTGAATCAGTAACAACCGTCCCATCTTCCTGAGCATTTAATTGAATTAGTAAAGAAAAGAAAAAAATAGAAGTTTTTTCATTAAACCACTACAATATTATTCCTAAAAAAAGAAGAGATACTTTTTAAGTATCTCTTCAAATTAATAAACGATAGCTGTTACTTTAATAATAACATTTTCATCGTTTGTGAATGTTTAATTCCATCTGAACCAATTGCTTCAAGTTGATAGAAGTACATTCCGCTATTTAAATTTGTTCCATTAAATTCTACTTTATGAGTTCCTGCTGAATAATTTTTCTCAATCGGTATAGATACCATCTCTCCAAGTACATTGAATATTTTCATTGTTACTTTTGAATCTGTCACTACTGAGAAATTAATATTAGTAACAGGGTTAAATGGATTAGGATAATTTTGTGATAATGAAAATACGCCTGGCCCCGCAACATCAACATTAATTTCATTTGAAACCTCATAAGAGCCATCAAAATTTACTTGTTTTAATCTGTAAGTATATTTATCAATGTTAAGGGATTTATCAGTGAATGAATACGAATGTTGATTTGTAGTTGTACCACTTCCCTTCACAAAACCAACTGTAATAAAATCATCTGAAGATTTACGTTGAATTTCAAATCCGTAGTTATTTGTTTCAGTTGCAGTTGACCAATTTAATAAAACATTATTTCCCTGAACAACAGAATTAAAAGAAGTAAATTCAACCGGAATTACACCATAAAGTGAATACGAAAAAGTTCCCCACTCACTTGCTGAACTTGGAACAAAATTAGTTGTCGTTGCTGGACGCGTAGCCAGAGTAGAACCAGCACGATCAAAAATTGTTCTTGAATATGTCGCGCCACCGTCAGTTGAAAGTCTAACTATTAATCTATCTTGTTCAGTTTGATATTGGCAGTAAGCCCAATTAAATTTAATTGAATCATTCTCACCTAAAGCCGTAAATGTTTTTGATGTAAGTGTGTCACTTCTGTTTGTTGATGAATAACTGTAAAATTGTAAAGTGACACTTTTGTTTCCACCAAACATTGGACCGTTTGCTCCAGAGTATTGTTCAAATGTCATATCATTGTTTGGATTAATAACCGTCCAACCAGCAGGAGGGAATGCTCCTTCAAAAAGATCATAATAAAATACATTTAATAATTTATCTTCTTTTGCAGAAAATAGTTTTGGAGTAACAGTTTCAACTAATTGATCTGCAACCACTTGTTTTTGAACATCAATGTCCCCATTGAAAGATAAATTAACTGCATCAGTATAATTTCTTGATTTTCCACTATTCATAACTTCTTTTGTAACATCATCCTGAACAAAAGCGGCAGTATAAATCATTGTATCTACCCATGTTGGTAAATCAAGTTTATACTTAAATGTAAAATAATAAGTCCCAACTGCTGTTGGAACTGGTGTACCTAAAGAAGTTGGATATGCTTTTCTGAAAACATCATAAAATATTGTTTCACCATTTGAACCAGGAGGCGTTGTATATTGAATTTTCCTCTCAACTGCATGAACACGTAAATAATAATTCCCGGCTTTTAAAGGTGCAAGGTTTTGAACTGTTATATCAGCTTTAATTGTATCACCTGGAATTCTTGTGTTAGTAACAGTAATTATCATTGGAGACCCAATTAGTTTCCTTGGATAAAAAGCATCCGGTAAACTCGGCGCTGAACTATATGGATAAGAAGGGTTGACAATTCCATCAAGTATTACATGAGGAACTGAATTAACTCCATAATAAGTTCTTCTATCAGTGTTTTGAGTTGGATTATACGCATACATCGGATCATTTCCTGGTGATGGCCAGTTCATATGATATTTTATTGGTGTGAGAGAATCAAATCGTGCAGCAATGAAAGCATCAATAGTTGGATTATTAGCAGCACAAGGTGAACAAGTTGAACTTGTCCATTCTTCAAACAATATATTTCTTACTGTCCCTTGGAAATATTGTGAAAATTGTGTCAGTGTATTGTTTGAAGGATTTTCATCTCCCGGTAGGTTAGCTATAACATTAATTGTAAATGCTGTTCCTGGAGTTATGGTATAACTATCAAATACTATCTGTTGTGTTTGTCCGCTATTGAAAGCAGTAGCTGTTTTTGTACTCTGATAAACACCTGGTGTAATTGTCATTGTAACATTGAATGATGTGGTAACATTGTTTTTGCCAGCATTAAAAATAGTTACAACTGGTGCAACCATATAATTCCCAGAGCCAGGTAAATAATTTGTGTCTGCTTTTATATTATCGATTGATACGATTCCAACATCAATATTGGACTGTGTTCCAAGCGTAACATTGTCTAAGTACAAATTATTGCCATATTGATTTACAGTGACAAACTGCAATCGAAGTTGTGCAAATCCTGTAAATGAAAAAAGAAGAAGCAGAAGTAAGATTTTGTTTTTCATACAATATCCTTTAAATGAATAA
The DNA here is from genome assembly GCA_964536015.1 of uncultured Ignavibacteriaceae bacterium. GTDB lineage: Bacteria > Bacteroidota > Ignavibacteria > Ignavibacteriales > Ignavibacteriaceae > CAZHVS01. The sequence continues at coordinate 51,377 of CAZHVS010000013.1, forward strand.
TTTGGTTAATTAATTCTCCGTTACCCCAGTTTAGGGTAACAAAGTTAAAATTGACATAAAATCTGTTGAAAAATAATTAATTAAAGATTTTTGTCAAAATAAAAATTTTCATTTTTAGAATTTTTTATTCCTAAGATAAAGGTGAAAATATTTTCTTCAATTCAGATTTAAAATTTTTTAATGCCAGAAATTATACTTTCCATTTTAAAAAACTATTTTTTAAGAAAGATTAAAAATTCACTAAACACTCATTATATCTTTTTTATCAATATATTTCCTAAAAATTTTTCTTTAACACCGACATTCAAATAATCATTAACAATATTTTTTAATTTAAGTTTGTATCTATAAAGTTTTTTACTAAGTTAGTCTTAAACAAAATGTAATCACTTTTAAAAAATAAAATCATCTACTGTAAGGAGAAATTCTATGAAACTCACAAAACAAGAAGCTCTCAACTACCATAGCACCGGAAGGAAAGGAAAAATTGAAGTTGTTCCAACCAAACCATGTTTAACACAAAGAGATTTATCACTCGCTTATACTCCTGGTGTAGCTGAACCTTGTCTAGAAATTGCTAAGAATGAAGACCTTGTTTATGAATACACAGCAAAAGGAAATCTTGTTGCTGTACTAAGTAATGGCACTGCAGTTTTAGGTTTAGGCGATATTGGTGCAGCTGCTGGTAAACCTGTTATGGAAGGAAAAGGTGTTTTATTCAAACGGTTTGCCGATATCGATGTTTTTGATATTGAAGTAAACAGCAAAGACCCTGATGAAATTATTAAAGTTACTCAACTTCTTGAACCTACTTTTGGTGGAGTTAATCTTGAAGATATAAAAGCACCAGAATGTTTTTATATTGAAGAAACTTTGAAAAAGACAATGAATATCCCTGTTTTTCATGATGATCAGCATGGAACTGCAATTATAAGCGGAGCAGCAATACTTAACGCAACTGAAATAGTAGGTAAAGCACTTGATAAAATCAAAGTTGTTTTTAATGGTGCTGGTGCTTCAGCAATCTCTTGCGCCAAATTGTATGTACGATTAGGAGTAAAGAAAGAAAATATTATTCTCTGCGATACAAAAGGTGTAGTTTTCAAAGGTCGTAAAGAAGGAATGAATTCATACAAAGAAGAATTTGCAAGCGATACAAAAGCAAGAACCTTAGCAGAAGCTATGGCGGGTGCTGATGTTTTTGTTGGACTATCAACTGGTGGGGCTGTAAGCAAGGAGATGGTTAAATCGATGGCAAAAGATCCAATAGTTTTTGCAATGGCAAATCCAAACCCCGAAATTACTTATGACGATGCAACTTCTGTTCGTGATGATATTATTATGGCAACAGGTAGATCAGATTACCCAAACCAGATTAATAATGTACTCGGTTTCCCTTTTATATTCAGAGGTGCCTTAGATGTAAGAGCGACCGCTATTAACGAAGAAATGAAACTTGCTGCTTCATATGCTTTGGCTTCTCTGGCAAAAGAAGAAGTTCCTGAATTAGTTAGAAGAGCTTACGGCGGACAGGAAATAACTTTTGGAAGAAAGTATATTGTGCCAAAACCTTTTGATCCGAGAGTACTTACTTACGTTGCACCTGCAGTAGCAAAAGCCGCTATAGAAACAGGCGTTGCCAAAAAACCAATTGAGGATTGGGAAAAATATAAAGCTGAACTTCTTGAACATCTTGGAATTTCTAAAGAGATTATAAGAAGAATAATTCATCGTGCAAAAAACAATCCAAAGAGAATTGTATTTCCTGAAGGTGATCAAGTTAAAATTCTCAAAGCCGCACAAATTCTTGTTGATGAAAAAATAGCTGCTCCAATTTTGCTTGGGAATAAAGAAGTTATTGAAAAACTTATGATTGAAAATCATATTGAAAAAGAAGGAATAACTATTATTGAACCTGAGCAATATCCAAAGTGTGAAGAATATATAAACGAACTTTACAAGATGAGACAACGAAAAGGTGTAACAAAAGAAGAAGCCAAACGACTACTTGTTAAACATCGGCATAAAAATTATTTTGGTGCAATGATGGTGCATATGGGTGATGCTGATGGTATGATTTCAGGTTTAACTTTACATTATCCAGAGACAATTAAACCAGCTTTGCAAATAATCAAACTTGCTGAAGGTGTTAAAAGAGTTTCCGGAATGTATATTGTACTTGTAAAAAAACACGTTTACTTTTTTGCAGATTGTTCCGTCAATGTTGATCCAAATGCTGAAGAACTTGCTGAAATTGCTTTACTTGCCTCAGATACGGTAAAACGATTTAATATTGAACCAAGAGTAGCAATGTTATCTTTCAGTAATTTTGGAAGCGCTCCCTATCCACAAAGTGAAAAAGTAAGAAAGGCTTTAGATATTGCAAGAACTATTGATCCTCATCTTGTAATTGATGGAGAAATGCAGGCAGATACAGCCGTGGTTCCTGAAATAATTGTTAAAGAATATCCTTTCTCTGTCCTTCTGGGACGCGCAAACATACTTGTATTCCCAAATCTTGATGCAGCTAATATTGCGTATAAACTTCTCGCAAAAATTGGCGGAGCGGATGTAGTAGGACCAATACTTATGGGATTAAGTAGACCGGTTCACGTACTACAAAAGGGTTGCGACGTTGATGACATTGTGAATATGACTGCAGTTGCAGTTCTTGAGGCAAACGAAAAAGAATAAGATAATTATTAATATTTAATTGCCCGGATCAGTTTATTTGAATCCGGGTTTTTTATTTTAAATTATTAGTTTCTGTTTCAAAGCTGTGGTTAATAATTCATATAAACTAAGCAATTCTTATATTTGCATAAAAAAATTAGAAAATTGAGAGAATAATGTCAGAAATTCCAAAAGCTTACGATCCCTTACAAGTTGAAGATAAATGGTATTCTTACTGGGAAGAGAAAAATCTTTTCCATTCAGAAGTAGATAAAAATAAAATTCCCTATACAATTGTAATTCCCCCGCCAAATATTACTGGTGGACTAACAATGGGACACATCTTAAATAATTCTTTGCAGGATATTTTAATTCGGTTAAAAAGAATGCAGGGATATAATGCTTGCTGGGTTCCTGGAACAGATCATGCTTCCATTGCAACAGAAAAAAAAGTTGCAGATATGCTGCGAGATAAAGGTATTCACAAACAAGACATTTCTCGTGAAGAATTTCTTGAACATTGCTGGGAGTGGAAAAATAAATACGGTGGAATTATTCTAAAACAACTCAGGAAACTGGGCGTTAGCTGTGATTGGGAAAGACTCCGTTTTACGATGGACAAAGAATATTATGAACTTGTAATTAAAACATTCGTCGAACTATATCGTGAAGGTAAAATTTATCGCGGGAAAAGATTAGTAAACTGGTGTCCCGCTTCCAAATCGGCAATTTCAGATGAAGAAGTAATTCCTAAATCGGTAAATGGAAAGATTTGGTACTTAAAATATCCTGTGAAAAATAGTAATGAATTCATTGTTGTTGCCACTACCCGTCCTGAGACAATGCTCGGAGATACAGGAATTGCAGTAAATCCACACGATAAAAGATATAAAAATCTTGTAGGAAAAACAGTTGTACTTCCAATAGTAAACAGAGATATTCCAATTGTTGAAGATTATTATGTAGAAAAAGAATTCGGAACAGGTGCCGTGAAAGTTACTCCCGCTCACGATTTTAATGATTACGAAATAGGAATTAGGCATAATCTTGCTATCATAAACATTTTTAATCCAGATGCTTCCACAAATGAAAATGTTCCAAAAGAATTTCAAAATCTTGATAGATATGAAGCAAGAAAAAGAGTAGTTGCTAAATTTGAAGAACTCGGTCTACTTGAAAAAATTGAAGATTATCAGAATAATGTTGGTTACTCTGATAGAGGCGGTGTTCCTATTGAGCCTTACCTCTCTGAACAATGGTTCATTAAAATGGAAGAAATTTCTAAGCCAGCAGTAAAAGTTGTTGAAGAAGGACAAATTAAATTTCATCCTGCTCACTGGAAAAAAACCTATGAACACTGGATGAACGGAATAAAAGATTGGTGTATATCAAGACAATTGTGGTGGGGACATCGTATTCCAGTATGGTATCATAAAGAAACAAACAAAATTTATTGCGATGTAAAACCGCCTGCTGATATAGAAAATTATGTTCAGGATGAAGATGTGCTTGATACTTGGGCTTCAAGCTGGTTATGGGCACACGGAGTTTTTAAAACTGAAGAAGACGTTAATTATTATTACCCAACAGATACATTAATAACAGCACCTGATATAATTTTCTTCTGGGTGGCAAGAATGATAATGGCAGGAATGCATATTTATAATAAAATTCCTTTTAAAGATGTTTATTTCACAAGCATTATAAGAGATCAGCAAGGAAGAAAAATGAGCAAATCTCTCGGCAACTCTCCTGATCCTCTTGAGGTAATTAAAACTTACGGAGCAGATGCATTACGATTTACAATTATTTATCTTGCACCTTTAGGACAGGATGTTTTATTCAGTGAAAGCAAATGTGAAATCGGAAGAAATTTTGCAAATAAAATATGGAATGCCGGTAGATTTCTTCTGATGAATAAAGAAGAGATTGATAATGATGTTGATTTGAATTATGGTGAAGATTTTGTTGATGCGTGGATAAATTCAAGATTAAACCAGACATTAAAAGAACTTGATTCTGTAATTGATAAATTTGAAATAAACCAGGCAACTAAAATTATTTATGCTTTTGTTTGGAATGATTTCTGCGATTGGTATGTAGAGCTGATAAAAATCAAACTTCATTCTGATGACAAAAAAATTAAATATGCTGCTTTGAAACGTGCATTAAATATTTTCGAAAATCTGTTAAAAATTGTACATCCATATATGCCTTTTATTACTGAAGAACTGTGGCATTTAATTGATAAAAGAAACGAAGGAGAGAGTATTTCAATTTCGCAATATCCGGTATTAAATGAAAATTTTATTAACAATTCTGCAGAAAAAGAAATGGAATTTTTACAGGATATAATTACTGCAATTAGAAACATCAGAGGTGAAATGAATATTCCTCCTTCAAGGTTTTTGAAAATCTTTTTAAAAACTGATTCAATCACAAATGAAAAACTAGAATACATTAAAAAACTTACTCGAGCGGAAGAGATAATAATAAATTCTCAAATAACAAAAGTATCCAAAAGTGCTTCGGCAGTCGTTAAAGGTTGTGAATTGTATATTCCACTAGAAGGATTAATTGATTTAGATGTTGAAAGAACAAGGCTTCAAAAGGAAATTCAAAGAATTGAAATCGCTCTGGTAGGCGTTGAGAAAAAGCTTTCGAATGAAAACTTTGTGAAAAATGCTAAATCGGAAGTTGTGGAACTTGAACAAAAGAAAAAATTCGATTGGCAGGAAAAATTAATTAAACTTAAAGAAATTTTGACTAACCTGAGTTAGTAATATGAAAAAAATTCTTGCAATAATTATTTTGATTTCGCTTTCATCCGCACAAGCTCAATCAACAATATCATGGACAAATATTTCTTCATCCTATAATCTTCCTGATGGAGTAAAAATATTTTCAGGGACAAGATCAACTCCGGTTCTTAAAGCCTGGTATATTGATGTTGATTTAAATAAAAATAATCTCGGAATAAAAGCTTATTTAAATCCAGTTGGAAAAGAATCTCTGACAAATTTTTCACAAAGATTTAACACAATTGCTTCAATCAATGGTGGATATTTTGATGTATCTTCCGGGACATCTTATTCTGCAGTCGTTCAACCAGATGTAGTCCTCAGCAAAAATATTAATTCGGTCGTAAGAGATAGTAAAACGTACTACCTAACAAGAAGTTTTTTTGGTATAAAAGACACACGCGAACTTGCAGTAGATTGGATATATCATTTCGGTAGTCGTGTAATAGACATTTATAGATATCAGGACCCAACACCAAATTCGCCCGGTAATCCTGCACCTTCTCCAAATGTTTTAAATGGTTCACAATATTATGAGTTATTAACAGGGATTGGTGGTGGTCCAACATTGGTTAAAAATTCACAGAGTCGAATTACATACGATGAAGAAGTTTTTTTTGGTTCTGGTGTAGGTCTAACAAATGGTGACCCAAGAACTGCTGTCGGATATACTGCCAACAATCACGTTATAATGTTCGTTGCAGATGGAAGACAAACCGGAATAAGCGAAGGAGTAAGTCTAACAGAGTTGTCCCAAATTATGATTAATCTTGGTTGCAAAGAAGCAATGAACCTTGATGGTGGCGGTTCTACAACAATGGCTGTAAGAAACACCTTAATAAATACACCATCTGATGGAAGTCAAAGATTGATTCCAACAATGCTTGCAGTCGTAAATATAGATTCAATTCCTTTATTACCAAAACCTTATCTCAATAAAAAAATTGATACAGGTGATAGCAGCGATTGCTTAACGTTTGGAAACTGGCAGACTGCATATATTTCTGGTTTCTGGGGAAATACCCCTTCAATTGCTGCTCCCGGTGGTAATGGAAATAATTATGTTGTATTTAATCTTAACCTGCCTAAAAGTGGATTATATGATGTTTTTATGTGGTGGGTTGCAGCTACTAATCGCGCAAAAAATACACCTATTATAATTAAACATAAATTTGGAACTGATACAATTAGAGTAAACCAGAACATTAATGGAACTAAGTGGAACAAAATTGGCACATTTACATTTAATGGCAATACCAGCGATCAATTAATAATTTCCAATACAGGCGTTGCATTAGATTCATTTATTGTTGCTGATGCTTTAAGAATACTTTCTTACGATAGTACTTTAAATAATATTGAAACAAATATTTCTCTACCGGTTTCATCACAATTATTTCAAAATTATCCAAATCCTTTTAACCCCGAAACCTTCATCAGATACAGTGTTACTGAAAACTCTTTTGTAAGAATAAAAATTTTTAATTTGGTTGGTTCTAAAATTTCAGAACTGGAGAATTCAATCAAATCTCCTGGAGTATATGAAATTAAATTCACTGCTGATAATCTTCAAAGTGGTATATATTTCTATCAACTGCAGTGTGGAAATGTGATAGAGACCAAAAAGATGCTTCTGTTAAAATAATTTCGTTATTTTTTTGAAATTATTCTAACATTTTTTTGTATTTTAATTCAAGATGATTTTTATTCATTATTATTTTCTATGAGGCTATTATGAAAAAGTATTTTTACATTTTATTTTTATTAATTTTCTCGATCTCCATTTTTCCACAGCCAATGTATTTACTTAATAATTCAGATTTAGTACAAGTTCCATCAATTTATCAAGATAAAATTCTCTCAGGTGAATTATTAATGAAAGTTAGCGAGAAACTTTATGCAAAGAGGAATCATTTGAGTATTGATAATCCTGGTTATTCTATTGTCATTATTTATTTTGATAAATATCCATCCACAGAACAACTAGATGCCTTAAAACAACTTGAAATAAAATATTATCCCGAAACCTGGACACCGCCTCTTGAGAATCATCCTTATGGTTTTATGATTGCAATGATACCGATTGAAAAATTTGTTGATGCTCTCTCATTACCATTTGTATTAAAAATGGATACCGGAGAAAGACAAAGCTATCCAATGAATAATGAAGCAGTAAGAAAAACAAAAACGGATTCCGTTTGGTTGAAAGGATATACTGGAACAGGAATTAAAGTAGCAATTTTAGATTCCGGTTGTGATACAGAACCGACTCATTCAGACTTACCGGCAACAATCCAGAAAAGAGATTATTCAAACTACCCGACTTCAATTGATGATAATGTTGAAAATACAGTGAGTGGACACGGAACGCATGTAACAGGAAGTGTCCTTGGAAGAGGTGTACTTTCGACCGGTAATATAGGTAACGGAGGAAGTCCTTATAAAGGAACTGCTCCTAACGCAAGTTTGGTTTTTCTAAAAATTGGAAGCGATGCTACTTCAGGTGCTTCAAGTTCTGCTATGATTGCATCAATGCACGCCGCTGTTGATACCTTTGGTGCAAACCTTCTTTCAATGAGTTATGGTGGATGGTATGCTTATCACGATGGTTCATCAAGTGAAGAACAGACTGTCGATTGGGTTTATGCAAGTGGTAAACCATTTTTATTGTCCGCTGGAAATGAAGGAGCAAGTAATAGACATTATTCAGGTACTGTTGCGGGTGGCAGTACAACAGACTTTATTCAGGTTAATGTAACTGGAGCTGGTACTACTACTGCATTATATTTCAATCTAGTTTGGGCTGATGGCATTGGGACGAGAAATGGCTTGACGCTTTCTTACTATAATTCTTCATACACACTTCTTACAAACACAACAATTTTTACTACTACAGAAAGCCCAAGAGGAACAGAATCTCAATATTCCTATTATAATGTTTACGTTCCATCTGGAAATAGTACTTTTTATCTTAAAGTAACAAATCCTTCTGGAACTAGTCAGGATTTCCATATTTATGAAACCTGGAATGATGGAAAAGTAAAGTTCAATTCACCAGATCCTTTTTATACAATTGGTCAACCTTCATCTGCTGATAATGGTTTCTCAGTTGGAGCATGGACTTCAAGATCATCATGGACAGATTATTCCGGTAGTTTTTGGACTTATGGCTTTACACAAGATGATATAGCTCCATTTTCAAGCAGAGGACCAAGAATTGACGGAACAATAATGCCAAAAATAGCTTCTCCCGGTAGTGTAATAATATCCATAAGAGATAGAGATGTCTATACATCAACAAGTGCTTTTTGGGTGGATAATGATGGAACAATTGGTTCCGGAGGAACAGATTATTATGTAATGCAAGGAACAAGCATGGCTACTCCTATTTGTGCAGGATGTGTTGCATTAATGTTAAATAAAATGCCTACTGCAACTCCATTACAAATATATAACGCATTAAAAAACAACACTGATGCCACTGGTTTTATGAGTACTCTTCCAAATAACACCTGGGGATATGGTAAATTGAATGTCAACAAAGCAATTGAGGATGCTGCTTTACCTGTTGAGCTTGTATCTTTTAATGCCGTTTTACAGAATAAAATGATATTGTTAAAATGGATTACGGCAAATGAAGTAAACAGTTATGGATTCGAGATAGAAAAATCTGTTGATAATGTAAACTGGACAAAGATTGGATTTGTAAACGCAAATGGGAATAGTAATTCACGAAAGAATTATTCCTTCTTAGATTTTAGTATAAATGGTGAAAAAATTCATTACAGATTAAAACAAATCGATAATGATGGTAACTTTTCTTTATCAAATATCGTTTCAGTAGAGACTTCTATAACTGAATTTACATTGGAACAGAATTTCCCTAATCCTTTTAATAACCAAACAAAGATTAAATATTCAGTCCCTATTCAAAGTAAAGTTCAACTTATTGTGATGAATATGCTTGGCGAAACAGTAAAAGAAATCGTTAACGACGAACAAAATCCTGGTAATTATGAAATAAATTTTTCTACAAACGATTTATCATCAGGAATTTATTTTTATAAACTTACAGCTAATAATTTTTCATCAATAAAGAAATTTATTTTATTAAAATAAACCTGAGAAAGAAAACTTATGAAAGAAAAAAATCCGATAATATTATCCTCCATCATCATTGCAATAGCAATTGTTATTGTGGGGATACTTATATCCTCTGCATGGAGAAACAGCACAAGTGCTAATCAAACCATAACAGTTACAGGTTCGGCAAAAAAAGAAATAGTATCCGATCTCGGAATTCTTCGTGGTTCAATTACGGCAAGTGCATCAACTGCAATTGATGCATACAGAAAACTAGAAGCACAAAAACCTGTATTGTTAAATTACCTTGCTAATTACGGGTTCACCAAAGATATGGTAAAATTTTTTCCAGCTTATAGCAATCCGGTATTTGAACTATATGATGGAAGACAAACTAATAATATAATTGCATATAATTATAATCAACGAATCCAGATTCAATCCAATGATGTAAAAAAAATAGCTGAAATTTCATTAGATATAGCTTCCTTAATTGAAAAGGGTGTAAATTTTGAAGTTGAACAACCTGAATATTATTACACAAAACTTGCCCAGCTTAAAATTGAAATTCAATCTGAAGCTGCAAAAGACGCAATGGTAAGAGCAAAAAGAATTGCTCAATCTACTGACAGTGATATAGGCGTATTAAAAAATGCTCGTATGGGTGTTTTGCAAATTACTCCCAAAAACTCAAATGAAATATCTGATTACGGAATGAATGATGTTTCTGCCATCGAAAAAGAAATTACTGCTGTAGTTAACGTTTCATTTGAGATAAGATAATTTTTGCTTTGAACAATTAGGGTTTGTTTTTCCGGTTACTAGGGAAAAGCAAACCTTTTTTATTGTTATTTGAATTTTTTTACATTGATTGCTGTTTATACTATTTCTAGTTTTGCAGAAAATTTCATATAGAAAAGAATGTACACAACTATTCATATTTTTAATTTTATTCTGCCGCTGCTTTATGCATCTGGATTCGGAATATATCTTTACGATTTTTTCTTCAACGTGAAGAAGTTAGATCATTTTAAAAGATTAATCCTTTTCCTGTGTATATTTCTTCACATTATTTACATTATCATAAGGACATTTATATTTAACCATCCACCAATTACTAATGTTTTTGAAATATTTACAGTGCTTGCTTTTGCAATTAGTTTTTCATATTTCATTCTTGAGCTTGTTACTGATGTAAGAGGAACCGGTCCGTTTATTATTATTTTTTCTTTAATCTTTCAGCTAATATCCTCCTTTTTTATAAAAGATCTTATAGAAGTTCGTGAAGTACTCAGAAGTAATCTACTTGGGATTCATGTATTTCATGCATTACTTGGCTACTCAGGAATAACAATTTCTGCTGTTTATGGATTCTTATATTTGACTTTGTACAAAGATATTAAAAACAATAAATTTGGACTTGTATTTAACCGACTTCCAAATCTTGAGATACTTGAAAAACTGAGTTATTATTCAGCCGTAATTGGCTTCATTGCATTATCAGTTGCAATAATAATAGGTGTGTTATGGTTACCTATTGCATTTCCAAAATTTTCATACACAGATCCTAAATTGATTGCTACATTTGTTGTCTGGTTAATGTATGGCATCGGCATCTTTGCAAAAATTTCCGGAAGATGGATTGGTAGAAGAATAGTTATTCTTTCCATCGTTGGATTCATTATAGCAATTATTTCAACAATAACTACAAACTTTCTTGCAAAAAGTTTCCATTCTTTTTATTGATGAATTAAGCTCTTAGAATATGAACCTTCTTGCAATATCAATAAACCATCGTACTGCCAGTGTAGATATTAGAGAATCTTTTCATCTTAATAATGATGAAATAAAAAATTATCTAAAAGAATTAAATGAAAATACTTTTTCTGAAAGTTTTATTATCTCTACCTGCAACAGGACTGAAATTTTTGGAATACCAAAAGATTTAAAAATAAACTATTCTGTTCTCGAGAAATTTCTTTCAAGTAAAAAAGAAAACATAAAACTGGATGAAAATAATTTTCAAAAATTTTTTTCTTGCTCAGCAATAAATCATTTGTTCCGAGTTGCTACCGGAATTGATTCTCAACTTATTGGCGATAATCAGATATTTGGACAGGTAAAAGAGTCCTTTCAACTTGCCGAAGAAAATAATTCGGCTGGATTTCTGTTAAAACGATTATTCGATGCTGTCTCTGTCGTTGGCAAACGAGTAAAAACAGAAACTGCAATAAGTGAAGGAGCAGTTACGGTAAGTTATGCAGCGGTTCAGTTAATCGAAAAAATATTTTCTAATCTTCATAAAAAATCTGCTATTGTAATTGGCGCAGGTGAAACAGGCGAAATAGCTGCAAAACATCTTCGGGATAAAAATATAGGTAAACTTTCAATTACAAACAGAACTTATGAAAGAGCAGAAAAAGTGGCTGATAGCCTGAATGCAGGAATAATTCCATTTTCACATTTCAAAGAAAATCTTCACGAATTTGATATTGTAATTTCTTCTACTTCATCTCCAGATTTCATTCTAGCAAAAGATGACGTTAAAATTGTAATGAAAAAAAGACATAACCTCGCCACAGTATTTATGGATATTGCAGTTCCACGTGATATAGATCCTTCAATAAAGTCTATTGATAACGTTTTTTATAATGATATTGACTCATTGAACATAATAGTTGAACAGAATCTATCAAAGCGTAAAGAAGAAATTCCTAAAGTTGAAAAAATAATTCTTGAAGAAATGGTAAACTTTTTTAGCTGGTACAATTCTCTTGAAATTGCTCCTACTATAAAAATGATGAGAGATTATTTCGAAGAAATTAGAAATGAGGAAGTGCAAAAACAAATTAACCGATTTAATAAAGAAGACCAGGAGAAAGTTGAAATTATTACTAAACGAATTATCAATAAAATTTTGCACTCACCAACAGTTACTTTAAAAAAATCTTCAGAAATGGGAGCAGATTCTATTGAAGCAATGACTAAAATTGCAATTATACAGGAGATGTTCGGGAAAAATGAAAACAAGAAAGAATAATCTTTAAATGAAAACAAAAATCATAATTGGTTCAAGAGGAAGCGCACTGGCTTTATGGCAGGCGAATTATGTGAAGAAAGAAATTGAAAAATTTCACAAAAACATTGAAGTAAAAATTGAGATCATAAAAACCAAAGGCGATAAAATTCTTGATGTCGCATTATCTAAAATTGGAGATAAAGGTCTCTTTACAAAAGAACTGGAGATAAAATTACTTTCCAAAAAAATTGATATTGCAGTTCATAGTTTAAAAGATTTGCAAACAAAAATTCCCGATGAATTAAAATTATCCGTTGTTACCAAAAGACACCCTGTTGAAGATGTTTTAATTGCACGGAAAAAAGATGTTACTATTCAATCTCTAAAAGAAAATGCAATTGTAGCAACAGGTTCCCTTCGCAGAAGAAGTCAACTATTACATTTGCGTCCTGATATTACAATCGTAGAGTTAAGAGGAAATGTCCCATCTAGAATTGAAAAATTCTTAAAATCAGACTGGGATGCTATTATTCTTGCACGTGCTGGAGTTGAAAGACTTGGTCTGAAAAAATATATTTCCTCTTATATCTCTAAAGAAGAAATTCTCCCTGCTGTTGGACAAGGAGCTCTCGGTATTGAAATTCATAAAGACAATTTTTTTATTGATGAATTACTTCAACCGTTACATCACAATGATACTTATCTATCTATTCTTGCTGAGAGAAGTCTATTGAGAACTCTTGAAGGCGGCTGTCAGGTACCAATTGGTGCTTATGCAGAGGTAAAATCTAACGGATTATACATTGATGCAATTGTTGGTTCTATTGATGGGTCAATAACATTTAGAAAAAAGATGCGTGGAATTAAAAATAAACCCGAAGAACTTGGCAGAACGGTTGCGGAAGATTTATTAAGAGCTGGCGCAAATAAAATTCTTATGAATCTAACAAGGTAATTACTGATGAAAAATATTTTAAAGATGTTTTATACAATTATTGAAAAAATTAAACTTCCACAAATAAAATACACAAAAAGTCTATTTTTACTTGCTTTAACAAAAAAAATTTTGATTTTATTATTGCTTTATTTTTATGGATGCAGTTGTAATTGTGGAAACGAAGATTATATCAAAATCCCTGAATCGGTTATTAATAAAGCTGATAATTTTATTATATCAAATGTAGGGAAAGAATTTTTCGATAAAAATATTAAACGTGATTTAACAAAATCTAAGTTAGTTGATTCATATTTCGAAATGCACTATAAAATGCAAATCGAAAACAAACCTTATGTTGATGAAGATATTCATTTTTATATTGATTCTCTTGGCAACATTGCAACAGACAAAGACATAGTTGGAGTGCCTGATTGTAAATTAAATCCATCATTTTGTAATTTTAATATTGATGAAATTCAAGCAAAAGCTATTGCAGAAAAAAAAGGACTTGAACCAGGAATAAAAGAATGGAAAATTGGTTTCCTCTGGAATGAAAAATGGCAACGATATCTTTGGCACATTTTAAATGTATTATATGAATCTGAAGGCTCGAACGGTTATATTGGCAATGGCAAAGAAGTAATAATCGATCCTTCTAATGGTGAAGTACTTGAATTTAACGAATGGAAAATAAGATAGACTAATTTATGTCTTTAAAAAAAATTTTGGAAGGAAAAACAATTGTTCTGACAAGAAGCGAAGAACAAATTAAAACTTCTTCTTTACTCCTCGAAGGACTTGGAGCAACGGTTATCAATTTTCCGGTTGTAGAAGTTATTGAACTTCAGTGTGAAGATTTTGATAGCTTTTTTAAAGCTAAACAAAACTTTGATTATGTTGTTTTTGCTTCTTCAAATGCTGTAAAATATTTTTTCCTTAAAATTAGAAGACTTGGAATAGATCTAAAGGTTCTGAACAAGAAATTTGTCGTATCTGGCAAAAAGACAGCAGAAACTTTATCTACTTATGGTTTTAGTGCATCAATTATTCCATCATCATTTAGTGCTAAAGGAATATTAAAATCTTTTTCAGAAGAAAATCTTTATAATAAAATAATTCTCCTCCCTCGTTCGTTAATAGGCAGAGATGAGCTCCAAATAGGATTGCAGAAACTTAAAGCTGATGTAAAAGTATTTAACATTTATAATGTGATAATGCCTGAAGCCTCCAAAACTGAACAGAACATTCGATCCTTATTAAATGCAAATATTGATTGGTATATTTTTACAAGTCCTTCAACTTTTAAAAATTTTTTAACCATTACTCAGGCACATTCATCACAACTTAATCTTAAGAATAAAAAAATTGCAGTAATTGGTCCAACAACAAAAGAAGTAGTTGAAGCAAGAGGATATAACGCTACAATTGTTCCTCAAGAATTTACTCTGGATTCAATTGCAAAGAAAATTTCTGAATACTACCAACAAAACAATGACATGGAGTTAATTTGAAAAAATCAGATAATGATCTTTTTATAAGAGCATGCAAAAGAAAACATACTGAACGCACTCCGATTTGGATAATGCGGCAAGCAGGAAGATATTTACCGGAATACAGAGAGGTAAGAAACAAAGTTGATTTTTTAACATTGTGCAAAACTCCTGAGCTTGCTGCTGAAGTTACAATTCAACCTGTTGATATTATTGGTGTTGATGCTGCAATTATTTTTTCTGATATACTTGTTGTTCCTGAAGCTATGGGAATGAAACTGGAAATTACAGAAGGAAAAGGTCCTGTATTTGAAAAGCCTATTCGTTCCACTGCAGATGCACGGTCACTTAAACAATTTGATCCAATGAAAAAATTAAATTATGTAATGGATGCTGTTACTCTTACAAAAAAAGAATTAAGAAACAGAGTTCCTCTTATTGGTTTTAGTGGTTCTCCGTGGACGTTGTTAACTTATATGGTAGAAGGCAAAGGTTCAAAAAATTTTTCTGAAATAAAGAGATTAATTTTTAACAATCCGAAACTTGCCCATGGGGTTCTATACAAACTGGCTAATGTAATTAGTGATTATCTTATTGCCAAAATTGAAGCAGGAGTTGACGCAGTCCAAATTTTTGATACTTGGGGTGGAATTCTTTCACAAAAAGATTTTCTTGAATTTGATCTTCCATATATTGAATTGATAATTGATAAATTGAAAGTGAAAGACAAACCTGTAATTTTGTTCGCAAAAGGTGTGCATTATAAGCTCAAAAGCCTTGCTAAAAGCGGTGCTGATGTGATAGGACTTGATTGGACTATGGATATTGGTAAAATTAGAAAAAAAATTGGTAAACATGTGGCTCTACAAGGAAATCTTGATCCAACAGTATTATATGGCAAAAAGGATTTCATTAAACTGAGTGTCAAAAATGTACTTGATTCATATGGAAATGGTGATGGACATATTTTTAATCTTGGACATGGAATTTTACCTGATGTCAATCCTGAAAATCTAAAAGCACTAGTTCAATTTGTTAAAGAATTAAGTCCAATATATCATACAAAGAAAATTTAAAGGAAGTTAAATGTTTCAAGTCGATCTTACGAAATTTAAAAAATATGATAGGCCAGGACCTCGTTATACAAGTTACCCAACTGCTCCACACTTTACCGAAAATTTTACCTATAAAGACTATCTTGAAGAAATAAAAAAGACAAACATTGGAGAAAATCTCCCTGAACTTTCTTTATATTTTCATCTTCCCTACTGCGATACACTTTGCTTCTTCTGTGGATGCAATATGATAATTACCAGAAACAGAGACAGAGTAAAAGAATACATCACCTATGTAAAAAAAGAAATTGATTTAATAAAACAGCATCTTAATCCAGAAAGAAAAGTTGTTCAATTACATTGGGGCGGCGGTACACCGACTCATCTTAACCCTGATGAAATTTCTGAACTTGCTTCTTACATTAATGAAAACTTTTTATATAGGAATGATTCAGAAAATGGATGCGAGATTGATCCACGTGGACTTACTTTAGAACACCTTAAGGCACTTAGAGAAAATGGATTTAACAGGATTAGCATGGGTGTTCAGGATTTTGACCATAAAGTTCAAAAGGCGACAAACAGAATTCAACCTGAAGAAATGACAAGACAAACGATTCAATGGGTAAGAGATCTTGGATTTCAAAGTCTTAATTTGGATTTGATGTATGGGCTTCCCTTTCAATCTGTAAAATCATTTGAAAATACACTTGATAAGATTATTGCGATTTCTCCTGATAGAATTGCTGTATTCAATTATGCTCATCTTCCATGGTTAAAAAAGCATATGAACCTGATAAGAGCTGAAGATATTCCTCTTCCTGAAATTAAACTTGAAATTCTTAAATTAACAATTGAAAAATTAACTTCCGCGGGATATGTTTTTATCGGGATGGATCATTTTGCAAAACCAAATGACGAGCTTGCAATTGCTTTAAGTGAAAAAAAACTTTATAGAAATTTTCAGGGCTACAGTACAAGAGCCGGAACCGATATGTATTCATTTGGAATCACTGCAATAAGTCAAACTGATAATATTTTTGCACAGAATTATAAAACTGAAAAGGAATATTATAAATCCATAAATGAAAATACCCTGCCTATTTACAAAGGATATAAATTAAATAAAGATGATAAACTTCGCCGCTTTGTTATTACAAGATTGATGTGTGATTTCGAATTAGAGTTTAATTCTGTAGAGAAAATGTTTGGAATTTCTTTCAAAAAATATTTCTCGAATGGGTTATCAAACCTGAAAGAAATGGAAGAAGACAAACTTATAAAAATCGATAGTAATAAAATTCAAGTTCTTGATATGGGCAGATTACTTATCCGTAACATTGCAATGAATTTTGACGGTTACATCGAACGTAAACAGGATGAAATGAAATATTCAAGAACAGTATAAGAGCGATTATCAATTTAATTGGAGTCCATGCAGAAAAGTCATTTCCTTTAATTTCCATTGACCTTTATCATATACAAATCGAATTGCAAAATCCCCGCATTCTGTTCCTGCCCAGTGACATACTATTTGTTTTGCACTATTAATAAAAACCGAACTATTAAATCCTTTAAGTAAATCTTTTGCAGGAATCTCATATTCAAATTCATCTGGATTTAAATTTGTAAATTCTTTAATGATTTTTTTATCCTTCTTTTTCAGCGCTTCAAGAAATCTTATAACATTTTCTTTAGCATTGAAAGGATTTGCATCAACAATATTGCAGAAAACTTCGCTTATTCCTGTATCCTCGTACTTTGTGCCCTTACCAATTTTTTTAATAATTCCTTTCAACCAAACTACTCCTGACGAAGAAGGTAATTTATTCACTTTTAAAGTTGTATAATCATATCCACCCCAGCAGTCATCATATTCATTTCCTGGGAATGGTTTGCAAATCAATTTACCGGAACCAATTTTATTATTCTCAAGATATAAGTCAAGTTCTAATTCTTTAACATAGTTATTATACTTGAATACTTGTTTGGTCTTCTGGTAACCGCTTGCGACAAATACATCAACCTTATTTATACTGCCAATCTCTTCAAGCCTGCCAAGATATATCGCGAACCATTCATTTTCTCCGTCTCCTTTCACTCCCTCAACCCAGGCAGTTTCTCTATTAAAATCTATAAGATTTGAAGCAACATAATTTGAGTTACTGCTCTTAGGTAAAAATGATGATGCATATGCAGTAGTTGTTTCGCCAACAGGAATTTTTTGACAAAAACAAATTGAAGTTAGTAAAACTAAAAAGATTATCAGATGACACTTAAAATTCATTTTGTTCCTCTTTTATTTTATGGTAATTGAGAAGTTGCTCCATTATTTACTCGCCAATGAGCATTTAAATCAGTTGCTGTTACTACTCCACTCAAATTAAAATCCCCATTTACGTAACCCGAAGAACCATTTTGTACGCGCCAAACACTATTTTTGTCCACAGCACTTATATTGCCACTTGAATTTCCATCACCCGAAATTAATCCATAAACATCCGAACCAAGATTTTTCATTGCGTTTGTCCCATAAGTTTTATCAACACCAGTTGAAAAATCATAAAGTAGGCTATTAGTTGTTAATGTTACTGTTGATGCACTCATGACTGGTAAGTGGTTTCTATGATAAACTACAATGTAATAATCTCCTGGATTAACTCCTTCAAAACGAACCTGATTAATTCCATCAATTTCAACAACATTACCATTGCTTAGAACAAAGCAAGCTCGTCGTGCAACCACAGTTGTGGTACTACTTCTTAATTCAATTAGGAGCCAATCTACTACTTGTGAAGGTATCGTAGTAACCGATTCTCCACCGTTATAATTCCAAGGTGAAATGTTAAATGGTTGTGATAGAGGAATTAATCCGGAAGAATTAAGTGTGGTTAACATAGTCCCGGAAGAATATGGTCCGGCAAGAAATACTTTTAGATTCGCTTTTGAATAAACAGGAACAAGTTTCAGCAATTTAAAATTAGATTCAATAGCATCCAAAGGAACTTCGCTTTGCTCATATCTTAATGATAAACTAAAATTTATTATTCCTTTTTGCAATAATGTACTTGTACCTGAACCGGTGCTATATACTCTTCTTACACGGGTTTTTACTAAATCACCTCCAGAGATATCAGCTTCACCAATGGCCCAAAATCCTGTTTCTGTAACTCCGGTTGCAGTAACTACATTATTAATTGTATCAACAGTACTGGGAATTTCCATCCATGTTTCTCCAAAATCGTATGAATTAGTATCAGGGTAAGAAGACATTGTAAACCATTCCGGATAACTTGAAGTACCATTAAATTTTATAAAAGTTTTTTCACTTTCAAATTGATAATTATCCGTATTATGATTTTGAATATTTCTTTTTATTGTTCCTTTGTTAATTGTACCTCTTGCCCCGGATAATGAATTTGCATTTTCATTTTGAATAAATACTGTGTCAGAGGGTTGTAAAAATATTTTATTTAGATTAACCAACTGATCGCTCACATAAATGTTGCCTTTGCTCGACATAACTGCATTAGTATCAAGAGTAAGATTATAAAATGCACCACTGAACTCTCCCATCCCTTTGAACGAAACAGTTGATTTTCCGGGAATGAAACCTTCATCATTACTAAGTTTAATATTTTCATCTTTTCCTAAACCAAGAAGCCAGTTCCTCCCTGCCCATATCGTTGTCCTTGTTGTTGCTCCAAGCTGGAGTGTTCCCCGAATTCGGATATCTCCAAGAATTTGAAAATTTGCTAATGCATCAGTAATTCTTAATCTACCACCTGATAAGATATGAATACCCGATACTGTTAATTGTTGTTGTGTTTCATAAATAGTTGGATTTGAAACAGCAGGAGCAATTATAACGCTATCTCCGGGCAAAGGCACACCAACAGGATCCCAATTGTTAGGGTTATTCCAGGAAGAATCCTGAGCACCTGTCCAGGTCCATGTTCTAACTGAAAGAGGTGAAATAGCTGTTACCAAAATATTTCCTGAACTACCAACCATATAACCAATATATCCGCTTCCATTCCTGAAAAATTTCAGATCATAAGGTATAAGAGTACTAGGAACTGATTGTTGAATCCAGGAATCACCTCCATCTGTAGTTCTAATTACAAAACCATTATCGCCAGCTACCCAACCAACTGTAGAGGAAATGAAGAAAACAGAATTCAGTGAATAATTATTTACATACTTTACAATATTCCAGTCCAAGCCTCCATTAGTAGTCTTCAACAAAATTCCGCGATAATAATTTCCAGTCTCTATTCCTGTCACCCAACCAATTTCATCTGAAGTAAAAAAGACATCAGTAAAACGAAATTTAGTTGTATCAATCAATTTAATCCATGAAGCACCCCCGTTTGTTGTTTTTAGAATACAACCATTATCATTTTTAGTATTATAATCAGGTGTAAATCCAGTTATGTATCCATTAACTTCATCATGAAAAAATATTGAAGTAAGATTTGTGAAAGTACCACTAGTTTGGACTATCCAATTTTCCCCGCCATCAACACTTTTGATTATTGTCCCACTATCTCCTGCAGCATAGACAATATTGCTTGTTTTAAATAGAACTGATTTCAACATAGGTAAATAACCTGTTGAAATGTTATTCCAATTCCCCCCACCATTAGTAGTTTTTATTATTAATCCATTACTAGTTCCACCAACCATTATTCCATTTTGTGAATCAAAAAATGAAATCCCTTTGGGTGAAAAATAAATCGGAAGTTTATTCCAATTAACTCCTCCATTAGTAGAAGAATAAATACTATAGCCAGCAACCCAACCTCTATCAGGCTGTGGAAAATCAATTGAGCTCAACTGATCTGTCAGACTCCCAGAAAGTCTTGTCCAATTATCGCCGCTATCAGTAGACTTTCCTAAAAAACCACTTGTTCCAACCATATAACCAGTAGCATTAACAAAATCAAAAGCTGTTATTAAACCAAAACTACCAATATTATTCCAAGTCTCACCTGCATCTGTTGTTTTATATACACCGCTTCCAACAGCAAGTCCAACATTTGAAGAAAGAAATTTAATATTCCAGAAAGAAATCCACGAAGGAGCAACAGTTTGAAGTGTCCAAGTGTCCCCACCATTAGTTGTCTTTATTATTTTACCCTGAAATCCTGCTGCATACCCAGTGGATGGAGAAGAAAAATAACATGTCATCAGCTGATTTGTCGACGGAATAGTTTGTTGACTCCAGTCTGTACCTCCGTTTGTAGTTTTATAGACAACCCCTTGACCTAAGTTATTATAACCGACTTCCCATCCTACTAGAGATGAAACAAAGTAAATTCCTTTAATTGTTACATTCGGAACTGGTGATGTTTTATCCCAATTATATCCACCATTTGTACTTCTATAAAAAAAATTGTATGAGTTCATCCACAATTCATTTTCATTCAAAACAAAAAAAGCATCTATTGATGAATAATCATCGCTAAAAATTGGGAACCAATTATTTCCACCGTTAGTTGTCTTAAAAATTTTATTTGCATCATATAATGTTGAAAAATCATATGCAAGGATAAATCCTGTTGAATCATTAACAAAAAACATTTTAGAAACACTATAACCATCTCCCAAAGCATCATATTTAATAATCCAGGTATTGCCTCCATTCGTTGTTCTCAGAAAAGTTCCATTTCCTCCGGCAGCAAAAACATTATCTGAATCAAAAACTTTTACTCCATAAAGGGAATTTCCCTGCGGTAAAGGATTGAGCCAACCCCAGCTTGTTTGTCCAAATGTATTGCCTTTATTATCTTTAAATACATTATCTGGACTACTTTTACTTTGTCGAAGAAGTTGATTAACAAAATCCGAAGAAATTTCCTGCGTATGAAGGATAGGAGTTACAAGAATGAAGAAATATAAACACAATTTTTTCATATATGCTCCACTTGTTAATTGAAAAATAAATAAAAAAAATTTTATAGCAAAGAATTACTTAAATCTGGACGAGAATGGACTAGTAAATTATTTTCGAAAAGTCTTAATTACTCTTAATTCTAATCAAACTTTTTGATAATTTTGCACCACATTAAAAAATAAATTTAGAAAATATATGGAAGCAAAATACGCATTAACCAATCCTATTTCGTTAATAGTTGATAAACCACGAGAAGAATTTACCCGTGAGGATATGTTAAATATTATAGAATCAAAAAGTATTGAACGAATTACTTTTCACTATACTGCACTTGATGGTAAATTGAAAGAGCTCAAAATTCCGGTTGCAAATCGCAAGCAAGCTGAACGCGTTCTTGCAGATGGAGAAAGAGTGGATGGTTCTTCGTTATTTAAAGGAATGGTTGATGTAGCTGTTTCTGATTTATATGTAATTCCAATTTACAAATCAGCGTTCTTAAATCCATTTGATAAAGGAAGTCTTGATTTTATCTGCAGATATATTACAAGCGAAGGAAATTTTGCACCTTTTGCACTTGATAATATTCTTTATAATGCAAATAAATTATTTGAGAAAAATACCGGTTATGAATTATATGCACTTGGAGAACTTGAGTTTTTCTTAATTAGTCCTTTTGATTCATCAATTTATCCGGCACCAAAACAACGTGGATATCATTCTTCTGCGCCGTTTGTTAAATCAGGTGAAATTTTAAATGAGATGGTGCGTTATATTACACAAATTACAGGTGCTGTTAAATATGCACACAGCGAAGTTGGCTATGTTGAAAGCATCAGAAGTGATCTTGCTGAAATTAAAAATAAACAAGCAGAACAACTTGAGATAGAATTTCTTCCAACGCCAATTACTGATACAGCCGATAACCTTGTTCTTGCCAGATGGTTAATTCGTAATGTTGCTTATAAAAATAATTGCGTGGCTACCTTTGCTCCAAAAATTGAAGAAGGTATTGCCGGTAACGGTATGCATGTTCACATGGAGTTGAGAAAAAACGGTAAGAATGTAATGCTTGATGAAAAAGGTGTTATTTCAGTTGATGCAAAAAAATTAATCGGTGGATTATGTACTTACGCTGATTCCTTAACAGCTTTTGGTAATACTGTATCTTCAGCATATTTAAGACTTGTTCCGAACCAGGAAGCACCAACAAAAATTTGCTGGAGTGATCTTAATCGCAGTGCTATGATTCGTGTCCCGCTTGGCTGGAGCAATATGGACAATCTTGCAAAGAAATTAAATCCACAACAAAAAGAAAATTTTAAACACTCAGGAAGCAGACAAACTGTTGAATTAAGAAGTCCTGATGGAAGTGCACTAACTCATTTACTGCTCGCTGGAATAACTATGGCAGCAGAGTGGGGATTAACTAATGAGAATTCTCTTTCTTTATCAGAAAAACTTTATGTAAAAGGAAATATCTTTCAGGATCAGGAATTATGGAACAGGCTTTCATCTTTACCGAAGAGCTGCGTTGAATCTGCAAGAATAATTTTGGTCAAACGAAATCTTTATGAACGCGAAGGAATTTTCCCGGCTAGTGTAATAGAATACATAGCTAAACTGCTTAATAAAGAAAACGACGAAAGCATGAATCAATATCTAATTGATTTGCCGGCTGATGATCGTTTGCTTGAAACAAGAAAGATAATGCATAGAGATCTTCACAAACATTAATCATCTTAGTTTGAAATGAATTTCTGTCTGGCATTTCAAAAGATGATTCATCTTGAAAAATATTTGTTAGCAAAACTAAATTTTATCATTGGATTTTTTTTTCTAATTCCCTCAATTACTTTTTGCCAAGGGTTTGATAAAGAAATTTCTATCACTCATAATGACCAGCAGAGAAAGTTAGTTATTCATTTTCCACCTTCATTTTCACAAGGGCTGCCACTTGTAATTGTTCTTCATGGTGGGGGTGGAAATAAAGAAAACGTTAATAAGGTTACTAATTTTTCTGCTGTAGCAGATTCAGAAAATTTTCTTGTTGTATATCCTGATGGAATTGATAATCAATGGAACGATGGGAGAGAATATAAAACTTTATTCAAAAAGCAAAGCGAAGCTGATGATGTGGGTTTTATTTCTAGTATGATTGATTATCTAATTGAAAAATACAATATCAATTCAAAGTCTGTTTTTGTCTGCGGTATATCAAACGGCGGAATGATGTCTTTAAGAATAGCTTGTGAGTTAACTGGCAAAATAAATTCAGTTGCATCAGTTGCCGCTAATATGACTCCTTTTTTACTCAATAACTGTTCGCCTTCAAAACCAATTTCAATTATGTTAATTTGCGGGACAAAAGATCCCTTAGTTCCATACAATGGCGGAAAGGTTGGACTTGGTATTTTGAAAAACAGAGGGACAGTACTTTCAGTTGAAAAATCAATTGATTACTGGGTGAAATTAAACAAATGTAATACATCGCCAATTGTAATAGAAGAAGACAACAACAAATTCGATAAAACGAAAGCAATAAAAAAAATTTTTAGTGATGGCTTAAATGGCAGCGAGGTAATTCTTTATACAATTGAAAATGGAGGACATACCTGGCCTGGAGGCTTACAATATTTATCTGAGCGAATAATAGGAAAATCAAGCAAAGACATAAATGCTAGTGAAGTAATCTGGAAATTCTTTAAATCACACATATGTAATTAATCTCTCCTGATCCATTTTCTGTAATAAATTTCACCCCAGAATTTCTCAAAGATATTTTCATATTTTGTATTAATTACATTTCCTGAAATAAATCCATTTCTTTCAACAAGAACTGTGTGAAGTATTTCATTGGCAGGATTTTTATGAATGAAAAAATAAATCCTATTATCAATTGATTTTGCAATTATAAATATTGAATCCTCATTTGTATCGAATGAAAAAAAATTACTAAATTTATCCATCATCTCAAAACTTCTTCTATATGTTCCACCAGTTGGACCAATAACTGGTTTACCATCAAGCATAATATTTCTGTCATCATATGCAAAGACACAAAGACAATTTGCTAAATCCTTACTTATCCAATCCGCAATTTTTTTTGAATGATTGAGAGAATCATCGAAACCATAATTTGCATCAAGAAAAATAATTCTTTTAACATCAATTGGAATAGATTCCTGTGCATTGATGTAGCCAAATAAAAAACTTCCACCACCGCTATGAGCCGCTAATGTAATCTTCGGATTATAGCTGCTAAAAAAACTTTTAACTGAATCAACTATCTTTATTATTAACTCGTTACTGTTATTATATTTTCTTCTCCAGGCAGGCCAGCTTTTAATTGATGATTCAAGATAAACCAAGATAATATTTTCATCATTTATTTCTTCACGAAGTCTTCTTGTTTGTGCACCAATATGCTGAATATTGTAATGCCAATCATCTCCCTCTTTTAATTGTTTACCCTCAGTCCACTGAATTGAATTTCCATTTGGCAAAGCATAAAAAATCAGATTAGTTGATTTGTTCTTATTCAGTTCGGTTGGAAGATTTATTACAATTCGCACCTCAGGTTCAAAATAAATTGTAATTACTTTTTCATTGAATTCATTTACTAATGAATTACTTCCTAAAAATAAAACCGAATCTCTTAATTGATTTTCAGCAATTATAGAGAATGGCAGAAAAACAATAAAATATAAAATTATATTTTTAATCACTTTAGCAAAATCATTTTCTTTGTAATTGAGTTTGAACTGTTTTGTAATGTGTAAAAATATACTCCGGATGAAATTGGTCTGGTATTAGAAAAGAAATCAACAGAATAGCTGCCTGCATCTTTTTCTTCATCAACTAAAGTGATAATTTCATTTCCAAGAACATCAAAAATTTTTAATCTGATGTTTTCCTTTTTATTTAGCTTAAAATAAATTTTTGTTGAAGGGTTAAATGGATTGGGGAAATTTTGTTCAAGGACAAAGGACTTGTTTCTGCTATCCTGATAATCTGAAACATTTAACAAATTATTTCCATCGAAATGCAAAATAATACCATTGCTGCCGACTATCCAGCCATTGTTTCTAGTTAATAAAATCAGTGAATTGATTGATTGATTTGTAATTTGATTTAATTCAATCCAGTTTATTCCTCCATTGGAAGTCAAAAAAATCTTTCCATCTGAACAACCCGCTAAACCATCATTTGTATTTGCAAAGGATATTGTCTTAATTTTTATTGAATCATTTCTAAGCGTAGTTGTAATCCATGAAATTCCTGCATCCGATGTTTTGTAAATTTTATTTCCTGATGCACAAAACAAAATATTATCAGATGTAGAAATATCAGTAATATTTTCAGCTGAAGTATAAATATTCATCCAGGTCAAACCAAAGTCTGTAGATTTAAATATTTTATTACCTGCTGCAAACCAGCCAATGTTATCCACGGAGAATAAAAGTCTAACTGCAGGTGTTAATGTAAAGTTATGCAAAGGAAGCCAGTCTCCACCGCTATTAGTGGTTTTGTAAATAACTGAATGATTGACAGAATCACCAATTATAAAACCCGTTGCATTATTTACAAAAATAATATCTTTCAAATCAGGAGTAGGAAGATAGATATCATTCCAAGTTTCACCTCTATCTTCTGTAATTAAAACTGCACCGCCACTGCCAACTACCCAAACTTCTTTATCATTTTTTATGTACACACCAAAAGATTTCAGTTCAGTACAACTGCAGGCAAAATTTCTCCAACTTTCTCCTCCATTAGAAGTGGCAACAATATTTTGCTTTCCACCAACAGTATAAATTAGATTTGAATCAAGTGCTATTACTCTGAATAAATCCTGAATCACTACAGATGGTGTTTGCTTCATAGAACTTTCCCAGCCATCATTTGTAATGGTAATCAAATTTCCACTAGTTATTCCCCAGGCTTTTCGCTTATTGTAAAAATGAAAAGCTGTTGCAGAAGGATTGACAAGAGCCCAGGATTGACAATGATTACTGGTCTTATAAATCTTATCAGAATTTGCAAATAGCACACTTATCCACCCAGAATCACGGGATGCAAAATGAATATCAGTGATTTCCCCTTCAAACTCCTTTGAAAACCATGTTAAACCACCGTTTGATGTAAATAAGAATAAATAAATATAATCTCCTCCAATGTTTGTTTCTTTTCCACTAATATAACCATCATTAGTATTTACGAAAAAAATTTTTTTAATATCAAGATTACTCGTATTAAGCGATAATAAATCCCAGTTTTGCCCGCCATTTGTAGTTTTATAAATTGAATTCACAGCAGCAATATAACCTGTCATTTCATCAAGAAAAAAAACTGAAGAAGGGGCGACACTCTGAGCAATATTGATAACATTCCAGTTACTACCTCCATCTGTAGTTTTATATAATTTTTTTGTTGATGAATCAGTTATTGCATAACCTATCAGATTGTTAACAAATTGAAAATCTATAATTGCCGAACCTGATAAAGTTGAAATAATGTTCCAGTTTAATCCACTATTAGAAGATTTTAATAATTGTGTTTTGTTTTCAAAAATTGCCCATCCATTATTAGCATCGATAAAATAAATTTTTTTAAAATTATCTTTTAACGTCAATGGATAATTATTCCAGATTATTCCTCCGTTAGTAGTTTTGAGTACAGTTCCGTTAAAACCAACAGCGATACCGTTTGATGAGTCAAAAAAATATATGTCTGTCAATTTATTTCCCTGGGGTTTAGGATTGTACCAGCTGAATTGCGCTACCAAAAAATAATTCAGAAAGATTATTAATACTAAGACTTTATACTTTTTCATAAAATTCTATACACTTCAATAAATACATTTTTCTGACTTAAATATAACAATCAGAATAATATTCATAAAATGGACTTAGGAATTATTTTATCTAAATTCATTTGCCTGAGTTTTTATATATTTGAGAAAAGATTTAATAGATAATTTACCCACTAATTCGATTGAGAAAGTTATGAACTATAGTGCAAATGAGGAATTGGAAAACCTTTGTATAAATACTCTTAGATTTCTTGCAGTTGATGCTGTTCAAAAAGCTAATTCGGGACACCCTGGAATGCCAATGGGAACAGCTCCGATTGCGTTTCATCTGTATTCTAAATTTATTAAACACAATCCAGAAAATCCTTCCTGGTTTAATCGGGATAGATTTATTTTATCTCCTGGTCACGGCAGTATGTTGTTGTATGGAATTCTTCATTTATGTGGATATAATATCACACTTGATGATTTAAAAAACTTTAGACAATTAAACAGTATAACACCCGGACATCCGGAAGTTGGTTTGACTCCCGGTGTTGAAACAACAACAGGACCATTAGGACAAGGGTTTGCAACCGCTGTTGGAATGGCTATTGGTCAGGCTTATCTAGCTTCAGTATTTAATCAGGAAGAATTTAGAATAATCGACCATTACATTTATGGAATATGTAGTGATGGTGATTTGATGGAAGGTGTTTCACACGAAGCCGCTTCAATTGCTGGTCATCTTAAACTTAATAAATTAATTTTTTTCTACGATGATAATGGAATTACAATCGATGGCAAAACTTCACTTGCCTTTTCTGAAAATATAAGAAAAAGATTTGAAGCTTATAACTGGAATATTGAAAATATAACTGATGTTCATGATATTTTCCAGATTGACAAAGTTATTCGTAAAGCACACGCAAGTGAAAAACCGACTTTAATTATTACCAAAACTCATATTGGTTATGGAAGTCCTCATAAACAGGATTCTGAAAAAGTACATGGTTCACCTCTTGGAGAAGATGAAGTAATACTTACTAAACATCATTTAAACTGGAAAAGTGAAGAAAAATTTTTCGTTCCAAACGAAGTGAAGAAATATTTTGAAGATTTAAAGCCAACATTTAAGAATTATGAAGATGAGTGGAACGAGTTATTTGAAAAATATAGAGTAAAATATCCTGAAAAAGCTTCTCTATTTCTTGATGTTATGAGTGGAAAATTTGGTGAGAAATGGAAATCTTGTTTACCTTCTTTTAAAGATGAAGGGAAAAAGATTGCCACCAGACAGGCTTCCGGTACAGTATTAAATGCTATTGCAAAAGAACTTCCAACTTTAATTGGAGGCAGTGCAGATTTAGCACCATCAAATAATACATACTTAAATGATTTTGCTAAATTCAGTGCAGATAATTATTCAGGAAGAAATTTTCATTTTGGTATTCGTGAACATGGAATGGGTGCTGTACTTAATGGTCTCGCTCTCTATGGCGGCACAATTTCTTATGGTGGTACTTTTCTTGTCTTTGCAGATTATATGCGTCCTGCAATAAGACTTGCTGCTTTATCGCATATTAAATCTATTTTTGTTTTTACACATGATAGCATTGGTTTGGGTGAAGATGGACCAACTCATCAGCCTGTAGAGCATCTGGCAGCATTAAGATCCATTCCAAATTTATTAGTAATAAGACCAGCAGATGCAAACGAAACAGCATTTGCCTGGAAAACAGCTATTGAACACAAAGGTGGACCGGTTGCTCTAATATTAACAAGACAGGGCATTCCTGTATTAGATCAAAATAAGTTTTCTTCCGCAGAAAATTTAGCCAAAGGTGCTTACATACTTAAAGATTCAGAATCAAAGCCGGATATTATTTTAATGGCTTCAGGTTCGGAAGTTTCGTTAATTATAAAAGCATCAGAAAAACTTGAATCGAATGGAATAAAGACAAGAACAATTAGTT
This sequence comes from uncultured Ignavibacteriaceae bacterium, assembly GCA_964536015.1. Classification (GTDB taxonomy): domain Bacteria; phylum Bacteroidota; class Ignavibacteria; order Ignavibacteriales; family Ignavibacteriaceae; genus CAZHVS01. The sequence continues at coordinate 81,101 of CAZHVS010000013.1, forward strand.
TTCCAAGCTGGGAACTTTTTGAAAAACAAACTGACGAATACAAAGAATCTGTTCTTTCTAAAAATATAAAAGCAAGAGTTGCTGTCGAAGCAGGAGTTGCTCAAGGCTGGACAAAATATACTGGTGACTCTGGAAAAATAATTAGTATCGAAAGTTTTGGTGCATCTGCTCCTGAAAATGTTTTGTTTAATCACTTTGGGATTACTGTAGAAAACGTTGTAGCTGCAGCAAAACAAGTAATTGACCGTTGCAAAAAATAACTTAGACATTCCAATAGATGACTAAACTGAGAAAAACATTTTCTAAAAAACAGTGGAAGAATTGCTGTACAGGATTTTGTGATAGTTGCGAAATTGCATCAGCATACAAAAAAGAATATGGTAAAAAGCAAGGATTAAAAAGATTAAAAAAGGATAAAGAAAAAATCTTAAAGGAGTAAAGCAATATAAGTTGCAATACTCCTTAAGAAATTTTCAAGTTAAAATTTTATTAATGATTCATCATAATCTTCAACTTTTTTATAACCAAGAAGGTTAAGTAAAGTTGCAGCTATATTTGTAAGACCAGCATTTGGTATATCAGCCATTTTATATTCATTATTATAGGCAGAATCATAAATAATAAATGGAACAGGATTAAGTGTATGAGAAGTCTTTGGGGTTTTTAGACCTTTATTTACGGTAAACATTTCATCAGCATTACCGTGATCGGCAGTTACTATTGCAATTCCATTCAATTCTTTAATAACTTCCAATAATTTTCCTACACAGGCATCTACCGTTTGAACAGCAGTAACAGCAGCATCAAAGTTACCTGTATGTCCAACCATATCACCATTTGCAAAGTTTACTCTTCCCCATCTATATTTGCCTGTTCTAAGCAATTCAATTGTTTTTTCAGTTATCTCTTCTGCTTTCATTTTGGGGGCTTTATCGAATTCAATTTTATCTGAAGGAATCTCGAAATAATCTTCAAGTTTTTCATCAATATATCCTGAACGATTTCCATTCCAGAAATAAGTAACGTGTCCGAATTTCTGAGTCTCTGATATTGCAAAACTCTTTATACCTTCAGCACATAGATATTCGCTTACAGTTCTATCAATATCAGGAGGAAACACAAGATAATTTTTTGGAATATGCAGATCACCATCATATTCCATCATACCAGCATAATAAACTTCAGGAACAAACACACGATCAAATTCCTTAAAATCTTTTTCTTCAAAAGCACGTGAAATTTCTATTGCTCTATCACCACGGAAATTAAACATGATAACACTATCACCGTTAAGAATTTTTCCAACAGGTTCATTATTCTCATCTGTAATTACAAAAGAGTCCAGATATTGATCAATCATATTTTCATCTTCGGCATAAAAAGTTTTAACAGCTTCTATTGCAGATTTAAACTTTCTTCCTTGTCCAAGAACATGAGCATCCCAACCTTTTTTTACAACATTCCAATCAGCATTGTATCTGTCCATTGTAACTTTCATTCGTCCGCCGCCTGAAGCAATTTTATAATCAAATCCTTTTTCCTTATTAATTGTTTTAAGAAGAGTTTCAGTTTTTTCTAAGTATATAAGTGCAGATTTTCCCGGTACATCTCTTCCATCAAGCAATGGATGAAGCTGAACTTTTTTTATACCTGCTTCTGAAAGTTTATTGATTAATGCAAAAAGCTGGTTGATATGAGAATGCACATTTCCATCTGAAAGCAAACCGATAAAATGAACTGCTCCACCGCTTTTTCCTCTTTTTACAATAGTGTTCCAGACATCCGATTGAAAAATTTTTCCTGTATCAAGAGAAATGTTTACAAGTTTTGCTCCCTGTGCAAACACTCTTCCGGCACCAATTGCATTATGACCAACTTCACTATTTCCCATATCATCATCGGAAGGTAAACCTACAGCAGGACCATGAGCTTTTAATTTTGTAAATAAAGGTAATTTGAATAATTCATTCAATACAGGTGTTTTTGCATTTGTAACTGCATTCCCTTCATATTCTTTTCCGACACCGATACCATCCATTACAATCAACAACAGCGGACCTTTTCTTCCATGAAATTCGTTTAATTTTTCAAGTTTTAAATTCATTGTTATCCTTTTTTATCTAAAATTAATTTCAAAACAAAATTAGTTATCTTTGACAAGCAAATCAAAACTAATTTGCGTATATTTCTTTTATAACAAATTATTAAATAAAACTGTTGCAGGAGATATTATGAAAAAACTATTACTTCTTTTAACCTTACTGGTTTATTCAACGTTTGGACAATATACTACCCCAAATACAGGAATAAACTGGAACCTTGATTCTTTAGTTGCTAACTCTGGCGGAGTTGTAACCGGTACTTTTCCGAATTACGCTATAAGTAATAAAATTACTATCGCTGCAAATGATAGAATTTATATTAATCCCGGAACCAAAGTTTTCTTTTCGGGTTCAACAAGTGGGTTTGATGTTAACGGAAAGTTTTATGCGGTTGGAACTTCAACCGATTCAATAATTTTTTCTTCTTCTGCACAAGATTCACTTGGTGCTGCTTACAACGGTTTCTATTTTTTAGACCCTTCAATTGATACTGCTTGTGTTATAAGCTATGCAAGAATTGAATATGCATATTATGGCTTAAGATGTGTTGGTGCAAGTCCAACCTTAACCCATTCTTACTTATGGAAATGCAGGAGAGGTGTTAATCTTTCGAGTGATTCTCATCCTATTGTTACGTACAATAAAATTGAGAGATGCTATGAATATGGGATTACACTTACTACAGGATGTTCTCCAATAATTGAATACAACGAATTGGCAAATAACAACTCTCAAAATACAAGTGCTAAAAATCAAATTTCTATTGGCACACAGGGAAATAATTCACCTACTATAAGATACAATAAAATTTATGGTGGAATGTTTAATAAAACAGGCGGTATAAGTGTTTCTACACTTATAAGCGGTTCTTCATCTTCTTCTGAAATTGCTTATAACGAAATTTTTAATAACAGTTTTGGAATTACATTCACCGGCACTTATTCAATTACCTGTTACGTTCACGATAATAAAATTTACAATAATAATATCAATCCAGACCCAATGACATCTGGAAGCGGAATAAATGTTAATGGAACATCAGTTAATCAACCCAAGATTTCTAAAAATGAAATATTTGGTAACTGGTGGGGAATCACAATTCAAAATGGAACTACCGTACAGGCAGGTCCTCAACCTAATCTTGGTGATTTGACAAACGCAGATACAACAGATGATGGGAAAAACATTATCTACAACAACATACAGGGAACAAATATTTACGATGCTTACAATAACTGTACAAACGATATAAAAGCACAAAACAATGATTGGCGGGTTTATGACTCCTCTTCCATTGAGCAGCACATTTATCATAAAGCAGATGACCCTGCAAGAGGATTAATTCAATTTATGCCTTTCAGTTCCTTCATCCCTGTTGAACTTGTTTCATTTACTTCTGAAAAACAAAATGGAATGGTTGTACTTAAATGGAAAACTTCGTGTGAAAAAAATAACTCGGGTTTTGAAGTACAAAGAAAAACAGAAACAGGATTTGCAAAAATTGGATTCGTTAACGGCTCAGGCACTTCCTGCGAAATGAGAGAGTATTCTTTTACTGATAAATCTGTACTAAACGGCAAAGTTGTTTACCGGCTTTTACAAATTGATTTTAACGGAACTATCAAAAAAATTGGAGAAGTTGAGGTCGATGTTGAACTTCCCGTACAATTTTCTTTATATCAGAACTTCCCGAATCCTTTTAATCCTTCTACAAAGATTAAATTCGAGGCTGCAAAACAAACTTTCGTTAGCTTAAAAGTATTTGATATTTTAGGAAATGAAGTTGCTACACTTGTTAACGAAGAAAAGCAGCCAGGAAGATTTGAAGTTGACTTTAATGCTATAAATCTTTCAAGCGGCGTATATTTTTACATGCTTTCTGCAGATAATTTTACAGATATTAAAAGAATGGTCGTGTTAAAGTAAGTTGATTTCTTTTAATTTTGTGAAATTATGATAAAATGTTATTATTTTATCAAAAAAATCATTAAAATGATTGAATAAACTAAAAGTTTAATGAAAAACCACAGTGGAGAATTGTAAATTCCAACGAAAATAATCGAATTCCAGGCTTAAAGAACTTAGTTCCGTGAATGCGGAAGTGAGTTCTTTGT
>CAZHVS010000013.1:85416-87686 GCA_964536015.1 uncultured Ignavibacteriaceae bacterium
ACTAAAGAACTTAGTTCCGACAATGCAGAATTTAGTTCTGATTCAAAGGAAAAAAGTAGCATAATGAAAAATCAAGCCATTATGCTATGAAAATGCTCATTCTTTCTGTGATAGTTTTAAGAAAATTAGCCCAAACTAAGCAATAAATATGAAAAACGAATTAAATAGAATAAAAGAATTAGAAAAAGCACTTGTAAATCCGCTATTTCGGAAATCGGTTTCTGAATTATCCAATCTTTTTACAGACGATTTTATGGAATTTGGAAGTTCGGGAAAAGTATATAGCAAAAAACAAACGATAAAAGCATTACAAAAGACAGTCACACCAAAAATATCAATTAAAAATTTTAGGTTTAAACAGATTAATAAACAATGTGTACTGGTTACTTATAAATCAGTAGTATTTGATGGAAGACAAAAGAAGTATTCATTAAGAAGTTCATTGTGGAAGAAAGAAAATCGTAAATGGAAAATTGTTTTCCATCAAGGAACAAAAATAGACTAACAAACAAACAGATAGATTATAAATGAAAGTATTGGTTGGTTCAAAAAATCCTGTTAAGATTGAAGCAGTAAGAACAGCATTTAATTTTTATTTTGCTGAAGCAGAAATAATTGGAATTGAAGTTAATTCAAAAGTACCAAAACAACCGGTAAATAATGAAACCTTCAAAGGAGCAGAAAACCGAGCTGAAGAGTTGTATAAAATTAACAAAGCAGATAATCTTAATGCAGAATATTTTGCAGGCATTGAAGGCGGAATAATGAAAATTTATGACCGCTGGTTCTCATTTGGATGTATGTGCATTATAAATAAAGAAGGGAAAAAAAGTTTTGGCACTTCAGCACATTTCCAGCTTCCGGATGATGTTGTAGAAGAATTGCTTAAAGGTGAAGAGCTTGGTGACGTGATGGATAAAATCCAGCGCAAACAAAATACTAAACAAAAAGAAGGAGCGATTGGATACTTAACAAAAGGATTTATAGACCGGAAAGAATTATATATGCATGGAATAATTTCAGCATTAATTCCTTTTGTAAGAAAAGAAATATTTTAATAATTGAAAATAAATTCTTTTAATTGCTTTCTGTACTTTTCCCAAAAATAAACTCCCGCTGAAACAGTTCCTGTAATTAACACAAACCATATAACAAGGGATTGCAACGATTGTGTTCGATATATTTCTGTTGCAATGTTACCAATAATTATCCATTGCAACACATAAGCCGTAGTAACATTTTTTCCAATCCATTTTATATAAATGACAATTTTGTTATCATCCATAAATTTCACCAGCAATTGAACAAGCACTAAATAACCAGCCAGGAATAACACACATAAAAGAAAAAATAGACTACCGTGGTGATAATATTCAAACAAATTTGTACTTACATCAAAGAAAACATACCTTGTTATCCACAAACCAAGACACCAAACAATGATAATCAGCAAAGTTTTATGAAGATTAAACCAGAGTTTGTGAGAATATAGCCTAAGAAACCAGAAGAAAGAATATCCAAGCAAGGGATAAGCAAGCCAAGGAAATAACGGAAAATAAGACCAGGTGAAATTTCCATAGAGAAAAGCATTTATAAATGCCAATAATGAATCGTTTTCACCAAAAGGTTTTAATACTTCACTAAATCCGGTAACTAACAAAGCTAAAATAAAAGGAACAAGATATGATTTATTTAACAAAGGTTTTAATAAAGCAATTAGTATTATACTTAATCCAGCAAGGAATAAAATATCCACACCAAAAATATATTTTAATGGATTTAATGGATAATGCCCACTAAAAATTCTTATAAGCAGGTTAAGATTTAATAAAATATTAAGTGCAAGTCCACCAAAAAATATTTTTATCCCTCTTAGTAAAAATTGTTTTCTACTTTTAGAGGATTTAGCAAGAAAGAACCCCATAACAGCCATAAAAACAGGCGCAGCAGGAGGACCTCCAAGAAAGAGAGAAATTTTTCCTACAAAACTTCTGTAAACATTCGGAAGAGCAAATACTTCCATAAGATGTACTTGAATCATGAAAAGTACAGCAAGACCTTTAAGAAGGTCAGCAAGTTCATATCTGTTTGAAGATTTATCCATTAAAAATAAATTATTTAATTCAAAGATAATGTTAAAGTATTAAAAACAATAATCCACTTTGAAACTCAGATTCAATTCAGTATTTTTGCAGTGCACCTTTAGCTCAGTTGGTAGAGCATTTGACTCTTAATCAACAGGTCGCCGGTTCGAGTCCGGCAAGGTGCAC
>CAZHVS010000014.1:0-68769 GCA_964536015.1 uncultured Ignavibacteriaceae bacterium
TAATTGGTTAAACTTCTTGAAGGAGCAGGAAATCTTCCACCTCGCAGTACCAAGTTCGCCGAGTTAAGATTTCTGACGCTCATAATCGGAGCCATACCCAGCAATCCGCCATAATCAACACTTTCCCCTTCTTTTTTACCATATGCTGGTATTATTCTTACAGCAGTGGTCTTATCATTAATTACACCAATTGCAGCTTCGTCTGCAATTATTCCAGCTATTGTAGTAGCCGGTGTATCGCCGGGAATTGCAATCATATCTAGACCAACAGAACATACGGAAGTCATAGCTTCAAGTTTTTCAAGAGATAAATTTCCTTTTTGTGCCGCTCTAATCATTGCCTGGTCTTCACTTACCGGAATAAAAGCACCGCTCATTCCACCTACAGAAGAACTTGCCATTAAACCTGCTTTCTTCACACAATCATTTAACATCGCAAGTGCTGCAGTTGTACCTGGAGCTCCAACATCTTCAACTCCCATTGCAATTAAAATATCGCCAATACTGTCTCCTTCAGCCGGTGTGGGCGCTAAAGAAATGTCAACGATACCAAAAGGAATATTATTTTTTTCTGCAACTTTTTTCCCTATTAATTCTCCTGCCCGCGTTATTTTAAAAATTGTCTTTTTAATTACTTCTGCAAGCTGTCCGAAATCAACTTTGCCAGCTTCTTTTATTGCATGAAGAACCACACCCGGACCGCTAATACCAACATTAAGTGTAACTTCAGGTTCTGTCACTCCATGAAAAGCTCCCGCTACAAAAGGATTATCTTCAACTGCATTGCAAAACACAACAAGTTTTGCACAACCAATTGATTCTTTTTCTCTGGTAAGATAAGCTGTCTCTTTAATTATTTCAGACATAAGATTGACAGCATCCATATTAATACCTGCTTTTGTAGAGCCGATATTAACGCTTGAACAAACTTTTTTTGTTGAGGAAAGTGCTAGAGGAATTGATTTTATATGTTCAAGATCTCCATTTGTAAAACCTTTTTGAACCAGTGCAGAATAACCGGCAATGTAATCAATGCCAACTTCAGTTGCAGCTTTATCAAGCACCTCAGCTATTTTAATGAATTCTTCCTGATGAAATGCATCTCCAACTATTGCGATTGGAGTAACTGAAATTCTTTTGTTAGCGATAGAAATCCCGTACCTGCTTTCAATTTCTTTTGCATTTTTAACATGATTTGCTCCATATCTTAAAACTTTTTCATAAATTTTTTGAGTAGTAACAACAATGTTTCTATCGGCACAGTCTCTTAAACTAATTCCCATTGTAACAGTTCGAATATCGAAATGTTCAATTTCAGTCATTTTAATTGTTTCTAAAATTTCTTCAAACTCGTATGGCATTTTCAATCCTTAAATCTTTTTCCTGAGATTACTTAATTCAAATTCTGTGCATATACCTGAAAACATCTTCATGCTGCAAATAAATTTTAACTTTAAGTTGTTCAGATAACCTGTTCAGTTCATTTTGTAAATCACGCAGCTCTTTAGTGGAATTTGAAATATCAATCAACATTATCATTGTATAAAATTCCTGCATAATTTTTTGTGAGATATCTAGAATATCACATAGATTTTCTGATAGTGTTTTAGTAATTGTTGCAACAATACCGGGATGATTAACGCCAAAAGAAGTCAATATAACTCTTCCACCGCTTGTATCTTTATCAGATGAGATTGTGAATTCTAATTTTTTCACTTCTTGTTCAACATATTTACGAACCGATTCCGGATTGGCATCTTCACCAAGCTCATTAATTGCTTTAATAGTAATTTCACGAATTTGATCATCAGTTAATTTCAAGGTTTTGGTCCTATATAATTTGTTTGTAAATCTTTCAATGCGCTGTTAGTAATTTCAAGATTTTTTTCCACTGCAAACTTCTCAGCATTCTGAAGATTTCCACCATAAAATCTGAACCACAAGAAATTTGCTGTCATTACTCCATCAAATATACGGTCTTCTAAAATTGATTTGATTGAAATATAGCTCCATAGAACATTCCATCCAAGAGACATCAACCCACTCAAATATTCACCTGTATATATCTGTCCGGCACCGGGCAAAAAGTACGAAATTACTTTAGCAAAAGTAACTGAATATTTTCTTTCATGCACCTCTTCACAAAAATTTTTTAAGTTGAAAAATGAATCAACTTTTCCAAACTCTTCAGCAGCTTTTTCCCATTCATCATTAAAAATATATGTCCAGCCTTTCCAGTAATTAATTTCACTTTTTTTTGTAATAAATCTTTTATCCTCCTCTAACCAGTTTAGATTATTAAAGGCAGCTTGAATTGAACGATTCAAAATAAGAATTTTTATTTTTTCAATTTTGAGTAAAAATAATTCATCATCATTAGTTGTTAACAATTCAGATTGTGTATAATATTTTAATGCTTCGCTGTAAAAAGCACCATTTTTATAAGAGTCAGCAATAATTTTCAATGCCTGAAAATGATAGATTTTAGCAGTGTCAAAAAAAATCAATCTTTTGGCCTCGGTAATAGCATCAAAATATTTTTGGTTAGCATGTAATACTTTTACTTCATTAAAGAGAATATCAATACCCGATTGTGCAAGGATTGATTTAATAGCAACAGCAAAAAACAATGAGAAAAGACAAAATGTTTTTTTTATTTGCATATATTGTCTTCTTCCTTCGACAAAAAGTAATTATTTAATTTAATATAGTCATCAAATTCATCTTGCATTTTCAATTCTTCGTAAGCATTATAAATCTGTGCTGATGAAGCTGCTCCATAAATATTTCCGGAATAAAAACCTAAAGCAAGCCCGGCAAATAACCATCCTCTGAAATTATGTTTAGCATGAAAATTATCATAGCTTAAATAAGAAAATAATCCTGTGAGTAAGAATGCCGTTATTCCATCCTCATATCGCTTCGTATAAATTTTACCCGCACCAGGAATAATGGCAGACAACATACCTGCTATTAAAGGATCTTTGTATTCTGGTTCTAATTTTCTTTTAAGAAAACTTTTCATGAATTCTCTAGGCTGTTCTTCAAATGCATCAATCCATTTTTCATCAAAATCAATCTTGGACTTCATTTTTATAAATGAAATAAATGCAAGTTTATTAAGCTCATTACGTAGTATATCGGAATTTTTTATGTTGAATTTTGAGAAATCAATTACTTCCTTATAATTACCAAGAAAAAAATTGCATTTTGAGTAATTAATTTTTGACAGGTCTGTTAATGGTGAATTAAAAAGAGTAAAAAATTTTTCTTTTGCTTTTTCAAAATTTCCAATTTTGCAGAAACAATAACCGATTTTAAATAAAGTTGTATCGGCAAAATGCAGTTGATTGCATCTTTCATATTCATCAATAGCCCGCAGGTAATCGCTTGTTTCAAACAGATAGTCAGCAAACTTTTTAGAATTTTCATAAGAATAAAATGAAGTTTGTCCCGTAGTGTAAACTGCAAAGATTGTTAACAAGAAAAGTAGTTTACTCATCAACGAAACCAGCAGGTTTATATACTTTTATTTTAGTTTCCTCAAGAAGATAATTTGAAACAGGATCGTACAATTTTCCGTTTTTATCAAAAGTATAGTTTCTTGACCTTCCAAAAATATTTGTATCACGGGTGAATCTATCAAAGAACATTAATGTGCCTTGAAATGGGTTAGTTTGTTTTATTGATTCCACAAAAAAATTTGAACAGGATAAAGAGAAAGGACAATTATCTCCATCGAGGTCGGAAATAAAAAACCAGTAAGCATTTACAAATGATTTGACGATGAATTGTCCAATATTTTCAGAATTAAAAGAGTAGTCTCTTTTCTTCAATTCAACATTTTTCCAGTAGTCTTTTTCTTTCTTCTCCCATCTCTCCTTTTCCACTTGCGAAACAAGATATGATTGAACGAAAAAAATTAAACAACATATTTTTACTATACTATTTTTCACTTAACAGAGATCGTGCAATAACAATTTTTTGTATTTCAGAAGTTCCTTCATAAATCTCGGTTATTTTTGCATCACGAAGAAATCTTTCAACAAGATATTCTCTTACGTAACCATAACCACCATGAATTTGAATAGATTCAAGAGCGCAATCAACTGCTACTTTTGATGCAAATAATTTTGCCATTGCAGATTCTTTGATAAAATCCTTATGAGCATCTTTAAGAGCAGCAGCTTGAAACACTAACAATTTTGCTGCTTCATACTTAGTTGCCATTTCAGCAATCTTAAACTGAATTGCCTGATGATTAGCAATTTCAGTTCCAAAAGCTTTACGTTGTTTTGCATACTTTATTGCAGCATCAAGAGAAGCTTCTGCAATTCCAAGTGCCTGTGAAGCGATTCCAATTCTTCCACCATTTAGTGTATTCATTGCAAAGTTAAATCCTTTTCCAACTTCCCACACAATATTCTCTTTTGGCACACGACAATTAGTAAAAGTTAAAGAACAAGTATCAGAACTTTTAATTCCAAGTTTATCTTCTTTTTTACCGTGCTCAAAGCCGGGAGTCCCATTTTCAACTAAAAAGCAGGTAATTCCTTTATGCTTTTTGGCTCTGTCTGTCTGAGCCATTACAAGATAGTAATCAGCAGTGGTTCCATTTGTTATCCAGTTTTTAATTCCATTCAGGATATAAAAATTACCATCTTCTTTTGCTTCAGTTGATTGTTGAGTTGCGTCGCTTCCTGCTTCCGGTTCAGAAAGAGCAAATGCACCAAGTTTCTCTCCCTTTGCAAGAGGAATTAAATATTTTTGTTTTATATATTCAGAAGCATATTGCTCGAGTCCCCAGCAAACAAGCGAATTATTTACCGAAAGAATAACTCCTACACTTGCATCAACTTTTGAAATTTCAATCATTGCAAGCACATAACTTATTGTATCCATTCCTGCGCCTCCATATTCAGGAGAAACCATCATTCCCATAAAACCAAGCTCGCCAAGTTTTGAAATTATTTCTGCAGGAAACTCAGAATTTTTATCCCTTTCAACTGCCGAAGGATGAATTTCATTTTCAGCAAACTCTTTTGCTGTTTTTTGAATCATTAATTGCTCTTCAGTAAATTCAAAATTCATTTTGCCCTCTAATTAAAATAAATGATAGAATTTTTCTTTAAAAATAATTCATTTATGTCCACAATTCAAAGAAGAAATAATTTTACTTTTGTTCTATTCATTTAATTATTAAATTGAAATAAAAATTTTATAAGAATGAAAAAGATTTTATTAATTTATTCGCTTTATTCTCTGAATATTTTTGCACAGAATTATCCGGCAGTGATGTATTATGCGGCTGTTACACCACAGGATAAACTTTTAGCATTAACTCTTGCGGGTATTGTAAACCGAGATTCTGCCAGATTGTATCTACTTAATGCATATGAGACATGGAGCTTTAATCAAACTGATGAAACATGGCGTGATATTTACAGAACGCGCGGAAACGTAGTATTTGACAGTGTTTATTTAGTTCAGGATCTTGTAAATAAATTCAGACATATGATCAAAGGTGGAATAACTTACGATCCAAACAGGCTGTTTAGTAATTTTACTGGACAAAGTTTCAGATGGCAAGGTGAAGCAGCTGCTTTAATAGGAAGTCTGACAGATAGATTACCAGTAACTACAACAATGGCTGCACAATTAAATTTAACTCTTAACGACTCTGTTTTAATTACTGATACTTTTGATGGTGATTCATCTATCTGGGTTACTGGTCGCTTAGAAAACATTTCAAATCCGTGGTACGATTCAACTTTAACATATGAAGAACTTCGGTATTTACGATATTTGAATTGGGCAAAAGATATTCTTTTACCGCGATGTAATCCTTCAAAGTTTTATATTCGTGAAATAACCGACTTCACTGTTCAGCAGAAAATGTTTCAGGTTAATCTTGCAGGAACTGATGATCTTGATTTATTTTCAATGCCTGCAGCAAGAGCAGATATTCTGGAATATGTTTTAAATTTCATGCATACAAAAAATCCAAATTCTATTTTTCACATATATGGTTGGATTCGTCCGGAACCTATGACGCAATGGTTTGCTCATTTTGGTTCAAGCTTTCATGAAACTTTACTTGGAAATTTATCGTGGCATTCTTCCTTTCCAATACAACAAAGATTATTTATTCCTAAATCCTATGTAAACCCGGATACGGTTTCAGTTCAAAATAAATATTACATTATCTTTGTTGGAACAGAAGGAGATGCTTCTAATTGGAATTTCAGTTTTCAATCCGGTGCCTGGAAGTCTACACAACGAGGGACGTTCCCAATAGCCTGGGGATGGAATTTACATTTGCTGAATTTGTGCCCATTTGTTGCTTCTTATTATTATGATACCGCAACACCTAATGATGGATTTTTAAGTGTTACTTCACCTTTAGGATATGCTTATCCCGACTTGTGGGGAAATGAAGTATGGAATAATGCTGTAGATTCAACAAAATTTTTAATGAATAAATTTAGTGTCGAAAACATTTATGGATATAAACATTATGCGGGAAGCGGTACAATAACTTACAGAGGAAAAGTTATTAATAATAGTTTTAACTTTGCAAAATATGGACAATTTCAATCTGCAATAAATGCAAAATTAACTATGTTGTTTGATCCTCAGCTGCCTCTGCAAATTCCTATTACTAATTGGGGAGCTTTAATGTTTAATCATTGCAGTGATGGAAGTTTTTACGGAAATGCAAGTGATTTAAATGCAATGGCAACAAGAATTATCAATAGTCTTAAAATACAATCAAAGCCTTATTTTTTATTAGCAGGATATCAAAGATTCAGACAGGATGATTTCAGTAATCGTCCCGATCCCTCAAATTCTGATATTTCCGTACCACGATTAAATCAAGTTGTGCAAATTATTAAAAGTGATGCAACAGTAGGACAATTTGTCGAAGTTGTTACTCCGGAAATGTTTTCTGTATTAATGAGAAAAAAACTTGGACTGATTAAAGTTCAGGAAGACTCTTTCTCACCTAATGAATTTACGCTTTATCAAAATTATCCTAATCCATTTAATCCATCGACAATAATTAAATATAGTTTATCAAAGGATGATTTTGTTAATATATCCATTTACAACACAATGGGTGAATTAATTGATATTCTCTTAAATGATTATAAAAAAGCAGGAACGCACGAAGTAAAGTTCACTGCCGAACAAATTCCAAGTGGAATATATTTCTACAGAATAACCACTCAAAATTTTATTCAAACCAAAAAAATGATTTTAATAAAATAGGAACAATTAAAATTTTTTGTAGTTTAACAATTGAATTAGTCATTTATATGAAAGGAAAATATAAAATGAAAAAGTTTATTGTCTCTTTTGTTCTGCTTTTCACTTTTTTTAATATTGGATTTGCACAGGAATACGATAGAAAATCGATAGCAGTTACTATATATAATAGCAACCTTGGAGTAATAAAAGATCTTCGATCAGTAGATTTTAAAACCGGTATTAACCGTCTTGAAATTAGAGATGTTGCACAATTAATTGATCCAACAAGCGTAAGAATTGATTTTAAAGGTATCATAATTGAGCAAAACTACCAATATGACCTTGTAAGCCTGGATAAAATTCTCCAAAAATATATTGATAAAGATATACAGCTAATTGGAGAAAAAGATGAGCTGCTTGAAGGGAAATTATTATCAAGTGTTGGTGGACAAATTGTATTGCAAAAAAAAGAAGGTGGATTATTGATGCTTCCAAATGTTGCCAAGTATAGATTTAATGTGAATTCTTTACCGGAAGGATTAATCACACGTCCAACTTTGGTATGTTTAGCAGATTTTAAATCTGGTGGCAAACAGGATTTAGAACTAACATATCAGACAAGCGGAATGAACTGGCACGCTGAATATGTAGCTGTTCTTGATAAAGATGATAAACTAATGGACTTAAATTCATGGGTAAGCATTGAAAATAATTCCGGGGCAACTTATCAAAATGCAAATTTAAAACTTGTAGCTGGTGATGTAAATCGAGTACGTCAACAACCTGTTTATGAAGTAAACACTATGGATATGCTGCGAACTGAAAAAGGTGCAGGACAATTTGAAGAACAATCATTCTTCGAATATCACATTTACAATCTACAGCGACCAACAACAATCTCTCAAAACGAAACCAAACAAATTTCATTATTTGAAGCAAAAAATATTTCTATTAACAAAAAATATCTTTTCAAAATCGGCGGGTACTGGAATAACAGCAGCAATAAAATTGCGGTTGTTGTTCAGTTTGAAAATAAAGAAAATAATAATCTTGGTTTACCAATGCCAAAAGGAAAAGTTAGAGTTTACAAATCAGATGGCAAATCTCTTGAATTTGTTGGAGAAGATTTGATAGATCATACACCTAAAGATGAAAAAATTAATTTGAAAATTGGGGACGCATTTGATATAGTTGGAGAAGAAATACAGTCTGATTACAAACAAATTACAAATAAGGTATCCGAAACAACTTATAAAGTAACATTAAAGAACAGAAAAAAAGAAGATATTGTAATTGATTACGAAAAATATGTTGGTTTAAACTGGGAAATAAAAAATGAGTCAATAAAATATGAAAAGAAAGATGCACAAAATATTTTATTTAAAGTACCTGTTCCCGCTGATAAAGAAACGGTTCTGACTTATACCGTTAAATATTCTTATTAATTTTTAAAAGCCAGGTTTAATAATCTGGCTTTTATCTTACATCACAATTTCAATAATAATGATTTCTTTTTTTATGGAAAATCTCTATTTTCAAGATGCAATTAATTTGCCTTTTTTGAAAACAGAGAAATATGAACCAAATCATCAACATGGTTTCTGATTATGTCTCAAATCTTCTAGTTGAGAAGTTACCAAGAGATTTGTGTTATCATAATCCATCGCACACTCTTGAAGTCGTTTCAAATGCTACTGAGATTGGCAATCATTCTGCTTTAAGTGAAGATGAAATGGAAATACTGTTACTTGCCGCCTGGTTTCATGATACCGGTTTTATTAAGCTCTACGAAGGTCACGAAGAAAAAAGTGCCGAAATAGCCGAGAAATTTCTTAAAACAAATAATTATCCTGAAGAAAAAATACAAACTGTAAAAAACTGCATTAGCAAAACAAAACTATCCAACAAACCTTCTAATATTCTTGAATACGTACTTTGTGATTCTGACCTGGCATATCTTGGTAAAAAAAATTTCTTCGATCGTTATGAATCCTTGCGTGATGAATGGCGAAAAATTTTTGGCAGAATATATAATGAAAAAGAGTGGCTGGAACTGAACTTAGATTTCTTTTTACAACATCATTTCTATACTGAATATGCTCGCAATACATTTTCTGAGCAAAAGAAAGCAAATCTCGAAGAATTAAAAAAAATGTTAGCAAAGAATAATTTTTAGTGAAGCTAAAAATGAAAAATCTTATTCTTGTAAGGCACGCAAAATCAAGCTGGGATAGACCCGGATTACCAGATATCGAAAGACCTTTGAATAAAAGAGGTTTGAGAGATGCTCCTTTTATGGCTGATGTGCTAAAAAAAAAAGAGATTAAACCTAATTTAATAATTTCAAGTCCAGCTAACAGAGCATATACAACTGCAAAGATATTTGCCGAACATCTTGATTATGACATACAAAATATATTAAAAGAATCAGACCTATATCTTGCTGACGTAGAAGAATTTTTATCTGTTCTTAAACAAATTGACGATTCTATTTCAACTATAATGCTGTTTTCTCATAATCCAGGATTGCTGTATTTTCTTCACTACCTCACTGATACAAAACTAGATGATTTCCCAACATGTGCTGTTATTTCTTTAAGTTTATCCACAGAAAGTTGGAAACAAATAAAAGAAAAATCTGCAAAGATTTTATTCTACGAATATCCAAAAAAATATTTAGATTAAATCAATCTAATGGATATTGAAATAAGAAAAATTGGACATAACTCAACTGAATACTATAAAGAAGTTGAATTGAGAAAAGAAGTGTTGAGAAAACCACTTGGTATATATTTTACAGAAGAACAGTTAAAAGAAGAGGCTTCTGAACTTCACTGGGGGGCTTACATTAACGACAAACTTGTTGGATGTATTCTCCTTAAAGATGTTGGAAATGGCATTGCAAAAATGAGACAGGTTGCTGTTGATATATCATTGCAGGGAAAAGGTATCGGTAAACAAATGGTGTTATTTTTCGAAAATTTCTGTCGGGAAAATGGATTTTCAAAAATTGAGATGCACGCTAGGAAATATGCTGTCTCGTTTTATGAAAAACTTGGTTACGAAAAATATGGTTATGAATTCATAGAAGTAACAATCCCTCATTATAAAATGAGAAAAACACTATAGTTAGTAATCACTATCTATAAATTACAAAAAAATTTTTATCAATTAAAGCCGAGTCAGCATTTTCAATTCAACACCACGAAATTCAGGTTCATAACGGCAAACTCCACCAATACAGATTGCTCCTGCCTGCCTTGAACCGAATAATAGACTTACATCTGTATGTTCACCAAATTTATAACCCACCTGTAAAAAATTCCAAAATGTTCTTACAATTTTTCCCTTTATTGGTTCTCTTGTTTGCATCTCGCTTAAGAATGATAAAGAAAATTTTGGTGAACGAAGATATTCAAGAGTAAGAACATCATCATAATATTTTTCATTAGTAGTGCGATTTTTACTTAACTGGTGTTCAACAACTAAATGGAATGTATTTATATCATCATAATAATAGCGTAAATCTAGGACAGGAGTTAAATTTTTTGTGTCGTTAGATAATTCTTCATTATAACTAAAAGCTGCAATTGTTACAAATTTTTCTCCCCAATGATGTAACACCTGTGAAAAGAATTCTCTTAATTGCACTCTTTCAACTACTGCAGAACCCATTAATTGTTGATAATAAGAACTTGAAGGTAAAGTTTTAGTTTCACCATAAGTCAAGGTAATATTAGATTCTTCATAAAAATTATACGAAGCTTCAAGTCCAAATCCCTGTTCGTTATTTGCATTTAAAGGAGAAGGATGACGATTTAATAGTAAATAAGTATAATCTTTCCTAACTGCTGGCGGCATATTGTAGACTGTTGTCAAATCATTTGAAGTAGCAAATTCATAATTATCGTAATACTTGTATTCTCCTACCAGAGATATAGACTCATAATAAAAATTTAAATTGGAATAAAATGCTTTACCGATAATTGCTTTTTCATCTTTGAACACCTGCGATTTAATATCATCATTTTGTTTTATTCCATACTCGGAATAAAGGTCAAAATTCCAGATTGAAGGCTGAATTCTAAATGAAATAAATCTTGTTCTTGAATCTCCTTCCTGTTCAGATTGATTTGAAGCAAATGATAAACCCATTTTAAAATCATTTATGCCTTTATATTCCAGGTCAGCAGCATGAATTATATCTGTTCTTTTTTGCTGCGTGTTTTCCGGCGTTCCTGTCAGAGCTGTTAATACAAAATCTGCATAGCGCCCAACAAATTTCACTCCAAGCAGATTGTTATCTACTCTCAAATTTCTATCTTCAAAAATTTTGAGTATCATACCTCTTCCAAACATCGCATAATAATTACCAACAGTAACATCAAGTCCTTCAGTTGAATTACCAATTTCTGTCTTAAGGTATTTGAATGCGATATCCGAAAATCTTTTTTTACTTCGATTAACAGCAAAACTTGGATCATTGGGTTGGAAAGTTTCAAAACGAATTCCCGCTGAAAAAATTCCGCTTCTATAATCTGCATTAAACCAATCTTCAAAGATTTCTATTTTTTTCTGTATGTCATAAGAATACTTAACCTGATTTGAGATACTTAAGCCTTCAGGAAGATATATAATATTCTGGTCAACATCATTCCCTTCAATTTCCTGAGGTAAGATAGAAATATTAAAGAACAGAAATGCACTTAATACTATAAGAAAAAACTTTTTAATCATTCTTGCACCATTTTTAATCGCTTAATTTCTCATCAAGAATTTGTTTGATTTGAAGTTCATCACCCTTCATATATCCTTCGTGTGTATAAATAATGTTTCCTTTTTTGTCAAGTAACACAGAATATGGAACCGCCTGGACATAATATTTTTTTTGAACTTCTCCATCTTTATCTAGCAAGACCTGAAAATTCCAGTTCTTTGATTTTACAAGCGGCTTTACTTTCCCAATGCTCTTTTCATTATCAGTTGATATAGCAAGTATTAAAAAGCCTTTCGAAGAATATTCCTGATAGATTTTTTGTAACTCTACCATTTTTTCTATGCAAGGTTTACACCAGGTTGCCCAAAAATTTATAAGAATTGGTCCTTTGCCAATCAACGACTTCAATTCAACATTTTTACCGTTAATATCTTCTAAAACAAAATTTGCTGCTTTCCTTGTACTCTGAGCAAAGACCAAACTAAGCGAAAAAAGAAGGATTATGAAAGTTATTCTTGTTCTCATTATTTCTCCAGAATCATTTTTCGAACATATACTTTATTACCAGCTGTCAGTTTATAAAAATATACTCCACTTGGAAGATTTATATTTTTTGTTTTTGAATTAAAATCGACCGAGTAACTTCCAGGCTCTTTAACTTCATTAACAATTGTTGCAATTTCATTTCCAATAATATTATAAACCTTCAGGTTTACTAATTGTCTTGAAGAGATAGAAAAGTTTATTTGCGTTGAGGGATTAAATGGATTGGGATAATTCTGCTTTAATTCAATTTTGGATGGATTTAATAGCTCTTCATTTACGCCTGCAAGTCTTGTCGTAATAGTGAAGTCGATTCTGATACTATCGTTCATATTCCGTGTTTCTTTTGCAACAATACTAAATGTACCGGTGCCAGGATTTGAACCAGTAAAAACGTGATATGAAAAGTCAACCGTATCACCCGGAGCTATTGGCGCACTATTAAATGCTGGAGTAGTAGCAACACTATCAATATTCGGAGGAAAACAGGATTCATCAAAACACATAGAGCCTTGCCAGCCTGCAGGTAGAATTTCATTTCTTCTCATCACACAAACAGTGATTGTTTGATTTGATGTGTTGATGATAGGTATATCAAAAACTACTTCACTGTTTGGAGTATCAATCTTTGTGGTTGCTGTAGTTTGAAATGAAAAAGTCTGAGCAAATACCGAATTAACTCCGGTTACAAATAATAAAAATGAAAGAGTAAGAATTATAAATTGATTTTTGTTTTTCATAGTCATCTAATTAGTTTAAATTAAAAAAAATGAAAGCTCCGGGATTACTCCCGAAGCTTAATAAAAGTTATTTAATTACAGCCATCTTTTTAACTGAAACAAAATAGTCTGTAATTAATTTATAAAAGTATGTTCCTGAAGAAAGGTTTGAAGCATCAAACTCCAGTTGATAGGTCCCCGGAGTTTTTGTTTCATTAACCAATGTTGCAACTTCATTTCCAAGCAAATCATAAATCTTTAATGACACATTACTGTTTTTAGCAACAGTATATTTAATTAAAGTGGAAGGATTAAATGGATTTGGATAATTCTGAACAAGTGTAAATTCTTTTGGCATATCATAATTTACAGCAATTATATCGCTATAACTATATTCTCCGGAAAAATCAATTTGCTTTAATCTGTAATAAACAGTAACTCTTTCATTAAATGACAATTTATCAAAATAGGTATACTGTTTATAATCTGTAGTTGTACCAAATCCTTTTTCAAAACCTACTGTTATGAAGTTTTTTCCATCAAGTGAACTCTGTATTTCAAAACCATGATTATTAATTTCTGTTGCTGTTTTCCATTGAAGTTCAATTCCTTCAGGATTGACATTACCAGTAAAGGTAACTAATTCAACAGGTAATACTTCTCCGCTTAAAGTCCATTGTTTGGCTTGTTGAATTTCACTTGTAACCAGTGAACTTCCTACTTTATATACAACAATAGCCATATGACAGTTACTGAAATTTGTAATATTTGTTACTGTATAAGTAAACGGTCTGGAAATTATTTGTCCTGCAGACCAATCAAGACTTGTAATTGTATCTCCTGTTGCTCCATTTAAAATATTCCTTACAACGTGGTTGTGTCTGTACTCAGTACCACCTATACACGAACTATTACCAGTTTGAGCATAAAGTAAATTATCTTCAAGAATTGTTAAGTAGTATTTATAAGAACCAGTAAGATTTTCTAGTGCATTAAAATATACTGTTCCTTGTAATTGATTATTAGTAGAATCAAATGTTTTAATAATATTTATATCAACTTGTGCTGGAACGTTGTTTCTTGTTGCGATGTTAGGATACCAGGAAGACCTTGAAATTACTCCAGATACTCTATCGACTATACCTGTCGGATAACTACTTAGTCCAAGTGAAGACATAATTGTATAACCTGGAAAACCTGCATAAGGATCGCCGTAGTTGGTCGGGCCATGATAGCCAAGTATTATTGCATTTGGATATGAAACTAAAATTTGATCTCTAATTATAGCATGACCGCATGGACACCATTGACACCAAGTGCCAGTACAATATTCAAGTACCGGATTTCTTTGAGTTTGGGAATATGTACTTGAGAATGATAAAACTAATACAAAAACCATGATGAAGAACGAAGTATAGCCTTTTTTCATTTTTTCTCCTTTTAATATGTTGAAACAGATTGTAAAACTTCTTTTGTTAATTTATTTTGAATAAAGATTATAGTGTGAATTTTATCTTTATTCCATGAAGAATTGATTTTTAATTTTCTTTCATTGATCGTATTTCCGGCGCTTCCTGTATAAATTTTAAAATTTTGATTTGATGTTGGAAAAACAACTCGCATTACATCATAAAATTTTGTTTCCCCGCTTGAACCAGGAGGAGTAGCAAATTCAATGTCTGTCTCGGTAACTACAACGTAACAAACCAGATTTGAAAAATCAATTCCTACAGTATCGGAAACATCAATTGAAAACTTAATTAGATAATTTTCTCCTATAATACTGTCACTCAACATAATTCTGAAATTTGTATTGAGAATAGAACGAGAATTAATTTTCTGTTTTATATCATTAGAATCTGATGCTGTTGGACGCAGTAATCCATCTACAATAATTGTCGGAGCAGTAATTATGTTATAATAAGACATTCTTGCATTGCATTCAGAAGAATTTGCTTTATAAAAAGGATCATTTGGTCCTGGAAAATTTGTTGGAAATTTAATTGCAGAAATCTTTCCATAACCTAAAGAGTATTTAGTTAAAGATTCTAAAATTCTATTTGAAACGACACAAGGATTGCAACTAACATTTGCAAAATCTTCTATTAATACAACTTTATTTATACTTGTTAATTGAGGAGAATACTTTAATACTACTGTTGAATCATTGCCGGTAATCGTAATTACCTGTTCCGGAGAATCAGGAGGATTTGTTGAACATCCCATACATACAAATGCAAAAAGAAAAAAGGAGGCGACTTTGAAAGGTATCTGAGTAATTTTCCGCCTTCTATTATTTATATAAATGTTTTTTATAAGTTCTCTCATTTTGTTTCCAACAGATTTTAATTTTTACTTACTTCCATTAGTTCTTCAATAGCAAGTTCAATTGATGTGGCTTGTTCCCATAAAATATTGAATAATAATTTGCAAGCTAACGCCAGTTCTTTGTGTTCTATGTAAATCATTGTAATTTTATTAGTGATGCCCAGAGGTTGTTGTAAAGGAAACATTACTATTTTTTCATCAAACAACATCATTTTAATTGGCAAAGATTTTATCACTTTTGCCTGCTGTCCTAATTTTTTTTGATCACGAATGTAATTCAACAACCATTCGTGATTTCTAATTTCTTCAAATTCATAAATGTTTCTACAAATTCCTCCTTTTAGAAGAAGATTTGTTTCAGCCTCTTTTTGTTCATTTAATCTATCTGTATTATCGCAAACATATGGTCCTTTGTTGAATGTAAGAATTTCATAATTTGTATCATTCAAAGCCTGAACATATTTTTTTTGAATCTGGTTTTTATCCTTTAAGACTTCTATAAAATCAAGTGGATCAACAATCTCTTTATTTTCTTCAAAAACTGGAGTAAAAATTTCAACTAGGTCATTGATGATTTCTTTTTTACTCTCAACATCTTTACGAAAGTTATTTTCATATCTTTCAAGCATTCTGTTAAATGCTATATGGGGTTCAACAGCCTCATAATATTTAATATTTCCGATATAATGTTCAATGCAAATCCCGCGATCAATCATTTTATTTAGTACTTCATAAATCTTATTACGAGGGACGTTTGCCGTTTGTTGCAGTTCAGAAATTGTGAAAGCTTTTTTTGAAAGAAGGCTCATATAAACTTTTGCCTCTCTTTCAGTAAGATCAAGCTCTAAAAGTTTTTTAAGGTTTTTTGAATAGTCGTGTTGTTTTTTCAATTTGTACTTTATTCCAATTAGTCACCCCGTCTTGGGGTAACAATTTACTATTTGTTAAAATAATTGTGGAAAAAATAATTAATTATATGTTTATGTCAAAATAAAAAATGAGTATTTTATGTTTAACTTTTTGAAAAGAACTTTAATTTTCTAACGAGTGTTAACTAAATAAAATTCGAATTTAATAATGGTCGCCTTTTTAATAATATTTACAACGATTTATACATCAATTAACCTTTATGTGTATAGAAGAGGACTTCAGTCTGTTGAAATTCTTCCAAAATCTTGCAAAAATTTATATAAATTAATTTTTATTTTTTGGGCTTTAGCTTATATGGTCTCAAGAATTCTTGCTTCTCTTCTGAACAAACAAGTAAATTTTTATTTATCTTGGATTGGTGCATACTGGTTCATTTTTTTAATATATTTTTTATTGTTCATAATTATTGCTGAATTAGCAAAATTATTAAATCGATTTTTCTATTTCTTTCCGGAACAACATTCTTTGAAATACAATAAACTTAAATTCTATTATTTTTTGCTTGCAGTAGTATTAAATTTTTTGCTGGTTATTTATGGTTCATCAAATGCAAACAACATTGTCATTAAAAATATTTCTCTGACCTTGCCTAAAAAAGAATCTTCTATAGATTCGCTAAGCGTTGTATTTTTTTCTGACGCTCATCTTAGCACTATTAATGATGGAAATTTTACAAAAAAATTAGTCTCAAAAGTAAATGAACTGAAACCCGATTTAATTTTATTGGGAGGAGATATTGTTGATGATTTTTCTCGAAACTTAAAATATCACAAAATAGATGTACACTTAAAAAAGCTTTCATCAAAATATGGAGTATATACTTGCAATGGAAATCACGAATGGATTGTAGGAGTAAAAGAGGCGGATGAATTTTTAAAATCCTGCAATGTGATTGTTTTAAGAGATACGATTATTTCCATAGAAAATATCTTGTTATTGGCTGCTAGAGAAGATAGAAGCATTTCTCGTTATACTGACTTGCATCGAAAACCATTAAAACAAATTTTAAATTATTCCAAAAAAAATCTCCCCTTAATTCTTTTAGATCATCAACCAATCAATTTGTCAGAAGCTGCTGAAAACAAAATTGATTTACAACTTAGCGGACACACTCATAATGGCCAATTTTTTCCTGGAAATTTAATTACAAATCTCATTTATGAGATTAGCTGGGGATTAAAGAAAAAAAACGATACGCAATACTATGTTAGTTCTGGTGTTGGTGGTTGGGGTCCTCCGGTTAAAATTTTGAGTGATGCAGAAATAATTAATTTCAAATTGATTTTTAAATAGTTCCCCGCTTAACCAGTACTCAAAAAGAGCTATAATCCTTCCAATCTATTCAATATATTTGCACTGCTGATTTTCAGGAATATGATGGAATTAATAGATAAGTTAAAGAAGATAAAAGATAAATTCGACAGAATAAACGAACAACTGTCTGATCCTTCGACAATGAATAATATGGAAAAGCTTGTTTCGCTAAGTAAAGAAAGAAGCGATCTAACAGAGATTATTTCTGCTTACGAAGAATATTCAAAAATCCTAAAAGATATAAGTGGAAACAAAGAAATTATAGACAATGAATCAGATAAAGAACTAACTGATATGGCTTTGATAGAGCTTGATGAACTTAAATTGAAAAAAGAAAAACTCGAAGAAGAAATTAAAGTTTTGTTGCTTCCAAAAGATCCCAATGATGATAAAAATGTTATAATGGAAATCAGAGCAGGAACTGGAGGAGATGAAGCTGCAATTTTTGCTGCTGATCTTTACAGAATGTATTCACGTTTTGCTGAAAATAAAAACTGGAAAATAGAACTTATTGACATAAACGACACAGGTGGAATGGGAGGACTAAAGGAAGTTATTTTTAATTTAAGCGGCGATAATGTTTATGGCGATCTAAAGTTCGAGAGTGGTGTGCATCGGGTTCAACGTGTTCCTGTTACCGAAAACCAGGGGCGTGTGCATACTTCTGCAGCTTCGGTTGCTGTATTGCCCGAAGTGGAAGATGTACAGATAGAGATTAACCCAAATGATCTAAAAATCGATGTGTTTAGAAGCGGTGGAGCAGGTGGGCAAAATGTAAATAAAGTTGAAACTGCAATTAGAATTACACATCTACCCACTGGACTTGTTGTGCAATGTCAGGATGAACGTTCTCAACTAAAGAATCGGCAGAAAGCAATGAAGGTATTAAAAGCCCGCTTATATGATATGAAGATGCGGGAACAAACAAATGAAATCGCTGCTCAGAGAAAATCTATGGTTGGCAGCGGCGATCGCAGTGACAAGATAAGAACTTATAATTTCCCACAGAACAGAGTTACAGATCATAGGATAGGATTAACTTTATACAACTTATCCGGCATTATTGATGGTGATTTATCTGAGTTGATTGAACAACTTAAAATTGCTGACCGAACAGAAAAACTACAAGCTGATGTTGAATCTTAGAATTGCCAAAAAAAATCATTCATGGGAATCATCAAGTAAACTCATCACATCAAGTGCTTTTGTAGACATCAATAATTCACCTTTTGAATCAACCGGCCAATATTCTTCATCACGGTCTGCGTATAATTCAACTCCATTTCCGTCAGGATCTAAAAGATAGATTGACTCAGACACTCCATGATCTGAAGCTCCTTGAATTGGATAATTAATTTCAAAAAGTCGTTTTAATATTTTTGCTAATTCTTTTCTTGAAGGATATCTAATAGCAAAGTGATACAAGCCAGTATGACCTTGTGGTGGTTGTTTCGCATCAGGACCCGCCCAGGTATTTAATGCTATATGATGATGGTAGCCACCTGCAGATAAAAATACCGCTTGAGTTCCAAACCATGAAGTAATTTCAAAACCAAGAACATCTTTGTAAAATTTTAATGCTCTTTCTAAATCTGCAACTGTTAAATGAATATGGCCGATTCTAACTTCAGGATGAATTGTATATTCCAAACTTTTCCTTATTTATTTATTAACTGAACAAATTTAATTATTTACTGCTTAATTAAAAATTTGGAAATAACAGTTCCTGGTTTAAGTAAATCTTTAAGCTCTTTATATGATATTTCAACTGTAGAAGGGCCAAATGCATAAGGAGCAATTTCGTATTGATTAAATTGAAAAACTATTCCATAGCAATTAAACCCAAAATTTTCGTTCAGTTTAAATTCATTATTCTCAAACCAGAAGCCAGCTTTTTCAAGACTTTCATTTTGTTTTAGTTTATTTTTCTGACGAAAGATTTTCTCCCCTAATTTATTAATTTTGGTTTTGTATGATGGAATAAATAAATCTTCAAGTTTTATTTCTTCGCCTGTGTTAATATCAAAATTTAAAAAATCAACTTGAGTACCTCCATGTGCGCCACCAGTATAAGTATAATTAACACATTGAATTGAAAGTAATCCGTTTTCATTATTTACGATTGTGAGATAATAATCGTTCTCCCAACCAAGTCGATAATCCACGAAAAAGCCATTTCCTGAATCAATTTCTTCTTTAAATTTTTTAAAGAAGTCATCAATTCTTTCATCAATTGAATTGTAATAACCCACCTTTTCTTCCTCTTCATAATAAACAAGCATTCGTTTTAATATTTTTTGATTAATCTTTTTCTGAATATCGGGTTCAATTTTAGAAACTGTTTGCGGAAAAAAAAATAAAATGGAAGCACAGCCTACCGAATCACAATTCCCGATAGTTTGCTGTTTACATTTAACTTCAAATTGCATACTTCCTTCAGGATATGATTCTCTCAAATAAAAAGGATAGGATTTTTTATTTTTTGCATCTTTCCATATTCCGGTGATTTCATTTTCGTTTATAAATTTTCCGGTGAAAGAGCCGGAAATAAGTTGGTTATAATTTTCATCATAACCAGCATCTTCAAATAAATGAATATCATAATCATCTATACGACTATTATATGTGAAGTAAATAGGTTGATTTTTATTTATATAATAGTAATAGCCGCTAATAGAAGTATCTTTACGAGTAATTTCAGCTTTAATTAAAAAATCTTCACCGATTTTCCCTTCCATTTTTTTATAAAAATATTCAGGTAAAGAAAATGCAGATTTACTTTGCGAATAAATAAATGGAACTAAAAATACTAAATAAATTATTGCAATATTTTTTTTCATCGCTAATATTTTTTTAAGTACTAAATTTCGCCAGCTAAATATTTTTTGCGTTTTGATTCGGGAAACTTTTCAATTGCATAACGAAGCATAGTTCGCGGCATTTTTTTATAATACTCTTTTAGAAACACTTCTTCAACTAAGAAATTTCTTTTCCCGATTTCTCTTAACATCCAGCCAACCGCTTTATGAATTAAGTCATGAGAATCATGCAACAAAATTTTCGAAATGCTCAAAGCATCATCAAAAATATTTACTTTAATGAAAGAATAAGTTGATAGTATTGCAATCCTTCTTTCCCATAAATTTTCAGAAATTGCAAGGACATATAAAATATCTTTTTCTTTATCAAGCAGATATTCTCCAACAATATTCGGTGCTGATAAATCAACAAGATCCCAATTGTTGATTTTTCGAGTATTCTTTAGGTAAAATTTATAGATGTTTTCTTTACCTTTTTCATCTGCTTTCTTAAACATCTGCACAAGTATGAACAGACACACCATTCTTTCTTCATGAATTTTGGAATTAATTAATTTTTGCAAGTTGGAAAAATTTAAATCTAAATTTTGTCTGGCAATATTTCTTAGCACAGGAACTTTAATACCTACAAATATATCTCCCTCGCCATATTCACCTTTTTTGGTTTTGAAAAATCTTTGTAGAATTTCTGCTTGCTTTTTATTTGAATTATCTGATATCATTTTTTTTACTAACTGGTAAGACATATCAATTCTCCATAATAATTGTAGTTCTTTTTTTCTTCTTTAGAAGTTTATCTTCAAAATATTTATCTAAATAGGTCAAACAGGTCGCAAGTATAACGTTAATTAATAGTTTTGGAAGAGGAAAGCCACCAGAAAATTTATCTGTAATTGGATCTATTAATACATTAATAAACTCAAAAAATAAAAGAAAAGCTAAAAAAACTATACCTTCTACAAGTCTTGGATTAAATGCTCTCCTCTTCATAAAAAATATTATTAAAAATACAGTAATAATTAATGACATACTTATAAAATATTGGAGATTACTTATCCTTGCTCTTGTTTCTTCTTCTTCTGCAAATCTTTTTTCCTCTGCTCTCTTCTCCTCTTCTATTTTCTTTTCTATTTCATAACGGGCTTCCACTCTTCCAATCTCTGCGGATTTATCGCTGTTAAATATTAAATCTTTTGTTTCTGAAGCAATTTTAAAATAATTAAAGGAGTTTTTGTAATCGCCCAAACTTTCATAAATTTTAGATAATGTAAATGCAGCTTCTTTAATATCATCCATTGATTCAATCTCTTTCGCAAGTTTATATGACTCGAGAGAATATTTCAATGCTTCAAGTTTTTTACCAAGCTTTAAATAGCAATAGCCAAAACTATTCAATGCAACTGCCATTCCAAGCGGGTCATCTAATTCTTTTTTTATATTATAGGATTTTTGATAATATTTTAACGCTGTTTGATAATCGTCTTGCTGCTCATAAACATAGCCAATATTATTTAATAGTTTTGCAATGCCATCTTTATTTCCCTGCTCTTCATCTATCAGCAAAGCCTGATCATAATAAGCGAGAGCATTGTTATAATCTTTCACAGATTCGTAAATATTTCCTATGTTGGATAAACTTGTAGATATTAATTTTTTATCACCTATTTCTTTGCGAATTTTTAGCGCCTTGTTATAATACTCCAGAGCCTTAACATTTTCATTCTGTTTTGAATAAATATTTCCAATATTATTAAAGCATTTCGAAATTCCATGTTTATCATTAAGCATTTCAAAAATATTAAAGGCCTGGACATAATAATTCAGTGCAGGTGGATAATTTCCCTGAAGATCATTTATAATTCCAAACACATTATATGAAGAAGCTATTCCAAACAAATAATGAATTTCTTTAGCTTTTTTTAATGCAGAAGAAAGGAATTCAGTAGCTTCTGCATAGTGTGAGGTTCCACAGTGATATTTCCCTAAAATAAAATATCCTTCAAATTGACCTTTAATGTAATTAATTTCTTCAGCCTTTTTAATTGCCTTCATTGCATATACGTATGTTAAAGTATCCTGTGCTTTTAAGTATTCCTCTGCAATGAAATTGTAAGTATT
Source organism: uncultured Ignavibacteriaceae bacterium (assembly GCA_964536015.1). Taxonomy (GTDB): domain Bacteria; phylum Bacteroidota; class Ignavibacteria; order Ignavibacteriales; family Ignavibacteriaceae; genus CAZHVS01. The sequence continues at coordinate 22,740 of CAZHVS010000014.1, forward strand.
AACAAGTGCTGTGTCTTTAACTTTATATATTTTTTCTAACAAAACTTGCAAAGATTGATTATCTTGACAATAATTTTCTGTATTGTTGTACATAAGTATCATCAAAAAAATTATCAATATTTTTCCTTTAAAGAACATTATGACTTACTTTCTTCCCTGATAATTTTTTTCTTTAATTTATCTTCAAATAATTTATCAAGATAAGTCAAACACACCGCAAGAACTGCACTAAACATTAACTTCGGTAAAGGAAATCCGCCCGAATACTTCTCCATTACTGGATCTAAAAGAACATTAATAAATTCAAAAAACAGCAGAAATGAAAGAAAGATTACACCTTCAACAAGTCTTGGATTAAATGCTTTTTTAAGAATGAAAAAGACAAATAAAAATACTAAAAGCACAATTGACATACTTATAAAATATTGAAGATTGGCTATTCTTGTTCTTTCTTCTTCTTCTCTTCGAATCCTTTCCTCCTCTGCACGTTTTTCTTCTTCAATTTTTTTCTCAATTTCATAACGAGCTTCTACTCTTCCTATTTCTTTTGACTTTTCATCATTGAAAATTGAGTCCTTAATTTCTGATGCAACCTTAAAAAACTCTAAAGCACTTTTGTAATTATTCTGAGAGGAGTAAATTTTTGCCAATAAAAAAGCGGCTTCTTTAATATCATCATTTAATTCATATTCTTTTGCAAGATTAAATGATTGATGTGAAAATTCAAGAGCTCTGTTATAATTTTTAAGATTAAAATAACAATCTGCAATGTTGTTCAGTCCGATAACAATCCCAACTATATCACCAATCTGCTCATTAATCGCTTGAGCTTTGATATAATACTCCAACGCACGTGTGTAATCTTTCTCTTCAAAATAAACATTCCCAATATTCGATAAAGCTATTGATATACCATTAGTATCCTTAAGTTCAGTGCTAAGATTCAATGCTTTGTTTAAATACTCAAGAGATTTGTAAAAATTATTTTGATCAAAATATAACACTCCAATATTAAGAATTGGATTAAGAATTCCTCTTTTGTCTTTTAATTCCTCATAAAGTTTAAGCGATTTTAAGTAGTAATTTATAGCTGATTCATAATTCTTCTGGTTATAATAAAAAATTCCAATGTTATTAAGAGAAACAGCTACATCAGTTTTAAATCCAAATCGCTCCCTTATTTGCAATGCATTTGTATAATGTCTTATTGCTTCTGAATAATTTCCCTGGTAATCATAAATTACTCCAATATTATTTAAAGCATTTGCATAAATCCTATTATCATTAATTTCCCTTGAAAGTCGAAGAGCATTATTATAATTTTCTATCGCAAGAGTATATTCAAAATTATTTGAATAATAATTACCAATATTAAAATATGCGGTTGCTAAACCTTTTTTAAATTTGATTGATTCGGCCAGCTTTAAAGCTTGCAGTCCATAAGCTAAACTTAAAGAATCATTTGCGTAACCATATCTTTCACTTAATTCATTAAGTATAAGCACAGCAGAAGTGTCTTTTACTCGTGGAATTAGTTTTAACAGACTATCAATTTTACTTGTTTGTGCAAAAGATATATCACACAACCCAAATAAAAAATAAATTGTAAGAAATATGTAGAACAGATTTCGTTTCACTTACAGTACGTTTTATTTCATCTTTCACAAAATTGGTAATTTTTTTCTTATCAATGAAATAATATTACAAATTTTTCAGACAATTTGATTTTTCAGGTTACTTTCAAAATTTATTAAACTTAAAGATTTTTTTCTCGATTGTAAGTTATAAAACAAGTAGATAATTTTGGTTGTGAAATACTTAAATTTCTGACACCCTCAGAAATACAATTTTTTAATTGATCTTTCAGGAGAACTTATGAATATACATTTATATATGTTATGTTATCGTTTCGAAGCATTGGTAGCTTCTCACCTTGAACCTGAACAATTCGGACCTTATATGGCAATAGGTGCACAAAAAAACACCCGTGGAAATGTCTTGTTCTTTGAAGTAGATAAAAATTTTCAAAGTGATTACTTTAAGTTAGATGATATTGAACAAAGGTGTGTTCCTCACGATGACGGAACACCAAAAAGAAGTAAATACATTAGCATCTATAGAGTGCTTGAACATATTCCCTTGAGTGCCCTTGGGAAATTATATCTTACTACTGCTGATGGAAGAGTACTTCCCTTATACTCCACTCCGTATGAAGTAAACAACAAAAAAGACGACATAAATATTTATGAAGAATTATGCCCTGTTTCACCAATGGTTGTTTCTAAACTTGCACCGGAATTATTTTGTGAATTTATGACTGATCCAAAAAATCCTATTGCGGTTCCAAGAATATTTTTTGCTGATATGCTTACCGATAGAGATGAGCATGGAAAATTTGCAGGATATCTTCCTTACTCCAATAGCTTGCATTTGATGGATTGCATAAGAGAACTTGAACAGGGTGCTGATAAACCAACTAAAACTGTTTCAAGAACTCCGATTTTTCATGGTTTTTTTAGAACCATTAGAAGAGGATTTTTTGTAGGTGACCAGACTGGTTTTAAGTTTTATAAATTCCCTGATAGAAAGATGCTTGAAATTGAATACTCGAAATGGTGGCGTTCAGCTTCAGAAAGTTTAGCTTAAACTTTGGTAAATATTTTATAAAATCAAGAATATTAAATTTTAGGAAAATGATAAAATGAATTTATTAAAGAAAAAATTTCATTCGAGAAAATTGAGAAGAAATTATCTCATCCTTATGATGCTATTATTTGCCGGATTATATCTTTTTACTGGCTCCTCTTCTCAATCAACTGAAACAACAAATTTAACACAGGAAACATTTATTCCTTTTTCGCTTTTCAGCAACCCTCATTACACGCACATTGAAATAATTGCCCTTATTGCTGTCTTATTAATTGCAATATCAGGACTTGTATATGCATTACTTCTCGTAAAACAAGTTAACAAAGCTGATCAGGGAACAAAGAAAATGCAAGAGATAGCTGCTGCAGTTCGCGAAGGTGCAAATGCTTATTTATCTGCACAATTTAAAAAAATCGGACCACTTATTGTTATAATAACTATTCTGTTATTCATTACATATACCGGTGAAACAAATGCATTCCGTTGGGGAAGGTCTTTAGCTTTTTTAGTTGGTGCGTTGTTTAGCTGGACAGTTGGTTTTGTTGGGATGAGATTAGCGACAACCGGAAACTTACGCGTTGCAGCTGCAGCAACAAAAAGCTATGGAGAAGCAATGCAGCTTGGTTACCGAACAGGAACAGTTACAGGAATGCTTACTGATGGTCTTGGTCTGCTTGGTGGCACAATGATTTTCCTTATTTTTGGTGAAAAAGCATATGAAGCTCTTCTCGGATTTGGCTTTGGTGGAACTTTACTTGCACTGTTTATGAGAGTTGGTGGAGGCATTTATACTAAAGCAGCCGATGTCGGTGCAGATCTGGTAGGAAAAATTGAAAAAGATATTCCGGAAGATGATCCTCGTAATGCAGCTACTATTGCGGATAATGTTGGAGATAACGTTGGTGATTGCGCTGGGATGGCTGCAGATATTTTTGAAAGTTATGAAGTTACTATTGTTGCTGCAATGATTCTTGGATTAGCAAGTTTTGGGCACAAAGGTGTAATATTTCCTTTACTGGTTAGAGGGATAGGAGTTTTGGGTTCCATCATTTCTACCTATACTGTAAAAGCTGGTCCAAATGATACTTCAGATACTGCTTTACATAGTGTTCATAGAGGATTCTGGATTGGTTCAATTATTAGTGTAGTTGGATTTTTTGCACTTGGTTTTGTTTATCTTCATTTCGATACAAATTATCTTCTAGCCAATCCAATGGCTAGTGCTGGTTTCCCTGATGGTGATCCTTCTAAATTAGGATGGCTTTCTAATTTTGGAATTATAGGACTTGATTTGAGACCGGCTTTAACCTGTTTAATTGGAGTCTTTCTTGCAATAGCATTAAACAATATTACAAGTTATTTCACCCATACTAAATATAATCCCGTAAAAAGTCTGGCAAAATCATGTCAAACTGGTCATGCTACAAATATTATTCAAGGATTTGCTGTTGGTTATGAAAGTACAGTTGCAACAATTATCGCAATTTCAGCAGCAATATTTTTATCAATAATTGTTTATGCTGGAACACCTCCATTGTTTATCGCTTATGGTGTGGCGATGACTGGAATTGGAATGCTTACTCTTACAGGAAACACAATTTCAATGGATGTATTTGGACCAGTTGCAGATAATGCTAATGGAATTGGTGAAATGGGTTATGATCCTCACCAGATGGAAGCCGATAAACCAGGAAGTTATCATAAAGCGAGACAAATTCTTGCTGACCTTGATGCAGTTGGAAATACGACAAAAGCAGAAACAAAAGGAATTGCGATTGGTTCAGCAGTTATTGCAGCGGTTTCATTGTTCGCCAGCTTTATTGCAGTTATTGCAGTTGGAAGTGAAGATAAAATTAATCAAATGACGATAACCCAATACCTTGCTGAGGCTGGTAAATTGACCGTTGCTGATCCAAGAGTTTTTATTGGATTCTTAATTGGCGGAGCAGTTCCATTTCTGTTTAGCAGTATGTTAATTCGTGCAGTTGGAAGGGCTGCTTTTTATATAGTGCATGAATGTCGTATTCAATTTAAAGATCCACAAATCTGGGATGGTTCAAAAAAACCAGACTATGGTAGAGTTGTAAATATCTGTACAAATACAGCACAAAAAGAATTGATTGGTCCCGGTTTTCTTGCTATTATGGCTCCAATTCTTGTTGGATTCATTTTAGGACCTTACGCTCTTGGTGGATTTTTGGCAGGAATGATTTTAGTTGGTCAACTTCTTGCTGTATTTATGTCTAACGCTGGTGGTGCCTGGGATAATGCAAAAAAAATGATTGAAGACGGAATATATGGCGGTAAAGGCTCTGAAGCTCATAAAGCTGCAGTTACCGGTGATACAGTTGGAGATCCTCTGAAAGACACTGCTGGTCCTGCTATAAATCCTTTAATCAAAGTAATGAATATGGTTAGCTTGCTGGTTTTAGGTCTTGTCCTAAATTATAATATAACTCTACCTAAAACAGACTCTTACTTCATCGGAATTGTTATTGCAATTATTGCAGCATTTTTAATTGGTTGGGCAATCTGGCAAAGTAAAAAAGAATCTGAACACGATTTAACCTGATATAATACCTATTTACAAAAAAAGCGTGATATGACGTCACGCTTTTTTTTATCATCAACTAAAGAAATATTATCTGGCTGAAATTTTGCCTTCTTTAACCAGTTTAGCAATAGTTGCAGTTCCATTTTTTGCAACTGTTTTAATTGCTCTTGTTGTAAGCTTTACGGTTACATAACGGTTCAATTCTTTAACCCAAATTCTTTTCTTTTGAAGATTTGGAATAAATCTTCTTTTAGTTCTATTGTGAGCATGTGATACATTTTGCCCTGATTTTGGTTTTGCGCCTGTTACCTGACATTCTCTTGCCATTAAAAACTCCAAAAATTTTCAAAATTTAGTAAGGCAATATAATAAAACTTTCTGTTTATTATTAAAAATTTTTGCTCTCACTTCAATAAAATCATCTTTTTAACTGAGACATAATTATTGGTTTTTAGCTGATAAAAATAAACACCATTTGATAAATCCTTAGCAGAAAAGTTAAGATTGTAAAAACCTGCAGGTTTATAACCATTAACCAATGTTGAAATTTCATTTCCTAAAACATCATAGATTTTAAGCGTTATGAATTCACTGTTTGCTATTGAGAAAGAAATAGTTGTTGAGGGATTAAATGGATTAGGATAGTTTTGATATAGAATATGATTAGTTGGAATATTTTTTTCATTTTCTTCAAGAAAACTGATTCCACCATTAGTGGTTTTTAGGATTGTTCCTGAGTTACCAGCAGCAAATCCTAAAAATTCATCCAAAAAGTAAATCGAGTTCAATGGTCTGAAGTTTTGTTGAGAATTATTTATCCAGCTATTCCCTCCATCAGTTGTCTTCAAAATTATCCCATTATAAACATTTGAACCAGCGATATAACCCAAAGAAGAGCTTACAAAATAAACAGAATTAAAATCAACGTTGCTGGAAGTTACATTTTTAAGCCAGGTACTTCCACCATCTCTTGAAATAATTATCATACCACTTTTTCCGACTGCAATAACATTGTTTTCGTTGATACAATAAATTGAAGTTAAATCACTTTCAATATTCATTATAAATCTTTGCCAGGTTAGCCCGCCGTCTGTAGTTTTTAGGATTGATGCTTCATTAACTTGCATATTTATTCCATTTGCAACTACGTATCCGGTTTTTTCATTTAGAAATTTTATTGAAACAATTTCAAACCAGTCAGGTAGATTTGTTTTTAATGTATCCCAATTAATTCCACCATTTACAGTTTTTAATAAGTAGTTATTCTCGCCACCTATATAACCAACCATAGAATCCAAAAAAGAAACTGAATTAATTTTTTCTCCTAAAACAAATTCATTCCAGGTATTCCCTCCGTTTGTACTTTTGAGAAAAACTCCTTGTGAGGTTATTCCCCCCGCAGCAAATCCACAAGAATCATTTACAAATTGAATATCTTGTACTGAACCAAAAACAGAAGTTGGAATATCATTCCAGGTTGAACCTGCATTTGTGGTTTTAATTAATGTTTTAGATCCTCCTGATGCAAAACCGACATTTTGATTTATAAAACTTATTGAAAAAAGTGAATTATAAGTTGCTGAATATAGTCTCCATTCTATTCCACTGTTAATAGAATAAATAATAGAACCATATTCACCAACAGCAATATATTTATTTGAATCTAATCTTACTCCAGAACGAATAAATAGGTTTGAGGGATTTATCATTGGAAACCAGCTTGAGCCATAATTTGAACTCTTTTTAATAAGTCCATAATCTCCAAGTACCAACCACGTTGAATCATTTTCACAAATAATTGAGTGATAAGATTGATTTGAATCCACATTCATCGTTTGCCAATTAATGCCACCATTTGTTGTTTTCAGGATTCTTCCAAAATTGCAGGAAAGAAATCCAGTCAGTGAATCTCTAAAATTCAAATCATAAATTATATCTTTAAAGTTGGGAATTGATAAAAGAAACCAAGATAACCCACTATTCGTTGTCTTTAATATCGATCCCTGGCTTCCCACAATAAAACCCGTTGAGGAATTAATAAATTTAATTGAATGAAACCATTGCGAAAATGAATTGACATCAGCAATCCAATTTAAACCACTATTCGTAGTTTTTAATAATGTTCCATTCTGCCCAACTATAAAACCATTGGCATTATCAAGGAAGTAAACACCATAAAGAGAAAACCAAGTATGACTATTTTGAGTAGTCCAGTTATTCCCTCCATTTGTGGTTTTTAAAATTGTACCATTATCACCAACTGTCCATCCTACAAGTGAATCAACAAAGAAAATACATCTTAAATTATTTACAGTATTTGAAACAAGATTAAACCAGGAATTGCCAGAATCAGTTGTCTTAATTATTGCACCGTTTTCACCAGATGCAAAGCCAATTAATTTAGTAGGAAAAGTTAATGAATTCAGGTTTCCTATTTGCGGTTTAGGATTTAATAAATTCCATTGCGAAAAAATCTGTACAGTTAAAACAAGTATAACAATTAAAATTCTTTTCAAGTTATTTACTTCCAGACTATTTATTAACTATAAATTTAATTGATTTTATAATTGTTTTCGAATTCAATTTTGCAGTTACTCTAAAGAAGTAAACTCCGGACGAAAGATTTTGACAATCAAAATGCACAGTATGATAACCTTGATTATAATTCCCATTAACTAAATCAGATAATTTTTCCCCGAGAACATCGAAAACATCAATTGCAACAAATCCATTTTCAGGAAGATTAAATGATAATTTAGTACTGCTATTAAAAGGATTCGGATAGTTTTGAAAGATTTCAAACTCATGAAATTTTTCAAAGTTTGATTCTTCATAATTTGAAACAAGATTATCGCCATTAATAGTTTTGAGAATTACGCCATTTGCACCAATAACCCAACCTGTTTTTTTATTGATAAAATAGACTTGCTTAAAAGTAGTGTTTACTCCCGTTGGAATTTTGATCCAGCTGTATCCACCATCAGTGGATTTAAATAAATTTCCATTTGAACCCGCAGTATAACCAGTAAGCGAATCAATAAAATGAACTGAATTAAGCCAGCTAATCCCTAACTGCGAGACTTTATTCCATACACTGCCACCATTTGTTGATTTTAAAACCGTTCCATATTTACCAACAGCCCAGCAATTTTTTCCAACAACACATGCATCTTTTAAATCATATTCAGTTGATAGATTCATTATCTGCCAGACAGTATCATTCCAATATCTATATACATAAACAATTGCACCGTTATCTCCAACCATAATACAGGTCAAAGGAGTAATTTTAGCTATAGCCCGCAAAACGCTATAGATACTGAGACGATATCGCGACCAATAACTAACCCAAATTCCGCCTCTGTCAGCCTCAAGAAATTCTCCCGGAACACCTACAGCCCGAGTATAACCAGACGCATCTTTATATATTGACAATAGATCTTCAGCAACAAGATTACTCAAATCATAAAACTGCCACGATTCACCAGCATTTAAGGATTTTATAATTGTCCCATTATCACCAACAATCCATGCTTCATTTGGATTATAAAAGAAAATATGATTTAAATCTTTTAATGTACCCGGATCGTATGCTGTCCAGGAGCTTCCACCATTAGTTGTCTTTAGTAATGTTCCCCTATCGCCAACAATCCAACCAGTATTTTCATCAAGAAAAATAAAGGAGTTGAGGTTAAAAGCAACACCATTTGATTGAAAATCCCACTCTAACCCAGAGTTAGTTGTTTTAATTATTAAACCTCTTTCTCCAACAATCCAACCAGTTTGAGAATCAGCAAAAGAAATCATTTTTAACATAAATGCTGAAGTGTTTATGTATTGAAACCATGAATAACCACCATTGGTTGTTTTAAATACGCTTCCTGACTGATTTACAAAAAATCCAGTTGAAGAATTTACAAACACTATTGATTGCAGCCATGAATTTGTACCAGAATTAATTCTATCCCAGTTCAACCCACCATTTGATGTTTTTAAAATAATTCCATTTGAACCACATACCCATAAATTATTTTCATCAAATACAAAAATTGAACTCAGAATCTCATTTGTGTTACTGGACTGTAAAGTCCAGTTATTACCATTATCTGTCGTTTTTTTTATTAGTCCTTGCTCTCCAATTAACCAGCCAGTATAAGAATTACAAAAACTTATTTTGGAAATTGATTTCTGATCACCGAAAGACTTATCGATCCAATTCATTCCGCCATTTGATGTGTATAACAATGCGCCTGAAAAGCCAGCAGCAAAACCAGTGCTTGCATCAATAAAATAGACTGAATTAATATCTGAAGTAGTATTAGATTGTTGAACAGAAAAACTATTTCCACCGTCTGCTGTTTTCAGTATTATCCCGTTTTCTCCACAAACCCAGCCAATCAATTCATTAACAAAAGAAATAGATTTAAGATTTGTATTTGAAATTATTTCTTTTGTATTCCAGTTTTCACCACCATCAGAAGTATAAAGAAAAATTCCGTTTTCACCGACAGCATATGCTTTTAACGAGGAGAAAGTTTGTATTGAATTAATAGTTTTCCCATGTGGTAAAGGATTCTGCCAAATCCATTCGGACTGAGAGTAAAACTCAGAAAAAAATAGAACAATTATTAAAACAAATTTTTTCATACTAAAATCTATAAGCAAATCCGGTTTGAATCATAATAAAAGAGCGAGCTATATATTTATTTTTAAGAAGATTATACTTAGTACAAACATCCAGATCAAAATCATCAGAAATATTCATACGAAAACCAACTTGAGGAGCAACACCTAAATGTCTATCGTTGGTAGTAACAGAAATTTTCCCAAGTGAAAAATCATTAATATCTAAAACATATTTAGAAAAATAAATTCCGCCTTCAATTCCGAGATAAGGAATAAAATCAAAATCAGTCAAATCGAATTTTGCTCCAATTAGAAGTGGAATTGTTTGAAACTTAAAACTATAATCTTCAAGATTTTCTTTATAACCGCAATTAAAATAACCGCTGGAAATAGTAATTTCAAAATTTAAAAACACATTGTAATTAAAATTAATAGTAGTCCCATATCCAACATCAACAGCATCTTCAAAATAACCAGTAGGTATAATACTGCTTCCAAGCAAGCCAACTCTCATTTGAGGAAAGACACATGAATAGTTAAATAGAATTGTTATGAAAATAATTACGAATCTTGTTTTCTTCAACTTTTACTAAACTAGTTTGTTAATTCACTTTTAATCAATTTATAATAAATTAGTTTTATTAAATTACATATGTAATTTAACATTATTTTAATTAAAATATTTAAGCAACATTATTTCATTTGAATAGAGTCCGATTTTTATTTTTACTATTTTTTCTAAGCCAGATAATTTCTTACTCTCAGTTTAAAAGCATTGATGTCTCTGGAGTGGTAACCGAATATGGAAGCGGTGAAGTACTGATTGGTGTGAACCTGGTTTTTTACAAAGACAGTTTAAAAACATCTCCACCCATTAGAGGTGCTGCGACAAATAAATATGGTTTTTTTTCTATTCCGGATGTTCCTGCTGGTGAATATTACTTATTTATCAGTTTGATGGGTTATGAAACTCTTATTAAAAAAGTTTCTCTTTCTTCAAATCAAAAAAATTTACGAACAGATTTTCAACTCTCCAAAAGTACGTTAACATTAAAAGAAGTTGTAATAGAAGACAGGCGGAAAACTGATTTTTCTAATACAACAAGTACTATACAAATTGAACCTGAACTTATAAAACAACTTCCTTCAATTGGAGGAGAAACAGATATTTTCAGAGCATTACAACTACTTCCGGGTGTAAAATCAGCAACAGAAATTTCTTCTGGTATTTATGTTCGCGGCAGTTCGCCAGATCAAAATTTAAATCTTGTGGACGGAGTGCTTGTGTACAATCCTGCTCATCTTGGTGGATTTGCGAGTACTTTTAATGCTGATGCTTTACAAAATGTGAAGCTTATCAAAGGTGGCTTTCCGGCAGAGTATGGCGGTCGTCTTGCAAGTGTACTTGATGTTACAATGAAATCGGGAAATGATTCAAAATTTAAAGGTTCATTAGGGTTAAATCTTATTAGTAGCCGTCTGACAATAGAAGGGCCCTTAAGTAACAAATCTACTTTTATTCTTTCTGGCAGAAAGATGTTTCTTGATAAAGTTCTTCAAATGATTCCAAAAATGGGAAATATTCCTCGATATAATTTTTACGATTTAAACGGAAAAGTAAATTATGTTATCTCAGAAGAAGATAGAATTTTTTTCAGCGGTTTTGTAAGCAGAGATAATTTAGGTGAACCTCCCAACAACAAAGATGTTGGCTTCGATATTTCGTGGACTAATGCTACTTTTAACCTAACCTGGACAAGTATAAATTCTGCAAAGTTATTTTCGAATACATCGTTAATGTACACAAGTTACAATTTTACAACTCTCATTAAAGATAAAATCCAACTTAAAAATCCTCTTGATTTTTATACTTCATCAGAGATACACGATTTATTTTTAAGAAGAGATATGCAACTTTTTGCGGATGAAACACATACACTAAAAACTGGCGCTGAATTAATTTATCATATGTTTACTACTACAACGAGCGATTATTTTATACAGGAATTAAAGTACAAGCCATTTTACGGAAAAAATATTAATGTACTTGAAGCTTCTTTATATGTTCAGGATGAGTTAAGTCTGTTTGGCGATTTGAAAACAAATATTGGTGGTAGAATTTATTATTTCCAGGCTAATAAATTTTTAAAATTTGAACCACGAGTTTCAGCTACATATTATTTGATGGATAGACTTATACTTCGTGGGGCATTTACAATTGCATATCAGACTTTGCATATGCTTGTAAGAAATGACATCCTGCTACCAACAGATACATGGTATCCATCATCTTCAAAAATTGATCCTTCACGTGCTATTCAAGGTTCAATTGGAATTGAAGCTACTTCTTTCGAACGAACTTTTCTTTTTTCTTTTGACACATATTATAAAGATATATCTAATTTATATGATTATAAAATTTCAGCCGATTTTTCGTATGGAAGTGATTTTGAAAAACAATTAACAAAAGGCAGAGCAGATGCATTTGGTTTTGAATTATTTTTAAACAAACGTATCGGAGATGTAAACGGGTGGATTGGATACACTCTCGCTTATACTAAAAGATATTTTAATGAATTAAACCAAGGTGTTTCTTTTTATCCAAGATTTGATAGAAGGCACGATATTTCTGTTGTTATCAGCTATGAGCCATTTACAAATTTTAATAGTAGTATTACCTGGACATATAGTACAGGGCAAGCTTATTCATTACCAAACGGACAATATTCTTTTATCCCACTAACATCTCCGGAAAGTAATACTTATAACGTTTATTATGATTACTCAAGAAGAGATGCTTACAGGCTTCCTCCTTTTCATAAACTGGATTTGAATGCAAAATATATTGTAATGTGGGACGATAAATCATTAGAGTTTTCCCTTAATATTTACAATCTCTATAACAGGTATAATATTTTCTCCAAATATATTGGTTATAAAAAAGATCCAGCTACAAAAGAAGAAATACCCGTACTTAAACAATTTACTTTGTTTCCATTTCTTCCAACTTTAGGAATTGCATACAGGTTTTAATGTGAAAAAATTGTCGTTAATATTTTTTATATCTTTTTCATTCTTCTTTATAAGCTGTGAACAAACAGTTGAAGAAGAAGATTTCCCTTATGAACTTAAAATTGTTGTTCGTGGAATTATCGAAGCGGGAAAACCGATCAAAGATATTTACATTGGTAGAACTCTTCCTGTTACTGTAAAATATTATAAAGAATACGCTGATTTAACAGACGCTGCCGTAGCAATCACAGTCGATGATTCGGTTTATATCTTAAAGCATACATCAAATGGTTTATATTCTTCGAATAATCTTATTCCTGTCAGAGGGAAGAAATATATTATAATAGCTCAATGGCAAGATAAACGTGCTACTGCAGAAACTGTTGTCCCAATTGCCGGAACGATTTTAGGCGGTTCTTTAATTAACAAAACTGTTGATGGCAAAAAAACTTATTACCTCGAAAGTCAGGTTTTTCCAAATAATGATGAAGCCTATGTTACAAGATGGCAGGCACTAACAATAAACGGCAACGTAGCTTTTGAAAGCAAAGAGTATGGTCAGTGTTTAAAAAAATCTGCATCATCTCAGGGCAATATTTTAAGAATTCTTTCTTCTGAAGTTTCAACATCATATATATCAAGCTCTTTTTCGTTTGCAGTTAAGTTCAGTGTCTTTGATGGAGCATTTTATGATTATTATATTACTGCAAGAACAAACCAGGTCGCAGATGCAATATTCGGACAATCAAATGCAAATGTAAGATGGAATATTAAAGGTGATGGAATAGGAATGTTTATTGCAAAGACAGATACAGTGGTTAAACTATAAATTTACTTCTGCCCGATATACTTACATAATCCATTGGCAGCCATCCATTTATCACCATTGATATCAATTGCAATAGTTAAAACCGAATTAGTTGTAAGTCCAGAATTAATAATATTGTAACCAATCCATCTTTTGTTATCGTACATAAAAAGTCCTGCATCTCCGGAGGAAACCCATATTCTCTTATAATTATCAATTACTATATCGGTTATTATCTTAGGACTTAGATTGTTTGCAGAAACCGGAAGCGTTAAAAAATGATTATTTAAGTATTGTTGAACTGAGCCTTGCGATTGCGATATTCCTGTTCCAACAAAAACACTATTCGATTGATCAACTACTATACTTGAAACATAATCTGAAGTTAAACCACTTGTGTTTCTATCCAGAATTCTCCAGGTTGTTCCATCAAAAACAGATATACCATATCCCCACGTTCCAACCCAAAGCACATTGTTTGAATCAACTGCCAGTGTATTAATTTTATCGGACATTAAACCTGAATTATTAGTTGAAAAAACTGAAAAAGACACTCCATCAAACTTAACAACACCACCTTCATTTGTTCCAAACCAGAAATTATTTTTTTTATCTTTAACTACAGACGTAATAACATTATCAGGTAGATTTGAATTTTCTTTTGTAAATATTAACCAGTTGTTATTAGTAATTTTTGCAATCCCATTTCTTGTAGCCACCCAAAGATTGTTTCCATCAATAATTATATCTTTAATATAATCATCTGGTAAAAGAGAATTTGAAGTATTAATTATATTAAATGTATTGCCATCAAATTTTACCAAACCTTTTCCATTTGTACCAATCCATTTAACACCATTTGCATCAACAGCAATTTTCGAAATAGAATTTGTTGGAAGTTGTGAATTGGTTGTATTAAATACTTTCCACCAGTATGAAGGATTTTCTCTTAGTTCAAGTTGTATAACTGCCTTTTCACCGCGTTTTACAAGACAGTAAGCGATTGTATCAAGGTAGTTGTCTAACTTTAAACCCACTTTATAAAACCCTGGTTCAAAGTCGTCATATTCACAGGGGGTTGTTTTATTAAAACTTTTTCCGTTGATTGTAATTACTGCATTCGCTGGATGAGAAATAATTTCAATTGAGCTTTTAGATAACCCGGGAAGTATGGGAGCTTCATCATTACAGGAAACAACTAATAACATAAGCAACGAAATTATGTATAAAATTTTTTTCATCAATTTTTCTTTACAATTTTAACCAAAACAACGAATACATTTTTTTTTAGAACTAAACGTAAATAATTATTTAAGAATGATCATTTTCTTTGTTTCTAAATAATTTCCTGCTTTTATTTGATAGTAGTATACACCACTTGATAAATCCTTAGCAGAAAAATTAAGATTGTACAACCCCGCGGGTTTATACTCATTAATCAATGTCGATATTTCCTTTCCTAAAACATCATAAATTTTCAGCGTTACAAATTCACTGTTTGCAATTGAATAAGAGATAGTTGTTGATGGATTAAACGGATTGGGATAATTCTGCAAAAGTTTAAATTCTTTAACTGCTTGAATTTCGTCACCATTAACATCATTTAATATATCTGCTTCTGGTGCAGGCAATTGAACTGTTGTATAAATTTTAAACTCCCCGGGTTGAAGTGTAATCGGATCACTAATATTAGTAACGTTAATACTTGTATGCTCAAAGTAATCATACCATATACCTGTGTTTTGAAATACAGGACTCATACTTTGAGTTTGTACATCAAAGTTACCAATAATATTTACTTTCATAGAGGAATGATTAATACTAATTCTCTTTAATGCTCCACTTACCGCAAGAGTGAAATCAGTTGAACGGAAAGCATCATAATTCTTTTTCAATTCAATTAATGTTTTAAAGACTTTGTATAGTTTATTTCTTGCTGCATCAAAATAATAATCCCAGCGAATTGGTTTATTACCTGTTCTTCCATTGTAATCAATAGAATAATCATAACCAAGTTCTCCAAATTGCCAGATTAATTTTCCTCCTGGAATTGTAAAGAAAAAGGCAGATGCAAGTTTAATTCTGTTCAAAGCAACAGGAAGAGTTTTAATATTATAATTTCCGCTTGAATTACCATATTGAATATTTTTATACATTAAACGTTCTTCATCGTGACTTTCCATATAAGTAATAAGATGCGGATTTGACCAACCTCTTGCTTTATAAGAACCCCACGAAAAATCGGAATTAGCATTCCATCCCATAGTAGCCTCGTTATAATTATAATTCAGGTTCCCCCAAAGCATCATTCCATTGTTTTGCAAGACAATTTCTTCAGTGTTATCTGCAAAATGTTCAAGAATTATATATGAAGTTGAATCGACTTGCTGAATAGAACTTTTAATCCTGTTCCAAATATTAATTCTTGATTGATCATACTGTCCCCATAATCCTACATCATTTCCACTATTAAATTGAGTAAAACCTTTGCTTAAATCAAACCTGTAACCATCAACTTTATATTCTTGAAGCCAGTATTTAACAACTCTATCAACGTAATCTATTGTTGCCTGGCTTTCATGGTTAAAATCATTCCCAACATTGTAAGGATGTTTTGCTACCTGATTAAACCAGGGATTGTTAGCCGCTGGGCGATTATTTACAGCATCCCAGTATAGCCTTGCAAGTGGTGAACTTCCCATTTGATGATTAAGAACAATATCTAAAATTACAGCTATTCCATTCTGATGAGCTTTATCGATGAATTCTTTCAATTTAAATTTTGTACCGTAATACTTGTCAGGGGCAAACATAAAATTAGGATTGTATCCCCAGCTTTCATTTCCCTCAAACTCCATTACAGGCATCAATTCGATGGCATTAACACCAAGCGTTTTTAAGTAACCTATTGTATCAATTAAAGATTGATATGAATGTGCAGTAGTGAAATCTCTAATAAGTAATTCATAAATAATAAGATCTTGTTTTGCCGGTCTTGTAAAATTTGTAACCTGCCACTGATATTGATTTTGCATTGTCTGAAGCACAGAAACAATCTGTGTTGTTTTTCCCGTTGGATAAGGTTTAAGGTTTGGGTAAGTTGTAGATGAAATATATTGATCATTTGATGGATCAAGAATTTTATCTGCATAAGGATCAGCAATTCTTATTTGTCCTTCAACCAAATACTGAAAAGCATATTCTGTAAAAGGACTAAGATTTGTCAACTCAACCCACCAGTGTTGTCCATCGGGCGTCAGCTTCATAAAATAATTTGGATCAACTTCCCAGTTATTAAAATCGCCAATCACGTAAACGTAATCTTTCATTGGAGCATAAAGACTTAATGTAACAGTCGTTGGTCCTGTGTAATTAATCCCATCAACAATTCCTGCTGGTCTTTGTTGCAAAGTAATTGATGGTCTTACTACAATATAAAAAGAATCAGCTTTAGAACTTCCACCACTTCCAGAAGCTACTGCTTTAACCCAGCTTTTGCCTGTTGCAGTTGCATTAAATGTATAGACAATTGAATCAGAATTAGTTTGAGTGATTAAGTTGTTGTTAATATATAAAGCCAGAGTGTTTGAGTTTGCGGATTTTACTTTTATATCAACTGTTTGTCCAACTGTTTTAATTATCGGAAAAGAAGTTGGATAAATAAATGTCAGGTTAACACCAGTATTTGAAAGAGGAAGAAAAATGTCACCACCTTCAGCCGTTTTTCCTTCTAAATATGGAGGAGAAGCGCTTCTGAAAACGAAAGCTACTTTAAGAATTGTTTCAGTTGTTGGAACGCCATAGAATGCACGAACACTTGGTTTTATTTTGTATTCATAAAGATTAGTTCCTATTCTGGTAAGTTTGGTCTCAGGGGTATTTTGTCCCCAGCTCGTCTTTACATATTTCCAGTCAGTTCCGCTGGTGCTAAGATTTGTAATAACGCCTGTATGAGCATAAACATCACCTGTATAACCTGCTAATCCACCATTTCCTTGTGTGGCATCAAAGACGACTGTAATTGAATCTAGGTCAGTTGCAAATAGCGGGGTCCACGTAATTTGTGGAAATATTGTGGAAGAAATAAAAATCAAAACTACAAAAATCTTCCGAAGCATCGTACTAATTCCTTTTATAAATCAATCAAATAATTCCTTTGCAAGATAAGTGTTACAAAGTTTATTTTCTACTGAACAAATCAGAAATCGTCTTTGTTTTTAGAATATATTTACCTCCAATCTCCAATTAAAATAAACTGTGACCAGTAATAAGGATTTTCATATTTGTTTTTTATGTTCCTCATAGCTAACTGTAAAGCATCTACACGAGACAAATTTGATTTAAGATTTTTATGAAAATCCTGCATCATATCAACTGTAGATTTGCTTTCTACCTGCCACAAGGTTGCCAAACAACTTGAACTTCCAGCATAAATAAATCCAAAAGCAAGACTTATCACCTCATCACCAGCGGCTAATTCTCCATCAGCAGTTTCACATGCTGAAAGAATTACAAGCGGACAATCTTTAAGATCAAGTCCCCAGATTTCTTCAACGGATAATCTTCCTTTTTCTCCTTTGGGTGCAAGTACCAAATAACTGTTTGTAGGGTCTTTAGCCAGAGTTACGCCGTGAGTTGCAAAATGCAAAATCTTACATCCGATTTTGCTAA
This sequence comes from uncultured Ignavibacteriaceae bacterium, assembly GCA_964536015.1. Lineage (GTDB taxonomy): Bacteria > Bacteroidota > Ignavibacteria > Ignavibacteriales > Ignavibacteriaceae > CAZHVS01. The sequence continues at coordinate 41,060 of CAZHVS010000014.1, forward strand.
AAAGTTTTTCTTTTTTCGCATTATCATTAATGTATGTTTCTTTTTTATTGTACAATGTTGAAATTGTCTTTACTTCTGTTTCTGTTTCAGGTAAAGTCCCATCAGCATTTGCATAAGCAAGAAACGAGGCTTGATTAAGATTGCACCTCTGATTATTACTTCCAATTACTCCAAGAAGTGAAGTCGAATTTATGAAAAACAATTTATAATCTTCAAATAGATAATTCTGATTTCCGTTTTTTTTCAATGCGGCAAAAGGCAGATAAAACAATTGCTGATTTGGAATTATTCCAATATACTCAATTCCTCTAAGAGTATTTTCAAGTGGTTCAACCAGTAGTGAATATAATTCACCCGAAGTTTTATCATCATTTACCTGATTTTTTATCTGAGTTCTGAATTTATAAATTAGTTTTACCAGGTAATCCTTTTTTACTTCTACTTTTTTTATTAACAAATCATTTTGAGTAACTATAAAAGCATAAAGTTCTTCATCACCTATAAGATATTGAATCAAAGCCATCTTTGGGTTTATTATTCCTGCATCCTGAAGTTCTTTTAGATTGGAAGGTTCAGTATTCATAATTGTAAAAAGTCTAGGATTTTCCTTCTTCAGCGTGTTAATATATTTTTTAAATTCTCTTTGTTTGTTTTGAAGTAAAGAACTGGTTATTAAATCTTTTTTTTCATCTTCTTTATTTTCAGTACTTCTTTTCATTTCTTCAATTTCATTTTTCTTTTGTCTGAGTAATTCCATCTCCTTTTTTCGCTCAGGATTTAACGGTTTTATATCCATCTTTTCAAAATCTTCATTTAGTTTAATCAGACTAAGTTTTTCTGTCAGTCTCTGCGCTTCTTCGTAATTACCTTCAGAGAAAGCTGCTTTAATTAAACCAAAATATGCTCTGTTTCTGCTTTCACGCTCACGAATTCCTTTTGCTTCAACTTTCTCAAAACCATCAATTGCTTCTTTAAATGAATTTTTTCCAAGTTCAATTAAAGCCTCTCCCAATCCTGATGAAATACGGGCATTAAGCAGAACAAAATCATCCTGGTAATTTTCCACAGTTTGAGTTGGAGTTAATTTTAATTCCTTTAACGCCTCGTTGAAATTTTCTATCGATTTTTTATAGTCTTTCTTAAAAAGAAATAACTCTCCAAGCTGGCAGAATGTAAAGGCTTCGGGAAATTGATTTGTTATTTCCCATCTTTCACTGCTTGTTAATTCATTACAATATTTTAATGCTTCTTTCAAATTAGTATTTGCATCATCAAATTGTTGAGAATGGATTTCAGCATCGGCAATAAGCCACAAACTCTGAACTATCAAACGATACGAATCCGTTTTTTTTGCTTTCAGTAAAATTTCTTTTGCAACTTCAACTTGTTTTGCAATATTTCCATACTCTCTACAAGCAGATGAATATTCAAGTAAAATATCTGCTTTTATTTCTTCATTTAATTTTGTATCGGGAAGAAGCTTAATTATTTCTTCAAAATCTTTTTCTGTTTTATTTACAAACAATACTTTTCTTAAATATTCCCAGTACCAGTTTGGTGAGGGATTTTCAATTATCCACAATATTTCCTTGTTTGTAAATTGCAGGTGCGGATAGACTTTTTCGAATCGGGTTAAAAATGGTCCATTCTGATTTAATATTCTATCTCTCATAAACTGAATTGCATCTTTATCATTTAATATTGAAAGAGCAACTGCAGCGATTTCTTTTATTTCATCATCATTTGAACTAAATAGCTTTTGCAAATTTTCTTTTATTGAATTATTTACGAACTGATGCAGTACTTTAGCTGCTCGCCATCTATGAGTCTTATCATTTACAAGATTGACAAGTTGCGGAAGCACTTTAAACTCACGCAATAAGACTAAAGAAATAATTGCTTCTGCTTTGACATTCTCATTTTCTTTTTTGTCATTAATAATTTTATACAACAAAGGAATTGCTGAAGGATTTCCGATTCCTCCCATTCCTCTTATTGCCATTTGTCTGACTTTTGGATCTTTATGTTCAAGATTTTTTTTCAAATCATCAAATAGTGTTGCATCTTTCGTCATCGAGACATAATCAGTTGCTGTATTATCATCAATATCAATATCATTATCAAGCATATCGTGTGCAATTAAATATTTCATTCCGTAATTATCACCAAGTCTCCACAGCGCTGCAGCCGAATAATAACGCACCCATTCATTTTCATCGTTCATTGCTTCACGCAAGTGAGGGATCGAAGTTTCATCTCCAATTGCACCTAAAGTTTTAGCAGCTTCGTCACGAACATTGTAATCTTTACCATTCTTCAATCTTTCGTAAAGCATTTCCAGTATTTCTTTTGAGGGAGACATGTTTTCAAGTCCCCAGATCACCTGCCATGTTTCCGGATATAATTTCATATAATTCAGAATGAATGGAACAGCACGCGAATCACCAAGTTCTGCAAGTCGTTGTGCAATTGCAAAAAGTAAATGTTCGTTATTTGTTTTATTTGTAAGCTCTAATAATTCGGGGACAATGGTTTTATCTCCCATATCACCCAACCACCAGATAGCTTTAAATCTTGCATTTTCTGTTGCATCTTCATTATTGGCTAACTTTAAAAATATCGGAATGCTGGATCTTCCTGTGTTCTGCACTAAAAAAGAAGCTAAGCTTTGTACTACATCAAAGTCTTCTTCCTTCGACATAATTTCAATAATTTTTTCCACATCATCTTTTCCGCCTGCCTCCATCATAATTGATGCGGCTGCATACTTTTGAGCTTTCGAACTTTTTTTGCTTCTTAGTACTTCAAGCAAAGTGTAATATGATTCCTGTGAGGGAATTTTTTGCCACAGTTCAATTGCTTGATTATAGTTGTCATCGTAAACATTAGCTTTTTTAAGCAATGATAAAATATTCCTTATTGCTGAATTAAAATTTTTATTCTGAATTGAATTGTTTATTCCTTCTAAGAAAAAATTTTTCAAAGAATCGACAAAAGATGAATAGACCTTTGCACTATCCGGTTGGTCAATTTTTTTATATAAACCAGACAACTTTCCTACCAGACTTTTCAAATACTTTGCATATTCAATTTGTCCTTTAAGAAGACTTTTCTTTTCAAGTTCAAAAAGTTGAATGTAGGCATCTATGGCCCTACGATGCTTCCCTTCTTCCGAGTAATAAGAAGCTATAATACCAAGCAATTTTTGATAAAGGAAATCATCTTTAATTTTTCTTACATCTATATTCTCAATGGTTGAGAAAAAAATCTTTTTTGCTTCATCAAATTTTTTTTGTTGAATTAATGTTGTTCCCAGTTTATATCCCCACTCAACCTGTAATTCCATTTCCCCATTTATTTTTGACTCTTCAAACAACCGGATAGTGAGAGGAAGGGTATCTGTTGAATCACTTTTTAGATATTCCAAAGTTGCAAGATGAAAATCAGATAGTTTTTTAAAAAAATAGTCCGTTACAGTCTCTACCTCTAAAAGGTCAATCGAAAAATCAAGGTCCATTTTTATAATAAGCGGATAATCTTTATTATCAAGAATTGTGTAAGATTCTCCTGATGGAGAACAGCAAACAAGAGTTTTTAATTTTACATTTTGTCCGTTATAATAAACACTATATTCTCCTTTTTCATGAAGGAAGAATTCTCTTGGTTTACTGCCTTTTCCAAAGTAGGGTTCAATTGTTGTCTTACCGTTATTAATTAATTCATTATAATTTCTTTTGCTGCAAAAAACTGTTATAGCTTTATCCAGCACAACTGTCTCGTAATAAACTTCACCGTAGATGTAATTTGCCTGGTACCTGCATGTATCAAGAATCTGAGAAGGAATGTTTATAAATCCACCCCAGTTGTAATTTTGTTTCCAAGCAAAAGTTATATCACCACCGACTTTAGTAATAATAACATCAAAAGGAACTTCATTATTTATTTTATACTTTAGAACAATTTGTTTTGCAATAATATCATTTTCAATCTGGCTATTTATTGAAATTGAAAAAAGTATAATCAATAACGACACTATAAAAATTTTTAAATTCATTTCTTCTCCCTTAAAGAGGTAAATTTACTCAGTAAAACTTCTTAAAAATACTTTTAAAAGATTAACGAATCCGTTGAATCTTCTTGACAAATTTGTTGAATACAAAAATTCCATTCCACCTTTAAGTCCATTGTAAACTTTTTTATTATGAGGATACCACCACATATTTTTTTTTACAAAAGGCATAATGTCATCCACAACAACTCTCGGTTGTGTCATTTCTTCCAAACCGATATAACTATGCGTTCTTCCAAGACCACTTTCTTTCCATCCTCCCCACGGAGTTTCTGCAAGTCCATGGCTCATCAAATGATCATTAATAGTAACTGCACCAGTTTCCAGTTGTGAAGCTATTTTATGAGCTTTACTCCTATCTGTTGTCCACACAGATGCGGTTAAGCCTAAGGAGGATTTGTTTGCTTCAATAATTGCTTCATCAGTATTTTTTACTTTCTTTATACAAAGGATTGGTCCAAAAGTTTCTTCATTCATCGTCAGCATTTGGTCATTAACATTCTCAAGGATTACAAGAGGGTAGAATAATCCATTTGCTTTTTCTTGTTGTTGTTTAATATAAGGTACTGCACCTTTTTCAACTGCATCTGCAAAATGTTTTCTTACAGTTTCCAATTGATTAGTTGTCGTTAGTGAGCCAATTTCAACTTCATGATCTGTATCTATTCCCTGTCTTAGTTTATTCAATTTTTCTTTAAGTAGAGAAACAAATCTTTCATAAACATTTTCTTCAACATAAATTCTTTCAACACCTGCACAGGATTGACCGCTATTTGACAATCCCGCCCATAGTGCTCCACCTGCAGCACGGACAATATCAGCATCGTTGCAAACAATCATTGCATCGTTTCCGCCAAGTTCAAGAGATAAAGGGACAAGTTTCTCTGAAGCTTTTTTCATAAGTTTTTTCCCAACCACTACGGAACCAGTAAAAAATATTTTGTTAATTCCAGAATCAATGAATGCATCTCCAGCAATGTTACCGGGAATATTTAACAAATGAAATAATCCTTCTGGCAATTGAGCAGCATCAACACATTTATTTATTGCTTTGCCCACTTCAAGAGTTTGTGTGGCTACTTTTAATATAACAGCATTGCCAGCTATTAAAGCCATCGCTATTTCATGAAATGGAATTGCAAAAGGATAATTCCATGGGGAAATTATTCCAATTACTCCGAGCGGTGCTCTGTCAACATAACTTCTTTTATTAATCAGAAGAATGTTTCCAGTTCTGATTCTTTTTCTTTTCAAGTGATGTTTTGCTGTTTTTGCATAATAAGAAATTGCCATCGTAATTGGAAAAACTTCTGTACTAAGAGCATCCATTCTTGTTTTGCCTGTATCTTTAGAAATAATTTCTGCAAGTTCATCAGCATTTTCAACTATAAAATTTCTTATTCTTAGAAGGTGCTCTTTTCGTTCATTAAATGTTTTTTTTGCCCATTCTTTTTGAGCAACTCTCGCCTCATTAATTGATTGTTGTAACTCATCAATTGTGTTTTCTTTTGTCTGTCCGATAATCTCTCCTGTTGCAGGATTAAAAGAAGTTGTATTTTTAACCGTTTCCATTTTTATCTCATTTTTTTAAGTAAAGATAATTAAAACATTGCATTTGATAAACAGACAGAATGCATTATAAAATTCCGAAAGAAAAAATTTTCTTTTTTTAATCAATCAATTATTTTGCAATAAAAAATAAAATGAAAAACTTAATTCAGGTTGCGGGAATAATTGACCAGGCAGAAGCTGACATGCTGATTTCAGCTGGTGTTAATTATCTTGGTTTTCCATTAAGACTTCCAGTTAACAAAGAAGATCTTTCTGAAGATAAAGCCGCAGAAATAATTAAAACAATTAAACTTCCCAATAGAAGTGTTTTAATCACTTATCTTAATAATGCAGATGAAATATTACCATTCTGTAAAAAACTTGGTGTTAATGTAGTACAGCTTCATGGCAGAATTGAATTAGCAGAAGTGAAAAAATTGAAATCTATTTTCCCCTCTCTCGAGATTATTAAAAGCCTTGTGGTTCATAAAAATAATTTTGAAGATTTAGTAAAAACCATAGAAGAGCTTTCGTCCTTTGTTGATGCATTTATAACAGACACATTCGATCCTTCAACAGGTGCTTCGGGTGCGACAGGTAAAACTCATGATTGGCACATAAGTAAAATGTTAGTTGAGTTTTCTCCCAAACCGATTATTCTTGCTGGAGGATTAAATCCTCAGAATGTTAAACAAGCTATTGAAACAGTAAAGCCTGCCGGAGTTGATGTTCACACAGGTGTTGAACTTTCAAACGGAAGAAAAAGTAAAGAGCTTGTTGAAATATTTATTGATGAAGCGAAAAAAGCTTTTTCAACTTTATAAAAATTTTACTTTCTTCCGGTCCATGTTTTCATGCTTTGAGGAACACCCATAATAATCATTAATTTTTGAAACCATTTATCAGGCAATAATCCTCTTAACCTTATATTAAGGTTTACAGTCCTTGGTCTTTTGGGCGAATACTTCCCTTTTTTAAGTGCATCTTCAACAATTGCGTTAGCAATAACATCATGATTTTTTACAAGTGGCACAATCAGGTTGCCCGGAAAACCAAGTTTTGCCCCTTCAAACATTCCGGATGCTATATAACTTGGATGTATTGATGAAAACTTTACTCCACTCTTACCATAATTATAAGCTTCAAAGCGAAGAGATTCTGTTAATCCCCACACCGCCCATTTTGTAGCCGCATAAACAGATAAGCCCGGAACTCCAAGCGTTCCAGCAGCTGATGAAATGTTTACAATGTGTCCAGAATTTCTTTCATACATACCTGGAAGAACAGCCATAATAGTATAGACAAGTGCTGTTATATTAATGTTAATCGTTCTTTCCCATTCTTCATCCTTTTGCTCTAATAGATTTCCACCTTTAACATAACCGGCATTGTTAATTAATATATCCACTTTTCCCATTTCTTTTATAGCTGTTTCTGCAAGTTCATATACTTTTTGCTTGTCCGCTACATTACACTTATGAAAAAAAATTTTATCATTCTTTGAAAATTCTGTTTTTGCTGATACAATTGCTTTTTCATTCAGATCCCATACCGTTACTGTGCAGCCTTCATTAAGTAATCGTTTAACTGTTGCAAGTCCAATGCCCATTGCTCCGCCAGTAACAATTGCTGTTTTTCCATTTAGTTTCATAATTACACCATATTAAAATTTTTTCGATTCAAATTTATTAATTCGTTTGATACAATTCTATCCTTCACAACGGTTTATTGAAAAAATAATCTTAAAAGGCTGAAGTAAAATTTCTATTTTTGTAAAGAATAATTTTGGATTATTGATGAAATATATAAAATACTTTTTTGCAGGATTAATAATTTTTCTTTTTAATGGTTCAACCATACCTGATGAAGGAATGTACCCTTTGAGTGAAATTTCTAAACTTGATCTTAAGACTGCGGGATTAAAAATAGATGTTACAGATATCTACAACCCAAACGGAACCAGTTTGATAGACGCTTTGGTACGTGTTGGGGGATGCACTGGTTCTTTTGTCAGCCATAAAGGTTTGATTCTCACCAATCATCATTGTGCTTATGATTATGTAAGCGAAGCAAGCACAGTAGAAAATAATTATCTTGAAAATGGTTTTTCCGCAAAAACATATGAAGAAGAAATTCCTGCTGCTGGATTAACCTGTATGATTACCGAATCTTACAAAGATGTTTCTGAAGAAATTTTGAAAGCCGCATCAGAGGCGACGGATATAACCGAAAGAACAAAATTCATTCAGAAGAAAAGTAAAGAATTAATAGCAATGGAGGAAAGCAAAGATTCGACACTCAAAGCCGAAATTTCTGAAATGTTTATTGGTAAGACTTACATTTTATTTAGGTACAAAATTATTAAAGATGTCCGGCTTGTATTTATTCCGCCCAAGGCAATTGGAAACTTTGGCGGAGAAACTGACAACTGGGTTTGGCCAAAACACACTGGTGATTTTTCTTTTCTGCGAGCATACGTTGCACCAGATGGAACTCCAGCTAAGTATTCAAAAGAAAATGTTCCTTATCATCCGAAAAAATATTTAAAAATAAATCCTAACGGCGCTAATGAAGAAGATTTTATTTTCATTCTTGGTTACCCGGGAAGAACTTTCAGACATCAACCTTCGCAGTTTATCAATTTCCATCAGAATTTCCAGCTTCCATACATTGTTGATATTTACAACTGGTTCATGAAAAAATATGAAGAACTATGTAAAGACAATCCCGAAATGGAATTAAAGCTTTCTCCAAGAATTAAATCTCTTGCCAATACCGAAAAAAATTACCGTGGAAAGTTAAAAGGAATGAACCGTTTAAATCTTCTTGAAAAAAAGAGAAATGAAGAAGCTGAATTAGATAAATTTATAAATTCAGATGCTAATCTTAAACAGCAATACGGCACTTTACTTCAAGATATTGACGATGTTTACTCATCAATGTTTGCTTTGGGTAGAATTCAGCTTTTCTATAATCAGTTAATGAATAATTGTCCAATAATTTCTCTTGCAGACATTTTATCGGAATACGGCCCTGAGTTACAAAAGAAAGATGAAAACAGAAAATCTCTTTATGCAGAAAAAAACAGAATTTTTTTACAAGATAAGATTTCTTCAGCATTTGAAATTTTCTCAAAAGAAGTTAACGAATCAATTTTACAAAAATTACTTGGCGATGCTTTAAATTATCCTGAGTTCAATAACTTTAAACCAATTAAAAATTTTATTGAGGCAGATAATCCTGCTAAAAAATTAAATGATTTTATTTCAGAAATGTTATCGTCAACAAGTATTAAAGACGAAAAAGATTTTGAGAATAAACTTTATGAATGTTTGAACGGCAAAGATTTCTCAACTGATGCTACGGTAAAATTTGTAAACGAAATAAAAAATGAATATAAAGCCATTCAAAAAGAATATGATGCAATAAACGGGAAACTTAATATACTTCTTGCAAGATTGATGGATGTAAAAAAAATCTGGCAGAAAAAAACTTTCATACCTGATGCAAACAGCACTTTGCGGTTAACTTACGGTTACATCCGCGGCTATTCACCTGCAGATGCCACCTATTACAAACCAGCAACAACTCTAACTGGCGTAATTGAAAAAAGTATTTACAAAGGAGATTATGAAATCCCACAAAAAGTAAAAGAACTTTACGACAAAAAAGATTTTGGGAGATGGGTAAGTAAACAACTTGGAGATATTCCAGTTGCCATACTTTACAACACCGACACAACTGGTGGAAATTCCGGTAGTCCTGTACTTAATGCATACGGCGAGTTAATTGGTGTTAATTTCGATAGAAGTTTTGAAGCAACAATTAATGATTATGCGTGGAGCGAATCATATAGCCGCTCAATCGGGGTAGATATTCGCTACGTCCTTTGGGTCACTGAGAAAGTCGGCAATGCCGGTCATTTATTAAGAGAAATGAATATTTAAATAAAAAATTCAGATTTAGCATCAACATTTATTTATGATTTATAAGAATCCTGTCTATTCCGGCAGGATTCTTGTTAATCGGAAACAGCTTCTCAAAACTTACAAAAAAACACTCCATTTTTAAGAACAAGCCCTTTCTAATTGTCATTTTTCAATGTTTTTTCTAATTATTGATGGCAAAATATTTGAGACATTAACCAAGCTAAAATTTTATTAATTTTTTGGTAAGGAAAAGGATGCAAATAAAATTAAATAATCAGGTCGATCATCTGGCGCAGGAAATTGAAAACCTCTGCGGTGTTAATGTTTATGATTGCTATCAATGTGGAAAATGTTCTGCAGGCTGCACAGTTTCTGAATTTATTGAAGAATCTCCCACTCGAGTAATACGTTTAATTCAATTGAACCAGAAAGAAATTGTTTTGCAATCTACCACTCCATATTTGTGTGCTACCTGCAACACCTGCACTACAAGATGTCCAATGGAAATTGATGTAGCAAAACTTATGGAATCTCTCCGAATCATCTCGAAAAAAGAAGGAAGAAAACCAGCAGTAAAAGAAGTTCCAAGATTTGCAGAAATATTTCTGGATTCAGTTAAAGCACATGGCAGAACTTATGAACTTGGTCTGACAATAAAACATAACCTTGCAAATGGCACTCCATTAAAAGATGCTGAGCTTGGTCCTAACATGTTCTTAAACGGAAAACTTTCTTTAACTCCTCCAAAAATTAAAAATAAAGAACGGATAAAAAGAATTTTTAACAAAGCTGATTTCTTTGAACCAAGAGAAAAAAAAGATTCAGGACATCATTAAAATGAAATTACACAATAATAAAAAACAAGTGATAAATAATTTTCAGGACACTCAATCAAAAAAGTCCCGAAAAAAAATTGGCATCTGGACTTTAGCAATCGGAACTTGTTTAGGATTGATAGTTTCAAAAATAATGCTTAAAAGTTCTGCTCACCATCATAACAAAACATATCAAGAATTTGAAGATTACTTAGGAGTTTAAAATGACTTTTGGATATTACCCCGGTTGTTCACTTCACGCTACCGCAAAAGAATATAGTATGTCTATGCAAGCTGTATGCAATGTATTAAATGTAAAATTAAATGAAGTTGAAGATTGGAATTGCTGTGGTGCAACTCCCGCACATACAACAAAAGAAGAACTTGGTATCGCTCTTCCTTACGCTAATCTTGTTAATGCTTCTAAACAGGGACTTGAAAATATTGTTGCTCCCTGTGCAGCTTGCTATAACCGTCTTAAAGTTGCTGATCACGAAGTTCATCATTCAGAAAAATTAAAAGAAAGAATGAACGAAGTTGTTGGTGATGTTGCAAACAAAGACATGCGCATAATTAACGTTATAGAATTCTTTAAAGATGTTTTAGGACTTGATGCAGTAAAAGCTGTAATAAAAAAACCTTTAAAGGATTTAAAAGTAGCTTGTTACTATGGCTGCTTGCTTGTTCGCCCAAATGAAATTCTAAAATATGATGACGCTGAAGATCCAACTTCTATGGATGAACTTGTCAAAACACTTGGCGGAACACCTGTGCAGTGGGGCTACAAAACAGAATGCTGCGGCGGCAGCCATGCTTTTCCAGAGACAGATATTGTGCTTGGACTTGCAAAAAAGATTTTTCAATCGGCACAAACTAATGGTGCTGATTTGATTACAGTTGCCTGTCCGCTTTGTCACGTTAATCTTGATATGCGTCAGGCACAGATTAATAAAAAGTACGGAACAAACTTTACCATCCCGGTTTTATATATTACGCAATTGCTGGGACTCGCATTAGATATCCCAGTAAAAGAATTAGGATTGACTTCTCACTTTGTTAATCCTTTAAAAGTAATTGAAAAAATTCAATTGAATTAAGAAGTAGTATTCAAAATCCTGAATATATATAGAAATTAATGAAAATGGAGAATAAATAAATGGCACGTATTGGAGTTTTTGTTTGTCATTGTGGTGAAAATATTGGTCGCACAGTTGATTGTGTAACAGTTGCTCAAAAAGCAGCTTCACTTCGTGACGTAGTTGTTTCAATGGAGTATAAATATTTATGCTCGGACCCGGGACAACGAATAATTAAAGACGCAATTAAAGAACATAACTTATCCGGAGTTGTTGTTGCAAGCTGCAGTCCTCTTATGCACGAAAAAACTTTTCGTCGTGCAGTTGTTGAAGCAAGACTCAGTCCTTTCCTTTGTGAAATTGCAAATATCCGCGAACATTGTTCATGGGTACACGAAGATAAACCCGTTGCAACTGAAAAGTCGCTTGACCTTATTCGTATAATGGTTGAAAAAGTAAAACGCAACACACCCCTTCAACCAATAAGAATACCTGTAACAAAAAGAGCAATGGTGATTGGAGGCGGTGTTGCAGGAATACAAGCTGCCCTTGATATTGCTGACGGCGGACAGGAAGTTATTCTTGTAGAAAAATCTCCTTCTATTGGCGGACATATGGCTCAGCTTTCTGAAACATTTCCAACGCTCGATTGCTCACAATGTATTTTAACTCCTAAAATGGTTAGTGCAAACACTCATCCAAATATAAAACTTTATGCATACACCGAAGTTGAAAGCGTTAGCGGTTACATTGGAAACTTTACTGTTACTCTTAAAAAGAAAGCAAGCTATGTAGATAATTCTGTTTGTACCGGTTGTGGAATTTGCCAGGAAAAATGTCCACAGAAAAAAATTCCAAGTGAATTCAATGAAGGACTCGGCTTTAGAAAAGCTATTTATGTGCCTTTCCCGCAAGCTGTTCCTAATAAACCTGTAATCGATAAAGATAATTGTACATACTTTAAAACAGGCAAATGTAAAGCTTGTGAAAAATTCTGCGGACCTAAAGCAATTCGCTGGGATCAGACAGATGAATATATAAATGTTGATGTCGGTGCAATTGTAGTTGCAACAGGTTATGATCTTTACAGCATTAACAAAAAAGCCGATGAGAGCGAAATAAAAGGTTACGGTGAATATGGATATGGAAAATATCCCGATGTAATTGATGGACTTCAATTTGAAAGAATTGTCAGTGCATCAGGTCCAACTTTTGGTGAAGTGAAAAGACCTTCAGATGGTAAAGTACCCGAGACTGTCGTATTCATACAGTGCGTCGGCTCAAGAGATGATGCAAAAGGAACAGGATATTGTTCTAAGATTTGTTGTATGTACACTGCAAAACATACAATGCTTTATAAACATAAAGTTCATCACGGAAAAGCTTTTGTGTTTTATATGGACATTCGTTCTGGTGGAAAAAATTATGATGAATTTGTCCGCCGTGCAATTGAAGAAGATGGAGCAATCTATTTAAGAGGAAGAGTCTCTAAAGTTTACCAGGAAGGTGATAAACTTATTGTTAAAGGAGCAGACACACTCAGCGGTGCACAGATTGAAATTGCCGCTGACCTTGTGGTTCTTGCAACTGCGATGACTGCACAACCGGATATCGTTCCTCTTGCACAAAAACTTGGTGTGGGTTACGACAAATATAAATTCTTATCCGAAGCACATCCAAAGTTAAGACCTGTTGAAACAAATAGTGCAGGAATTTTCTTAGCAGGAGCTTGCCAGGCTCCTAAAGATATCCCTGAAGCAGTTGCTCAGGCTTCTGCTGCGGCTTCTAAAGTGTTACAACTGTTTAGTTCAAAAGAACTTGAAAGAGAACCTTACGTTGCCGGAGTAAGAGAAAGCACCTGTGCAGGATGTGAGATGTGTATTACAGCGTGTCCTTACGTTGCAATTGAGAAAAAAGAAATTCGTAACAGACAAGGACAGTTAATAAAAACTGTTGCATACGTAAATCAGGGCAAGTGCCAAGGTTGCGGAACTTGTGTTTCGATCTGCAGAAGCAAATCGATTGATCTTGCAGGATTTACTGATGAACAGGTTTATTCAGAAATAGAAGCAATGTTTGTTTAAATACAAAATCTAAAACTCTAAATACTAAACAAATACAAAGCACAAATGTCAAAAATAAAAATGAACTAACCATCATTATTCAGATTTAGAATTTAGAAATTAGAGATTAAAATGCAGTATGATTTAGAAGATAGAACTTTAAAATTCTCGAAAGATTTAGTTGAATTTATTAGAAAAGTAAATCAGGATATTCCGAATTCTGAGATCAGTAAACAACTTGTTCGGGCTTCGGGTTCGGTTGGTGCAAATTATATTGAAGCTAAAAAGATTTTGTAATGAGAATAAAGAGTTGCCGTAAAGAAGCTAAAGAGTCAAGATATTGGCTAAGACTAATAAAATATTTCGACTACCAAGAAGAAGAAAATAAACGGTTGATTCAAGAAGCAACAGAGCTGATGAAGATATTCGGTGCTATTCTTGAAAAGTCGAAATTAAACTAATATTTATAAATTATTATTTAGGATTTTAAGAAAGGATAATTATGAGTGAAACAAAATTTGAACCTAAGATAGCAGCTTTTGTATGTCAGTGGTGTACTTATACAGGAGCAGATTTAGCTGGTACAAGCCGATTAAAGTATGAGCCAAATGTAAGAATTGTCCGTCTTCCCTGTACTGGAAGAATTGATTTTTCTTTTATTGTTAAAGCATTTGAAAGCGGTGCTGATGGAGTTCTTGTAAGCGGATGCCATCCTAACGACTGCCATTACAATGCAGGAAACTTTCACGCAAGAAGAAGGTTTGCTGTATTAAGAAAACTTCTTGAGTTTGTTGGAATTGATCCCAAGCGTGTACAATTTAGCTGGGTTTCTGCTGCCGAAGGCGGTAAATGGCGAGATGTTGTTAACTCTGTTACCGACGAAGTTAGGAAACTTGGTCCTTTTACAAGTTACCAGGATTTGATTAAAAAATCGTATCCATCGCAGGTAGAAAAATTTGAAGTTGATAACTCAAAGTAATTCAGAGATTTAGAAATGAACTTAATAATATGAAACCAAACGAATTAGCAAAAGATTTTCTACAAAGCGGAAAAATTTCTGTGGTAGTTGACTATACCAATGATTCAGATAAGGCAAACTATTAAAATTTATGATGCAACTTTATAAAATGCACATATTGTTCATTACAGCTTATTTAGTTTTGTTTGGCATTTTGCTTACTGCCCAAACAAAGGAAGAGTTACTAATCCAGTTTAAAAAACAACCTGGATTAAAATTGGAAGAAGTTAAAAACGGCTTGTACAGAATTAATTATAATGATGGAACAGTGAAGCATTATGATTTTAATGATTTTAATGACACCTATAGCTTAGATACCATCCCCACTACCGATATTACACTTAATTTAATAGACACATCTTTATACACTAACCAATTTCAGTTTTGGAAAGAAGTTCCTCTCTCTGCCGGACAACATAGAACTCCATTTTTTGCGGATGTAAACAAAAATGCACTTACCGAATTTTATGGTCTTTATAAGGATTTTAATACACCATTTAGTCCAATGCCATTAAATATCTTTGAAATTGATTCTACTTTACAGTTATTTAAACGAAAGTATATTTATCCCGACACGATAATTATTGCTGTTAACTACTACGATATACAGGGAAATGGCACAAGGCTGTTAGTCGCACATAATAATGGTTTAACAAAAAGTTATTTTTTTATAAAAAATAATGATACTTCTTTTGCAACAACAATTATGTTTGAGTATAATGCCAACACACAGATGAACGCAGTAAACTTCGGTGATTATAATAAAAATAGTTTGACCGATTTGATTTATTCAACAATCGGGCACACCCATTTAAGTTTATTAGAGTATAATCCAATGATTAATAATTTTTATATATCATTCACCTATGATGATACCACAGAAGGAGACGCCCAAGGATTTTCAATTGGTGATTTTGATAATGATGATAGAACAGAATTTGTACTCGGTACAATACACGGGAAAATACATATTTTTGAAGCAAACGATTCAAATTATTCTAAAGTATGGAGTGGAACCATTCCAACATATCACGCTTACTGGCATTGCGTAACTAATGATTTTAATAAAAATGGTAAAAAAGAATTCTGGGTTTTTGGGGAGGCTTTTTATTCTGGAGTTCCATATCAAAAATTGTTTTGCTTTGAAAGTATTGGTGATAATAATTATAAACCCATTTATCAAATAAATATCAAAAATTCTTTTTCATTAACATCAGAAGGATGCAAAGCTATTGACTTTGATAAGGATGGTGAAGATGAGCTTTTAATTACTGTTGATGGGTACACATTAATTTGTAAATATTTGAGAAATAACTGGAAGTTAATTGCATTCAAACAGCTTTATATGTTTGGACAAGGGGGAATTTCAGAAGGATCAAATTTAGCTGATTTGGATAATGATGGGAAAATGGAATTAATAGTTAGTCAGGAAATATACCAGAGTCCCAACTCCAAAAGAACGACTATGATATATAAGTTTAATGACCCCAATGTTCTTAATGAAAAAATACAATCAAAAATTAATTCGAACTCTAAAATAAGTATTTATCCTAATCCATTAAATTCAGAATCAAGAATAATAATAAATTCCATATTCAATGCTTCTTATTCATTAAATATCTATAATATTCTTGGTGAAAAAATATTCGATCTCGGGTCGTTCTTGCCCCAAAATAATTTTATTGAGATTCAGTTTAATCTGAACAGAAGTATTGGTGGTTCTCCAGTTGCTACGGGCATATATCTATTAATTGCACATTCAGAAAGTGAAATTCTAACAACAAAAATTCTGTATACAAAATGATTATTGAGGTTATCATGAAAAAATATTTATTGTTATCTCTTGTCCTATTTTCTATTACAATTTTTCCACAAAATTGGAATAATGTTGTTTCACTTAACATATCCTTGAACAATGTTTCGGGATTGGATTTATTGACTAATAAGGGCGGTAATCATCTTGCAGTGGTTGGTAATAACCAGTTGATACATTATCTGATAAATACATACGGAACAGTTATTAGCTCATCCATTTTTGAGAATAATTATTCAGATTTCTATTATCCCAAAATTCTTGAAAATGATAATAAATTATATGTTATCTACAAAAAAAAATAACACTATAACAATTAAAACAAGTTCTGATAATGGTGCAAACTGGTTTGCCGAAATTAATTCTTTTGAGATTAGTTCAAATTTAATAAATGGTTTTGACGCTATTTTCTATAATAATGTACTTCATATTGTTTGGTCAACAAAAGATAATGAAGAATTTTTTGAAACTTATTATAGATATTATTATATTTCTAATTGGTCAAGTCAAATGCAAGTTACTGATTTTGAATGGCCCGATAAAACAGAAGGTGTCGGTGGATTACCATCAATTGCTGTTTCGGATGTAAATAATGTTGTCCGCGTTCATATTAGTTTTAATTCAGGAATAGGAACTGACCCGGCAGATAATATCGGCTCTGCTGCAACAAGGGATTTTAATTATTCAACCGGCACTTGGTTAGATCCGCAAATGGTGTTTAATGATCCACCATCTGGTTCGATGCTCGAAAAAATAATTTTTTATGGCTATAACTTACAACTATTTTTTTTAGACGCACAACTAGTAATAAAGAACGAAGAAATTGAAATAACTCCTCAGTGGTGCCATATCCAAAGAAGTGTTACAGTAACCTGGGATCCAAATAATTCAAATATCATTTCAGAGTCAGTTGTAAGATATGATCTTAAAGCTATTCCAGCTTATACAAATAATAATATCTGGTATATAAATGCTGTTTATTCAGCACTATATAATGGTTATCCAACGATAACCCACAATAGGTATGGTTCTTCGGGTTGGTCTAATTTTATGCATTTGTCTGGTTATAATCCAAGAACATTTTGTTTAGGTTTCTCTAAGAGTTCAAATGATTTATATTCAATTTGGTTTGATGAGTCAACAACCTCTTTCAAATATTGTCACTATGATGCAAATCCATTAGCTCCACAAAATTTTAATGTATCAACACAGGGCAACTATGCACAATTGTCTTGGACAGCAAACACAGAACCTGATATGCGATACTCGGGTTACTACAAAGTGTACAGAGCATCAACTGCAGGAGGAGTTCCTTCAACCTGGACTTATGTGGCTTCAGTGGATGCTTTTAATGGAACTATACCAGTTACTAGTTGGATTGATCCCGATCCGTGGGTAGGAAGCGGGAGCTTAAAATTATATTATAGGCTCACAGCAGTAGATAATAACAGCCACGAATCAAATCAATCGAATTATGATTGGGTATCGTGGGATGGTAGTTTCCAGAAACAAGGACAGTTGGATAACACAATTACAGAATTCAAATTAAATGAAAATTTTCCAAATCCATTTAATCCATCAACAAGAATAAGCTATCAACTTCCAACAAAATGCTATGTAACGTTGAAGGTATATAATGTATTAGGAGGTCTTGTAAGTGAACTTGTAAATGAAGTAAAAGAAGAGGGAAAGTACTACGTTAACTTTAATGCTGCAGATTTACCAAGTGGGATATATATCTATACAATGCAAGCCACAAGCAATAGTTCAATTATTTTTTCACAAACCAAAAATATGATTTTAATTAAATAACAAAGAGTAAAAACAATATGACACCAAACGAATTTGCAAAAGATTTACTGCAAAGCGGAAAAGTTTCCGTGGTGGTTGGTGATACCGAAGATATAAGTAAAGTAAACTATAAAAACTGAAAGATGCTATTTTATAAAAAACACATATTGTTTATTACTACTTATTTTATTTTAACTGGTATTTTACTTACTGCCCAAACAAAAGAAGAGCAACTAAACAAATTATATTTAAGAAAAGATATAAGAGTAACAGAAGTTGAACAAGATATTTTAAGAATTGAATATCCAGATGGCAATTTGCAGTATAAAAATATAGGAGAATACAAACAACCAAATGAACAAAAAATAATCTACAGTCCTGATTATGATAGCACAATAATAAATGTTGCCACCTTAGACACTATGCTTTATTACCAAAAGTACCAATACTGGCAGGAAGTACCCTTGGGAAACTTTCCTACATTGCTCGTTGGAGATATAAATAATAATGGTAAACCAGAACTATATGGACAGATGAAGAACTACACAACTGATTATACCGATATTTTAATATTTGAAATGAACCAGCAAAACGGGTTTGATTCTGTTTACAGGTATGATAGTACTCTAATCGCTCAGGCAATCTATGATATTGATAAAGATGGAAAATTAGAAATGAGATTTAAACGAAATTATAATGATACCGTTTATAATAACGGTTGGGGACAATACAAATTTGTACGAAAATCGACTGATAGTTCTTTTGCAAATCTTTTCGCATTTATTTTCGAACCGAATTATATTCCTACGCAGCAGAATGATTTTTACTTTGGTGATTGGGATGGGGATCTCTTAACTGATCACTTAATAATTAGGTTGAATAATCCGCCTAGTATAAATGTTTATGAATATAATTCAAACAAATCAAATTTTGATTCTGTTTACCAGTTTAACTACAGTTTAATCTCTATATATTTTGGAGGGTTCTCAATTGGAGATTTTGATAATGATGGTAAAACAGAATTTTTTGCTGGTAGTGTAAATGGCAAAGTCCTATCTATAGAAAACTGTGGAAATAACTGCTATGCACCGAACTGGCAAGGAGTAGTTCAGACAAATAATGCATACCTATGTGCGGAAACAAACGACCTTGATGGAAATGGAAAAAAAGAAATCTGGATAGGAGGAGATGCTTACTATGGTGGTGTTGGAACAACCAGAATAACTCTATTTGAAACAAATGGAAATAATAGTTATCAGGCAGTAGGAAGGATCGACCTTGTAGGAATATTCTCCTGGGATGCAGGAAACATACAAGTAGTGGATGTGGACAAAGATGGAAAGGAAGAGGTTTTACTTGGTTTGGATCAGACGGTGCTGATACTGAAATTTACTGGCAGAGCAAATCGTCAAAGATATGAGGTGTTTTATTATCGAAGGAATGAGCTTGAACTCAGCGGGAGAAACAGCATTTATCATGGTGCCACTCTTTATGATCTGGATGGTGACGGAAAAGAAGATTTAATAATCAATATGGACGAGGTTATTCAAAATGTTGGTTTACGATTATTTTCATACATTTATAAAGCAAACTATACAGTTGGTATAAGAGATAATAAAAAACAACAGCCGTTAAATTTTTCTTTTCTTCCTTTATATCCTAATCCATTTAATCCAAAAACAAACATAAAATTTAACATTACCATAAATTCATTCGTGTCATTAAAAGTTTATGACATTTTAGGGAATGAAATAACGACGCTGTTCGAAAAAGAATTATCTCCCGGCAGCTATTCAATAAGTTGGGAAGCAAGAGATGGTAACGGTCAGTTACTCCCTTCCGGGGTGTACCTATTTAGATTATCCGCCAGAGGCGGAGTAGATAGCTACACTAAAACTATTAAAACATTATTACTTAAATAATCTTATAACCAAAACTAAAAATAAAAAAACGAAAACCATATTGTTATGTATTTTATTTATGACAGCCCAGTTTTTGGCGCAGAGCTGGAATAACATAGTCACAACAACAATAAATGAACCGAATTGCGAAAGAATAGATATGTTTACTAATAAAAATGGTAATCATATTGTTATCCAAAATTCTGGTTCTACAAACTCAATAAAATACTACCTTCTGAACAGTTCAGGAATAGTAATAAGAACCTCTGTCATCGAATCCTCTGGTGGAGCTCAATTTCCAAAGGTATCTGGCAGTAATGATAAAATTTATATTGTATACAAGTTAGGAAGTGAATTAAAAGTAAAGAAATCTACTGATGCCGGATTGAATTGGTCGACAAACATATCTTCTATTTTAATTGGAAATAATACATGTAATGGGATTGATATTGATTTTGATTTTAGTGGACTTCATCTTGTTTATGCTACACAAGATGATTTCCCGAACTTCGAGACATATTATTACAGGTTAAATTCAAGTGATAATTGGGTAGATTTTAAAAACATTACAGATGGTACAGAAGAAGAAAATGAATATGGAGGTATGCCACGGATAACAGTAGCAAATAATAAAGCATATGTGGTTTATAGTAATACCGGAAGTTCATGGGAAAATAACAACTATTGTTTAATAACTGGAAGAGAAAAAAATTTAACTAATAATTTCTGGGAAGATGCATTGATTGCTTTTCAGGCAAGTCCCAATTATTCTGTAGAAAATATGGATGTTGTTATAAGATACGACGAAGAAATTTTATTTTTTTACTTATGTGGATCAATCCCACCCGACCCACCAATTCAAGAGTGGGTATGGAGAACAAGGAAGCTAGAAAAGAAGGAATGGTCAGCTTATTGTTATTTGCCGCCAGAGGAAAACCAGCTAATGACTTTTAGTCTTGCATTAAATTCTGATAAGAATCTCTTTACATTTTATTCCGTTTTGTCCGAAGGATCTACAGTCCTTTATAAAACCATCCTAAACAATAGTGTATATACTATAGAAAGTGAAATTAAGCCACTAATTTTACAGTTAAAATCTACATCTGTAAGTAATGATGTATTTTTAATTTGGAGAAACGAAGGGTCTGATTTTATAAGTTATCAACACTACGATGCAAATCCATTAGCTCCACAAAATTTTAATGTATCAACACAGGGCAACTATGCACAATTGTCTTGGACAGCAAACACAGAACCTGATATGCGATACTCGGGTTACTACAAAGTGTACAGAGCATCAACTGCAGGAGGAGTTCCTTCAACCTGGACTTATGTGGCTTCAGTGGATGCTTTTAATGGAACTATACCAGTTACTAGTTGGATTGATCCCGATCCGTGGGTAGGAAGCGGGAGCTTAAAATTATATTATAGGCTCACAGCAGTAGATAATAACAGCCACGAATCAAATCAATCGAATTATGATTGGGTATCGTGGGATGGTAGTTTCCAGAAACAAGGACAGTTGGATAACACAATTACAGAATTCAAATTAAATGAAAATTTTCCAAATCCATTTAATCCATCAACAAGAATAAGCTATCAACTTCCAACAAAATGCTATGTAACGTTGAAGGTATATAATGTATTAGGAGGTCTTGTAAGTGAACTTGTAAATGAAGTAAAAGAAGAGGGAAAGTACTACGTTAACTTTAATGCTGCAGATTTACCAAGTGGGATATATATCTATACAATGCAAGCCACAAGCAATAGTTCAATTATTTTTTCACAAACCAAAAATATGATTTTAATTAAATAACAAAGAGTAAAAACAATATGACACCAAACGAATTTGCAAAAGATTTACTACAAAGCGGCAAGGTTTCCGTTGTTGTTGGATATACCGATGGTACTATCCCTGGCAAAACACAAACTTTAATACGTTTTATTTAATTGACCTTATATGCAACCTTATTTAACGAACATATTGATAAACTTATTAATAACTATTTTTGTAATAAGTTGCAGTAAACCAACCGAACCAATAAAGCCAACACCTCCACCACTGCCGGTTGTTGAAGAACCAATACTTACACTTGAGTTTGATGATGCACATTGTACAGAAGCTTGGTTTATGCTTAAAACAGAAAAGCTGACACTTCCAGCTGAACTTACAATAAAGCAATTCAATTCTATTGGAGATTCAGTATCTCAATTAATAAAACTAATTACAAAAGACACATTGGTTTACATTGACTCTCTTTATCCAAACCAAACATATAGGTACCAGGTAACGGGTAATTGGTATCCAAAGCCAAATAGCCAAAGACAAGTAACGAGCAACAATATAAACGTAAAAACGATGGACACAACGAGCCACAACTTTACATTTGAGATGGTAACCTTTGGCGGAGAGATAAGCACCAGTATACTTTATGATGTTGCCATAATAAATGAGAACAACATATGGGCAGTAGGTGAAATATGGATAAAGGATACAAGCACACTTGGATACACTAAGTACAATGCTGTTCACTGGGATGGAAGTCAATGGGAGTTAAAAAGACTTTTATATAATAATTCAATCATTTCACCAATTAGGGGTATTCTAGTTATAAATACAAATGATATATACTTGGCAGCCGGGAGTGTGTATCATTGGAATGGAATTTCTGCTTCTGTTCAAATGGTTTACTCAAGACTAAGCTTACCAGATCCAAATGGAACAATAGAAAAGCTATGGGGTAATGCAAACAATAATATATATGGTGTTGGAAATGTTTGTAGTCTGATATTTTACAACGGAGTAAACTGGAATAAGATAACAAGCGAAACGACATTAAACATAAACGACATCTGGGGAGACTACAACCCCAAAACTAACGAGTGGGAAATCTTGGCTGTGGCTTCGAATTATGGCTCAGGTCTTGAAAAAGAAATTCTACAGATAAAAAATAATATTGTTATAAAAAATCCAATTAGTCCCCAAATGTGGCCTTTACTTACGACTTGGTTTAAACCCAACCGGCAATATTATGTAGCAGGTGCAGGAATATACCAAAAACGAATATTGTCTGACTCTGTTTGGTTAAATAATGCATTAAGCATTACTGAATTTGCCACAACCTCAATTAGAGGGACAGAAATAAATGATGTTTTTGGTGTAGGTGCATTTGGTGATTTCGTACATTTTAACGGCGTTAACTGGAAAAGTGATTATCAAGAACCATTACTAAGCAGTGGTTCATATGGTTCAGTTAAAATTAAGGAAAACCTAATAATCGCTACTGGATATAAGAATCGTGAAGCAGTTGTCCTCATCGGAAGAAGACAAATCAACAATAAACATTAAATCAATTAATTTTAAGAGACTTAAAATGAATAAATTATTTAGCTTTCTTTTTCTAATTCTGGTTTTAAATGCTGCAGTTATAACAGCACAAACAAAATCAGTAACGATTGACCAGAAATTAAGTGATAACTCAAGCAGTGGTGCGGTCGGATTGTGGAATACAACTCTTAATCTATTTGATGATTATTCTGTGCCACAAACATTTAATTGGACGATTGGAGATTCAAAAACTCTACGAGGTTTTCAAGATATTTTAAGCAATGAAAAGTATAACCATTGGATAAACAATACAACAAATGAAAATGGTGTAACAAATCACAAATCATTTACAATTTATCCAAACACAAATGACTTAATCTCAAAGTTTCATCCTACAAACCCCGGTGTAACAATAAAAACCAGTCTTGAGGGGACAAGCTCAACAGGTGGTGTAATAGAATTCCGTGATCCTTGGTTTATTGATTTACAAGATGCACAATATGACAATCAATTAAGAAACAGAGGAATGATAGACGCAGTTCCAAGACAGAGAACATCTCCATTTTATCCAGATGCAACTACACAATATGAATTTGGGCAAAAATATAATGGCGTGTTTTTAGATCAAGACCCAGCTACTACACCCACTTATTATAAAGTCGGAGTACCGGAAGAGCAGTTAATAACAATACACGGACAGAACAGAAAATTTTATCCATATTACTGGACTGGCAGCGGTGTAAACTACCAGAATGAAAACGACAGAGAAACCGGGATAGTGTTCACACAGGGTAACGCAAATGCAACCGCAGTACTAAAGGGCGAATTAATGTCCAATGACCAAAATGGAATAAGTAATAACTCACAAAAAAAGTTAGTACAAACTATAAATGGTTTATATCATTTAGTGTATGAATCACAAGGGAACGTTTGGTTGTGTAGTTTTGTAACCGGGATTACAGAAAAAGAAGTATTATTAAAAACCAATGCTAAAAATCCTTCGATAGATTACTTTAACGACATTATAACAATTGTTTATGAGTACTGGGATAATGAATTGAAACTGGGATTTAAGCAAATAAATACTAATTGTTATCCAGCTATCATTTATGACACTACTTTTACTTTGTCAAATAATTCTAATGACTTAGGAATTACCAGTAACTACAATAGGCTACCAGTTACCAAAGGCAGGACTTGTAACCTTAAAAGTCTACGATATACTTGGAAACGAAGTGGCTACGCTTGTGGATGAGTACAAAGAAGAAGGAAGATACAAAGTTCATTTTGATGGAAGTAATTTATCAAGCAGAGTGTATTTTTGTACATTAAAAACAAAAGATTATTCAAAGACAAATAAAATGATTTTAATTAAATAACAAAGAGTAAAAACATTATGACACCAAACGAATTAGCAAAAGATTTACTACAAAGCGGGAAAGTTTCCGTTGTTGTTGGTTATACCGAAGGAACTATCCCCGGTAAAACCCAAACTTTAATAACCAATAACCCTGAGAAAGCAGATAAGTTTTTATTTAATCAGTACTGCCACAATAATCTGGCTACTTATCTTACACGCTCATATAAACTGCCAAAGGATAAACCGGTTGCAATCTTTACAAAACCTTGCGATGCCAAAACAATAATTGGACTAATACAAGAGCACCAGCTTAAACGTGAAGAAGTTTACATTATCGGGTTGCCCTGCACCGGCGTTGCAGATAGTGAGACAGGAACTTTAGCAAATAAATGTAATTTTTGTATGTCTCACAATCCAAAGTTTTATGATGTGATTTGTGGAGAACCGGTTGAAGAAAAACCTGTTGGCAATCCTGCAGAAAGATTTGCAGAAGTTACAAAACTCGAAAATATGAGCGAAGAAGAAAGATGGAATTTCTGGATGAGTGAATTTGATAAATGCGTCCGCTGTTACGCTTGCAGGCAGGCTTGTCCCCTATGCTACTGCGAACAATGCATTGTCGATAAAACACAACCTAGATGGATTGATGCAAGTCCGCACGAAATTGGTAATTTTAGCTGGCATTTAATTCGTGCATTCCATCTTGCAGGAAGATGTATAGGGTGCGGAGAATGTGAAAGAGTCTGCCATCAAAATATTCCACTTGGCTTATTGAATATGAAACTTGGAAAAGAAATATTTGAACAATATGGTTACCGCGCAGGAGAAAACCCTGACGCTAAGCCTCCACTTACCGATTATAAGATGGAAGATAACCAGGATTTTATAAGATAGGAGAACTACAGAATGAAAATATATAAACTAACCAAATCTTACACCGAATTCATTTCAGCACTTCTTCTGAAAGAAAAAGAAGTAATAGCACCACAGATAATTAACAACACTTTACTCTTTGCTAAAGTTGAAAAAGCTGAGAAAGTTTTGCAGCCTGAGCAATACGTTAACACTGTCCGTTCTGCAAAGGAATTTATATTCCCTCAAACCGAACCAGTTGTTGAATTCAAGTTCAAAGGAAAAGATATTAATGTTATTGATTCTCTTCCCAAAGCAGAAGAAAAAATAATAATCGGTCTTCGTCCCTGCGATGCGTGTGCTTTTCCTGTACTTGATGACATCTTTAATTATGAATACAAAGATGAATTCTATCTTAGCCGAAGAAGAAACACCACATTAATTGGTGTTGCCTGCGAAAAATCGGATGCTTCTTGTTTCTGTACTTCTGTTGGAATTAAACCCGATACGATGAATGGTTCAGATATATTCTTAATGAAAAACAAACAGGGAAATTTTATTGCTTATGTTAATTCAACTAAAGGTGAAGAAATAGTAAAACTTCTTCCTGAATTATTTGAAGAAATAATTGAAGTTGTAGAAGAAAATCCTGTTTACAATCAAACAGCAAAAAACATACGTGAACCACTTGAGCTTGATAAAATAAAAGAATGGCTCGATAAAAACTTTGATGACCCGAAATGGGATGAATACGCAGCCCGCTGTCTTGGTTGTGCAAGCTGTGCTTATCTCTGCCCAACCTGCCATTGTTTTGATATTATTGATGAAAACAAATATGATATCGGATTAAGAAGAAAAAACTGGGACGCTTGCCAATTCCCTATTTTTACAGTTCACGCATCGGGACATAACCCAAGAGATGCACAATCTAAACGATATCGTCAAAGAGTAATGCACAAGTTCAAATATTACAAAGATAGATTCAACAAAACTCTCTGCACAGGCTGCGGAAGATGTATTCGTGCTTGTCCTGTTAATCTGGACATTTATCAAGTTGTAAGCGAAATAACAAAATAATTAAACTGAAAGAAAAAGATGGAAAACATATATAAACCTTATCTAGCAAAAATTGAAGAAATGCGATGGGAAACTCCCGACACAAAAACCTTCAAACTGGTTTTCACTGACCCTGAAGTTTCAGAAAAATTTACTTTCCGTGCAGGACAATTTGGAGAGTACTCCTCTTTTGGAGAAGGCGAAAGCACTTTCTGTATTTCATCTTCACCTACACGCAAAGGATATATTGAATGCAGCTTCAAAGTAATTGGAAAAGTTACCACGGCTCTGGATAGAAAAGACGTAGGTGATATTGTCGGCTTCCGCGGTCCTTACGGCAACTGGTTTCCAATTGAAGATATGTACGATAAAAATCTCCTATTTATTGGTGGTGGAATTGGACTTGCACCTCTTCGTTCTTTAATCTGGAACTGTCTTGACCTCAGAGAAAAATTTAAAGATGTTACTATCCTTTATGGAGCCCGCTCGGTAAGCGATCTTTGCTACAAAAATGAATTAAAAGAATACGAAGAACGTCCCGACGTTAACTTTGTTAAAACTGTTGACCCGGGCGGACAAACAGATGACTGGAACGGAGAAATAGGATTTGTACCCGCAATTCTCGACAAAATGGCTCCAAAACCAGATAACACAGTAGCAATAACCTGTGGTCCTCCTATTATGATTAAATTCACAATCCAGAGCCTTGAAAAACTTGGTTTCAAACCAAACCAGATTGTAACAACACTCGAAAACCGAATGAAATGCGGACTGGGTAAATGCGGAAGATGCAACATTGGCGGAACTTATGTTTGCATAGACGGACCGGTATTTAATGCTGAACAACTCGCAAATCTACCGCTCCACTCCGATAGCTGATTTTTTTAATATAGCTCCTTAATGTGGGAATTGCTTTTCTAATAAACAAAAATTAGACCTCCAGAAAAGTAATTCCCTTCCTTTTTACCAAAGCATTGTAAAACTCCCTCCCTTTGGAGTTAAAATCCTTCGCCCTGTAGTTAATGTCGCACGTCTTATGGTTGATGTCGCACGCCCTATGGTTGATGCCGCACGCGTTATGGTTGATG
>CAZHVS010000015.1:0-63870 GCA_964536015.1 uncultured Ignavibacteriaceae bacterium
AATAGGGGTTTACAAGTGTAAAGTCGCATTCCTAAAATCAGGAATAGGGGTTTACCAGCTTGGAAGGTATTTCGCTGGAGATAAGCTAAAACGTATTATTCAAATCCCCTGCTTACAGGGAAGTATTTATTTTTTACAAAATTAGATAGGGCATAAAAATTTAATTCCTCTTCAAGAAGTTCTTCTTCGACCCTCTCCCTGTCCGAAAAAGTTCGGGCAATTTCGGCAAGCAGTCGTAGTTGTATTTCATTATTACCGGCTGGAGTAATAAGAAGAAAAATAATTTTAGCCGGAGTGCCGTCAAAGTTTTCGAAATCGATTCCATTATTACTGAATGCAACTGCAAGAACAGGTTTATTGGTTTTCAGTTTACAATGAGGAATTGCAATATAGTTGGCAATACCGGTTGGAATTTGTCTTTCTCTTTCAAGAACAGATTTAATTACATCTTCTTTCTTCATCTTAATTGAAGGAGCAACAATTTCGCATAATTCTTTTATCACGTCATCTTTTAATTCAACATCAGTAGTAAAAGATAAATCGGGCGAAAGTAAATCTTTAAAAGAAAGTTCTTTTTCTTCTTTAAGAAAGAATTTTATCATAGGACCACTTGTAACGCTTGTTACCAGTGACATAACAACAATAGCAACAAAAATTTCTTCGTTAATTAATCCAGCGTGCAAAGCAAGAGTACCAAGAATAATTCCCATAGCTCCTCTTGCGTTCATACCAAAACCAATTGCAAGAGATTTTTTTACCGGTAACCTTGTAAACAATAATGAACCCAGCCCAACACCGGCAACCTTAGCAATAAAAGCAAGAAGAAGAATAACAAGAACAAGAACCAAATCGAAATTAGAAATAAAATTTACATGCAAACCAATAGAAACAAAAAACAGCGGAGCAAAAATATTTGTAACAAACTGATGAAGAATTTCACGAACGTTTTGTGGAAGATGTGCAGAGTCTCCAACAGCAATACCAACAATAAAAGCACCAAATATTGCGTGGATACCAATAGACTCTGTGAACAAAGCACCAATTAAACAAAGAGTAAAAACAAAAGAAATAGTAGCACCGGGAAAAGAAAAATTATTTTTAATTATCGGAAGAATTTTATCCAGCACAAAACGTCCTATTGTAAGCATAACAATTACAAAAAGGAACATCAGAATAATGGTAGTAAAAATTCCAAACCCCATATGAGATTGCCCTATCATTCCAAGAATACTTGAAAACAAAATCCAGCCAAGCACATCATCAATCATTGCAGCAGCAAGAATCAATCTGCCTATTTGAGATTTAAGAATATCAAGGTCCATCAAAGTTTTTGCAATAACCGGCAAAGCCGAAATAGATAAAGCCGTGCCAAGAAAAATACTGAAGACAAGTTTTAAGCTTGAATCATCGCTAAACAAAGGAGTGTAGAAGAACCAGCCGCCTGCAAAACCAAGTGTAAAAGGGAAAATAATTCCGCTAAGACTTATGATAATAGCATTCTTACCCTGCTGAATAATTAAAGGCAGTTCAAGTTCCATTCCTGCAATAAACAAAAGAAGAATAACACCAATAGAAGCAAGTCCATCAAGAACAAGAAAAGAAGTATTATTATTCTGAAACAAACCAAGAAAAGTATTTGGTGAAAAGTATCCAAGCACAGTAGGACCAAGTAAAATACCGGCAAGAATTTCACCAATCACTGCCGGTTGATTTACTTTTCGCGCAAGCTCTCCAAATAACCTTGCAAATACAAGTATAACACTAAACTGTAAAAGCAAAATCAATATTTCATCAGAAGACAGCCTTTGCATAATTAACTTTTTACAATTAAAAGATTTGAAGGAAGACTTTCAAAAGTATATTCAATCTCGTGAGGAAAAAGTCTGTCAATAAATTTTAACTTTTTTGAAGGAGCAGTTATACAAAAAATATCCGCTTCACTTTGTTTAACATATTTATTTGCTTCAAATCCTTCTTTACCGTAAAGACAAGTGGTTGTAATATCCATATCAACAAGATTTAGTTCTTTGATTAACATTTCAACTTTCATCTTCTCTTCAGAAATTGAATCATCTTTTTCTTTATTACTTTCTTCTGAAGCACCTAAATCGGAGACCGTCATCATAAGTCCGGGAATATTAAACTCCCTTACAAGATTGAAATGAGAAGCATTATCAAGCAATGCAAACTGATAAGATTTTTTAATTGTGTTTTCACCTGCAGAAGTAAAATCGACAGCCACACAAAACCTTTTAAAATGTTTAGGTTCTTCAGAAGGCTTTGTTAAAACCAGCACTGAGCATGTTGCATCACGCATAATCTTTCTTGCAACTGAACCAATATAATATCTTAAAAAATTTTCTTCTTCCAGTGCACCAACAATTAACAGATCAATATTATTCTCTTCGCACTTAGCTTTAATAACCTTAACAGGGTCACCATCTTCCCAAATAACTTTAACACAACCAGGTTCAAATCCTGCAGGTAATAAAAGATCATCAAGCATCTTTTGCCTGTCTTCAGATTTTTCACTAACGTGAATCAAAATTAATTCAGCATTAAACAATTCCTGCAATCTTTTAGCTTGCATTAACAGAGCTTTACCAGTAGGAGAAAATGCAATAGCAAGACCAATTTTTTTAAACGGAGATTCCATACAAATTCAAAATTAATTCTGCCCTTAATTTAAGAAGTAGAAAAACAAACTCAATAAAAAAAAATTAAAATGCTTGACCTTTAATTTTGACAGAACTATTTTTGCATTCGTAATTCATTAAGACACCCCGACTTAATGAATTTATTCCCCACGCCCGGTATACCCTCCACCGGGCTTAATTATTTTAAAGTTCAAAAAAAAAGTGTTAATTATGGGTAGTTCATTTCAAAAATTTTTTTCAAAAGGATAGTAGAATGAAAAATATAAACTACCAGTTAGTTAACAGAACTACCAAACCTGTTCTGCCCGATAATTTAGGGTTTGGACAAATATTTACCGATCATATGTTCGAAATGGATTACTCACCCTCCAAAGGCTGGCACAACTATTCAATCAAACCTGTAAAAAAACTTGAAATGCATCCTGCAACTATGGTTATACATTACGGACAGGCTGCATTTGAAGGACTTAAAGCATTCAAAACTGTTAAAGATGAAGTAGTAATATTCAGACCTGACCGCCATTTCGTAAGAATTAATAATTCTTCAAGAAGATTATGCATGCCAGAAGTTGATGTTGCAACAATGGTTGATGTTCTTAAAGAATTAGTGAAGATTGATAAAGATTGGATTCCTACAAAAAAAGGAGAAGCTCTTTATATTCGTCCTTACATTTTTGGTAATGATGAAGTACTTGGTGTAAGACCATCAACAAATTATAAATTCATAATATTGTTATCTCCTGTTGGTGCATATTATCCTGAAGGATTTAAGCCAGTAAGAATTCTTGTTACTGATGAGCTTGTTCGTGCTGTTAGAAAAGGCATGGGTGAATGCAAAACGCCCGGCAACTATGCTGCAAGTTTACTTGGACAAGAAATTGCAAGAAGAGAAGGTTATTCACAAGTATTATGGCTTGATGCAGTTGAGCTAAAATATTTTGAAGAAGTTGGAACGATGAATTTGTTTGTTCATTTTGAAGATGAAGTTGTGACTCCTGTTTTAAGCGGAGGAATTCTTCCCGGCATTACAAGAATGTCTGTTTTGCAAATTCTAAAAGACTGGGGAATGAATGTAAACGAAAGACTATTAAGCATTGAAGAATTCGTAAAAAAATTTGATGCAGGTAAAGTTAAAAGCGTATTTGGAACAGGTACGGCTGCTATAATCTCTTCTGTAGGTGAATTAAAATTTCACGATAAAATTATGAAAATAAATGGCGGAAACCCCGGTGAACTTGATGTAAAATTATTTGAAGAATTAACTTCAATTCAATATGGAATTAAACCGGACAAATATCATTGGCTTACACACGTTGAGTCCTGATTAAAATTTTGTTTTACCCAATAAAAAAATCTCCTCTAATCCTGAGGAGATTTTTTTTATAAATGCTTCCAGTTAAAACTATTCTTCAAATAATTTTTTAAGTTCATTTATATCTTTTGCAACAGTTAAGGCAAGCATCATTTTAATTCTTGCTTTTTGACCATTAAGATAGTCTGCGAATATTACACCAATTTTTTTTAACCACTTACCAGCACCGGGATAACCATAAATATCAAGTGTTTCTCCAGCAGGGCAACGGGAAACAAGCACCACAGGAATTCCTTTTTCAATAACGTATTTGATTCCTTCAAACGCTGGTGGTGGAACATTACCAACTCCCATTGCTTCAATCACAAGTCCGCTTATTCCGCTATTTGCAGAAAACTTAAAAAACTTATCGTCCATTCCAGCATAACATTTTATCAGATCAACTGTATTATTTATTGAAGATGTTTTAATGTGTTCAATTTTTCTTGGCAGACGATTTAATATCACTCTTCCCTTTTGAACAAAGCCAAGATTTCCAAAATCAAGACTTCTGAATGTTTCAATATCTTCAGTATGAGTTTTTGTTACTTCACTTGCAGCATTTATTTCGCCATTAAGACAAACAAGCACACCAAGATTATGGCAGTTAGGATTTAAGCATGTTAAAATCGAATCTGAAAGATTTTTTGGTCCATCCCAATCTGGTTCAGAACTGTTTTTCATTGAGCCTGTTACAACAATAGGAATTTCAGTATCAATAGTAAGGTCTAATAAATATGCTGTCTCTTCAAGAGTATCTGTCCCGTGGGTTATTACAATTCCATCAAAAATTTTTTTTCCCAAATGATTTTTTATTTCATCAGAAAGAGCGAGCATCAACTCTGGTGTCATATGAGGACCGGGATATTTTCCAAAATCAAAAATAGAAATCTCTGCAAGCCTGGAAATTTCAGGCATCAATTGAATTAAATCATTTCCGGAAAAATGAGGAACTGCTCCACCAGTTTTATCATCAATTTTCATTGAAAAAGTTCCACCTGTAAAAACAACTAAGATTTTTTTCATATAGGTTGTATCTTAAACTTTATTCATATTGTATTTTGAATTCTTCCGCCATCAACTGTAATTGTGTTGCCTGTAATGTAACCGGCTTGCTGCGAAGCTAAAAAAACTACTGTAGAAGCGATTTCCTCAGGTGTGCCGATTCTTTGCATTGGAATTTCATTACTTAATTTTTGTAAAATATTTTCAATAGAATCATTGTCATTTTTTGCACGAATTTCTGCAAGTTCTTTAATTCGGTCTGTGTAAATGTAACCGGGGGCAACATTATTAATGGTAATTCCATATTTAGCATATTCATTACTCAGAGTTTTACTCATTCCTGTTAAACCAAGTCTGAACGTAGTTGACAGGATAAGATTTTCTACTGGTTGTTTTACTGAAACAGAAGTAATATTAATAATTCTTCCCCATTTATTTTTTTGCATAGATGGAAGAACCAGTCGCGTGAATCTGATTGCACTTAATAGAACCTGTTCGAAAGAGTATTGCCAATCTTCATCAGAAAAATTTTGAAAAAAACCAGCTTGAGGACCTCCGCAATTGTTTACAAGTATATCAACTCCACCAAACATTTCATAAGAAAAATTAATCACTTCATTAATTTCTTCACTATTATTGATGTCGCAAACTTTCCAGGCAATACTTGAATTATATTTTGAACTTATTTCCTCAGCAGCATTAATTAAATTTTTTTCATTACGCGAACACATTACGACATTGCATCCTTCCGCAACGAATCCATCAACAACTGCTTTACCAATTCCTTTACTTGAAGCCGTAACAAGAACAGTTTTATTTTGTATTCCTAAATCCATAAATATTTCAGTTAATTATATCTAAAAATTAAAAAGGTCAGTTTTGTACTGACCTTAAAATACTAATTTTACTTAAAAATTATGCAAGAGGCATTGACTCTTTTTTCTTTTGATTTTTCATATTAGCAACGATTTCAGCAGTATCAAGAGCAATTACAAGTTCTTCATTTGTAGGAATTCTAAGAACCTTAACTTTTGCATTTGGAGTAGAAAGGTCAATTTCTTTATTCTGATTTTTCTTTTCATCAAGTTCAATTCCAAGAAATGAAAGGTCTTTACAAACTGCATCTCTAACCAGTGGAGAATTCTCTCCTATTCCACCGGTGAAAACTACTGCATCCAATCCACCCATTGCACAAGCATATGCACCAATATATTTTCTGACTCTATAACAAAAAATATCGAATGCAACCTTTGCCCTTTTATTACCTTCGATCATAGCTTTTTCAATTTCTCTCATATCACTGCTCTCGCCGCTGATGCCAATCATTCCGCTATGTTTGTTAAGAAGAGTTCCTGCTTCAGATAAAGATAAGCCTTCTTTTGCCATAACATAAAGAATAATTGATGCATCCATATCCCCGGCTCTGGTTCCCATAAGTAAACCTTCTAGCGGAGTAAATCCCATCGTAGTATCTATTGAATGACCTCTATCGACAGCAGCCATACTACATCCATTGCCGAGATGTGCGGTAACAATTTTTAAGCTTTTATAATCTTTACCTAAAATTTCTGCTGCTCTTTCTGAAACGAAACGATGAGAAGTCCCATGGAAACCATATCTTCTTATTTTGTATCGTTTATATAATTCATAAGGAATTCCATATAGATAAGCGTGTGGTGGCATTTTTACATGAAAAGCAGTATCAAATACACCGCATTGAGGTGTATCAGGCAATAATCTTGTTACAGCCTGAATTCCTTTTATATTTGGAGGATTATGAAGAGGAGCAAGTTCAACATTATCCTGCAATACTTTATTTATTTCATCAGTAATTAAAACTGATCCTGAAAAATCTTCTCCACCGTGAACAACCCTGTGTCCGACCGCTTCAATATCATCTTTATCTTCAATTACACCATGGTTCTTGCTTAGTAATACTGCGAGTACATATTCAATTGCTATGGTATGATCAAGAATTTCACCAACGATTCGAACTGAATCACCGTCCTGTCTTGTATGAGTAAGCACAGCTCCACTCATTCCTATCCTGTCAACTAATCCTTTTGCTAGTGCAACTCTATTATCTGTATCAATAAACTGGTATTTAACCGAAGAGCTTCCTGAGTTTAGTACTAATACTTTCATTTTAAAATCCTGATTTTATCAATTAATAATTTTTCCGTTTGAATCATATTTATAAAAACCTTCAGAAGTTTTTCTGCCAAGTTTTCTTTCGCGAACAAGTTTACGAAGAATTGGACAAGCCCTGTAACGAGGTTCAGCAAGGGTTTTCCATAATGTATCCATCCATGCAAGAACTTCATCCAAACCCATCATATCAGCCATTTCAAGCGGACCATATTGAAAATTGTAACCAAGTTTCATTGCAGTATCAATATCTTTTGCTTCGGCAATGCCTTCCATAAGTATATACATTGCTTCGTTTAGTAATGGAACTATTGCACGTGTAGTAACAAAACCGGGATATTCATAAACCTCAACGGAAACTTTACCTATTTTGGAAGCAAAATCTTTTACTTTTTTTACAGTATCATTTGAAGTCTCAAGTGCTTTTATTAATTCAACAAGAGGAACTTTTGGAACCGGATTAAGGAAATGCATTCCAATTATTTTATCTGCACGACTTGTATTCTGTGCAATTTCAGTTAAGCTAAGTGTAGAAGTATTTGAAATAAAAATAGTTTCCCTGTTCGCAATCTTATCAAGTTCAATAAAGATTTTTTTCTTCAATTCAAAATCTTCATCGACAGCTTCAATAATAATATCTGCATCTTTAATTTTTTCCATCGAAGTAAGCCAGGTTATTCGGCTAAGAATTGCTTTCTTTTCAGAGGAAGTCATAGCCCATCTTTTTATTTCTCTATCTATGTTGTCAGAAAGATTTGCTTTAGCTTTTTCAACTCTTTCCTCGCTAACTTCAACAATAAAAACTTCAAGTCCTGAAGCTGCTATAGTTTGAGCAATTCCCTGCCCCATAACACCTGCACCGATGATTGCAACAGTGTTTATTACATCTGCTTCCTGATTAATTTTTGTTCGACGAATTATGTCTTCGAAATTTAGATTATCTGCTTGCATTTTATATCCATATTCTATTTGTTAACTGGGGTAAAACTAATTCATTAAAAATTTTATTTTTATATACAAACTTAAGAAAGTAACACTAAATGTAATTAAAAACTTTAACATCAAAATATTCATTATCATTCTGGAAGGAAAACAAGCAGTGAATTCCTGAACGACAGGAATTCACCACTTTACTGGCTAAGAATTAAAACTTGATGCTATACCATCCATTGATTGAGAGCGAGCATGAATTTCGTTTAACTTTTGGATTATTTTCAAAATTTCCTCCCGTCTTGTCTCAATAATTTCACCTAGAAAAGTTCTTACTTCGGGAGCGTTACATTCCTCGAATACAGTTTCATAAAAACGTACTGTTGCAGTTTCTTTTCTTAAGGCTTCGTTAAGAGATGCGCAGGAGTTACGACAAGTATGCTGGCACTGAAATTCTTTATCAAACATATTAAATTTTCATCCTTAAGGTATTAAACTAATGTAAGTTGATATTCTTTAATAATTTCTTTCCCTCTCATCAAAGCTTTCTCATTTAAAGGAATTAAATGATGATGTCTTTCAGGTAAAACTTTTTTAAGTGCAGAGAGAATGGTTTCTATCTTTAATAATGGTTTTACTTCAAGAAAAGCACCGAGTAGAACCATATTAGCTACCTGCTTTTTATTCATCTTATTAGCTTCGGCAATAGCTGAAACTTTATAAATATTAATATCTTTTCTTGTTGGAGGATTAATTACAGTCGATTCTTCATAAATAATTACTCCATTTGGTTTAACAGCTTTTTCAAATTTATCAACTGAAGGCTGATTGAGAAGTAAAGCTGAATCGAACCTTGATACAATAGGAGAACTAATTCTTTTATCTGAAACTATTACAATACAATTAGCTGTACCACCACGCATTTCGGGACCGTAAGATGGCATCCAGCTTGTTTCTTTATTATCCATCATTGCTGAATAAGCAAGCATTTGTCCCATTGAAAGAACCCCCTGACCACCAAAGCCTGCAATAATTATTTCATCTGTTTGATACATTTAATCACCTTTTATTAAACTTTAATTTTTTTCAGGAACTTTAAGATCTCCAAGCGGATAAGCTGGAAACATTACTTCTTCAATAATTTTATTTGCTTCAAGAGGTGTACATTTCCATCCGGAAGGACAATTAGAAACAACTTCAACAAAACACGTCCCTTTATTAAATTTCTGTGCTTCAAGCGAAAACTTTAAAGCTTTTTTCAATTTACGAACAGTGTTTGGAGTATGAACAGCTTGTCTTGTAACATAATAAGCTCCAGGCAGATGAGCTACAAGATCAGTAATCTTTAATGGATTCCCCATAAGTTTTACATCTCTTCCGTACGGAGTAGTTGATGTAATTTGTCCAGGCAATGTAGTAGGAGCCATTTGACCGCCTGTCATTCCGTAAATTCCGTTATTAATAAAAATGATAAGGATATTTTCTCCCCTGTTAACAGTATGGATTGTTTCACCAGTTCCAATTGCAGCAAGGTCACCATCCCCCTGATATGAATAAACATATTTGTCAGGAAGAGTTCTTTTTACTCCTGTTGCAACAGCAGTAGCTCTTCCATGAGCAGCTTCCTGCATATCAACATCCATGTAATGATAAGCAAATACTGAACATCCAACAGGAGCAACACCAACAGTTTGTTCCTGAATGCCGAGTTCCTGTATTACTTCCATTAAAACTTTGTGAACAACACCATGACCACAACCCGGGCAATAGTGCAAATAAGTATCGGTCATAGTTTCAGGACGCGTATAAACTACATCCATTCCTTCAGTTGAAATTTCAAATGACATATTAATCTCCTACTCTTGCATTACAGGTTTGTGTTGAATAATTCTTTCTATTTCATGAAGGATATCTTCAGGATTCATTATCATTCCTCCCATTCTTCCTTTGAAATGAACGTATGATTTTCCATTTACAGCAAGTTTAACATCTTCAACCATCTGTCCTGAATTCATTTCAACAACTAAAAAGTTTTCAACATGATTTGTTAAATCTGCTATTGGTTTATCAGGGAAAGGCCATAAAGTTATGGGTCTTAACAATCCAGCTTTAATACCTTTTTCTCTTGCAATATCAACTGTCTTTTGAGAGATACGTGCTGATAATCCATAAGCGACTAAAACAATTTCAGCA
Organism: uncultured Ignavibacteriaceae bacterium; assembly: GCA_964536015.1. Classification (GTDB taxonomy): domain Bacteria; phylum Bacteroidota; class Ignavibacteria; order Ignavibacteriales; family Ignavibacteriaceae; genus CAZHVS01. The sequence continues at coordinate 10,285 of CAZHVS010000015.1, forward strand.
TCATCACAATTAATTGCTTCGTATCTTACTTCGTTTTTTTCAATCTCTCTATATTTTTTTTGAAGTTTAATATTTACCTGCTCCATAACTTCCGGTTCAATAAAAAGAGAAGTAATAATATTACGCTGTCTTGTTTTGGGTTTACCGGTTGTTGCCCATGGTTTTTCTGGCATTGGTAAAGAACCTTCTTCTTTCAATTCAACTTTTTCCATCATCTGTCCAAGAGCACCATCAGCAAGAATAAGCACAGGATTTCTGTATTTCTCTCCAAGCTGGAAACCATCAAAAACAAAATCAGCCATTTCCTGAACTGATGCAGGAGCGAGCACAATAAGTCTGTAATCACCATGTCCTCCTCCTTTTACAGATTGGAAATAATCTCCCTGCCCCGGTTGAATTGTTCCTAAACCCGGACCTCCCCGATTAATATTTACAATCAGACAAGGAAGTTCAGCGCAGGCGATGTAAGAAAGACCTTCCTGCATTAAAGAAATTCCCGGGCTAGATGAAGAAGTCATAACTCTTGCACCTGCTCCAGCTGCCCCATATACCATATTAATTGAAGCTACTTCACTTTCCGCTTGCAGAACCATGAAATTTCTTTTGGGGTGTTGCTCAGTCAAATATTCAAGAATTTCAGATTGAGGTGTTATAGGGTAACCGTAATAAGCTGTCAATCCCGCCCTGATAGCAGATTCAGCAAGAGCTTCGTTACCTTTCATTAATTTTGTTTCTTTTCCGTAGATTTTCTTTTCCATAATTTCTCTTTATAAATTTTATGCAACTTTTTTCTGTTTAGCTTCACGGTAAACCGTTATTGCTGCATCAGGACAAACAAGAGCACAATTCATACATCCTGTGCATTTTTCATTAACCAATTCTGCAAACCGGTAACCACGTAAATTAATTTGTTTAGAAAGTGCAATACTTTCCTGTGGACATGCTGCTATACAAAGTTCACAGCCTTTGCAAATTTCTTTTGCTACAATTATTGTTCCTCGAATCATTTTAACCTGTGTTTATTTTTAATAGGCTTGAAGGACAAAGTATGTGCCAGAGAGTAATTAAGTTTTTTTAGATTATTTTGATGATAAATCTAATGGATTGCCTCTTTTTTTTCAGAATTAAGAAGCATTTAGAATCCTCTCTTCCTAAAAATGAGAATAGAATTCTGTTCAATTGATAATTATTAGTTAAAACAAAAAATATATTTGAGAATAATTATGCAGAAAATGTTTTCCGCATTATGCTTGCATACCTGTAACTAAAATTGAAACTCTCTTTAATATTCTTGATTTGAACAGAATATGTCCTCTCATTAAGTTTATTGATCTTTTCAATTTCATCTGTGTTTATTATTGTTGAACGATGTATTCTTAAAAAATTATTTGGTGGTAAAATGTTAATCCAATTATTCAGTGACTTTCGAACAACTATTTTACATCCTTCCCTGATAAAAATCTGTGAATATTCTTTTAATGCTACAACAGCAAGAATATCAACAAATCTTATCAACCTTAATTTATTACCAACAGTAATTAATAAATGTTCTTTTCTTTTAGGCGAATAAGAAGTTTCGTCAAATGAATTAATCTTTTTATTTAACTCAATATAAAGATTCGATATTTTTTTTATTCTGCTTTTTAAGGTTTTTTCTAAAGTAACCGTTAAGAAATCTGCTGGTATATAATCATCAATCCCCAATTCCATCATTTTCCTCTGTTGCATGAATGATGGATTAATTGTAACTATTATTAAAGGAATTAATAAAGTTTTTTCTCCATTAATCAACTGATGAATACATTTAATATCTTCTTCTTCATTTGATAAGATAAAAACAATTATGTCCGGTGAGTATAAAGAGGCTATTTCTATTCCTTCTTTTTTATTATACGAATAAAAGACTGTATAATCTTCTTCAGGAAGGAGACTTCGCATATCAGGAAGTGAATCTCTATTCTGGATAATAAGAATTTTCTTCAAGCAGTTTATTTTAAACTTTTAATTAATGACTCATTTGTTCAATACAAAATTAACATAAAAAAGCACTTTGACAATTGGATTCACTAAAACAGACAACTTTTTAATCTCGTTTAAGACAAAAATGTTACGCTTGTTGATTAGAAATTTTTCTTTATAGGTTGAGTTTCTCATTTTTACAATAAGAACTTTTAATTAAATATAAAGGATAATCTATGAATCAAATTCTTCGATATTGTTTTCTTGCTTCTGTCATTAGTGTCCTTTTCATAAATACCTTTGCGCAGGATTTTTCAATAAACACAAATGCAGATTTTGTTAGTAGGTACGTATGGCGAGGACTTAATCTGAATGATCAACCTTGCATACAACCTTATCTTACTGCAAAAGTCAGTAACTTTCAAATTGGTTTTTGGGGCTCTTACGGCTTTACTAATATCAATCCAACCGACCCTCAAAATGCTGTAAATAGTGAAATTGACACCTGGATGAGCTATTCAGTTAACTTTCCGAATTCAATTTCACTTACTGCTATTTTAACCGATTACTATTACCCAAATGGTGGAAAAAAGATTGGGAATTTTAATAGTTATAATAATGCAAATGGACCTGGTGCTCATACAGCTGAAGCTGGTCTAATCATTAATGGGCCGGAAAAATTTCCAATTTCCTTAAGTGGTTATATGAATGTTTATAATGAAGAGGGTAAAAATATCTATTTACAACTCGATTATGGTTTTGAAGTGCAAAGTACAAACGTTAGTCTATCTCTTGGAACGGCCTTAGGAAGTAAAGATAACCCATATTACTATGGCACAGAAAAACTAAATGTAATCAATTTTGGAATCAAAGCTTCACGACAAATAAAAATCACTGATGAATATTCTTTACCAATTTTTATATCATATACTTTAAATCCAAATGTAGAAATCTCATATCTGGTTTTTGGTTTAACTTTTTAACAATAATAAATATTATAGGAGAAATTATGTTCGACACTGGAAGTACCGGTTTTATGCTTTTAGCAACAAGTCTTGTGATGTTAATGACCCCAGGACTTGCATTTTTTTACGGCGGTTTAGTAGGCAGAAAAAACGTTCTTGCAATTATGATACAAAGTTTTGTTTCGCTGGGCTGGACAACTGTACTGTGGTTTTTATTTGGTTATTCACTCTGCTTCAGCGGTGGCGAAGGTGGACTAATTGGAAATTTTGATATGGCTTTTCTAAGAGGAATTGATTTAAATACTCCTTTTTCCGGTGCTAATATTCCATTGTTTGTTTTCATTGCTTACCAGATGATGTTTGCAATTATAACCCCCGCTCTTATCACAGGAGCTTTTGCCAATAGAGTCAGATTTCCAGCTTATCTTATTTTCCTAACTGTCTGGTTAATTTTTGTTTATTTCCCACTGGTACATATGGTTTGGGGTAATGGCTTGTTAGCAAAATGGGGAGTACTCGATTTTGCTGGTGGAATTGTAGTTCATGCAAGTGCTGGTATGGCCGCTCTTGCTTCAGTGTTTTTTGTTGGAAAACGAAATGTACTTGAACGAGGTCCTCACAGCCTTCCTTTAGTTGCCCTTGGAACAGGTCTATTATGGTTCGGCTGGTATGGATTCAATGCCGGAAGTGAATTGAAGGTTGATACTATTACTGCAACTGCTTTCTTAAATACTGACCTTGCTGCGTCTTTTGCTGCAATAACCTGGCTCTTTCTTGCATGGATTCTTGAGAAAAAACCTAAATTAATCGGTTTACTAACCGGTTCTGTGGCTGGACTGGCAACAATTACGCCGGCAGCAGGATTTGTAAGCGTCGGTGATGCAGTAGTTATAGGAATATTAGCTGGAGTAATTTGTTACTTTGCTGTGGCACTAAAAAACAAATTACACTGGGATGATGCTCTTGACGTTTGGGGTGTACATGGTGTTGGTGGAACAATTGGAATAATGATGCTTGGACTTTTCGCTTCCAAAGCAGTTAACCCAGCTGTTCAAATCGAAGGATTACTTATTGGTGGAGATTTTAGTTTCTTCCTTGTTCAAACAGCCTCAGTTCTGATGGTTTCAGTATATTGCTTTGTTTTCACATATATTGCTTTAAAGATTATTGACAAAATAACTCCTGTTAAAGTCACAAGAGAAGAAGAAGAAGCTGGTCTGGATAGTTCTCTTCATGGTGAAATTGCATACGAAAACGAATAGCATTTCTTTTCTTTTGAGGTTCTCTTGCTCAAAGAGAACCTCTCTTTCTTCAAATAAAACCATTCTCAAATAGTCGGAGTTAAAAAACCTTTCATTATCGTCCAAATTCATCATTTTTAAAGAAAAGTTGCATTTTTAGATTATTTTCGCAACTTTTTTGCCGATTTGAACGCTTGGATATTAAGTTTAATACTCTTAAATTTGCCTCGAATTTTTCTTAAATAAATAATGAGGTGCGATGAAATCATTAACAAAAGTGCTGATTTTCTCCCTCCTTTTAGTTTTAGCTGGTTTCACTGCTGTAAGTGAAATGGTTAAGGATGTTGAAGAGACAAAATTAAAAGATGAGATGATCCCAGCTGTTAATGATGTAATTAATCAAAACACAACTGTTATTAATTACATTGATAAAGGAAGTATGCGAGCTTCATGGTATGGTCCCGGATTTCACGGTCGCTTAACTGCTAATGGTGAAATCTATGATCAGGAAGCTTTAACCGCTGCTCATAAAAAACTAAGATTTGGCACTTTATTAAGACTTACCAATCCTGCCACTAATCAGGCAGTTATTGTAAGAATTAATGATAGAGGGCCTTTCATAAGAGGAAGACAAATTGATGTTTCTATGGCAGCAGCTCAGGAACTCGGAATTATTGAAAAAGGCGTAGCAAATGTCCGGGTTGAGCAAATTAGTCTGAAGGGAGTCAATTTCCCTGTGATCTCGTTTAATTAATCCGTAACGAGAGTTTAAGCCTCGCAATTATGCGGGGCTTTTTTATTTTAAATTATTCATATTTAGTGTGTAAATTTCGGTTTGATTTCATTATTAATTAAGGAAAATGGAAAATAGATTACCGGTCAACCTGGAAACTGTAAGCTGTAATTATTGTAACTCAAATAACTATAAAGTTATTTATCAAAAAGATGGATTTAATATTGTTAAATGCAAGGAATGCGATTTTGTATTTGTAAATCCACGTTTAACAAGTAAAGAAATCTTGAGCCTCTATAATCAGGATTATTTCCAGGGAAAAGGTTTTGATAAATCAGTTCAGTATGAAGAAGAATTTAATCAACAAGCTGAAAAAAAAGATCTGCTTGATTGGGATTTAGTTACATTAAAAGAAAAAATTAATTTGTCAAACAACAGTAGACCTCTTCTTCTTGATGTTGGCAGCGGAATGGGTCTATTCCTCTGGAAAGCTAAGAAAAAAGGATTTGAGGTTAAAGGACTCGAACTCTCCGAATTTGCCTGCCACTTTATGAAGAAAAAAGGAATCGAAGTTTTTAATTCCACTATAGATGAATTTGTCTTACCACAGAATCATTTTGATATAATTTCTTTAAGAGAAGTAGTTGAACACCTAACCGACCCTCTTGCTTCGTTAAAAAAAATATTTGCTTCCCTAAAAAAAGGAGGAATGCTATTTATTACCACAGGAAATTATGATTGTCCCGAAAGAAAACTTAAAGGTAGTAACTGGAATTATTTTATGCCTCAAGGACATCTCTCAATTTTTTCAAATAAAACTATTAAAAATTTTTTAATCAAAGCTGGTTATAGTCGTGTTGAGGTAACCAATCAGGGAGATTTATTAATGAGTTTTCTCTTCCAAAAAAAAATTATTGATGATAATTCATTTGTTCCTAAAAATTATCTTAAAAAATTAATTTTTTATTCCACTAGAGGAATAAATCATTTTATTTCAAGTGGATTAAGAGTATATGCAAAAAAATAATATGGAAAAATTTCAATTAATATCGAATTATCAACCAGCAGGAGATCAGCCAGAAGCGATCAAACAGCTTGTTAATGGAATTAGATCGAATGAAAAGTTTCAGACTTTACTTGGTGTAACTGGCAGTGGAAAGACTTTTACTATCTCGAATGTCATCAAGGAAATAAATAAACCAACATTGGTGATTTCGCATAATAAAACTCTCGCTGCTCAACTTTACTCTGAGTTCAAAGCTTTCTTTCCGAATAATGCTGTTGAATTTTTTATTAGCTATTACGATTACTATCAACCCGAAGCATATGTGGTTTCAAGTGATACATTTATTGAAAAAGATTTTTCTGTTAATATGGAAATTGACAGACTTCGACTTAAAGCTACAACAGCTTTAATTGAAGGAAGAAAAGATGTAATTATTATTGCAAGCGTTAGTTGTATTTACGGAATTGGGGCTCCTCAGGAATTTGCGAACCAGATCTTTATTGTTAAAAAAAATCAGAAGCTCCAGAAAAAAACTTTTCTTCGTAAACTGACAGATATTTTTTATACAAGAAATGACACCGAAGCATCAAGAGGTACATTCAGAGCCCGTGGTGATATAGTTGAAGTGATTCCTGCCTACCAAAATGAACAGGCTGTTCGCGTTTCTTTCTGGGATGATGAAGTAGAAAAAATTTCAATTATTGATTCATTAACCGGTAACCTGATTGAAGAAGTTGAAAGTTATGCAATTTATCCGGCTAAGTATTATGTAACAGATAGAAATAACACTTTAATGGCAATAAGAACTATTGAAGCTGAACTCGAGGAACAATTAAAAATTCTGCGTTCACAGGATAAACTACTTGAAGCACAAAGACTTGAACAAAGAACCCGTTTTGATATTGAAATGATGAAGGAAATAGGCTACTGCTCAGGTATTGAAAACTATTCGAGGCATCTTGATAAAAGAGAACCTGGCTCTAGGCCTTATTGTCTTTTTGATTATTTCCCAAAAGATTATTTATTAATTATCGATGAGTCACACGTTACTATTCCCCAAATTAGAGGAATGTACAATGGTGATCGTTCACGTAAACAGACACTTGTTGAATATGGTTTTAGATTGCCATCAGCTCTTGATAACAGACCAATGAAGTACGAAGAGTTTTATTCAATGATTCATCAATGTATATTCATTAGTGCTACACCGGGCGATTATGAACTGGAACAAAGCAATGGAGTTTTTGTTGAACAAATAATTCGTCCAACCGGATTAATTGATCCAGAAGTAGAAGTGAGACCAATTAAAGGACAAATTGACGATCTGATTGGTGAAATTAAAACTAGGGCAAAAATTAAAGAAAGAGTTCTAGTTACTACTTTAACAAAAAAAATGGCAGAAGACCTTGCGGATTATTTTGATAAAATTAATATAAATGTTCGTTACATTCATAGCGATATTGATGCACTTGAACGGGTTGAAATTTTGCGAGATCTAAGACTTGGTGATTTTGATGTTCTTGTTGGTGTCAATCTTTTAAGAGAAGGACTGGATTTACCTGAAGTGTCGCTTGTTGCAATTATTGATGCAGATAAAGAAGGTTTTTTAAGAAGTGAAAGAGCATTGATGCAAACTGCCGGAAGAACTGCAAGAAATGTAAATGGTAAAGTTATTATGTATGCTGACAAAATTACAGATTCAATGGAAAGGATGATAACTGAGACAAATCGCAGAAGGAAACTTCAGATTGAATATAATAAGAAAAATAATATTGTACCCAAGACGATTTATAAAAGTGTTGATGAAATTCTTGCTTCCACTTCAATTGCTGATATGAGGGAAAAGGAAATTCCGAAATTGAATTACACAATTACCAAAGTCGCTGAACCTGTTTTCAAATATATGACAACTGAACAAAGACAGGATTTAATAAAACAGATGACAGAAGAAATGTATAATGCCGCTAAAGACTTGGAATTTGAACGTGCTGCTGCTTTAAGAGATGAGATTGAGAGATTAAAAAAACAATTTAAGTAAATAAAAAAACCCTGCTCGAACAGGGTCTTGATTTAGTTGATGATGGTTAAAAGTATGGGGAAATTTTTTATCTTAAAATCATCATTTTTCTTACCTGGCTATAATTCCCGGATTCAATTTTATAAAAATAAACTCCACTATTTAAACCATCTGTTACAAGAATAAAATTATATGAACCAGCTTCTTTGTATTCATTAACAAGTGTTTTTACAGCTTGTCCCAATGCATTGTAAAGAGTAAGTTTTACATTTCCAGCCTGAGTAATTGTATATGCAATATTTGTGCTTGGATTAAAAGGATTCGGGAAATTCTGTGTAAGTTCAAATTTTTCTGTAGTTTTTACATCAACTTCGGAAGTATAGTAATACTCAAAACTACCATCAGTATCAATTTGCTTTAAGCGGTAGAAATACTTCCCAACTTTTAAGTTTTTATCAGTAAAAGAATATTCATTTGGAGTATTACTATTACCCTGTCCTTCAACATAACCAATTTTTGTCCAGTTAATTTTATTTGTAGAACGCTCAACATCATAACCTGTATTACGAACTTCAGTAGCCGTAGCCCAATGCAGTACAACATTTCTTCCCAAAGATTTAGCAGTAAAAGATGTTAGTTCTACAGGAACTTCTGCATCTGTCGTAAATGTAGCCACATAATTATTCCCACTATTACTCAACCAACTATCACCCTGTAATGAACCCCAGCTTTTAGCCCAAACATGAAGTTGATAAGTTGTGCTACCAGACAGGGAAGATAATAAGTTAATTGAACCTGTCCATGTGCCTTGATAGTTGTTACCCCCTATTGATGAATGCGTCCATATGACTTCAGTAGGTGCGACAATTTGGGTATTACCATCGGCTGACATTATTTTGTAATAAAATGCTCCGCCAGTACGATCTTGATTGTCACTCCAATATTTCATATCAGCCCCAGTAATGACTAATGAAGTTACGGTACCAAAATTATAGCTATCAAGTTGTGTCCCATAACTTGGATCAGAACCAATCCAATAATACTGACTACCAGAATTATTTTTATTAATTATAACATAATCTTGATACCATCCCGTCGCTCCAAAAACACTTGCAGCAACCATTAATGAAACTAGTAACAATATCTTCTTCATAACCCCTCCACAGAGTTAGCAAACTTTATTTTCATATAAAATCTTTAATATTCTTCATAAACTATGTGCAAACTAAAAAAGCGTTTTATAAAATGCAACAATTTTTTTGCAATTAATATTTTGTGTGATTAGCATTGCACTATTAGTAATTGCGTATTTTTTTCATCTCAATCCATTGCATTACTACATCTGCAAAGGTTTTAAGTAATAAAAATAAAACTAAGAGTAATGTTGCGGAGAGTTTAATACCAACAATTGATTCACTGTGTTCAATAAATGGAAAAAGTAAAATACATAAATGCATAGGAACAATTCTTGCGTAAGGGAAAAATAACATAGTTCCAATATTTATATTCGGATCAATTTTATCTTTATTCTGCAAATAATAATATGATTGATTAACAATAAACATAATTACAGTAATCCAGAAAATTATTTTTCCAAAGACAAAACCTCCTGATGTTGTCGCAGTACCTTCCTTCTGAGTTATAAATGCTGGTAGAGTTAACAGAAATATCGCATAGACAAAATGGAAAAGTCCATAATGCAAAGCAAAAAAGTTTGCAACTGATTTTTTAGTCTTTTCAGTCGGTTCAACGGCTCTTCCATTGGAACTAAAATTTTTCGTAGAAAAAGATTTCAGATTTCTTATTTCAATAAAATTTATAAGCCCTATTGTTACACTCTGGGACCAGTAAATCCACATCACTGTTCCAATATTCCAGCCTTCAATTACCGCAAAGACTATAGCAATTAAATTGGAAATCAGCAGCGATAGAATTGATCTGCTATTTAAAAAAGCATTTAACATAATTATCCAAAATTTAAATAATCATTCCATATCTTAAATAATAAGTAAGTTGCTTTTATATCTCTGCCACAGTATTCTGCAATATCCTTTATCTTGCCTTCGTCATACAATGTTTTGACATTATAACCAGAGACTTCTTTTGATTTAGGTGTTTCAACTCCAAATGTATGGCAATAAAAATCAAGGTTGAATTTTTTTGTAACTCCATAAAACGAAAATTGCTCTAACAAGTCAATATGTGTTTTTGTGTCGTATCTGTAACCCAGCAAATTTTTTGATGGTTTAATTTTATGAATAGCTGAACGAAGCATAAGAAAAGGAATATCAAAGTTTCTTCCGTTAAAAGTTATAACCTGGTCGGTTTTCTCAATTACATTCCAGAATCTTTCAAGTATTATAGGTTCAGGAAAACCTTTAAAAACAATTCCTTCTTTATTCCATTCTGTCTCTGATTCGTTTTCATAATAAACATAAGCGTGTTCAGTCTGGACATCAAACATACCTATAGCAATTACTTTTGCTGTCAATGGATAAAGACTTAAAAATCTTTCTGCATCTTTTAATTTTTCTTCCCTGACTTTTTCATCATTTTCTTTCATCGCTTCCCGTTGAAGATATTCCTGCTGGCTCTCGGAAAGATTTTCCATATTACACCCAGCTGTTTCAATATCAAATACAATTTGTCTCATAATTACCCCATAATAGTGTTTTGAATTTTATTTTTTGTTTTGTAAAACTTTTACATCTTTTTCATATTTCTTTATAGCATTTATTAACTTAATTGGAAGAGGAGAAGATTTTCTTGTCTCAGGATTTATATGTGCAATTACACCTTTCCCCTCAGCAACTAATTTTTTAGTTTTTTTATTTATTATAAGATGTTCGAAATGATATGAGGATGTCTTAATCAATGGAACTCTTGTATAGACAATTAACTCATCATCAAAATGAGCATGTGAACGGTAATTAACTTCATTGTGAACTATAAAATATATTTCGCCATCTGAAAAAATTCCATCCTTTGGTATCATACCGATTTTTTTTATGTAATCAAGTCGTGCATCTTCAAAGTAATTAATATAAACAGCGTTATTGCAAACACCAAGCATATCAACTTCGTGAAATTTTACAGTAGTAGTAATTTTATGTCTAAAACCTTTAATGTCCATTTTGCTCTCTTTTATTGTTACTCCAACAAAAATTATAAAATTAATTTTAATTGTTAGAAATATACATCAACCAAAAACACTTTGTAAAATAGTTTTTGCATTTTCTATGTCCTCATCAATAATATCAAGATGAGTTACTGCTCTCAAAGCAGTTTTTGTCCCGATTGAAAGAAGCAAACCTTTTTCTTTACATCTAGTCTGTGCTTCTTCAACACTCATATTTAAAACTTTAATAATCAGAATGTTTGTCTGCACAGCGTTCATATCAATTGAAACATTTTTTAATTGAGAAACTGCATCAGCTAAATTTTTTGCTCTTTGATGATCTTCTGCAAGTCGTGAAATATTATTTTTAAGTGCATAAAGACCAGCAGCAGCAATTATCCCTGCTTGCCGCATTCCTCCGCCCCATGATTTACGAATTCTGTATGCTTCTTTAACAAATTCTTTTGAACCCGCAATAATAGAACCGATTGGTGCACCTAACCCCTTTGATAAACAGCACGAAACGGTATCAAAATGTGAAGCATATTCATTTGGAGAAATACCGGTAACAACTGAAGCATTCCAAATTCGCGCACCATCAAGATGAAAATATAAATTGTATTTTTTTGCAAGATTCTTTAACTCAATAATATTTTCAATCGGATGAATAGTTCCTCCAGAACGATTATGTGTATTCTCAACTTCAATAACTTTTGTCCGAGGCATATAGTACGCAGAAACCGGACGAATAGCTTCTTCAATCTGTCGTGATGTAATAACTCCATACCTGCCTTCAATTGGATACAACTGTATTCCGCTTAATGCAGCTGGTGAGCCTGATTCATAATTAAAGATGTGAGCATCTTTTTCACAAATCACTTCATCACCGGGATTTGTCAGTGCTCTTAGACAAATTTGATTTCCCATTACACCACTCGGAACAAATAAAGCAGATTCTTTACCAAGCAGTTCTGCTGCATAATTTTCTAATGCATTAACAGTAGGATCTTCTTTAAATACATCATCACCGACCTCTGCTTCATACATTGTCTTTCTCATACCGGTTGAAGGTTTAGTTACAGTATCACTTCGAAGATCGATATATTTTCTCATTTTATTTTTCTCTCCGAAAAAATTTTAATTCATTTTCAATTTCTTTTTCAACCATAATAGTATTGTAACACTTAAAACAAAGAAAGAAATAATATTTGATAAAGTTTGAATCAATTTTGGATTTTTTGCAAAAAAAGAAAGTTCGTTTGAAAGAGACACTTCACCAACTAAGACTGTTCTTTCATACATATTAGTTTTTGAAATTGTATTTCCTTTATCATCAATTATGCAACTAATTCCTCCATTGGCAGCACGAACAACGTATCTCCTATTTTCAATGGCACGTAAAACAGAAATCTCTTTATGCTGATATGGTCCACTAGTGTTTCCATACCAGGAATCATTTGTTACTACAGAAATAAATTGCGACCCTTTTTGTGTAAAACCTGCCACGAAATCCGGAAAGATAGATTCATAACATACAAGTCCTGTAAACTTTATGCTGTCAATTTTATCTTCAAACGAAGATTTCTGAAATGTAAAAACGGTTGTATCCTGACCAATATTCCAGCCGCTTAAACCCACACCCCATTTAAATAAATCTCCAAGAAAGGGAATTGCATCAACAAAAGGAGTTCTTTCACCGAAAGGAACTAACTGCATCTTGCCATATTTTTGAACTTCATCGGAATTTGGAGAAAAGAGGTATATGCCATTATAAGTAGTAAAATAATAGTCTCCTATTTTACTGTATTTAGCATCTGAAGGAACATCTTCTTTTTTATTGTAAATTCTGAAATCAGGCATACCGGTCATTATATAAACATTATTCCTGTTTACAAAACTTTTTATTGAATCAAGGACATCAGTATAAGTACCAATTAACAAATAAACAGGCAGAGCTGTTTCAGGCCAAATAACAATTTTTGCATTTTGTTTTACCGCTCTCTCTGATAATTCAAGGTAAATATTGCATATTTGTTGAAGATTTCCTCCACTCCATTTTTCATACGGATCGAGATCAGGCTGAATTAAACCAACTTTTACTTTTTGATTATGATTTTTATCAGAAGAGGTTTTTAATACTCCATACACCAAAGGAATTATGAACAAAAGAATTAAAAACGAAAATTTCACATAGTCTATTTTTTTTGGTTCTTTATACTTTAGTAATAATTGAAAAACAAGTACATTTATAAAAACAATAATGAGGGTAATTCCCAGAACACCAAGAATGTCTGCCAATTGAATAAATAAATTGAAATAAGAAAGAGAATTCCCTAAAACCAACCAGGGGAACTTCAAATCAGTAATCATATAAAGGTTTTCATAAGTTACCCAGAAGAACGGGAAAAAATAAAGTGAATACTTTTTACTAATATTTTTTTTTGTAAAATAATAGAGAGTTGATGGAATCATAAACAAAGATGGATTAAAGAACAGAAGAGCAATTCCCGCTATCATTAAAAATGGATCTTTCATCTCTGTGAAAGCACCAACCCAATAAATTGAAATAATTGAAAAGACAAATCCCATCAAATAAGTCAAGCGATTTATTTCAATCAATTTTTCCTTTTGTTCAATTATAAAAAAGTAAGGAATGAGAGCTATAAAAATCAAAGGGAAAAAAGGAAATGGCGGAAAAGCAATTCCAAGTAACACTCCGCTTAATGATACCAGCATTCGATTTTTTTTTCTTTGCAATTTTTCCTGAGGAGTTAGTGAAGTATTTTTTCTAATCAAAAAAAAATTCAAGTTTTTGCTTTCTTTTTCTTTTTCAAATAATTAATTAAATAAATCACGGCCATAACAGCTAGAACCAAAATGATAATTGTGCTATAAGTTTTTAATCCTTTATCAATTGCTTCAATATTATTTCCAAAAAGAATTCCAAGAGTTATTAACACAACATTCCATAAAACAGCACTAACAGAAGATAATATTAGCGTTCTTTTGAAATTTAATTCACTTAAACCAGCAAAAAATGAAACTATTGATCGAACTGCGGGAAGAAATCTATTAAATAAAATTATAAAGAAACCAAAACGAGCAAACCATTTTTCTGCTTTTTCAAGAGCATCTAATGAAACAAATTTTATTTTGCCTGCGTGTACTAATTTTTTATCTGTCTGACTTCCGAGATAGAAGAGAAATAAAAATCCAATTTCACTTCCGATTGATGTTAGAATTAAAGTTGGTATTAAATCAATAGTGCCTTTAACAATTAATGAAGCACCAAGAACGACTATTAAATCAGCAGGAGCAGGAGGGAAAATATTTTCAACAAATGGAATGACAAGTAAAACGAGATAAATTAATAATGGATTGAATGTCTCTAAAGAATTAAAAATACTTTCGAACATTAATTCTCATCCTTCATTAATAATACCGTTGCGAATGAAGCAACACCTTCTTCTCTACCGACAAAACCCAGCTTTTCTGAAGTTGTCGCTTTTATTGAAATCTGATTTTCTTCTGCATCAAGTATTCCGGAAATAATTTTTTTCATCTGATTGATATAAGGAGATATTTTTGGTCTTTCAATTAAAAGCATAACATCAGCGTTGCCGAGAATATATCCTTTTTCCCTTACAAGTTTATAAACCTTTTTAAGTAATATTTTACTATCAATGTTTTTGTATTTATCATCAGTGTTGGGAAAATGAATTCCAATATCTCCTAAAGCTAATGCACCAAGCAAAGCATCACATAAAGCATGCAAAAGAACATCCGCATCAGAATGCCCAAGTAGTCCTTTCTCTGATGGTATTTCTATACCACCTAGAAATAACTTTCTTCCAGCTATAAACTGGTGGACATCAAAACCATTACCAACTCTAATTTTATTTTTCAAAATCTTATCTCAAAATTTTTAAACTCATTTTTATATTCTTCTATTTCAACATTGCAACTTGAAACAGTCGAATATTTTGGTCCAACTTTTAAAAGATTAATTAATTCATCAACAGCATATTTTTCACCTTCGGCTATTGTTAATACTTTTCCCGAAGAAAGATTTTTTACATAACCTTTAACTCCAAGTGCCAAAGCATTTCGCTGGACGAAATATCGAAAACCAACCCCCTGAACTACACCATCAACTGTTATTACTGCTTTAATAAAAGTTCTTGACATAACTTATTCTTCTTTCCACAGTTCTGAAATCAATAAACCACAGAAAATGAATACTGAACCAAAAATTCCAAATATGGAAATCTTCTCACTCAATATAATGAAAGCAAACAGAGCAGCAAAGATTGGTTCAAAGGAAAAAATTATTCCTGCTTTTGCAGGTGTCACTTCTTTTTGATATTTCGTCTGAAGTAAAAGATTTACAACTGTTGCAAGAACAGAGGTATAAAGTAAAGCATAAATGACTATAGGTTTAAAATTGAAAACAACTGTTTCAATTTTTAATATGGCGAATATAAAAGTGAATGAAATTGATAAAAGCGCAGTTGTAGAAATTTGTATAAATGTAATTATCCTATAATCCGTATTCTTGCTAACAATATCAAGATAAACCATATAAATTCCATAACTAATTGCACAGAGCAAAGTAAGAAAATCTCCAAGGTTGAAATTTGAACCAATTTCTGTAAAGATATCGAGGAAAGAATTTTCTTTACTCGATAAAAAAGCAATTCCAATAAATACCAAAAAGATTGAAAGTAATATTGGTTTTGAAGGCACTCTTTTTTCAATTATTGTTTGAAACACTGGCGTAAATATGACAAACAAAGCCGTAATAAAAGCTGATTTTGTTGCACTTGTAATTGTTAAGCCTAATGTTTGAAAAATAAATCCACTAAAAAGCAATATACCTAATACTGCTCCTTCTTTTACAGATTTTTGATTAAATAATTTGAAGTGTTTAAATATCAGTGGAATAAGTAACACAGTAGCAATAGAAAATCTTATAGCAACAAATAAAAAAGCCGAAGCTTCGTTCAACGCTGATTTTACTGTGACAAATGTACCTCCCCAGATAAGTGTTGCAAGTAACAACATTCCTTCAGCAAAAAATTTAATACGACGCTTTTTAGTATGAATATTCATTAATTAATTTTCTGCTGTAGAGTAACCAAAATATTTTAGAAATTTTTCGTTAGTTCTCCAATTCTCTTTTACTTTTACTCTCAGTTCAAGATAAATTTCTTTTTGAAGAAAATCTTCTATTGCCTTACGGGAAATCTCTCCGAGTTTTTTAATCGCTTTTCCATTCTTACCAATAATAATTTGTTTCTGTGTTTCCCTTTCTACAAAGATTGTAGCAGAGATAAAATCTTTATTTTCATTTCTCTCTTTAAATTCTTCGATAACTGTTTCACAACTGTATGGAATCTCATCTTTATAAAGTTCCAAAATTTTTTCTCGGATTATTTCAGAAACAAAGAATCTTTCATTCTCCTGCGCAATGATGTCATCTGGAAAATATTTTGGATGTTCAGGCAAGTAATTAATGATGGTTTCCTGAAGAATGTCCAGATTTTTTTCAAGTGTTGCTGAGACTTCAATTACTTTATCGAAGAAGCTTAAATCAGTATATCTTTTTTTAATTTGGTCTATCTTTGCTTTACATGATAAATCCATTTTATTGATTACAAGTATTTTTCTCACTTTAGTAAAGTTCAATATTTTTTTTACAGTATCATCATCAAGAATAGTTAAATTTTTTGCATCAGATTCTGCATCTGTTAAAAATAAAATCACATCTGCATCTCTTACTGATTGAAAGACAAAATTCATCATCTTTTCCTGAAGCATATAATCGGGTTTTAGAATTCCTGGTGTATCAAGAAATATTATTTGGTAACCTTCTTCCGATAAAATTCCTAAAATACTTTTTCTTGTAGTTTGAGGTTTGTTGGTGGTTATTGATAATTTTTGTTTTAATAAGGCATTTAATAAAGTCGATTTACCAACATTTGGTTTACCAATTATTGCAACATATCCTGATTTTGTCTTCATAATTTATACTGATTTAATGATGAAATCTATTATAAACATTAATGCCGAAACATACATTAATGGATGAACTTCTTTAAACTTTAAGTTAAGTATTTTCAAAGAAGTATAAACTATAAACCCAATGCCAATCCCGTTTGAAATACTATAAGTTAAAGGAATTGTAATTAAAATCAGAAATGCGGCAAAACCTTCTTCTATATTTGAAAAATCTATTTCCATTACAATGCTCATCATACTAAAACCAACAATAACCAATGCTGGGGCTACTGCCTGCACAGGAACTATTCCAACCAGCGGTGCAAAAAATATTGCAAGAATAAAAAGTAATCCGGTTATAACAGAAGTATATCCGGTTCTTCCACCTGAAGCGACTCCAGAAGCACTTTCAATATATGCAGTATTAGAACTAGCGCAGAAGAAGCCACCTGCAAATGCTGCCAAAGAATCAATTAAAAGAATTCCTTTTAAGCGTGGGATTCTTCCTTCTTTTGTAAAATAATTTCCTTTGCTTGCAATTGTAACAACAGTTCCCATCGTATCAAAAAAATCGGTTAACATTAAAGCAAAAATCACAGGAATAAAGCTCCATTGTAATGCTCCTAAAATATCTGCCTGTCCAATTGTCGAAAAGTCATTCCCGCTAAGGTCAGTTATAAATGATTGAGGAGTTTTTGTAATTGGAGTTCCATCACTATTATGAAAAAAGAATCCAAGAATGGTTGTTAAAAAAATTCCAATCAATAAAGATGCATTAATTTTTTTTGAAAGTAAAAAAGCAGTTATGATAATTCCAATTACAGAAAGGATAACTCCTTCTTCTTTAAAATTTCCTAAAGCAACAAGAGTTTCATCATTTTTAACAATTATTCCTGCGTTCTTAAATCCAATAAATACAATAAATATCCCTATTCCTGCACCAATAGCTTTTTTCAGATTCAGAGGGATTGCATCCATCACGGCTTCACGAAAGTTTGTCAATACAAGTAGAGTAATAATCAAACCTTCAATAACTACCATTCCCATGGCAATTTGCCAGCTAACCTTCATCCCAATTACAATTCCAAATGTAAGAAAAGCATTAAAACCCATTCCTGCAGCCAGAGCAATTGGATAGTTAGTAAAAATTCCCATAGCAATTGTCATTAAACCCGCCACAAGACAGGTTGTAACGACAGTAGCCTGAAAAGGCAAACCTGCATTTTGCAAGATTATTGGATTAACAAAAACTATGTATGCCATTGTAATAAAAGTAGTAATACCGGCAATAGTTTCTTTTTGAAAAGAAGTATTGAAAGATTCAAATCGAAAATATTTATTAATACTAGATACCATAATTAAACCAATGATAAATTATATAACAAAAATACAAATGCTTAGATTTAGTTACTAATAAAAATCAATAAATAAAGGTCTTATTAAATAGAGAATATGTTAAAAATTTGATAAGAATCAAATAAATAATAATTGCTTTTTATTCTTTTCCAAATTAAGTTTGCAGTTGTCAACTTAACCTAAAGAGGCAAATGTGGCTGTTAGCTTTTTTACATTAACTGATTCTGAGCTCATGCAAAAAGTAGCTAATTATGAATCGCGTGCGCTGGAAGTTTTGTATAATCGTTATTCACCAATTATGTATTCGTTAATTCGGAAAATAGTTGGTGATGAGAAAACTGCTGAAGAAGTTCTAATTGAAGTTTTTGTGATTATATGGAGAAAAGTACATTTATTTGATCAGAGATCTTCAAACGCATACTCCTGGCTTATTACATTAGCAAGAAACAAAGCCGTGGATACTTCCAAAAGAAAGAAGGGCGAATTTCTTGATGATTATACCGATGAGTTTGAAGATGAGTATATTATTCCAAGGTTGTCTCCACAGATTGATGACCTTGATTTGAGAACAGCTTTAAGCATAAAAGATAATATTGAAAACTCACTTCATAAATTAACCGATGCACAACAGTATGTTTTATATCTTGCGTTTTATGAAGGATTAACAGAATCTGAAATTGCACAAAAGTTAAAAATTCCTTTCCCAACAGTTAAATCTAAAATACAGGTTGCTTTGACAAATCTGAAAGAAAACTTATTAAAGGGAGAAGAAAAATGAGCCTGACACGTAAAACTGACTTCTCTTCCCTAATGCATTCTTTTGCATTAGGTTGTCTTGATAAAGAAGACAAAAAAATTATGCTTGATTATTTCAGAACAGGTGGAGACTATCAATGGCAGGAGCTTGGTGAATATCAGAATCTCGCTTCTTTACTTCCTTCCTTCCTTGAAATAGAAGAACCAAATCCACAAATTAAAGATAAAGTTGCAAGACGCCTTTATAGATTAAAAGAACAAAAAAGACCTGAAGTTGTTTCGCAAAATGCTCCGCCTAAATCGGAAATATCCAAATTATTTGAAAAAGAAAAATCAGAAGATGAAATTGTACTTCCTCCTGAAATTCCTTCATTCAAAAAAACTAAAACTGCATTTTCTGAACCAACTTTAAATTGGAATGAGACTAAAGAAGAAGAATCTTTCTCACAACTTGATAAATCAGCTGATGACGACAGCTACAAGCTTGTTAGGCCGGTACAAAGACGCATTATTGATCAGCCAAGGTCTCAACAAACTCAAGTAGATAAAAGAGCCTCACAACCTCAACAAGAAAGAGAAATCTTCAAACCTGAAAACGAAGATTTTATTACTTCAGCTCCACTGTTATCTGACAAATTTGAACTGATAGATAAGCTTACTGAAGAAAGTGAAACAGAATTTAAACCGGTTTCTCCATTACCCGACTCAAATAAACCATCAACTGAAAAAGAGGACAAAAAAGATATGGTTACAAAAGATTTTTCAACCGATAGAACATTTGCCCGTACTTCTCAAGATACAGTTATAAGACAAGAACCACAAATTTCTGAAGTAAAAGGTGGTGCTACCTGGGGAAGTTTGTTTTTCTTCTTTATTTTAAGCTTTATTGCAATGTTTGTTTTCTATTACCTATTAAGTGTTCAAATTAAAGATTCAGAAAAGCAGCATACTGAAGCCTTAACCTCAACAATTAAATCGTTCCAGGGATTGTTACTAACAAATGCGCAGTTATTTGAAATTATTAATTCAAAAAACTTGCAGGTAGCTTTTCTTGATGGTTCGGATATAAATGCAGATGGTTATGGAAAGTTTATGTTTAATCCTGATACAAAAAAAGGAATCCTTCAACTATCAAAATTACCCAAACCTGCCGCAAATAAAGTATACAAAATTTGGTTTAACCTTGGTGGAAATATAACCGGTAAAGAAATACTATATGTAGGTGGTGGAAGCCAGTATTACCCGATTCCAAGTTTACCCGAATTTAGTTATTCAACTTCCGGAATAATTTCTATTACTGAAGAACCTATTACCGGTTCGACTAAACCATCAGGAATTATGTATTATACTGGAACTTTGATTATTAAATAAAATTTATTCGAGATTAAATTCAAAAAGGTTCTTTTTAATGAGAACCTTTTTTTATTTTAAAAATTGTTTTTTGAGTTTATAAATAATGCCCAGACAGAGATAATTAAAATGACGATCACAGTCCATAAATTTTTAATTAACAGCCAAAACGATATTAACAGATTACTTAACTGAAGAGAAGATGAGATAAGTACTATTATTATTCCTGTCAATAACAAACCAGCACACCAGAGTAAAAATATTTTTTGATTAAACTTTATGTACAATATTAAGAAATTAACTGAAGCGATCATTATCAAAACTGCAATTATTCCACCAGCATTTACTTCAACATTGAAAAGGTTGATACTAAAAAGAATAAAACCGAGTAAAAAAAATGTTGTCCCGGAAAAAATTAATACTATATTGAAAGAATCAAACCACAAATAAAATAAACTAAAACCAAGGAACATCATATTATAGTAAATTACTTTTTTGAAGCTAATTTCTATCAAACTTATGCTATCAAGCATTAGTGGCAAAATTAAAAATATTATCAAGTATGTGAATATTTTCTTTAACATCTTTCTAAAATCTAAGTTAACAATATTTTTCGAGAAAAAGCATTTTATCTGTTTCAAAATTTTAATTGCAATTTAATTCATTCTGAAAAAAGTTTCTACTCTACTTTTCGATGAATTACTATATTTGCACAACAAGTTTCAAATAAAATTGGTTTATTTATGAAAGAGCCCATAATTAGCGTTGGCATAATATCTAATAAAAAAGTTAAAATCGGTTTTTACGGTGATTTTAAAGATTCTCAATCTGGTAATTCATTCAGCGGATTGTATAAAGCGGAACTTTTAGGAAACAAAATTTTAGTGTATGATAAAGCTAAAAAGTATGAATTTAATAATTCTGTAATCTTTACACCATTTGATAGCGAAACAGAATATTTTACAATTAAAGATGTAGTTATAGGCGTTCAGTTTCATTGGGAAAGAAAAGAAAAGCAAAACTTCAAAGGTGCTTTGAAACTTGTAATTGATAACGATATTTTAACCGCAATAAACGAAATTCCAGTCGAAGACTATTTAACAAGCGTAATCTCCTCCGAGATGAGTGCTAAATGCAGCCTGGAATTATTAAAAGCTCATTCTGTAATTTCAAGAAGTTGGTTATTAGCACAGATTGAGAAATCTAAATCATTGTTGAAAGGGAAAAAAGAATACAAAACTTTTTTTGAAACTGAAGGTGAATATACTAAATGGTATGACCGGGAAGACCATAAATTATTTGACGTCTGTGCTGATGACCATTGTCAGCGTTACCAAGGAATTACTAAAATTTTTACAGAGGTTGCACAACAAGCTGTCTCTGAAACCAAAGGTTTGGTACTAACATACAACAATGATATTTGTGATGCTCGTTTCTACAAGGCTTGCGGCGGTATCACGGAATCTTTTGAAAATGTCTGGGAGAATGTTACTTATCCTTATCTTGCTCCTGTTGTTGATTACAAATTTGAACCAGATAATTATGATTTAGATTTCTCTAAAGAAGTAAATGCAAGGAAATGGATTTTATCCAACCCTCCTGCATATTGCAATACAAATGATAAAAAAGTTCTTAGCCAGATTCTTCCAGATTTTGATCAGGAAACAACTGACTTCTACAGATGGAAAATCGAATATACTCAAGATGAAATCTCAAATCTTATAAAAGAAAAAAGTGGAATAGATTTTGGAAAAATTATTGATCTTATTCCTGTTGAAAGAGGTAAATCTGCACGATTAATAAAACTTAAAATAATAGGAACATTAAAGACTTTAATTATTGGAAAAGAATTAGAAATTCGAAGAACTCTTTCTAAATCGCATTTATACAGCTCTGCATTTGTGGTAGATAAAGAAAATATTATTGATGGGATTCCACAAATATTTGTTATTACAGGTGCGGGCTGGGGACACGGTGTAGGGCTTTGCCAGATTGGTGCTGCAGTTATGGCTGAAAAAGGATTTCGTTTTGATGAAATTCTTATGCATTATTATAAGAATTCTAAATTAACAAAAATTTACTAACACTTTGAAAATCCTTTTTACCTGTTTATCGAAAAGCTGGGGCGGACTTGAAATGTTCACACTTAATACAGCTTTGCTCCTATCTAAAAAAAATTTACAGGTAGATATTCTTTGTTTGAGTAATTCAAGATTGGAAAAAGAAGCAGCGTCAAGTGGACTTAAAACTTTTTCTGTCCTGTCTGATTCTTATATTAATTTTTTTTCAATAAAAAATATTTCTAAAATTATTTCTTTTGAGAAATATGATTTAGTTCATTGTCATGCATCTAAAGATTTGTGGATTATTGTACCTGCGTTACAACTAAATTACAATAAATCTCCTTTACTTTTAACCAAACACGTTGGCTCATTCATCAAAAAAAAAGATTTTCTTCATCGTTATATTTATAGAAGAGTGGATCTGGCTTTGGCAATAAGTAGCATAATTAAAAAAAATCTTTTAGATACTACTCCTCTTTGTGAAAATAAAATTATGCTATTACATAATTATGTAGATACGACAAAATTTAATCCTCTCTGTTTTAATCCCGATATTTTTCGTAATGAATTTTCTATAAACAACAACGAAATATTAATTGGCATGATGGGCAGGATAAGCCCCGGAAAAGGACATGAAGAATTTTTATTCGCTGTAAAAGAACTTAATAAAGTATTTAACAATCTTAAATTTGTAATTGTTGGAGAAGCCAGTCAGGGAGAAGATGAATATGCTTCTTCAATAAAAAAAATTATTGAGACTATGAGTCTGAATAATGTAATCCTGACAGGTTTTCGGAAAGACACACCTGCAATTCTTTCTTCGATGGATATTTTTGTTTTTCCTTCGCATGCAGAAGCTTTTGGCATTGCATTAATCGAAGCGATGGCGATGGAAAAAGCAACCGTATGTTCTAATTCAGATGGTGTACTTGATATTGCAACCGATGGAGAAACATCGTTATTGTTTGAGAAAAAAAATGCAGAGGATTTAACTTCAAAACTGAAAACGCTAATTCAGTCAAAAGAACTGCGGGATAAACTTGGTACGAATGGGAGAAAGCGAGTAGTTAAAGAATTTGATTATGAAATAATTATCGAAAAAACCATTCGCATTTACAAAAATGCAATCGAAAAAAAATTAAGTTCGATAAATTAAGACTGTTCTCCTCAGGACTTTTCCAGTTTAAGAATTTTATTTAACCTGCGTTGATGTCTCTCTTCTCCACTAAATTTTGCTGAAAGAAAAGCAGATACAATTTCTTTTGCAGGTTCAATACCTATTATTCTTCCACCAAGACAAAGGACATTCATATCATCATGTTCAACACCCTGATGAGCAGAATATGAATCATGGCAGACGCAAGCTCGAACACCTTTTAGTTTGTTTGCAGCAATACATGCGCCTACACCGCTTCCACAAACTATAATTCCTCTATCAGCTTCTCCTTTCGATATTTTATCTGCAAGTGTAATTGCGAAATCCGGATAATCATCACTTGAATCATAAATATGATTTCCAATATCAATAAATTTTATATGCTGTTTTGTGAGATAATTTTTTATTTCTTCCTTAAGAGGAAAACCGCCATGATCTGCACCGATTACAAGTTTCATAAAATTCCTTTTTTAAAAATTATATAAAATTAGTTTTAATTTAAAAACTCCCACGCAATACCAAATCTAATTCCTCTTCGCGGCATAGGAAAATAAGGAACAAGATAATATTTTCTATCAAGAAGATTTTCCCACACAAAATATACTGTCGCAACTTTTTGTATTTCTCCAGCAAGAGTGAAATCAATTTGAAAACTACCGGGAATCTTTTTTTCGATTGTGTTGAATAAATCTGCTCCATAATCATAATCATATTTAAATAAAGTCTGATTACTTATCGTATTCAATACAAAGCCTGTATTTAGCACTAGGTTAGAATCGAATAAAACATCAGAGTAATAAATTTTGGTTTTGTTATAAAATGTTGGCGATAAGTTTTCACTTACATAATTTTTGTAATACGTAAACTGATTATTAAAATGGATTTTCCAGACTGCGTAGTCAATCAATAATCCAATGCCGCTTATTTTCTTTTTAACAGGGGAAAAAATTTCTGAAGGTCTTCCATAAATAATTTCATTTGGATTTATGTTCTCATCATTGCTTAAGAAGAATGAGGCTCCTGCGGTTAAACCTTTACCTTTATAATTTACTTTAAATTCAAAATTGGCTTTTTGCAATCCACTTGCTAACGGGTAACTGCTGCTTTGTTTCAAAGTAACAAACGAATTATTAAAACCAAGGTACAAATCGAATTCATCATTCAATTTCCAGCTAACATCTCCGCCCCATCCCGGAGAAGTAAAATCAAATAAGTCACCGGGATAGTCAAATCTCTTAAAGTCTATAAAGAAAGAAGGTTTAATATTTCCGAACAATTTATTAGTTGATAGAATTGAAGAAATGTTTAAAAAATTTGAATTCTTCCTGAATAAACTAAAATTATAAATGTGTTCAGTCTTTTCATAATTGACAGAAAAATTCAGTTCGAAATAATTAAAAGATAAATTTTGTTTTAATAAAACACCTGTTGTTTTGTAACGAAAATCTTCACCAATAAAAATATTTTGACTTTCACCTGCTCTGTCTTCTTCAAGAGCAGTTTGATAGTATGCTGTAAAATCAGTCTGAGTATCACTTAAAAAATTAGCAATCATCATAACATAAAAATTATGAATTGAAGTTTTTCTATACCTGTCATAGAAAAGCACAGGTGCAGCGATTTCATCATACATAATTTTGTCTATGTCACTACTATACCTTTTAATTGAATCTACATCTACTCCACCGTTTAAACTTACATTCGATTTATTATAAAAATAATTTGCAAAGAGATTTACATTATTTGCAAGCAAGTATTTCATTTTAAATTTTCCCTGCCACTGGCTAAAACTTGAATTCGTGTAACTCTCCCCTGTTTTACGATTTGTAATATCTGCAATAAAAATAATTTTCTTAAAGAACAAAGTTGCAAACTGGAAATCTACCATCGCTTCTTCCCAAGGACCTTCATAATATTTTACGCGACTATATGGAGCAGGTGGGATAAAATCCTTTGTAATAAAATTTACGGTAACATCATTATTTAAGCCTTGAAGAAATCCTCTTGGTAGCGGCACAATTTCTACAGAATCAATATCTTCCGATTGGAAAAAATTTACATCAAATATGTTCTTGTTGCGATTGTTGATAATCAACCCATTTTCCATATAGCTTGTTCTTCTATAACCAGCACCGTAAATATTAATCTCCGCAGGCATACCAACAAAACCGGAATTCCTGATGAATGTAAAAGGGAAAATTGTTAAAATATCTCCCGTGTACCGGTAATCGGTTTTCATAATGGTTTGAGTATTGATAAAAAAACTTGATTCACAGAGCGGTTTAACGTGTTGCGTAAAAAGTGTATCAACAATTTTTACCGAATCCTGTACGATTGAATCAGGAACAGCTATAAATGTTGTAGCTGTTTGTGAATATGCAGTTGTTATAAATAATAAAACCGCTAAAATTATTTTCATAAAAAAGATTTTTACCTTCGGAAAAATTCTTATAAATATAATGATTAAATTAACACTGTAAATTTAGTGATTTATTTTAAAGAGAATGAAAAATAAAAGCGAAATATTTCTTCCAGGCGGTTTTCAACTAGCAAATTTTTTAATCAATAATACAAGATTAAAAGATACTTCTATTCTTATTATCGGATTTGGAGCTGAAGAGATTGCTAAGAAATTTATTGAATTAGAGCCAAGGGAAATTTTTATTATCGTTGATAATGATGAATCACTTTTAACTGCACGGCTTAGTTTAAGCGGCATTAAAACTATTAATGTCCGTTTGATGAGTTTTGATAAAATTGATTTTCATGATAGCCGCTTCGATATTGTTTTCGCACAGGGCTCTGTCTCTTCTACAAACAGGAAAAATATTTTTTCTGAAATTAAACGTGTGTTAACAAATAAGGGCATCTTTTGTAATGGAGAAATTATTCGTATCAACAAAATTGTACCTAAATTTATTTCTGATATATGGGACAGGTCTGATATTGATGCTCTTACTGATGATGAATTAAAATATTTTTTTAACAAGATGAATTTTTCTGTTAAAGCAGAAATAAATCTTACTGCTACATTAAAAAATTTTTATAAACAAGCTGAAAGTCTTTTGAGAAATAATGTTGATTCTCTTCCATCTAATGAAAAAAGTTTTCGAAAAAAAATTATTAATCGGATTTCACACGAGTCAAAAGTTTTTCTTTACCAGGGTGGTGATAAATACATCGGATTTAAAGGATTTATTCTTCACAAGGATGTTAAATGAAAAAAGGTGATGTTATTAAACTTGAAATTGGCAAGTATGCATTTGAAGGAAGAGGTATTGCTAAACTAAATATTCCTGATAAAGATAAAGGTAATTTCGTTGTTTTTACTGATGGTGCTTATCCTGGTGATGTTGTAAATGCAAGTTTAACAAAAATAAAAAAAAATTATGCCGAAGCTAAAGTTGTTGAAATTTTAGTTCCATCGCCATACAGGGTTCAACCTAAATGCAAATATTTTGGTATTTGCGGTGGTTGTAAACAGCAGGATTTTTCTTACGAAAAACAAATTGAATATAAGCAACTTCAGGTTAATGAAATTTTTCAGAAAATGGGTGGACTTTCTGATTATATCTGTCATGCAATTGTTCCTTCAAAAAATATTTTTTTCTACAGAAATAAAATGGAATTCTCATTTGCAGATAAACGCTGGCTTACAGAAGAAGAAATTAAAAGTGAAAAAATTTTTGAACGCAGCTTTGCTCTCGGTTTACATACACCAAACTCATTTGATAAAGTACTTGATATTGATGAATGCTACCTGCAATCTGAAATAAGCAATATTATTCTAAATTTAACCAAAGATTTTTTTAAAAGCCGGAACTCTTCCATCTATACAACAAAGACGCATACAGGATATCTTCGCAACCTTGTTATTAAGCAATCGTTTAATACAAAAGATTTAATGGTTAACCTTGTAACCTCTGCTGAAGATGATGAGCTTATTAATACATATTGTAATCAACTTTTAAAAACTGTTCCGCAGGTTACTACAATAATCAACAACATTAACACAAAAAAGGCTCTGGTTGCCATAGGCGATTATGAAAAAATTTTTTACGGAAGCGGCTTTATTTATGACTCAATTGGGCATTGCAAATTTAGAATAAGTGCAAATTCATTTTTTCAGACAAACACAGCACAGGCAGAAAATCTTTACAACATTGCCCTTGATTATTCCGAACTGACGGGAAGCGAAATTGTATACGATCTTTATTCCGGTGCTGGTACGATTTCCATATTTATTTCATCAAAAGCAAAAGAAGTCCATGGCTTTGAAGTTGTTGAACCTGCAGTTCAAGACGCACTTACAAACAAAGGAATAAACAATACTGAGAATGTTTTTTTTCATCTTACAGATTTATATAACAGTTTTTTACCTTACATAAATGAAAATAAAATTCCTCCTGCTGATGTAATAATTCTTGATCCGCCGCGGAACGGTCTTCACATAAATACTGTAAATGATGTTATAGCCCTTAGTCCCCCCAAAATAGTGTACGTTAGCTGCAATCCTGCAACACAAGTAAGAGATATTAAATTTTTTATAGACGCAGGTTATAATCTTGTAAAAATAAATCCTGTTGATATGTTTCCGCATACCTACCATATAGAGAACGTAGCTCTTCTTAAAAAACTATAAAACTATGTTTACATTTAAATATATTGCTTTGATTTAAGCATAAATCTTAAACTTGAAGTCCCTCGAAACTACATTTCGAGTTAAAGTTGGATTGTGAAATTATTCTTCAAATTATCTAAATCTTTATTTCAGAATTTCCTGACTTTTAAAATTTCAGCTTTCTAATTCCAATATGGCATAATGCAAAATCGTATTTAACAGGATCAAAAGGATCATACTTTTTAAGCTTTTCAGTAATCTCCACAGCCATCTGCCAGCTAACATCTTTTCTTTTAGTTAAACCAAGGCTACGTGAGATTCTGGCAATATGGGTATCGACAGGAATTAATAATTTGTTTGGAGGAATTTCATTCCACAAACCAGTATCAAGTTCATCATTCCTTATCATCCATCTTAAAAAAAGATTTATCCTTTTACAAGCACTCCCTTTTAAAGGTAATGGGAACATAAACTTTATTCCATGGGTTATTTTTTTTTGTTTGTGCATTTTAGTGTGACTTAAAAAATACACAGAAAGATCTGTTATTGGTTTTATAAGAGTAGTTTCTTTTTCATCATAATGCAGAATAAAAAAATCTTTGATGCTTCCAAATTGTTCATAAAGAATTTTCATTACTTTAAGTAAGTAAACCACATCATCCGCAGTATAAAAACGATGTTTGAAGTCAATTAGCACTTCATCATCAGAAGAAAAATTTTTGATAAAGTTATAAGGTTTGTTACCAGCAATCTTTACAAGCTTATTAATACTTGAATTTATTTGTTTGACATTCCCATAAGCAAATACAGAAGCTATGAATCCTATTGCTTCAATATCATTTTTACATTTATACTGGTGTAAAAATTCAAGCGGGTCCGGAGAGATTTTTGTTTTATCGAATGAGTTGTAATGATATTCGAGTTTTTGTTTTAAGTTCATCTTTAGATAATTAATTGGTTTACCGATTTATTTCAACATCAACATTTTTTTCATATCTGAAAATTTTTCAGCATATAATTTATAGCAATAAACACCACTGCTTAAATCATCAGCATTAAAATTAACTTCGTAAACACCGGCTTGTTTCTCTTCACTGACTAGAGTTGTTAATTCATTTCCAAGGGAATCAAATATCTTTAAGGTAACAAATGTTTTTTCAGGAAGCTGATAACAAATAGTTGTTGATGGATTAAATGGATTCGGATAATTCTGTTCAAGCAAAAACATTTTGGGAGTGAAAGATTCAATCTCAATATCATTTGAATATTTATAGCTTCCATCGAAATCAACCTGTTTAAGACGATACTTAAATACACCTGATTTTTCAATTACATCTTTGAATTGGTATTCACTTAACTCAGTAGTTGTTCCTTTACCCTGCACTTTTCCAATTACATTCCATTTACTTTCTAATAAATTTTCATTCGATTTTGCACCGGAGTATTTCACCACAAATTTTTCAATTAAAAATTCTTTATTATTTTTTTCAGAAGATGTTTTCCAGTTAAGCAAAATTTCTTTTTCTTTTACCTTTGCATTAAAAGATATTAACTCAGCAGGAATAACTGCGGATGAATCATAAATTAAAGCTGTCCATGCACTTATATTACTGCCGTCTCCACGCATCCAGATAGGACGAACGATTCTATTCCATGCTGCTATGTTTGTATAATCTCCAAAGAAAGCTCCTGCATTAGGATTAAAAGACGACTGACTTATAAGATGATTTTCAAATGTCTCTCCGCCATCTCTTGATATAGCAAGATAAACATCAGTGTATGAAGCAGTAGTATTTCGCCTGTCATAGAACACAAAATATAATGTTCCTGTTTTCTGGTCAATTCCCATCCATGTAAAAAACTGATGACGTGAAGTGTTATCATTATTTACTTTTTTAGGAGCCGACCATGTGTTTCCACCATCAGTAGATTTGCTAAGGAAAATATCCGTGTTATCTGTTCCGTTTCTTTGGTCTGACCAGTTAACATAAATATTTCCTCTGTAAGGTGAATGGCTTGTATCGCAGGCAGTAACCGGTAAACCATTACATCTATAAATTCCCGGCACAGAATAATCCCATCCACCAGGTTGAGAAGAGACAAATTTATCAACTCCCCAAGTTACTCCACCATTAGTGGATTTATCGAACATAATTCCAAGCGGACCTGACCAGCTAATGTATAATTCACCATTAGGACCGATTGCGGTTACGGCTCCTTCTACTGTGTTGTCTTCATCGATGCAATCACCCGAGCGGTCACTTACTTTAACAGGATTTGAGAAAGTTAAACCACCATCAGTTGAACACGAGAATAAAATTCTTGAACTGTCGAGAGTGCTTGAACTTCCATAATTATCGAACTCTGTCCAGCTTATATAAATATTATCACGGTATTGATTATTCTGATGTTCAATTGCAAGCCATTCTTTGTCCTGCTCTTTTGGACTGTTAAAACCTATGCCAGCACCGTTGTTCCATGTAGAACCGTTATTAGTTGATTTCTGTACAACTATTCTATCAATCCAGTAGCCGGGACTGGGAGTATAAGATAAGTGTCCATAATAAACATTCCCCAGTCTATTATAAATAATTGAAGGATCACCCCAGACTCCAAAAGTAGAAGATGTTAGAGTTTGTTGTGTCCAGTTCACTCCACCGTTTGTAGTAATATAGATTTTATTAATATTAGCTCCTCCCATCATCTGTAAAGGATTTGCCGGATTGATTGCAATTGCTACTTCGTTATCATCAGTGCTGGAAGAACTGCTTACACGAACATTCGAATACTGGGCATTCGCAATCGATATTGAAAAAAGAATAAAAACTACGTATTTCATTGTTGTTTATTTTATAATTGAACAAAACGGTTATACAAATATACATCTCTTTAATTATGCAGAAATACACTAATTTCTAATTAATTAATTTTGTAAACAAAAAGGCATAATTCTGCTGTTTGGCAAGACAGTGATTCCTTTAGTTTACACTTATGCGGCAGTGGTGCGAACACTGCCGCTGTTGTTATTATGTTTTTAGGGTGGTGCTCTTTCTTTTATAATGTAAACCTAATTCCTTTTTCCTATTGCTATAATTGCTTTTGAAAATATAGTCGAATAGTTGTATCCAACTGTTACAAAGAGATTGCTCTTTAAATCACTTCCTAAATACTGTTGTCGCCTTACCCTTAAATCAGGAATATCATAAAACCTATATCCATTATAATGTCCTATCATACCACTTTGTCCCGCTACCATTATATCATTTATTCCATTTGAACTTATTGTTAAGCCTATATCATAAAACATTTCTTCTTGTAATGCACTTAAATCTATTTCATCTTTATTTTCCTGAAGGCATAACGCCCTTAATTTAACAATACCGTTCTTTTTTTTATATCTGTCCATCCACCAGATAATGGACCTATATATATATTATTACTTTGCTCATTCGGTGAGCCTTCATATATTTTTGTTACTGTTGAGTTGCTTATCTTTACCAATGTGGTTAGTGCATAATTGGAGTTATACCCGCATGCCCAGATTACCTTTCCATCTTTACCACCCCATACATCCATCAAATCAACTGTTGTTCCGCTATTTATCTTTGTCCAGTTTGTTCCATCATAATGAGCTATGTTATCGCCACTACCCACAACATATAAATCATTGCTGCTGCTGCCCCAGATTTTGTTTATAGAAACTGGTGTACAAATTGGTAAAGATTAACTTTGTCCATTCCATCTTACAACTTGTGAACTATCCATCCCTACCCAAATATCATTTGATCCAAAAGCAAAAATTGATTTTGCAGGATATGAACCAGTATGTTGCTGACCACAAAAAGTATAAAACTGTATTCTCTTCAGATCCCACTTTATACCATCCCAATGCACTGCGTTGTACGCATTTGGGTCGTGATTGCCAAGTGAGTCGTTCATATATATCGCCCCTACTGCCCATATGTTGTTTTCGTCTATTATGGCTACATCATATAGCACACTGTTGCTATGCTGTCCAAATGTAAATGTTTGCCACGTAAAATTATGGCTCGTTGTGTCCATAGTAGTTATCATTACTGTATTGCTTACGAGCAGTGTGTCATTTCTACTTTTTGCCTTAATAAATAAAAAAATATTAAACTCTAAACCCGACTAGTAGAGATTAAATAAATTTCAAAGGGTTAAAAGTCTGTTTTGTATTTTACTTGAATTAAGTTATGACTGTCTTAGGTTAATAGATGAATGTTCTTTCTGGAGCTTCCTCGAAACTGCGTTTCGAGTTACAAAGATTGTGCGCGAGATGATTTTTGTTACCTCTCCCCCAGTCCATCTCCTTAGCAAGGAGAAGGGTTATAAAATTATTGGAATTGGTATTTTATTTTAATAGAATCATCTTTTTTGTGGCAGTATAATCGCCCGCTTGTAAACGATAGAAATATATTCCATTGGGCAGTGTCGAAGTTTCACTTCGACCTAAAAATTCTACTTCATAAACCCCGGGCTTCATTTCATTATTTACTAAAGTGGTTATTTCATTGCCAAGGATGTCATAAACTTTAAGAGTAACAACCTCTGCCCATCCGCTCTCCTTACCAGAGGCTATGGATGGAACTGTAAATTTTATTTTTGTCGATGGATTAAACGGGTTTGGATAATTCTGCTCTAAAGAAAATGAATTCACGTTATTCGGTTTTCCATCATCGACAGGATTGGTCGAAAAGTCAAATATACCCAACCATAATTGATATAAACCGGAAAAATCATCCATCCAGAAACAATAAATCTTCTTACCAATGGAAGTAACCGCAATATGGTCTCCCTGATAGTTTGATGAACCGCCAATAATTGGTTTTGGTTTAAACCTGTGATTGCTTATAAGATACTCTTTCCAGGTAGTGCCGCCATCGGTAGAGCGTGCAAGAAAAACTTCGGCAGAATCTGAAGTAGTATTTCTGTCATCATAAAAAAGAATATTAACCCCACCCGTAGAATCAATTGTTATTGAAGGGAAATATTGAATCTTGCCATTATTTAGTGCGTCCTGGTTAACCCTTATTCCTGCACTCCACGTTGCGCCTCCATCAGTTGAGCGATGCAAAATAATATCAGGATCGCTTCCAGCAGGAGATAAATTTATATCAGTGGTAACAATATATAACCAGCCATTTCTTGTTCCGCCACTGTTATCAACTTCAATAGAAGGAAGTCCATTAACGCGGATATTTCCCTTGGATGATAAAGTACCTGTAATACCGTTTGCATCAAAAATATTTTGATTAACACTAAAGCTTACACCACCATCGGAAGAAGAAGCAAAGCCAACAAAATCTTCATAATAAGGAGAGGAGGAAGTCATACCCGCCCAGCAAGTATAGACGGTTCCATTCTTTGCGGTTGCAATAGTGCCTCCGGAACATCTGCTTAAAGGACTTGGATTTATTACTAAAGGAGTTGTCCAGTTTTGTCCTTTATTTGTGCTTGTAGAAATTCTAACAGGAAACGGAGTAACAAGATTGACAAAGATTGAGTACAATCTTCCATAAAAAGGACTTGAAGGGTTGTTATCAATTATGGTTGAGCCTTTATCTTCCGGCTGAAGATTAGAAATAGTAGAAGCTGAAGACCAGCTTGCACCAAGATTTGTTGAGTAATGACTATACACACCGGGATAAAGCGAACCAATATGTGTAAGGACTAAATCTCCATCTGAAGCAATAGCAACCGCAGGATCACCACCGTGATTAATTATCAGATTACCTGTACAGGTGTCGCTTCCAAACCAGTTTAAGCCACCATTTGTAGTAACATAAACACCTTCGCTTCTAAAGCTTGTGGAAGTATTAATTGTTACTCCGCTTACAAACATAAACAAAGGATTAAGCGGACTAACCGCTACTACAGGTTCGGTTTGCGTTACACTACCAGGAAATATTCTGAATGAATTAACCTGAGTGAATATTTCTACAGTTAGAATCAAAAAAAAACAAACAAAAGATTTCATAGATAATTAAAACTTATAACTTAAAGTAAGTCCGCCATAAATATTTCTTGGTTCACCTGTTTCAAAATATCTTCCGTAATATTCATTGATATTAATAAAACTTGAATAACGTTTATCAAAAATATTTCCTGCACCTGCAAATAGAATAAGATTAATAAAATCATCGGAATAATTTATACCTGTCATAACATTTCCATAAAAATAAGGAGAAGAAGAAGCTGTGTTTTTATCGTTGACATACATTTTAGCAATGTAATCGCAATCCCATATTAACAGACCTGAAATTTTTTCTGACATTTCAAACTCATACGCAAGAATAAAATTAAGAATTCCTTTTGGCACAGATGGTACAAAGTTTCCAGTGTAATCTTCAATTGTTGTTCCCGAAGGGGAATAAACGGTTGTCTTATATTCTTTATACTTAAAATTTGTAATAGTATAATTTATTACAAGTTCAATTTCTTCAAACGGTTCGCTCTTAAATCCAATTTCTACTCCTTCCCTGCTTGTCTTTGCCGCATTACGAAAATAGGTTTTCTGGCTAATTACAAACGGAACAATTTCATCGTGAATCATATAATTAAAATAAGTTACTTCAAAGAAAAGTTTACGCATAAACTCGGAGTCAAAATTCAAAAGATTACCTTTAACCCCAAGTTCAAAATTTTGTGAACGCTGCGGAGTTAAGTCGGGATTCAAAGAATATTTTATGTTAGAAGAAAGAGGTGTGTTACCAAGTTCGCTTAATGCAGGAAAATCAAAACTTTCACCATAAGAACTATAGACTGCAATAGTAGGAATAATCTTATAATTCAATCCAACTTTAGGAGTAAATCTCTGGAATTTTCTGAGTGTATCTGTAAATCCAAAAGGAATAGAAATAGACTTAGAGAAAACGTTTTTATCAAATCTTCCAGAAACATAAAGGTCAAGTTTTTCTTCTACAATGTTTAAGTGATTCAGAAAGTAAAAACCAATATTGCTCAATTCAGGATTATATAAATTTTGTACCGATATTCCTTTACTTCCATATTGATTATCAAATTCAGTAAAAGGTCCTGACTGATGAGCGAAATCCATTCCAATGGATAGAACATTTTTCCTGTTCAGCAAATTAGATTTGTTCGTAAATCTAATCATGGTCCCCAGCGAATATCTTGTAGAAACAGAATAAAAATCGTTATCAGTTTTATCCATCTCTTTAATTCCGCCATAACCTGTTATTTCAATTTCATTTTGGTCTTCTCTACCAAAAGTAGTTTTGTATCGAACGGCAAGTCTGCCTTTTTTAGTTATTCTCTTAAAGTCAAGAGCAATAGCATAAGGATTAGCCTGAAAAGGATCAGCAAAATATTCTTCACTTGTTAAAGAACCGGGAAGTTTAATCAAACCATTTACATAATTGCCAAGTATAGTTAATGTAGATTTTTCTCCAATATAAGCTTCATACACTGCATTAATAAGATGCTGATTTTCGGCACTGTGTTTCCTGTAACCATTAAGATTTCTGTAATTGTATGATAAGAAAAATCTATTCTGATTTGTCTTTAGTCCAAGTTTAAATCCATTCTGCCTGTAACCAAATTTCCCTATTTGATTATTTGTCGTTACAAAGTTAGTGGGGAAATAAAGATCTGTTACAAAGTTAATAACACCACCAGGAGCGTTTGCATAAAGTGAAGATAGATTTCCTTTAACAACCTCAACTCCTCCAAGAGAAGTAAAATCAACAGCATCAATAACAGTTTCACCATCCGGTTCAGATTCAGGAATTCCGTCCTGTAAAATTCTCACGCCACGCACACCAGAATTGGAGCGGGTTCCAAACCCTCTTATTGAAATTCGTAAATCGTGATTGCCATATCTTGATTGCAAAAATAAACCGGGCACATCTGCCAGCACATCCTTTGCAGAAACTTTTTTACCATACGATAATTCTTTTTTATCAACTCGAAAAACCGAATAAGGTATATCAATTATCTTTTCAACACTTCGTGTTCCGATTACAACAATCTCATCTATTTCATATTTAAGACTATCTCTCTTTTCTTTCTCTTGTGAAAGACATATTTGTGATACAAAAAAGAACATAAAAGTTATATGTAAGAGATATTTCATAGCAATCTTCAGAAATTATTTTTGTGTGTTTCAAATATAAGGATAAAGAAAATTAATCTTCATCCTTTTCAATATAGTGTACGCCTTCAGGATTTATTCCTTTTGATATTTCAACATGCCTAATTTCCCCTCCAAGCTTTCCGGTCCAAGCAATTGCCACAGTGCATAGGAAAGATAATATTATAATTCCATATTTAATCCAGGAAGGAAGAATATTCTTTTTTTTCGAAAAATAAATTCCTGCAAAAGAGAGTGCTGAAATTGCAAGTATTAAATAAAAAGAAATGTATCCAAAAGTCTCATGTGTATCTATCGCTTCCCTGTTTATTCCTTCGTAAGTCCTTACAACGTTTGCAGAAGGATCGCCTGTCAAAATTAATATTGTTGTAAATACAGCCAATACTGGAAAGAGCCACAATAATTTTTTTGATAAGTCTTCTTTTTGTCTAAAAACAGAATAAGAGAATAAAATAAAAAGTATAATTGTTCCAAAAATTGGAATATGATTTAACATTAAATGAAGATGTATTGAGTTCATAATTCGCTTTCACAAAAAATTAATAAAAAAATCCCCCTTGCAAAGAAGGGGGAACTAACAAAATGAATTTAATTATTAAAGTTTAATTTTAAATCCACCAAAGAATTCTCTTCCTGCTCCGGGTTGATAGGCATTTCCGCCGGGATCAGGTTCAGAGAAAGCGACATATTTTTTATCAGTCAGATTTTTAACTTGAAAAGATATTTCTCCCTGTACCGGACCAAGATTAATATCATAACCTGCTCTAATATTAATTAAAGTATAAGCTTCAACTGCTTCTGCATCGATGTTTGCACCATCGATATAAGCTTTGCTTAATGTTTCAGTGCTTATTCCCAATACCAGAGTTGAAATTGGATTGTACTGAACATCAAAGTAAATCTGATGTTCCGGAGAATTAGGTAACAATTTTCCATTTTCAATAAATTTAATTATTGCCGGATCATCCATAACAATCTGGATTGGATCTGGATTTGTATATTTAAAATGTGAATACGTATAAGCCAGTTGCAACTGTAATTTTGCTACAGGAGTATATTTCCCATAGATCTCCAGACCAATTCTATCGCTTGAGCCAATATTACGATAGAATGTTTCCTGGTTTCTCAATGGATTTGTAATCCGATACCTGTCAAAATCATCTTTCGTTTTCAGATAGAAACCTGTTACATCATAATAAAGATTTGGCATAAGATTTCCTCTAGCACCAACATCAATACCATTTGATGTAGAATAGGTAAGATGAGTATTGAAACCGCCAAACTGATCAGGATTTTGAGCCAACTCCTCAGTTGCCGGAGGAAGAAATCCCTGACCCCAGTTAGCAAAAATATTTAATTCGGGAATTGGAGAATAAGTTACGCCGACTCTGCCAGTAGCTTTTGAAAAGTCAGCATTACCGGAAAGGTCATAAGGATCTTTCAATATGTCTTCAAGTTTATTTGTAATCTTATCATACCGTAAGGAAACCATTACACTCCACTGATTAGAAATTTCAAGATTATCAATCAGAAAAATTCCTACACCACTTTGTTTTATAGTTTCTTTAGATCTGACTGTATCTCCTTCAAGTGAATAAATATTATCCACACGATACTCTTCAATTTTTTGCCATTGAATATCTGAACCAACGCTGATTTTATTTTTAATAAAATCTTCTCGTTTTCCAAAATCAATAGTATATTGAATTGAAGCACCTGGTGTAGTAATAGTTCTATGATTGAAGGTATGATTATTAGCTTCGGTAAACAGAGTTCTTTTTATGTATCCATTAAAAGAAATTTGCTGATTATCCTTTAAGAGGAATAAACCCTTCAATGCATTTGTAAAACGATTAGTCTGAAGATATTCATTAAAAGGAACAGCATCATCATTAGGAAGTTTAGGATCTCTGTTATAATAATCGAGGTTAATTCCTTCTGGATTTTCATGGTATACATTTGTCCAGCCAAAAATAGGTGTAAGCTGAATAGAAGTATTAGGAGAATAAGTCAATTTTCCATAGACATTATTTCCCCAGAAGTGAGTATGAACACGGTAGCCATCTCCCATTGTTCTTGAGAATGAAAAATTGTAATTCACTTTATCCACATTACCACCAAAACGACCAGCGGTTTTCCAGAAGTTATTTGAACCCGCAATAAAATTGGCTTCACCAAACAGAGGAACATCCGGTGAATTTTTTGTTATGATGTTAATTATACCTCCGGATGCACTTCCACCATAAAGAGAAGCTGCCGGACCACGAAGAACTTCTATACGTTCAGTATTATT
The DNA here is from genome assembly GCA_964536015.1 of uncultured Ignavibacteriaceae bacterium. Lineage (GTDB taxonomy): Bacteria > Bacteroidota > Ignavibacteria > Ignavibacteriales > Ignavibacteriaceae > CAZHVS01. Next base: position 49,056 of record CAZHVS010000015.1, read on the forward strand.
AAAATCAACATCAAAGAAATCGGGGGCAAACCCGGTAGGATCATTAACAGGAATTCCATCAAGCAGTATTTTTATACCACGGATTCCTCTTTCTGTTAATATTCCCTGGCCACGCATCGATAAGTGAATTCTCATTCCATTTGCCTGGTTATCTATTTTAACACCTGGAACTAATTTCATCGGTTCATCAATTGAAATTGTTCTTGGCATTGTTTGTAGAATACCTGCATCAATTATATTAGTTGAGAATGGTATCTTCTTTACCGGAAGATTCATTCTTGGTGCTGATATAATTATTTCACCCGGGAACTTGAATTCGAGCGTATCTTTCAACGACTGAGCTTCTATCACAAAGCTCAATAATATGAGAGCAATAAATAAAAAAATTTTTTTCATTTTTTTCCTTGTTAATAATAAAAGGGATAAACAGTCATCCCAGAATAACTATTTCCAACCGATAGAAATAGATGCAGTAATTGTTCTTGGTAAACCAGGTTCCAGATAAACAGGTACTTTTACACCGTTTTCTGTAACAAGATCCGGATTAATAAATGCTGAACCCACATATTTCTTATCAGTTAAATTATTTATAGTTAAGAATCCTTTTAAGAAAAGATTCTGAGTAATCATCAATGGTTTTTGCAAACCAATTGAAGCATTAAATATGTTATAAGCAGGAACACTGTATTTGTTGGCGTCATCAACAAAATATTTTCCTAAACCGTTTGTTGAAAAGCTAATGTATGCACCATAGAAAAATTTAGGTGCAAACTGAACTCCAATGTTGTAAAACAAATCAGGAATACCGGCAACTTTGTTATCCTTATAATCAGCATATTTGCCTGGTTTGCTATAATGAATTGAGTCAACAATGTATTCATCATATTTATTACTGGAAACTGTAAACGCAGTATTTAGAGCTATTCCGTAATCAAATAAGAAGTTCGCCCCAAGTTCAACTCCCGAGCGTTTTGTCTTACCTGCAGTAAAATAAAATTTACCACCCTGGTAAGGAATAATATCATTTTTAATGTTTATTAAATACAGTGCAAGATCAAAATCAATACTTTTAATTATGCTATGTTCATCAAATAACCACATTTGCTTCGTTCCAACTTCGAAAGTAGTAGAAGTGATTGGTTCTAATAATGGATTTATTGCATAAACAGTATCATAACCATTTACACTTGAAGGATCTGTTTCATTACCAGCAGGAACTTCAACACCACCGCCAAGATTTGCATAAATACTTATTAAAGGAGTAACTCTATAAGTAATCCCAGCTTTCGGAGTAAATTTTTCGAAAGCTTTGTCCTGCAAATCATAAATTGGTGAGGAAGTAGTTGAAGTTGAACTTGGATATGTATGAGTATAATAAGTCACTTTATCATATCTACCGCCAACAATCAAACTAATTTTATCATTCCATTGAATCTCTTCCTGAACGAATCCACCAAATGTATTTGCTCCTTCTCTTTTATTTGTATTTAATTTTGTTCCTCTTTGATTTGTTGTAGAAAGAGTATAGAACAAAATTGCTCCATCCTGGTATGCTTCATCAATACCAAGTACAAGATTATTTTTAAATTCAGGCGAAAATTCAGCATAGTTTTTATACATAAAATTTCCACCAATATGATACCTTGTAAAATCACGGAACGTTCCTCGTTCGGATCTTTGAAGATACTTTGGATTAACAAAAACCATTGCTGAAATTGAATGCATATTAGTCAGATTTGCATCAAGAGAGGCACCAATTCTGCCAAGACGATTGAATCTTCTTTCATCTCTTGTTTTATATGTAGTATTTGATTGCTTTGGATCATCATCAAATTGCTTTTGAGTTAATGGTCCCGGTATATGGAACTGATTACTTGTTCCAAGTAAATAAAGACCAAGTTTTGTTTTTTCAGAAAGCATAGAGTAAATACCAAGATTTACAAGCATTCTTGAACTGCTTGATCTTTCTCTCCATCCTTTAAAATCTGTGTTGGAAAAAGTTGCAAAGAGTTTTCCGTTTTCATAAGATGCACCTATACTTCCGGATAATTTCTTAAAGCCATAACTACCGAATGATGATTGAATTTGTCCAAATGTATTATCAAATGATGGAATTGAAGAAAGATTAATAATCCCACCTGAAGCATTACCCCAGAGCGCAGATGAATTAGACCTGACAACTTCAATATTATCAAACATACCAAGATCAATATGATCAAAAGATGTTCTTCCATCTGGTTCGGTTTCAGGAATTCCATCTATCATAACACGAATACCTCTTGAAGTACCAGCGTTTGATCTGTCGCCTGAACCGCGTGCACCAAACCCACGAATTACTATTCTTATATCCTGATTTCCAAATCTTGATTGAGCAAGAACTCCGGGAACTGTCTTAAGAATTTCATCCAGTCCATAACCTTTTGTGTCTTCAAATTTTTCTTTATTAATAAGTGAAACAGCATAAGGAATTTCAAGAATCTGTTCAGGATATCTTGTAGAAGTAATAGTAAACTGCTGCATTTGATAATACAAAGTATCTTTTTTTATGTCCGTTTTTATCTGCCCAAATACTTCTAAAGCAGAAAAAAACAAAACAGTACATAATAGAAAATTTTTCATTTAATCTCCTGTTGTTAAGTTTAAAAAGTAATAACTCTGCAAATTACAGTTTTGGATAATTCGTAGAATTAGTATGCAGAGTTCAGAAATATTTAATTAATTATACTTTCTTTGGAGGAGGAGAAGGGAGTTCTAAGGTTATCGATTTGTAATTATTCAAAAATTGGGCAGAATATCCATAAGGTTGTTCAAAGACCTCAGGATAAAAACTATTTTTAACCAGTGCCTGAGTTATAATATTTTGTAAACTGATTTTTGTAAGTGGCGGTACAGATTTGTTTTTTTCTTTGGAATTCTCTTTGAGAAAACTTTTTATTAACTCGGATTCTTTTTCATCATTAATACAATAAAGGATAATAGTATCACCTTTAGTGTCTTTTTTGACAATATCATACATAGTACCATTGAACTCAAACTCATGGTCATCTTTCCAGATTACTTTCCATTTTATTTCTGAATCATTATTAAATGTAAAACAGATCAATTCTCCCGAATAATCTCCTGCAGCAATTCTTCTGAACATTTCTTTTTTTATCTCCATTCGACTTTGAAGAAAAAGAATCACATAAGCGAAGTTATTCAGAAAAAGAAAAACAATCAGTAATATGTATAAAGGTTTTTTCACAAATATTTATTAATTCTTTGGTAAAAATAAAAAAAAATTAAATACAATTATGGATTAAATGTTAATTTTGAAAAATTTTTTCCAGAATTTCTAAAAGCATTATGAAAAACAAAATAAGTGTAATAGTTTCTGACTTGGGCAAAGTGCTTGTTCCATTCACCTATGATAAAACAATTGAACGACTTAATGAAGTTGAAAAAGGATTAGGTGAGAAATTTATAAATTTTTTTAAAACGAATTATCACATCCATCGTAGCTTTGAAAAAGGCAAAATGACAGAAAATGAATTCCTTAATCATTATTCTAAAGTACTAGAGAACAAAATTCCTGCTGATGAATTCGCGAGATTTTATTCCGATATTTTTACTATTAACGAAGATGTAGTATCACTCCTGCCTTTACTTAAAGAAAAATATAAATTGGTTTTGCTGTCAAACACCGATTTACTCCATTATAAATATGGATACAGTAATTCTGAATTTTTAAAACATTTTGATAAACTAGTTCTTTCTTTTGAAGTTGGAGCGATAAAACCTGAAGAAAAGATTTTCAGAATTGTTGAACAGTTCACTGGTTGTCCACCTGAAGAACATTTTTTTATTGATGATATACCTGAATATATTGATGCTGCACAAAAATATGGATGGCAGGGAGTAGTTTTTACTGGTTATGAAAAACTTGTTCAAGATTTAACTTCCCTTAATATTATTTAAAACGGTAAAGGCTGCACTTATAAGACAGCCTTTAACATTTCAAATACTATTTATTATCAATTTAATCTCATAATTTTCACGCGACGGTTTTTCTGCCTTCCTTCCTCTGTTTTATTATCAGCTATTGGAAAGGCTGAACCTAATCCTCTGACTTCAAACCTGTTTTTAAAGATTCCTTTGGTAATAAAATAATTCAAAACAGCATTAGCTCTTTCTAATGAAAGTTTTTTGTTTACATTTGGTTTTCCAATGTTATCTGTATGCCCTTCAATTAACCAGCGAGTATTCGGTTCCTCTTTCATTACTTTTACAAGTTTATCAAGTTCAGCATAAGCAGATGGCAAAAGGTCTGCTTTACCTGATACAAAGGTAGTCCCTGCTGAAAGTACAACTTCTTTAATTACTGGTGGAGGTGGTGGTGGTGGTTCTTCCTTTTTAATTGTACAACCAAATTTATCAACCATCTCTCCGGGAGCAGTGTTTGGACATTGATCTAAATAATCAGGAACCCCGTCATTATCTGAATCAAGCGGACAACCAAACTTATCAACTTTCGCTTCGATAGGTGTATTTGGACATTTATCCATGTAATCTGGAACACCATCATTATCAGAATCTAATGGACAACCAAATTCATCGACTTTTACACCTTTGGGAGTATTTGGACATATATCAAGATAATCATAAATTCCATCTCCATCAGTATCAAGCGGACAACCGTGTTTATCAACTTTTACTCCCTGCGGGGTATCGGGGCATTCATCCAAATAATCAGGTACTCCATCTTTATCAGAATCAAAAGGACAACCGAATTGATCAACTTTAATTCCTAAAGGTGTTTCTGGACAAAGATCTTTTGAATCAAGAACTCCATCAAGGTCTGCATCACCTTCTCCAAGGAATGCAAAAGAAAATCCTGCAGCAGAAGTAAAGAACATATCTTTGCTTGTACCATAAGCAATATCATCAAGGTTATCGGTTGGGCTTAAGCTTACACCAAAATTTATATTAAACGAAAGGTTATCAGTAACTAAAAATCTGCACCCAAGTTCACCATTATAATCAAGTTCGTGAGCTTTATAATTATATGCCAGACGATTAATCATAAGGTTACCATCCGGTCCTTTTGGATCGAACCAGAGATATGATACTCCACCAAAGAAATAAGGAAAGATAGCTTCATTAATTGATAGATTATAAACCAATCCACCGCCAATGAATTTCAAATCAGTTCTGAATTCATTTGGATTCCTTGATAAATCTTCACCTTTTAGAAATCCCATTCCACCAAAAAGACGAAAACCTAATGTTCCTTTTGAATAAGTTGGTAAAAAATATTCGAGCGTACCTCTGCCAAGTATATCAAATTTATATTTTTCATAGTCAGTTATGCCATAGGTAGTTCCACCTTCCATAGAAAGGACAATAGTTCCGGTAAAAGGATGATAAATTTTCTTTTGAACCTGTGAAAAAAGATTTAAATATAATACAATTACTGAGAGAAGAATAAAATATTTCTTCATTTATCCGCCTGAATTATTATAAAAATTTATATTGCTGATGCAAAGATAATAAATAAAAATATTTCACTGTTGAACCTTATAACCAGCGTTTTTGATGTGTGATTTTAATTACAAAAAAAGGAGCGTATTTGCTCCTTCATTTTTCTTGAATTTTTTTCTTTAACGTGTTAAGTTTAAAGGCAAGATATAACGGGCAGGATTTCATTGAAGCCGTGAGAAGCGGCACAATTCCTATTAACCCGAAATATTTATTTGAGCCTTCAACCCAGAAAAGCATTGATATAAGAAAAAGTCCTATCATAACTCTTAATATTCTGTCCATAGATCCAACATTTTGTTCCATAATAATTTTCCTTTTTTTGTATTGGATTCAAAGAACAGAAAATAGATTCAGATTTTAAAAACCTTTTCTTCTTACTTTTTCAAGATCAGATAGAATCATTGTTTTTACAAGGTCTTCAAATCTTGTCTTGGCTTTCCATCCAAGTAATTTCTCGGCTTTTGTTGCATCACCAATCAATAACTCAACTTCTGTAGGGCGATAATATGCAGGATTAACTTTTATAAGTACTTTTCCAGGTTTAAGATTTTCATTGAACTTTACACTATAACCTTCAAATGAATTTACTTTTTCGATAATGCTGTTAACCTTGTTTTTATCTATTGATGAAATAATTCCCTGCTCATTTTCTGCCTCACCTTGCCATTCAAGTTTTATTCCTGTTTCATTAAAAGTATGATCACAGAATTCTTTTACAGTTCTTGTCTCTCCTGTTGCAAGCACAAAATCTTCAGCCACAGAATGTTGCAATATTTTCCACATTCCTTCGCAGTATTCCGGTGCATAACCCCAATCTCTTTTTGCATTAAGGTTACCGAGTGAAAGTGAATCCTGTAAGCCAAAAAATATTCTTGCAGCAGCACGAGTAATCTTTCTTGTAACAAAAGTTTCACCTCTACGCGGTGATTCGTGATTAAACAATATGCCGTTACAAGCAAATAAATTATATGCCTCACGATAATTAACAATTATCCAGAAGCCATATAGTTTTGCAACTCCATAAGGCGAACGCGGATAAAAAGGAGTTGTTTCTTTTTGTGGAATTTCCTGTACCTTGCCATATAATTCACTTGTTGATGCCTGGTAAAATTTAACTTGCTTTAGTCCAACTTCTCTTATTGCATCAAGGAATCGCAATGTGCCAAGTGCATCCACCTGTCCCGTATAATCAGGTACTTCAAATGAAACCTTGACATGACTTTGTGCGGCAAGATTATAAATTTCATCAGGTTCAATTTTTTCCAGCAAACGATTCAGGTTACTTGTATCAACAAGATCACCATAATGAAGAAATAATTTTTTATCATGAACTTCAGGATTATTAAACAGGTGATCGATTCTTCCCGTATTGAATGAACTGCTTCTCCTTATTATTCCGTGTACTTCATAACCTTTTTCAAGAAGTATCTCGGTTAAATAGCTTCCATCCTGCCCGGTAATTCCTGTTATTAATGCTTTTTTCATTTTTTACCTTTCACTTCTTTATTCGTTTTTAAATTGAAGAAACCATTGGTAAGTTTTTTCAATTCCATTTTTAAGATTTGTTTTATGATGCCAGCCAAGTTTATGTAATCTTGAAACATCCATCAGCTTTCGTGGAGTTCCATCAGGTTTTGAAGAATCATATTCTATTTTACCATTATACCCAACAACTTCTCCAATAATTAACGCAAGTTCTGAAATTGTTAAATCTTCTCCCGTGCCAATATTAATATGAGTTAAACCATTTTCGTATAAATCTTTTGCATTAATATTTTTTAGAAGAAAACCAATAGCATCAGCAAGGTCATCAACAAACATAAATTCTCTTTTAGGTGTGCCTGTTCCCCACAATATAACTTCCGGATGATTATTCTTTTTCGCTTCGTGAAATTTTCTGATTAATGCAGGAAGTACGTGCGAAGTCTCTAAATTAAAATTGTCATTAATTCCATAAAGATTTGTTGGCATAACAGAGAAAAAATTGCATCCATATTGCTTATAATAGTTTTCACAAAGTTTTATACCTGCTATTTTGGCTATTGCATAAGGTTCATTTGTATATTCAAGTTCAGAAGTAAGTAAATATTCTTCTTTTAGTGGCTGAGGAGCCAGTTTTGGATAAATGCAGGAGCTTCCAAGAAAAATAAGTTTTTCTGTTCCGTATTTGTACGCAGAGTGAATTACATTTGCTTCTATCATTAGATTTTCATAAATAAATTGAGCACGATACGTATTGTTTGCAAGTATTCCACCAACTTTTGCAGCGGCAACAATTACCAGTTCAGGTTTTTCATCATTAAAAAATTTTTCCACTTCATTTTGACTAATCAAATCAAGTCCGGGGAAATTTCTTGTAATAATATTTTCGTATCCATTTTGTTCAAGGTTACGTTTAATCGCTGAACCAACCATTCCGGAATGTCCTGCAATAAAAATTTTTTTCTTAAGAAAATCACTCACAAAATTTTCTCCTAAAGTTCCTTTATCTTTAAATTTTTCTGTTATTTTTCATATGTAATTTACAAAGATTTTTAGAATTGATTCAGTCATTTAGAAAAACTTGCGGTGAGAGATGGATATAAAATCATATGATGTGACAATAATTGGCGGAGGTATAATTGGTACTGCAACAGCTATGTCAGTGCTAAAAAAGAACCCCAGCATAAAACTCATTCTAATTGAAGCTGAAAATAAACTTGCCGCTCATCAAACCGGAAATAATAGTGGAGTAATTCATTCGGGATTGTACTACAAACCGGGTTCTCTGAAAGCGACTAATTGTGCTGCTGGCAGAGATGCGATGTATAAGTTTTGTGAGGAATACAATATTAAACATCATAAATGCGGCAAAATTGTTGTAGCAACAAATCAAAATGAAATTTCGAAACTAAATGAACTTGAAGTAAGAGGAATTGCCAACGGTCTAACAAACATTAAAAGATTAAAAAAAGAAGAACTTAAAGAATATGAACCAAATGTAAATGGAATTGAAGGATTATTCATTCCACAAACAGGAATTGTAGATTATAATGATGTTACAGAGGTTTATGCAAAGATAATTGATTCATCTGGCGGAGTTATTGAAACCGGCAATAAATTTATTCAATTAATTAAAAAAAATAATGAGCAAATAGTTATTGCAGACAAAAATGAATTTAAAACCAAAGTTCTTGTTAATTGCGCCGGTTTACAGTCCGATCGTATAGCTAAAAAATGTGAAATGAATATAGATGTAAAGATAATTCCTTTTAGAGGAGAGTATTACAATATAAAAAAGGAAAAGCAACATCTTGTAAAAAATCTTATTTATCCAGTTCCTGATCCCCGTTTTCCTTTCCTCGGAGTTCATTTTACAAGAATGATAAAAGGAGGCGTTGAAGCCGGGCCTAATGCTGTTCTTGCATTCAAAAGAGAAGGTTATAAAAAACAGGATTTCTCATTTACAGATGTTACAGAAATGATTACTTCCCCTGGTTTTTGGATAATGGCTGCAAAATATTATAAGATGGGATTTCAGGAATTTGCTCGTTCATTAAGTAAAAATTTATTTTTAAAATCTTTGCAAAGATTAATTCCCCAAATAGAAGAAAAAGATATTTCTCCAGGCGGCTCAGGAGTTCGTGCACAAGCATTGGACAAAGAAGGAAAACTTATTGATGACTTTATCATTTATGAGACAGAAAAAATGGTTCACGTTCTCAATGCACCATCACCAGCAGCCACTGCGTCAATCAGTATTGGCAAGACTATCGCTGAAAAAGTGTTAAGTAAGATTTTAAATTAAGTTTTTATCAAAAAAGAATTGGAATTAGAAATATATCCCATAATAAATCGATGAAGGACTTATCCTGATTGCAGGAGATGGAAAATGTAATAAATTCAAATCTTCAAGCAATGTGTACCAAAAAGAATTATTCTCAGGTTTAAATAACTTAATCAAATCATAATCAAAACTGATGTACCACTCCTGTTCTCCAAGTCCTTTTTTGCCAACAGAATTATATTTCCACCAGGGAGATTTTGTATAAGGCACAATCAGTTTTTCACCACCATATCCTATTGCAATTTGAAGCCAATCAAACCAATACGGTTTTAATGATGAAGGAAGTAAATTGTGAACATTTATTGTTAACCAGTGGGTTTTGCCCTCATAATCTTCTATAAATTGGTCGACATATTTTTGCTTAAGATGTCCGGAAGGATGATAACTAAATTTTAAATTGAATGATTTCATTATAGGAAAATAATATTGAAGATTTGGATATAAAGCCCCTATTGTATTGCTAGAAAAATCTTCCCAGCTAAATCCCCATTTTTCATAGCGACTGTCTGATAACTCAATTTGTAACATATGAAGCCAGCTTATTGCGCTTCCAATCCATAATGAATTTTCTTCCGAGAAATTGCACCATCTTGCTGCTTGAGTGCTTAGTCTGTGTAATGTAATTGTACTGTGAATATGTCCTAGTTTATCAATATTCAAGGTGTAATTATACCAATCACTGCGGGAGTGCATTTTAACTTTTTTTTGATTTGAATAATAAACATCATTATATAAAAACCAGAGACCAGTATTAACTGTAACAATACTGCCACTTATTAACGCTGTTCTGTTCCAGTTGATTGAACTTTCAGAAGAATCAAGGGATGATTTATTATTCACTTCCTGAGAAAAAATATTGGAGCAAAATAAAATAAAAAGAACCCACAGCTTAATTAACTGTGGGTAATAATCACTACTTAATTTCATAAAATAAACGAAAATTCAATACATTTTCTTACAGTTAATGTTTTTTAATTACTTTAGCAGGAACTCCTGCAACTACAGAATTTGGCGGAACATCTTTAGTAACAACAGAACCAGCACCAACAATCGCATTTTCACCAACAGTCACACCACATAAAATAGTCGAAGAAGAACCAATCGAAGCACCTTTTCTGATATAAGTTTCAACGACTTTCCAATCTGCTTCACTCTGCATAGAACCATCAGGATTAGTAGCTCGAGGATATTTATCATTAATAAAAGTTACATTGTGACCTATAAAAACATTATCTTCAATATGAACGCCTTCGCAGATAAATGTATGAGAAGAAATTTTACAATTTTTTCCAATGGTTGCATTTTTTTGAATCTCCACAAATGTTCCGACTTTTGTATTATCATCAATTGAACAACCATAAAGATTTACAAAATCAAATATCTTAACATCTTTACCGAGTTTTACATTATTTATATTTTTCTTTTCCATAAGTTAATCCTTTAGCTCTACCAATTGTCCTTTGTGCTTTATTGATTTCTCCGCGGCTTCCAGAATTTTTACAACTTTTAGTCCATCTTCTCCCGAAGTCAATGGTTTCCTGTTTTCTTTAATTGATGAAATGAATTCACTTACTGCAAGAGATAATGCTTCGGTCTGATTCACTTTTGGGCTGTACATATCACCAATACGGTATTGTACCAATGCCTCATGAATGCTTTCCTGAGTTTTCATTTCAATTCCGCTATCATATATTTTCACTTTTTCAAAATTCTCCATATCATCAAAGACTAGCATCTTTTTCTTTCCACCTATTAACATTCGCCTTATTTTTACTGGAGAAGTCCAGTTTACATGAAAATGAGCAAAACAATTATCTTCAAAATAAACAGCAATGTGCGCTATGTTCTCATGCTCATAATAATTTGCAATTCCGTTGCCTGAAACAGCTAGGACTTTTTTGCCTATAAGATAATCCATTATTGATAAATCGTGTGGAGCTAAATCCCAAATAACATTTACATCATGCTGAAACAAACCAAGATTAACTCTAACCGAATCAAAATAAATTATCTCGCCAAGCTCTCCTTTGTCAATAAGTTCTTTTATTTTTCTAACAGATCCAGTATAAATAAATGTATGATCGACAAAAATTTTCAAATTTCTTTCGGCAGCAATCTTGATTAACTCCTTAGCTTCTTTGGAAGTTGCAGTAAAAGGTTTTTCAACCCAGATGTGTTTTCCTGCTTCTAACGCTTTTTTCGCAATGTGGAAATGGGTATCAACCGGTGTTGATATAACAGCAATGTCAATTTCTTTATTTGCAAGAATCTTTTCTTCACTCTCGCATAATTTCATCCCCGGAAATTTAGTTGATACAAATTCAAGTCTCTCTCTGTTTTTATCACATCCATAAACTTGCTTTATTTCTTTATTAGCCATAAAATTTCTAATTAAATTCGGACCCCAGTAACCTAAGCCAATAATTACAACATTCATTTTTTCTTCTCATTAATAGTTAGTAGTAAACTCTTATTTCCCACCCCTTGCTAATAACATAGCAGGAATAGTTTGAATAATCAATTGCAGATCATACCACGGTGACATATTATGGATATAATAAATATCAAGAATAACAGAATCGATAAAAGAAACTTTGCCTCTTCCGAAAACCTGCCACACTCCGGTACAACCGGGCAGTACCGTTAAACGCCTTTTCTGCCATTCATCGTAGTTTTCATATTCATAAGGAAGACACGGACGAGGACCAACAAGACTCATATCGCCTTTTAACACATTTATAAGCTGAGGCAATTCATCAAGCGAAAATTTACGCAGTATTTTACCAATACTTGTTATGCGGGCAGTATTTACAATTTTGGCACTATCCTCAAATTGTGTTTTCCCTTTTTTCATAAAATCAATCATCAACCTCTTACGTTCATCATCTTCTTCATTCTCAACTGTCATCGATCTGAATTTATAAAAATCAAATTCTTTGCCCATATATCCGATTCTTTTTTGTATATGAAATACTGGTCCTTTTGATGTAGCTTTTATTATTATTGAAACAATAGCAAAGAAAGGAGATAATAATACAAGTCCAATTAATGAAAGAGCGATATCAACAGTACGCTTGAAAGTCAAATTTATTTGTAAGTTTATTTTTGTAGAAGCATTTACAACCGATACTTTTGCGTATTTCTCTGTCTCAATCTTTTCAGAAATTATTTCAAATAAATCCGAGTGAACTTTAACAAGAGCTTTGGTAGTTCGACAAACATCAAGTAAAGATAGAAGTTGTTCATGAGAAATTTTATCTATGGCGATTACTATTTCCTGAATGTTTAATTTATCAGTTAATAGTGGTATATCATTTGTTCTGCCAACAACCTTGATATCATTGATGATTTTTTTCCCAATAGGCAAGTTGTCATCAATAAATCCTGCTATATCAAAACTGATATAAGGGTCAAGAAGAATGTTTGTACAAAACAATTGTCCTGATTTACCTGCCCCTACTATTAACAATTTTCTCTTTAATACTTTTGTTTTTCCAAACTTTATATAAAGTGTGCGCAGAATTAATGCCCGCAAAATAACAAACAATATTAACACAAAGATGTAAGCTGAGATAAAGAAAATACGCGAGTTTAATATTGCACTTATCTTTATCAGGAAGGATAATAAAATTAATGTGACAAATCCAACTGAAATCGATTTGAACAGTTTAAGCGAATGTAAAACTATTGTAATTATAATTCCATGTTTATAAAGATTATTGATATGAAAGATAAAAATAAACATCAACGAGATAGGTATAAAAAACCAGACAGGAACAATCATACTATGTACGAAGGAATTGAAAGGAGATATCTGGAGTAATACCATCGTATATTCTATTGTAACAAACGATGCCATCAACAATACGAAATCTGCAATCGCAAAAAAGTACTTGTATTTTGGATATTTCATCTAATAAGAATTCGCCTACGTTTTTTAATCTACAACTTAATGTAATAAATTTTTTAAAAATAAGCTGTGATTTTTATATAATTTAAATAGAAAACCGTAAACAGTGAGTTCGTCCTCACTTCTTAAAAAATTCTTTTATCTTTTCACATATGTACTCAATCTGCTCATCTGTTAATTCTGCAAACATTGGAAGCGATAAACCTTGCTCCGCTAATTCCTCTGTTACAGGGAAAGTTCCTTTTTTATATCCTAGATGATTAAAACATGGCTGCATATGCAATGGAACAGGATAATGTAAACCTGTTGATACTCCGTTTTCTCCAAGGAACTTTTGTAATTCATCTCTTCTGTCGCCTAGTTTCTCTGTTGCTTTGTTACCAATAACCTGAACTACAAATAAATGATAAACATGTTTTGCATAATCCATCTCTATAGGAAGCTTTAGTTCTTTAACATCTTTTAAAAGCTCAATATATTTTTTGGCAGCTTTTCTTCTTCCGTCTGTCCACTCATCAAGATGTTTTAACTTAACACCAAGCACTGCTCCTTGTATTCCTTCCATCCTGTAATTATGTCCAAACACAAGATGATAATATTTTTGTTCCGCACCATGGTCACGAATCATTTTAAATTTTCTTGCAAGTTCATCATTATCTGTCATTACTGCACCGGCTTCTCCATATGCACCAAGATTTTTTCCCGGGTAAAATGAGAATGAAGAAGCAATTCCCAGCGAACCAACTCTTCTCCCTTTGTATTCGCTTATATGAGACTGTGCACAATCTTCAACAAGATAAATTATTTGTCCGGTTTTATTATGGCTGTATTTTCCTTTTTCCAGCAACTGATAATTCAACTCTCTTAATTTCTCATCTATTCCATCCATATCCGCTGGTTGACCGTATAGATGAACAGCTACTATTGCTTTTGTCTTTGGTGTTATAGCGGATTCAATTTTAGCAGGATCAATATTATAACTTTGCGGGTGACAATCTACAAAAACCGGTGTAGCTCCGCAAAGAGTAGCCCCCCATGCTGTTGCGATAAAGGTATTTGCAGGAACTATAACTTCATCTCCGGCACTTATTCCCAACGCCCATAATACAACATGATTTCCATCTGTACCTGAACTAACTCCATAACAGTATTTTGCATTGTGTGCTTTTGCAAATTCACTTTCAAATTGTGCTACAGGTTTTCCCATCACGTAGGCTGTGTTATCAAGTACGTTATTAATTTCGGGCAGGACTTCATCTTTAATGGTTTTGTACTGGGCTTTTAAGTCTAAAAATGGTATGTTCATTTGTATCTCCTTTAGTTAAGATTTATAAAGTTCTGAAAGAGTACTTTTTGTTTCCCTGAGTGTCATTCAGTTCTAAATTTATTTTAAGTTCTATACAAAAATAGAGACTGATAAAAACTTAAACAAATATTCCTGATAGTTTGCAGTGCCAAATCCGATTGCCATTTCGGAGACAGGGGTTTACAGTTGTCGGGGCGCATTGTAATTTTTGACAATAGGGGTTTACAGTTGTCGGGGCGTATTGTAATTTTTG
>CAZHVS010000016.1:0-60573 GCA_964536015.1 uncultured Ignavibacteriaceae bacterium
TGAAGCCGGAAACTTCAAATCAACTAAGAAGATGATAATGATGAAGTAAAAAAATTATCAAATAATTTTTTGAACCCCGCTTCTTAAACGGCGGGGTTTTTTATTATCTTTTATGTTGTTTTAATCACGCCGCAATACAATGAAATTTCAAAATCTAATACTATATTTTTTTATTAAAATAATTATTAATAAATTTCTTGTCGTAATTGTGTATATAAAATTTATCAATAAATAGGGTGCATTATGAAAAAAATGATTTTACTTTTTTTGATTGTCATAACTGTTATTTCATTCAGCCAAAAACTTCAAGTACAAAACCCAATATTATCTCCTAATTCTGTCAATCCTATCTGGGCGAATGATAATGTTATTCTAAACAATGAACCTTTAGGAATGTTTTCAGGAATACAAAAATCTGATGGCACAATCTTTATTGCAGTAAACGATACCCTTGCTACTACAAATCTTGGATTAGTGATTATTAAATCAACCGATGGTGGAGTAACCTGGTCTCAGTTGAGTGGAATAACTTATAGAGGGAAATACGAAAAAATAAAATTAGTAAAGACAAATACAGATTCTGTGTATTGTTTCTTTCTGATGAACAGCAATATTTACTGCTGGAATATCGCTACAACAAATGTAGTTTTATTTTATACCACTGGAGCTTTATACCGTTCATTTGATGTTGAAGTCTCCAGCACAAACGCGCTTTATATTTTCGTTGATTTGCTTCTCAACAATGATATCAGAAATTATGGTTCGGTAGATGGTGGATATACCTGGGGCGGAGCAGGATATATGACAAGCACTGGCTGCTTTCCAAGAATTAATAAATCAATATCTGGTGATACAATCTTTGTAAATTATTACGGTTCTCCTTTTACATCTGATACTACTTTAGCAAAGATTAGAGTTGCAAGGTATAGAGAAACTGCCCCTGGAACTGTAAGTGCTGCAGGATTTCAGGATTTGGTTACTGAATCTCTTCCAAAACGTGAATTTACAATGGCCGCTAATAACGGCGTTGTATGGTTTGTTTATACAATTGATTCCTCAGGCATTACAAATATTTTTGCAAGAAGAAGCGGAGACTATGGTGCAAGTTATTCTTCCTCTGCTCCCCTTGTTGGTTACAAAACTTTTAATCAATATTGGTTTGATATAAAAGCTAAATTACCATCGAACACAGGTTTTGAATTTGTATATTATTCAGATAGCTTGCAAACCGGTTTACCAACAAATCAATCGGATCAATTATTGTATGGTACAACAACTCAAAGCGGGACATCTTTTCATCCTTTTGTTTTAATCAGTGATCATCCACCAATTTATACAGATAAAAACCAAGCTCCAGTTATTGTTCAATTGCCGTTCAATTATAACAGCACAGGAGTTGCCTGGGTTGGAGAAAGTGGAAGCGGAAAAAAACTTTATTGGGATGCACTACATGCCGTACCAGTAGAATTAACCTCTTTCTCTGCAAACAAGATTGATAACAAAGTAGTTGTTAATTGGTCAACTGCAACAGAAAAGAACAATAAAGGTTTTTATGTTGAGAGAAAAAAAGAGAATGAACAGTTCACACAAATCGCTTTTGTGCAAGGTATGGGAACTTCCTTAGAACAACATAATTATTCTTTTATTGATAAAAACCTGAATGCAGGAAAATATTTTTACCGATTAAGACAAGTTGATTTTGATGGTACTTCTGCAATTTCAAATACTGTTGAGGTTGATATTGCTAATCCAGTAGATTATTGTTTAGAGCAAAATTATCCAAATCCGTTCAATCCTTCTACCGTAATTAATTACACTATTCCTCAACAAGGATTAGTTACATTAAAAGTTTACAATGTACTTGGGAAAGAAGTTGCAACTTTAGTAAACGAACAACAAGAAGCAGGCAGATACAACATTGAATTAAATGCAACAAAGCTTGGAATTAACAGTGGAGTTTATTTCTATACACTTGAAGCCGGAAACTTCAAATCAACTAAGAAGATGATAATGATGAAGTAAAAAAATATTAATAACGTTGTTATTTTTTCGAATTTAAATAATAATTAAAAATAGATATAAATGAATAAACTTTATGGATTTTCATTAAAAATATTTACGATTCTTTCGATTATAAAATACAATATTTTAAAAAGGAATTAAGTATGGGAACAAAAATTTTTACTTTTTGTTTTACTTTATTTTTATTAACAACACATTCGTTTGCTCAAATTGGTGGCTATACACTAAATTTTGACGGGACGAATGACTATGTGGCTTTTTCATCTGCAAATTCACCAGTGTACAACAATTCCACAATTACAATAGAGGCTTGGATAAATTCTACAAGCACTGCTTCGGAGGAAGAAATTGTTAGCTGGGGCACTACGGGTACATCAAACGTAGTTGAGTTTAGAATGAACTCTGGCAAACTTCAGTTTGGTATGGATGTCGGCGCGTGGAGTGTTGTAACAAGTACAGCGAGTATAAATACTGGTAATTGGGTACATATTGCTGTAACTAAAAGCGGGAACACAGTAAAATTGTATGTCAATGGTAAGCTTGATGCTACAGGAACTATAACAGCAACTCCTAGCGTAAATCAAATGACAATAGCAAATGTTTTTCAGAATGGCTCATATCATTCAAGTAGATATGAATTCCCTGGGAAAATTGATGAGGTCCGTATTTGGAATATAGTAAGAACTGAAGCCGAAATTAAAGCTAATATGTTTAAGGAGATTGGCACAAATGCTAACTTAATTGGATATTATAAAATGAGTGATGGTTCCGGCACAACTCTTACTGATAATAGCGGTAATGGTAAAAACGGTACTTTAACAAATGGACCATTATGGAAAGCTTCCGGTTGTTTTGCTGGTTCCAGACAAGCTTTGGATTTTGATGGTACTAATGATTACGTAAGTCTCCCCTCCGGATTTGGTACGGCATTTAATGGACTTCAGCATTTTTCTTTCTGCGGATGGGTTTATCATACTAATCTTAACACAGATACGTGGGGTACTTATTTTACTCGTTCCAAATTTACTGCAACAACAAATAGAGTAACTTTACATCAACTTCCAAGTTCCAGCGCTTACGGCTCCGATGATATTATGTTTGGTGTGGGAGTTGATCCAAATTGGCTTGATGCTTACACAACCTCAAATGTGCTTGAGTTGAACAAATGGATTCACCTTGCTGTGGTTTTTGATGGAACACAATCAACTAATGAAGAAAAAATTAAAATATTTGTTAACGGCAAGCAAGAAACACTTACTTTTTCAGGCAACCCGGTAACTACGCTCGGCGATAACTCAGATTATAACTATCTTGCATTTTATAATAGCAATGAATTTTTCAAGGGTGGTAAGTTTGATGAGTTTTCATTTTGGAATGTCTCTCTCACGGAAAATCAAATTCGGGAAATTATGTTTCGTACTTTATCGGGTGACGAATCCGGTTTAATTTCTTATTACCGCTTCGACCAAACAGATGGCACAATTCTTTACGATATGACAGCCAACGGATATAATGGAACTCTGACCAATATGGATGCTGCAACAGATTGGGTTTCATCTTCCGCTTCCAATACCTGGATTGGTTCAGAAAGCTCAACCTGGTCAACAGCCGCAAACTGGAGCAGCAGTTCTGTGCCTGTTTCTACTGATAATGTAGGTATATACAAATGGACTGCAGGCAATGATTGTTCAATAAGTGGAACGCCTACTGTAAATAGTTTTTTATTTTCATCAACTGCATCACCAACCCTCGGTTCTAATTTTACAGTAAACGGAAATCTTTTACTTGAAAAGAACATTGATTTAAATGGACAGACTATTACGATTGGGAATAATGGCTATTTAATTGAAGGTAGTCATTACCTTTATGGAACCAGCGGCGAGATTAGAATTGAAAAAAACTGGGGAACTCTTACAAATCATAATGCAGGTGGACTTGGTTTAACTATTACTTCAACTGCTGATTTAGGAACTCGCACTATTATTCGCGGACATACTGAACAGTCAGGAAATGGAAACAAAAGCATTTTAAGATATTATCGTATTATTGAAGAAGCTAAAGTTAATAATAACTCTCTTGCAGGTAAAATCAATGATAAAGGTAATTCTGAGTTTACTATTCAATTTGCATACCTTGACAATGAACTTAATGGACTTAATGAAAATACTCTTACGTTATTTAAATCTACTGATAATGGAACAACGTGGAGTTTGGAAGGTGGGACTCTTAATACTACAAACAACACCGTTATGAAAAGTGAAATAACAAATCTGGACGGAACTATTTGGACATTAGCAGATACTGATTCCCCCATTCCTGTAGAATTGACTTCCTTTGTTGCAAATGTAATTGGAAAAAAAGTTGTACTGAATTGGAAAACTGAAACTGAAGTCAATAATAGTGGATTCGAAATAGAACGTGCGACAACTTTGAAAAATACAAATTTGAATGTTTATAAAAGAATAGGTTTTGTGCAAGGACATGGTAACAGCAATTTACCAAATGAGTATTCTTTTATAGATTATAATACTCAATACGGAAAAGTTAAATATAGATTAAAACAAATTGATACTGATGGTACATTCTTTTACTCAAATGAAATAGAGGTAAATATTGATGTTCCAAAAGAATTTGCTCTGTTTCAGAATTATCCAAATCCATTCAATCCTTCTACTGTAATTGATTACACTCTTCCACAAGCTGGATTGGTTACACTAAAAGTTTACAATGTACTTGGGAAAGAAGTTGCAACTTTAGTAAACGAACAACAAGAAGCAGGCAGATACAACATTGAATTAAATGCAACAAAGCTTGGAATTAACAGTGGAGTTTATTTCTATACACTTGAAGCCGGAAACTTCAAATCAACTAAGAAGATGATAATAATGAAGTAAAAAAATTATCAAATATTTTTTTTAACCCCGCTTCTTAAATGGCGGGGTTTTTTATTTTTTCAATAAATAATCACCTTGTTTTTTCTACTTGAAAAAAAGTCCTTATCGAGATTCATTTTGCTTTAATTCATTTTAGTTGTATTTTTACTTACCAGTAATTTTTATTGGAAATATTTAGTCTATTTATTCTCAACTTTTTTTGGAGTATCTATGAAAAAATTCTTTCCTTTATTCTTTATTGTTTTTATACTTTTCCAGTTTTATTCTTCAGCTCAACAAACCAGCGATACTCAAGCGGGATTTTTTGTAACACCCGTTTTTACTGTTATGCCTCCTGATTATACATCAACTCCCGGACCCGGTACATTCACAGGACCACTTACAAATACAGCAAGAACATACCAGCTATTAATAAACTCCAGTTTGTTAACATCATTGGTTGGCAAAGAATTATTAGCAATTAGTTTCAGACTTCCAACATCTGCCACAGCCACCTGGCCCACATCAGAAACTATTTATAATAATTATGATGTCTATCTGAGTGGGAGCGTTGCTCCAGCAGATAGAAGTTTAACCTTTGCAAGTAATGTTGTTGGCACACAGGTAAAAGTAAGATATGGAAGCCTAACAATTCCTGCAAATGCTTACCCTTATGGTTCTACTCCAAATGATTTTGGACCCCCAATATTATTTAACACTCCTTATTTGTATAATGGCGGACATCTGTTAATTGAAATTCGTCATGATGGTTCTGCAGGAACATCAAGAACTAATGATGCAATTACAACAAGCACATCGGGTTATGGAACACTATTTAGCGGCTGCTGGGGAAGCGGTTACACTGCAACAACAGGCTCACAAGGAAATTTTTCTATCGTAAGACTGACTTCCGATGATCCTGTTCCCGTTGAGTTAACTTCCTTTACTGCTTCTACAAAAAACGACAATGTTATTCTAAATTGGGTTACCGCATCTGAAACTAATAACCGTGGATTTGAAATTGAACGAAAGACGTCAAATTCTGCTTACACAAAAATTGGATTTGTTAATGGCAATGGCTCTATAACTGAGTTAAATAGTTATTCATTTACTGATTCAAAACTTATTTCCGGAGTTTATACTTATAGGTTAAAGCAAATAGATTTTGATGGAACTTTCAGTTACAGCAATGAAATATCTGCCGAAGTAACAACACCCTATGTTTATTCACTTGAACAAAATTATCCTAATCCTTTCAATCCATCAACAGTTATCAATTTTGGAATTTCCGAAGCAGGAATGGTAAAGATATCTGTTCACAACTTATTAGGACAAAAGATTGCTGTGCTTCTTAATGAGTACAAAAATGCAGGCAATTACAATGTAGAATTAAATGCTGCAAAACTCGGATTAAATAGCGGCACATATTTCTATTCAATAGAAACAGGCAAATTCAGAGCCACTAAGAAAATGATATTAATGAAATAAAATAACTAACAGCGCTCTGAACTTTCAGGGCTCTTTTTAATTATCGATAAACTAGCAGAAAACCATGACTTAATTAAAATCTAAAGGAGAAAACATGAAAAAATTGTTACTGACTTTTTTTATTCTTGTATTTTATTCTTCTATACTTTTTTCACAGACAAATTCAGTTGAATTGAGAACCAACGGTGGAGTTCTTGTTGGTTCTTATTCATCAATACAGGAAGCATATAATGCCATTCCATCACCTATGACTCAACCTTATGTAGTAGAAATTTTAACAGCTTATAATCAATCTACAGAAACAATTCCTATAACACTGGGAGCTAAAGATGGAAGCAGTGTAACAAACACTATCACAATACGCCCGGCATCAGGCAATACTGGCGAAATAATATCATACAATTCATCAAACAACATAATCATACTTAATGATGCAGATTATGTAACTATTGATGGAAGACCTGGTGGAGTTGGAACTGTACCCGATATGAAAATAGAAAATCTTGCAACTTCGGGAACAAATGCAAATACTATAATTATGCAAAACGGTGCAACAAATAATGTACTAAAGTTCCTTCACCTTGTTAATTATACACAAAATACTTCTGGCCCAAGAGTTGTTGTTTTTGGTACAACTACATCTGTTCCAAATTCTAAAAATGTTGTTACAAATTGCAAAATTGAAGGCGGCAGAAGCGGTGTTGGTTTTGCAGGCACTGCTGGAACTCCAAATGATAGTTGTACTGTTTCTAACTGCGAAATTTTTAACTGGGGTTATGCGGGCATATGGATTCTTTCCGGAGCGTTAAATAGCTTTATTGATTCAAATAAAATTTATCAGACTGCTGGAGTAAACAATACAATAGTTTCAGGAATAATTATGTCAACAATTTCAGGTGCTACATATAATGTTCGAAAAAATTGGATTTATGACTTGATGACTACTTCAACTTCTACAAGCAGTTTAAGAGGCATATACGCTGCAGGTCCTGCAGCAGGTTCAATTTTCAATGTTGAAAACAATATGATTTCAAATACTCTTGATAATGGTTCAGGCGCACAGACAATAACAGGAATTGAGTTCCTTGGTTCAAACGCCTATACATTGAATCTATATTATAACACAGCATTAATCGGAGGAAATCACAGTGGTGGGACAGCCGGAGCTACAACATCAGCAGGAATAAGAATTGGTGCATCGGCACTTACATTAAATATGAAAAATAATATTGCGATTAATTCAAGAACTGGTGGAAATGTTAATCATATCGGTTTTGCTTTAACCAATACTGCAGGAACTCTGAATATTAATTACAACTGTTATTATGCAACCGGAACAAACGGATACGCAGCATACTGGGGAACAACCGGATATAACAATCTTATCGATTATAAAACAGCCGCCACTCCAAATGAAACAAATACAAAGTTTAAACAAGTACAATTTGTTTCATCTACGAATTTGCATTTAACAGGAACATCAAACGGAGATACTGTACTAATTGGAACACCTATTGCGGGAATTACAACAGATTTTGATGGACAAAACAGACACGTCAGTTATCCTTATATGGGTGCAGACGAAGCTTCTATTCCTCTACCTGTTGAATTAGTTAGTTTTACTGCTTTGGCACAGTCAAATAATGTAGTACTAAACTGGATGACAGTTACAGAAAAAAATAACTTTGGATTTAACATAGAAAGAAGTACAGATAAAACAAACTGGACTTTTGCAGGGTTTGTAAAAGGAAACGGCTCAACTTTGGAAAATCACTTCTACTCTTTTACAGATAAGAACCTGAATACAGGCAAATATTTCTACAGATTAGTACAAATTGATTTTAATGGTTTATCTGTTATTTCCAATACTGTTGAAGTTAATGTATCACTTCCTATTGAATTTTTATTAGAACAAAATTATCCCAATCCATTTAATCCAAGTACTCTTATTAGTTACAATATACCTCAGTCAGGATTGGTTACACTTAAAGTTTTCAATGTTCTTGGAAAAGAAGTTGCAACTTTAGTAAATGAATTTAAACCTGCTGGGAAATATGAATTTGAATTTAATGGCAAGAATTTATCAAATGGCATTTACTTCTATAAACTTGAAGCCGGAAAAAATATTTCAATCAAAAAGATGATTTTATTAAAGTAAAGCATCTTGAAAAAGATTAAAAAATGAAGTTGAATATTAACAAGCGATTTTTATTGGTTATAACAAATAACTAAATAATAAGCTTGTTAATATTCATTTGATGATCATAAAGTGTTTCTATAGCCCCAGTAATAATTTCAATACATAAATATTTTTAGTAAAAAGGAGAATAAAAAATGAAAATGTTTTCACTATTAATATCTCTTCTAATAAATTTTTCTCTTTTCGCTCAATTTGAGACCAATTATAGTTTTAATCTTGATGGTGCAAATTCAGCCAGAATATCAGCAACTGGTTTTTCTGCCCCAAACAATGTTACCATTACTGCATGGGTCTATATTAATTCATCAATTGAACAAACAATAGCAGCGAAAAATTACAATAACGGTGGAACAAATTCTGGTCAATTTGAAATATTTATTAATTCTTCCGGTGGATTAAATTTTTTAACCAGAGTGAACGGAGCCGATATTTTTTCTGGTTCACCCGGCACACTTGAAACTGGTAAATGGTATTTTGTTGTTGGCAAATTTGATGGAACTAACGTTCAATCATTTATCAATGGAATTCTTTCTTCAACTAATTCAACAACAGGAGTAATTGATAATTCTTCTCCGCATCCTTTCTCTGTAGGATGTCAAACAGACCCTTCAAACAACCAAAGAAATTATTTTAATGGGTTAATAGAGAATCTTGCTGTATGGAACATATCATTAGATATTAATCTGATTAAAGATTGGATGCATAAAGAATTAACTACATCTCATCCTTATTATAATAATCTGATGGCATTTTATAAATTCAATGGTGCTAATGGAAATTCTTATATGTGGGATGCGACAAGTAATGGAAGAAATCTTTTAATAACTGGCAGTAAAAATTGTTATTCAACTAATTTACCGCCAATGTGTTATACCTGGGGTAAATTGAAAGATAATTTTTCTGAAGTGCGTGGTATTTGGCCGGCAAACCTTTCTAATTCGTCTTCTATTCTAACTATTACAAGTTCATCTTTAACAGCAACAACTAACGCTCTTTGGGGACATAACAATAAGTCAATTTTGTGGACATACTTTGATATTCCAAAGACTGTTTTAAGAAGATTGGATAGAGTATGGTATACAGAAAAAGAAGGTTCGCCAACCGGTGACTTTATTTTTAATACTTCAGGGCTAACATTTTCTGACGGAAACAAATTAAGATTGCTAGTTGATCTTGATGGTAATTTCTATAATGCACAGATAGTAAATGGTGTTTACTCATCTGTGAACAACACATTTACTATTAGTAATGTTAATATCGGGAATAATTATTATTACACTTTAGCTGAACTAACAGAAGGAGGTGGCAATAGTGGTCCACCTTCAGATCCTCCGCCTTGGAAATGGAAAAGTCCCAAACCTCAGGGAAATAATTTACGAGCAGTCACTGTTATCGACAATAATAAATTTTTTGCGGTTGGAGACGGAGGAACTAATATCTACACCGAGACTGATGGAAGTACTTGGGAAGTTTCTCACTTCCTTGAAAATTTCGTCGGCAATATAAATGATTGTGATTGTTTCCCAAATAATACAGAAAATGAACCCAGTAATTGTATTGCTGTAGGTGATGGTGGTGCATTCTTTAAGTCAAGTGATTACGGCAGAACCTGGTTACATTTAAGTGATATTGGTTTACCAGAAAATTATTCTATTAAAGATATTCATATAATTGATGCAAGTACTGCTTTTATTGGTGGTTCTGAAGGTAGGATTTATAAAACTACAAATAGTGGTGAAAGTTGGACAGCTCAAGCATCTCCACTAACAGGAAAAATTGCTTCATTAAATTTTTATAATTCACAAATTGGTTGGGCATTTGATGATTTTTCGTATGCAACAACAACTAATGGAGGAACAAACTGGGAATGGAAATGGAATTTACCCTCTGGTGTTTTATCATCAACTTTATTAAGTGAGACAGAAGGATTAATAGCAACCAATAATGGTAAAATTTACAAGACGACTGACATCGGAACAAATTGGACTGAATCATTCTCTGGCTCAAATAATATTAACAAACTAACAAAGGCCGGAGGTGGAATTCTTGTGCTTGGAACAGGTAATAGCGGGATGATTAAAAAGACCACAGATAATGGTACTACTTGGACATCACCGACCTCACCTACATTGATAGACAACTTGATGAATGCATATATTAAAGATCAAAGAATAGCAATTGTTGGCGATAATGGTATCACACTAAAATCAACAGATGGTGGAAATAATTTTTCACTTATTGAGGCTAATGTATTATTGCCTTTAAGTCTTCGATATATGCAAGTTGAAAATGATGGGCAGTATTTAATCACGGCTGGAAAAATGTTTAGATCTTCAAATTTTGGAAATTCTTGGCAGCTAGTTCTTGATGCTCAAAATATTGAAACAGGAAGTTGGAAAAATAATCTGCAAAGTGTAGTTGGTGGAACATCTGGATTTTTACAAACAACTACTGATGGGGGCCAAACCTTTAATGACAAATCAATCGGAATTGGAAATAATATATATCAAATTAAAATTCCAAAAATAATAGATACAATTTACAATAAAACATCAAATGCATTTGGTACAATTATTATTGTTTATACAAACACAACTATAAATCAGCAGATAATCGCAAAATCAACAGATGATGGAGATAGTTGGTCTACAATTAGATCTGTATCTTCATCTTCAGATCAAATTGCAACGGATTTGACTTTTGCAGTAAGCAATATATTTGTCTGCACAAAGGATGGAAAAGTACTAAAATCTACAAATTATGGAACGAGTTGGATAACCACTACTTTTATAAATCCAACTAGTTTTACTAAAATTTCTTTCTCAAATTCAAGCATTGGTTTTGTTGTCGGACTAAGGGGAGTTGTATATAAAACTACTGATGCTGGTGAAACCTGGATACAAAAAACTACTTGTTCCAATTATGACTTAACCAACGTTTCAGTAATGAGTTCAAATCTGGCTATTGTCTCAACTTCAAATACAATTTATGAAACAACAGATGGTGGAGACACCTGGAGAACTTCTTTAACTGGATTATCAAGCACGATTAATCAATTGATCACCACTCCAAAATCAAATTTAAATAAAGGAACAATAACAAATACATCTGATTTTATTTATTATGCAATTGGCGAAGGAGGAATGATTTTAGAAAATGAAGGTGGTGGAATAGGATTATTTCCTGTTGAGTTAAATTATTTCTCAAGTAAAACAGTCAACAATTCAGTTATATTAGAATGGCAAACCGCGACTGAAGTAGATAACTATGGATTTAATATAGAATATAAAGTAGTTAATAAAGAATGGACATCAATTGGTTTCGTTGCTGGAAATGGAAATTCCAATTCTACAAAATCATATTCATTCACTCATGAAAATCCACCACAAGGAAAAATAAAATACAGATTAAAACAAATTGATACTGATGGTACATTTTTTTACTCAAATGAAATAGAGGTAAATATTGATGTCCCAAAAGAATTTGCTCTTTATCAAAACTATCCAAACCCATTTAATCCCTCAACTATAATTACTTATAGTATTCCACAAACTCAATTAATTACTCTCAGAGTCTACAATATTCTTGGTGAAGAGATTGCCACTTTAGTATATGGTAAACAAAATGCTGGTTTTTACAGCATCGAATTTAATGCAACAATGTATGGACTGAGCAGCGGAGTATTTTTCTATACACTTGATGCTGGTAGTTTTCGTTCAACTAAAAAGATGGCATTGACAAAGTAAAAAAAATAATTGGAGATTATATGACATACTTTTTATCGAAAAATTTTAATAGTTTAATATTTTTCAAATATTATATAGCTTTATCAGTTGTACTGATTTTTGTTTTACCCCTTACTGTAATTAGTCAACCACAAATTCCAAACCCTGATTTTTATGTTACTAATGGAATTGTATATGCTATGGCAGTCGATGGTGATTACACTTACATAGGTGGTAGTTTTACTTATGTGGGTATGAATACTGGCTATGGTATAAAACTTACAACTACATCACCAGTCCCTTCAGCGAATTATCCTAAAGTTAATGGAGAGATTAAATGTGTTGAATCTGATGGAAGTGGTGGCTGGTACATTGGTGGAGACTTTTCAAAGGTTGGCACTTATAGTCTGAATTATCTTGCTCACATAAATTCTGATGGAACCGTGAATTCATCTTGGAATCCAAACCCCAATTCTACAGTCCATTCGATAAAGAAAGATGGTAGTAACATTTATGTAGGAGGAAATTTTACTTCTATCGGTGGATTATCTCGTAAAGCTATAGCCAAGTTAAACAACACTAATGGTAATGCTGATGCATCTTGGAATGCAAATCTTGATCAATTTAGTCCAACTGTTTATACAATTGCCATAACGGGAAGTAATATCTATATTGGTGGAAGTTTTACATCAATTAACAGTACAACTGTCAATCGAATAGCAAAACTATCTTTAAGTGATGGAAATCTGAATTCTGAATGGAATGCAAATTCCAATAATCTTGTAAAAAAAATATTAGTATCAGGAAACTTTCTTTTTGTCTGTGGTGATTTTAGCAATATTGGGGGACAATCAAGAAGTAAAATAGCCAAACTGAATATTACAGATGGAAATGCTGAAAATTGGAATGCTAATCAGAATGGTGCTGTATATGATATTGCTCTTAGTATTGATGGTAATGCTTTATATGTTGGTGGAAGTTTTAATACAATAGGTGGGGCTACCAGGTATCGACTAGCAAAATTAAATATTTCCGATGCAACAGCTGATGCCAGTTGGAATCCGACTGCAAACCATGATGTTTATTCTTTAGCAGTTACAGATGATGCTGTTTATGTCGGAGGATACTTCTCTTTTATTGGAGGAATAGATGCTTATAGATTTGCAAAATTAAACACAACTAATGGAAATGGAACTTCAAACTGGACTCCCACAACAAATACTTATCCAAATGCAATTGCGGTTAATGGTAGTGATATTTATGCTGGTGGAAACTTTTCATCTGCGGGTGGAAAATTTCAAAATTATGTTGCGAGGATTAATAATATTAATGGTAAACTAGATGAAAATTGGCTCCCTTCTGGATTTGGTGTGGTTTACTCAATAGAGTTAGGAACTACTTATATATATTTTGGAGGAGATTCATTCATTAAAAGATATGTTAGAACCACTGGAGATCTTGATTTAACTTGGGTGCCCATAGTTGATAATACAGTTAGAACTATCCTCCCGGATGAATCAAATAATGCTATTTATTTAGGAGGGGATTTCAATTATGTCAATTCTGCTGCAAGAAACTACTTAGCAAAAATTAATAATTCATCTGGAGCTAATGATAATAATTGGATCCCAAATTCAAATGCAAGAGTTAGATCCTTAATCCTTTACAATAGTTATATAATTGCTGCAGGAGACTTTACTAATATTGGCGGACAAACAAGAAACCATATTGCTAAAATTAATAGTACTAATGGTAATGTCGAGAGTTGGGATCCAAATGCTAACAATAATATTTGGGATCTGGCTATTATTGGTTCATATTTATACCTTGGTGGAGGTTTCACAGAAATTGGTGGACAATCTAGAAATCGCTTAGCAAAATATGATTTGTCAACTGAGTTACTTGATGGCACATGGAATCCAAATTCTGATGGCTGGATTTATACATTAACTACTAACAGTGTTGGCAGTGTTATTTATGTTGGTGGAGGTTTTTTTAATATCGGCGGTTCTAATTCAATCTACTACCTTGCAAAATTAAATAATACCACTGGAAATGCTGAAAACTGGGATGTTGATTGTGGCTATTACGTTTATTCTATAGTTACAAATCAAGAGGATGTCTATGCCGGTGGAGAGTTCAATTCAATAGGAGGAGAATTACAACCAAGAATTGTTTTATTTACTTCAAGAACTTTACCCATCGAATTAATTTCTTTTTCTGCAAAATTTGGATGTAATTCAGTTAACTTAAATTGGCAAACAACTTCAGAAGTAAGGAATTACGGATTTTATGTGGAATGTAAAGCAGAAAATGATGAATGGAAGACTATAGGTTTTGTTCAAGGTGCCGGGAATTCAAATTCTCCAAAATTTTATTCTTTTAATCACCTTAATCCACCAATAGGAAAAATAAAATACAGACTAAAACAAATAGATATAGACGGGATATTTTCTTACTCGGATGAAATCGAAATCGAGCACGGAGCTCCAAAAGAATTTGCATTGCATCAAAATTATCCCAACCCCTTCAATCCAAGTACTCTTATTAATTACAATATACCTCAGGCTGAATTGGTTACACTTAAAGTCTGCAATATTCTTGGAAAAGAAGTTGCAATTTTATTAAATGAACGCAAAGAAGCAGGAAGATACAGCACTGAATTAAATGCAGCTAAATTTGGACTGAGCAGCGGAGTTTATTTCTACACTCTTGTATCAGGTAGTTTCATATCGACCAAGAAAATGATAATGATGAAGTGAATTATTTTTTAATTTTAATTTTCTTAGACCGCTTCAATACGAAGCGGTTTTTTTTTCGTAGAATACACAAAACCATATTCTAATCTCTGTTTCGTCAATATCTGTTTAGATAAAAAATTTAATTGTTAAGTTTGGGAAAAGAATATTTGGATTAAATATGAATGAACTTTACAATTTTTCAAAACACCTTGCAGAAGAAAGCGGGAAAATAATTCGTTCCTATTTCAGGACTTCAATTAATGTTGAAACTAAACATGATGAATCACCCGTTACTATTGCTGATAAAAAAGCAGAAGAAAAAATCAGGGAAATGATAATGAAAGAATTCCCCCGACATGGAATTCTCGGAGAAGAGTTCGGAGAATATAATCCAGATGCAGAATATAAATGGATTCTTGATCCGATTGATGGTACTAAAAGTTTTATTTGCGGTGCTGTTACTTTTGGAACTTTAATCGCCCTTCTTCACTATGGACAACCTGTTATTGGTGTTATTTATCAACCCGTGCTTAACGAATTTCTATTTGGAAATAACGAGACTGCTTTGCTAAATGGAACACCCACCACCATCTCTGATTGTTCAACTTTATCATCTTCTGTTCTACTGACAACCGATCATCTTTTAATAGAAAAATATAAAAACATAAAAAACTTTAATGAGTTAATTCATCAGGTTAAACTTTACAGGCATTGGGGTGACTGCTATGGCTATTATTTACTTGCTACAGGTTTTGCAAATATTATGATTGATCCGATAATGAGCATATGGGATACAATGGCTTTAATTCCTATTATCAAAGGGGCAAAAGGTATTATTACCGATTATGAAGGAAATGAAGTCTTAACAAGCAACAGCGTTGTTGCCGCTTCACCAGGTGTTCACAAAAAGGTTATTGAAATCTTAAATAAATAAATATAAAAGTAATACACCAATACTGCCAGCAAGATTAATCCATTTGAATTTAGGATAGTTAAAAATTATCAGTGTAATGATTAACCATACTAAAAAATATGACAGATCATTTATTGAGTACATTTCACTGGGACTTAATATTTTGCTATCAATCATTCCAGTTTTGAAAGTTTGAACAACCGGAGCAACAACAATTCCATACAATCCAAAAGAAATTAATGTAAATAAAGTTAATTTCTTTGTACGAATGTTTTCATTAAAAAATTCTAACCCTGTTCTTACAGATAGAAGTATTCCACCAATTAAAGTCAGATAGAAAACAGATAATATGCTATCTGGAATTTTTCCGGAATAAGTAAGAGATAAAAATCCATTAGCGGGAATAATGATCTTTTGTCCTTCGGAAAATATCTGAACTGTATAAAATATTTTTGTCCCTGGATTATAGTTGTTAAAATAACCGATTAAAAAATTATTCAGATAATTTAATTGAATTGTATCTCTATTGTTCTCCCCTGCTTTTTTGAATATTACCCAGCCCTTAAGCTTTTTATCATCAACTTTTATTTTAACTTCCTTTTTATCCTTGCCATAATTGATTTTATCAAACATATAATTAATCTTATGACCATTTATACTTGTTATACCACTCACCGGGTAATTAGAACTTGTGACTATTCTAAAATAACTTGAAAGAAAAGTTATGATGATTGCCGAAATCCATAAAATAAAAATCTGTTTCATGTACAATTATTAATAAATTTTAATTTCATAGAAAATTAACAAAGATTTTTATAAGATTAGTTCAACTAAAACATAAATTGAAACAAAAACTGAATTAACATTACCTCTTGTAAATATTTTTCAGAGATACTCAGGTTTGATTTACATCATACTTTGGACTTGATTTTAATTAATTTTTAACGATGTTAGCAATAAAATTTTTATAAATTGAAACAAAATTCTCTGGTTGATGTTATAAGAACAAAATAAAATTGGAATTATAATGAAAAAACGTTCAGCACTAAATATTTTGACTTATCTTATCATCTTATTGATGATTTGTACAATTTCGAACTCGGCACAAAGTAGGTATGACAGAAAAAACTATTATAATAAATCTCTGAAAAACAAACCCGAACCACAGAGTTTGCAGAGAAAGGATTTTTACAACGAACATTCTACTGAACATAAAAAACCTGAACGTTCCGATTATACAAGGAATCTGGATTTTCGAAATAAAAAAAATGAAAAAACAAAATCCTATAACCATTATTCTTACAACAAAAATAATAACTGGGACACTAAACGAACTTCAAACTATTTTCATATTGATAAAAAGAGCAACACATTATGGAATGGCAAACACTGGGATTTTGATGACTTTCCATTAAAAGTATATATCAACAAAGGAAAATCAAACTACCTAAAACAAATTCACATTGATTACGTTGACTATGCATTCCGAGTATGGCAAAAAGCTGACAACAGAATTAAATATACTTTCGTTAATTCAAAAAGTGAATCTGATATTGAAATAATCTTTGTAGAAAATCTCATGGAGAAATATGAAGAAAATTATCTTGGATTGACAGACTATAAACTCGGCAGAAATAAAAAAATTGAACATTCAACCATACAAATCAGCTTGCTTAAATTTGATAATGAACGGGTAACAGATGGAGAAATTAAAGCAACTATAATTCATGAAATAGGACACGCTTTTGGACTTGGGCATAGCGATAATGAAGATGACTTGATGTTCCCCTACATCAGTGATAATCATACTTCTGAAATGGATTACAACGAACTAACTTCGGGAGATATAGATGCGGTACGTTGTACAATAAATTTAGGAGAAAGTTACACTTATAACGATAGGTAATTGTCCATAAATCCAATAATATATCTTCTTCTTATAATGAAGATAGATAATTAATATTTTGCCAGTAACCTAAAATTCCAATACTAATTTTGTAGTCACACACTTTAAAACTTTTATTTGCATTCCTCTAATATTTGAGATCATTATATTTCAATTACTAAAACAAATTCCGTTCCCTTTTTTCTCAATAAAAATAATCACAAGAAATTTTTGCATAAATCTTATACCAAACTAAAATTAATTTTTTTTAATACTTCTTTAAGCAAATTTTAATATTCGATAGATAGTTTTACACCGTAAGTTTTTAAAACTTTGATTAATGAAATTAACAATAAAATAAAGGAATCAATTATGAAAACACGATCATTTGCATTATCCGTTTTAATACTTCTTGTATCTTTTTCTTTCACTTCGGCAATCTTTGCACAAATCAAGGATACAAAACCAGTTGACAATAAAGTAAAGACTGAATTGAAAAAAGTTGACACGAAAAAAGAAGACATTAAACAGACTAATAGAACTATTCAAGAAAAACCCAATCAGAACAAAGAAACAAGAAAAACTGATGTTAAGCAAACTACTGAAAATGTTCAGGAAAAAATAAACCAAACGAAAGAGACAGTAAAAACTGATGTCAAGAAAGGTAATGAAATAACAACAAACAAAAATAAAAAGACAGTAGAACATCATAAAATGCCAGTTAAGAAAACAACCGAAGTAAAAAACGAAACGGAAAAGAAGTAGTTTTAGCATCATGTTTTTATCAATAGGAGAGAATAAACATCTCTCCTATTTTTTTATTAATTTTGATTATGAGAATTCTTTTAGTAGAAGACGAAAAAAAAGTTGCAGCATTTATCAGAAAAGCTCTGGAAGAAGAATATTATACTGTAGATGTTGTTTATGATGGTAAGGAAGCCGGTAATTTTGTTTTTAATGATGAGTATGATTTAATAATTCTTGATATTATGCTTCCATATAAAGATGGAATTTCGATATTAAAAGAGATAAGGGAAGAAAATATTTATACGCCTGTACTAATGCTTACGGCAAAATCAGAGATTTCCGATAAAGTCTTAGGGCTTGACTCTGGAGCTGATGACTACCTTGCAAAACCTTTTGCACTTGATGAATTATTAGCTCGAGCTAGAGCTCTAATAAGAAGAAATTATTCTGATAAACAAATCGTTTTAAAAGTCGGAGATGTAACTCTTGATTTGCAATCACATAAAATTTTTAGAAATAAAACCGAAATTTTTCTAACACCTAAGGAATTTGCAATTCTTGAATATTTAATGCGAAATAAAAACAAGGTAATTTCCAAAACCAAGTTGTCAGAACATGTATATGATTATCACTTCGATTCGGATACAAATATTATTGAGGTTTTTATAAATAAACTGCGTAATAAAATTGACAAAGATTTTGATAAACCAATTTTACATACAGTTAGAGGCGTTGGCTATATAATCAAGGAATAAAAAAAATTATTAATTCAGGATAAATGAAATTAGTTAACTATTTTAAAACCACTCGTTTCAGAACCACACTTTGGTATTCTGCAATTTTTTTACTCCTTGAAATAGTAATTGGTTTTATCATTTATTATTACTTGCAATCTGCTATGCTAAAACAGCTTGATAAATCACTGCTTAAACAGGCTGATCTTATTTATGATTTCGTATCTGACAGTAAAGTTGATTTAAATGATTTTAAATCCGATTCAATTTATTCTTCGGCTGATGAATTGGTTTATGATCTAATATTTGAAGCTGTGGCATTTAATCCCACCAATACATTTATACAGGTTAAATTCAAAAATAAAATTTTTTTCAGAACGTCAAACTTGTCACATAATGAAATAAAAATACCGGGTTTTAAAGGAAAAAATTTCGAATTAATAACTTTTACTGATACACTCTTATCCAAGCATCCAATTCGAGCCGCTCATCTTAAAAAAAATAATTACGAAATTATTGTTGCATTTCCTGATTATTTGATTAAAGAAACTCTTAATAGTTTGACAGATATTTATATAATTATTGCGCCTGTATTCTTTTTATTATCGCTTGCAGGTGGTGCTTTAATTTCATTCCGAGCACTTTCAAGAATAGACAAAATCATAAAAAAAACAAATGAAATTACTACTTATAATCTTAATGAAATTATTGAAGGTGAAAAATTTGATGATGAATATGGCAGACTTGTAAAAACGATAAATCAAATGATAAAAAGAATTAAAACTTCTATTGAATACATGAATCAATTCTCAATTGCAGCCGCTCATGAAATGAAGACACCTTTAACAATATTACGCGGAGAAATTGAACTCGCATTAAAATCAGACAAAACACCAGAACAATACAAAGAAGTATTAATCAGCAATTATGAAGAAACATTACACTTATCAAAAATTATTGACCAATTATTTCTTCTTACTAGATTGGATAATTCTATAATCAAGATAGAAAAAATCAATTTTGATATTGTTAAATTGTTTGAAGAAACGATAAACACATTTACTAAGTTTGCTCAGGCAAAAAAAATTAAGTTTTGCACAAATTTAAATACTCGGGCAAACTATAATATTAAAGCAGATAGAGATTTAATCAAACAAGTCATTATTAATCTACTGGATAATGCAGTGAAATATGGTAAAGATAATTCAGAAATTATTATAGAATGCACATCAATAGATAACAATAAAACGTTGATTAACATCTCTAATCAAAGCAACCCAATTCCTGATGAAATTTTACCAAAACTATTTGAAAGATTTTACAAAACTGAAACATCCCGCAATAGAAACTTTGGAGGTATAGGTCTTGGTCTCTCTCTCGTAAAGTCAATTATTGATTTACACGGAGGAAACATCAACGCCACTTATTCGAATAATGGTTTTCTAAATATCTCGATTATCCTCTGAACTGATTTTTATTCACAATTTCTTTAACCTCTCCTCCATCGAATTGACTTCAATATTTAATTCTTTGGGAAGTCTATCACCAAAAATTTTGAAATACTCTCTAATCTCTTCAACTTCAGTTAACCCTTCTTCCTGTTTAATTGTAAACAGTTTTGCCATATCCTGCACAGAAATATTTAATCCGGAAATATCAATTCCTTCTCTTGTAGGAATTCTACCAATAGGCGATTCTACAAAATTGGCTTTCCCATCGCATCTCTCAAAAATCCATTTTAATACTCTTATATTTTCACCATAACCAGGCCAAATGAATTGTCCTTTTTCGTCTTTTCTGAACCAGTTTACATAAAATATTTTCGGTAGTTTATTTTCATCAGCTTTTTTACCAATGTTTATCCAATGATTAAAATAATCTCCCATGTTGTAACCGCAGAAAGGAAGCATAGCAAAAGGATCATGACGAAGTTTACCTACAGTACCTGCAGCAGCAGCAGTGGTTTCAGAAGAAACTGTTGCACCCATAAAAGTTCCATGCTGCCAATTAAAAGATTCATGAACAAGCGGAACGTAAGAGCCTCTTCTTCCACCAAATAATATTGCAGAAATTGGAACACCTTTCGGGTCTTCCCAGGTAGGATCAATTACAGGGCATTGTCTTGCCGGTGCTGTAAATCTTGAATTAGGATGAGACGAGAGTTTAGTCGATTCCGGTGTCCATTCTTCTCCTAACCAGCTTGTTAAGTGTGCTGGTTTTTCTTTTGTTAATCCTTCCCACCAAACATCTCCATCATCTGTTAACGCAACATTTGTAAAAATGGAATTTTTTGTCAGCGAAAGAATAGCATTTGCATTAGTATGCATTCCTGTTCCAGGGGCAACACCAAAAAATCCTGCTTCTGGATTAATGGCATACAATCTTCCATCCGCTCCAAATTTCATCCATGCAATATCATCTCCCACACACTCAACTTTCCATCCAGGAATAGTTGGAGTGAGCATAGCAAGATTTGTCTTACCACATGCACTTGGAAATGCAGCAGCAATATATTTTTTCTTTCCTTCGGGATTTGTTATTCCAACAATTAGCATATGTTCGGCAATCCAGCCTTCATCTCTTGCCATAACGGAAGCAATTCTTAATGCAAAACATTTTTTGCCAAGTAATGCGTTACCTCCGTATCCGCTGCCGAAAGACCAGATACTTCTTTCTTCCGGAAAGTGAACTATGTACTTTGTTTTATTACAGGGCCAGGTAACATCCTTTTTTCCCTCACTTAAAGGAAAACCAACAGAGTGTAAACAAGGAACAAAACTTTCTGAATCTCCAAGTACATCCAGCACCGCTTTCCCGGTTCTAGTCATAATTGACATATTAATTACAACATAAGGTGAATCTGTTAATTCAATTCCAATTTGAGAAATATTTGACCCTAATGGACCCATACTAAAAGGAATTACATACATTGTTCTCCCTTTCATTGAACCAGTAAAAAGTCCTTTTAAAATGTTCTTCATCTCATCAGGATCTTTCCAATTATTTGTTGGTCCTGCATCTATCTGATTTTTTGAACATATGAATGTACGATCTTCAACTCTTGCCACGTCATCCGGGTCTGAACGGAAATAAAAACTATTTGGTTTTTTCTCATCATTAAGTTTTATAGCAGCTCCTTTTTTAACAACTAAAGATGTAAGCATATCATATTCTTGTTGTGAACCATCACACCAGTGAATATTATCTGGTTGACACATTGCTGCCATTTCATTAACCCAGCTAATCAATTTTTTATTTTTAGTCATCTTAAATCCTTTTATCAAAATGAATCTTTTCGTGCTTGTGCAAACTTAATAAAATTTAGGTGAATTGAGAACTCTGAAATTGGTACAATTTTATTAAAGTTGTATTAAGGTTGATGAGTAGTTAATTTGCAATAAAAAAATTTAGTAATATAAATTGATCACTGGATTCTTCGCAAAACTTGGCAAATTATCCTTAGGATTCTTCCAGGAATTTGGACAGATATTTATTCTGCTTGGAAAAATTTTAAAAAGCTTTTCGCAAATTTATAAAAGCCGAAAGCTTGTCATTTTCCAGATGGAACATATCGGTGTAAACTCTCTTCCATTAGTATTAATTATTGCAGTATTCACAGGTGCAGTAGCTGCCTGGCAGGCTGCTTACCAATTAAAAGGTATTGCTCCTCTTTCCTTCCTAGGTGCTGCTACAGGAAGAGCAATTATAACTGAGTTGGGACCTGTACTTACCGGAATAGTTATCGCAGGACGAGTAGGAGCTTCGATTGCCGCTGAACTTGGAACGATGAAAGTTACCGAACAAATTGACGCTCTTGAAACAATGGCAATTAGTCCTGTTCGTTATCTTGCAATGCCAAGATTTGTCGCGGCAATAATTATGATGCCCCTGATTGTAATATTTGCAAATTTAATTGCTGTCGGTGGAGCATATGTTGTATCGAATTATTCACTTGGAGTTTCTTACGCAGTTTTTTTTGAGTCTGTTAAAAGATACTTTGATATAAAAGATTTCGTTGCCGGATTGATAAAAACTGTTTTCTTTGGTGCAGTTACGTCTTTGCTCGGTTGTCACATTGGGTTACGTACAGAAGGGGGAGCGGAAGGAGTAGGGCTATCAACAATTAGATCTTTCGTTATGTCTGCCGCTTTAATTTTAATTTTAGATTATATCCTCTGGATGTTTTTGTTTTAATAATTATAACAAATCATTCTGTTTTTTTAGTTTCTATAAATTTAATAATTATTTTAAAATACCTCTGATAATTAGAACTTTCATCCCCTCTTTATGGTTATTTATTTATATATATTTATTAATTATGAAAAGAAAAGCAATTATTATAGGTTCTGGTCTCGGTGGTTTATCTACTGCTTTAAGACTATCTGAAAAAGGATTTGAAGTTACTATCATAGAAAAGCATTACTCTGCTGGAGGTAGATTAAATCAATTAAAGAAAGATGGTTTTACCTTCGACATAGGTCCATCTTTTATGAGCATGACATACGAACTTGATGAACTTTTTGCTTCGACTAATATCAATAATCCTATTAAACTAACTCCTCTTGATCCTCTTTATCAGGTCTTCTTTGAAGGTAATGATAAACCTTTCAGAATATGGAAAGATTTAAAAAAACTTGAAGAAGAATTTGGAGAACTTGAGCCAGATTTGGCTGTTAAAGCTGAAAAATATTTACAAAAGGCGGGAGAGTTTTTTCATGACACTGAAGATAAAGTAGTTAAATCTAATTTTAATAACAAAGCACAATATTTATCTAAATTGACAAAAGTACCATTAAAACACCTTCCTTATCTTTTCAGAACTATGTGGAAAGAAGTTGAAAATACTTTTATTTCTGAAGAAGCAAGAGTAATCTTCTCATTAGTTGCATTCTTTCTAGGTTCAACACCTTTTAAAACACCAGCCATTTATTCGCTTTTAAACTATACTGAAATGAGGCATAATGGATATTGGAAGGTCGAAGGAGGAATGTATAGAATGGTAGAAGAGCTTATTAAAATTCTTCAAGAAAGAGGAGTAAAAATTATTTATAATACTGAAATAGTAAATTTTGAAAGCACTAATAATTTAATCAATAATGTCATAGATGATAGAGGAAATAAATGGAGTGGAGATCTTTTCATTTCAAATTCTGATGCAGCTGCTTTTAGAGGAAAAATATTAAAAAGAAAAAATTTCAATGAAAATAAATTAGATAAAATGGATTGGACACTTGCTCCATTTACGATTTATCTCGGGGTAAAAGGTAAAATTGATAATCTTGAACATCACAACTATTTTCTTGGAAGTAATTTCCGTGGTTATGCTGATACAATATTTACTTCTTCTATAAGTCCACAAAAACCTTATTATTATGTTAATGTATCTTCAAAGTCATTTGAAAATGTGGCTCCTCCAGATTGTGAAAATATTTTTATTCTTTGTCCTGTTCCTGATTTGCGTTTTAAAAAAGACTGGAGTGATAAAGAAGAACTTGCGAATAATATTATTGATGATCTGGCAAAGCGAACAAAATTTGACTTTAGAAAAAATATAATTTCCAAAACTATTTTTGATCCAACAGACTGGGAAAAAGCTTTTAATCTTTATAAAGGTAGTGGACTTGGACTAGCTCATGGAATGAATCAAGTTGGAGCTTTTCGTCCTAAAAATAAGGATGAACTATTCAATAATTTATATTACGTTGGTGCATCAACAACGCCAGGCACTGGTTTACCAATGGTAATTATCAGTTCAAAATTAGTTACAGAAAGAATAGAGCAAGATCATGGATATCTATCATCAAACCAGTAATAAAATTAGCAAGCTAATTACTCGTAAATATAGCACATCTTTTAGTCTTGGTATTTTGGCTTTCTCTCCAAAATACCGTCAACCCATATATTCAATATATGGTTTTGTAAGATTAGCAGATGAAATTGTAGATTCTTTTCATGGTTATGATAAGAAAAAACTTTTAGAAGATTTTCGAAAAGATACTTTTGAAGCAATTGAGAAAGGTATTTCCACAAATCCAGTCATTCATTCTTTTCAACAAGTTGTACGTGAATATAAAATAGACACCTGCTATATAGTCGCTTTTTTAGACAGCATGGAAATGGATCTACAATTTAATTCTTATAGTGATATTGAATACAACAATTATATTTATGGCTCTGCAGAGGTGGTGGGACTTATGTGTTTAAAAGTATTTGTTGATGGAAATCAGCAAATATTTGATGAGTTACTATTACCGGCAAAATCACTTGGAGCAGCTTTTCAAAAAGTCAATTTTCTCAGAGATATTCAGAGTGACATTGAAGAAAGAGGAAGAATTTATCTTCCTGAAGTAAACGAATACACTAAAATTAATGATCAAGAAAAAAAGAAACTTGAAAAAGAAATTGAAGCGGATTTTCAAGACGCCCTGATTGGAATAAAAAAACTTCCACTTGGAGTAAAATTAGGCGTATATTCAGCATTTCTTTATTATGTTTCTCTTTATAAAAAAATTAAAAGCTCGAAAGTTGAAAAACTTTTTCGTAAGAGAATTAGAGTATCAAATTCACATAAACTTGCTTTATTATTCAGAGCATTTATTGAAGTGAAAGTTCTAAAGACATGTT
The DNA here is from genome assembly GCA_964536015.1 of uncultured Ignavibacteriaceae bacterium. Classification (GTDB taxonomy): domain Bacteria; phylum Bacteroidota; class Ignavibacteria; order Ignavibacteriales; family Ignavibacteriaceae; genus CAZHVS01. The sequence continues at coordinate 25,953 of CAZHVS010000016.1, forward strand.
AAACAATTTTTTAAAAATATTCCTGGTCTTGTTTTTATTTCAATTTGATATGTTTTCTTTTTCAAACAGAATTGATACAACTACTGTAAGCAACTTAAGAACGACTTTCTATAAAGCTGTTGAAGATGAAGATCAGGTTGATGTATTATTAGAAAAAATTCAAATTAGATTTTCTGATAATTTATCTATATATCCACCAATAGTTTTAGCGTATTATGGAGCGGCAGAAACATTAATTGCAAAGCATTCTTACAACCCTTATAAGAAATGGAAATATTTAAAAGACGGTCTGGAAAAAATTGGCAAAGCAATAAATAAATCCCCAAATAGTCTCGAAATTCGATTTATAAGATTTTCAATATTACATTATATTCCTTCATTTCTTGGTTATTCAAAGGAACGTGAAGAAGATTTATCAATAATTTACCAATTACTTCTAAAACGGGATTATTCTGAAGTAAATTTTTCAGTTCAGGATGGAATTAAGAATTTCTTACTTGACAGCGAACGGCTTTCCAAAGAGAAAGAATTAATGCTTAAGAATTTAATAATTACCCAAAAGTAATGTACACTTATCTTGTTATTAATGCAGCAATAATTATTGTTCCATTGTTATTTAGTTTCGAAAAAAAAATAAGTTTTTATAAAAAAACTCCGGCATATTTTTTTTCAATTTTAATTGTAAGTTCAATTTATATATCATGGGATGTAATTGCAACTATATATGAACATTGGGGATTTAATTCTGATTACACCATCAAAGCAAAATTATTTTCTCTTCCAATTGAAGAAGTATTGTTTTTTATCACTGTCCCTTATAGCAGTTTATTTATTTATGAAACAATTTCTTATTACATCAAAGATAAAAAGATCTCATTTAACAAAATTTTTTATATTCTTTTATCAATTTTTCTAATAATCATCGCCATTATATTCAGCAATCAATACTATACATTTACTGTGCTTCTTTTTTGTGCCGGCTTTTTTCTTACTTCCAGTTTTCTGCAAAATACATTTTTAAATTCTCGAAATTTTTGGATTTTTATACTTTTTACGTTTTTACCATTTTTAATTGTTAATTATATTTTAACATCATTGCCAGTTGTATGGTATAATAGTAAAGCTATTTGGGGAATTCGTTTTCTAACTATTCCTTTTGAAGATTTCTTTTATTCATTTTCTATGATATCATTTTGGTTATTGAGTTATAAATTATTTTTATCTAAACTTTCAAATGCGAAATGAATATTAGCACTGAATTATAAAAAGAATTTATGAAGAAAGTTGCAATTATTGGATCTGGTTTAGGGGGATTATCTACGGCGATCAGGCTTGCGACAGATGGATTTGATGTTTATATTTTTGAAAAAAATTCTACTATCGGAGGAAAAGCAAACGAGATAAGAACTGGTGGTTTCAGATTCGATGCAGGACCTTCAATTCTAACAATGCCCTTTATTTTAGAAGACCTGTTTAATTATGCGAATGAAAAAATTGCAAGTTATCTTACTTTGGAGAGAATGCATATTACCTGTAAATATTTCTTTAGTGATGGAACAATTATAAATGCTTTTTCTAATCCCAATAAATTTGCCGAAGAGATAGAAAAAAAAACTTCCGATTCTTTTGAGAGTGTCAATAATTTTCTTGCTTACAGCAAAAAGATATATGAACTTACTTCGGATTTGTTTTTATTCAATTCAATAAAAGATCCAAAATCAATATTTACTTTTAAGTCCTTAAAAACACTATTGCATTTATCTAAAATAGATCCCTTTAGAACAATGCATGAATCTGTTTCAAGATTTTTTAAAGATAAAAGAACAATTCAACTATTTGATAGATTTGCTACCTACAATGGTTCAAATCCTTACTTGGCTCCAGCCACATTAAATATAATTTCCCATGTTGAGTTAAATCTTGGAGTATCTTTACCTCAAAATGGTATACGTGCGATTCCGCTTGCTTTAGAATCACTTGCAAAACAAAAAGGAGTAAATATAATTCTCAATTCAGAAGTTGAAAAGATAATTATAAAAGAAAACCAAACTCATGGGATAATGGTGAACGGAATTAATTTACCTTTTGATATTGTTGTTGTTAATTCTGATATAAACTTTGCTTATTCTAAACTATTAAAAGAAATAAATGAAAAGAGTAAAAACTCACTACTTAAACTGGAGCCTTCATCATCTGCAGTAGTTTTTTATTGGGGTATAAGAGGAATTCATTCAAGTTTAGAAACACATAATATTCTCTTCTCACAAGATTATAAAAAAGAATTTGATGAATTATTTAATCTCAATAAATGTGCTTCTGATCCAACTGTTTATATCTATATCTCTTCAAAATATAATCGGAATGATGCTTTAAATGAATGCGAGAATTGGTTTGTAATGGTAAATGCTCCGTATAATAATGGACAAAACTGGGATGAAGAAATTAAGAAAACAAAGAGCGCTGTTATTCAAAAAGTGAATTCAATATTAAATATTGATCTAGCGGATAAAATCATTTCAGAGAATATTTTATCTCCTCCTGACATTGAGAGAACCACTAATAGTCAATTTGGAAGCATATATGGAATTTCATCAAATAGCAGAAAGGCTGCTTTTTTAAGACATGATAATAAATCAACCAAGTATAAAAATCTTTATTTTTGCGGAGGAAGTGTTCACCCCGGTGGTGGAATTCCTTTAGTGCTTTTATCTGGTAAAATTGTATCAGATTTAATTAAAAGAGATTCATGCTAATATGATAAAAGCAGATCACAAAAAATGGGCTCAGTATGTTTTTAATATTTATTTAAAAAGACTTTTGCATAAAAGCTTTAGTAACTTTTACTTAATTAATTCTCCTCCTTCAGTTCAAGATAATGTGGGATTAATAATTACACCAAATCATTTTTCCTGGTGGGATGGATTTTTAATTGAAACTATAAGACAACAATTTTTTAAAACACGTAAATTATTTATTCTCATGCTGGAAGAACAATTAAAGAAATACTGGTTTTTTCAAAAACTTGGAGCTTATGCAGTTAATCTTAAAAATCCAAAGAGCATAATTGAAACAATTTCTTATACAAAAAAAATTATTTCCTCCGAATCAATTGTGGTGATTTTTCCTCAGGGAGAGATTCAACCTTTTAATTATGAAATTAAATTTAAAAAAGGATTAGTTAAATTCGTAAGTGATTTGCAACTTAAATCATATGTTTTACCAGTTGCATTTAATTTTCAATTCGCTGAAGAAAAAAAGCCCGATATTTATTGTCGTTTTGGAAAACCAATAGACGCACGAGTGATTCAATCTGACTTTCATTTGTATGAAAAAGAATTTGCTGATAATCTTAGTCATCTTAAAGATGAAATGCGGAATAAAAAGAATTCTATAAATATTTTCAATAAAAATTAATGGAATTCTTGTTTTACATATTAATGGTTCTAACTTCTCTTTCTCTTCTAATAGTGGTTTATAATTTATTTACTGCCCCAAGTTTGAAATTACCCAAAAAAGAAATTCCCTTTTCACTACATGTATCAATTTTAATTCCTGCACGGAACGAAGAAGATAATATTTCAGATTGCCTTGATAGTTGTTTGAATCAAAACTACAAAAATTTCGAAATTCTTACTCTTGATGACAGTTCAAGTGACGGAACAAATAAAATTTTAAGAGATTATCAAAAAAATTTTCCAAAAGTAAAACTGATTGAAGGTGCCTCACTTCCTCCCGGATGGACGGGAAAAAATTGGGCTTGTCATCAACTTGCAGAAAAAGCGAATGGAGAATATTTTTTATTTATTGATGCTGATGTCAGACTTAAACCCGATGCTCTAAAATCTGCTTTAAACTTGATAAATAGTTCTGAAGTTAAAATGCTTTCAATTTTCCCTACACAGGTTACTAAGCATCTAGGAGAGAAAATTATTATCCCATTAATGAACTGGTTATTGCTTTCATTTTTACCTCTTCGTAAAGTATATTCTTCGTCAAACAAATCATTCGTAGCTGCAAATGGACAATTTATTTTAGTCAATCGAAAAACTTATTTCGAAATTGGAGGTCATAAAAAATTCAGAAGTAAAGTAGTAGAAGATATGGAAATTGCACGCGAGTTGAAAGCAAAGGGAAATACTATTATTACTGCACTTGGTAGGGATTTAGTTTTTTGTAAAATGTACGATAATTTTAATCTGGCATTAATTGGTTTTGCTAAAAATTTTTTCTCCGGATTTAATATTTCAGCATTTTTATTTTTGGCTCTAATAATGTTGTTACTTGTAGTTTTTCTTGCTCCGTTTATTTTATTCTTCTTTAATCTAACCTTTATGGTAATTATTATTTTAATTTTGTTGTCAAGAATAATAATTTCAATTTTGTCAAGGCAAAGTATTTTAGAAAACTTATTACTTCATCCATTTCAAATGTTGATCTTGTTTTATGCTGGAATTATTTCTGTTTTGAATACAAAAAGAAGGAAAAATATGTGGAAAGGAAGAACAGTATGAAAAAATATTTTCACATAATTTTTCTTATAGTGATTTTTACTGTTGGTATTATAGGTCATTTAATAACTGCCTTTCGACCATTAATGATAACTTTAACTCCTTTAACTTTAAGTATCACTGCTATCTGGACATTTTATTTCTCTTACAGAAAAAACAATAATCATTTCATTATTTGGTGCACATTAACTTTTTTGTTTACATTTGTTATAGAAGTTATTGGTGTTAAAACAGGATTAATATTTGGAAATTATAGTTATGGCAACTCTTTAGGATTAAAACTTTTTGACGTCCCATTGTTAATAGGCATTAATTGGTTGTTTGTAATACTTGGTACAATTCAGTTAGCTCAAAGAATTTCTGAAAGCAAAATAATTATTGCCTTGCTGACAGGTGCATTTGCATCTGTTTTTGATTATTTCCTAGAACCAGTTGCAATTAAACTTGATTATTGGAATTGGAAGAATGAACTGATACCGATTCAAAATTACATTATGTGGTTTATGATTGGTTTTATTTTATCTTATTTTTATCAGATTTTAAAAATTAAAACAAATAGAAATACTGCTGAGTTTTACTTTATTATTCAATTGATTTTTTTTCTTCTATTAAGAATTTTTCTTTAGTACATGGGCACTTTAATTTCGACATTATTAATTCTGCTATGGGGGTTGCATTTATTTTACTCTTTACATTTTGTAAAAGTTGATTTTACTCATCCCAATTTTTTGATTCATACTTTAATTCAAGGTTATTTATATACTGGATTATTTATAACAGGTCATGATGCGATCCATGGAAATATTCATAAAAGCAAATTAATAAATAAAATATTTGGATATATATCAGCTTTCCTTTTTGCTGGCTTGTCCTATAAAAAATTAGCTAAAAATCATTTTGCTCATCATAAAAGTTCTGGAGAGATAGATGATCCTGATTATTGTATAATATCTCAAAACTTTTTTATTTGGTGGAGCGCGTTTCTATTTAGATATGTAACTTTTTTTCAACTCGTTATTATGGCAATTTTATTTAATGTTCTGAAAATATGGTTTGAAGAAATTTCCATTTTTGTTTTTTGGGTAATACCAGCTTTTATAGGAACTTTTCAGTTATTTTATTTTGGAACGTATCAACCTCACAAATTACCTCATACAAATGAAATGACACCTCATAATGCAAGGACCCAAAAAGGAAATCATTTATGGGCAATGTTAAGCTGCTATTTTTTTGGATATCACTGGGAACATCATGAATATCCCAAAACACCCTGGTGGCAATTGTATAAAATAAAAAAGAGCAGATATACTGCTCCTTGAAAAACTTATCTACATAACTCTTAGAAAATACTCTTTATAAATTCCATCTTTATTGCTCTATCAGCTGCACCGGGAGCCCATTTTTTATTATTCAATAAGTCTCTTAAATCCAACCCAAGAGTTAATCCTTCACCAACTGACCATCGAACACCGAGATTCAGGTAACCATTTCCTTTGCCAAATTTTTTTGCAGCATTATCATTAAAAGCAAAATTATATTCCATATTGAAAGATACTTTCTTTCCAATAGTTTTTTCAAAACCTACCATCATATTAAGGAAGTTATCTCCATCTTTGCTTTCAAGTGAATAATTTACACAACCATGTAAACTTAAATATCCAAAGAATTCAAAATTTTTAGAAGCACTTGCAAAAAAACCAGGAGATTTAATTTCAAATCTATTAGATGAATCAAAATAAACACCTTTTCCCTGTGAATCGAAACCGATAGATAATGCGGGCATATTTAATGCTTCATCCATCAGTCTGAAACGAAGATTTACTCCGGGAAGTTTGTACCATCTAGGAGAACCAGAACCAATAAGATTTTCACCACCATAAGAAATCCCGAAACTGACACCATCGAATGCACCAACTTCTAATCTAGAAATAAGCACACCATTTGGTAATATATCACTGCTTACATTAACGTATCCTTTTTCAAGAATTCCTGACGAAGGCATATCAATAAGATAGCGATACTCAAATTTAGCATCTTCTCCAGCAGTACCCTGGGCAAATAAATTGCAAGCCACTAAAAATATAACAGCAATCAATACTTTTTTCATTTTTCCTCTGATATATAATTAGGAAATAGAATTAGAAATATTTCCATAAGAAATATAAATAAAAACTAATACTCATTCATTACCAGTCATAAAAATATTTACACAAAATTTGGAAGTATATTTATTTCAACAATAGATGGGAACAACGAATATTTTGATTTAAATTTAATAACAACTTTCCCTGTCTGATTTTTTGCTTTTAAAATTATTTCTCCCGAATTCTCATCCAATTTTATTATATCAATTAATTCTTTCCCTTCAGTAATATAAAATTTTACATTTGATTTTCTGAAAGGAACTTTGAAACCAAGTCCATTAACAGGAAAGACATTAATCTTCACAACAGACTGGTTATCCGCAAAAATTTCTTTTGTTGAGACATCATAATTTACTTCATAAATATTGAAGATATAATTATAAAAAAGAAATCCAATTACAATTAAGATGATAATCATTACAAAAATAATTTCTTTTTTCTCCATCAATAAAATTATTTTTTCTTTTTCAATTCTAAGACTTTATTTTTTAATTCATTTGCGATAGCTCTGACTATTTCATCAGGAACTCCATCGTAATGAAGAGATTTCAATCTCATATCGCATTGGTCATTTACATAATCGATTGCAACAAAATCTCCATTTTCATTCAATACAATCTCTGTAGAGAAAAAATCAAGTTTTGTCAATTCACCAATTTTTTGTGAAATATCTATTAATGGCTCTAGGTTAAACTTAATTTTTTCATATTCACTCATAATACAATAATTATGAGTCTGGTCATCCCACCATACAGGAATTACTTTCCCAAAAGCAAAAAAACATCTGAACCAGGCTCTTTTATTATCCAATATAGCGGGATAAATTTTTTGTTGAAGAATGTATTTATCTTCCCTGTTGTTTCCTCTTTCTTTTAGAACCTCATGTAATGATTCGGCACCGGTTACAACTCCGACTCCACCACCAGTCGTATTGCATGGCTTAATTATAAAAGGTCTTCCAAGAATTGCAAGATCATCAACTGAAATAAGAATTTTTTCTCTTTCGGATAAAGGGGGTATAATAATTGAATAAGGCACATTAATACCAGCAGTTATAAATTCAAGGTGCATCGAAGCTTTATCAATGGCGTGTTCTACTTTTTGATATTCATTAAAAATGTGAACTTTCTTCTTCTTTAACAAAATACCAAGTTCAAGAAATTCTTCTTCTACATCCGAGGCTCTGTCCAGTAAAAAATTAAAATACAAATTTTTAGAAACAACTCTTTCTTTAACCTCATTAAGGTTATGATAAGAAATAACAAATGTTTTAAGTCCATTTCTTTGAAATTCGTCTTCAATTATATGCAGAAAATCAACATCATATTCCCACACATAAGCTATTGCAAGGTCAAATTTTTCCATAAAATATAGTATCTTTACACAAGAAAATTATTGTCTTATACATACAAATATAAAGCATTAATTCACTTGTCCGAAGCTAAAAATGAGATTTTTATTTCACTTTTTTTTAACGGACAGTAAAAATATTTTTAAATAAAAATATACATAACACATGAAAATTTATATAGCAGGATTTTTTTTAATACTAACAATATTGTACGGTTGTTCTCCAACGGCCTTTGATAAAAAACAAGATTCCAATCTCAATAAAGGTGAAGAATCCTCACGCGAAGTTGATAAACGTAAAGCAATGGACGCTTTTATAAACGGTACTAATGCCGAATCCAGAGGCGATTATGCTTCGGCTATACTTGAATATAGTGAAGCGCTTCAATTCGACCCTCAACCAGGAATTTATTACTCTCTTGCTAAAAATTATTATTTCTTAAATAAACTTTCTCTTGCTCTTCAGAATATTAATAAAGCAGTTGAACTTGATGAAAAAAATATTGATTATCTTGAATTACAACAGGATATACTAATTACTGCCAAGCAATATGATAATGCTATTCAAACATTGAATAAAATAATATCATTTGATTCCACAAGAGTTTTCGCATACTATCAGCTTGCACGTCTTTATGAAAATAATAAACCACTAAAAGCAATTGAAGTATATAATCGAATCCTTAAAGAAATTGGAAGTGAATGGAATGTTCTAATTCGTATTGCAGAGTTATACGAAAGACTTGGAATGCTTGATAAAGCTGCTTTGTCAATTGAAGAAATGCTAAAAATTGATCCTTCAAATAGTTCTTTACAAAAATTTTTAATTGAATTTTACATAAGAAACAAGGAATACGATAAAGCTCTAAGCAATGTAAATGAATTACTTCAGTTTTATCCCGATGACCTGGAAGCCAGGGAAAAGAAAGCGACTATACTGGCGGAAATGGGTTTATGGGAGAAAGCTTCGAACGAATATCAGTATTTGCTGAAACAACAAAACATATCTCTCGATTTCAAAATAAAAATTGGAGCTTCGTATTTTCTGATGGCTCTTAAAGACTCCACTCTTCTTCCTATTGCAAAAAATATTTTCACAACTCTTGATAAAGATACTGTTGACTGGCAGATAAAAATATATCTTGGTGCTATAGCAATAAAAGAGAAGAAAGATTCTACAGCTATAGAAATTTTTAATAAAGTAATTGAACTTGCACCTTGGAATTCAGAAGCGTGGACAAGATTGGGTGGGTTGCTTTTTGATAACAGAAAATATAGTGAAGTAATAAAAATTTTATCAAAAGCGATTGACAATTTCCCAGACGATTTTGTAATGAATCTTATTCTTGGATTGGCATATTCTCAAACGGATAATGATGTTAAGGCAAAAATATTTCTTTCCAAAGCTGTTGAATTAAATCCACTTGATATAACTGCATTATCTGCTTTGGGATATACTTTAAGTCAACTTAAAGAATCAGATGAAGCTATTATTTATCTGAAAAAAGCATTACAAATTGATCCAGAAAATGTTGATTTGATGGGCACGCTGGGATTAATTTATGATGGCAAGGAATCATGGAAAGAGTGTGACAGCATCTATTCATTAGCGTTAAGCATCGATTCAACAAACGCACTAATTAACAATAACTTTGCATATTCATTATCTAAAAGAGGAGAGCAACTTGAGCTAGCTTTAAAAATGGTTACTTTCGCTCTGGAAAAAGATCCTTACAATTCATCATATCTTGATACAAAAGGGTGGGTTTATTTTAAATTAGGTGAATATGATAAAGCAAAAGAATTTATACAAAAATCAATCGATGTGGGGGGGGAAAAAGCTATAATACTTGATCATCTGGGCGATGTATTGTTTATGATGGGGAAAAAAGATGAGGCTATAAAAACTTGGAAAAAAGCTTTTGAGCTTGACCAAACGAATGTTACAATAAAAAACAAAATTGAAAAGGGTGAACTTTGAAAAAATTATTTGAAATTTTCTCCATAATCACAATCGGAATTACATTTTTGTTTAATGGTTGTTCCTCAACGACCGTTACTCAACAAAATGAAGTTGAGATTTTACCCGCAGACAGGTTAGTAAAAAAGCTTGAGGCAAACAGAAGAAAAATCCGGACATTTGAAGGAACAGGAACAATTTCTATAAACTCACCTCAATTTAACAATAGTGCTAATTTCCAGGTAATTTTACAGAAACCTGATTCTGTTTATCTGGTTGTATTTGGCCCTTTTGGAATTGAACTTGCTAATATTCTGATTGCAAAAAAAGAATTCATTTTTTATGACGCACTTAGTAACACAGCATATAGAGGAGAAGCTAATGCATCTGTGTTAAAAGAAATATTTAAAATTGATATTGCTTTAAATGACCTTGTAGATGCCTTTGTCGGCTCAGTAAATCTTACTAATAAACTTTATAGAAATCCAACTTCTTACAAAGTAGAGTACGACAAATATATTTTAACATACAAAGATTCTCTTACACAAAACATTTCCAGTTTTACCGTTAATGTTAGAGATTTAGGAATCCGCAGCTATACAGAAACGAACTCTAAAAACAACATTGTAATTAGTGGTGAATATTCAGAGTTTTCTGATGTAGAAAATGTTTCTACACCATATCGGATTGAAATAAAAAATCCAACTCAAAAGCAATCAATCTTAATAGAATACAAGAAGATTATTGCTAATTCTAAAAATACGTACATAGATTTTCAGCTGCCCGGTGATGCAACTGTAATTCAATGGTAAAATTCAGCAATTATATTTTTCTTTTTACTTTTTTTGTGGTCAATATTTTAATTTCACCACAACAAAAAGAGATTAACCAGCAAAAAAAAGAGCTGGAAGATTTAAAAAAACAAATTAATAATCTCGAAATAGAAATAAGAAGTACCGATATAAAAGAGAAAAAAAACTATGAACAATTAGAATACTTCAATAAGCAAAATTTTCTTATCAACAAATTAATAAACAATTATCGTCTTGAAGTTAAAAAGAAGGATACTGTTATCGCATCATTAAAACGAGATATTTATACTTTAGAGAGTTATACAAAAAAGCTGCAAGAAAACTACGCCAATTTTATAGTTGCTGTATACAAAGGTATTTATAAAGATGATATGATTTATCTTCTGGACTCCAAATCAATGCAGGAAGGTTTGCTAAGGTATAAATATCTGCAAAAATTTTCAGATGACAGAAAAAAAAATCTTGCAATAATTAAAGAAAATAAAGAACGATTATACACTGCAAGAATTGATGTTGAGAATCAGAAACAAGAACAAACTTTTTTAATAGCTGATAAGGAAAAAGAAGAATCTTTATTAAAATCAAAACTAAACGAGAAAAAACTATTTATTGCCAAAATTAAAAACGATAAAGAAGTATTGAAAAAAGAACTCGATGCAAAACGCAGAGCAGAAAATGAAATCAAAAACTTAATTAGTAAATTAATTGCTCGTGAGGAAGAACGAAAAACAGAAGAGAAAAAAAGATTAGAATTATTAAAGCAAAAACAGAAAACAAATATTACAAACAAAGAGAAAGTAGTAGAGAAAACCAAGAACGAAGAAGACCTTTCTTTTCCACAAAATTTTTATTCGACTTATGATCTAAAATCTTTTGCAGTACTCAGAGGTAACATGGGTTGGCCAGTAGGTAATGGAAGCATTATCAGAAAATTTGGAGAAAATACAAACACGAAATTGAATACCGTTACGATTAATTACGGAATAGACATAAAAGTCAGTGGGAATTTATCGGTGAAATCTGTTGGAGATGGAATTGTATCTGCGATAGAGTGGTTACCAGGATATGGAAGTGTTATTATTATAACTCATAGAGATAATTATAGAACAGTATTTGGACACCTTTCAGAAATTTTTGTAAAAGAAGGTGATAAAGTGTCTGCTGGATCAGTAATAGGAAATATAGGCGAAAGTCTTGAAGGATACATTCTTCATTTTGAGATTTGGAATCAAAGGAATTTTCAGAATCCTGAATTGTGGTTGGCTAAACGATGAGACTGTTAATCTTTTTACACAGTGACTTTGATGTTTGTTATTTCAAACTATGTTTGAAGATTATCTAAAATGATTAAAAGTATTTTATCAGAAGGTAAACATGTTTTAGTCGCGAATCTGTTTGAAAGATTTATTTCAATAATCATCTTCTGGTTAATAGCTCGTCTGTTAGGTGCTGAGATTTATGGACAAATTGTAACTGTCTTTGCATTCAGTGGAATAGCTGATGTTTTTTTTCAATTCGGTTTTCCTATTTATATCCAGCGTGAATCGGCAAAGAATAATCCTTCTATTTATAATTCTATAAATCAAATGTTTTCAATCCGAATATGGTTTTCATTTTTATATTTGCCTGTATGTGTCTTCTATTTTGTTTTGTTTCATCCAGAAACTTCATTGTTACTTGTTTTTACCGTATCTTTTGCCGTATTTATTCAGAGTATAAACCAGATTTATAATTCATATTTTTTCGGAACTTTAAATAGTAAAGTAGTTCTAATTTCAATAATTATTTCTCGTACACTTCTAATAATTTCAGCTTTAGTGTTTTTGGGGTTTAGATTTAATTATCATTTAACACTAATATCTTTTTTCGGAAGTTATATTTTACAGTTAATAATTTTGATGAAACATTATCGACAGAAAACCAATTTTCTTAGATCACTAAAATTCTCTCCCCAAAAGGATTTTAAGTTAATTAGTTCCTGTTTCCCTTTAGCATTAGTAATTATTTTCAGTATGAGTTATGATCGAATAGACTCTATATTAATTGCTTCATTAATGAATTTTAAGTCAACAGGATTTTATAATGCTGCTTACAGTTTATATAAATTACCACTGCTTCCATTAAGTGTCCTTTTAGTCCCGGCCTTTTCTTTTGTGGCAAAACTTAAAGATAAAGAAAAGACTCTCTCGGTCTTTTTCAAACTTATTTTAGGAGTTAGTATGTATGCAACACTGTTCGCAATTTTTTTATTCTGTTTTTCAAAAGATATAATTGGTTTTATCTATGGGAACAACTTCAATTCCTCAGTATTAGTTTTAAATGTCTTATCATTCGGATTATTTTTTGTGATATTGAACAATCTGACCGGGATGATGATTAACGGTTTAGAGCTAAACAAAAAAAATACATTAATTCTTCTTTTAGGATTAATTATTAATATATTTTGTAATTTATTATTAATAAAAAAAATTGGTGTTGCAGGTGCTGCCTGGGCTACAGTTTTATCTGAGGCATTTATTTTATTTGCTCAGTTCGGTCTTGTGCTAAATTATCTCAGGAAAAAGTAATGAAAGACTTAGTTAGCATATTATTGCCGGTCTATAATGGTGAGAGATGGATAAGGAAAACTATTGAGTCTCTATTATCTCAAACTCACAAAGAATTACAAATAGTAATTGTTAATGACGGTTCAACTGATAATTCCGAAAATGAAATATTATCATTTAAAGACAGTCGAATCTGCTATTATCATAAAGAACACAGCGGGCTTCCAAAAACTTTAAATTATGGACTAATAAAGTGTGAAAGTGATTTGGTTGCAAGAATTGATGCTGACGATTATGCTGTTCCTGACAGGATAAAAATTCAATTAGACTTTTTGAAGAAAAATCCCGTGTATGGAGTTGTTGGAACAAACTTTTTTTTAATCGATTCTAATGATAAAATTCTTCTTAAAGCTAAACTACCCAAGAATCATAATGATATTGAATCTCAATTACCAAGAAAATGTTGCTTGTTACACGGGACTATAATATTTAAGAAAAATATTATTAATAGCATTAATGGATACGATGAAAACAAGAAAACCGCTGAAGATTGGGATCTATTGCTAAAACTTATTGGTAAAACTAAGTTTTATAATATTCAAGAACATTTAATGTATATTAGAAAGCATTCCTCAAACATTTCAAACCCTTCCGATATTTTTAACAAAGAAAATGAAGAAGTACCAAATAAATATTTTATTAAAATATTGAAAGAATCAAATAATTCCAGAAGAATTGCAAAAGCACATTTCGATCTTGGCTACTTTTATTACTATGAAAATAACTTTGGCAAATCATCAAAACTTTTCACGAAAGCTCTTTCTCTTAATCCATATAGCATTCAGTACTTAAGATATTTTTTCTTTTCAAAGTATTTGAAGACTTTAATAAGTTATCTGCGAAAGAAGGGAATGAATAAGTACTGGGATTTTCTTAGAAAAATCGACCGTAATAATTTTATTTTCAGGAGCAAATACTAGAATGAAAATATTTTTTATTGGAAGATATAACAATACCGAATTTCTTTCCGGGCCCGAAAAAGTTGCTAAAAGTGTATTCTATAATGTATCTGCAAATAATGATTCAACAGTTTTTGTTGATTATTTTTTTAAAAACAGAGAAAGGACTAATTCGCATTTAAGATGGCTTGGAAAAGAAATCATTCAGAATAACCCTAAAGTTATACGTTTGGGATTATTAAGAATGTTCTGCTTTTTAGTCAGACATCAACCAGACATTATACATATTATTACCGCTGAAAGATTTATAATTCCATTATTTTTTTATAAGTTTTTGCTTAAGTCAAAAATCGTAGTTACTTTTCACGGACTTTATAAACATGAAATTAAATATTCTCGAAGAAAAATCGGTTGGTTGAGTTATTATAAGGATATTTTACTAGAAAAACTTTTAACCAAAGTTGATAAACTCGTGTTCCTTTCTGAAATTCATCGTAATACATTCAAAAAATATTATAAAATACCTGAGTATAAAACATTTGTCATTCCAAATGGTAGTGATTTAGAATTTCAAAACAGTAAAAAAACTTTCAAGATACCTGAAGAGGTTAAAATTGTTTTTTACAATGGTGGTGCTTACAATACAAAGGGGGATACTGAGCTATTGCATCTTTTAAATGAGTGTAAATTTTCTTCATTCATCAAATTATTTGTCCTTGGTGAAAAAATATCGATAGAAAATAATCGCTATCCTTTCCATATTAATTTTGTAAATAAATTATCATCACAGGAATTAATTTCATTTTTATCTGATAAGGACATTTTAATTAACATTAGTAAATTTGAACCATTCTCCTTAATGGCTGTTGAAGCAATGCTGGCAGGCTTAATTGTAATCGCGACAAAAAATGCAGGAATTGCAGAGTATATAAATGATAAAGAAAACGGATTTATTTTTAATTCCAAGGAACAATTCATTGATATTTTTGAAAACATAATGACATCCAAAATAAATTTAAACAAAATTTCTTTTAATGCTTCAAACATTGGCGCAAAATTGAACTGGAAGAGTATTACACAAAAATATAATAATCTCTATTTAGAACTGCTTCGGTGAAGAAAAAAGTATTACATATAATTGGACGTTCTTCTTATGATGGGACTTGTACTTATGCGCTCAGAATTGCGGAACATCTTACGGATTTTCAATCAACATTGCTTTTTATTCGAAAAGGTTCAGCTTTGAATGAAATTGCGGATAAATACAATTCAATATTTCAATTATCAAAAAGACAAAATGAGAATTACCTGTACCTTTTTGTACTTTTAATAAAATTTATTTCAATTCTTATAAAGAATAAATATGACATAATCCACTTTCATTCTGGTGGAAAGTCCTTTTTGATAGTATCTTTTCTGTTAAGAAGCAGAGCGAAATATGTTCACCATTTACATTGCGGGAACATATTTTGTAATAGCAGAAGAGAGACTTTGGGTTTATTCGATAAATTTATTTTATCTTTTATGGAAAAGGGGTCTCAAAAGATACTTTCTGCAAATCATATCAAATATTTTATGAAAAGAAATTATAAGAAGATAGAAAATTCTCATACTATTTTAAATACAGTACCATTTAATTATCGACCAAAGATAAAAATGACAAAAACACTTGGATATGTCGGACAGATATCCAAAGCTAAAGGTTTTAACTTACTAATCGGGATTCTTGAAAAATTAAACTCAGCTAACGAAAAATTTAATTTCATTGCGAAAGGTGATGTATATGATGCTAATATTAAAGAAAACACAACCATTAAAATTATACCACCATCATTCGTTATTGAAGATTTTTTCAATTCAATTGATATTCTTCTTTTTCCTTCTGAGGCACCGTTTGAAGGAAGACCGTTGGTGGTTTTAGAAGCTCTTAGTTTTGACGTTGCAGTAATTGCGATCAATAATAAAGTAAATACTGAAATTCTTGGCGATTATCCATTATTATTGGATTCATTTACAGAAGAGAATGTGATAAAAAAAATAAATTATTTTTATGATATAAAGAATCTGGGCAATATAACTGAAGCTCATAAAAGTATTGTAAATAGTAATTCTTATTCAAACCATTTAAAACAAATAATAAGTATCTACAATAAATGATAAAAAGAAAAACAAACCCGCTTTTATTTTATGGATTAATTACCTCTGTTATTTTTTTAATTCTTGCGTACGCACTTTACGGTAATTTTAGACTTGGCGATGATACTTATATCTATCTCAAATATGCAAAGAATTTTATTGACAATAATGAGATATCATTTAATTTTGGTGAAAGAACTTATGGTTTTACAAGCCCATTTTGGCTTTTTTTCATCGTACTTCTTCAACTAATGTTGAATAATATGTTTATTGTACCACATACTCTTTCTTTATTTTTTTCTGTTTTAACTATACTGGTCTGGTTTGCAATAATTAATACTTTAACAAAAAAAAAATCACTTAAAATATTTTTTCTTTTATTAATTGTACTTGACCCAAACTTATTAAAGCACTCTTTCCTAGGAATGGAAGCAAGTTCATCTTACTTCTTATCTTCATTAATTATTTTCTTCCTTTTGAAAATCTATTTTGGAAATATTTACTATTACTCTTTAATAATCACCTTAAGCTTCTATACTTTAGTTCGCCCCGAAAGTATTATTCTTTCATTTTTTACTTTTATATTTTTAATCATAACAAATAAACCAACAAAAAGACAAATTATTTATTCACTTATCCTTGTCTCAATTATAATACTGCCATGGCACATTTTTGCTCACAAATATTTTGGATTTTTTCTTCCAACAACTTTCAATGCAAAAGCTATTGATTATACAATCGGAAAAAATTTTATCAATAATATTTTTGATACTTTTATAATCTTTTCAGGTAATTATTTTTTATTATTTATTTTAGTAATTACTTTAATGATAAAAGAGAAACTGTTCCTAATTACATTTAACACTTTAGGAAAGTTATTTCTATTGAATATTTTTTCTTTGATTCTTTTTTACTCTCTTACCATTAGTAATGAACAAGTATTTGCAAGATATTATTGTATAGTATTCCCATTCTTATTTTATATACTTTTTGTATTGATTGAACAATTCGATACAAGACAAGAATTAAAGTTTTATATAAAAACAATTGTGTTAATTTCTTTTTTGTTTCTGTCGATCTTTTTCAGTTATTTAAATTCATTATCTATTCAAATAGAATACACCGAAGATAAAATTGTTGATTGGATAAAAAATAACACTTTGAAATCGGATTTAATTGTTAGAGGACGGATAGGAAAAATTGGATTCCTTACTGAAAGAAAAATTCTCGATCCTGTTGGACTTATTAATCCTGAAATAAGCTATTATTATAAAAACAAAAAAATAAGTAATTTTTATTTTATGCATAAACCCTCTTATTATATTGGTGATACAAATTCAATTAAAGTGATAAGAAAATTTGCAAAACAAATAATTGTCAGAAAAATATTTAGACATCGCTATCCCGAGTTAATGAGAGATTATTTGAAGAGTTCTGTTTATTGGAATGATTATATCTATCAAATTTATTGGTAATTAATGTCTAATATTTTACACTTAACAAACTCACTTTCATTGACAAATGGAATATCAAAAATGATTTCATTGTTGATGCGTAGCCTTGGGAAAAATTATGTCCAGATTGCTGCTTCACCTGAAGGCGATGCTTTTGATTATTTCAACCAAGAAAATCTTAAATCAATTAAACTAAAATATCAACCAACATTGACAGGACTTTTTAACAATTATAATTCAATTAAGAAAATTATTTTAGATTATGATATTAATATTGTCCATTCGCATCACAGGTATTATGATTTGGTTTCATACATGATTGCAAAAAGACACAGAAAAATAAAAACTGTTACTTCAGTTCATAGCAAAGTGCGCGGCTTATATTTCATTAGTTATAAATCTCCTTTGATTCATACAGTTTCTAATGCTATTAAAAATCATTTAATCAATGAATTTAAGATTCATCCAAAACGAATAAAAGTAATTTATAACTTTATTGAAACTAATTTTACCAATAACACTTCCAAATTGAATATTAAAACTGATTCTAATCAATCTGTAATTGGATTTGTTGGAAGATTCAGTAAAGAAAAGGGAATTGATATTCTTCTTGAAGCTTATAAAAATTTATCCGCTGCTGAAAATGTTTTACTAGTACTAGTTGGAGATGGAGAAGAAAAAGATTTTGTAAGAAAGTATATTTCTTCAAATAAATTAAATGTAAAAATTTTTAGTCCAACAAGTAATGTGTATGAGCTAATGCAACAATTCGATATTTTAGTTTTACCTTCACGAGTAGATCCTTTTCCTCTTGTGATGCTTGAAGCCGGACTTTTGAAAAAACCATTTATTGGCAGCAACGTTGATGGTATTGCCGAATTTATCACAAATGAAGAAACAGGTTTATTGATAAATCCGGAAAACCCCGAAGAACTTGAAGCTGGAATAATAAGAATATTAAGTGATACTCAATTAAAAAATAATCTAGCTATTAACTTAAATAAAAAAGTTCTTGCTGGCTTTACAGTAGAGCATTTAATAGTTGAATATCATAAATTATATAGTGAAGTATTAAAGAACTAAATAAGATGAAAAAACTTCTGCCAAAAATAATTTATTCAAAAAATGAGATTGAAGAAATATTAAAGTCTTTGTTGAAGAAAAAGCAGAATAAAATAATTACATACTTTAATCAACATAATTTCAATATTTATTTTAATGATGTATACTATAGACAAATTCTGGATAACTGTATCATATATTTAGATGGTATGGGAATGTATTTAGCGCTTAAGTTGTGGGGAATGAAAAACATTGATAATTTTAATGCTTCTGATTTTAACTATCAATTATTAAATCTCTTTATAAAAGAACAAACGAATATATTTTTTATAGGTGGAAATTTCGATAAATCTTTTGTTGAAAACTTTTGTCAAAATAAAAATATTAGGCTTGTTGGTTATTTTAATGGATATTTCAATGATGATGTTTTTACTAATTTATTAGATATGTGTAAAAATGCCCAACCTGATGTAATAATTTTAGGGCTTGGCGTACCAAAGCAAGAAAAAATCGCACTACAACTTTCAAAGGAAATTAATTGCGATTACTTTTTATGCGTCGGTAATTTTCTTGAGTTTTATTTTGGAACTATAAAACGAGCACCAATATTTCTAAGAAATACTGGATTTGAATGGATTTTCAGATTGATGACCGAACCAAATAGATTATGGAAAAGATATATATTTGGCATACCTTTATTTATTTACAGAATCATTTTAATCAAAATTAAAGGAACGCAATGAAAAAGGTTCTTCTTGTTTTATTTTCATTATATAACTTTCTGCTTTCGCAAAGCAATATAGCAGTAAAATTTAATGGCAAGACAATGATCCTGAATTTCGAACTTGAAAAACCACGCTTTTTTGAAGAGAAAAAAGGAACCTTTACAGTGCGTGATTATTATGAATTCACTGATCCATTTAATGCTGGAAGTTATAAGCTGCCAACAAAGGATTTAATAATTGCTATACCTCCAAAAACTACTCCAAAAATCAATGTTTCATTTATTCAGTCTTCTGTCATCAATCAATGTATTCCAAAGGTTAATCCAGCAGCTCAGGAAGAAAACTCTTCAATAATTTTAAAGAATATAGATATTCCCATTAGAGCCAATTCATTATTGACAGAAAACAATTTTGAATTTAAAGGATACTTATGGATAGGAAACTATTATTGTTTACATATCAAAATTCCTTTAGTTTCATTTGATGAAAATTTTTCTCGTATAACAGAATATAATCGAGTTAAAATTGAATTTATCTTTAATAATGAAGTCAACATTATTTCCTCATCACCAATAATTGCAACAAACATATTTGAAGAAGAACTATATCGAGTAATAATTAACAAAGAATCTGCTGGCTTGTTTTCGGGGAACCCGGTTTTTGTTCCTAACGATTCTACAGGTAACTGGTTTAATTATAATTCAACATATGTAAAATTGTCAACCGCTCAAGATGGTTTATACAGGATAAAAAAAAGCGACCTGGAAAATATCGGGATAAACACAACTCAAATTAATCCCAAGCAATTTCAACTTTTTGAATCTGGTAAAGAAGAAGCTATTTATGTTTTTGGTGAAGAAGATGGAGTGTTTGATCAAAACGATTATATTGAGTTTTATGGACATAAAAACTATTCGAAAATTTCTGCAAGAATCATTAATTCTATTGGCAAACCTTATAATGAATATCTGAACAAGTATACAGATTCAACAATTTATTTTTTAACGTGGGGTAATACAAACGGAAAAAGAGTTTCTGTTAATAACAATTTTATAACAGGTTTGACTGATACACTAAATTATTATAACCATTTCGAACACGTTGAAGAAAATCTTATGTATCAACCTGTTTCGCTTGATGTTGTTAACAATCAGGATCCTGAGTATCAAACAGGAAAGAGTTGGTTCAAAACCTGGGTTGATACAAATCCTCAAAATTATCTTTTTACTACGAAAGATATTCTTACAAATTATCCAGCTGGAATTTTTTGTAAAATGATCAGCCAGGCTTCAAATCGAGTCACTCAATCACATAACATTACACTGAGTGTAAACGCTAATTTGATTGATAGTATGGTTGCAAACAGAAATGACATCATTGTAATTGGAAAATATTTTTCGGGGAATTTATTAATTGATGGTTTAAATTATTTTACCATCCATAATCAGCCGAACGGAACAACTACAAACCAACTTGTTTGGGATTGGTATGAAGTGGAATACCACAGAAAACTCAAAGCTCTAAATGATTCGTTAATTTTCAAGTTCACTGATTCACTCTATCTTAAAGAGAGAATTATCAAAATCGAAAATATTCAAACATCTAATGTTCTTATTTATAGATTAACCCCTTCTTTAAAAAAGATTGAAAATTTTCAATTTAGTAATAACACAATTTATTTTAGTGATAGTGTGGGGACAAATTATTCTTACATACTTTCAACTCCTGCTCGGATTTTTTCACCTGTTTTTAATTATAAAAAGAAATTTGTTAATCTTCGTAATACATCAAAAAGTGCAATTTACATAGGAATTACACATCCCCTGCTTTTTCAATCAGCGACAAATTATATCAATTTTATTTCAAGTGCTTATAATATAAAAACGGAATTAGTCCTTACAGAAGATATATTTGATGAATTTGCTTTCGGTTATCCAACCGCAGAAGCGATTAAATATTTTTTAAAGATTGCATCTCAATACTGGACAACCCCAAAACCAAAATATCTTTCTTTGTTAGGTTCTGCTTGTTACGATTACAAAAGAATTTTTTATAAATTAAATGGAACAGAACTAAACCAAAATCTTGTACCTTCTTTTGGTGAACCCGTCAGCGACACATGGTTTACAATGTTTGATTCTACAAGCGCCTTAATACAACAAATGCTGGTTGGAAGAATACCTGCAAGAAATTCTACTGAATTAAATAACTATTTAACTAAGCATAAAAATTATTTAAATCAACGAATAAATAAATTTAATAAAACAGCCATATTCTTTTCTGGGGGCGATAGCAATGATTCGACACAATTGAAACAATTAAAAAGTGTTAATGATTATATAGTAAATAATTTTGCCAGACCGGCTCCTTTTAGTATGAGCATTAATCACTTTTATAAAACAGTAAAACCTTTAACTGATTTTGGACCTTTTGATATGTCTTTTGTAAGAAACACAATTGACGAAGGAGCACTGTTTATTTCTTATATTGGGCACAGCGGTACACGAACCTGGGACAATTCTATTTCTGAACCATACCAGCTTTACAACAAATATAACAGAGGATCGTTGATTTCAGATTTTGGATGTTCAACAAATAAGTTTGCTGAGCCCGATGTTGAAGCTTTTGGTGAATTATTTATTAATGATGGACAGGCAATTGGTTATGTGGGAAATTCTTCTCTTGGCTTTACATCTACATCCACAACTGTTCCGATTTATTTTTATGAATCAGCATTAAAAGATACTATCAGAGAATTGGGAGCAATTCATTTTAGTTCTAAACAAAAAATGTTTAGTCGCCTTGGAACAACCGGAACTTATCGTGTATGTGCCTTAACTAATCTTCTTTGTGGCGATCCTATCTTAAATCTCGGAATTTATACATTACCAAACCTCAACATCGCCCCAGCCGATGTAGATCTGATTAATAAATTATTAAATGACCAAACAGATTCTGCAGAAATATCAATCGGTTATAACAACTGGGGTTCTGTAAAAACGGATTCTTTTTCTATTTTAATTGAAGACTGGCAAAACAATCAAAAGATTTTTTCAACTTTTATAAATAGATTATTACCATCGTTGTACGATGAGTTTAAAATAAAAATTCCAGTTAAAGATAAACCAGGTGAACACACATTAAAAATAATTTTAGATCCTCAGAATATAATGAATGAAATTTATGAGGATGATAATAACATCGATTATAGGTATACTGTACCTACTCTATCATTAAGATTAATGCAGTACAACCCGTTTACTTCTCAAAGTAATGCTAATTTTAAAATACTTGGACAAACTAATTTTGTTAATTTAATTTCACAAGAGATAATTCTTGAATGTGATACCAGCGAATATTTTTTATCTTCTAAGATTTTTAAATACAACATAGATACGTTGATGACTGATATCACCATTCCCAATTTGACTAATAATACAAGGTACTGGATACGAGCAAGATTAAATTCATATGACACTCTTTGGAGCCAACCAATGACTTTTCTAAAAAGCTCTGAAGATTACAAATTTACTTTATCTGATTTTTATAGTTTTAACAAACAATATCTGGACAATTTATCTTCGACTGACAAAGTCGTAATTAATATTGACACAATATTTATTGGAATAAAATCTGGTGGAGGAAATGTAAGTAAATTTGGTACTGTTACAAAAAATGGAGTCAATGTTTTACCAAACACATTTACTTGGGGAATGGGAATGGCTGTTTTTGATTCTTCAACCTTCAAAGTAGATACATCGCAAACTTTTTGGTATGGTGATACTCCTAAAAATGCAGATAGTTTAGCAAGTCTGATAAATCGAACTCCCAATGGAAAAATAATTGCTTTGTGTGTTATTGATGACGGCTGGCTTGGAATGCAACCAAATTTGTCTGCTGCTATCAAATCACTTGGAAGCACTTTAATAGATAGTTTGTATTTTAGAACTCCATGGTTATTACTCTGCAGAAAAGGAGCAGTAAATCCAGTAATTAAAGAAATATTAATGCCTAATACTTATCCCGAGATTTTATCATTTGATACATCTTTTGTTAAAAATGGTGATACTGGCTTTTTATTAACTTCCGCAATTACAAACTCTTCACAATGGAGATCATTAAAAGCAAATTATTCCGAACCAAATAGTTCTTCTATTAGGTTCAAAATTATTGGTATTAAAGAAAATAACCTTTTGGATTCACTCGGTCACCTCAGTATTGTGAATGGAAGCTGTGATTTAAGTTTCATTAATGCTAATACATATCCTTCAATTAAATTAGTTAGTGAGTTTAATGCCGGTGAAAATGGGACTTCACCAATTTTAAATTCTTTAAAAATAGATTACACTGGCTTACCTGAACTTGCGATTAACTATCAATGTGTCAGCTTCTCAAAAGATACTTTCCAGGTAGGTGAAGAAGCTAAACTTGATTTCTTTATCCAAAATATTGGTGAAACAGATGCAGATAGTTTCATTGTAAATGTTGAAACAATTTACCCCGATAATAAAAGAGATTTAATTACAACACATGTTGTGAATAAAGTTAAAGCTGGAGAGAAAGAATATTTTTCTACAACATTCACTTTTCCAATTGGAGATAAGCAAAGAAGATTGTTAATTTCAGTTAATTCTTCATTCTCTATCAAAGAATTGTATTACGACAATAACTTTTTTTCGATACCTTATATAGTGAATCCAGATACTGCCAAACCCTCGCTAAAAATAACTTTTGATGATAGAGAAATTCTTGATGGAGATTATATTTCGAACAATCCAAAAATTAAAATTGCCCTTTATTCAACCTCGCTTATTCCAATCACAAATAAAAATTCAGTAAAATTATTTCTTAATGAAACCCCTGTTCAACTTGTTGATTCTAATTATGAATTTAATTCTTCAAATCCAAAAGTAGTGGTTACTTATTTCCCAAAACTTCAAGCCGGCAATTATACTTTAACAGTTTTTGCAAAGGATTCATCTGGTTTACAGGTTGATACTGCTGGTTCATCAAAAAATTTTGTGGTCGATGATAAGACTAAACTGTTGAACGTTTTTAATTTTCCAAATCCATTTAAAAATGAAACATACTTTACTTTCAAACTGACTCAAGTTCCTGAAAAGCTGGAGATTAAAATATTTACTGTTGCGGGAAGGTTGGTAAAACAGATTTCAAGAAATTCTAATGAACTTAACACTGATTTTAACAGGATTTATTGGGATGGTAGAGATGAAGATGGTAACCCTCTGGCTAATGGAACATACTTCTACAAATTAATAATCAAACAAAACAATAAATCAGAAGTCAAAACAAATAAAATTGTTATTTTACGATAAAGAATAAACCAGTTTATTTTAACATCAACTATTTATAAGCCTATGGAACGAATTATTTTTATCGTGCTTTTTTTTATTTTGTTTTCGTTATCATTCGCACAGAAGAATGATGCCGTAATTAAAACGGAATCTAATTCTATCAAAATTGAACTCAGTGATTTATATTTTAATTTTTCTGAGTCGCGGTCGGGAAACATAACCATTCGAGATTATTATGATTTTACTGATGAATCAAGTTCGGGAACATATAAACTTCCCTCGAAAGATATTATCATCGCCATTCCACCTAACTCCGCACCTAAGATAAAAGTAAATTCGTTAGAGCCAAACGTAATAAAATTTTGTGTTCCAAGTTTGAATCCCAGATATGTTATAAACAGTGATTCAACGGCTTCGTATATTATTCCAGAATATTCGAAGTCAACGAAGAATTATAAAAATAATTTATACATTGTTAAAGGTTGCTTGTGGATAAGAGATCTTTTTTGTCTGCATCTTCAATTAAACCCTGTTGAGTTTGATGATAAAAATTCTTCACTAATCGAGAATAAAAAAATTATAGTAGAATTAGAATTTGATAAATCAATTTCTATTAATTCTTATTCACCTTTAAAATACAATTCTCAGTTCGAAAAAATAGTTTATAGTTCAATTATCAACCCGGAAATTTCTGAGCAATTCAGAAGTGATAAATTTTTCCTTTCTAATGATTCAACCGGCAACTGGATAGATTATAACTCCACATATTTGAAAATTGGCGTTGCTGAAGATTTCATTTACAGACTCAATAAAACTAAATTGGAACAGGCGGGAATTCTAACAAATTCGATTAATCCTAAGAATTTTAAATTGTTTTATGAAGGGGAAGAAATTCCAATCTTCGTTCAGGGCGAAAATGATGGTAGCTTCGATAACTCTGATTATATTGAATTCTGGGGACAAAAAAATTATAATAAAATATCTGCAAGAACAATAAACCAAGGTTATGAACCTTACAACAATTATTTAAATCCTTACACAGATACTTCGTATTATTTTTTAACCTGGAACAATGGTTTTGGTAAACGTATTTATTTGGATTCAATTTTCACAAATTCTGTGAATGATACATTAAATTATTACACCGACTTTAAACACATAGAACAAGACAACGGTTATCTTGGAATGTCAGTTGAAGTTGTTGAAAATCAGGATCCGGAATTATCGAATCTTAAATTCTGGTATTTTAAGGGATATGGTATAGGTACAGTGTACCAATCTAATTTTTATTGTCCCGATTTGGTTATAAACAAACCAGCAAATTTGTTAATCAAGTTCGTTAGTTATGCTTCTGGCAGAGTTTCAAATTCTCATAATATCAGTCTAAAAATTAATAACACGTTAGTTGATACTTTTGTTCTTGATAGAAATAAAATTGCGCTTATTGGAAAACCTTTTAATTCTAATTTAATTAACCAGACAACTAACAGTTTTATTTTTACAAATCATCAAAATGGTGTAAGCCCCAATAACTTAATAATGGATTGGTATGAAATTGAATATCCAAGAAAACTAAGTGCTATTAATGACTCAATTATTTTTCAAATTCGCGATACATCTCTGACAAAAGCATTGAGAATAATTAAAATTGACAACATCACTTCTAACGATTTTATCCTCTACAAAACTTCCTCGCTTAAAAAAATAACTGGATTTCAAAAAGTTGGTTCAACTATTTTATTTACAGACACAGTTGGATATGGTGATTCTTATATTCTTATAAAACCTTCATATATTTTAACACCTCAACAAATAAGTAAAAAACAATTTGTAAATCTTCGGGACTTTTCAAGAAGTGCCGGTTATATCGCTATTACAAATAAAAATTTCCGCACTGCTGCACAAAATTATAATCAATTTATTTCTTCAAAGTACTCAACAATTACATCACTAATCTTTACTGAAGATATATTTGATGAATTTTCGTATGGCAATCCCGATCCCGCTTCAATCCGCGCTTTTCTTAAAACAGCTTACACTAACTGGACAACACCCAAACCTGAGTATGTCTGTTTAATGGGTAGTGCAACATATGATTATAAGGAAGTAAAATTTAGAATTAACGGCTGGAAACACAATAGCAATCTTGTTCCGTCATACGGAGAACCAGTTAGTGATACATGGTTTACAATGTGGGATACAACCCAATCATATATTCAGCAAATGTTGATTGGCAGAATTCCTGTTAGGAATGAAAACGAGCTTAATTATTATTTGCAGAAACATCAAAATTACTTAACTCAACGATATGATTTATGGAACAAGAGTTCAATGTTTTTTTCGGGTGGCTTAAGTTCCGATTCTTCACAGATTTCGTTATTTAAAGGTGTAAATGATTTTATTGTAGATAACTATGTAAAACTTCCTCCTTTTGTTTTGAACTTTAACCATTTTTATAAAACTGTTTATCCAATAAGTGATTTTGGACCTTACGAACCTTTGTATATCTTTAATACAATTTCTAACGGCGGAATATTTATTTCTTATATCGGTCATAGTGGTACAAGAACCTGGGATAACTCTATAACCGACCCTAACCAATTAAATAATAAATTTAATAAAGCAAGTTTAAATACTGACTTCGGTTGTTCAACAAATAAATTTGCCGAACCCGATATCGAATCATTTGGGCAGTTATTTATAGACAGAGGACAAGCAATTGGATACATCGGAAATACATCTCTTGGATTTATCTCAACTGGAACGACTGTTCCAAAATATTTTTATGAATCTTTATTGAATGATACAATACTAAATATTGGACAATTACACTTATCCTCAAAATTAAAATTGTTTAGCAGAAATGGATATTCAAGCGTTAACAGAATTTTTGCATTAACAAATTTGCTTGCTGGTGATCCGATAGTAAACCTTGCTTTGCCAACAAAACCAAATTTATCTATAAATAATTCAGGCATAAACCTGCTCGATAGTGAAACTAACGATCAATTGGATTCGGTTAGAATAAAAATAAATTTCTTCAATTATGGCACAACTGCACAGGATAGCATACAGATACTAATTAAAGATAATTACTTAAACTCCGTGAGTTTTTCAAACAGTGTAACATTTAAAATCCCTGATTATGAAAAATCATTTGTTGTTAATATACCTGTAAAGAACAAAGCAGGTGAACATAATATTGAAGTTTTATTAGACAGTGATAATAAAATTAATGAGTTATACAAAGATGATAATTCTGCTTCCTTAAAATTTACTGTTGCAAGCACATCTGTTAATCCTTTAATTACTAATGAATTATTTTCTGTTGCGAACAAATCGTTAGTTGTTTTGAATCCTTTTGTAAAATCGTTAACACCGCAATCTCAATTGATTTACCAGGTAGATTTATCAAACAATTTTTTATCACCAAGCACTTATTCTATTAACTTGGACACTTTTTATACTAAAATAAATTTATCTAACCTAACAACTAGCAATCGGTACTGGCTTAGGCTTAGAACAAATTCTTCGGACACTTCCTGGGGACAGAGTTTTACTCTTAAGAGAATCAATACCGATTATAATTTTATAGCTGACGATAATTTTGCTTTCTCAAAATTTTCTTTTTCGGGTGTAACATACTCTAACTCAATAACACTTAATGTCGATACTGTAAAACTGGAAGTCATTTCAAGCGGTGGAAATTTTAATAAATATGGAGCCATAAAAAAGAATGGAATAAATGTTCTTCCAGCTACTTTCAACTGGGGTATGGGTGTTGCTGTTTTTGATATGTTAACATTTAACCTCGATACCACAAATACTTTCTGGTATGGCGATGATTCGAAAATGGCTGATAGTCTTGCAAGTTTATTAAATGCTGCTCCAAATGGAAAATTAATTTGCTTAACTGTTATGGATGATGGAAGATCAATGACTTCCAAACTTAAAACTGCAATTAAATCCTTGGGGAGCAAATACATAGATACTTTGAAATACAGAGCCCCTTGGCTGTTAATTTCTAAAAAAGGTAATCCTTCAACTGTATTAATTGAAAAAGTTGAATCTCCCAATTTTCAGGATTTTTTAACTGCCGATACTACTTTTTATGTTAATCTTCCATCTGGCACTTTTGTCACACCCGAAATATCACACTCCTCAAAATGGAAAAATGTGTTCCTGAATAGTAATCTCCCAGTTGGAAGCAATATACAGATTAAACCATTAGGAATTAAAAAGAGTGGAGTAATCGATACACTTTCCAATTTGACTTTTTCTAATAATTCAGCAGACATAAGTTCAATTGATACGAAAATTTATCCATCTATAAAATTGTATGGCAAGCTAATGGCAAACTCTTTAGGTGAATCTCCTGCAATTAATTCTTTAAGCATTGATTACAATGGTCTACCGGAGCTTGGAACTAATTATCAAACCGTCACAACCTTTTCCGATACAATTACTGCTGGAAAAAATATTGATTATAAATTTTTTGTAGTCAATGCAGGTGAGATTTCTGCTGATAGTGTAGAGGTAAAAGTTTCCTGTTTATCACCTGATAATTCATCACAATTATTATATCATACAAATACTAATATACCTCCATTAAGCAAGAAAGAATTTATTGCACGTTTCAACCTTGGAGCCGGTTCTGAACAAAGGACTCTATTGATTTCAATTGATCCCAATAATATTATTCCTGAGTATTTTGAAAATAACAACAACTACTCAATACCAATCCTTTTAAAAGCTGATACAACTAAAGCAAATGTTAAAATTACTTTTGATGGTTTGGATATTATTGATGGCGACTTTGTCTCATCAAACCCAAAAATAAAAATAGAACTGAATGACTATTCCCTTCTTTCAATTACCGACACATCATTCTTAAGAGTATATTTAAATGAAAAAAGAATTTTCCTGAGCGATTCAAACTTTGTCTTTAATCTTAATAATCCAAAAGTTGTTGTAAATTATTCTCCTGTTCTTGCGGATGGAGAATACACTTTGAAAATCATGGCAAGAGATGCCAATGGTTATTTAATTGATTCCTCAGGCATATACAAATATTTTACTGTTCAAAAAGACGCCAAACTATTTTACGTCTATAATTATCCTAACCCTTTCTCAAATGAGACTTATTTTACTTTCAAATTGACTCAAATTCCCGACGAATTAAAAATTAAAATTTTTACAGTTGCCGGAAGATTAGTAAAAGAAATAACCAAACACGCTTCAGAGTTGAACTTTGATTTCAATCGTATATACTGGAATGGAAGCGATGAAGATGGAGATTTACTTTCCAACGGAATTTATTTTTATAAAATCATTCTGAAAAAAGATGGAAAAACTATAACAGAAACTCAAAAGATTGCTATTTTGCGTTAAACAATTTAAGGAATATTATATGAAAAGAATTTTACTTGTTTTGATAATTGCTTTTAACCTGAATTTTTTATTCGCCCAGTATCCTCTGCCTAATCAGGGACAACTTGCAGGCGGTCTCGGTTTAACTTGGATCGATGACCAGCCTTTCTATTCTTTCCAGATAAATCCCGAAATATCTTTTGCAAATTTTGGCGTTGGACTCGATCTCAATTTGCAATTTGACTCAAAAGGAAAACTTCGTAAAGAAAATTTCAACGAAGCTTCTGACTATCTAAGCGTTATTAGATACATCCGTTATGGTGAAAAGAAGGATCCTGTTTTCGTTAAAGTTGGGGCAATTGATTATTACACTCTTGGTCATGGTACTATTCTGCATCGTTACAATAACAGCCCTTCTTTCGATACAAGAAAAATAGGTCTTGTAACTGATATTGATTTTGAAAAATTTGGCTTTGAATCTATGTATAGCGATTTTTCGCAGGGCGGCGTTCTTGGTTTCCGTGGTTATGTAAGACCTTTACAGTTTACTGATTTATCTTCTATTCCCGTGATAGGTAACTTTGAATTCGGTATTAGTTTCGCGGGCGACTTTAATGAAAATGCTCCTATCATTCTTGCTAGTAAAAATCCCCTTACAAATGAACTTGTAATTTCTAAAAAAGAAAATACTCTTACTGTCTTCGGTTTTGATTTCGGTTTTCCTATTATTAATACAAGCACTTTCAATCTAAACTTTTATACTGATTATGTTAAGTTTAGCGAATACGGCGATGGAGCTGCTACTGGTTTAATCGCTAATCTTAACGGACTTGGAATTGTAAATGCTTCTGCTAAATTAGAAAGAAGATGGAACAGCGATAAATTCATTCCTTCTTACTTTAATTCCCTTTATGAAATTGAACGATTCAGAATTGATGATAAAACCAATTCTGCAATTTCAAAAATTCAACAACTAAAATATGCTACTGATCCTGAAAACGGATTTTTCGGTGAACTTGGTATAAGCATCATGAATCTTTTCCAGATTGTTGGCAGCTTTGAAAAATTAGATAAAGCACCAAAAAGCGGTATCCTTCACTTATCAACCGACATTTCCCCAAAAGATGCTTCTTTTATTGCTCGTGCAGGCTACGATAAACTTTATATTGAAGATGGAAAAGATGTATTTACTCTTGATGACAGGTCTTATCTTTTTATCGAAGCCGGTTATAAACCTTATCCGTTTTTACTTGTCTCTTTAATTTATAACTGGACTTTCACACCTGTCCGCGATAAAGATGATAATGTTATTGGTTTTGAACCTCAAAAGAAAATTGAACCACGCGTAAGCTTTATTTATCCTTTTGATATTAGCAGTAAATAGCTTTATTCATTAACCTGTGCTTTTAAGTAACAATTACTTTAAAAGCACAGGCAGTCTTAAATATTATTCAGTAAAAATTTTTCCAGCTCTTCAACAGATTCAAAAATATAGTCGCTCTTCAATTGCATCACTTCTTCCTTTGCATAGCTATCCCAAACTACAGACGCAACTTTTACTCCTGCAGACTTTGCCGCCTTTACATCCGATGGCGAATCCCCTATCATTATTACCCTTTCTCTCTCAAGATTATAAGCATCAAGAAATTTTATTATTCCCTCTGCTGATGGTTTACAATTTTCTACTTCATCCCCCGTTACTATGTAATCAAAGTAATCAAATATTTCCAGCTTACGCAAAGTTATTTCGGAAGCCTTTCTTCCTTTCCCGGTAAAAATTGATAACAGAACACCTTTCATTTTTAATTTTTCAAGCAATTCTTTTACTCCGGGATATAAATCTGCAAGATGATGCTTCTCGGTATAAAAGGAATAATAATCCTTCTTTACCTCAGAAGATTTGTCTCCAAACATTTCATCAATAATCTGGTCTTCGGTCGGTCCAAAAAGATTTATTAACTCTTCCCAGCTTAATTCTTTATCCAAATATTTTTTTGTTATAAAGTTAAACGCTTCGTGAATTAAATTATTTGTAGATGTCAATGTTCCATCTATGTCGAAGATAATTCCATTAAAATTTTTTTTCTTTTTCATATTTCTTAGTTATTTAATTCCAAACATTACTATTGTTCCATCCATATTTGTTGCAGCAATCATATTGTCTTTAACTTGTTGAATCGAATGGATTCTTGCTGTCCCTGTAAATAACAACGGAAACACAGAATAATTTTCATTAATTAAATACACTTTTCCGTTTTTGCTTCCAAAAATTATTTTCCCATTATATTCAAGCGGCTGATCGGGCATTGTATCAAGTCCATATTTTGCATCGACTTCTTTTATAACTTTTCCATTTGTAGCATTAACAAAAAAGAACTTATTCATAAAACTTTTTACAAGCACTTTCTGGTTATCCTTGCTTAATCCTATTGATTCCCAGCTATTAAATTCATTCTTCCGCCAGACTGTCTTCCCAAGCAGCACATCTATTGCAGACACATATTTATCAGGTGTGGAAACATACACATTTTTCCCATCACTCACTGGCATACACGCTGCCGGCGAATAATAAAAATTCTTATTCTCTGTCCATTTCCAGTTTAAAAATCCGGTTGTTGCATCTATGCAATAAAGATAATTATCCCAGCTTCCGTATATTATTCTGTCTTTAATAAAAATTGGTTTTGTTTCAATCATCATTCCCGCACTTTTATTTTCCCATACAGGATTAAAGGAATATAGCTCATTACAAAACATTTTACCAGAAGCTGTACCGAATACTACTCCAAATGTTTTTTCATTATTTAACTTCAAAGGAATTGTTATTATCTGTGAAGTAATTGGTTCTCCTATTCCAAGAACCTGTAACATCTTTCCATTTTCTGCATCAAGCGCATACAGGTCGCCGTCAATTGTTCCTGCAACTAAAATTCCTGATTCTACTGTCGGTCTCGATACTATTGTCGATTGAGTATCATACTTCCATAAAATATTCCCTTTAATATCAATACAATATATCACTCCGTCTTTTGTAGCAGTATAAATTTTTTCATTCACACATAACGGATGAACTGATAAAGTTGCTTTCAAATCTTTTTTCCACAATACCTTTGCGTTATAATTCTCAAACTGTGTCGAATCTATTGCGGTATAACTCCATCTGTCGTTTTTGGAAATGCCTCCCCATATTTTTAATAATGTATCGGTTGTAACCTCGTAAAACAATAATGAGTCGGTCCTGCTCTCCACAAGTGTATATCCCCAGCTTTTCCCTTTGCTCAATGTTGAACGGCTCATAACTCCCGGCAGTCCATTAAAATTCAGCAGTTTGTTTACATGTTCATGTCCAACAAAAATAGATTTCAAATTTGTCTTCGCAAGAATATTCGTCATCTTAAAATTATTATCTATTTCTGCATCCGGTTCATGATGGACAAAAAAATAAACTTCCTGATTTTTAGGAATAGTACTTGTTAGCGAATCAAGCCATTGTAAATCTTCAACTTCTATATGTCCGCCGCCCCCGCGCCATATTATCCCACTGTTTATTCCAATAAATTTTATTTTATGTTTTTCAAACAAAAACTTATCATCTCCCCACAACTCAATAAACTTAGTGCAGCCGCTCTCGCTCCATTTTGTATCGTGGTTTCCCGGAATAATATAATAAGGCACTTTCAGTTTATCCAAAATTTCCTTTGCCTTCTCAAGCTCTGTATTTCTCCCCTTTTCAGAAATATCTCCCGTAGCAATAACAAACTCAATCTCCTTTTTCAAATTTATATCTTTTACTACTTCCATCAAATCCTCATCAGCACCGGGAGAACCAATATGCAAATCCGTAATCCATCCAAACTTAAACTGTTGCGGATACGAAATACTTACTAAAAGCAATATACAGATTATTAAAATACGTCTCTTCATAGCCATTTATCTACTGAAAATATTTGAAATTTCTTGCACAAATTTAACCAACTAATACCATTTAATCATTGTACAAATAAATCACTTCACCCATTCATTTCTTATTTCTCCATCAAAACCCTTTCCTTAGCAGCTTGTTTTCATTGCTAATCTTTTTTATAATTTATTCACTTTCCCAGGACAACCAAATAAACTCTGTCCCATAAAACTCTTTAATCTCTCTGGAAATAGTTTTTCTTAACTCCGTAAAAACGAAATAAAATATTTGAACAATTAAAAAAAATCGTTAATTTTTAACAGTAAATGAAAAATATAAAAGAAATATTAACGCAATATTGCGTTGTTACAGATGTTAT
>CAZHVS010000017.1:0-58386 GCA_964536015.1 uncultured Ignavibacteriaceae bacterium
TCAAATCAAAACTCAACTATAACTACATTACAAACTTTATAAATTTTTCTACAATCTCAAAATCTTATTTTCGTTCATCTTTGTCATCTACAATAAGAACCAGTCCTGCAGCAATAAGCATAGAAATTCCACCAATAATAAGTGCATAAATTGCTTCGTTATTAAAAACGCTTCTTACAATAAAACCAAGTATAGCAGCAGCAGTTATCTGTGGAATTACAATAAAGAAGTTGAAAATTCCCATATAAACACCCAGTTTGTTTGAAGGTAAAGAGCCGGTTAAAATTGCATAAGGCATTGCCAGAATAGAAGCCCAGGCTAAACCAATTCCAAGTTCACTTATTAAAAGCAAATCAGGATTTTTAATAAAGTAAAAAGAGAGCAAACCAAGTCCGCCGCAAACAAGACTAAATGTGTGTACACCTTTTCTTGTAATTTTTTTAGCAAGCAGCACTAACAGAAAAGCCATAACAGCAGCAAAACCATTATAAACAGCCATCAAAACACCAACCCAGTCAGCACCAATATTAAATTCTTTAGAAGCAGGGTCAACAGCATTGTAGATATGTCGGGTAACTGCAGGAGTTGTGTAAATCCACATAGCAAACAAAGCAAACCAAGAGAAGAACTGTACAAATGCAAGCTGCACCATTGTTTTTGGCATCTTGTAAAGGTCATTCATTACTACAACAAGTCCGTTATTTGTTTTGTTGTTCTTTGTAAGTAGGGAGACAATAAATTGCAGTAAACCAAAAATAAAAACACCTGCAAAGAAAACTGCAAGACCATAATCCATATAAATGAAGAACTTAAAAATTATAAATAGAGTAGAGCCTATGAAAATCCAGACAAGTCCATTTTTCCTGAGTTTTAAGTGATGAATAAAATTTTCTTCAGAAACTGATGATTTTTTAAGCTGTGATTCATCTTCAGAAAACTTTTTCATTTCTTCAGGAGAATATTCTTTAGAACTGAACACCGTCCAGCAGACTGCAAGCAGAAAAACGATTCCCCCAATGTAAAAAGAAAACTTGACAGAAGCAGGAATTTCACCCTCAGGAGCAATGTTTGAAATGCTAAACCAGTTAGTCATCATATAAGGCAAAGCAGAAGCAACAATGGCGCCAGTACCAATAAAAAAACTTTGCATAGAAAAACCAATTGTCCGTTGTTCTGCCGGAAGAACATCACCAACAAAAGCACGGAACGGTTCCATAGAAATATTAATTGAAGCATCCATAATCCATAACATACCAGCTGCAACCCAAAGCGCAGGAGAATTTGGCATAATAAAAATTGCAAGAGATGCAAGAATTGCACCTACAAGAAAGTAAGGTCTTCTTCTTCCAAGTCTGTTCCATGTTTTATCGCTCATATGTCCAATAATCGGTTGAATTATTAAACCAGTAACAGGAGCTGCAATCCAGAGGATTGGAATTTCATCAATCTTAGCACCAAGCGTTTCAAAGATTCTGCTTACATTAGCATTTTGCAAAGCAAACCCGAATTGAATTCCGAGGAATCCAAAACTCATATTCCATATTTGCCAGAAACTTAATTTTGGTTTTTGCATTATCTATCTTTCTATTTTTGTTACACAAAGGTAAGAAAATTTTTATAACAGAATAAAGTATCTTTGTCTGGTTTTTTTTATTTTGCAATTAAAATAATCTAATATCAGATTGGCTGAAAACGAAAACATATTATCGCAAAGGAAGAAAGAACATCTTCAGTTATGTTTAACGGATAAAGTTTTGTTTAAAAAGAAAACTTCGGGATTTGAGAAATACGATTTCAAACACTTTGCAACAACTGAAGTTGAGATTGATAAGATAGACTTAACAACAGATTTTTTTGGCAAAAAAATTTCTTTTCCGTTTCTTATCTCCTGTATGACAGGCGGAGCTGATGAAGCTGATAATATAAATCTTGAACTTGCAGAAGCCGCACGAGAATTAAATGTTCCCCTTGGACTTGGAAGTTTAAGATATGCACTCGATACCGACAAATTTAATTCTTCATTAAAAGAAATTAAGAAGAAAGCAGGAAGCTCACCAATACTTGGAAACATAGGTGCTGCACAAATTGTCCAGATGAAAGATTTCTCACCTTTACAAAAACTTAACGACTTAATTGAAGCCACAGCATTTGTTGTACACGTAAATCCATTGCAGGAGTTATTGCAGAAAAATGGCGAGCCATCTTTTAAAGGTTTGCTGAAATCTATTGGAAAGTTTTGCAGAAGTTTTACAAGTTCTGTAATTGTAAAAGAAGTTGGCTCAGGAATTTCCCCGGAAGCTGCGGAAGATTTACTTGAAGCAGGAGTAAAAGGGATTGATGTTGCAGGTGCAGGTGGAACAAGCTGGGCAGGAATAGAAGTCCTGAGGAATAAACAAAAAGAAAATCCTTTCTGGGATTGGGGACTGCCAACAACTTATTGCATCAGGAATATTTCAAGACTTAAAAATGATTTCGATTTTATTTTGATTGGTTCGGGCGGTGTAAATAACTCGTTTGATGCTGCAAAAGCACTTGCTCTTGGAGCCGATATTACAGCTTCAGCAAGAGTAATACTGCAAAAGTTAAATGAAGAAAAAGTTGAAGGAGTAATTAACCTGATTAAAAACTGGTTTGATGATGTCAAGAAAATTATGTTTTTGACTGCATCAAAAAATCTTGGTGAATTGAATAAAAAGAAATTGATACGAAAGAAGGATTTATTTTGATTACAGAATTGAAATTCAGACAACTGGTTGAAAACGAAAGAAAAAAAGTTGAAAAGATACTTGGCAGAGCGTTAATTAATCGTTCTCCGAAATCACTTTATAGTCCTGCCGATTATATTTTACAAAGTCCGGGCAAAAGACTTCGTCCTTTACTTGTTTTACTTTCAGTTAAAGCTGTCGGCGGCAAATTCGAACAGGCATACAATGCCGCAGCAGCAGTGGAAATGCTTCATAATTTTACTCTTGTTCACGATGACATAATGGACAATGCAGATAAAAGAAGGGGCAGATTAACAATTCATAAAAAATATGATTTGAGTACTGCAATACTTGTTGGTGATGCCTTGCTTGCAGTTGCATTTGAATATTTGTTAAAAGATTGTAAATGTGACTCAAAAGAAATGATAGCGGCTTTTAACCATAGCTTGCTTGAAGTATGTGAAGGTCAAAGCATGGATAAGGATTTTGAGTTGCAAAAAAATGTTATAATGTCTGAGTACATTTTAATGATTGAGAAAAAAACAGCGGCACTTGCTGAAATGTGCTGCAAGATTGGTGCTTTAATTGGAAATGGAAGCGAAAAAGAAATCAAAGCTCTTTCTTCTTATGGAAAAAACATTGGACTCGCTTTTCAGATACAGGATGATTTACTTGACATTACAGGAAATGAACAGGAGTTTGGAAAAGCGATTGGTGGTGATTTGATGGAAGGTAAAAAAACTTTCCTCTTTATTAAAGCATTAGAAAAAGCAGATAGAAAAAGCAAAACTCTGCTTGCAAAGGTTATTAAAAACAAAGGCATAAAACAGGAAGAAGTAGAGTTATACAAAAATTTATATTTGAAACTTGGTGTAGTTGAAGATGCACAAAGTGAAATTATTAATTATACAGACAAAGCATTAAGCGGATTAAAATATATTAAAAATGCTGAGTCAAAAGAATTGTTAACTATTTTAGCTGATCAACTTATAAAACGAAGTAAATAATGATTAATACAGTAGTAAAAATAATAAACAAAGCCGGTTTACATACACGACCTGCAGCGACAATTGTTAAGCTTGCATCAAAGTACCAGTCAGAATTTTTCATTTCAAAAGATGGATTGAAAATAAACGCAAAAAGTATAATTGGTGTAATGACATTAGCTGCTGAAAAAGATAGTGAACTGGAACTGGAATTTGACGGCGTCGACGAAAAAGAAATGTCTGAAGAAATAATCGGTTTTTTTAACAGGGGGTTTGACGAACTATGAAAGGTTTAAAAGATATTGTAAAATCCGCAGATAATCTTCTGACAGGAATTGCTGCGGCTCC
Organism: uncultured Ignavibacteriaceae bacterium; assembly: GCA_964536015.1. GTDB lineage: Bacteria > Bacteroidota > Ignavibacteria > Ignavibacteriales > Ignavibacteriaceae > CAZHVS01. Next base: position 4,040 of record CAZHVS010000017.1, read on the forward strand.
CGGACTTGCAATAGGCAAAGCTGTAATCTATACAAAAGAAATTCTTAGTATTGATGAAACAATGATTACTGATCCTGCGGAAGGAATTAAAAATCTGCACGATGCACTTGAAAAATCAAAAAAGGAATTAAACAAAATACTTGGATTTGCAAAAGAGAAGATGGGTGAAGTACGTGCTGCAATATTTGAAGCACAAGTAATGATTCTGGATGATCCAGTACTAATTTCTCAAATTGAAAACAGAATAATTAAAGAGCATAAACAGCCCGAATACATAGTTAATGATGAGATTTCCCGTTACCAGAATATAATGGTTCGCTCATCTGAAATGTATATGAAAGAAAGAGCCTCGGACATTGAAGATATAAAAAACAGAATCATCCGAAATTTGCAAAAGAGAAGATGGGAATCAAAAATTATTAATGATGCAATTGTCGTAAGCGATAACCTGACACCTGCTGATACAATTCTTTTTACTAAATCAAATGCAAAAGCTTATATAACTGATCACGGCGGGTTAACATCTCACGCTGCAATTATTGCTCGTTCACTCGATTTACCTGCTGTTGTTGGTTGTCATAATGGAACAGAAAAAATAAAAGATGGCGATTTGCTTATTGTAGATGGATTTCATGGATTGATTTTTATTAATCCGACTGAAAGACAACTTGAATTTTTCCATGAAAAAATTAAACATCTTGAAGAAATTGATTCAGGGCTTGAAGAATTAAAACATAAACCTTCAGTTACTTCTGATGGAAGAGAAATAAATCTAATGGCAAACGTTGATGTTTCTGGGGAGATTGATGTTTGTATTTCAAACGGTGCAAAGGGAATAGGATTATACCGCACTGAATTAATTATAGAGGAACTTGGAGAATTTCCTGACGAAAATGAACAAACAAGAATTTATACAAATCTTGCCAACAGAATTTATCCAGATGTAGCAACAATTCGTGCATTTGATATTGGTGGTGATAAAGTAAAGGCTTTGCATATCAAAGAATCAAATCCGTTTTTAGGGTTGCGAGGCATAAGGTTTTTGCTTGAAAATCCAAATCTTTTTAAAACACAGGTTCGTTCTATTCTTAAAGCAAGTGTTAATAAAAACATTCAGTTTATGATTCCAATGGTCTCTACATTGCAGGAAATAAAGAAAACAAAGGAATTAATTGAGGAATGCAAACAGGAATTAAAAAAAGAATCGATTCCTTTTGATAGACATATGAGAATTGGAATAATGGTTGAAGTACCTTCTGCTGCAGTTATGGCAAAGGAATTTGCTAAAGAAGTTGATTTTTTTAGTATTGGGACAAATGATTTAATACAGTTCTTAATGGCAGTTGATCGCGGTAATGATGTTGTCTCCAATCTTTACCAGGAGTTTCATCCTTCTGTTTTAAGAACTTTAAGTCACATTGTTAAAGAAGGAAAGAAATCCAAAATTACAGTAAGTATTTGCGGTGAGATGGCTGCTGATACACTTGCAGTTCCAGTTCTTGTTGGAATTGGGCTGGATTGTTTAAGCGTTTCGCCAAGCGCTATCCCTTCAATAAAAAGAACTATCAGAGCACTTTCTTATGCAAATGCAAAACAGCTTGCAGAAGAATGTATGGAGCTTGGAACCGAAACTGAAATAACAAAACACATAGAAAAGTTTTTCAAAGAAAACAATATTAAACGTACAAGAAATATTCTTTAAATATAAATGGAAGCGAAAAATGACAATTAATGATTATGTAAAAAAATATGATCCTGAAAACCAGTTTGATGTACTGAAAAATTATTACAAACAGGTTGAATATGCGTGGAATAATAAATTTGATTTATCCACTCTAAAAGGAAGTGAATTCAGCGATATAGTTTTAAGCGGACTTGGGGGTTCTGCCATTGCTGGTGATCTTGCGGCTAATGTTTTAGGTTATGACTTGAAATTACCCTACATTGTGAACAGAAATTACTCTGCACCAAATTTCTTGAGCGAAAGTACTCTTTTCATTGCTTCATCGTATTCGGGAAATACTGAAGAAACAATTGAATCGTTGAAACATGCTATTGAAAAAAAATGTAAAGTTGTTTGTATAACCACTGGTGGAAAAATATTAGAAATTGCAAAAGAAAATAAATTTCCGGTTGTTATACTTCAAAAAGGATTTCAACCAAGATTTTCAATTGGCTTGAGTTTCTTTTCGCTATTAAAAATTTTTCAGGAATTGGATTTAATATCTGGACATGACAAACTTGTTCAAAATATAATTCAATTGTGGAAAGAAAATGCGGAGAAATATTCTCAAGAAGAAAATCACCTTTATAAAATTGCACAAAATCTGATTGGCTTTACACCAATAATTTACTCTGCAGATGGATATACAAATTCGCTTGGAATGAGATTGAAAGGACAGTTTAATGAGAATGCCAAATTGCATGCTTTTGTAAATGTCTTTCCGGAGTTTAATCATAACGAAATAGTAGGATGGGAAACTTATTCAGAAGAAAAGCTTAGAGCAAAAGTTATATATATCTCTGACAAATCTTATCATCCGCAGATTATTAAAAGACAAAATATTGTATCGGGTATATTGAAAAAATGCGGAGTTGAAATAATAACTCTTGAAAGCAATCAGGAAGAGTTTAAAGTACGACTACTTGACATTGTTTATACAATTGATTGGTTGACTTATTATGTTGCTATTTTAAGGAAAAAAGATCCAAGTGAAATTGATAATATCCATTTTCTGAAAAAAGAATTAGAAAAATAATGAAACATATTAGTGAAACTGAGCTTGATGAAAGGAAAAAATACCTTCACAAAGTAATTTTTGTGTTGTTAAAAAGTTTTCATACAGAAGCGGGTCATAAGATTCATGAAAGTCATCTATTTCATCAGTCGGGCAATATGATTGAAAATCTTTTATTGTATATAGGTGCTGATTTTAACCTGAATATTTTAAACGATGATGATGTTATTAAGTCTGCTGCAAAATTATTATCGGAAGATCAGTTGTGTTTATCAGATGATGAAGTAGAAAGACTTAAAGTTTTGATAAATAATCATAAAGGTGTGTTATGAACATTAAAGAACCAAGAGGGCAGCTTGATACGATGATTGTGCAGACAAGACAGAATCATTTTCGTCTTACTGCATTAACCGATACCAAAGCACATATACTTATCGCTATATCCGCAGTTACGCTTAATGTTTCAGTCTCCCAGCTTAGTAATCCTGATATAAAATGGGCTGCATTAATACTTGCTATACAAGCAGTAATTACAATATTTTTTGCTTCGTTAAGTATTATGCCAAAGCTATACAATATTAAAGCTGCAAAAACAGAGACAGAAAAACTAATTTCAATTTTTTGTACAAATTTTGCTCATCTGGATTATCCTTCATTTAACAGGTTAATGGAAAAAGCAATGAATGATCCAAATGAAGTCTATGAAATTCAGATAAGAGAAATTTATGACTCAGGAATGGTTATAGTTCATAAGAAATTTAAATATATACGTTATTCGTTTATTTCATTTTTAAGTGGATTAGGATTAGCAGTAATTGTTTTGCTTATTTCGGTTTTAACAAAGTAAAAGATGGGGCTATAGCTCAACTGGGAGAGCATCTCGTTCGCAACGAGAAGGTTGGCGGTTCGATCCCGCTTAGCTCCACTGCTTAATTTAAAAAAAATATTCATACAAAAAAAACCTTGTATTATTTTCTATGTGCTATTATTTTAGCTGCCGAAAATTTTATTAATTTATATCTGCCTATAGACAGTTGATACACATAACCAAATTTACATTTCGAACCAATCTGCGTGATAAAATGAAACAGAAATTGTTATTTATTCCATTTTTTGTTATGCTTTGCTTTTCACAAGTTTTAGCACAAAATTATTTAATTGACACCACGTTTAACGTACCAAATGTTGATACAATCAACACTTACTCGATTAATTATAAAACAGATCCGGGTATTTTACAGTTAATGACTGGTGAAAATGAAAATTTAGCCAAAGGTCACTTTGCTTATGTTGTTTATACTGGTAAAGCTCCAACAGATACAGCTCGTTCAAATGGAAGAAGACTTGTTGATGGATTATATACATCTCCATCTTTTGTTGAGATTCCTTCATTAAATGCTGGAGGTCTTGCCGGTTCATACTTTATTATAGATTTGGAAGCTGTACGTAAAGTTAAAAAGGTAGTGATGTACACTCTTGGTAATTCACCAAATACAAGACCAAGAGCTTATACAATTTATACCGGAATGGATACAAATTCTATAAATATGGATAAAGTTTACCAGGATAATGATAATCAAACTCCGACTGTTAGTGCAGTTTTTTCTTCTACTAATTGTCGTTATATCAAAATCGTTTTCGATGTTCTGGCACAAAATAATTCCTGTGTAATTTCTGAAGTTGAGGTTTATGGAGAAGGTTATCTGCCGCAGGGAGAATATTATTCATCAGTTAGAAAACTTGCAAAAAATGTAAATTTTGGAGAAGTTGAGTTTGTTGGTACAAGACCGACAGGGACTAATATTTATCTTAGTTTCAGAACCGGGGCTAATCCGACTATTGATTCAACGTGGAGTAAATGGTCAGATTCAGTCGATGTCACTAAATCATTGTTTGAAGTATTTGAACCAAGACAGTACATACAGTATAAAGTTCGACTTGTAACAAAGGTTCTAGAAACTCCAACAGTTGACGAGATTAAAATATTTTATGATACCTTGAATATAGCTTCATCGACCAATGCATTTATAACACCACAATATGCACAAATTCTTAAAGAACAGACTTTTACTTTAAGTATTGATACAAAATTTACAACTGGTGATTATGGAATTGACACAATATATGTTTTAACTCCTTCTCCGATAAAATTAAAAGGTGTGAATGTAAACGGCGTAAGTGCTTCAGTTATAAATAAAGTTACAGCAAATGATATATGGATTATTTTTAATTCAACAGTAAAATCAGATTCAAAGATTGATATACAATTTGTTACAACTCCCTTTCTTGGTGTAAGTCCCTATAAAGTATTTGTCAGCAGCAAACTTCAACCACGAAATCCACAAAGAGTTGATACGAAGGTAACAGATAGAATTGAAGCCTGGAGCATAGTTACAATAGGTGTTCCTGATAAGTTAATAATTATGGGGAACGCTGTTCCTAATCCTTTTACTCCGAATGGAGATGGAAAGAATGATGTTACTCATTTTGAATTTTATCTTGGAAATCTTGCTCAACCAAATGAACTGATTGGAACACAATCAAGGAAATTGACTTTAAAAATATTTGATCTCAACGGCAGAGTAATCCGCAATTTGATAGATCAACCAACCAGAGCTTATGCTTATGTTTCAGATAATGCAATTGTCTGGGATGGTAAAGACGACAATGGAAAGATAGTTCGACCCGGTGTCTATATCTACCAAATATTTATAGATAGCGATAACGGCGGAGAGTACCTGACAAAAACCGTAGTAGTTTCATATTGAAATCAGAGGTGAATGTGAAAAAATTTTTAGTATTTATTTTTATTAGTTTACTTGGCTCTGAAATATTTGCAGGTGGCTTTGATGACCTTGGAAACAGCGCAAGAGCTTCAGCACTTGGAGGTGCATTCATTGCTGTTTCAGATGCCCCTTATTGTTTGTTCTATAATCCATCTGCAATTTACAAACTTAAAAATCTGTCACTTTCTACATCTTATACAAATCTCTATCCCGGTATCCAAGATGATAATTTAAATTATTTTTCATTGAGTGGTGTAATTCCTCTTGATATTGTTGGCGAGTTTGGTGTTGGCGGAACTTTTCTTAATACAAGTCTCTGGAAAGAACAGACACTTAATGCCACCTATGCTCGTGAACTTTTTGAAAATTTTGCAATTGGTGGATCATTCAAATTGCTTCACTGGTCGGCAGAAGCTGCCCCTGGTGAAAGTGCTCTAAGCTATACAGGTTTTACATTTGATGTGGGTGCTTTGTACACTTTTAAGAATCTGATAAGTGAAAGCGAATTGAGTTTAGGAATGGTTGCTCAAAACCTGACACAACCAAGTATTGCTAACAATGGCAGTTCTGATGCTAAGTTACCATTACGACTCGGATTTGGATTAGCATTCTATTCTCTGGCTTACAATTATCTTCTGACAATAGATTTAATGAAAGAAAATGATATAGTTTTATTTAAAGGCGGCACAGAGTTTTCTGCTTTAAAAGCTGATCTTTTATCAGTAACAACAGAGTTTTTTGTTCGTCTTGGTTATAATAGAATTATCAGTTCTGATTTTTCTAAACAAAGCGCTATTAATGGCGGCTTTGGAATTAATGTTGATATGCTTAAAATTGATTACGGATATGTCTTCCCGATGGAAATTTCCAATTTAGGTGGAAGCCATAGAATTTCACTGACTTATAACTTTTAGAAAAAATAGCTCGATCCGGAGGTCGAATTGAAAAAAGTTTTTTACATTATTTTCGGTTTTCTTATTCTCTTTGCTTCAACAGATGTTCAAGCTCAGTTCATTTCTAATAAAGGCAAACCCGAAGGAAAGTATCTGAACTATTCCGGAAGAAATTATGAGAATTACAGTACTACATTTATAAGAAAAAAATTCTTCGATAATTTTGGTAACTTTTTAATTGAAGGTACTACAATCTATGAATTGAATGAAGTTCAACGTCAATCCGCATCAGGTTACGATGAAGTTGCAAACAGTGATATTATTAAATCCAGATTTTATCAAAACTATTTTAATAACCTTGTAATAGGTAATGATTCTTATAGCGGCTTCCAGACTCGTTTAATGGTTGGCGATGCTATTAGAACGGAATTCACACCATTAACTTTTAAGAAAGCAAGGTTCAATGGTTTACGCTGGGATTTGGGAACATCAAAATACAGGGGAACAATTGTAGCTTCAAGAATTTCAGACCCAATACGTTTTCGTTTTGATCAGAATATTTATATTGAAGGTGTTAGAAGATTAAGAGACTGGACTCAATATTTATTTGGTGGTCACTTCGAAACTGATATTGGAGATGTATTGACAGTTGGTTTTACATACATGAACCAGCACCAGAGAAGAAGCAGTCTTGATAGCAAAAATTCAAGTATTGAAGGTGTAGTATCAAGCGCAATCCCAAGAGTTATCTTTTTAAAGATAAGTGATGATTCTCCTGATGATGGAAGCGGACCAATTATATTCAATACTCCACAAATAATAATAAATGGTCAACCAAGACAATTAATAAACTTATATCGTCAGAAGCCAACAAAGACAAGCACAACACTTGAGCAGCCAATTCAATATTATTGTTTAAGAGATAATATCAGAAATAAAGCATTTGATATTGATCAGGTTCTTTATACTGGAATAGACACCTCAAGTTTTTCAATGCATACGTTTTATTCAGGTGTCAGATATGGCGTTCCACCGCCACAGTATCCTTACCAGATTGCTGGTGCTTCTTACGAAGGAATTACTTACGCATTTGTAATACCAGAAGGAACTTATTCTGTTCAGTTTCAAATGCTATTAGCGAATGATTTTAAAATTGAAACTGCTCATGATTTTGTTTATAATGTAAACAGTGGAAATATGGGCGATGACTATCGTGTTGGTGGTGGTTATCGATATGCGTGGGAAGATTCTATTGCCGGATATCCTACTCCTTTCTTTGTAAGGAAAAGAGCAGATGGTAATGTAAAAGATGGAAGTAATAAACAACTGGTAACAATAGATTACGGGCTTACTACAGGTATGTCTGTTTATGGTTTGAATTTCAGCCTTAACTGGAATGGTTTAAATATTGAAGGTGAATTTGATGAGAGTGTGGAATTTATGAAATATCCTTTGCTAGCAGGTAACCGTTATGAAAGTAAAGGAAGAGCTTGGTATTTACGAGGCAAGAAAAAATTTGGCAGACTTACAATCGGCGGCGAACGATATTATATTGCTCCAACTTACACTACAAGTCTGAATACTTTCGTCCTTGAAAACAGTTATTTCTCTGAACCGAATGTAAGCAGTATTATCCCGACTGCTTATAATGCACCAGATTTTCTTGGATATGATGTAAATTATACCTTACAAAGAAAAACAATCTTTCCAGGTGGTGCTTTTTATCCTCTTGTAGATGACAATGATGATAATGACAGATGGGAAGACGGATTCTATTTCTATAATGCTACGGACCCTGACCTATATCAGAGAAATCGTGATGTATTAAATCCACGTTCAGATTTCTTTAAACTTGGTTATCGCCAAAATGTAAATGAATTAAGAAGTCTTGATGCTATAATTCGTCAACCAGATACCGGAATTTTCCCGGGTAAAGACAAAGATAACGATGGTATCCCTGATGATGATAGAAACGCAAACGGAGTTCCAGATTATTCGGAAGACTTTCTAACTTATTACGCTGATCCACCAAGTTTTGAATTTGGTGATGACTGGAATAATAACGGAGTGATTGATGAGCAGGAAAATGACATTCTTCCTGATTATCCTTATGAACCTGACATAAATGGTTATCATATTTTTAATAATCTTGAAATACTTGAAGGATGGAACTTAGGTATTGGAAAAATTCATGAAGAAGCAATTGCCCGAGGCGGGAAGAATGATGTTAATTATGTTAAATCCAGCTATTCAACTGAAACACCTCGCTTTGGAGCTTTGCGTCTGTTTTATGTAATGAAACAAGTAAGAGATCATATTCCGAACAATGGATATCAATATCAAGGAGTTATTACGACTTCAAATCCTTTCCCTAGCTTTGTGCAGGATCCAATGAACTATAGGAATTCTCTTGTAAACTCATTTTTTATTGGTACGAAGTATACACAAATTCCAAATTTAGTGATTGAAAATAACGTAAGAGTTGAATTCAATAACCAGTTTAAAGTTGGTGATAGAGATAAAGCATTGTTAACAGAAGCTAAACTTCTTGGTGACCAGGTTCCTGGAAGTATTGTATTGTGGGGCATTGTAAATAAAATTGATTATACAATGACATTTTTTGATGGATCGTTAAAGTTAAGTCCACAATTTAAAGTAAGAACTGAAAAAGTAATTAGTACAAAAGAAGACCAGACGGGAATTCGTGTAATCAATATAGATGAACATCAACAGGAAATAATTCCAATTATCCGTGTTGATTATAAATTAACCGAAGCAACTGATTTTCGTTTTGGATTGCAGGGATTTAAATTATTTGGTAATGCTTTTATGTACAGAATCAGGAATTTTAAAGATAACATTGATAGCCAGGATAGAAGTACGGTTGCAGTTTCTTTAAGTAATCGAACACAATTTTCCGGTTATAATGTTGTGTTCGATTTTGGTTACAAATTCACAAAAATAGATTTCCTTAGAGAAGAAGATAGTAAAAAAGGAACTCAGGAATCTACAATATTTTTTACAATCTTTGCCGGGTTCTAATTGCAAATGATTTGGCAGATTGTCATAGTATTATCTTTAGCAGTTGCAAGCTACTTTGTTCCTACTGCACAGGACTTGAAAAACTCCTGGATTGCAGCACAAAATTTCTATGCTTCAAGCAATTATGTTAAAGCAATTCAACAATATGATAATATCATCAATACACAAAGTGATTTTCTAAGTGAAGATAGTGTTAAGGTTGAATTATTTAACGGAGAGTTAATTGTTTCGGTAGTTTCTGCTGCTCAGTACCAGAAGGGAAATGCACTTAAAAATCTTGGTAATAAATACAATGCAATTGAAAATTTCAGAATAGTTGAAAAAAAGAAAAATGAACCTGAATTAGCTCCGTTGTCACAGTTCCAGATTTATGATATTTATTACCGTGACAAACAATATGATTCTGCAATAATTGAAGCTTCAACTTTGGTTGATAAGTATCCATATCACCGTAAAGCTGAATATGCTTTATATGATATTGGTTGGAGTTTCAGAGAATTAGGAAATTTAAGTGCCAGTGATTCTGCTTTTGAAAGATTGAACAGAGAATATCCTTCAACTACTCTACTTGCAAGATCAATTTACCAATTAGGACAGAATAACTACGATCAACAAAATTATAATGAAGCGATCAGATACTGGTTTGATTTGAATGAAAAATTTAAACCAGCTGCTTTTAAACAAACTGATTTTGAAAATGTTCAGTTGAAAGCAGTTAAAGACCGACAGGTTTTTGAAGCAACTGCCGGAAGAGAATCAGAAGAATCTGTTCTTGAGCTTGTTGCAAAATCGCAGGTGAAAATTGGTGATGCATATCGTCAGCTTGGTGATTATACCAATGCAATGATTAACTACCGGAAAGTTATTGCTAATTATACTTTAATTCCAACATTACTGGAAGCAACTTATATTAAAATGGCTGAGTACACAATTGAAGTTAAAGGACTTCAATCAGGTATGGAAGTTTACCAGAAAGCTATTGATGAAAACTTTGCAAATAAAGAAATGCAGGCAAAGATGCAATATAAGATAGCTGAGACTTATCAGAAACTTAAAATGTATAAAGAAGCTGCTTATAATTATGATTTCTATGCGCGGGCTTATGGTGAGGTGGCGGATCAAATTAATTTTGGTGTAGAAGATGCAATCTATACAAAGATTATTTGTTTGTACAACGGCGAGGATTATAAACAAACCATTATTGAAGCAGATTCCTTTATTGTTGCATTCGAGTCAAGTAACTTCAATACGGATATTAAACTTCTTAAAGGTTTATCATTTAATTCATTGAATAAGTACAATGAAGCTGAAGCAGTATTTCAGGATATCATTGAAAATCATCAGAATGAAATTCAATATAATCCTGCTAGAGTTCAGCTTGGTAAACTTTATTATGAAACAAAACGATACAATGAAGCTGATTCTTTGTTAAATCAAATCGTGAATGATAATCCACCAAAAGTTAATCTTGATGAAGTAAATTATTATTTGGTGCTAGTAAACTATGATGCAAAAAATTATGATAGAGTTGTGCATCCGTTTGAGATGATTAATCCAGCGTCCAATTATTTTGTTCCTGCTTTCTTAAAGACTTCAAAATCTTTTTCACTTTCCAAAAAACTAGACGATGGTGAAAAATTTGTGAGCAAATATTTTTATCTGGCTGATTCATTAAAAGATATCAACTACTTTAAACCGGAAGTTCATTTTGCTCTTTCGGATTTATTTATTGCTAAAACAAAATTAGATACAGCATCGAAAGAACTTGCTTTTGTAATTGATGATCCTAAAACAAATGAATTATTAAAACTTCAGGCACAATATATCCGCGGTACATTATTTGTACAGTTAAACAAATACGCTGAAGCTACTAAAGATTTAGAACTCTGTCTTGCCGATCCGAAGTTTAATGAAAAATTAAAACCACTGGTTTCAAATGCTAATGGCAGACTTGCACTAGCATATGTAAAGACAGGAAAAGTAGAAAAAGGAATTGGTATGATGGAAAATTTCATCGCTAATTCCTCTGATGACTTAGAAAAAGCGCGTTATACTCTAGCACTTGCCGATGTTTATTATGAATTAAAAGAATACAAAAAAGTTATAGCTTATTGCGATAATCTTTTCAAAATTAATTTTGATGATGAAGCAATTTATTCACGTGGACTTTATTTTGCGGCAAGCAGTTATGCTTTCCTGAACGATTTTGATAAAGGTATTACGGTACTTACTTCTGCATCAGATAAGTATCCTGAATCCTCGCAAGATATCTTCTTTAACTTTGCTGTTAGTCTTTATGATAATCAGTTTTATGAAAAAGCAATTACAGCATTTGATAAATTTATTGCAAAATATCCGGCTTCTCCCAACACAAAAAATTGTACTTTCTTTAAAGCATATGCATTTTATAAACTTGGCAAGTGGTTAGAGTCTGCAAATGCATTTAAAGATTTTGTAAAACAATATCCTAACGATGAATTTTCTGCTGAAGCACAATTTACTGCAGGGGAAGCACATTATAACGCTTCAAAATTCCTCGAAGCAATTGCTGAGTACAAAGAAACATATACAAAATATCCAAAGAGTGATTATGCTCCGGTCGCTGTTTATAATGAAGCATGGTGTTTTTATCAGTTAAAAGAAGTTGATAAAATGATTGCACCACTTGAAAAATTGATTAAGGAATATCCGAATCATAATCTTGTTCCTGAGGCTCAGTTTACAATTGGTGATTATTATTATAATACTAAGAATTATAGCAAAGCTCTTGTTGAGTACAGAACATTTATTGAAAAGTTTCCAAATCATTTTAAAACTGAAGAAGCAAAAAGTTTTATTAAAGAATTATCGCAGATTGATGCATTCCAGGAATATCAGAAGGCTATTGTTCTTTTCGATAAAAAAGATTACAAAAATGCAATTGCTGAATTAACAAAAATTGTTGAAAAATATCCTGATACCGAAGTTGCTATGGCTTGTGAGGCTAACATTGCTTCTGCTTATGAACAACTTGGCGATAAGAAAAAAGCAAAAGAATTATTTACTCAAATAGTAGAAAAATATAAAAACAATCCTAATGCATCAGGAGTGGTATTCTTTGCGCAACAGCATCTTGAGTGGTTTGATTATTCAGAACAAATTGGCAAATAGATTTTTTAATGTTTAAAAAGAAAAAACATACAGATAATATCCTTCTCGAATCTTCTCGCTGGCGAGCTGTCTATAAAAAAGCTTTCGCTTATGGAATATTATTTTCAATTTTATTGCATCTCTTTATGATTATGTGGGTTTTTGTTTTTTCAGAAAAGAAGAATCCAAACATCAAGACAGTTAAAATTAAAACATATTATGAAAAAATTCCTCCACCAATTAAATACGAACCACAGCCGCCAAAACTGGTTAAATCATTCGATATGGTTAAAGAGCAGTCAACTGTAACTGAAACTGCTCCCAAAGAATATACTCTTACAGAAGTTACACCGGATGAATTTAAATCAAGTGAAATAAGACCGAATGTTATGGGTGGACAGGGAAGTCGTGGTGGAGAAGGCAGTGTTTTCCACGGTGCACTTACATCAAGTGAGACTGGTATTGATGCTGGATGGTCAATTCCCGGTGGAACGAAAAGTTATGGAAGAAGTTTAGGTCGTGGAGGTTCAGGTGGTTTTGGTGTTGGCGGAGGTCCAGATATGGATTATGGTCCTGATATTACTTCTGAAGTTGTGAATACAAGAGTGGGAACCAGAGGCACAGAAGGTTTACAGGATCAGTTAATTGATTATTCAAATCTAACCGACAGGTTTGAAGGTTTAGTTAAACAGGGACAGAATAAAAAAGACATTCAGGGATTTTTAAATTTTTATCAGGTTCAGTATAGAAGTTCAAGAGCAGATGAAAATGGCGAACCTGGGTGGAATGTAATTCCTAACGCTCTGCAAATGATTGTAGAATTTGCAAACAGGAAAACCAAATTAAGAATTAATCTTAAAGGAAGTGTAAGACTCGATTCGAAAGAGCTAATGGAAATTCCATTATTATTTATGATGGGTTCTGAATCTGAACCAGTACTTTCGAAAGAAGAGTTGAAGAATCTTGCAAACTACTTGCGCAATGGTGGATTCTTATGGATTGATGATGGTTACGCAGCAAGATGGGGAGCTTTTAATCAAAAGAATAGACAGTATATTTCTCAAGCTCTCGGGTATGATGGTGAGTTTGAAAAGATTCCGCAGAATCATTGGATTTATAAATGTTATGAAGAATTTGCCGGTCCACCTCCGGGTGAAGATGAACTTAGACCAAATGCTAATCATCCTGTAAAAGAAAGATATCGTTATCTGGAAGGAGTATTTATAAATGGAAGACTTGCGGTTTTACTTAGCAGTAAAGGATATTGTAAAGCGTGGGGTGTTTGGCCAAGAAATCCTCCAAGTTTAGGCGGACCTCTTGATAATACGCGACAACTACAATTCGCTTTAAACGTAATTGTGTATGCATGTACTCAAAAAGGTGGAATAGTTGATCGTATTAAGCAAAGACTTGCACAGGAAAATAAGTAATGTTACAAATTAGATTTTTATTTCAAGGAGACATATTAAGATGAAACAATCTGTTTTTATAGTTTCACTAACTTTAATTGCGCTTGCAGTTTCAATATTAATTTTTATTTTTATTTTCGGAAACCCTGCTAACTTCAAAGATGGAGTTGGTCGAGAAGTTCCCCTTAATTTGATGGGGATGGTTTATACCGGGGGACCTCTTGTATCGTTATTAATTGCTTTATCAATTATGGATTTTGCAATAATTATTGAACGGGCAATTTCTCTTAAAAAAGCAGGCGGGAAAAAATCAGCTTCTGTATTCTTGAAGAAAGTTCTTGAATTAATCCGAAAGGATGAAATAGAGAACGCTATAAGTGCCTGTAAAGAACAAAAAGGTGCTATTGCAAATATTCTTCTAGCAACATTAACAAGGCATAAAGAACTTAAAGAAGACGATAAAAATCAGGATGAAGAAAAAAAATTGACTGAAATTCAGAGAGCAACTGAAGAAGCTACTATGCTTGAAACTCCTCTTCTTGAAAAGAATTTGATTGCTCTTTCTACTATTGCATCTATTGCTACAATGGTGGGATTGTTAGGCACAACCTTAGGTATGATCAGGGCATTTTCTGCTATGGCAAGAGCAGGAGCACCAGATGCTATTCAATTAGCTACGGGTATATCTGAAGCATTAATTAATACCGCAGGTGGTTTATTTGTTGCGATACTTGGAATTGTTGCTTACAATGTATTCGTAAATAATGTTGATAATTTTACTTATATGGTTGATGAAACGTCATATAATGTTATTCAAATCATTAGAAGCAAGTGAGGTATTAATTGCCAAAAGTAAAAAAACGTCGCGTTGCTATAAGAATTGACATGACTCCAATGGTGGACGTGGCTTTTTTGCTGCTGACTTTTTTCATGTTAACGACACAATTCAAACCCGTTGAAGAAGTTGAAGTTATGTTGCCTGAATCTAATTCTCAGGATAAACTTCCTGAATCGAATGTTATGAATATTACAGTGGATAAAAAAGGAAGACTCTTTCTTGGATTTGATTCTCAAATTATGATGTCACAAATTTTTGGAGAAGAGTTCAGAACAAAAATTTCATCACAGATTAATATTGAAGTCCTTCCGCAATATATTGCACAGGCAAGAATTGCCAACCCAAAATTAAAGACGGTTATTAAAGCTGATATGGATGCAGAATACGGAATTATTAATGATGTAATGCAGGTTCTTCAAGAGAACCAGATATCTAAATTTGCAATGGTTACAAATCTTGAGGACATAAAGAAAGAAGGAAAGAAGTAATGGCTGGCGGTGATGTAGGCGGCGGCGAAGATAAAAAACACGGTAAGCAGAAAAAAGGACGCAAACCGAAAAGAAGAATGGGAGTTCGAATTGATATGACTCCTATGGTTGATGTCGCTTTTTTACTTTTAACATTTTTTATGTTAACCACAGTATTTCGTAAACCGCAAACGCTTGAAATAACACTCCCTCCAAGCAGCACAAAAGCTGAAATCCAGGAATCAAGTCTGCTTAATATAAAAGTAGATGAAAACCTTGATCTTTATTGGGGAACAGGACTTGCAATCCCTAAAAAAGTTGACTGGACAACATTGAAAAAACTTATCAAGCAGCAGGCTCAGGAAAATGATAAAGTTGTTATTCTTGTTAAACTTGATAGAAAAGCTAAGTATCATATGATGATTGATATAATTGATGAATTGAATCTTGCAAAACTAACAAGATATTCAATTGCAACGCTTAGCGATGTTGAAAAAGAAGAATTGAAAAAGGCTGTTGTATTTTAGATGAGAAATTAATTAGTAAAATGAAAAAGTTTTTTAATTTATTTTTTGTCATTGTTCTTTTAATTACTGGTATAAACTGTTCTGAAAAAAGTGAATCTCCTACAAAAGGAAGATTAAAAGTATTTGCTGATGAATCTGTTTTTAATTGTGTTAAAAAAAATGCTGACAGTTTTATGCAGCTTTATACAGATTCGTATATTGAAGTAGTTCCAGTTACATCAAGAGAAGCGATTGTTAATATATTGAATAACGAAGCTAAACTTGTAATCTGTGCAAGAGATTTTAACAAAGAAGAGAATGATTACATTAGCAACAACAAACTTGAAATTAGGAAAATGAAGTTTTGTTATGATGGCATCGCCATAATTACTTCTTTTGAAAATCCTTTGAAAGAGATTGATACTAAAGAAATCGGTTTTATTTTAAATGGAATTGATAAAAAATATCGTCCATTAATTCCCGGAAAAAATTCAGGTGTATATGAATTTCTGAGTAATCAATTTTCTGATGGTAAAGAATTCTCTGATGTGGAAATTGCATATAACGAAAAAGAAATTGTAGAGCAAATTCGATCATCTAAAAATAAAATTGGATTTATTGGATATAATAATTTGAATGATTCTTCCGGTGTTAATATTCTGAACGTCGGAGAAATGAAATTACAGGATTCGACAATTAATTACTTTGAACCTCATCCCGGATATTTTATTAAAAATATTTATCCTTTAAGCAGGATGGTTTATATTTTCTTAAATGAAATCAAACAAGGAATTGCATCAGGATTTGCAACGTTTTTAACAGGAAATGAAGGACAAAAAATTGTTCTTGAAGAAAAACTTGGACCTGCTGCAGTGCCGGTTAAATTAATTCCTTACAGATAAAATTTTGAAAATAAAAAAGATATAGAATGAAAAAAATAATAATCGCTTTTATTGCATCGTTAACATTGATTGGATGTAATTCAATTTATAAGTATGTTTTTCTTCCACCCGAAAGAATTGAATACACTTTAATTGCTGATAAAAATGCTATGGCCAATCTATCTGCTACGGACACTTCTTATTATTTTAGTGAAGATGGATTGGTAGTTGGTTATAATGCTAAGAATTGGAAAATTGAAATAAGGTATATGACTGATTACCAATTGAATACTTTTGAATTTCCTGAAGAATCAAAGTCCGGTGAATTTTCTGGTAACCCATATACTTTTGGCAATTGGATAGACCCAAAACTTGGATATACACCCAGACGATTTACAGTTTTTAAAGTATCGGTATATAATTACACCAATTCAAAGATAAATTATGACCCTGAATTATCATTACTGACAACAGATCGCGGTGATAATCTTCATGCTTATGGCAGAGAACAAAAATCAGCAAAATACGCGAGCCTTGAAGAATACTACAAAAAACGTAAAGGCTCAAGCGGAGTTGATGAAGATATTTTTGAGACAAGAATGGGCATAGTAAGAAATACAATGTTTCATCCGGGCAAACCTATATATAAAGGGGATAGCCGTGATGGTTTAATTGTGTTTGATCCGATTGTTGATGAGATTGAAAATATTAAAATTAATGTTAACAAATTTGTTCTGGGTTATGATGAGAATAATGAACCAAGCGATTTTTGTGATCTCGTTTTCTTTTTCAAACAGGTTCCGCTTGATAGAAAAGCACTTGATAAGCAGCTCCCAAAGCAAACCGATTCAATTTCAGTTGTGAATTTTGCACAGATTCAATACAATGCTCAACCAGGTCCAATGAGATATGAACAGCCATGGAATCCATTACCGCAAAGTATTCCTAATTTAATTGAATATGCACAGAAGAATCTAAATTTGAAAACTAAATTTGTTCAGAGCACTTTTGATGATCCGGAAGTCAAACAAGCAAAGATTGCATTCCTGTTTGGAGGCGGAGTTGTTCCCGAATTTACAAATTCAATGATCAAATCTTGTGCTGATTATCTGTCGTCAGGTGGATTTTTATACATCGACAATGGCTATTTTAAATCAGAATATCCTTACAACCAAAATATGGAAAACTTTTTAAAGGAAGTTCAAAAACAACTTTCAGGAAAAGCTGAAATTAAATCAATCAGTTTTGAACATAAAATATTTTCAGCTTACACAAAGTTTACACAACTTCCGCAAGGGCAGGATGATATTACTGCTAATTATGAAAAATATAATTACATCAAAGGATTATTCTGGGAAGGCAAACTAATTGCAGTAATTTCCAATAAAGGGTATCCGGTGTACTGGTCAGGTGGTCAACCTTCAATTGATAATCAGAAACAACTGGATTTTGGTTTGAATCTTGTTTCCTATTCACTTAAAAAATCAGAAAAATAAATGAGTACTGGAATGAAAACAATTTTTTATTTTTTAATATTTATAAATTTTGCAGCATTTTGTTCATCACCAGATGATTTGCTAAACAAAAATCAAAAAGAGAAGAATAAATTGCAGCTTCTGTCTGAGGCAAAAGAAAATGCTATGCCATTGCCTGGATTTATTGACTTAAATTCAAGACGTACAAAATCTATTATTTTCTCAACGCTGATTCCGGGTTCAGGGCAGACTTATCTTGGTGATAGCTGGAAAGGTGCTGCAATAACTCTTGCCTTTTTTGGCTCGGCTTTAACTGCAGTATTAAATTATAATAATTTTATAGCAAGAGAAGACAGGATAAAAACCCTTACAGATTCTTACAAGCTGTCTGCAAATTATTATGAAGCTGAATCATACTACCAGGAAATACTGAAAGAAAAATCAGCAAGAGATTTAAATACTACAAGAAGAAAAATATTTACTATTGCTGCAGCAGCAATCTGGGCTTACAACATTGTCGATATTATTTTCTTTACTGATGATGTAGGAGAAAATAAAATTGTACTGAAAAATAATACTGATGGAAAAATCGGTTTATCGTTTGAAAGTGTAAATGATTATAATTCTTTAGCATTAAAAATAAATCTACCATAAAATCTGAAGTTGAATATGAGAATGAAAATATTTTTTATCTGTTTTATTATAGTCTTAGGATTGATTTCGGGATGTAAATCTCCTAATGATATCGTTTCTCCAATGCATTATGATCGTGTACCCAGACCCACTTGGAACACAAATTTTACAGCGGATACATCTGCAACCGGTAAATTAAGAATTTATCTCAGCTGGAACGTATCTTCATTAAAGAATATAAAGAATTTTGATTTGTACAGAACAACAGATTCGACAGCAAGTTTATCAAAATACAGCCAGGTTGGTTCTTCAACCACAACATCCATCATTGATTCTTTCAGCGTATCATTAAAAGATACTATGAATTTTTATTACTATTTAATTCCAAATGGTAATGATAGATTCATTGGTCAGTATTCAGATGTATTAAAAGTAATAGTAATTAAAAATAAACTTTTGTAGAAATAAAATTTTAATTAGTTTTTGATAGTAATAAAAAATAATTAATCTTTTCCGAGGAGTAAAAATGAAAAAAATCTACTTTCTTTTTCTTGTGCTTTTCCTTGTTTGTTTTAAGACAATGCAGGCACAACAAATTCTTGATAGTGCTAATGTTATCTATCAGGATAATGCAATTGGACCTTCTGGTGTAGGTAGTTTAGTAAACACACCACACTATGTTGAATATCCTACATTTGCAAATCCAAATGATCCAGTGTACTGGTGGTGGACGAATACTTCCAATATAGTTTATTTTGGCGGTAACCATAGAAGATTAAGCCAGTATGGTTCTGGAAATAATATAGGTGGTCGTGCAGAATTTTTTATTAATGTACCAGTGTCTGATTATTATATGGTTTACCATAATATGTATTCAGGTAATTCTTCCACAAATGCGTATGTTAAATTCTGGCGTTTTGGAGAAGGACTTGCTGCTGATAGTTTGAGATACAATATGTTATTAAACAATTCTCCTGAGAACAGAGCCACCTGGTATCCTTTAGGAATTATTCAATTATTCGCTGCAGATAGTTCTCTTAAAGTTGAGATGGGACTTGATTCTCTCTCTTCAAATACTTTAAGATGCGATGCAATTGCTCTAGTACGTAGTTCTCAAACAGGTGCTGATATTGAATTTGGTTCAAGAAGATTTTCAAGAATTGACGTTTCAGGAACTGGTGATACTACTTTGAATGAAAGTTTCTATAGAGATAGAGCACCAATGGCTTTTCCTGAAACAACATTTAAATGGGGATTCAGTACGTCAAAACAATTGCCTGTTTATAATTTAGGAAGTGCAAATTTAGTTATCTCTGGTTTCCAGACTCAGACAAACAGATTTTATGTTTCTACTCCTACTCCGATAACAATCCCCCCAGGTGGTAAAACAAACATAACTATTGTCTTTGCTCCAAAAGGAGAAGAAGTAACATATGATACTTTAACTATTTTAAGTAATGATGCACTTGAACCTGCAGCAACTATGCCATTGCAAGGACAAGGAATTAATTATAATTTTATTCTTAACGGAAGTTTAACTGGCGGTGAACCTCACTGGAATGTTCCAGCACCAGGTGGAATTTTTGAATTGATTGGTGCAAGCGGATGGGCAAATTCTACTCCTTCACCATGGCCTTATCCAATTACTGGTGGCAATATTAATAGTGTTGTTAATACAGGTTCAAGTAACGAGATTGCTGCTGTTTACAGATTTAATATTATTGATTCATTGTACGGTTTGTACATTATGGAATATGGTGGACCAGTTGGTTCCTCTAATGCTGCTCAACAGGTTCAATGTGATGTTATTACTCCATTTTATACTAACCCAAATCCTGCTCTTGGTGATACCCAACGAGTAATCTTTAATTCAAGAATTCTTACCAACTGGGGAAGAATTGGTGGTACTTACGTTTTTGAATTAAATGGCGGTGGACAAACAGTTGTTCGATATACTAATCCAAGCCAGGGCGGTTCAGAACTGTTAAGAGCTGATTTATTAAGAGTCAGATTATTACCAATAGCTCCAACAATTAGTACAAGTTTGGACCCTCAGCGCAATTTATCCTGGGCTGAAGTTTCTATCTATGATTCAATTCGTCAAATGGAAGCTAACTTCCAGAAGAATGTTATTATTGGTTCCAATGGAGAAACTCCTTTAAGGATAGATACAATGTATCTCAAACAAGGAACTCATTTTCAATTAGTCAATTTACCAACTTTCCCAAAAACTTTACCAGCAGTTGATGGTCAATATAATTTATTAATAAATTTCTTGCCTGAAGAAATTATGACTTATCGTGATACACTAGTTATAAGATCGAATGATCCTGATGATAGTACAATTACGGTTAGATTTTCTGGAAATGGCAAAGGAACAGGAATTACAGCCGATGATGCTGATGTATCAACCTGGATTTTCCCAAGTCAAATTCAGAACTGGACAGGGACTCCAGATCCTCAGAATATGGATAAATGGTATAGAGTAACTGGTAGTGGAGTTAATAACACAAGATTATTCCATTACATTTATTTTAATGCAACCGGTGGACCTGAAAAAGTAGAATGGTATCCAAACTTCCCGCTTAAACCTGGATTTACCACTAATACTGTTGATAGTTTTGATGTTTATATCCAATCTGCACCTGGTTCTGGAATCAGTACTCCAAGAGCTGTTTACTATATCAATCATGTTGGACCTAAAGGAAGAGATACGGTTATTATTAATCAAAATTCAACATCTTTAGGAGGACAAGTACCTTCTTCAGGACAAGTTTACGCAGGTAGATATTTATTCTTAAGAGGCGGACAGGATTATCATGGTGGCGGAACAATTTTCGGTTCAATTGAATTGATAAATGATACTGCCAGAGTAAGTGCATACTATCAGGATAGTTCAGTTAATTTTGCAAGAAGAGATTCTTTCGTGATTCGTGCAGACGCTATTATTCTTAAACAAGCTGGTGCGCCTATTACTGGGATTATTGTAGAACCTTCTGAAGTTCCGACTTCATATTCTTTAAGTCAGAATTATCCGAATCCATTTAACCCAACTACTCAAATCAGGTTCTCAATTCCTAACGATAGCAAAGTTGAATTAAAAATATTCGATATTCTCGGTAGAGAAGTTGCAACTCTCGTTAAAGGGGATTTCAAAGCCGGTTATTATACGTTTGAATGGAATGGAAAGAATGATTACGGACAACGTGTGACATCAGGTATTTACATTTACCGCATTGTTGCAGGTAAATTCGTTCAGACAAAGAAAATGATGATGTTAAAGTAAATTTAATGTATCATTATTAATTATATTAAAATTGAATGCCATCTTAGAAAGGATGGCATTTTCTTTTTAACACTTTATAAAGGAACCACAGTTATGATTAGAAAATTAAAAATAGTTTTTTTGTTTTTGATATTGATTGCGACCTCTAAATCTCAGCAAGTCCTCGATAGTGCAAATGTAACATACTGGGATAATACAGCAGACGGGAATACAAATGGGACTAATGGTACCTTAATGAATGACCCCCATTATAGAGAATTTATGCAATGGTACCCGCAACCTGAGGTTAATGGGTGGTGGACAAGTCAGGGTACAAGTATTTACTGGGGTGGAAATGCACGCAGAGCAAGTAGATACAGTTCAGGAAATAATTCTGGTGCGCATGCTCATTACTATTGTAATGTGGCAACAACAGATTATTATCTTGTATATCATCAGATGCTTGCTGGAAATGCTTCAACAAATTGTTATGTTAAATTTTACCGATTTGGTGAAGGACTTCCTGCTGATAGCTTTAGATATAATATGACGAATAATATGGTTTATTATGATTTTAAACCAAACGGACAATATTCCGAAGCAACTCGTGGAAGCTGGTATCCTATTGGTATTATTCAACTTTTTGCAGCAGATAGTTCACTTACATTTGAAATTGGTCTGGATAGTCTTGGCTCGAATGCACTAATAACCGATGCAGTTGCACTTGTAAGAAGTACCGCCACAGGACCTGATCTTGAGTTTGGCAACAGAAGATTTTCGGAATTACAATTAAACTCTGCTACTGGTGATACAATTGTAAATTACAGTTTTTATAAAGACAGAGCACCAATTAACTTTCCACAAACAACATTTAAACATGGAAGTGTTTCTACGAAACAATTAGTATTATATAATCTGGGAAGTGCAGATTTGGTTATTAGTGGATTTCAAACGAATACAAATAGGTTTTATATTTCAAGTCCGACTCCAATAACAATCCCTCCAGGTGGAAAACAAAGTATTAATGTTATTTTTGCTCCTAAAGGGGAAGAGATAACTGTTGATAGCTTAACTATTTTAAGCAACGATCCGCTTGAACCTCAAGCATCAATTGGTTTAATTGGAACAGGTATTAATTATAATTTTGTTCTTAATGCAAGTCTTACTGGAGGTGAACCACACTGGAACGTTCCTCCTCCGGGTGGAATTTTTGAATTAATAGGTTCATCTGGTTGGATAAGCTCAATTCCTTCTCCCTGGCAATATCCAATAGTCGGAGGAAATATCTATAGTGTGGTAAATACCGGAACAAGTAACCAGATAGCTGCAGTATATAAATTCAATATGATCGATTCTCTTTATGGAAAATATTTTCTCGAATATGCAGGACCACTTTATTCTCCAAATGCTGCACAAAACGTAACTGTTGATGTTGTAACTCCTTTTTATACTAATCCAAATCCTGCTCTTGGTGATACCCAAAGAGTGACAGGATTTAATTCTCGTCTTGTTACCCTTGCACAACCCTGGGCTAGAATAGGAGGCAATACTGTTTTTGAATTAAATGGTGGCGGACAAACTGTAATCAGAATGACCAATCCAAGTCAAGGAGGAACTGAACTTTTAAGAGCAGATTTACTTCGTGTAAGATTGGTACCAATTGCACCAACAATTAGTACAAGTCTTGATCCCGGAAGAAATTTAACATGGAGTCCCGTTTCTATTTATGATTCAATTCGCCAGATGGAAGGTAACTTTCAGAAAAATTTTATTATTGGTTCAAATGGTGAAACTCCTTTAAGAATTGATACAATTTATTTCAAAGGTGGTTCTCAGTATCAATTTGTAAATCTTCCAACTTTTCCAAGGACTCTTCCTGCAGTTGATGGTCAGTATAATTTGTTAATCAATTTTTTACCATCTGAAATAAGAACCTTTGTTGATACAGTTGTAATAAAATCAAATGATCCACGGGATTCTGTTATTCGAGTAAGATTGGTCGGAAGTGGTAAGGGAACGGGAATTACTGCTGATGATGGTGATGCATCAACATGGATTTTCCCAAGTCAGGTTCAGAATTGGACAGGAACCCCTGATCCTCAGAATATGGACAAATGGTATAGAGTTACAGGAAGCGGTGTAAATAATACCAGATTGTTTCACTACATCTATTTCAATACAACAGGAGGACCTGAAAAAGTAGAATGGTATCCTTTCTTCCCGCTAAAACCCGGATTTACCACTAATACTGTTGATAGTTTTGATGTGTATGTAAATACTTCGTCAGGTTCATCAATAAGTACACCAAGAGCTGTTTACTATATCAATCACGTTGGACCTAAAGGAAGAGATACGGTGATTATTAATCAAAATGCAACTGCATTTGGAGGACAGGTCCCTGCAAGCGGGAGAGTTTTTCTTGGCAGATATCTCTTTTTAAGAGGCGGACAGGATTATCATGGTGGCGGAACAATTTTTGGCTCTGTTGAATTACTAAATGATACTGCAAGAGTCAGTGCTGTTTATCTGGATAGTGCAGTAAATGTTGCACGTCGTGATTCTTTTGTGATACGTGCAGATGCAATTACATTTGAACAGGCAGGAATTACTTCAGTTGAAGCCGAACCACAAATTACACCAACTGAATATTCTTTAAGCCAGAACTATCCAAATCCATTTAATCCTTCAACTAAGATTAGATTTTCAATTCCTCTTGATGAAAAAGTTGAATTAAAAATTTATGATATACTTGGACGTGAAGTTGTTACTCTAATGAGAGAAAATCTAAAGGCAGGTTTTTATACTGTTGAATGGAATGGAAAAAATTCTTTTAATGAAAAAGTTACTTCGGGAATTTATCTGTATAGAATAGTTGCAGGTAAATTTGTACAGACAAGGAAAATGATATTAATGAAGTAAGAATTTTAGTGTTTCAATTTTTTTTAAATGCCACCTCAATCAGGTGGCATTTTTATTTTCCAATTCATCTTCTTCTTTTATTATTTTGCTTAAGTAAATTACAAATTTTTCAATTTGAGCTATATAAAACTTTCAATATTACTCTTAATCTTTGCAGGAATGATACAACTGGAAAATTTTATCATTCAACAAAAAGATACTTCAGCTTTATTACAGGATACCACTATAGCATTAGAAAAAAATGAAAAAACTTTAAGTAATGAATATTCAATAAATTCTTCTTATGACTTTGATGTTGATATAAATCCTGCGAAAAAGATTATTAATGTTAATGAAGAAATTGTATGGTATAATAACTCTTCTTTCCCCGTAAAAGAAATTCATATTCATTTATATGCAAATGCATTCAGGAATAATAAAACAGAATTTATGCTGGGAAAAGCTCTTTCCGAAGAATCCAGGACTGGTATAGAAGTAAAAAAGTTAAAAGTCAATTCAATAAGTAAAGAATTATTTTATTTTCAACCCGATACTGAAAATGAATATGATAGTACAGTTGCAAAAATTATTCTTGATTCAGCAGTAAATCAAAATGACTTTGTAAAAATAAATATTATTTATTCAATGAAAATTCCCCGCGCAATTAGCAGGATGGGTTATCTTTCCGGGGAATCAATTTATTTCATTGCTCAATGGTTTCCAAAGATTGGAGTATATAAAAATGGGAAATGGATATGCAATCAATATCATTCTTTTACAGAATTTTTTTCAGACTTTGCTAATTATTCTTTCAGTGTAAATATTCCTGAAGGTTTTACAATTGTTTCTAATGGAGTTGAAATAAAAACTGATAATCCTAAAAAATATAAATCAGAAATTAAAAGAGTGCATGATTTTGTCTTTATGGCTGTAAAAGATATTAAAGCTCACAAAGATGAATATATTTCTAAAAATGGAAGAAAAATTCAAATAAATTCTTACTTACTGGAAAGAGATGAAGGCAATAAAAAAAGATTTACAACTGCTGTAAAAAATGCTTTAGAATATCTTGAAGATAACGTTGGTGAATATCCTTATGGCAACTTTACATTAATTGGTACGCAAAGCAGTAATAAAAAGATAGGTGGAATGGAGTATCCTGCTTTGATAACATATGATTCTCCTTTATTTGCAAGTGAAGATACGCAGTTACCAGAAAAAATAATAATTCACGAAACATGTCACCAGTATTTTTATGGATTACTTGCAAATAATGAAGTTACTGAAGCCTGGCTTGATGAAGGTTTCGCTGAATATTTTACAACAAAAATTTTGAATAAATATTATCCATCGGGGAAAAACTTCTTCTACTTTTTTGGTTACTATCCTGTTTTTGGTTTAAACTATTTACAAATTGCACAGGTGCCAATTGTTTATAGTTTGCAGAACATCACTTTACCTGAAGGAGCAATAAGTTTGAAGTACTACTATGAGTATGCCATATACGGAACTCTTGCCGATTCAAGTTATAAATACTTAAATGAGGATGTTTATTATTCCTTGTCTTATTGTAAGGCAGAGATATTTCTGCTTACTCTTGAACGTTTTATTGGATATGATAAATTGATGGATATAATTAAACTTTATTATAGGCAATTTAAATACAGGCATCCAACAGCTAATGATTTTTTTTCAGTACTAAAATATAAGAGTAAAAAAGATTTAAGCTGGCTGATTGATGGTTTCTATTACGGCGCTTCAACATGTGATTATAAAATATTAAATTTTAGCAAACGCGGGAATATTTATTCAGCAACTTTTTTCCGTGAAGGAGAAGCTAAAGTGCCGCAGTCAGTGGCAGTATATACTAACAAAGATACTCTTTACTTTTTCTGGAATGGAAAAGAAAGGATTAAAACATTTTCTTTCACTACTCAAAACAATGTTGAAGCAGTTGAACTTGATGCAGACAGGAAAAATCTTTTTGATATAAATTTTGCGAATAATTCTTATACAACTTCAATTCAATATGCCGGATCATTTAGTTTTGTCATGAGATGGTTCTTCTGGATGCAAAATTTTCTTATGATTATGGGAGGACTTTCCTGAAATATTTATTCAAAAATATCATTGTAAAGGCAGCACGACTGGTCTATCCAAATTTTAAATTTGTGATTTTGCTATGGTTGACAAATTTTGCATTTGCGGTTGCTTTAAGTCTTCCTATTTATTCTTTATTGCAGGATAATCTTGGTCGCTCAGTGTTAGGTGATAGGCTTTATCTTCAATTTGATTTTTTATGGCTAATTCAATTTGAAAAGATTTATGAAAAATCTCTTTCAGTAGTGCCATTTACTCTGTTTTCGGTTGCAGGAATATACATTTTTATTCAGCTATTCTATCTCGGTGGGTTACTCTCTGTTTTTACTAATACAAAAAAAAATCATATGGTTGATTTCTTTTATGGGGGAGTGAAATATTTTTATCGTTTTGTTAAAATCGGAATAATATCTTTTATTCTTTATTTTCTTGCATTAAATGTTGATTCTCTTCTGAACTATTTTATCAAAGAGTCATTTTCGAATTATCCTTCTTCGTACTATGAATTTTTATTACAATTTATACGGTATTTGCTTTTTTTGTTGTGGCTTGGAATAATAAGTATCATTTCAGATTATTCAAAAATAACAACTGTGGTTAAAGATCAGGATAAAATTTATAAATCTATCATTTATGCAATCTTGTTCATCAAAGATAATTTTTCTAAAGTTTTAGCTCTCTTTTTAATTTTATTTATCTTTTTGGTTGTTGGTGGTATTATTTATAATTTATCTGAAGGTTATATCCCACGAACTCCATTTTATTTTATTATTTTAACATTCATATTGCAACAGTTTTTAATAATATTTAGAGTGCTTATACGAATGCTTGTGTACTCTTCAGAAGTTAATTTGTATACAGAATTAAGTGCAGAAGTAATCTATTCAAAAGCAGAAGAAATTAGAGCAGGAAATTAAATGGCTATTTTACCTATAACACTTTATGGCGATAAAATTTTGAAGAAAAAAGCAAAACGCGTTAATAAAATTTCTCCAGAAATTTTATCACTTGTAGATGATATGTTTGAAACTATGTATAACGCTGAAGGTATGGGGCTTGCAGCTAACCAGGTCGGAAGAGAAGAATTTATTTTTGTAATCGATATTTCTTCCGTTAAAGGTTATGAGACAAGTAAACCGATGGTTTTTATTAATCCTAAAATAGTTGCAAAAAGTGAAGAAAAAATATCTTTAGAAGAAGGTTGTTTAAGTCTACCAACAATAAGAGCAAAAATAGAGCGACCTGTTGCAGTAAAACTCATTTATAACGATCTTGAGATGAATGAAATAGTTTTAGAAGATGATAAATTGTTGGCTCGTGTAGTTCAACATGAACTTGACCATTTGCTGGGAATTTATTTTATAGAAAGAGCAGATGAAGAAACGCAAAAGATGTTGAAAAAGACTCTTACTAAAATTAAAAACAGAAAAATGGAATTCGATTATCCCGTTACGGAGAAAGATAAATATTAATTAATGAAAATTGTTTTTTTTGGTACACCACAATTTGCTGTAGCTTCTCTTGATAAGATTTGCAGCAGTGGACAGGAAGTAGTTACGGTTGTAACTACTCCCGATAAAGAAAAAGGACGAGGTCTTAAAGTTTCTTCTTCTGATGTTAAAAAATATGCACTTGAAAAAAATATTCCTTTACTTCAACCTGAAAAGTTGAAAGATGAGAATTTTATTTCTCAATTAAAAAATATAAATGCAGATTTGTTTATAGTTGTTGCTTATAGAATTCTTCCAGAAGAGGTTTTTAATCTGCCAAAGTATGGCTCATTCAATCTACATGCTTCATTGTTGCCAAAATTCCGTGGTGCTGCACCTATTCAATGGGCTTTGATAAATGGTGAAAAAGTTACAGGTGTTACCACATTTAAACTGGAATCTAAAGTTGATACCGGCAATATTTATCTGCAAAAAGAATGTACTATTGAGGATGAAGATAATTTTATGACTCTGCACGACAAATTAAAACTACTCGGTGCAGAGCTTGTCATCGAAACAATTAATATGATTGAGTCAAATACATTTGAATTAAAATCTCAAAATCATATTCAAGCAACCTCCGCTCCTAAAATTGTAAAAGAAACTTGTTTAATTAATTGGTCTGAGCCGGCACAAAAGATTCATAATCTGGTAAGAGGACTTTCGCCTTTCCCGGGAGCTTTCTTTATGAATGAAGGGAGGGTATTTAAAGTTTATAAATCTTTGGTGATCAATAACGATAAAAAAATTCCTGTAGGAGAATTTTTTCAAACAAAAGAAAATTTGATAATTGGTTGTGGCGAAGATGCTCTATCTATTCTGGAAATTCAACAGGAAGGCAGAAAAAGAATGACAATAGAAGAATTTTTACGAGGGTATTCTTTTAAATAATCATTAATGAATTATTTTGAACTAAATTTTATTAAGGAAATATTATGGGCTTTTCAACTGATGCTATTCACGCAGGTCAACATCCCGATGCTGCAACTAATGCAGTAATTACTCCAATTTACATGACTTCAACTTATGCACAAGAAGAACTCGGTGTGCACAAGGGTTATACTTACGGTAGATCCCATAACTTAACGCGCTATGCACTTGAAGAGAATGTATCAGTTCTTGAAAAAGGAAAATATGGGTTGGCATTTGCAAGTGGTGTCGCAGCAATCAATGCAGTAGCGTCTTTACTTAAAGCAGGAGATCATATAATAGTTTCTGATAATGTGTATGGTGGAACTTACCGTCTTTTTGAAATGGTACTGGCAAATTATCAATTAGAATTTTCCTGGGTTGATACGACTGATTTTAACAAAGTAAATACAGCACTTAAACATAACACAAAAATGATCTATGTTGAAACTCCTACAAATCCAATGTTGACTTTAACAGATCTAAGTATGACTTCGCAATTTGCTAAGGAAAATAATCTTATCAGCGTCTGTGATAATACTTTTATGAGTCCGTATTTTCAGAATCCGCTGGAATTTGGAATTGACATTGTGTTACATAGTACTACAAAATACTTAAATGGTCATAGTGATGTAATTGGTGGAATTGTTGTTACAAAGAATGAAGAGCTATATAATAAACTTAAATTTATTCAAAACTCCGCTGGAGCGGTTCCTTCACCATTTGATTGCTGGCTTACTTTACGCTCAATAAAAACTCTTGCAGTAAGAATGGAGAGACATCAATATAATGCTTGTGTTATAGTCGATTTTCTTTCTTCACATCCAAAAGTAAAAAAATTGAATTACCCGGGTTTATCCTCCCATCCACAGTATGAACTTGCAAAAAGACAAATGAAAGGCTCAGGTGGAATGGTATCTTTTGATGTACTTGATGTACAGATTGCTGAAACATTTTTAAAGAGTGTTAAAGTCTTTACACTTGCCGAAAGTCTTGGTGGAGTTGAAAGTCTTGTTTGCCAACCTTCAAGTATGACGCATAAACTTGTTCCAAAAGCAGAAAAAGAGAGACTGGGGATTACAGATAGTCTTATTCGTCTATCAGTTGGAATTGAAGATGTAGAAGATCTAATTGATGATTTAGAGAAAGCTCTATCCTGAATTTTGACATCAATTTGAAAAAAAATTATTCCTAATTTTGCAGTGCAAATTTAAGGAAAGGATTTTACTATGTCTGATCAAAAACCAAACAATGAAAACAATAGCGAATTTGATGAGAAGAAGTACTCATTTGATACGCATATTATCTATGGGAAAAATATTTCACATAAGTGGGATTATTCACATCACGTTACTTCTCCAATGTCTTCTTCAACAACATTCAGACTCGATTCGGTAGAAAGAGGGGCACAGGGTTTTATAAGTTTTGCAAATACTCCCAGTATGCACGAGGATGAAACACCAATTTATATTTATGACCGTCTTGGTGAACCAAATAAAGATATACTTGAAGAAAATCTTGCATATGTAGAAAAAGGTGAAATGGCTGTTACTTTTTCTTCAGGTATGGGGGCAATATCTGCAATTCTTGGAATACTAACAAAAAGTAATGATGAAATTATTGCTCACAATACTCTTTATGGATGTACAGTCTCTCTATTCAATAATTGGTACCCAAGGTTAAATATTAAGGTAAATTATACTGATTTTACAAATCTGCAAAATATTCTTCCTTTAATCAATTCTAACACAAAAGTAATTTATTTTGAAACTCCAGCAAATCCTAATCTTGATATAATAGATATCAATGCACTTGCAGAACTAATGAAAAAAATTAATTCAGAAAGAAAATCAGATAACCAAATTTACATTGTTGTTGATAATACTTTTTCAACTCCATTTTGCCAAAGACCGATTGAGTATGGCGCTGATTTTGTGGTTCATTCACTTACAAAAGGTATTGGTGGATTTGGAACCGATATGGGCGGTGTTGTAATTGGTAGAAAAGAATTTAGAGATATGCTGCTTCTTTATAGAAAAGATTTTGGTGGTGTACTAAATACAAAAGCTGCATGGTCAGTACTAACTTATGGTTTGCCTTCTTTAGCTGTTCGACAAAAACAAATGATAAATTCTGCTCAAAAGATTGCTGCTTTTTTGAATACTCATCCTAAAATCGATTTTGTAAATTACCCCGGACTTGAAAACTATAAATATCATCAGCTTGCTAAAAAACAAATGAAAGATTTTGATGGAAATTTTGCTCCCGGCAGTATGATTTATTTTACTATCAAAGGTAAAGATGCTGAAGAAAGCAGAACTAAAGGAAGAACTTTTATGAATTATGTTGCAAGTTTTGCTTATACAATGACTTTAGCAGTAAGTCTTGGACACACACGCACTTTAATCGAACATCCAGCTTCAATGACCCATTCAGTTATCCCTGCAGACAAACTTGTTGAGAAGGGAATTCATCCCGGTGGTATAAGGCTTGCAATAGGACTGGAAAAAGCAGAAGATATTCTTTTTGATTTGGAAAGATGCTTGAAAGTTATTTAACAGGTTTTCATGATTGTTAAGTAAGTATTGTTTGAAAATAAGACTGTGTCTAGCATAGTCTTATTTTTTATATTTCTAGTCAGACTTGTTATTTCACTTTTCCTTATTAATTTTGGCACATAAAAATATAAAGACGCAAAAACATGGAATCAAAATTAAAACTATACGATGTTCCTTTTATTAATTCTATTCAGGAAATGTTAATCCGTTCTGCAAGGAACTATAACACAAAAATTGCCATAGAAGATTTAGCAGATACACCAATAAAAAGAGCTACTTACAGTGAATTGCTTAATTATGTTTTGCGTTTTGGTAGCGCATTAAAAAAATTGGGTGTTGAAGAACGAACTCACATTGCAGTCATTGGTGAAAACAGAGTACAATGGGGAATTACTTATCTTACTGCAATGACTTTTAATTATGTCATCGTTCCTGTTGATAAAAATCTAAGCTCAAATGAAATAATGAATATCCTTTATGAAAGTGATTCAGAAGTAATCGTATTTTCAGATTCTTATGAACATTTATTAAGAGAAGAAGGAAAAGTCCTAAAAAAATTAAAACACTTTATTGGAATGGATTTGCAGAAAGAAAAAGATGGTTTTCATTCTATGATTGATTTAATTTATAAATCTGAACCATATCCAATTGAAAAACTTCCTTCTATTAATCCTGATGAACTTGCAGAAATAATTTTTACATCTGGTTCGCTTGGAAGAGCTAAA
Organism: uncultured Ignavibacteriaceae bacterium; assembly: GCA_964536015.1. GTDB lineage: Bacteria > Bacteroidota > Ignavibacteria > Ignavibacteriales > Ignavibacteriaceae > CAZHVS01. The sequence goes on from CAZHVS010000017.1 coordinate 36,782, forward strand.
GGTGTGATGTTAACTCAGAAAAATCTTAGTGCTAATTTAATGGCAATGACAAAGATGCTATTTATTTTTCCTGAGGACAGATTCCTTTCTGTCTTACCTATGCATCATACATACGAATGCACCTGTGGATTTTTATGTCCTCTATACAGCGGTGCTTCAGCTCATTATGCCCGTTCTCTTAAAACAGTTGTTGATGATTTACAAAAAGTAAAAGCAACTTTGCTGCTTGGCGTTCCTTTGTTATTTGAAAAAATGTTTAAACGCATCTACAAAACAATTCAGGAAGATAAAGTTAAATCTAAAATTGTTCCTCCGCTTATCAAGATTTCCAATTTTGTAGAAATGATTGGCTGGAAAAGTTTTAAAAAAATGATATTCAAAGAATTACATCACAAGTTTGGAGGCTCGATAAGAGTTTTTATTGCTGGTGGTGCCGCTCCTGATCCTAAAATAGCAAAAGGTTTACGTGAGTTCGGGTTTACTTTTGTGCAGGGTTATGGATTAACGGAAACATCTCCAATTCTCACTTTGAACAGACTTGATAATTTTAAAGATAATGCTGCAGGAATTCCATTACCGGGAGTGGAATTAAAAATTGCAAATGCTGATTCAGATGGAATTGGTGAAGTATATGCTAAAGGTCTGAATGTAATGATTGGTTATTATAAAAATGAAAAATTTACTAACGACGCATTTGAAGATGGTTGGTTTAAAACCGGTGATCTTGGTTATATAGATGAAGATGGTTTCCTTCATATTAGCGGAAGAAAGAAAAATGTTATTATTGCAAATAATGGTAAAAATGTTTTTCCTGAAGAAATTGAAGATATTTTAAATAGAAATCCATTCGTTCTTGAAAGTCTTGTCTTTGGACAGAAAGATGAAAAACATGATGAGATTATTGCCGCCCAAATTGTTGTTGATGCAGAAGCTTTTATTGAGTATTCTGAAAAGAATAATATAAGCATTACCAGCGAGATAGTGAGCCAAAAAATTAATGAAGTGATTAAAGAAGTCAATTCTCAACTTCCGCAGTATAAACAAATAAGAAAATTTTTTATAAGACAGAATGAATTTGAAAAAACAACGACCCAAAAAATAAAAAGATATCTTGTTGATAATGATACTTTTATGAACCAATAATAAATCTTAAATTTAAACAACAAATAATCAATTTTTATAAACAAAGAGAAAATTCTATATGAGAATAGGTGTACCAAAAGAGATTAAATTCGATGAAAGAAGAGTTGCTTTAGCACCTGCTGGAGTAGATAGTTTGATCAGGGCAGGCCATACTGTATATGTTCAGAGTGGAGCAGGAACAGGAAGTCACTTTACTGATGATGACTATATAAAAATTGGTGCTAAAATTGTGTACAATCAGGAAGAAGTATTTCACCGTTCTGAATGCGTTGTGAAGTTTGCGCGATTGACTGAAGAGGAATGTGAATTATTACAAGAAAATCAAATACTCTTTTCTTTTCTTCATCTTCCAGTAAGTGAAAGAAAAATACTAAACGTATTACTTGAAAAGAAAATTACGGCTATTAGCTATGAATTAATTGAAGATGATTATGGTTTGCCTGTTCTACAGACAATGAGTGAAATAGCAGGTCATCTTGCTATACAGGAAGCAGAATATCAGCTTGAAAGTATTACTTCAATTAATAGAGGCATTTTGCTTGGAGGAGTTACAGGTGTTTCTCCTGCGGCAGTTGTAATTCTTGGAGCAGGTGTGGTTGGGACAGCTGCTGCACGTGCTGCATTAGGAAGAGGTGCACACGTTATAGTTTTAGATAAAGATTTAAATCGTTTAAGAAAAATTGATGAAACATTTCCCAAAAAAGTTACAACAGTAGTTGCAAATCATTTTACGATTGCAAGAGGTGTTAAATTTGCTGACGTGCTTATTGGTGCTGTTCTTATCAAAGCAGAAAAAACCCCTCATATTGTTACTGAACAAATGGTAAAGACGATGAAAAAAGGAGCAGTGATAATTGATGTTTCAATAGATCAGGGAGGATGTATTGAAACAAGTCGACCAACATCAATTTCAAGTCCAACCTATGTTATGCACGATGTTATTCATTATTGTGTACCAAATATGACTGCCCTTGTCGCAAGAACTGCTAGCATGGGGTTAACAAATGCGTCACTTCCTTTTTTACAAAACATAGCTGATAAAGGCTTAAACAAAGCATTAATGGATGATGCCGGACTTTCAAAAGGCGTTTGTACTTTTAATGGTTTTTGCTCGAATGAAATTATTGCAAGCTCATTCGACGTTGAGTATAGAAGAATTCATTTTTTTTCAACTAACTAGAAAATAATATTATGGTAGTAAGCGAAATTAAACCCAAAACAAATTTACCTGCTAACATTTTAAAACTTTATTCACAAAAAGTTGTTAGTGCTGAAGAAGCTGTTAAAGCTATCAGATCCGGTGATAAAGTTGTTGTTCATTCAAACTGCGCTTTTCCTCTTGCATTAATTAATGCGATGGTTGATAGGAAAGATGAACTTGAGAATGTTGAAATTTTTCATGCCTTATCAGTTGGCGAGCTTCCATATCTTCGTCCTGGTATGGAAAAACACTTTACACATACTTCTTACTTTATGGGAGGAGAAGCAAGAAAAGCAGTTGGAGAAGGCAGAGCGAATTTCATTCCAATATTCTTACACGAAGTTCCACATCTATTCTCAAAAAAAATCGTAAAACCTAATGTCTCACTTGTACATCTTTCTCCACCAGATGAACATGGTTTTTGTAGTTATGGAACAGAGGTAGGATTAATAAAAACTGCTGCTGAGTATTCTGATATTGTAATTGCACAAATAAATCAACAGATGCCAAGAGCTTTAGGCGATAGTTTTATTCATATAAATAAGATAAAATACATTGTTGAAGTCGATGAACCAATAGCTGAATTACCTCAGGGAGAAAAGAATTTATCACCTGAGTGGGAAAATATTTATTCTGAAATTGGAAGACACATTGCAAGTTTAATTGAAGATGGGGCAACTTTACAAATGGGGATTGGAATTATACCTGATAACGTTTTAAAATTTCTTGGTGATAAGCGTGATTTGGGTGTACACTCCGAAATGTTCGCCGATGGGATTATTGAATTGGTTGAGAGAGGTATAGTTACAAACAGTAGAAAAACTTTGCATCCAGGAAAAATGATAGCTGGGTTTGTTCTTGGAACAAAAAAATTATATGATTTTATTGATAACAATCCTTTGATCGAATTTCATAAGCAGGAGTATGTAAATGATCCTTTTGTTATTGCAAAAAATTATAAAATGACAGCTATAAATTCTGCAATTGAGGTTGATATAACAGGACAGGTTTGTTCAGATTCTATTGGACCAAGATTGTTTAGTGGATTTGGAGGACAGGTTGATTTTATACGCGGTGCTGCAAAAGCTGAAGGTGGTAAACCGATAATTGCATTACCATCAGCTACAAAGGATTTTAAAATTTCTAAAATAGTATCTCAGTTAAAACCTGGTGCTGGTGTTGTTACAAGTCGTGCGGATGTACATTATGTTGTTACCGAATATGGAATAGCAGAATTATTTGGTAAACCAATTAGAGAGAGAGTCAAAGCATTAATCAGTATAGCTCATCCGGCTTTCCGCAATGAACTTGAGAAATATGCAAAGGAAATGAAATACCTTTAATAATGGTTGCTGTAATTGGTGATATACACGGCTGTCATAACACTTTAATAAAGCTTCTATCCAAAATTAAAAAAAAATATAAATCTGTTCCCTTATACTGTACGGGTGATTTAGTAGATAGAGGAAACTTTAATTCCCACGTTATTGAAGTGGTTAAAGAAGAAAATATTAATTTCGTAACAGGGAATCACGATTTAATGTTTTACTACACTATTACTGATCCGGCAAATCCGATTGGGTATCCGTGGATTTATAATGGCAATGAAAAAACACTTTTGGATTACGAACATAATTCACATCTGCTTGAACCGCATTTAAAATTGATTGGTAATGCGCCATTGTTTTATAATTTACCGGAGTGTTTTATTTCTCATGCTGGAATTTCTAAAATATTTAAACATTTGTTATTGCACTCAGGCATAGTCCAATTTAATAAGTTTCTAGATTTTTTTTCCAAAAATCTTAGCAATGAAAATGGAATAATTTGGAATAGAAGTGAACTGATGAATCTTGGGAAACTTCAGATTGTTGGTCATACACGCTATAGAAATGTTACTGTTAACCAGGGGAATAATTCTGTATATATTGATACATCGGTAGATACAGGGAATAAGCTTAGTTGCATTATAGTTGAAAAAGGTGCCATAATCGAGATTCTCTCAGTAAAAACAGTTCCGGCAGATATAGAATAATTTTCAAAGAGTGAAAAATTATTACCTTAATAAAAGTGGAAAGAATTAGTTAATTTTCGAATACAAAAATGATTACTAAAGTTAAAATAAAATATCCAACTATTAACGAGGAGAGCCTATAGCTTTTTTCTACAGTTTATATTTTTATTAACGGAATAAATACAATTTATAGTAAGAACAAAAACTTTGGTAATTTAATAAAGGCATCTGCCATTGTTAGCGGTGTGGTATGCCTTGTTATGTTGTCTGGTTTTACTTCCAAAAGACCATCACAGGTTAATAAAAACATATGGTTCAATTCATTATTAAACTATTATATAAATTCTACTCAACCTGAATTTAAACCAGTATCTAATAGTAATATTCCTGAACAAAATTCAAGTGACTTTTCAAATAAAAACTTTAAATCCAGTACTAAAAGTTTTAGAATTTCTTTTGATGACTCAACTACAATTAAAGACTCATCTAAAGTTCCTTTAACATCGGATACTCTTACTCAGAAAAAAGATACTATTAAAGTTGATCCACTGAAGATAGATTCCACTGCAAGAGTTCAACATTTCAGATATAAAAGAAAGGATAAACCTTACCTCAGTTTATATGAACCGAGAGAATCTAAGTTTTTTATTCAACCATCTCAGAACCTGAAAAGAAGGACAATAGGTTTTGATTCAACAGGAAAAAATGTTGTAATAAAAGAAATGATTGGTGATCAGGTCTCAAAATATATTCTTTCAATTCCAATTGAAGAGTATATAGAATTAAGAATCAAAACCCGTCAACAGGAAATGTGGGATGAGCTTGCTTATAAATACGAGCTAAAGGATACATCCAAAAGAGGCTTGAGCGAGTTAATGAAAGATATAACCAATCTTGAAATTCCTCTTCCAAGTATTGGTTTGTTAAGCATCTTTGGGACACCTAAAATTAGTTTGAGTATTAGTGGAGCAGTTGATATTCACGGTGCGTGGCGAAATGAAACAACTGAAGGTATAACCACTTCGCTCTTAGGAAATACAAGAAATGAACCTGATTTCAGACAACAAGTTCAGGTAAATGTTAATGGAACCATAGGTGATAAACTCCAGATCAATGCTGATTGGAATACTGAACGTACGTTTGAATATGAAAATCAGTTGAAGATTAAATATACAGGTTATGAAGATGAAATAATTCAAAATGTTGAAGCGGGAAACGTTTCTATTCAAACTTCTCCTTTAATTGGCGGTGGTGAAGCTCTGTTTGGTGTTAAAGCTCAATTTAAAATGGGACCACTTTCTTTAACTACTCTTGCTAGCCAGAAGAAAGGTGAAATAAAAGAAAAATCGGTAACGGGTGGTGCAACCTCACAGGATTATGACATAAGAGCTTATGAATATTCAACCAACCATTATTTCATTGATACTATCTATGCGAGTCAGGATCCTAACTTAAACTTGTTTAATAATTTTTATGGACAACCTACTCCTGCATACGATTCAAGATACTATGTTCAGGATATTCAGGTATGGAGATCAATTACACAATACACTACAAATCCCAACGAAAGAAATGCAAATGTATTTGTCGATTTGCCATCCCGAAGAAGAAATCAAAATTATGGAGACACACTTCGTAATAATAATGTTCAACCCAAGCCGGGTGAAATTGAAGTCGGAAGGTTTATTCTCTTAACTGAAGGGACTGATTATATAATTCATAGGGAAACTGGTTTTATTTCTTTTAAAACTTCACTTAATACAAATGATGTAATTGGTGTAGCATATTTTAGAGTTGCGGGTATTGGTGATACTCTTTACTATGGAGATTTTGTCGGTTATGGTGCGGGTTCTGATACTTCTCAGAGATTAGTATTAAAACTAATTAAACCGCAGAATCTTCAACCATCTCATAGAACAGCCTGGAAGTTGCAGCTAAAAAATATTTATCCTGTTGGCGGCAGAAATATTAAAAAAGATGGATTCACTTTTGATATCAAATATGAAATTGAAGGACAGGATGCACAGAATGTTCTTGGCAATGTGAAACTACTAAATGCCTTTGGACTTGATCTTCAGGATGCAAGTGGCGGCTCTCAACCTGATGGATTATTTGATTTCAGAGATCAGTTAACAATAATTTCAGAAACGGGTGAAATAATTTTTCCGGTACTTGAACCATTCGGAAGAAATTTGCCACAAGCTTTGAATTCACTTCCAAATTATGATTCGCTCAGATACAATGATGTTTATGATACATCTGTAACTTTTGCAAAAAATAATAAAGTCAGAGATAAATGGATTATGGTTGGAAAATTTTCCGGTGAATCTTCGTCCATTTATCAACTTGGTTTTAATCTTGTTGAAAACTCTGTCCGAGTTACTTTAAATGGAAGAGAGCTTACTCCTGGTGTTGATTACTATATGGACTACAATATTGGTCAATTGACAATAAGAAACGATGCTGCTCTGGTTCCGGGAGCAAACTTAAAAATTACTTACGAAGAAAATGATCTGTTTCAGCTTGCATCAAAAACATTGCTTGGCTTAAGAGGTGAACTTGATATATCAAAAAGAACAAAGCTTGGATTTACTGCTTTAAATTTAACTCAGCAGACTCTAAGTGATAAAGTTAGAATTGGAGAAGAACCATTAAGCAATTCAATTTATGGAATGGACTTCAGTACAAGTGCAGATCTTCCTTTCTTAACTAGAGGATTAGATTATTTAATCTCAACACGGGAAATGTCTTCTGTCAGTTTCCGTGGAGAATTTGCTTACATGAATCCTGATCCAAATACAAAGAAAAGTACAATCGCATCTGATAAAGGAAATAGCATTGCCTATATTGATGATTTTGAAGGTTCTAAACGGACTATACCTGTTGGAGTTGGTTACACTTCGTGGAAAGATGTAAGCGTACCGGATAGTCTAAATACACTTTCTCCTATTCCGCGATTACCTGATTCATTGACAATGAATTATAAAGGTAATAGCTGGTGGTATAGTATTCTTCCAGCGAATGTTCCTATTAAAGATATTTGGCCTGAAAAAAGAGTAGCTAAAGGTGAAGACCAGATAACTACTCTCGATTATGTTTTTGTTCCGAGTGAGACAGGCAGTTATAATTACAGCGATACAACAATTAAAAATCTTTCATCCAAAAAAGCTGTCTGGGGTGGAATAATGAAGATGTTATCATCAACAGCAAATAATCTTGTTGATGAAAATATTGAGTTCATTGAATTCTGGTTAAATAAAAGACAGGTTGAACGTGGAGCAAAAATTTATATTGATCTTGGAAGGATTTCAGAAAAATTAATTTATACTGCTTTAATTCCTACTCCTAAAGGAAGGAGTTTTCATACTGAAGATAAGAACGGAAATGACCTGATAGATCAGGGAGAAGATGTTGGAATTGATGGTTTGACAAATGCAGAAGAACAGGCTATTTTTGGTACTTCACGTCCTGATCCATCAAAAGATAATTTCAGTTTTACAAGAAGTGGAAGCTCCAATCCTGATGACTATCGCAATATTAATGGAAGCGAAGGAAATGCTGCTCTTACAGATGTTGGCAGATTACCTGATACAGAAGACTTAAACAGAAATAGTTATCTGGATACATGGCGTGATTATTTCAGGTATGAGGTAGCTCTTGATACTGTCGATCAGTATGGAAATCAAAATCCATTTATTGCCGGTGGAGGAAATAAAGGCTGGTATCTTTATAGAATTCCATTAAAAGAGTTTAAAACAAAAATAGGATCACCAAGTTTAACACAGGTTGAAATGATCCGTTTGTTTGTTACTAATCTTGATACTTCTATGCATATTAGTATTGCAGAGTTCAATCTGGTTGGTAGTCAATGGCAGAATGCAAAAGCTAATGATTCCACTTTACAGATTTCTGTAATAAACATCGAAGATAATCCCAATTATACAAGTCCTCCTGGTGTTCAACGTGAAAAAGATAGAAGCAGACCTGATCAGGATATATTAAGAAATGAACAAGCTTTGAATTTAATATTGACTGACCTTCCGTATGGAGAATCACGTGAAGCAGTAAAATATTTATATAAACCTCTTGATGTATTCAGCTACTCAGAAATGAAACTGTTTGTTCATTGCGATAGAAATACTGAAGGGCTTGATTACTTTTTCAGGTTTGGAGCAGATACAAATAACTTTTATGAATATAGAAATAAACTTCAATTAAGTTCCGATCCATCTGCAAATGACTGGACAGAAATACAAATTATTTTTAGCAAAATTACAGCTATCAAACAAAGTCGTGCAATAAATTCAACCGATACAATAATAAACTATGGTAATTACTCGTTTAGAGTTAAAGGGCAACCATCTTTAACTAACATTAAGTTCTTAAGTATGGGAATGTTTAATTTCAAAGATAGTTTGATGAGAGCGGTCTCTGGAGAAGTGTGGGTTAATGAATTAAGAGTAGTTGGTGCAGACGATACTCCAGGCTGGTCTTACAGTATTGCGGCTTCAATTAAACTTGCAGATTTGATGAATATATCGTTTAATCTTAGTAAACAGGATCCATATTTTCATAGACTTTCTGATAGATTTGGAAATCGTACTGATTCAAAAAGCTGGGGAATAGCTTCGGATATTGACATATTGAAATTACTCCCATTCAATATGAATGGAAGTGTATTAAGATTAAATTATTCGCATAATGAAGGAATAAGTAATCCACTTTATCTCCCGGGAACAGATATAAGAGTTGATGAAGCAGCTAAGAATTCACGTGATCCTGAAAAAATTATTAGAGAAGCTCAAACAATGACTATCTCCGATTCCTGGTCAACAAGTGGTGTTAAACTTCTGATTCCATCAGATTACTGGTTAATAAGAGATACATGGAATAGTCTTGTCTTTGGATTCAACTACAACAAAACTTATAGCCGTTCTCCAACTGTTGAATCGCAACGTTCATGGATATGGAATGCATCTGTTAGTTATGGAATAAATTTAAGTCCGGATTATTCTCTTTACCTTGCAGATATTCCTTTAATAGGAACGATAGTATCTTTTCTTGATGATTATCGGAATGTAAAAATTTATTATTCACCTCAAGCATTTAGCTGGAATATGAATGCTAAACGAAATAGAGGCATTAATGTATCAAGAGCTACTAACAACGCATTATCGCAAACTACAATTTCAAGAGAGTTTTCAGCAGGAAGAGGATTATCTCTTGCGTGGAAATTATCAGAAAACGGTTTACTGAATATTTCTACAACTTATACTATTAATGTTCAATCATCATTAACTTATTTAGAAACCGATGTATATAACAATCAGCGACCTGAAAGCCACATTTGGTGGGATGTTTTAAAAAGTGGATTATTTGGGAAAGATTTTGGATACACTCAATCTGTTGATATTAGAACTTCTCCAAAACTGCCGACACTCTGGGATATAAATAAATTTTTCACTTTGAACGGTGGTTATAGTGTTAATTATCAATGGGCAAATGATTTCAGGCAGGAAGAGTTAGGAAGATCTGCAGGATATAGCAGTAAAAGTTCTGTAGGTTTAAATCTGCGATTAAAAGCATTGTTTGAACCATTGTTTCCGCCAATAGTTGATGAAGAAGAAACAGTTGTTGTTGAAGAGAAAAAAGAAAAAGAGCGTGAGCGAAAGATCGAAGAACAGAAACAACCATTTCAACCTGCGTTAGATTCAACCGGCGTGCATATAAATGAAGGTGAAAATATTGCTGGAAATGATTCAACTATAGTTGATAGTACAGTTAATATTAAACCCAAAAAATCTCCATTAAAAAATGTTTTAGTTTTTTTAAGGAATACTGCAAAGTTTTTAATTTTTGATTATGAAAACATTTCTATTAATTTTTCCAGCGACAACACTCTAAGTTCAACTGGACTCTATGGCAGTGGTACGGGCTTTAGAAATTTCTGGGGAATTAAGACAGTAACAGAAAACGGTCCTCCGCGTGCATTTCAATTTGGTCTCAGTAGTAATGTTGGAAAAAGAGCGATGAAAGAAAATGCAAATTTGCAGGATGTTTTTTCACAAAGAAACGGCATTGACTTTAAAACTTCCCGAACATTGTGGGAAGGAGTCAAAGTTGATTTGAACTGGAAAGTCGGTTGGTCAATGAATCGTTCAACTTCTCTTAAAGTAAATCCTGATGGAACAACGTCAATTGCAAATATTACTTCATCAGGGACTATTGATAGATCATTTTTAACTCTTCCACCGTTTTTAATATTTTCAGTTTTCAAAAGCGGAATAAAGCGTGTTAATGAATTATACGATCCTAAAGCATCTAATCCAAATCAAAGTTTATCGAATGCATTTGTCAATGGTTTCGAAACTTTTCCATGGCTTGGTAAACTTGGATTCTTAAAAGAAGTATCTAAATATATTCCAAGACCAAACTGGAGGCTTACTTATGATGGATTGGAAAAGTTTTTTGTTTTCAAAAGCTTTGCACAAAGAGTAAGTCTTGATCATAGTTATTCATCAGGTTATAGTGAAGGATGGAAACTAAATACCGACGGTACAAAATTAATTCAATCGCAGAAAATTAGTTATGGGTTCTCTCCTCTAATTGGTTTGAATATGACATTCAATCAGCTATGGGAAGGAAATTTTAGCGGAAGTATTAAGTACAATGTAACAAACAACTTTGACCTTGGAACAACTACAAAGAATATCACAGAAGGTTTTTCACGTGATATTGGAATTACAATTAATTATTCTAAAACAGGTTTTGAAATACCTTTATTCGGACTGGCTTTAAAGAATGATATTGAATTCAGTTTTACATACTCAAATACAAAGAGTTCACAGGTTATTTATGATATGGATAATTTTAAAGAAGAAGGTACACCGCAGGACGGTACTACGCGTACCACTCTTGAACCAAGAATAAAATATGTTATTAGTTCACGTGTAACTCTGTCAATTTTCTACCGTCGAACTTCAGTTTCTCCGGAAGGTGCAGCAAGAATATCGCCTTCAACGACTAATGAAGCCGGACTTGATATCAGAATTTCTATTCAAGGATAATTAGTTTTTTTCGTCAAATATTATTAATATTGCCAAACATCAGGTTATTGTACCGTTTATAAATTTGGAAAGGATGTAAGTAATTCATCCTTTATTTTTGAAACGAGTTTAAAAAAGATTTTGAAACTCATATAGTCGGAGAAAAAATGCGAAATATTTTAATAATCATTTTATTATGCTTGTTTAGTACACAGAATTTTTCACAGAAAGTTTTAACTCTGAACGATGCAATAAAAATAGCTTTTCAGAAAAACACTACACTTCAGAAATCTGAAAATTCATTGCAGGTTTATGAATCCAATTTAAAAACTTCCTATGGTGGATTGTTCCCTTCATTATCAGCTTCCGGAGATTGGAACTGGAGCAGAACAGAAGATCGGTCTACTCCTTTAAGCTATGATTATGAAACAAGAAGTTATTCAGTTGGCCTTAATTCAGGCTGGACTTTATTCGACGGGCTTTCTACTTTTACCAATATTTCGAGAAATGAAAAAAATCTTGAAGCTGCAAAACTTGACCTACTTAGATTAAAACAAGATATTGTATTCCAAACAATTAGCTCTTATTACGATATTCTAAATGCAAAAAAACAAGTAAAAGTAAAAGAAGATAACTTGAAGTGGAATCAAAAAAATTACGAGATAATAGTTGAAAGAAACAGACTTGGATCAGTTACTCTAGCAGATGTTTATTCTCAACAGGTAAAACTTGGTTCTGCTGAACTTGAATTAATTAAAGCAACAAATGATTTTGAAACTTTAAAGAGCCAGTTTTTATATCAGTTAGGACTTGATGTATTTGAAAAATATACATTTGAGGATGCTTCAGTTGAAGATTTTAAAACAAGTGTACAGAAAGAAAACTTAAAAGACTTAAAAGAATCTGTTGAAATTGCATTACAAAACAGGTCTGATTACAAAAGTTTACAACTGGGTTTGGAAACTTCAATGGACAATATCTCGATTGCTAAATCAGGACATCTTCCTACATTAAGTCTATCTTCTGGTTTATCATTTGGTTCAAACACAATAAAAACAATGTTTGATAAGAAGAGATACAGCTTAAATCTGGGGCTTAATATTCCAATCTTCTCTGGATTTATAGTTGATAATAAAATTCAGCTTGCTGAAGTTGATGCAAAAAACAAAAAAATTCAACTTGATGATTTTGAAAGAGAAGTAAAAAAAGATTTACAAAAAAATTATTTAGATCTTGAGACTTCAGGCAAAAAACTTGAAGTAAGTCATCAGAATGTTAAAGCTGCTGAAGAAAACAGGAGAATAGAAGAAGAGAAATATGCTTTGGGTTCAACAACTTTATTGAATGTGCTAATTGCAAATTCTGATTATACTTCAGCATTGTCTCTGGAAATTAATTCACATTTCGATTATCTTAAATTAAAAGAACAATTAAAATACTATCTTGGTATTTTGAACTCTACTTATTAATTCAACAGGAGTATTAATAATGGCGAATGGAAATAACAAAAAGTCTAAAAAGAAAATTTATATCTTCGGTGGATTGGGTACAATCCTTCTACTATTAATTGTCGTAGTAATTATAGCGGGTGGAAAAGAAGAAATTATCAATGTACAAACAGAAAAAGTTCAGAAAAGAACAATTACACAAACAGTAACTGCTACAGGAAAAGTTAATGCTGAGTTCAAAGTAGTAATAACTCCTGAAGTTACTGGTGAAATAGTATATCTTCCAGTAAAAGAGGGGGATGTTGTTAAGAAAGGTGATGTTCTTTTAAGAATAAAATCCGATAAATATGTTGCTGCTAAAGAAAGAATGGAAGCAAGTCTTCGTTCCGCAAAATCGGAATTAAACCGTGTAAAAGCTGAACTTGACAAAGTTACATCAGACTATAACAGGATTACTGAACTTCATAAGAAAAAACTAGCAAGCGATTCTGAACTTGAAAATATTAAAAGTCAATATTTAGCAACTCAAGCAATGTACGAATCATCACAGGCAAATGTAAATCAATCCGAAGCACTACTCAGAGAAACAATTGAAGATCTCAATAAAACTACTATTGTGTCACCAATGCCAGGAACGATTACTCAATTAAATGTTGAACTGGGTGAAAGGGTTTTGGGTAGCGGTTTCAGCCAGGGTACAAATATTATGACTGTTTCTGATTTAGGAAATATGGAAGCAACAGTTGAAGTTGATGAAAACGATATTACTTTAATTTCACTTGGTGATACAACAAGAGTAAAAGTAGATGCTTTTGGTGACAGAGTTTTTAATGGTGTTGTAACAGAAATTGGAAATAGTGCGATAACATCAGGGACAGGTACACTTGAAGCAGTAACCAACTTTGAAGTAAAAATTAAAATTCTGGAAGTTGATAAAAATCTTAAACCTGGTATGTCCTGTAATGTTTCTATTGAAACAGAAACTAAAACTAATGTTCTATCTGTACCTATTCAGAGTGTAACAGCCCGAACAGATATAGTGGTTAAAGATGAACAGAATGAAGAAGGACTTGTTGTTAAAGAAAAGAAAAAAGAAAATAAAATTCAGGAAATAGTTTTTTTAGTAAACAACAACAAAGCAAAAATTATTAATGTAGAAACAGGGATTAGTGATGACAATTATATTGAAATAAAAGGTGGAAAATTGAAAGAAGGAGATGAAATAATATCTGGTAGTTTCAGAGCTATTTCAAGAGACTTAAAAGATGGTTCACTTATTAAAATTGATAAAAAGAAAGAAACTAAAAAATAAATCCTGGTTATAAAATGAGTTTAATAAATATAGAAAATATTAGTAAAGTTTATAAAGTTGGGACTGAGGAAGTTCATGCAATAAGGGACATCTCAGTAAAAATTGAAAAGAATGAATATGTTGCAATAATGGGTCCCTCAGGCAGCGGTAAATCAACTTTGATGAATATGATTGGCTGCCTGGATAGCCCAACTTCAGGACTTTATGAACTTAATGATCAGAATGTAAGTCAGATGTCTGATAATCAACTTGCGAGAGTAAGAAACAAAGAGATTGGTTTCGTGTTCCAGACATTTAATTTATTGCCTCGTTCTGATGCTTTGCATAATGTAGAGCTACCATTAATCTATGCGGGTGTCTCCCGTCATGAAAGAAGGGAGCGGGCTAAAGAAGCGTTAATAAAAGTTGGGCTTGGTGATAGAATTCATCACAAACCGAATGAATTATCTGGTGGACAAAGGCAGCGAGTAGCGGTTGCTCGTGCTTTGGTTACAAATCCTTCTATTATACTTGCTGATGAACCCACAGGAAATCTCGATTCCAAAACCGGTGATGAAATTATGATTTTATTTAATGAAATTCATCAACAGGGAAATACTATAATTCTTGTTACTCACGAAGAATACATTGCTGAACACGCAAAGAGAATCGTTAGAATTAAAGATGGTCTTGTTGAAAAAGATGAGATAGTTAAAGTACGAACAATACCAAACAATAATCATTGAATGTTTCATTTGGAATTAAGATAATGAATAGTCATTGGTCAGAATTTAAAGAAGGGCTTGCAATTGCAATAAGAGCAATAAAAGCTAATAAAGCAAGAGCGGTTCTAACAACTTTAGGAATTGTAATTGGAGTTACATCAGTTGTACTTATGTCTACAGCCATTCGTGGAATTGATAATTCATTTGAAAAAGGTATCAGCTCACTCGGTGCAGACGTTCTTTACATTGATAAATGGGCTTGGTTTAGCAATGTGGACTGGTGGAAAATCCGTAAAAGAAAAAATCTTAAATACGAAGATTTTGAAAAATTTAAACAACTTGCAAAACTCCCTGCAGCAGTATCTCCTACATTATGGACTATAGAAACTGTTAAAAGAGATGATTATGCATTGTCAGAAATTTTTGTGACCGGTACAAATGAAGATTATGTCCAAACTTCAAACTTTACCTTTGAATCCGGAAGATGGTTTACTGAAATTGAAAGTGATGGTTCCCGCTATGTTTGTATTCTTGGGAATGATATAGCAAAGAACTTATTTCCTAATCTGAATCCAATTGACAGAACAATTAAAATTAAAGGTTATGACTTCAAAGTAATTGGGGTACTTGATGTTGTAGGTAGTTTTATTATGGGCAGTTTTAATCCGGATAAACAAGTATTCGTTCCCATTAAGACAATTATGAAACACTTTGTAAATGATGATTTTAGAAGTGTTACAATAAATGTTCGCGCTCCAAGTAATGCGATGATTGAAGAAACTAAACTTGAAGCTGAATCCGTAATGAGAAAAGTAAGAGGCTTATCTATTAAAGATGAAAGTGATTTTTCTATAAACCAGCAGGAAGGATTAACACAGAGTTATGAGAGCA
The DNA here is from genome assembly GCA_964536015.1 of uncultured Ignavibacteriaceae bacterium. Taxonomy (GTDB): domain Bacteria; phylum Bacteroidota; class Ignavibacteria; order Ignavibacteriales; family Ignavibacteriaceae; genus CAZHVS01. The sequence goes on from CAZHVS010000017.1 coordinate 52,541, forward strand.
CGGTTGGTGTAATACAAATTGCAGGATATTTTATAACAGGATTATCCTTATTTGTTGGTGCAATAGGGATTATGAACATCATGTTTGTTTCTGTAAAAGAAAGAACAAAAGAAATTGGAATAAGAAAGGCAATCGGTGCTAAACGAAGAACAATTATGATGCAGTTCCTTTACGAATCATCAACCATTTGTTTGCTTGGCGGATTAATCGGATTAATACTTGCCATTATATTGAGTATGGTAGTAAACCAGTTTCTGCCAACTTCGGTATCAGTAGAATCGGTAATAATTGCAATTGGAATTTCACTCTTAACGGGAGTAGCGGCAGGACTGGCACCAGCATATTCAGCTGCTAAATTAGATCCCGTAGAAGCCTTGAGGTATGAATAAATGAAAATTGGTGAATTATTTACACTGTCTCTAACTTCTTTACGAACTAATAAACTAAGAACATTTCTTACTTTGACTGGAATTGTCGTTGGTTTATTTTCAATAATAGTTATTATGACTGTGATAACTATGCTTCAAAATACTATTGAAAGCGGGGTATCGCAACTAGGTAAAAATACTTTCCAGATACAAAAATTTCCTGCAGTAAGAATGGGTGGTCCTGGTGCAATGTCTAAGTATCGCAACAGGAAAGATATTACAATGGAAGAATTTTATCGATTAAAAGATATGATTACCAATGCAAAGTATGTTGCAGCAGAGCAATGGCAATTCGGTAAAGTGATTAAATATGGTAACCAAGAGACTAATCCCAATATACAAGTTGCAGGAATTACAGCAGAAGCGATTAATACAAACGATTGGGTAGTAGAATATGGAAGAGATATCAGGACATTTGATGTTGACAGAGCAACGGCGGTAGTCATTTTAGGGAAAGATATTGTAGATAAACTTTTCAGAAATATTAACCCGATTGGGCAATATGTTAGAATTGATGCACGACCCTTTCAAGTAATTGGTGTGTTTGAAGCACAGGGACAACTATTTGGACAAAGCAGGGATAACTTTGCAGTAATGCCTATTTCAACATTCCAGAATATTTATGGAAAATATAATCGCAGCATCAATATTACTATTACTTCTTTTGGTAAACAGGATTATAATGAAGTGATTGAATCAGCAACGGGTCATATGAGAACTGTCAGGAAAGTACCACCGGGACAGGAAAACGATTTTGAGATTTTCAGTAATGAATCAGTAATTCAGCAAATTAATGATATAACAAAGTATGTTGAAATCGGTGCAATGGTAGTTTCCTTTATCTCTTTGCTTGCTGCCGGTGTAGGAATTATGAATATTATGTTGGTTTCTGTTACTGAAAGAACGAAAGAAATTGGTATTAGAAAAGCTATCGGAGCAAGGAAGATTTTTATTCTGGCTCAATTTCTGATTGAAGCAATTGTTCTATGCCTGGTAGGTGGGTTGATTGGAATTGGACTTGGAGTTGGAATTGGAAATATTGCAGGTAGTTTCCTGAATGCCACCGCTGCTATTCCAATGGATTGGGTAGGAATTGGTTTCTTAATCTGTGTGCTTGTTGGATTAATTTTCGGAACTTATCCAGCATATAAGGCTTCAAATCTTGATCCCATCGAAGCTTTGAGATACGAATAAGTCCTCTGTAAACTGTAATATATAATATTTATCTATTTATATGAATTGGTTAACTACTTTGTTTATAAAGAGTTAAAACAAATAACTGAATTTCCTTATTTTTTTTTGAATAATAGAAATATTTTGTTCAGGCAGGGGTGCCAACCTCCCAATGGGAGCAGATAATGTGATATTTTTTTATTGTTCATACGGGAGCAAAAGTATTATTGTCTTTTAATAGGTGCTGCAATAAATAAATTCTATATCTAATCAATAAATTATGCTCCCCAAATAAAAAATTTGACTATTGCTTTGATTCATTTTTTAATAAGTGTCTTCAAGCGTTCAGATTCGGATTATTCTTGATTAATAAATTATTTTTCATCCCTTACAACCTTTTTGTTCGTATTTTAGTCTAAGTTAAAAAGCAGAGAAAAAATTGGAAAATCTATCTACTTTAAGTGATAATGAATTAATAATACAAACAAGAAATGGAAATGAGGCAGCATTTTCAATTCTTGTTTACCGTTACGACAGGGAAGTTCTTTCCATTGCCTCAAATTATTTCCAGAATTCTGATGATGCAAAAGATATTTATCAGGAAGTATTTATTCGAGTTTACAAAGGATTAAGTAAATTCGAATTCAGAAGCGAGTTTTCTACTTGGCTTTACAGGATAACGACAAATGTTTGCCTTACACATAAAGCCAGAGGGAAAAAATCTAATACTGTTAGTATATCTCAGGGAATAGATGAAGAAACTTATGAATTTGATATTAAATCTCCTGATGAATCCGGACCAGAAAGAAAGTTCATTAATAAAGAAACGAAAAGTATTGTACAAAATGCGGTAGAAAGTCTTTCCCCAAAACAAAAAATGGTTTTCGAATTAAAACATATCCATAATCATAAAATTAAAGAGATTGCAAAGATGATGGATTGTACAGAAGGAACTGTTAAAAAATATCTGTTCCTTGCTGTTCAAAAATTACAATTGAAGTTGAAAGGAGTTGTAGTTTAATATGAAATCTGATAATTATCATAAAAAATTTAAAGAGCTGTTAATTCTTTACAGTTATAATGAATTAGATAAAAAAGAAAAATATGAGATTGAAAAACATCTGCTTGAATGTAAGAGTTGTAAAACCGAACTTGAGGAATTAATGAAAATCCATTCGCTGGTTAAATTGAGTTATGACTCGAAACTTGATGAAAATACAATTCTTGAAAGCAGACAGGATTTGTTTTCATCAATAAGAAATAACAAACGAAATAGAAGATGGTATCATAGTCTTGAAGATATTCTCTTTATTCCACAGTCGAGAGGATTAAGATTGGCTTATACATTCACAATTCTGGCAATTCTTTTCATTCCAGCTTATTTCCTCTTGATTAATAAGGGAAGCGAAGCAAACAAAAATGATTTTAATAATAAATTAATTGTACAGGGTGAATCCCAGATTTCAAACCTCCGAATAGAAAACAATGATAATAAAAATGGTGAAATAGAAATTTCTTACACACAAGTAACACCCGTAAAAATTAAAGGTGATGTCAATGATATAAAGATACAGGAATTCCTTGCTCACTCTTTATTGAGTAATGAAAACCCGGGAATGAGGCTGCGGACTGTTGATGCTATAGTATCAGAGAAGAAAACCAAGACATCAAAAATTCTTAAAGATGCTCTTATACAGGCGATGCAGTATGATAAAAATCCCGGTGTAAGAAAGGAAGCAATGAATGCTTTATGTTCAATTCCTTTTGATGATGAGATAAGAGATGCTTTAATATATGTCCTGAAGAATGATCAGAATTCGGGATTGAGAATAATGGCTATTAACTGCCTTGGTGAGAAGAACGACATTAAAAAACTTTCAGAACCAAATACAATTAACACGCTTAAAGAAAAAATGCAGCAGGATGAAAACAGCTACATTAAACTGAAAGCAAAAACAATTTTAACAAAGATAGAAGCATAATGGAGTGATTTATGAAAACGAATATGATTAAACTGGTTTCTTATTCCTTACTTGTGTTATTAATTTGCACACAAGGGTTTGCACAGGAAAAAATTACTAAATCTTTCCAGGTGAAAAAAGGAGATAATTTGCAAACTAAAGTACTGGGTGATGTGCTAATTGAAACCTGGAATAAAGACGAAATGTATATTGAAATTGCAGGCATTAATAAAGATGACATTGAAGATCTATCGATAGTACAAAAAGATAATACAGTTTATGTTTCTTACGACCCCAGCTCAGGGAACAGTTCAGCGAACTTTAAGTTCAAGGTTCCTTCACAAATTAATCTGGATATTTATACAAGCGGGGGAGATATAAATTGCATAGGAGAAATTACCGGTAATGTTATTGTTAAAACTTCCGGTGGAGATGTGCTGGTTGGAAACGTTAATGGTAATCTTAAAGTGAATACATCTGGTGGTGATATTTCTGCCTCGAATGTTAAAGGAGATATATCTTTAACTACTGCAGGTGGTGATATCAAAGCGGGAGATATTGGAGGCGATGGAAAAATTACTACTGCAGGTGGTGATATACGAATTAAAAATGTAAATAAAAATCTTACAGCAACAACTGCCGGAGGAGATATCTATGTAGAAAATGTTGGCGGTGAACTTAAAGCGTCAACTTCTGGCGGAGATATTCATATTGGAAATGTAAACGGACAGATGAGTATAGCAACTTCAGGTGGTGATATTAGAGTAGGTGTTGTTAACGGTAACGGAAAAATGAATACTTCTGGTGGTGATATTGAATTGAAAGGCGGTAAAGGAGAAATTAACGCCAATACTTCGGGTGGCGATATTAAAATTTACAATGTTACTGGTTCTATTAATGCAGGAACTTCCGGCGGAGACGTCTATGCAGAACTTATTCCTGATGGTAAGAATGACAGCAAGTTAGCTTCTTCAGGTGGTAAAATTACCCTGCTTATTCCTGAGAATGTTCAGGTTACAATAGAAACAACCATTAAGATAAACGGCTGGAGTTCCAATAAAGATAAGTATAAAGTTATCTCCGATTTCAAAGCTGATAATTATTATACAGATGATAGCAGCAAGGAAATTAAAGGAGTTTATAAGTTGAATGGCGGTGGAAAACTGATTAAACTTTCAACTACTAACTCGGATATAATGATAAAAAAACTAAATAAATAATTATTGTTTACTTGTGTTGAATGATCCCGCCTTTGTGCGGGATTTTTTTTTATATCTTGATAATTTATTTCGATACACATAAAAATAGATTGACAAACACATTTTTATTCCTTATTTTTATTTCTATAATTATCGAAATAAATATATGGACATAAAACAAAGTATAGAAATAATGAAAGCTCTTGCAGATATTTCCCGTCTGAGAGTGGTAAATGCTTTAATGGAAAAACCACAATACGTGGAAGAACTTGCTCACAGGCTTAATCTTGCTGCTTCTACTATTTCATTCCACTTAAAGAAGCTTGAAAATGCAGGCCTTGTTAAACAACGAAAAGAACAGTACTACATTATTTATGAACTTGATAAAACAATATTTGAAATGTCACTTAAAGAATTAACCGACTTTGAGGATATTGAAAGATTTTCGCACGAAGAAAGGTTGGAATCTTACAGGCAGAAAGTATTAAGAACATTTATCAAAAAGCAGAAACTTGTTAAACTGCCTGTACAAAAGAAGAAGAAGCTCATCATTCTTGAAGAGATACTGAAAAGATTTAAACCCAGTAAAAAATATACCGAAGAAGAAATTAACAAAATTATTATTCCTGTGTATGAAGACTATTGTACTATTCGCAGGCTTATGGTGGACGAAGGATATATGCAAAGGAACAAACAATTTTATTGGTTAAATGAAAAGCAGTAAAAGGAAGAACAATTATGAACAGGAAAGAAATAAAAAAGAAATACAAACAAACTATTCAACCAATGGGTGTTTACCGGATTAAAAATCTTGAGAATGGAAAAATATTTATTGGCAGCAGCAAGAATCTCCATGCTAAAGCTAATAGCTGGAAATTTCAGCTTAGAGGGGGAGCACATGTTAACAGAGATTTACAAAAAGACTTTAACATGCTTGGTGAAGATAAGTTTGTGTTTGAAATAATTGATAAACTGGAGCCAAAAGAGGATCCCCGTTACGACTACACAAAAGACCTTGAAACCCTTGAAGAGTTGTGGCTCGAAAAACTTTCACCATACGGAGATAAAGGTTACAACAAGCACAA
>CAZHVS010000018.1:0-54965 GCA_964536015.1 uncultured Ignavibacteriaceae bacterium
TGTAAACCCCTATTCCTGATTTTAGGAATGCATTTTTTGCTTAAAAACGCACTTTTGGGGAATGTTGAAGGGATGAAGGGGTGTTAAGTTCCTATTTCAGCAAATTTACTTACTAATTGATTTACGGATTGTTCACTTCCCATTAAATCTTTTAAGGTGGTATTCTGCAGAACGCTGTCAACTGAATTTTGAACAGCTTTCCAGAGTGAACGAATGGAGCAATCGATGCTATTGGAACAGATTGCTCCTGCCCCTGAATGAAAATCGCAAAAGGAAGATTGAAATAATTTACCGCCAAGGACTTCAAGAACATCTGCAACAATTATTTCGTCGGGGGGTTTGGCAAGTTTATATCCGCCCGATTGTCCTCGGGCGCTGTCTACAAATCCTCCCATTCTCAAAATGCGTAAAAGTTTTGCAGTGTTTGCGCGGGTAATTCCTTCAAGAGTGCTTATTTCGGGAATGGTCAATCCGTTTGCAGATTTACTGTAAGCAATTCTTAAAAGACATCTTAAACCATACTCTTCCTGCGTGCTGAACTTCATTGTTTATATACCGGAATTTTTGAACCACAATATTGTGCCTGCGGAAGTGAATTAAATTTTTCCGGTGATATTGATGGACCTTTGTTTGAACAATGAAGATTAAAATCATTAACAAGTTTTTCTGCAACACTGTCTGCATCAAATCCTTCTATATGATGCCTTGGAATAAAATTTAATACTTCACCATTCTTGAATAATGCAATAGAAGGCGATGAAGGAGGAAAATTTTTAAGATAGGAGCGGACTTTATCAACTGCATCTAAATCTTGTCCAGCAAATACAGTAATTAATTTATCGGGGATAACATCATTTTGAAGTGCGAGGGATACGCCCGGTCTTGCACTTCCTGCAGAACATCCGCAAACAGAATTGATTACAACCAGCACGGTCTTATCATCTTTAACTGATAAATGCTGTTCAACTTCTTCAACTGTTTTAGTCTCTGTAAAGCCAACATCGGTAAGCTCCTGACGCATTGGTTTTACAGCTTCTTCATCATATTTTGGTAATCGTGTAATGTTTAACATTTTTTACTTTCCTTATAGATTTTAGTATTAATAATAAACCGTGATAACATAAGGGCAGTAAAAAAAATAATTAAAGAAAACCCAGTTCAACTTTGGCAACATCACTCATCATATCCTTATTCCACGGAGGATTCCAAGTAATTTCAACTCGTGCACTTTTAAGTTCAGGAATAGCTTTAACCTTTTCCTGCACTTCAGCGGGAAGAGATTCTGCAACAGGACACATTGGTGAAGTTAAAGTCATTACAACAACAAGGTTGTTTTCTTTATCGAACTTAAGTTCGTAAACCAATCCAAGCTCCCAGATATCAACGGGAATCTCGGGGTCATAACAGGTTTTAATTACCTGTATAACTTTTTCTTGTAATGAAATTTCTTGTGTTTCCATATTCTGATTCTATAAATATTTTTTATTCAGTAGATGTTTGTTCCGTTTTATTTTCAAGTGCAGAATGAAAAGTATGCCAGGCAAGACTTGCACATTTAACTCTTGCCGGAAAATCTCTTACACCTTGAAAGATAGCTAGTTTACCAAGCTCTTCTAAAAATTCTTCATCATTTCGTTTACCTGTTACAAGTTCATGGAACTGTCCAAATATTTTTTCAGCTTCTGCTCTGCTTTTCCCTTTTAGAATAGAAGTCATTAAAGAAGCTGATGATTTTGATATTGCACAACCGTTACCCGTGAAAGAAATATCTTTAACAATATCGCCATCCATAATTAAATACAAATCCAGATGGTCTCCGCACAAAGGGTTATAACCTTCAGCGTGATGAGTATGATTTTCAAGTATCTTAAAATTTCTTGGATTTTTATTATGGTCAAGTATTACTTGCTGGTATAGTTCTCTAAGTTCGTTATCCATTATTTAAATACCTCGAAAATTTTTTTAATTGCAGAAACAGCATAATCTATTTCTTCTTTTGTATTATATAATGCTAAAGATATTCTTGCAGTTGCGGGGATATTAAATCTATCCATTACAGGCTGCGTGCAGTGATGACCTGTTCTTACAGCTATTCCTTCAAAGTCTAAAATTGTTCCAATATCGTGTGGATGAATACCATCAAGCACAAAAGAAATAATGCTCGATTTATTTTTCGCTCTTCCAATTTGTGTTAAACCATCAATCGAAAGAATTTTTCCAAGCGCATAATTATAAAGTTCTTCTTCATAATTAATTATAGAATTAAACCCTATCGAGTTGATATAGTCAATTGCGGCTCCAAGTCCAATTCCACCTGCAATATTCGGAGTACCAGCTTCGAATTTATAAGGAAGTGTATTGTAAGTTGTCTTCTCAAATTTAACAGAAGAAATCATATCACCACCGCCCTGGTAAGGAGGCATTTCATCAAGATACTTTTGTTTTCCGTAAAGTATTCCAATCCCCGTAGGACCATAAATCTTATGTCCTGAAAAAGCGAGGAAATCGCAGTCAAGTTCTTTTACGTTAATCTTAGTATGAGCAACAGCTTGTGCGGCATCAATTAACACAGGAATATTTTTAGAGTGAGCAGTTTCAATTATTTCTTTTACAGGATTTACAGTTCCAAGTGAATTTGAAATATATACTATCGAAATAAGCTTTGTTTTGTTTGAAATTAACTTGTAAAACTCTTCAAGTATTATTTCACCATCATCGTTAATGGGAATTACTTTTAACTTTGCTTTTTTCTCTTCGCACAGAAGCTGCCACGGAACTATATTAGAATGGTGTTCCATGTGCGAGATAATTATCTCATTATTTTCTTTAATATATTTTCTTCCGAAACTATTAGCAACTAGATTAATGGAATCTGTAGTCCCTTTTGTAAAAATTATTTCCGAAAGTTTATTAGCATTAATAAACTTAAGAACTTTTTCTCTGGCATTTTCAAATTCAATAGATGCTTTTTGGCTTAGTGAATGAACACCGCGATGAACATTTGAATTGGTTGTAGCGTAATATTCCTGGATTTTATTAATTACAAAGTCAGGTTTGTGAGTTGTAGCTGCGTTATCAAGATAAACAAGAGGTTTCCCATGAACTGATTGATTAAGGATAGGAAAATCGCTTCTGATTTTTTTTACATCAAATTCTTTTTCTATTTCAGCATCAGTTATGTATGAATCGCTGTACATTAAAATTCCTTTTCATTGGGCAGTAAGATAAATTCATTTTAATTTTATAACAATTTGTTTGCAAGTAATTCTTCAAGATGGTCACGTACTTCTTTAATGCTTATTGAATGAACAACATCACTTGCAAAAGCATAAATCAACAATACTTTTGCTTCTTCTTCACCAAGCCCGCGTGACCTTAAGTAAAACAATGCATTTTTATCAAGTTGTCCAACTGTAGCTCCATGACTGCATTTAACATCATCAGCAAATATTTCAAGCTGAGGTTTGGTATTCATTAAAGCATCTTTAGAAAGAAGAAGATTTTTGTTCTCCTGGAAAGCGTTTGTCTTCTGAGCATCTTTTCTTACAAGCACTTTTCCATTAAATACTCCGCGTGAGTTGCCGTCAAGAATTCCTTTGTATAACTCGTGGCTTAAACAATGTGGTTGCGCATGATCAATCAAAGTATGGTTGTCAATCAACTGTTCTCTCTGTGCAAGATACAAACCATTTAAAGTGCATTCAGCAAATTTGTTATTAAACTTCGCATTAATATCGGTGCGGACAAGTTTACCGCCAAAGTTTATATTATATGATGAATAGTTGCTGTTGCTTTCCTGTGAAATTTCCGTGTTGCTTATATGAAAAGCATTTAAGTTTTCATCTTCAATTTTTATATGTTCAACAATTGCACCTTCATTCAGATAGACTTCTGTTACAGAATTTGTAAAGTAAGATTTTGTTGATAACGCCATGTATGTTTCTAATACTTTTATCTGAGAATTCTTTCCCGCGATAAAAAGATTTCTTGGATATGTTACGTTATACTCTTCGCCGGTATTTATATAAAGAATTTGAACCGGTCTTTCAAAAACAACATTATCACCAATATTTATGAATACGCCATCTGCAGTAAAAGCTGTATTAAGAGCAAGAAATGTATTTCTATCCTGCTTAATCAACTTTGAAAGATATCGTTGGACAAGCTCAGGATTAATTTTTATCTGCTCAGCAAGATTTGTAATTATAATTTTTTTGTTATTTATCGTAGGTGATGATAATTCTTTAGAAAAAATTCCATTTACAAAAACCATCGTATGAAAATTATTCTCATCGAATAAATAATTTTCAAATTGTTCTTTGTTAATTGAACGATAGGCTGGTGAATTAAATTTAAGATTTATAATAGGAGAAATATCAGTGTATTTCCATTCTTCATTTTTAATTGTGGGGAAATCAAGATTTAGAAAAGTATCAAAAGCCCTTTTCCTAATTTGATGAAACTCACTTGTACTTTCACCATTTAATTTATTTTCAAACTCTTTAAAATTAATTATTTGGGAATCTTTAAAATTATTACTCTTTTCCATTTTCATTCCAGTCAATTTTCCACTTTTACAGATTCTTCAATAACCCAATCGTAACCGCGTTCTTCAAGTTCAAGAGCAAGGTTCTTATCTCCGGATTTAATTATTTTGCCTTTATACAAAACGTGAACAAAATCAGGAACGATATAATTTAATAGTCTTTGATAATGTGTAACAAGTATAATTGCATTTTCATTCGAACGAATTTTATTCACACCATTTGCAACAATTCTTAAAGCATCAATATCAAGCCCGCTGTCGGTCTCATCAAGTATTGCAAGTTTTGGATTAAGCACAGCCATCTGAAAAATCTCATTTCGTTTTTTCTCTCCACCAGAAAATCCTTCATTAACTGAACGGCTGAGCAGTTCCTGATTCATATCAACAATTGACATTTTGTTTTTCACAAGCTGCAGAAATTCCATTGCATCGAGCTCTTCTTCACCTCTGTATTTTCTTATGGCGTTCAATGAATTCTTCAACAAATTTGTGTTTGATACACCCGGAATTTCTATTGGGTACTGGAATGCAAGAAAAACACCTTCGCGAGCTCTGTCTTCAGCAGCTAAATCAAGAAGGTTTTTCCCTTCAAACAGAACTTCGCCATCAATCACTTCATAACCCTCTCTTCCGGCAAGTGCCTGTGCAAGGGTACTCTTCCCAGAACCATTTGGTCCCATTATGGCGTGAACTTCACCTTTATTAACAGAGAGATTTATTCCTTTAAGAATTTCTTTTTCTTCGACTTTAACTTTTAAATTTTTAATTTCTAACATTGTTTGTCCTTAATTCAATTTAATACTTTAATTATAACTTTTTGATTAGTGAATTAACCAACACTACCTTCAAGACTAACGCTTAAAAGCTTCTGAGCTTCTACAGCAAACTCCATTGGTAATTCTTTAAAGACTTCTTTACAATACCCATTTACAATCATATTTACAGCATCTTCCGTTGATAGACCTCTTTGATTCAGGTAAAAAATCTGATCATCACCAATTTTTGATGTAGTAGCTTCGTGCTCAATAATGGCAGAAGGATTATTAACTTCAAGATAAGGAAAAGTGTGAGCACCGCATTTATCCCCAATCAGTAGAGAATCGCACTGTGAAAAATTTCTTGCTCCTTCAGCATTTTTGCTTACTTTAACTAATCCACGATATGAATTTTGACTCTTACCGGCGGATATTCCTTTTGAAACAATAGTGCTTTTGGTGTTCTTACCTATGTGAATCATTTTAGTTCCTGTATCTGCCTGTTGAAAATTATTTGTCAAAGCTACAGAATAAAATTCTCCGACCGAATTATCTCCAAGCAGAACACAACCAGGGTATTTCCACGTTATTGCTGAACCAGTTTCAACTTGTGTCCACGATATTTTGGAATTTTTTCCTTTGCACATTCCTCTTTTTGTTACGAAGTTATAAATTCCACCTTTGCCTTCTTTATCACCTGCATACCAGTTTTGTACAGTTGAATATTTAATCTCAGCATTTTCCAATGCAATCAACTCTACAACAGCAGCATGCAACTGGTTTTCATCTCTCATTGGTGCCGTACAGCCTTCAAGATAGCTAACATATGCACCTTCATCGGCAATAATTAAAGTCCTTTCAAACTGTCCGGTTTGTGAAGCATTAATTCTAAAGTATGTAGATAATTCCATTGGACATCTTACACCTTTAGGGATATAGACGAATGAACCATCGCTAAAAACCGCTGAATTAAGAGCGGAGAAAAAATTATCTGTATAAGGAACCACAGTACCAACATATTTTTTTACTAAATCCGGATGTTCTCTTAATGCTTCAGAAAATGAGCAAAAAATAATTCCAAGTTTAGATAATTCTTCTTTGTATGAAGTTGCAACTGAAACACTGTCAAATACAGCATCGACAGCAACACCCGATAAACGTTTTTGTTCTTCAAGTGAGATTCCGAGTTTTTCAAATGTCTTTAAAATTTCAGGATCAACGTCATCAAGGCTTTCAATCTTTTTGCCCTTTTTAGGGGCGGAATAATAAATAATATCCTGGTAATCAACAGGCGGATATTCCACATTGGGCCAATGCGGCTCTTCCATTTTTTGCCAGTGCCTGAAAGATTTCAACCTCCATTCAAGCATCCATTCAGGTTCCTGCTTTTTCTGTGAAATAATTTTGATTATCTCTTCGTTTAATCCTTTTGGAATAATATCCGATTCGACGTCTGTTACAAAACCATATTTGTATTCACGGTTTGCTAATTTTTCTATATCGTTTAACTCAGTGGTACTCATTTAATTTTTTAATTTTTAATTGAAAACTTACTACTATCTATACAAAAAAGTCAAGATTAAAGTTCCTTTTCAATAGAAGAAAAAATAAAGATAGAGCAAAAATTACGCTCGCCTTTATTTGTCTTTATTTAATTCTTATTTTTGCAAACAAATTATGAATAGTGAATTGAATAAAATTAGACAAAATACTGCGGTTATTGCTGTAAGCGGAGGAATGGATAGTTGTGTTACTGCAGCAATCGCTAATCTGGAATATAATCTTGCCTTTGCTCATATTAATTACGGGCAGCGAACGGAAAAACGTGAACTTAAAGCTTTTACTGAAATAGCGGATCATTACAGAGTTGAAAAGAGATTAATTATTGATTACACTCACCTTGCAAAGATTGGCGGCTCATCTCTTACTGATAAAAATATTGAGGTGAAAAAAGCAGATTTAACAAATAAAGAAATACCATCTTCTTATGTCCCGTTTAGAAATGCAAACATACTTTCGGCTTGTGTCAGCTGGGCAGAAGTGTTAAATGCAACCGCAGTTTTTATTGGGGCTGTTTATGAAGATTCGTCAGGTTACCCTGATTGCAGACCGGATTTTTTTAATGCTTTTGAAAAAATGGTCGACCTGGGAACTAAGCCGGAAACAAAAATTAAAATTGTAACTCCAATTATAAACTTATCTAAAGCAGAAATTGTTAAAAAAGGGATTGAACTTGATGCACCACTTCACTTAACCTGGAGTTGCTATCAGAATGAAGATGAAGCATGTGGAATTTGTGACAGCTGTGCATTACGTTTACGAGGCTTTCAACAAGCAGGATTTGATGACCCGATTAAATATAAAGTTAAACCAAGGTATTGATGAAAGTACAATGCACTTCAAAATAATAATGAATTTAAAATCTTAAGGAAATAACATGAGCGACAAACTAAAACTGGTAAATAATAAACTTAGTTTATTAGAAACATTCGAAAACAAATATCCCGATAGAGATTACACAGTTACTCATGTCGCACCCGAGTTTACTTCTCTCTGTCCAAAAACCGGGCAGCCGGATTTTGCAACAATTACTCTTGAGTACATTCCGAATAAACTTTGTGTGGAATTAAAATCTTATAAGTTTTATCTTCAATCTTTTCGTAATGATGGAATATTTTTTGAAAGCGTTACAAATAAAATTCTTGATGATCTTGTTGAGGTGGTAAAACCAAGATGGATGAAAATTACTGCCGAATTTAATACCCGTGGCGGCATCTTTTCTGTTATTGAAGCAGAATACTTTTCAAAGAAAAACAAAAACAGAAAATGAAAGAGTCAGATAGTATAAAGAAAAAGTTTCTTGAAAGAAGAGATAAGCTCTTTCACTTTTCAAGAATTATTGATGACTCACTAAAATTTTCAGTTGATTATAGCCTGTTAATTGAAGAATTTATTCGTACAATTTCAATTGATAGAGATTATAATTTTGCTCTGGTTTCCGCCGGTAGTTTTAGCAGACGTGAATTATCTCCTTACTCAGATATTGACCTGATATTCATTCATCCTACGCCTTTAAAAGTACAGGATGAAATTACCGAACTTGTTACTAGACTTTGGGATAGCGGAATTGAAGTTTCGCATACTGTCCGCGACTATGATGACTTAAATAAATATCTTGAAGAAGACTTACATACATTTACCCAATTTTTTGAAACAAGATTTCTTCTCGGAAAAAGTTCGATATATAATCAATGGAATAAAAAACTTATTTCATTGTTTACAGATGACTTGATTATAAAACTTTCTGAAGAATTTATTCAGGAAACTTCAGAAAGATATAGCAAGTATGGCGCTTCTCCCAAAATGATAGAGCCTAATATTAAAATGTCCGCTGGTGGATTACGAGATTTACATATAATTGAATGGCTCTATATTCTTCGTACAAAACAATTTTTTGATAAACAGGTAGAAAAAAGTCAAACCGAATTGTTCATTTCTGCTTTGCTTGAAATGGATTTTACAACCGTTAAAGAGTGCGGAAGAATCCTTGATAGTTATAAAATGTTATTAAAAGTACGCAATCTTCTTCATCTATTAAATAAAAGCAGAGTGGATAGATTTGAAGCCGATGAGCAACTGAAGGTGGCAAAAATAGTTGGTCATAAAAAAGATGGCTATCGTAAATTGATGAAAGATTATTTCGTAGCAACAAATGTTATAAGTCGTTTTAAAAAATCTTACATAAAAAGATTGCGTTCAGAGATTTACAAAAATATTCCCGACCATGTTTCAATAGAAATTGATGATCATTTTTCATTAAAAGGAGAATTGATAACTTGTAATGAAAAACATTTACTAAGCATTTCTGATATAATGAGGGGGTATTACTACCGGGGAATTTATAATGCATTCTTTGATGAAAAACTTAGAATGAAAATTATTGACAGCCTGGACAACATGAAATTAGAACCTGAGAAAAGCTCTTCTGTTTTTTTCAGAGAAATTATGAGACTTTCGGGCAACGTTGGCATAACTTTATCTGCAATGCATGAACTTGGTGTGCTTGATGTCTTCCTGACTGAGTTTGCTGATTTAAGTGGCTTTATACAACACGGAGTTTATCATTCATATTCTGCTGATGAACATACATTATTATCAATTATTAATGTTGAAAAACTTGCTGATGAAAATTCCAACCTTGGCAGTATTTACCGCTCAATTGATGACAAAGAGATATTGTTTTTGTCACTGTTATTTCACGATATAGCGAAACCAATTGATGTATCAGGACATGAAATTATCGGAGCAGAAATAGCTTCTTCAGTTATGATACGTTTGGGCTACAGCGATGAAGAAATTGAACAGGTTACTTTTCTTGTTAAAAACCATTTGTTAATGGAACAAGTTGCGTTCAGAAGAAATCTTAATGAACCTGAAACTCTTAATAACTTTACTCTCAAATTCAATTCTGTAAAGCAGCTAAATTTATTATATCTTTTAACTTATGCTGATCTTTCTGCCGTTAATCCTGCATTATGGACTTCATGGAAAAGCGATTTACTTTTTGAATTGTACAGGAAATCTAAATTAATGCTTGAAGAAAAAATTTCGGGCGAAGAATTGCTGATTTCATCTACATCAATAATCCCGAGTGAGATAAGCAGGCATTCAACAATGATTTCTGATAGTCATGTTAAAGACCATTTTGAATCAATTGAAGATTTTGGTTACATTTCACATTTTACTGATGAAGAAATTGCTCAGCATATACAGGAAATAAATTCAGGCTTAACGGCATCTGTATTGTTTAAGGAACTCGACAATTTTACAAACATTACAGTAATTACTAACGATTCTCCATTTTTACTTTCAAAGCTGTGTGGTGTTCTTTCAATTAATGATTTGAATATTCACGATGCAAAGATTTTTACGAGAAAAGACGGTATTGTGATTGATAATTTTAATGTAACCGATTTTCGAACTCATAAAGTTATAATGGAAGACAGATACCCAAAAATTGTGGAGGATTTCAAATCAGTTGTAAGCGGAATTTTACAGCTTGGAAATGAAATTACAAAAATGAAATCGAAATGGTGGAGAATAGAAAACAAATTTTTTAAGAGACCGGGACAAATAAAAATTCAATTTGAAGAAATTGAAAAGTATACGATCATTGATGTATTCTCACCAGACAGGCTTGGGTTTTTGTACCAGGTAACTCGAAGTCTAAATGAATTAGGGTTAAATATCTATTTCGCAAAGATTGCTACAAATGGAGATAATATTGTTGACTCATTTTATGTGCTCGATAGTAAAAAGAAAAAAGTTTCTCCAAATTTTTATCCTTTTATTGAAACGGAATTAATTGAAGCTATTAAACAAATTTTATAGGAAATGAAGTGAATTCACAGAAAGATAAACCAATTGGTGTTTTTGATTCAGGAATAGGTGGACTTACAGTTGTTAAAAGAATAACAGCAGCAATGCCTAATGAAAATATTGTATATTTTGGTGATACAGCAAGAGTTCCTTACGGTTCAAAATCAAATGAGACTGTTATTCAATACTCAATTGAGAACACCCAATTTTTGATGGAAAAAGATATTAAAGCACTTGTGGTTGCTTGTAACACAGCTTCATCTGTTGCAATACCGGTATTAAAACAAAAATTTAATCTCCCAATTATCGGGATGATAAAATCAGGTTCATCTTATGCAGTTAGTGAAACTAAGAATAAAAAAATTGGTGTAATTGGTACACGGGCAACTATCTATAATAAAGCATACAGGAAAGAAATTAACAAGATAAATAAAAAAATTGAAGTTTATGAAATTGCCTGTCCTTTGTTCGTACCTCTTGCAGAAGAAGGCTGGATGACCCACAAAGCAACTTATACAATTGCAGAAGAATATTTAACCGACTTAAAATTAGTAGATGTCGATACTCTTGTACTTGGATGTACACATTATCCAATTCTCGTAAATGTTATCCAGGATGTTGTCGGAGATAAAGTAAAATTGATTGATAGCGGAGTTGCCGCTGCGATTGCAGTAAAAAAAGAATTGACTAAACTGGATTTGCTTACAAATTCGTCAAGTCTTGGCAATGTTGAATATTATGTGAGTGATATTCCAACAAAGTTCAAGGATATAGCGCAGCTTTTTCTTGGCAGACCAATAGAAAAAGTGAATAGAATTGATATTGACGAATTCATTAAACGAATAAAATAATCATAGCAAATCACCAATTTAATTAAAGGTAATTTTTCTTTTTCAGATAAGTCACCTTCTTCCAATATTTCATTTCCAAGACTAAAACTAAAGAATTTCTTTATAAATTCGATTATTGAACAGAAATACAGAAAAATTTTTGTTCTTTTAAATTTTTTATAAAAATCACTTGACACGTGAACGTTTGTTCACTATTTTTGTAGTGAACATTTGGACACTATATGAAAAATATACTAACAGACAGACAACAGGAAATCCTTGATTTTATTCTTTATTTCAAAAAAGAAAGTGGTTATCCGCCAACTTTAAGAGAAATTGGAAAGAAGTTTGGAATTTCTTCAACATTTGGCGTTAAGCGACATTTAGATGCTCTTGTAAAAAAAGGATATCTCAATATTGAAAGTAACGCGAGCAGAGGAATCTCTGTAATAACCGAGTCAGGTTCTGGTATTGAAAAAGATTTCACTATGGAACTTGAGGAATCACTTGTTAGAATTCCAATTCTTGGCAGAGTTGCTGCGGGAAATCCCGTTGCTGCATTAGAGAATTATGAGGGGAACCTGGTTGTAGACCCCAATTTTATTAAACCTTCAAACGATTATTTCGCTCTAAAGGTAAAAGGTGATAGTATGGTTAATGCAGGAATTCTTGAAGGTGATTACGTTGTGGTAGCTGTTCGAACAGAAATAAATAATAATGATATTGTTGTTGCTTTGATTGATGAAGATGCAACAGTAAAAAGATTTTTCAAAAATAATGATGAAATTAAATTATTGCCTGAGAACGAAAAATATTCTCCGATTGAGGTTACAGAAAATCAATCATTCTCAATTGCAGGAGTAGTAGTTGGAGTTGTCAGGTGGTTTTAATAAAAGGAGCAAAAATGAAAAGTGAAATATTTTCTAAAGCAATAAGAGACAGAAATAAAATTCGTTTCTTTTATGGATTAAGTGAAGTAGTAATTGACCCTTACTTTATTTCAACCTCCACTGATGGATGTAAAGTAATTTATGGAAAATCATCTTCATCTTCTGAAATAAAAGAATTTTATTACAGGAAGATTGCAAATATTCGCATTCTTAATGATAGTCATTTTACACCAGTCATTCCAATTTTACCCGAATGGAATTAATTAAAAGTTTGTGATGATGAATTCTTCAAAGAAAAAACGACTGCTTGATCTTTTAATTAATCATTTCTGGAGAAGTGGTTATACTCTTACAGGAAGAAAGTACAGCAAATATCTTTCTGAACCTCCAAATATTGGTTCGTATGAAATAGATGCAATCGGAAGAAGTAAAAAGGATTACGCCATAGGCCTTTGTCTTGATGAAAGTGATCTTACGAACAAAAATATTCTTGAAAAAATAAGATATCTTTCTACAAGAAGGACAAGATATTCAAAAAAGAATGTATATCTTTTTGTTGGAATACCACGACAATTCTATAAATCATTTAAGCAATTAATTTCTTCACTTGAAGACAGCAATCTTGCTAATCTTAAACTAATCGCTCTTACAGATACCAGAGAATTGGATTTATTCAATTCATTCTACGAAGAGGAAAGCTCAAATTTTCATTATGTTAATTAAATCATAATTATTACCAGAGATTTTGTCTATTCTTTTTTACCCTTTCTTTCAATAACAATAATTGTTTACTTTTCGCCGATAAATTACGTAGTTTATAGTATATTTACGCTCTAAAAAAAATTTAATATTTAAATAAGGTTAAGTCTTTTTAAGGAAAAAGATTGTCAAAAACAAAAGCATCAATAAGTGTTGTTGATACAATAAAAGAATCAGGAAAGATTCCAAATCACATAGCCATAATTATGGACGGAAATGGAAGATGGGCAAAGAGTAAAGGTTTGCCGAGATTTGCCGGACATAAAGTTGGTGTTGAATCAGTAAGGGAAATTGTAAAAGCCTGTACTGAGGTTGGAGTAAAATATCTTACGCTTTATACATTTTCAACAGAGAATTGGAACAGACCCCAGGAAGAAGTTTCTACTTTAATGCGTCTGTTAGTAAAAACTTTGCGAAAGGAAATAAATGAGTTGCATAAGAATAATGTAAGATTACTTGCTATTGGTGATTTAAAATCATTACCCGAAGCTGTCCAGGTTCAGCTTAAAGATGCGATGGAAAAAACAGCTAATAATGAATCTCTTAACCTTGTACTTGCTTTAAGTTACAGCGGAAGATGGGAAATCCTGGAAGCTGTTAAAAAAATAGCTGTTGATATTAAAAATAAAAAACTTCAGGTAAGTGAAATAGACTCTAAGTTATTCTCCGATTATCTAACAACAAAAGGAATTCCTGACCCTGATCTTTTAATTAGAACAAGCGGGGAGATGAGAGTAAGTAATTTTCTATTATGGCAGATTGCTTATTCCGAAATAGTAATTACAGAATGTTTTTGGCCTGATTTCAGGCGGGAACAATTATTTGATGCCATTCGTCAATACCAGAAACGTGAAAGAAGATTTGGCAAAGTTAGTGAGCAGATTAAACAGAACTCAAAGGTTTTTAATGTATAAATATTCGTTAAAGTTTTCATTACTCATAATTTTCTTATTCAGTACAAATAATCTCCCTCAGCTTACAACCTCAAGTTATAAAATTCTTGGAATTGCAGTTGAAGGAAATAAATCCGCTAACCCGCAGACAATTATCACAAACAGTGGTTTAAAAACAGGTGATGAAATACAAATTCCCGGCGATCAGACGTTAACAGCCATTAAAAGACTGTGGGCATTGAATATTTTTTCAGATGTACAAATAATTATTGAAAAGCAAGTTGCTGATGGGGTTTTCCTTTTAATTAAAGTTGACGAATATCCAAGAATTGAAAAAGTTGTTTTCGAGGGGAATGATGAACTAAGTGATAGTGATATAGAAGGGAAAATTACTTTTATTCGTGGGCAAATACTTAAACCTCAGGAAGTAGCAAAACTTAAACAACGACTTATAAAAAAATATGAAGAGGATGGTTACTTCAACGCAAAAATAAATGAAAAATATTTTGAATTTTTTACTGCCGACTCAACATCAAGTAAATTGATAATCACCTGGAGAAATCAGAAAGATCTTGCAGAAGAATATAATACTGAATACGATAAACCTGAAAATGGTTCTTTCACTATTGTTAATAAAGTAAAAGATAGAATTTTACTTAAATTAGAAATTGAAGAGAATGATAGAGTTACTGTACGTGAAATTCATTTTATCGGTAATTACAATTTTTCTGAAAGTGATTTGAAAAGTGAATTCTCCGAAACCGAAGAAGCAAAGTGGTGGAAATTCTGGGCTAGTGCAAGGTTTGATAAAAACAAATATGAAGAAGACAAAAAACTGATTGAAAAATTTTATAAGAAAAATGGTTATCGGGATGCAGAAATAATATCCGATTCGCTTGTGTATTATAACGATAAAAAAGACATGAAAATATTTGTGAAGCTTTATGAAGGTTCACAATATAAAGTCAGAAATATCTCGTGGGAAGGAAATACAATTTACAAAAGTGAATTTCTTATAGAAAGATTAGATTTTCTTAAAGGCGATGTTTATGATCTTGAAAAATTTAATCGCAACCTTAGAGGTAATGAAAAACAAACAGACATTGCTTCACTTTATCTTGATAATGGTTATCTGACATTTAATCTTAAAACACAGGAAACAAAAGTAGCCGAAGATTCAATAGATATTCTTATCCAGATTAGTGAAAAAAATCAATTTAAAATTGGTAAAGTTGATATCAATGGAAACGATAAGACAAAGGACAAAGTTATCCGAAGAGAACTATATTCCATTCCAGGAGATTATTTTAATCGAGCATTAATGTTCAGAAGTTTACAACAGCTTGCCAATCTTCAATACTTTAATGTAGAAAAACTTTATCAGGAAGGTGTTGATTATCAATTAGTAAATGATAGCACCGTTGATGTTGCTTTCAAGGTTGAAGAAAAATCAAGCGATTACCTGAATGCTTCTATTGGTTATAGTGGGTATTATGGTTTTAGTGGTGCTGTTGGTATTACTTTAACAAATTTTTCAATTACTGAACCATTCTCTCTCGGTGGTGGACAGGTGTTGAGTTTTAACTGGCAGTTTGGGGTCGGCAATTATTACAGAACTTTTTCGCTTGGATTTACAGAACCCTGGATGTTTGATAGTCCAACTTCATTCGGATTCGATGTATTCGATACACGTCAACAATACATTTATGACTTAAGGCAATCAGGTGGCTCTCTAAGACTTGGCAGAAGATTGAAATGGCCTGATGATTATTTTTATGTTCAGGCATCTTTAAGATATCAGTACAACAACGTGTTAAATGGTGGAAGTTATTATCGTGAAGGTAAATTCCAGCAGTACACACTTGGTTTAAGTATTTCACGAAAAAATATCGACAACCCGATTTTCCCTTCAATAGGTTCAAGTGTTAATCTTGATGCAGAGATTTCTGGTGGTCCGTTTTTACCCGGTGATGTTGATTACTACAAGATATCTTTTAAAGCAGAGTGGTACAAGAGATTATTTAATTCAAACAGATTAGTTTTTTATTCCTGTGCAGATCTTGGATATATAAAAGAACTTGAAGCTAATACTCCTATTCAACCATTTGATTATTTTTATATGGGAGGAAACGGATTGGTAATTGCAACTACTCCGTTGCGTGGTTATGATGACAGAACAGTTGGACCGATAAATATATATGGTGATGTGTATGGTGGAAAAGTTTCTACAAGATACACTGCGGAACTAAGATTTGCAGTTTCGCTTGAGCCAATTCCACTTTATTTGCTTACTTTTGCAGAAGCAGGAAATGTTTTTCCAAGCCTGAGCACCACTGATCCATTTGAACTTAGAAGGAGTCTTGGTGTTGGTGCAAGAATTATGATTAACCCAATTGGTTTAATTGGCTTTGACCTTGGTTACGGTTTTGATAGAAAATTGGTTGATGGAAAAAGTCCTGCGTGGCTCTTCCACTTTCAATTTGGAAGAGGATTTTAATTTTATTACTTAAATTATATAAAGGTATAAAAGTGAAAAAAAATATATTATTTGTTTTATTTTTTATTGCGTTGGTTGGGTTAAATGCACAGACTCAAACAACAAATTCGACACCTATTAAAATTGGTTATGTTGATTCTGAAGTTATTCTTAAAGCATTACCTGAAGCTATTAAAGCTCAGGGAGAATTAGATGCATTAATTAATAAATGGAATAACCAGCTTGATAGTATGACTGCTGTTTTACAACAATCATATCAGGATTATCAGAAGCAATCAACAAATATGAAAGAAGATAAGAAACTTGCTGCACAACAACAGCTTGTTCAGCAACAGCAGGTTATAGAAGAATTCCGCAAACAGAAATTTTCACAGGGAACAGGCGAAGTTTATAAGAAACAGGAAGAACTTTTAAAACCAGTAAAAGAAAAAGTTTTCCTCGCAATTGAAACGGTTGCAAAAAATGAAGGAATGCAATTTGTTTTTGATAAAAGCGGAGATATCATTTTGCTTTATGCAGATGTTACATATGATATAACTTTTAAAGTACTCGATTATCTTAAAAGAGGAAAATAAGATTTAGGATATTACAAATCTGAATTTATTAAATAACAAGGTGAGACTATGAAGTCAAAACTTTTTTTTATAGCAGCTTTATTATTTTTTGTAAGCATCAATTCATATTCGCAGGCTAAAATTGGTTATGTTGATTCAGATGCAATTATGGATCAATTGCCGGATGCACAGGATGCACGTCAGCAAATAGATGCGCTTGTAAACGAATGGCAGTCTGAAATTAAAAAATTAGAAGGCGAATGGAAAACCAAATACGATGATTATGAAAAACGTAAATTAATAATGTCTGATATTGTTCGTGCTGAAACAGAATCTGAATTAATTAAATTAGAACAAAAAATTGTTGAATACAGAGAAAAAAAGTTCGGCACTAACGGAGAACTTTTTCAGAAACAGGATGAATTGATGAAACCTATTCAGAACAAGGTTTTTACAATTATTAAAAAAGTAGCTGAAGAAGAAGAACTTGACTTTGTATTTGATAAAAGCGGACAAATAGCAATTCTTTATGCGAAAGAAAAATTTGATATAACAAACAAAGTTTTACAGCTTTTAAAGAAGCAATAAAGAATGAATATTCCTATAAAAGAAATTGCCCTTCTGACCAATGCCAAAATAATTGGTGATGAAGGGCTTTCTATTACTGATGTTGCAAGAATTCAGGAGGCCAGAAAGGGAGAACTCACATTCTTGTATCTTGGGCAGTATGAAAAATATTTTCCATCAACAAAAGCTTCAGCAATATTTGTGGAAAAGAAATTTCAACAATCAAGAAATGATATTACTTATCTGGTTGTTGATGAACCAAACAAAGCTTTTTTTAAAGTACTAATAAAATATTTTTCATCATTTCCATTTATTGAAGGAATAGACTCTTCAGCTTTTATTCATCCATCTGCACATATTGGTGAATACTCTGCAATTGGAAAAAATGTTGTAATCTCAGCTAATTGTAAAATTGGTAAGAACGTAAAAATATTTCATAACACAGTTTTACTTAATGATGTTTCTATTGATGATGATTCCATAGTATTTCAAAATGTTAGTATTAGAGAAAAATGTAAAATTGGGAAAAGAGTTATAATTCATCCCGGAACAGTAATTGGTTCAGATGGTTTTGGCTTTTTTCAAAATGAAAAAGGTGAATACATTAAAATTCCTCAGGTTGGAAATGTTGTTATTGAGGATGATGTTGAGCTGGGTGCTAATGTTACGGTTGATAGAGCTGCAATTGGTTCTACTATAATAAAAAAGGGAACTAAACTCGATAATCTTGTCCAGGTTGCGCACAACGTTACGATTGGTGAAAACACTGTTATCTCTGCTCAGACAGGAATTTCGGGTAGTACTAAGATTGGGAACAATTGTATGATTGCCGGTCAGGTTGGTTTTATCAATCATATAGAAATTGCTGATAAAACAATAATTATTGCACAATCAGGTGTATCAAAATCAGTTACTCAACCTGGTACTTATATGGGCTCACCATTAAAACCCGCCAGAGAAGCGATGAAGTTAGAAGCTCATTATCGTAACCTTGAAGAATATGCAAAAAGAATAAAACAACTTGAAGAGAAAATTGAATCTCTTCAAAAGCGGTTGACAAATAATAGTTAATATGATCCATCTTTTAAATTGTTTCATAATTATAGTTTGAAAATAAATATCCTACCTTTATATTAACCATTAAAATTTGAAAAGTAATTAGTTTTAACTAAAAAAGATATGACTGGTTATGTTTTCAGGCGATTCAGAAACAAAAAAAATTTCGGAGGCTTAAATGAGGTTGATTTTACAATCAATTAAAGTCTTTTTTATTGTTGTAATATTTAATTCAATCCTGCTTTCACAAACAGGTAAAATTTCAGGAAAGATTACAGACAAGACTACAGGAGAAACTCTTCCATTTGTTACAGTTGTTGTAGAAGGAACTACTCAGGGTGCTGCTTCTGATGTTGATGGAATTTACAATATTCTCAACGTTCGTCCCGGTGTTTACACACTTAAAGCATCTGCTATAGGTTACAACACAATGACAGTTCAAAATGTTAAAGTATCAGTTGATTTAACTACAAAAATAGATTTTGAGTTAATGGAAACTACTCTCCAGATACAGGAAGTTGTAGTTACAGCAATCAAACCACTGATTCAAAAAGATATGACAGCTTCAACTTCTATTGTTAACGATGAATTAATCTCTTCTTTGCCAGTTACTGAAGTTAATGATATCCTTCAATTGCAAGCAGGAATAACAAAAGGCTCCGGAGGCGATCTTCATATTAGAGGAGGTAGAAGCGGACAAATCTCTTATCGTATTGACGGTGTTCCAATGACTGACTCGTACAATGGTAGCAATGTTATTGATATCAGTACTAATTCAATTCAGGAATTACAGGTAATCAGCGGTGCTTTCAATGCAGAATATGGACAAGCAATGTCAGGTGTTGTTAATATAGTTACAAAAGATGGTGATAATAAATTTACAGGAACACTTCAAAGTTATATTGGTCAGTATGCCTCCAACCGTGATAATGTATTTTGGAACATTACTAAAATCAATCCTACTTTTATCAGAAACTTTGAGGGAAGCTTTAGTGGGCCTGTTATACCAGAACAACTTTTCTTCTTTTTAAATGGAAGATATTTTTATAACAGCGGATATTTATTTGGAGTTAAATCTTATTTAACTACTGATGTTTCAAGAGAAAATAGTCAGACAGGTGGATTTGATATAACAAAGAACGGAGATAGCAGTTTTGTTTCAATGAATCCAAATGAAAGAATTTATGGTCAAGGAAAATTAACTTTCTGTGCACTTGGAAATTTGAGATTTTCTATTAATCATATAATTGACAAACAGAATTATCAAGATTATAATCACTATAATAAACTTACTCCTGATAACAATCTTAAACGCTTCCGATTGGGTTATGCAACCACATTTAATGTTAATCACGCTATCTCTTCATCAAGTTTTTATACTTTTAATTTATCATATTTTTATACTCAGTATAAACACTATTTGTTTGAAGATATTTATACAGACGAATCAACTCACAAAACTCAATACGTTGATAACAGGTTATTGCAAAATCCGCCTTATAATTTTGCAGTTGGTGGAACAGATTACAGCAGGTTCTACAGGAATACAGGAACATATTCAGCAAAATTAGATTTCTCTTCACAAGTCAATAATGAAATTGCACTTCAGGTTGGTGGAGAATATAAAATGCTTCGTGTTTATTCTCATTCAATAAATCTTATTCCATTAATTGACGCTACCGGAAGAGAAGTTCAGCCTTTTAGTGTTATGGTACCTCCAATAACTACTACCGAGAATAATGAATATCTTCATAAACCAAAAGAATATTCTGGATATGTTCAATCAAAATTCGAAGCATTCAATCTGATATTTAATATTGGTGTTCGTTTCGATGCATTCGATCCTGATGGTGTTATTCTTTCAGACCCGTCTGATCCAAATATTAATAATCCACTCAAACCAGCAAACCAATTTTTTGATAATAATGGAAATGGCGTTCAGGATATTGGTGAAAGGACTAAAACTGTTGAAGATAGAATGTCATACTGGTATAAAAAAGCTTCAATAAAATATCAGTTTAGTCCAAGAATTGGTTTGGCTTTCCCAATCAGTGACAAAGGTGTTATTCACTTTTCATATGGTCATTTTTTCCAGTTGCCAAGTTATGAGTTGTTATACAACAACCCTGAATTTGAACTAGGTTCGGGTTCAGGTAACCAGGGTTTGTTTGGTAATGCTGATTTAAGACCACAAAAAACAGTAAAAGGTGAAATTGGTTTGCAGCAGCAAATTGGAAATGATATGGCGGTCGATGCCACAGTGTTCTTTGAAGATTTCAGAGATTTAACAGGTACTCAAACAGAAGATATTCTGGTTTTTGGAGGAGCTCAAAGTTATAGTAAATATACTAATTCAGATTTTGGTTTTTCCAAAGGTTTCATTATCAAATTTGAAAAACGATTTGGTGGTGGATTAGCTGCAAACCTTGATTACACTTATTCAGAAACCAAAGGAAATGCATCCAACCCTTCCGATGCTAGAAATGCTGTACTTGGTGGAGCATTACCAGAAACATTTATTGCTCCTTTGGATTGGAATCAAACTCATACTCTTAATATTTCAGTAGCTTATTCTGTTCCTAAAGATTATGGTTTCTCAATTATTGGTAACTTCTATTCAGGACAACCTTATACTCCTTCAGTAAATAAAAACACAAGGGTAACTCAGAATGGCTTTCCAAGAAATAGTGCTGATAAACCAACGATCTTTAATATAGATTTAAGAACATATAAGGATTTTGAAATTGGCTCAACTGTATTAACTGTTTTCTTAAAAGTATATAACCTTTTAGATTTAGAAAATCCTCGTAATGTTAATAGCGATACAGGAGATCCTTATTTTAGTTTTGGTTTACTTGAAGCAAAAAAGATTAATCCAAAACTTTATAATTTAAAGAACTTGGAACAATTATATACAGACCCGGGTCGATTCTCTGAACCAAGGAGAGTTGAACTTGGTGTTTCTTATAATTTCTAATTGATAAAGGTGTTTGTATGAAAAAGAGTTTTTTAATTTTTCTTTTTTTGAATTTTGCACTCTTCAACTTTTCTTTATTGGCTCAAAGAGGTGATCCAACTTTACTAAAAAAAGGATTTCATAAAGGAAATCGTGTTGGTTTATCTTTTCAGAATGACGGTGCATTAGCTGGATTTAATACTGGAATTGATATCCGAGGTGAATGGCCTCTTGGTTCTGGGTTTAATTATATTGGTGATTTAACGCCTATGGTTGGTGTTGAAATCAATGATCGTCTTGGAAGAATTCTTCATTCTGTTACAATATCAAGAGGTCCAAGAACCGGCCAATCTGATGAAAAGAATCCTATTACAGGAACCTTCAGAGGATGGAATCCAATAGCCGGTTATGTTAATCCAAATGGTGAATCTCCTGCGATGAGTCATTTGCCCGATACCTGGCCTATCGAAGGTTGGGTTGATCATCCTGATTGGAAAGACAAAGAAGGTGTAACACAATGGAATGGTTATTTTGGCAGAGGAATACAAAACGCTACACAGGAAAGTTATTTTGTTGCTGATGATAACACTGATGATGAGTTTAATACAGCTTTCGATCCCGATCCCAAAGATCCAACAAGAAAAGGAATGGGATTGAAAATGAAAGTCAGAGGATTCCAGTGGTCAAGTTTTCTTGCTCAGGATGCTATTTTCTGGTTATATGATATTACTAACGAAGGTGGAACCGTTTACAAGAAAACCAACTTCGGAACAGTTGTTGGTGGTGTTGTTGGTGGTGATGGAGATAGCGGAGATGATCTTGCTTCCTTTGATGTTGGAAATTCTATTACTTATACATGGGATAATGATGGTTTAGGAAATAAAGGACAAAAGACAGGTTGGTGTGCATATGCATTCTTAGAGTCTCCGGGTAATCCTTTCGATGGAATAGATAATGATAATGATTCACCTGATCCAAATTCACCACGATTTACTGCTGCTGATTTTGATTCAACCAGTAGATTATTAAATGTTGGTGACAAAGTAGTTTTAATTGATTCTTTAACTTATGAAAGAACAGTTGTTACAATTCAACCAGGAACAAATGTTTTATATTCAATAGGAGTTAAATATGAAATAATTCCAGGTGTAACAAGACTTCGCGGAGAAGGATTTATTGCTTCTATTTTGAACGGGACAATAGCAATTCCTGATACTTCTGCTTATAATGGCTTGGATGATGATCTTGATGGTTTGATTGATGAGAACATGGTAATTCATCTGGTAGCTTATTATAAATGGCCCTTACCATCCGGTGCGATTGGTGTTAGATATAAAAACTATTTTACTGGTGCAGGAGTTAATGATCCATTAATTGACGAAAGAAGAGATAATGATGCAGGTAGTGTAGTATCAAGCTGGATTCAAACTCCACAGGGACAGATTGTCTTAAAATCTCATTATTCTGGTGATGAAGATGGTGATTGGGATCCAACAACTGATGATGTTGGAAGCGATGGTGTCGGTCCTTCTGATGATGGATATCTTGGAGCTGATGCAGATGGTACAGAAGGAAATGGAACCCCGAATCAGGGAGAACCAAATTTTGGTAAAGTTGATATCGATGAATCCGATTTGATTGGTTTAACTGCATTCAACTTTTTCAATGTTGGTGCTTCTCCTAATATGAGTGATGATGAACTGCTCTGGACAAGAATGACTCCAGGAAGATTTGATGTTATTTCTCCACAACCGCAAGACGGCGATTTCTTATATGCATCAGGATTTTTCCCATTGTTACCAACAAAAACCGAAAGATTTTCAATCGCTATTCTTTTTGGTGAAGATAGGCAGGATATTTTCAGAAGTAAAAATACAGTTCAACAAATATATAATGCAGGATATAAATTCCCTCAACCTCCTAAAAAACCAAAAATTACAATTACTCAGGAAAATGGTAAAGTAATAATTTACTGGGATGGAAAACCAACTGAAAATTCAAAAGATTTTATTACCAAACAAAAAGATTTTCAGGGATATAAAATTTATCGAGCAACTGAAGAAGCTTTTCGCGATGCATTTACAATGACAGATGGATATGGAATATTAAAATTCTATAAACCTATTGCTCAATATGATTTGGTTGATACAATTCAAGGTTTCTTCTATCCTTCACCAGCTCTATTTGAATCTTTGGGCGGCATTACTTATTATCTTGGCAGTAATAGCGGAATTGTCAACAGATTCGTTGATTCTAATGTTGTTAAAGGTGTTAAATATTTCTATGCTGTTTGTGCATATGATGCGGGGGATGAATCCAAAGATGTCTTCCCTGAAGAAAATTCTAAAACCATAATCAGAACTTCTTCCGGTGTTTTAATACCTGATGAAAATACTGGATTCATTACTCCTGGTGATTGGCCTATTGGTTACAATAGAGCTTCAGGTTCACAAATTCAAAAGTTACAAAATTTCCGTGGTACAGGTACAGCAACTCTGGAAATAGTAGATGATAAACTTGTTCGAGATGGAAATATTTACCAGATTATTTTTGAAGATAGTTCAGACCAGGGCTTTACGAAAAACTGGTCTCTAATTGATATGATTACTCCTGATACGATTTACATTCCATCCACAGGATTAAGACAAATCGTAAAACCAGGGCAGCTAGTAAATGTTCCAAAGGGTGTCCAGATTGTAATAAATGGAAAAACATATACAACTGATACAACTTTCTTTATCGGGAGGTATGATACTCTTATTAATAGAGAAACAGTGCTTAAAGGAGAAACTCCTATTGTTCATGGTTTTAGAATTAATTTTAATAATTATACTGATGTTGTTCCTGATACTTTAACAACCGGTTGGCAAGGTATTACTTTTGCTAGTCCACCAAAACTGACCTTCAGAAGGTTCATTGTAAGTGAAGATACAACATTAAGCGGCATTAATATGCCCGATGATTATGTAATAGAGTTCAGCAATAATGTTGTAAGTACTTCGGTGCAGGATACTTTAGCTTTTGGTGAAATTGTTCCACCGAAAGATGCAACCTTCAAAGTGATTAATGTTTCGCAAAATAAAATAATTGATTTTGTTTATTTTACGATAACAGGTGCAGCTAGTAAAGACTACAATATTTATTTCAAAGAATGGGTTAATGGTAAATACAAGCGAACATGGGGTGTCGGTCTTAAGTTTATGATCACATCTCCTGATTTGCCAACGACTGGTAAACTCGTACTCAATACATTCAAACCTTTCAGTCATACTGATGTATTTCAATTTTCCACGCAGGGAGCAAAAATAAATACAGATGCAGCTAAAAACGAGATGGATAGAATAAAAGTTGTCCCGAATCCTTATGTTGTAACACACGAAGGAGAACCACGTTTATCCAGTACTCAATCAAGTGGGAGAGGAGAAAGACAGATAAGATTTACACATGTTCCTCCGGGTTCGAAGATTTCCATTTTCACAGTTCGCGGAGATTTAATTAAAACACTTTCACATGATAATATTTATGTTGGAGATGTTTATTGGAATTTACGCACTGAAGAAAATCTTGATGCAGCATATGGAGTATATGTTTTTGTAGTTGAAGCTCCGGGCATCGGAACAAAAACCGGCAAATTCGCTTTAATTAAATAATGGAGAAAGTGAAGATGAAAAAGATTATTTTTATTTGTATTGTCCTGTTTATTCAGGTTTCACTTTTAAGCCAAACCAAAGTTGGTTCAACTGCTGCACCTTTTCTTAACATTGGAATTGGTCCAAGAGCAATTTCTATGGGAGGTGCATTTATTGCTACCGCTAATGATCTCTCCTCAATTTACTGGAATCCGGCAGGTTTATCCAGATTAGAAAATAATACTGCAATGTTTACTCATAGTCAGTGGTTTGCAGATATAAACTATAATTGGGCTGGTGCTGCATTAAATCTGGAAGGTATGGGTTCAATAGGTTTAAGTTTAACATATCTGAATTATGGAGATATGGAAGTTACAACTTTAAGAGAACCTGACGGTACGGGCGAAATGTTTTCTGCAAAAGATATTGCGCTTGCTCTTACTTATGCATATAATCTAACAGATAGATTCTCAATTGGCGCTAATGTAAAATATGTTAATCAGAAAATTTGGAATTCATCAGCTTCTGCTATTGCTTTTGATATTGGAACATTGTTTCTTTCTGACATTTATGGATTAAGAATAGGTGCAACAATATCGAACTTTGGTACAGATATGAAACTAGATGGAAAAGACCTCCTAGTACTTTATGATATAGATCAAACAAAATATGGAAATAATGACCAGATATTAGCCAAACTTAATACAGATGCATATCCATTGCCTCTTATATTTAAAGTTGGAGTTGCTATGGATGTAATTGATACTGATGTCCATAAGTTAACTCTGGGAGTTGATGCTCTTCATCCCAATGATAACGCAGAAAGTATTAATGTTGGACTTGAATATTCTTTCAATAAAAATTTCTATATTAGAGGCGGGTATAAAAATCTTCTTTTGAAAAATTCAGAAGAAGGATTAACTTTGGGTGCAGGAGTGAATTATGATTTTGCTCCTGGTCTAGGAATCTTTTTTGATTATGCTTACCAGGATTTTGGTTTGCTTGAAAAAACGCAGCATTTTGCGATAGGAATTAAATTTTGATCTTAATTAAATTCTATAAAAAATAGAAAGGATACATTATGAAAAAGCTTTCAGCTTTACTTTTAATTGTTTTGTTTGCTGGTATGACTTATGCTCAGAACGTAACGTTCAGATGCAATATGAATGTTCAAATTCTGAAAAATAAGTTTGCCATTGCAACCGATACACTTTATGTCAGCGGTTCTTTTAACAGTTGGGGAGAAGCCAATCCAATGGTTAAAGGGGCTTCAGACTCAATTTATTCAGTTACAGTAAATAATGCTGGTAACATAGGCGACACTGTTGAATT
This sequence comes from uncultured Ignavibacteriaceae bacterium, assembly GCA_964536015.1. GTDB lineage: Bacteria > Bacteroidota > Ignavibacteria > Ignavibacteriales > Ignavibacteriaceae > CAZHVS01. The sequence continues at coordinate 26,644 of CAZHVS010000018.1, forward strand.
CAAATTCAGATACAAGAAATCAGGAAACTTTACCTGGGAAACAGTTTCAAACAGGAAATTTAAACTTGTTTCAGGAACAGGCGTATTCCAGGCATATTTTGATAACGATAGCGTTTATAAACCAACATATAATTTCTCTGTAACATTTGAATGTAACATGGAATTAGAAATACTTTCTGGCCGATTTAATGCTTCTACAGATACTGCTTCTGTAAATGGTTCATTTAATGGCTGGACAGCTAAAGTCGACAGGTTAATTCCAAGAACCACAAATACAAATCTTTACTACAAAGTTGTAACTGTCACAGCTTCAGTTGGAGATACAATTGAATATAAATATTGGTACACTCCAAATAACTGGGAAAGCATAGACAACAGGAAGTATGGATTTAAAACTGCTGATATTACCAATGGTGTAACTCTAAGTGGAAGTTTCAACAATGGTAGTTTAGCAAATGTTATCAATCAACCTTGTACAGTTAAATTTACTGTTAATACTAATGGTGCAAAATCGAGTGTTAATGGAAATCCTTTTACAACAGTTAGAACAGTACATGTTGCAGGTAGTTCTACTCCACTACAGTGGCCTGCTGGCGGTTGGCCAAATGAAGACAGTACAAAGATGATTAAATTGTATGATGATGGAACAAATGGTGACGTTACTCCTAATGATAAAATTTTCTCAAGGGATATCACATTTGCTGCATATACTGTTCTTAGCGTTCAATATAAATATGCTATTAACTGGGGTGGAACTGATAACCAGGGCGGAAATGACAACGAAGCTGGGTTCGCTCAGAACCATACTCTGCAAATGATGACCAAAATGACTGGCTGCACAACTGTTGATACATTTGGTGTTATGAAAGTTTCTAACCTTATTAACCTTACAGACGTTCTTGAAAAATTAGGTTTAGCTCCACAAAAGTTTGAACTTGATCAGAACTATCCTAATCCGTTCAATCCATCAACAACTATTCGTTTCAGTGTTCCTCAAACAGGTGTTGTTTCATTGAGACTGTATGATGTACTTGGAAAAGAAGTTGCTACATTGGTTAATGAACAAAAGGATGCTGGAGTGTATAATTATACTCTTGATGCTTCTAAGTTGAACAGTGGTGTTTATTTCTATACATTATCTGTTAACAACAACAGTGCAACAAGAAAAATGTTACTCTTAAAGTAATTTAATTATTTTGTTAACAAGCCAGCTTGAAATATAGCTGGCTTTTTTTTTATCTTTAAAGCAATAGAAATTATTTTATATGTCAAGATATTCTGTAATCAAAATATTTGTAATTGTTTTAGTTTTTATAGTTCCTGTTGAATTAATTCCACAAGAGGATAGCAGTGTTGTTGCCTCAATTGGGAAATATAAAATTACAAGTTCGCAGTTTAAAGAGCTTGCTGATATTACTTATTTAAGAAACAGAACTTTAAGAGGGGCTGAAGAACAAGTAAAAAAAGAATTTCTTCACACGTTAATAGCAAATAAGTTATTTGCTCTTGAAGCTGAAAACCTTAGACTTGATACATTATCGACAGTGAACTATTCAATTAAAGAATTTGAAAAAATGTTTGTTAGAGATGCTTTGTTTAATAAAGAGGTTCAATCGGAGGCTAAGAAGACAGCTAATATATTAACGGATAAGTATCTTCAAATTTCTGCGAACTTAAAAGTTAACTTTATCTCTTCGCAGTCTGAAAAAGAAATAAATAATATTTATTCATTGCTCCAGAAAAAAGTTAACTTTGATACACTCTTTTTAGAACTATATAAAAAAAATACTGGAAGCAATTTTTTACAGGTGGAGATTGGAACATTTGATGAAGAAGTAGAGAACATTTTATTCGCGACAAAAGTAAATCATTTTACGAAACCAATTAAAATTGAAAATACTTATTATATTTTTCATATAATTTCCAGAGAAATACCTTCTTTTGCCAAGAACGATGGTTGGGAAAGTGAACTGAAAAGAATAAACAAAATTGCTTTAGACCGAGCTGTAATTAAAAAATATAAAGAGTTTACAAATAAATTTTTTATTGGCAAAAAAATAGAAGCTAATGGGGTTTTATTGAAGATGATAGCAGGAGATTTGTATGCTTTATTGAAAAACAAATATTCAACAAACCTGCTTCCTCAAAATGAAAAATATTTTTTAAAGTATGAAGAATTAAATGAACTTATCCATCAATTAAATTCTGATAGTCTATCAAGTGTTTTAATTGATTTTGGACAAAATAAAATTACACTTAGAAATTTTCTTCAGCATTTATATTTTGAGAAATTTTTTATTACCAAAATTGACTATAAAAATATACTCTTCTATCTTAATAAAAGCGTTAAAGATTTTATTGAACTTGAATTACTTGCAGAAGAAGGTTACAGACAGGGTCTTCATAAATCGAAGGAAGTAATGGAATCTCTTCAACCATGGCGGGAATATTTATTGTCTCAAGCATATCAGAATTGTTTTAATGACTCTGGAAAAGTCTCTGAAACTGAAATTTTTAATGAATATCAAAAAATTATGAATCGAAAAAAATATGCTTCTGAAGTAAAAATAAATAAAATTTTAGTTGACAGTCTCGATAAAATTCCGTTAATTTTGGATGAGCTTAAAAATGGAACTGAATTTTATGAGCTTATGAAAAAATATTCAATCGATTCTTCGGATTTAAATAAAAATCCCGGATATGAAAATATTTTTTCTCTTGGTGAGGTTGGAAGAATTATTATGAATATGAGTGTCGGGGAAGTTTACGGTCCTCTAAGTGTTGATGCGGGTTATATAATCATTAAATTGATTGATAAAAAAGAAGCTGATACAACCGTATTAAATTACGCAACTATGAAAGATAAATTAATTAAAGATTTATCTTTTAATAAAATGAGAAATTCATTAGTAAATACAACTGTAAAACTTGCTGAGAAATATCATGTTGAGATAGACTACACAGCTCTAAAGAATATAGTTCTTCAAAATATGAATACAGTGGTTTACAGGTTTTTAGGATTCGGTGGAAGACAAATTGCAGCACCTTTTCTTAATCCTTTTGAAGAATGGGTTGGTCCTTATTTTGAAAGGAAGAAAGAGTTGCCGTAATTAATTCCTCCATAATTAAAAGAGGATGCTATGCAAACACAAGTAGAACTAACGTTGCTTCCGCATGAAGCTTTTAATAATGATACTGTTAAATCTTTAGTATCACAAAAATTAAATCTTGATCCCTCCATTATCAATGCTATAAAACCAATTCGTCGCTCAATTGACGCGCGTCCTACAGACGTAGTCTATACGATCATGTACAATGTTTACATCACTGAAGAACCCCAACCCTTATCTACTTCATTCTATAAGTATGAACCTGTAAAAGGAGATAAAAAAGTAATTATAGTTGGTAATGGTCCGGCGGGAATTTTTGCAGCTTTCAGACTGATTGAGCTTGGCATTAAGCCAATAATCATTGAAAGGGGGAAAGATGTTATTACCAGAAGAAGAGATATTCGTGCAATACAACAAGATCACTTTGTTAATCCTGATTCAAATTATTGTTTTGGTGAAGGCGGTGCAGGTACTTACAGCGATGGAAAACTTTATACCCGTGCAACAAAAAGAGGAGATTTACGAAAAGTATTAACACTCTTTGTTCAACACGGAGCTCCGGAAGATGTTTTAATTGATACTCATCCTCATATCGGTTCGAACAAACTTCCACAAATTATTTCAAACATGAATAAAACGATCATTAATTGTGGTGGTGAAGTTCATTTCAATTCTAAAGTGACTGACTTTATTATTAAAGATAATGTCTGTAAAGGAGTAATAGTAAATAACAATAATGAATTTACTGCTGATGCTGTAATTCTTGCAGCTGGACACTCTGCCCGAGATATTTATTACATTCTTCATACAAAGAAAATTTTTATGGAACCAAAACCATTTGCAATGGGAGTTCGTATTGAGCATCCACAAGCATTAATAAACGAGATTCAATATCATACTAAAGAAAAAAATCCGTTTCTTCCCTCAGCATCATACAATGTTTCTGCTCAAATAAACAGGCGAGGAGTATTTTCGTTTTGTATGTGTCCCGGTGGTATAATTGTTCCAGCTGCTACTGAACCTGGTGAACTTGTTGTTAATGGTATGTCCTTATCACGAAGAAATTCTCCATTTGCAAATGCAGGTTTTGTAGTTGCTATTGAAGTTGAAGATATGTCTAAATATGAAAAATATGGACCATTTGCAGGATTGAAATTTCAACAGGAATTAGAAAAAATGGCATTTGAAGCTGGTGGAAAAACTCAGACTGCACCTGCACAAAGAGTGACGGATTTTATTGCAAATAAATTATCTGAATCGCTTCCAAAATGTTCTTACATACCTGGAGTCAGACCTGCACCGCTTCATCTATTGCTGCCAAGTCATATCAGTCAAAGAATGAAATTCGGTTTACAGGAAATTGATGCAAATTTTAAAGGATTCATTACTTCAGAAGCACAGATACTTGGAGTTGAATCAAGGACAAGTTCACCTGTTAGAATAACAAGGAATAAATATACATATCAACATGTGCAGATTGAAAAATTATTCCCCGCGGGTGAAGGTGCTGGTTATGCAGGTGGAATTGTTTCCGCTTCGATGGATGGAGAGAATGTGGCTAATGCGGTGGCTTATAGTTTAAAATAAAAAAGTCAGCAAAAATGCTGACCAAAAAAAATAAAAAAGAAATTTATTTGACTCTTTCGACGTAATCACCGGTTCTGGTATCAATTTTTAATACATCTCCTTCATTAACAAAGAGAGGGACCATTACTGTTGCTCCTGTTTCAACGGTTGCAGGTTTCAAAGTATTGGAGACAGTATCTCCTTTCATACCAGGTTCTGTTTGAGTTACAGCAAGATTAACAAAGATTGGAAGTTCAATTGCGACTATCTTAGTTCCATCAAAAAGGATGTCAATATTTGTGTTCTCTTTTAAAAATTTTTCACCTTCACCAATTAATTCTGGCATAATATTCATTTGTTCATAAGTATCATTATCCATAACCACGTAGTCCTGTCCATCTTTATATAAGTACTGGAATGTTTTTCTTTCAACACGAACAGAATCAATTGTTTCACCTGATCTGAAACGGTTTTCAAGAACTCTGCCAGTTTTCATATTTTTCATTTTTGCACGAACAAAAGCACGCCAGTTCCCCGGATTAACATGTTGAAATTCAACTATTGTCCATAACTCACCATTATATCTAATTACCATTCCGGGTCTGAAATCCGCAGTCGTTGCCATTAAATTACTCCAAAAAGTTAAAAAAAATCATTCCAAATATATCTCTTTATAGAGAGTTAAACAATCTACAGATTAGATGAAACAATCATTCAGCAAAAATGCTTTTAACAATTTTAAATTCATCATCAGTTAGCGGTTTATCTGCTGCAGATAAATTGATCTTGACCTGGTTTAAATTTCTGAATCCAGGAATAACCGCACCTACGACATCAAATTTTAACAGAAATTGAAGAGCAATTCGTGCTAGTTGTTCAGGGGACGAACCAAATTTTTCTTTTAATTTATTTATTTTCGGTTCAATTGAAGATAGATAATTAAAAGTAAATTTTTCAGAACGTTTTCTGAAGTCGCCGTCTTCAAATTGAGGAGGATTATTTTTGTCATATTTTGCAAGTAATAAGCCTTGTGCAAGCGGACTAAATGCAATAAATGACATTTTATATTCTTCAAGCAATTTACGGGTAGGTGTTCCATCTTGAATAAATTTATAGTCCAGAGCATGTGCCCAGCTTTGCAGTACATCTGGTTTTACTTTGGGTACTAGTTTTTCAAAGTCTTCGTGACTATAAGCAGATTGTCCTATGTACCTGATTTTACCTTCTTCTTTTAATTTATACATTACTTCAATTGCATCATCAAGATACTCATCATTATCTCCAAAATGTCCGTGATGGAAATAATAAAGATCAATATAATCTCGTTTTAAGTTTACTAAAGACTGCTCACATTGATGTCGAATATGTTTTGATTCAAAAGCATGAGCAGCAGTTCCAGGGAACCAACCAACTTTAGTAGCTATTATTACATCTTTTGTTTTAGCACCGAGAATTCTTGCTAGCATTCTTTCTGCTTTGCCATTACCATAAACATCTGCGTTATCAAAATGATTAACTCCATTCTCAATTGCGTAGTTAATGGCGAGAGCCACTTCATTTTCATCGACATTTGCCCAGCCGTTAGGAACACCATTTACCCAATTCAATCCTCCAAGTGTCCAGCAGCCAAGACTAATTTCAGAAATCTTTACACCAGTTTTACCAAGTTCTCTATATTTCATTTTGATCTCCTTAAATAATTTGTAGAAAAAATAAAATCATTTTATTTCCTTTTGTAATTTACAAGAAAAACTCCTGAAGCTGCAATTGCAAGTCCAATTATTTCTTTTATTGTTTTAATTTCTCCAAGGAAAACAAACGCAAGAAAAGCAATTTGAATAAGCATTGTGTTATTTATAATTGATGACTCCACAGCAGTTAATTTTCTAAGTGTATTATTCCAGATAGTAAAAGCAAGTGCTGTATTTATAATTGCGAGCCATATAATAATTCCCCAGCTCTGCAGGTTAATAACAGGAAAACCATCAATAGAAATGCCTGTTATCAATAATAGTAATGAGCCAAATCCCATACTGATTACTGTAACAATCAGAGGATTTATTTTTTTGATTACATTAATTTTTCTTCCAAGTATTGAAGAGAAAGAATTAGAAAAAACCTGAGCTGAAATTGCAGCTATACCAATCCATTCTTTCCCTGAAAAAGTAACTGGTAAAAAATATAAAAGTACGCCAATCAGAAAAATAAATACTCCATTCCATTGCAAAGAAGACAAGTATTCTTTTAGAAACATAATTCCTAAAAATGCAGTAATTAAAGATGAAAAATTTAAGAACAGACTAGCCGTAACCGCTGGAATATATTTAAGAGCAATGAATTGTAATCCTTGAGTTAAAAAGTAAAATAAAATTCCAAGAAGCAATAAGTTTTTCCAGTCATTGCCTGTCAATGACTTAAAATTTTCTTTAGAAGCATTAGAGAAAAAAACAAAGGGGAGTAGCACAACAAAAGCAAGAAAGTATCTCAAACCGGCGAATAATATTGGGGGAACATCCGTCAATCCTATTTTAATTAAGACCCATGAGGTTGACCATAGAAAAGTCACAAAAATTGCCTGAAGGACATAAAACGAATGAGAATCTTTTTTTATCATAATGTAAAATAAAAAAAGCCGTTGTGTTATCAACGGCTTGCAAATTTCATTTAGCAATTATCATCTTTTTACTTGATGTGAATTTATCAGTAATTAATTTATAAAAATATACACCTGTCATCAATCCCGCTGAACTAAAATTTACTTTATGATAACCAGTCGGTTGCTTCTCATTTACCAGAACAGCAACTTCATCACCAGCTACATTATAAATTTTTATTGTTACAAAGGTTTCTTCAGGTAACTGGTAACTAATAGTTGTTGACGGATTAAAAGGATTTGGGTAATTCTGAGATAGCAGATAATCACCAGGAGAAGAAATTTCAGTATTCAATTCACCAATAAATTTAGATCTGCCATCAAAATCAACTTGCTTTAATTGGTAATTATAAATACCGTTTTTCAGGTTTACATCTCTAAAGGAATAGCTTTTTATTTCAGAAGTTGTTCCATTTCCATTAATAAACGAAATTAATTTTCCATTACGATAAAGTTCGAAACCTTTGTTGTTTACTTCGGTTGCGGTATTCCATTTTATTTCAATATCTTTATCAATTACAAGAGAAGTAAAAGATAATAATTCAACAGGAAGACTTACATTAATTATAAAATTTGTTCCATGATTCCATTCAGATTTTTTACTACAGCCAGTCGCATATAAAGTATATTGTCCTTCTATGGATGGTGCAGTATACTTAAAATTAAACACATACTGACCACCAGAATAAGTTTTTTTAGATGGATGGGTTAGTTCACTATTTAACACCTTAAGATTTGCGTCAGAATTTATTAGTGTACCATTAGAACAGGCAATATCAATCCCTACACCGGTTCCGCTTCCACCGCTTATAGTAGCTGTAAAGTTTCCTTGTTCACCGGGAGTTAAAGTTGTTGGACCAGCAATTACTACCTGTACATTTTGTGTTAAAGCTGAACCGTGACAACCACAACCCGTAGTTCCATTTTTCAGTGTATAACCACTAACTCCACCAGGGTATGCAAATGCAGCAAATGAAGTAATTAATAAAAGCCAATTAAGTAAAAAAATTTTTTTCATATTTTATTTCCAAAAAATTTAGAGTAGAACGATCTACAAGAATTATACCGATAAAGGATTGTAAAAAACTAAATATTAACGAGGAAAAATTCTACAATCAAAAAAATTCTTCGATATAAGAATTAAATGGTTTTTATTTCTTAGGTCTGTACATATGCGTACTTTGTCCAAAAAACACTTCAGCCGCTTCCATAACTGTTTCTGATAAAGTTGGATGTGGATGAATTGTAAGTTTTAAATCAGTAGCATTTGCTCCCATTTCAATAGCAAGCACTCCTTCAGAAATTAATTCTCCGGCACCAGGTCCGCAAATTCCAATTCCAAGAATCCTTTGAGATTCAGGTTCAATGATAAGTTTTGTAACTCCATCGCTTCTATCAAGAGTCGTTGCTCTTCCACTTGCAGCCCATGGAAATTTTGCAATTTCAAATTTTAATCCTTTTCCCTTTGCTTGTGATTCTGTCAATCCTGCCCAAGCAATTTCTGGGTCAGTAAAAACAACAGCAGGAATAGCTTTTGGTTCGAATGCAACTTTATGTCCTGCGATATGTTCAACGGCTACTCTGGCTTCGTGTGATGCTTTATGTGCGAGCATAGGTTCGCCTGCTATATCGCCTATTGCATAAATGTTTTCATCACTTGTTTGTAATGATGAATTAACTTCTATCCAGCCTCTCTGATTTACTTTTACATTTGTATTTTCAAGTCCAAGTCCTTTTGTTTCTGGTTTTCTTCCAATTGACATTAAAACATAATCAAAAGAATGTTCAGTCAAATTATTGTCTTTATCAAGAATTTTTACAAGAATCCTGTTGTCAATTTCATTCATTTCAACCACTTTGGAATTCAACATTACCTTATCGAATGATGATTGAATTCGTTTAGCAAGAAATATAACTAAATCTCTATCAGCACCGGGAAGCAAACCATCCATCATTTCAACAACAGATACTTTTGTTCCAAGTGATGCGTAAACAGAACCTAATTCCAAACCAATGTATCCTCCACCAATTACGAGTAATGATTTAGGCACTTCAGGAAGATCAAGTGCTGAGGTTGAGTTTAAAAGACGTTTGCTATTGAAATTAAGTTGAGGAATGGAGGCAATAACCGAACCAGTAGCAATAATGGCTTTATCAAATTTGATTTCTTCTGAAGTACCATCAGTTTTCTCAACCTTTAATATTGAAGAATTAACAAATGTTCCTCTGCCTTGAATGTAATTTATTTTTCTTTGTTTTGTAAGTACACCAAGACCGCTTGTAAGTTTTGCTACAACTTTGTTTTTAAAATTTCGAAGTTTATCAATATCTACTTTAGGTTCGCCGAATTCTATTCCCCAGTTTTTAGCTTCCGTTGTTTCATTAATTAATTTAGCTACATGAAGAAGTGCTTTAGAAGGGATGCATCCACGGTATAAACATACACCTCCGGGATTTTTTTCTAAGTCGACAAGAGTAACATTCATGCCAAGATCAGCTGCAAGAAAAGCCGCAGGATATCCCCCAGGACCTGCACCAAGAACAAGTAGATTAGTTTTATTTTCCAAAATGTTTTCCTTAAAATAAGTTTATATAAATGCTTATAAAATTTTTAATGGATTTTCAATTGCTTCAACAATCCATCTTAAGAACCTAATTCCATCAGCTCCATCAATTACCCTGTGATCATAAGAGAGTGACAGAGGAAGCATTAATCTTGGGAGTAGTTGACCATCTTTATACTTCGGTTCATAATAACTTCTTGATACTCCAAGAATGGCAACTTCAGGAGAATTAACTATTGGAGTAAAGTAAGTTCCTCCAATTCCACCAAGATTAGAAATTGAAAAACAACCACCCTGTAATTCATCTAAAGAAATTTTTCTTTTTCTTGATTTGTCAGCAAGTTCTGTAATTTCTATTGAAATTTCTTTTAATGATTTATTATCTGCATTTTTAATAACCGGTACAATCAAACCATTTTCTGTATCAACTGCAACACCAATGTTTACATATTTTTTAATAATGATTTCTTTCTTATCCATATCAATGCTTGAGTTGAATTGCGGAAATGCTTTCAAAGCATATGATACAATTTTCACAAGGTATGCAGTTGCGGTAAGTTTTACTCCTTCTTTTTCAAATTGAACAGATAGTTGTTTTCTCATTTTTTCAAGTTCAGTTGCATCAGCTTTATCGAATTGGGTAACGTGCGGAATTGTTTGCCAGGCATAGCTTAAATGTTCAGCGGTTTTAATCTTAATTTTGTTCATTGATTGTCGTTCAATTATGCCGTATTTAGAAAAGTCGGGGAGAGGTTCCTGTTTCATTGTTGAAATAAAATGCGAATCAGAAGACCTTTCAAGATTTAATTTTTTTACATGTGCTTTAACATCATCAAGTGAAATTCTTCCGTTAGGACCACTGCCGGGAATTTTATTGATATCAACTCCGAGTTCTCTGGCAAGCCTTCTTACTGATGGTGCTGCAGGTGCTGCTTCAAATAGAATTGGTGGTTGATTATCAAAAGAAATTTTTTTGTCTTTTACATTTTCAGAGGTTGATTCGACAACCGGTTTTTCAATCTTTTTTTCAGGTACAGTATCTTTTTTTGAGGTAATATCTGAAATAGTATTTTCTGCATGAGCAAAATCACTTTTAACTTTTAAAACAACTTGACCGGGAGAAACTTTATCGCCATCTTTAACAAAAATTTCAATAATTTTTCCTTCAACTGTAGATGGAACTTCAATAGTAGCTTTATCTGTTTCTATTTCAAGAATGACTTGCTCAATCTTTATTAATTCGCCTTTATTAACAAGTACTTTTAATACATCTGCAGTCTTTATATTTTCTCCAAGATCAGGGAGGGAAAATTCGATAACCTCATTAGAAACAGGAAAATTATTTTGTTCAACAACTGCTGGTTTTATTTTTTCGGCCTCTTCTTTTTTTTCTGAAGCATCAAAATGCGTTTCGCTTTTTGCAATTACTGAATCATCAACCAAAAGAATAACCTGGTGAACTTTTGCTTTATCTCCTTCTTTTACTATTATTTTGTGTACTTTACCTTCAACTGTAGATGGGACTTCAATAGTAGCTTTATCTGTTTCTATTTCAAGTATAGGAGTATCAATTTTAATAAAATCACCAACGTTTACTAATAATTTTAAAATATCAGCATCAACAATATTTTCACCAAGTTCAGGTAATTTAAATTCTTTCATTTTATTTCTTTCAGGATTATTTTTTTAAATGTAGACCTTAACAAATAATTTTATGATATCATCGGATTTAATTTTTCCGGATTAATCTCCATCTCTTTCATTGCTTTCTGTACAACATTTATTTTAATTTTATTTTCTTTAGCAAGTGAATATAAAGCTGCAAGAGCAATGTAACGATAATCAACTTCAAAGAAATCTCTTAAAGCTTCACGGCTTTCGCTTCTTCCAAATCCATCAGTACCGAGGGAGATTAATTTTTTTGGCAGCCATTTGGAAATAGAATCGGGAAGAGTTTTTACATAATCACTTGCAGCAACAAAAACTCCGTCATTTCCTTCAAAGCAAGAAGAAATATAAGATGATTTTTCTCTAGTGGAAGGATTGAGAAGATTCCATCTCTCGGTTTCCAGAGCTTCACGTCTTAATTCTTTATAGCTTGTAACACTCCAGATGTTTGAAGCTACTCCAAATTTTTCTTCAAGCAATGTTGCAGCTTTAATTGTTTCGTTCATTATTGTTCCGCTGCCTAATAGGTTGGCTTGCAATTTAGAACTTTTCATTTCAGATTTTTTAAATTGATACATTCCTTTCAGAATTCCATCTTTTACATTATCAGGCATTTGGGGCATTGGATAATTTTCATTCATCAAAGTTATATAATAAAAGACATCTTCCTGTTCTTCGTACATTCTTTTGATTCCATCACGAATGATCACAGCAAGTTCATAAGCAAATGCAGGATCATAAGTGACAAGATTAGGAACAGGATATGCAAGTAAATGACTATTTCCATCCTGATGTTGTAATCCTTCACCGTTAAGTGTGGTTCTGCCGGCAGTTCCGCCAAGTAAAAATCCTTTTGTACGCATATCAGCTGCAGCCCAGACAAGATCACCAATTCTTTGCATACCAAACATTGAATAATAAATGAAGAATGGAATCATATTAATTCCGTGAGTTGAATAAGCAGTTCCTGCAGCAATAAATGAGGACATTGCACCAGCTTCATTAATTCCTTCTTCAAGGATTTGTCCATCACGGGCTTCTTTGTAATACAACAGACTTTCTTTATCAACAGGTTCATATAATTGTCCAACGTGCGAGTAAATTCCAACCTGTCTGAAGAGCGCTTCCATTCCGAATGTTCTTGCTTCATCAGGAACAATTGGGACAATCATTTTTCCAATTTCTTTATCACGTAAAAGCTTTGCAAGAATTCTTACAAAAACCATTGTTGTTGATACATCTCTACCTTCAGTGCCTTCGTAAAATTCTTTGAAAATTTCTTCTGGTGGAGTTTTGATAGGACGTACCGTAACTTTTCTTTCAGGAACTGAACCACCGAGATTTGCTCTTCGTTCTTTAAGATATTTTATTTCAAGGCTATCTTCTGCAGGTTTGTAAAATGGAGCATTAGCAATTTCTTCATCAGAAATAGGAATTCCAAATCTTGTTCTGAATTCTTTTAGCTCTTCTTCATTTAATTTTTTTTGTTGATGAGTTATATTTTTCCCTTCACCACTTTCTCCAAGTCCGTAACCTTTAATTGTTTTCGCTAAAATTACAGTTGGTTGCCCTTTGTGTTCTGTTGCCGCTTTAAATGCTGCATATACTTTTTCAGGATCGTGACCACCTCTTTTCATTTTTCTTAATTGTTCATCCGTAAGATGACTTACCATTTCAAGTAACTCCGGATCAGAACCAAGGAAATCGTGCCTGATATAAGAACCTGATTCAACTGAATATTTTTGATATTGACCATCAACAACTTCACCCATTCTCTTGATAAGTTTTCCTTTGACATCTTTCTCAAGCAAAGGATCCCAATCACTTCCCCAGATTACTTTAATTACATTCCAACCTGCTCCACGAAAAGCAGCTTCAAGTTCTTGAATGATTTTTCCATTTCCACGAACGGGACCATCAAGTCTTTGTAAATTACAATTTATTACGAATGTAAGATTATCGAGTTTCTCTCTTGAAGCAAGAGTAATTGCACCTAAAGTTTCTGGTTCATCTGTTTCACCATCACCAAGGAATGCCCAAACTCTTGAATTGCTTGTGTCCTTCAAACCCCTGTCCTCAAGGTAACGATTAAATCTTGCCTGGTATATAGCCATTATTGGTCCTAGTCCCATAGATACAGTAGGAAACTCCCAGAAATTTGGCATCAGCCATGGATGAGGATAAGAAGATAATCCTTTGGGATTTTTGATTTCTCTTCTAAAATTTTCAATTTGTTCAATTGTTAATCTTCCTTCAAGAAAAGCCCTTGCATAGATACCTGGAGAAGCGTGACCTTGAAAATAAATTTGATCACCGTTGTGGTTTTCTCCTTTACCTTTAAAGAAATGATTGAATCCAATCTCAAGTAAAGTAGCAACAGATGCATAAGTAGATATATGTCCGCCAATTCCATTTTCATGTTTATTGGCGCGGACAACCATAGCCATTGCATTCCATCGTAAAATGCTTTTAATTCTTCTTTCGATTTCTCTGTTGCCAGGGAAAGGAGGTTGTTTTTCTCGTGGAATTGTATTTATGTAAGGAGTATTTGCTGTAAATGGAATTTCTACTCCTGCTTTATGAGCGCGTATTTGAAGCTGATGTAATATTTCTATAACTCTTTTTGAACCGCCGTTTTTTAGAACATAATCTAATGAATATAACCATTCTTCATTTTCAAGTTCTTCAATTTTTTTTATCTCTTCAATATTATTTTTTAACATTTTTATTCCTCGTTTCTATGCAAATATAAAACGAATTTACAATTTTAATCGTTCCAAAACTTTATATGAAACTTAAAGAAATAAGGAATTAAAAACAATTTTTCTGATTATTCGAATACAGCATAGAATGCAGTGGTTATATATTAAAAATTGTTTGCGAAAGAAAATGAATAATATTAATTTGAATTTAATAATAAGGAGAGCTAAGTATGTGGTGTGTCTTTTTAATTTTTTTATTCACATCATTTTCTATTGCTCAGTATAATTATGAAGCTACTACCGAGCAGGGTTATGAAAACCAGGAAATGTTTTTTAAAAGTAATTTCTTAAATACTTTTGGACTTTACGCGTTCAAAAATCTTTCCGCGGGACTGATTAACGAACCGTTTCTTAATCAGTATTTAAATCCTGCATCACTGCCGCAAATTAAAGATAAGAACTATATTCTCTATTTGGATTTTAGAGGAGACAGAACTGAATTATCGGATGATAATAGTGTGATTCCTCTTTATGGTGAAAGAATTAGCAGCTACAGTTATTATCCTCCATACTATTATCATTATACTGATAACTATAAAACTCCCGAACCTATAATATCAATAGGAATAATTTCTTCACCATTTCCATCACTTAAAGATAAATTTTTTATTGGCGGCACTTATCAGATTATTAATAAAAATGGTCCTTATTATTCTTCACCTTACTGGATTTATTATCCTAATCCTTCAATTGATCCATTTGGGAATTATAAGACCGGAGCGGAATCTTATTCTATGTACGATTTTTATTCAGGAATTAATGAAATCACTACTGAAGCTCAGTTGTACTCTTTATTTTCAAGTTATGAATTATCTGAAAAGTTATCGGCAGGAATCTTTTTCAACGGGATTGTTTATTCTATATCAGGTAAGAACGGAAGCATTTACAGTAACGATAATGGGACTGGTTCAACTTCCATTATTAAGAACAGTAATTCATTAGAAAAAAGTCAAGATTATCATCATAATGATATTGCACTTGGAACGATGTATAAAGCAACTGAGAGCCTGTCTCTCGGAATGAAAATTGGTTATCTGTTTGGAAAATCCGAACAAACATTTGAAACAATAAATAAAAGTTTTTATAAGCATAATACAATAAACACAGGATCAGAATGGTCTTACAATGATTATAAATCAATTCAATCCCAAAGATGGACACATGATGGAACTTCGCAGTACATTAGTCTAAATTTTTTACAACAACTTGAAAATGATAATTTTCTCCGTAGTTATTACAGGTTTACTTATACTAATGAAGATATAACAAACAAATCTTACATTTATGATTCCTCATACTATAATTCACGATACCAGTACACATACAGTTCGCAAACAGAATGGTATTTATACGAAGGAAGTTCTTTGTTGAATGATTTAAGAAAGGGAACAGGTAATCTTAGAAGTTTTAATCATGAAATAATGTTCAATGTAAATTGGAAAATATCAGCCAAAGCTACTATTATAGGTGGAATGTACTATAGGAATAAAAAATCAGAAACGAACACTGATGAGCTTGTAAATGTTGATAGAATATCTGGCTCAACGTCTTCCAGCAGGACAAATCCAAATCCTATCACAAAAAACATCAGGCAAATAGATGACAAAATCTTGAACTGGAATTATATAGTTAAAGAGTGGTCGTTTCAGATTCCGATAATTTTGCAGCTTGATTTTGAAAAAGAATGGGGCTTGTTTGCTGGTGTTAACCGTTCATTAGATGGTTATAAAAAAGAAAATAAAACAGTTGCTGATTTTAACAGGAAATACCGGAATGAGGATGGTGTAATTAAAGATGATAAAAATTTTTCAGAAAAATATGTAGAGCCATTACAAAATTATTCCGAGAATAAATTTGATTTCATCTTAGGTGGAAATGTATGTATAGCGCAGACTGTAAAATTAAATCTAATCTTAGATCCGGAATTGGAACCAGAAATCAGAATAGCTCAGTGGTGGTTAGCATTAATAGTTACTTTGTAAGATTCATCTATATAGTTAACCATTTTTTGAACCACACTTTGCGATGATTATCTACTTCTTTTCTGAATTTTTTCAGGAAATGATCTCCTTGTTCAAATATTGTTAAACGGTAATTGAAACTGTTTTCTGAAAATTTTTTTGCAATGTCAAGTGTTTGCTGTACAGGAATAATATCATCTCCGTTTCCGTGAATAAGAAGGTAATTGGTTTGTTTCGGAAGTTTATCGACCCACTTAATAGCTGAACGTGCTTCTAATTCTTTTTTACTATTCATCCCAATTTGATCAAAATAATTTTTCAAACCAGCAGAGAAATCAAGGCTGGCTGTAAGGTCAGATATTGGAGAAATTAAAACTGCACACTTGGGGATCACCCATTTGGGGTTTTCTTTTAATGCAAGATATGTCATCATACCTCCACGGCTCCAACCTTCAATTCCCCAGATATCCATATTTGTAAAAGAAAAATTTTCAGCAAGTTTGTATAAAGCCAATACATCGTTCAAGTCTTTACCACCAAGTTCATCAGTTCCATTATTTTCTAGACTTCCTCTGTACATGGAAGCAAAAACGATATAACCCCAGCTTGCTATTTGTCCGAATATTCCTCTTGCATTAAATTCATCAATGTAACCCCTTTCTTTATAACCACCTCTGTTCCAAATTATACAAGGAAATTTTAGATCGGTGTTATGCTTTGGATAAGCGATGTAGCCTTTTATTTCTAAGCCATCAGAAAGATAAACTATTTTTTCAACAATAGTTGATTCAACAATTTCTTTTCCCCAGCCTTTTTCAATCATTTTTAATTGAACTGGACTTAAATTAATTTCTGCTCTTTCTATTATATTTGTCATTAAAAATTAAAATAAAAGTGAAAACAATAAATGAAAAATATATCAAGAACGAAAAAGAAAAAACTATTATCTCAAATACCTTTATGGCTTATGTTTTTTGCAGTTGCATTTTTTATTCTGAAAGATGTTTATAGAGAGAAATCGGATAAAGTGGAATATAAATTTAAAAAAGAAGGTGAACTTGTGTTCTCATCACCAGATGGTAAACTGCTCAAAAGAATTAATATCGAAATTGCTGACAATGAATATGACAGACAGGTTGGATTAATGTTTCGTGAAAAAATGGATGCTGATGAAGGAATGCTTTTTATTTTTCCTGCTCCTGATACACTTTCTTTCTGGATGAGAAATACAAAGATTTCACTTGATATGATTTTTATTGATTCAACAAAAGAAATAGTAACCATTCATAAAAATACTCGTATTGAATCAGATGATAGTTACAGAAGCAGTAAACCAAGTCAATATGTGCTTGAAGTGAATGCTGGTTTTACAGATATAAATGGAATTCGGGTTGGAGATAAAGTAATTTGGTAAAAAAAATCTCTTAAGTTTTCCTTAAGAGATTTTTTAAATAATGAAATTTTTATTTCACTCAAAGTTTAATAAACTCAACTCTACGGTTGTTTGCTTTGCCTTCCTTGGTTTTGTTATCAGAGATCGGTTCACTTTCACCTTTACCATCTGTCTCCATTCTTGACCCATCAATTTTAAATTCTGATATCAACATATTTTTTACAGAAGCTGCTCTTCTTTTTGATAAATCGAGATTTGATTTATCATCTCCGTCGCTATCAGTATGTCCAACTATTTTAATTTTAACATTTGGATTTTGTGCAAGCACGTCAGCAATCTCTTTCAGGGAACCGTATGATTCTGGTTTTATTTTGTCAGAATTAACATCGAAATAAATACCGTGGGAAACAAATTTTCCTTCTGTCAAAAGTTTGCTTCTTGTATCACCTGTTGCAACAGCAATCCTAATATTTGAGATCAATGGACAACTTCCCTCCGGAGGCCAAAATCTTACCTGGTCAATTTTCAATCCTGCTTCCAGTACACGAGGCAAATCAAATATTTTTTCATTTTTCAGGTACAGTCTTACTCTTGTTTTTTGTACCCAGATAGCAATATGGTTTAATTCACCACGGGTTAATAAACCGCTTTCTTTTGAATAATCTCCACTCATACCATAATTTCCATTTGCATAACCGGTGATAGAATGTTGTCCGTTATAAGTATTAAGACTTAATTCAACACCACCTTTTCCTGGAACGCCCATACTTGGATAGATATCACCTTCTTCAACTTGAAGTAGATTGAAAGACAACCCTACTGCTTGTTGTTCCTCACCATTATCCAGTGGAATTAAATCAAATTCCATTGTAAAGTTTTCAGGGAGTGGGATTGGTTTTTCCCACCAGAAAAGACCGTAGTCCTGCATCATAAACCAGTTATCTGGATATTTATTAGTGGTTTTTACTTCTCCGCTTTTATTTGTATTCCATAATGCAGGGAATTCTCCTACAACATCCTGAGAAAAATCCTCAAAGTATATTACTTTGTCTCCGGGGACAAAATCATATTTTGAAAATGATTTCAAATCATCATCTTTTTTCTTTACAACTTCCTGTTGAACATCTTTTTGTTCTTCTTTAATGGTTTTTTGTTCGACTTTTTCCTGCTCTTCTTTCTTTTCAACTTCTTCGGTTTGATTGTCGTTTTTAATTCCTTCCTCCAGTTTATTTAAACCTTCATCAATGGCTTCATCAGTCTTTTGATTTACTTTATCTTCAACTTTATCTTTTACTTTACCAAGTAAATCTATTTGTGCAAATGATTTTTCAACACAAAAAAACGTAAAGACGGAAAGCAAAAAGAAAATTGATTTCATTTTCATAATTTCCCTCATTGTTTAATTAATTTTGATTCATCATTTCTTTAGGCATCGTAACTTCCTGAATCTGGAATCCTTCAGGCACAATAAATTTATCTGCAGGAACATTTACATCTTCTTCTATCTTTGTTGCTTCAAGTGTAATTTTTATTCCAGCCATTTCAATTTGGGACTTCAACGTGATACCATTCCAAATCCAAACCTTACCAACCATTTGCATTTTGTCATTACTCATACTCATTACTTCGCAGGTTTTTCCGAGTATAGATTCAGAACCTTCTTTTTTAATATTCCACTGTTTAATTATTTCATCAGAAAGATTTGTGTAATTAAATTTTGATGGATCCATAAAGTCAGAAATTTTAGTTTTTGTGCCTGTTTTCTTTTCGAGGTCTAAATTATATGAATAACCATCAAGCACCATATTTCGTTGATGATTCTTAATTGTTTGTCCCATCATAGAAAGTTCACTGAAACTTTCTGTGCATTCTTTATTTCCGTAATCATCAAAGTACAAAGTGGAAGCAATATCCATTTTTATCATACTATTTTCAGTTTTAAGAGTAATGATACCCGATTTAATTTTATATTTCCCATTACCACCAGCATCAGATACTGATGAAGTTTGATTCTGATTTTCATTTGCAGGTTTTTCATTTTTTCCGCAACCTGTTAGCAGAAGGAAAGATAAAACGGTTAAAGGTATGATGAGTTTAATGGTTTTATGGAAAGACAACATTTTTTCTCCTATAATTAATTAAATAAAAAATCACTGATAACAATCTAAGAAATTTCTGAAATATTTTAATTATCCTGTATCAAAGAATTTTTAAGGATTTAGAAATTTTATATCAAAATTGATATTCTTTTTTCTTTGAGCTATTTTAGTTTTGTAAATCTGATTGTATATGCAAACACCTTTGATGAATCAATATTTTAAGATTAAGGAATCTAATCCCGATACAATTTTACTTTTTAGGGTTGGTGATTTCTTTGAAACTTTTGAAGAAGATGCAAAAACTGCTTCTAAAGTGCTGGGTATAACTTTAACTAAAAGAGCAAATGGGGCAGCAGGTGATGTTCCATTAGCAGGATTTCCGCATCATGCTATTGATTCATATCTACCAAAATTAGTTAGAGCTGGTTACCGTGTTGCTATTTGTGAGCAAATGGAGAATCCCAAATTTGCAAAGGGTATAGTAAAAAGGGAAGTGATCGAAGTTGTTACTCCCGGGGTAGCATTTTCAGAAAAATTACTCGACCACAAAAAAAATAATTATGTGTTCGCTGTTGCACTTAAGGAAGAAATGGCTGGAATATCTTTTTGTGATATATCTACAGGTGAATTTTTTGCTTATGAAGTTAAACCAGAATTATTAAAGCAACAGATTGAATTAATTAATCCTTCTGAGATTTTAATTCAAAAAAGAGATAAAGAACTACTTTCGCAGGTGATTCAAAAAACAAATCCAACTATTCGTATTACCAAATTGGATGATTGGATATTCAATTTGGATTACTCAAACGATACATTGTTGAACCAATTAAAAACTGTAACTCTCAAAGGTTTTGGAGTTGAAGGTCTAACAGCAGGGTTAATAGCTGCTGGCGCAGTTGTTCATTATTTGCAGGATACTCAAAAAAGTAATTTATCCCACATTAGTAAAATTTCAGTTTATAATCCAACGGATTATATGTCTCTTGATTCATCAACAAAAAGGAATCTTGAAATTACTTATTCAATGAATGAAGGAGCAAAAGAAGGTTCGCTGTTTGCAATTCTTGATAAGACTGAAACAGCAATGGGAGGGCGATTACTAAAAAAATGGATTTCTGCACCTCTGATAAAACTTGAACCAATAATTGCAAGACAGCAGGCGGTCGATGATCTTTTTAGAAAAAAAGATTTAAGACAAAAAATTTCTTCCGAACTGAAAGAAATAGGAGATCTTGAAAGATTAATATCGAAGATATGCACTGGAAGAGCTAATCCCCGCGATGTTATCAGCATTAAAACTTCTTTAATGAGAATTCCGGTTATTAAAAACATACTGGAAAATTGTTCATCTAAGACTTTAATTCAGTTAAAAGAAAAATTACAGCCACTTGACAAACTTGTTGATGAAATTGAAAAATCGATAGTAGATTCACCACCATTAAACATTATGGATGGTGGAGTTTTTAAAACTGGTTTTTCTGCCGAACTTGATGAACTTAGAGAAATATCTCTTCATGGTAAAGATTGGATTGCTAATCTTCAGAAAGAAGAACGGGAACGAACAGGAATTTCTTCTCTGAAAATTAGCTATAATAAGGTTTTTGGATATTATATTGATATTAGCAATGCCAACAAAGATAAAGTTCCTGTTGATTATATCCGCAAACAAACACTTGTGAATTCTGAAAGATTTATTACGCCGGCTCTAAAAGAATACGAAGATAAAATTCTTAATGCTGAAGAAAAAATTTATGAACTCGAATCACAGTTATTTAATGAAACAAGATTTATGGTTGCAGCAGAAACGGAAGCAATACAGCAAAACGCAAAATTAATTGCAATGCTAGATTGTTTTGTTTCATTTGCTGAAGCTGCCTATGAATATAATTACGTTAAACCGGAAATTGATAATTCTCAGTCGATTGAAATTATCGAAGGCAGACATCCAATTGTAGAAAGAATTTTATCACCGGGAGAAAATTTCACTCCGAATAATCATAAAATGGATAACGAAGAAAACCAAATCATTATTCTAACCGGTCCGAATATGGCTGGCAAATCAGTTTATTTGAGACAGCTTGGATTAATTGTGTTGCTTGCACAAATCGGTGCTTTTGTACCAGCTAAACAAGCAAAAATAGGATTGGTTGATAGAATTTTTACTCGTGTAGGTGCAAGTGATAATATATCTGCCGGAGAAAGTACCTTCCTTGTTGAAATGCAGGAAGCGGCAAACATTTTAAATAATGCAACTGAAAAAAGTTTAATCCTTCTAGATGAAATTGGAAGAGGAACAAGTACTTTTGATGGTA
Organism: uncultured Ignavibacteriaceae bacterium; assembly: GCA_964536015.1. Classification (GTDB taxonomy): domain Bacteria; phylum Bacteroidota; class Ignavibacteria; order Ignavibacteriales; family Ignavibacteriaceae; genus CAZHVS01. The sequence goes on from CAZHVS010000018.1 coordinate 48,732, forward strand.
TTTCCATTGCTTGGGCAATAACAGAATATCTTCACGAAAATTCTGACGTAAATGCAAAGACTTTATTTGCAACCCATTATCACGAATTAAATGAAATGGCTGAATTATTTCCACGTATAAAAAATTATAAAGTTGAAGTTCGTGAGTACGATGATAAAGTGATCTTTCTTCACAAAGTTAATAAAGGAGGCGCTGATCATAGTTACGGAATTCAGGTTGCACAGATGGCTGGACTTCCAAAATTTGTGACTGACAGAGCTAAAGAAATTCTTGCTAATCTTGAAAGTAAAGAATTGACTCCTTACGAAATTAAAAAAGAAAAACTTTCGAAATTGAAAAGAGGATTGGAAAACCAGATAAATATGTTTGAAATAAAAGATGATAGTCTTCGTGATGAGATAAAAGAACTGGAAATTAATAATCTTACCCCCATTGATGCACTAAATAAACTTAGTGAATTAAAGAAAAAAATCCAGGAAAATTAAACATGAAAATGAATCTGAAAATTGTTTTTATTCATCTGATAATTATCTCTTGTATAATTATTTCTTCTTGTGGGAAAAATTATACAGAAGAGCAAAAAAAATATATTGCTGAAGTAGAAATGAAAAGAGCAGAGAAAGATTCGTTTATGAAGAACGATCCATCTTCACCTTTTAACTTAAAAGGGAAAATACATTTTGAACCTTTGAAATATTTTGAAGTTGATCCTTCATTTGTTTTTAAAAGTAAGTTAAATGAATATTCTGAAAAAGATACCATTACAATATTTGGAACTAAAGGGGAAGAGAGAAAGGTTGTTAAGTATGGTTTTATTTCTTTTGATTATAAAAACAAAAATTACAAAATGAATGTTTATAAAGGCGTGAGTCGGAGCGGCGAAGAATATTTTTCTCTCTGGTTCACTGATAAAACCACAAATAATGAGACATACGGTGTTGGAAGATATATTGATTTTGATTTGAAACCTAACGTGGATTTTGTTTACACAATTGATTTTAATCTTGCATATAATCCATACTGTGCATACAGTCCTAATTATTCCTGTGCAGTTCCTACTAAAGATGATTATATTGATATCGCAATTACAGCAGGAGAGAAAAAATTTCATAATTAAATGGAGTCTTTTGAGTGATAATAGTTTTTAAAAATAAAGTAACCAGCAAACAGGTTGCTGAAGTAATTACAAAACTGGAGGACTATGGTTTTGATGTCCATCGTTCAACAGGGGCGGGGAAATTAGTTATTGGTGCTATTGGCGTGCAACCTGAATTTGATATAAGAAAAATAAAAATGCTTGATGGAGTAAGTGATGTTATTAAAATTACTGAACCTTATCAACTTGCTTCAAGGAATTATAAAGAAAAAGATACTGTTGTTAAAGTCGGTGATGTTATAATCGGTGGTAAAGAAATTGTACTGATGGCTGGTCCTTGTGCCGTGGAGAATGAAGAACAAATTTTTAAGATTGCAAAAATTGTATCATTTGCAGGAGCAAAATTTTTAAGAGGTGGGGCATTCAAACCAAGAACTTCTCCTTATTCATTTCAGGGACTTGGAGAAGAAGGCCTCAAGTTAATTCGCAAAGCTGCTGATAAGTTTAACTTAAAAGTAATTACTGAAGTTATTGAATCAAGTCAGGTTGAACTTGTAGAGAATTATACAGACATATTCCAGATTGGTTCACGAAATATGCAAAACTATCCTTTGTTAAAGGCTGTAAGTAAAATGAAAAAACCGGTTTTACTTAAAAGAGGTTTTGCTGCAAGAGTTGATGAATGGCTTATGTCTGCTGAATATATTCTTGCTGGTGGAAATATGAATGTAATTCTTTGTGAAAGAGGAATAAGAACATTTGAAACTTCGTCGCGAAATACTTTCGATTTATCTTCCATTCCTGTTGTTAAAAAGATATCTCATCTTCCAGTAATTGCTGATCCTTCTCACGCTACTGGAATTAGAGAAAATGTAATTCCAATGGGAAGAGCTGCAATAGCTGCCGGTGTAGATGGATTATTAGTCGAAGTTCATCATAATCCAGATATAGCATTATCTGATGGTCCGCAAGCACTTTTACCTGCTCAGTTGAAAACTCTTGTAAAACAATCAAAAGCGATTGCAAAAGTTATTGGAAGAAAGTTTTAATCTTTGAATTATTTATTCAGCGTTTAGAAAATTTTCCAGAGTTGTGCGATAATAAAAGTAAGCAGCAAACCCATTACAATTGGCAGAAAAGTAGAAACTGCAGTCCACTTTAGACTTTTTGTTTCTTTATAGATCGTATATATTGTTGTTGAACAGGGATTATGAAGTAAGCTAAATAACATCAGGTTGATGCCTGTTAACATTGTCCATCCACCTGCTTTTAGTATTTCTGCAGTTGCATTCGCAGATTCAAGTTCAAATAAGACTCCTGAACCGCTTCCTATTCCTGAAATTTTTGAAGTAAGTACAGTTAACATCAATATTGTTGGTATAACTATTTCATTTGCGGGAATTGCAATAACATAAGCAAGGAATATCACACCGTTTAATCCGAACAGTATTGCAATCGGATCAACATTTTTAATAAAATACTCAGCAATACTTATGTCATTAAAACTTACGTTTGCTACAAGCCAGATTACCATTCCTGCCGGGAAAGCAAATATAATTGCACGCCAAAGAACAAATATAGTTCGTGTGATTAATGATGTATATAATGTCTGCGCAATTCTTGGAGGTCTGTATGGAGGAAGCTCAAGAGTAAATGCTGATGCTTCACCTTTTAATATGCTTTTTGATAATCCCCATGAAGTTACTAAACTTAAAAAGATACCAAGCAATGCAACAAATACAACTGCTGCTGCAGTTATAATTCCTGCCAGGTGCGGAGGAGCAGAAGCACCAATAAAAATTGTTGCAATTAATATTTGAGTCGGCCATCTTCCATTGCATAATGAAAAATTATTTGTGATAATTGCAATTAATCTTTCGCGGGGACTATCAATTATTCTTGCAGCAACTACACCAGCAGCATTACATCCAAAGCCCATGCTCATAGTAAGAGCTTGTTTTCCGTGAGCACCAGCTTTTCTGAATAGATTATCCATATTAAAAGCAACACGAGGCAAATATCCTAAATCTTCAAGTAATGTGAAGATAGGAAAGAAGATAGCCATTGGAGGAAGCATTACACTTACAACCCAAGCTCCAGCAAGGTAACCTCCATCGATTAATAAACCGGTTAACCATTCGGGGGAATTAAGAAATGCAAAGATATTTTTTAAAAGGGGATGAATGTAGCCGATTAATAATCTGGAAATCATTTCAGATGGGACATTTGCCCCGGCTACTGTTAACCAGAAAACAAAAGCGAGAAGCAGAAACATTATTGGAAATCCGAGCCAGCGGCTTGTAACAATTTTGTCAATTGTTCTATCAAAATCAAAGCCCGGTTTACTGCCTTGATAACTTACTGCTTTGTCATTAATTGAAGCGGCTTCTTTGTAAATAGTTTCCATTAGGGAATCGTGAAAATTTTCTCCGACTTCCCAACGTAAGCTGTTTACTGTTTTTAGCAGTTCTTCATTATTTTTTGTGTTATATTCGTTTGACATAAATTTTAAAGCGTATTCACCTGAATTAAGTTCTTCATTACTTGTTATACGTTCTTATTTACTAATTCATTGAATTCATTATTTTTTATTGCATCAATTATTCTTTGGTCACCTTCAAGCAAACGTAATGCAACCCATCTTGAGTTAGGTAAACCGGGATATAAATTTAATATTGTGTTGTTTATTTTTTCAATTGCTGAGTTGATGTTTTTATCTTCGGTTGAAATTCTCTTTGGTTTGCAAATGTATTTTCTTTCAGCAACTTCCTGAATATTTTTTAATAGTTCAGTTATTCCAACTCCTTGTCTTGCAGCGGCTAATACAACGGGGATTCCTAATTCCCTTGAGAGAGTTCTTTCATCAATTAAGATTTTTCTTCTTTTCGCTTCATCAATTAAATTGACACAGAGAACAGCTTTGTCAGTTATTTCAAGGATTTGTAATGCAAGGTTTAGATTTCTCTCAAGTCGTGAAGCATCGACAACAATGACGGTTACATCGGGTTGAGCGAATAGGATAAAGTCTCTTGCTACTTCTTCATCAACACTTGTTGAAAGGAGGGAGTAAGTTCCGGGAAGGTCAACTATTTTGTACTTTTTGTTTTCATATGAAAAAGCACCTTCTGCTCTTGATACTGTTTTGCCAGGCCAGTTTCCTGTATGTTGTCTTAATCCTGTTAGGGCATTAAAGACTGTGCTCTTGCCTGTGTTTGGATTTCCTGCAAGTGCAATTACGTAATCAAATTCGGACATATCAATTCCAAGCTTTACAAGGTTGGCTTTGTTGTGTGCAGAGCAAGATTCGCAGTTATTGTTATTCATAGTTTTCAAGTGGTTTGATGAATATTTGTTCTGCTTGTTCTTTTCTTAGGGCGATTGTTGTTCCTCTTACTTTGAAGGCAACAGGGTCGCCAAATGTGCTTATTAATTCTTTGGTAATTTTTGTTCCCGGCACGATACCAAAGTCCATCAGTCTTCTTCTTTGTTGTCCTCGTAAGGAATTTGAAATTTTTTCGACGATTGCCGTCTCTCCTTGTTTTATTGAAGCGAGATTCCTGAAGGATTTTGTTATTTCCTTAAAGGAAATTTCTTTTACCGAGATGTTGTTTGCTAAAAGTGGTGCAAGGATACATTCTTCTCCGTCGGCTTCAAAGATTATTTTGGAGTTTGTTTTTTCAATTATCTTTACTTGTTGACCGGGATATAAGCCCAGAGCAAAAAGTTGAGCGTAAATTTCTTTTGGCTCATCTTCTATGTGAGTTATAATTCCGTAATGGTTTGTTTCAAGCTGGTTAAGAAGAATACTTTTGATGTTCGGCATTGTTCCATTCGAATCAGGGATAGGATCGCCGTGAGGGTCTAAAAAAGGATTGCCGAGTTGTGCAGATAGCGTATCGATTTCGTTGTTTGTTAGTTTGTGTTCTCGTTTATCTGCAATTTTGTGCCAGTCTTTTGCAGGGATGCTGGTTTGTTCTGCAAGATATTTTTCCCATAGTCTGTGAACGCGAATAACTTTTAATGCGTAATTCTTTCCTTCTTTTGTCAGGTTGTAATTTTCGTTATTCTTTTCAATAAGTTTATGTTCAATAAGGTGAGAGATAAGGTTGGTTGTTTCATCAATGTTTGCTTTTAATCTTTTTGCTAATGCTTCTTTTGAATAATTTTCTTTTTTCTCTTCAGTTTCGTAAAGAATTTTTAGTGCGTGTTCGATTAGTTCCTTTTTATCTTTTACAGGATTTCGGTATGCAGAAAGTTTTTTTATTATTGCGTAAGCAATTAATGCCGCTGCTAAGGTTATGATGAAAATTGTTGTCATTAAGTGTTACTCATTTTAAGTATTTCATTCCATTCATCTTTAGAAACAGGAAAAACTGAAAGACGGTTTCCTTTTTGAAGAAGTCGGAAATCTTTTAGTTTAGGGTTCATCTTAATAGCTGCAAGGGTTACGGGATTTTTGAAAATTTTTTCCAGTTTAATGTCAACCATAAACCAGGTCGGATTATCTTTTTTTGCTTTTTCATCGTAGTGGATATTATTTTTATCGAATTGTGTGTGGTCTGCGTAGCCTTCTTTAACCACTATGCAAGTGCCAACAATAGCCAGAGGTTCAGCGTTGCTATGATAGAACAGAACGCCGTCTCCTTTTTTTATTTCGTCTCGAATGAAGTTTCGTGCCTTATAATTTCTAACTCCATCCCAGCAGGTTGTTTGTAAGGGAGAGTTTTTTAAGTCGTCTATTGAGAAGACTTCAGGTTCAGATTTGAATAGCCAAAAAGATTGTTTCATTTCTTATTCAAAAAGTTGTTAAAAGTTTTGTTCTAAGTTAATGAATTGCAAATAAATTTTTAAATGAATTTGCTGGCACTAAAAATCTTTTGCGATATTTTGAATAGCGATGGTTTAGTTAGCTAAAGGATTAAGGGTTTTGTTAATTGTTTGTTTCTTTTTTTTTGTTGACGAAAGGGATTTGTGAAATGTAGTTTGCAGTTAGGTAATTCTTTTAGGAGCAGAATAAAATACTTGCTGCAAAATTCTCTTTTGCAGTTGCATAATTGAATTTTGCGGATGCATTATTTATTTTAGCGTATGCAAAACTAAATTTTGTAGATGCAGAATTCAGTTTTGGAGATGCAGAA
>CAZHVS010000019.1:0-54783 GCA_964536015.1 uncultured Ignavibacteriaceae bacterium
TGCAACTATTCGGCATTGTTGTTCTGGGCTGCCGGTTAGCGGCAACGCCGTTAGCAGTAAGCATTAAAATTGGAACGCAAAGTTAAAAAGTATACATAAATCAGTAATTTGTATTAACAATGTAGCCTAATCGTATTATAAATTTGCGCTGTAATAATTTTTGGAGAATAAAATGAAAAAAGTAATTGTAATTACAGGTGCAAGTTCAGGAATGGGAAAAGAAACTGCTAAAACACTCATTCAGCAAGGGCATATTGTTTACACAGTAGCACGTAGGATTGACCAAATGCAGGATTTAAAAACTCTTGGAGGTCATCCGCTGCAAATGGATGTTACCAGCGAAACTGATATTGAAAAAGTGGTGAACACCATAATACAGAACGAAGGAAAGATTGATGTTCTTTGGAACAATGCCGGTTTTGGTCTTTATGGTTCGGTGGAAGATGTTCCGCTAATGGAAGCCAGAAGACAAATGGAAGTAAATGTTTTTGGTATGGCTGCAGTTACACAAAAAGTTGTTCCTTACATGCGCAAAGTGAAATCGGGTTTAATAATAAACACTTCTTCGATGGGAGGCAAAATGTATTTTCCGATGGGTGCTTGGTATCATGCCAGCAAACATGCCGTTGAGGGTTTGAGTGATTGTTTGCGGCTGGAATTAAAGCCTTTCAATATCAAAGTAGTAGTATTGGAACCAGGATTTATAGCCACCGAGTTTGGTTCAGTGATGATTGACAATTTTTCAAAAATATCAAAGCAGAGTGCTTATATTGATATGATGAATAAAATAATTGAAGGCACTAAAAAAGCTGCACAAGGAACTGGTTCTTCAAAATCTTCGGTTATTGCAGAAACTGTTTCCAAAATAATTGCAAGCAATAATCCGAAGACAAGATACAGAGTTGGTAAATTCGCAAAGCCAATGGTCTGGATGAGATTATATTTAGGTGATAGGTTATTTGATAAAATTGTCATGAGCCAAATGTAATTTATGAACAAAATCATTCACCTGGAAACAATTACTGACATGCACAAAATGCTTCCGCAGGCAAGCGTGAAGCATCCTTTGGTTGCAGTAATTGACTTCTCAAATTATCAGGAGCAATTCAACTCGGGGATGAAAATCACTTTAGGCTTTTACTCAGTGATGTTCAAAAATATCTGCATCAACAAAATTAAATATGGCCAACAGCCCTTCGACTTTCAGGAAGGCAGTTTAATTTGTATTGCCCCCCGACAGGTAATTTCACTGGACGAACCTGTTAAGGAAAAAGTTGACATAAACGGCTGGGGTGTTTTCTTTCATCCGGATTTAATACGCGGAACTTCATTGGGCAGAACAATAAAAGAGTATTCGTTTTTCTCTTATGAAACCAACGAAGCATTGCATTTATCTGACAAGGAAAAACAGATTCTCAATGACATTGTACAAAAAATAAATTCCGAATTATCGGAGAACATTGATAAGCATAGTCAGACACTTATCGTCTCAAACATTGAATTACTGCTCAATTATTGTGCACGGTATTACGACAGGCAGTTCATCACAAGAAAAACTGCGAACAAAAACATTCTCACAAAAATTGAAGATATTTTGACTAACTATTTTCAATCGCCCAACCTCAGCGAAAATGGTTTACCGACAGTCAAATATTTAGCAGACCAAGTTCATTTATCTCCAAACTACCTGAGTGACTTGTTAAAAAAGGAAACAGGAATGAACGCACAAGACCGTATTCATTACTTCCTGATCGAAGAAGCAAAGAATTTGTTATTGAGTTCAAATAAATCAGTTGGTGAATTGGCATATTTACTTGGCTTTGAATATCCTCAATATTTTTCCCGGTTGTTCAAATCCAAAACAGGAATGACTCCGCTTGAATATCGTAATTCAAACTAACCAGTTTACTGCTAACCAGCCAATCAAGGCGGACGCCGTTTTCGCATTTGGCATTTAAGCAATTTAAAAGTTTGTAGTTCCGTTTCTGCTTTGTTGTTAAGCGTAGTTTGTAAATAAAAGTTTTGTTCTAATTAAAAAGTTATTTAAATAAATCAAATTGTTGTGCTGGGCTTCGGCTTAGGCACAACGCCGTTAAGCCGAAGCGATGAGCTTGTTTGTGTAAATATTTTAATTGTCGTTCTTTAATTTTCTGTCATATAGCTTGATGCCTTCCTGGTTAAACTCAACCTAATCTCTTCTTGCGGTTCAGATTTGTTGCGGTTTCCAGCTTTGAGTTTTTCGTTTAACATTGTTATTTTTGTTTAGTAGTGATTTTTTTTATTTATTTTGTTTTTCTAACTCAACCTTTTGTTATTGACTTCGGCTTAGAAGCAATACCGTTATATACTTAAATATTTGTAAAATGTTAATTTATCATAGTGTTTTTTTCTGCCATTTTAGAGGAGTTTTAAAATGAAATACAAAAATGATATGTCAAGGCATTTGGTGCTGTTTAGTATTATTCTCGTTGTACTGTTATTTATTTCTTGCAATGAATCTTCATCACTTGTAACGCCGGTAAAAAACCCCCATTGGTTTGAAAAAGTTGATTCCGTCATAACACAAACAATGGTTCAAGGTGGATATCCGGGAGCCATCGTTGGAATATTTGAACACGATAAACCAGTTGCGGTTTACGCAAAAGGTTATTCTAACATTGCCTCATTAACAAAAATGAAGGAAGATTTAAAATTCCGAATTGCAAGTAATACAAAAACATTTACTGCTCAAACAGTTTTGCTGTTAACTCAAGATAAACTAATTGATCTGGATAAACACCTTATTGACTATCTTCCTAATTGCGGAATTCAATATTCAGATATAATTACAGTAAGGCAATTACTTAACATGACGAGTGGGATTGCAAGTTATAATGAACAGCCGCAATTCGTTGATGTTTGGAATGCAGATCCTTTAATTCCGTGGACAAAGGAAGCAATTTTAAATATTATAAAAGCAGCAGAACCGGATTTTTATCCCGGTACGAATGGACATTATTCAGACTCAAATTATTTTCTCCTTGGTTTAATTATAGAAGCTGTAACACACCACTCTGCAGAAACTGAAATAACTAATAGAATTTTAATTCCACTTGGTTTGAACAATACATCTTTTCCAGTTACCCCCGATATGCCGAATATTTATTGCTCCGGTTATAAATTAGATTCAACTAATGCCTTAATTGATTGTTCAAGAGTTACACCTACAGGACCATGGACGGGAGGAGCCATGATATCAAACGTATATGACCTTGGGAAATGGATTAAAGTTTTAGGAACCGGTTCCTTACTTACAGAAGATATGAAGAAGCAATGTTTTAATTGGGTTAAGATAGATGGAGGAACTGACTATGGTTTAGGAGCAATACAAGTTTTAAGTTTAATAGGACACACTGGATTGATACAAGGATTTGAATCAATCATGCTTTATTCACCTGTGAATGACGCATCTGTTATCGTTATGTTTAATAAAGGTAATGAAAACATTCCTGGAGTAGCATCAGCACGGCTTTGTGTTGGAATATTCAAAACTATTTATCCGAGTGGATTCTAGACAAGTGTACACAATTACAAGTAACTAATGCATAATGATTAGTTAATCATTTAAATAATTTATTAACAGAACCGCTAATTGGCTTCGGTTTAGGCACAATTTCGTTACTAAACTCAATGAAAACTATTTTGCTTTGTTTATCACTCAGTGATTTACTATTTAAGAATTTATTTGCCATCCCATCTTGAAGTTGGTTCTACATCGTGATAACTCCATTTGCCGATGAAGCTCGAAAAGTCGGAAGAAAATTCCTCAGTCTGCCTTTGCCATTCGCTTGATACCACCAGCCTGACAATGTTTGAGTAGTTTTCTATTAAATAAAAGTAATAAAATTTTTGTGATTTTAAAAATAGATTGGAGAGAACAGGTTAGCAAAGATTTTTGTTTTTCGAAATTATGCTTCAATCAAAAAAACTATTATTAATAACTTTTGTAATTTGTGTTAGTTATTATTAAACATTAAGGATTACAAAAATGAAATATTCAAACATTCCTTTTGAAGTGATTGATTGGACAAAAATTTCAGGAACCGAATACAAAGGCGAAAGCGGTCTTGCTATATGGCAAACAAGACAATTTGAAAATTTAAGAATCAGAATTGTTGAATATTCAAAAGGTTATCTTGCAGACCACTGGTGTAAAAAAGGACATATAGTTCATTGCCTTGAAGGAAGTTTTGTAAGCGAACTTGAGAATGGCGAAAAAACTTTGATGACAAAAGGTATGACTTATGTTGTATCAGATGATTTAAGCTCACACAAATCGTCGTCTGAAAACGGAGTGAAACTTTTAATTATTGATGGAGATTTTTTAAAGCTTCAATAAAATCATTCTGTTTATTTATCCTGCTTGGATTTTAAAGCTTTTATTAAAAACCGAACGGTAAAAAAAAGAATAATTCCCCATGCTGAAAGCATCATTATTAAAGCACTGTTATTCATAATAAACTCCTATTTAATTTCCAGTTTTTTCTTTTTCCATGCATAAGCTACTGCAGCAGAAATAGCAAGGAAAGTAAAGAGTAAAAGAACTCTTGTTGCATCTTTTATAAAAACGTGAGTTGGTTGTCCGTCAACAAACCACCTTGTGTCCGGTTCACCAAGATTAAATATTGTTCCTATTACACTGTCAGGTGCAAAGCTCCAACCATTTCCACTAAATAAAGATGAAAATGCATCGCTCCAGTTTCCACCTGCAGGTTTAATAACTGCGCCTATAAATACTGCAAGCAAAAAGAGAGGAGTGACATATTTAATAACGTACTTAAAGAAGTAAGGAATTTTAATATCTGCCCCGCGGTTGATTTCAATCCAGGCATTATCAATACCGAAGACCCAGGCAAAAACAATAACTTCTCCAAGAGCAAACAGTACAAGAGAAAAAGTTCCAGCCCAGTAATCGAACTCACCAAAAGCTCCACCCTCATAAAAAATTACACACGGAATAGCAAGTACGATAAGTATAACAGAAAATGCTTTCACGGATTTTTTTCTATCGAACTTAAACATATCCTGGAAGAAAGCCATTACGGGCTGTCCCATAGCAAGCGAACTTGTAATTCCTGCAAAGAAAAGTAAACCAAACCATGCTAGTCCTGCAATAGCTGCAAACAAAGGTCCCCAGTTCTGGAAAAGAATAGGCATTGTTCTGAATCCCATTTCAAATCCAACATTAGCTTTAATCCAATCTAGACCAAGATAAGCAACAGCAATAGGGATAATAATAGAGCCGCCAAGAATTACTTCGACAAATTCATTCATAAAGCCTGCGGTTGCGCCATTAAGGGCAATGTCTTCATTTTCTCTTAGATAAGCGGCATAACAATGAATAGAACCCATGCCGACAGATAACGTAAAGAAAATTTGTCCCGCTGCTGCAAGCCACACTTTAGGATTAGAAAGAGAATCATACTGCGGCGTCCACAAAAAACTTAAACCTTGTACTGCATCATTAACAGCGCCCTGTTCACCAGCATTCAAAGTGAGGACACGAATTAAAAGTATGAAAGCAAAGATGATAAGAATTGGCATTCCTATTTTACTTGCAAGCTCTATTCCTTTGCTAATTCCTCTTGAAAGAATCCATAGATTAAGAGCGACAGTTATCAAAAGAAAAATTATAGCAACAGAAGGAAAGTTAATTACAGAACCATTATTAAGATCGAGATAATGAGAGAAATATTCTGAAATTTGTTGAGGTGATTGTCCTGAAAAAAATCCTGTGATGGAGAACCAGACGTAACCAAGAGTCCATGATTCAATATAAAGATAATATGCAGCAACCGCAAGATTGGTAAATATTCCGAAGACTCCAACATATTTTAATAACCTGTATTTACCAAAAGAATCGAACATACCGGGAGTGGAATGATAACCAAATTTGCCACCGTGTCTGCCAATAGCCCATTCAACCCACAATAATGGAATGCCCATTAAGAAAAAAGAAACAAGATAAGGAATAATAAAAGCTCCTCCGCCATTTTGTACAGCCTGAGCAGGGAAGCGGAGAAAATTTCCTAATCCAACTGCATTACCAGCAACAGCAAGAATTAATCCTATTCTGCTGCCCCAGCGTTCTTTTTCTACATGTGCCATCTACTCTCCATTTGGTTGAATAAATAAAGGATAAAATTTTAAGCGTGAAAATAAAAAGAAAAAACCAGTTGCAAATAAAAAAATTATCAACAACTGGTTTGAATATAGAAAAAAATTTTTAGATGAACAGTGGAGCTAAAACAAGTGTAAGTGTGCTGAGCAATTTTATAAGTACGTGAAGTGAAGGACCTGCAGTATCTTTAAAAGGATCACCCACAGTATCGCCAACAACGGAAGCTTTATGTGGTTCTGATTTTTTACCGCCAAAAGCACCGGTTTCAATGTACTTCTTTGCATTATCCCAAGCACCACCGCCATTATTTAAAAACAACGCGAATAAAATTCCTGAAATTGTTCCAACCATTAAAAAGCCGCCGATAACTTCTGCACCATTTGCACCGTGAGAATTATTTACTCCTCCGGAGAGATAGTACAACCATTTGAATATCAAACCAACTCCTACAGTCATTCCAACTACAAGTAAACCGGGAACAATCATTTTATTCAAAGCAGCTTTGGTGGCGATGTCAACACATTGTCCATAATCAGGTTTTGATGAGCCATCCATAATGCCAGGATTATTTTTAAACTGTTCTCTTACATTGCTAATAATTGAATAAGCGGCTTTACCAACAGCTTTAATTGCAAGCGAAGAAAAGATATAGACAAGCATTGCTCCTAGAATTGCACCAACAAACACTTCGGGTTTATTAAGATTAATGACCGGTTGAAATGTTGGAAGGTAACTTTTAACTTCGTCAATATAAGCACCAAACAACAGGAATGCAGCAAGAGCGGCAGAACCAACGGCATATCCTTTTGTTAATGCTTTGGTAGTGTTGCCAACAGCATCAAGGCGATCAGTTTTTCTTCTTACTTCTTCTGGTTGTTGACTCATTTCAATTATACCACCGGCATTATCTGTAATTGGTCCAAAAGTATCCATTGCAAGAATATATGCAGCAGTACCGAGCATTCCCATTGTAGCAACTGCAGTTCCAAACAAACCTGCTTCATGCAAACCGGAAGACTGACCAAGCATATAAGTAGAAACAATTCCAGCACCGATAACTAGCACAGGAAGACCGGTTGATTCCATTCCAACGGCAAGTCCAGCAATAATATTTGTAGCAGAACCTGTTTGAGAAGCTTCAGCAATATATTTAACGGGTCTGTACCTATACTCGGTATAATATTGTGTTAAATAAACAAACGCAAGCGATGTAAGAACTCCTATTGCACCGCAAATAAAAAAGTTCAGATAGTAACTTCCAAGCAACCATTTAGATGCAATAAAAAATCCAACTGTTGCAAAGAAGGCTGTAATATAAAACCCCCGATTGAGAGCTTTCATTGGGTCTTCAATATCATTTGTCTTAACAATCATAACACCAATTATTGAAGCAACAATACCAAAAGCACGTGCGACCAGAGGAAATAGCAATACACCCAATAAAGATAAACCCTCGGATGTGAACACTTCTGCATTTGCTTTGAATAATGCCGCCGCAAGTACCATTGCACCAATATTTTCTGCAGCTGTAGATTCAAATAAATCAGCTCCACGACCGGCACAATCACCTACGTTATCACCAACAAGGTCAGCAATAACCGCAGGATTTCTCGGATCATCTTCCGGAATTCCGGCTTCAACTTTACCAACAAGGTCAGCACCAACATCGGCTGCTTTAGTATAAATTCCTCCGCCAAGTTGTGCAAACAGTGCAACAAAGCTGGCACCAAAACCATACCCAACAATCAGCAAAGGAATTTTTGTAATATCTTGAGTAACTCCCATCGATTTTATTAGAGTAAACAAACCAGCAACTCCAAGCAAACTCATTGCTACAACAAAAAATCCTGATACAGCACCACCTCTTAATGCTGTTCTTAATGCACCATTCATTCCTCTTGTTGCAGCAGATGCTGTTCTAATGTTGGTGCGAATTGAAACCCACATGCCCATATAACCTGCAGCCACCGAACATAACGCACCAAGGACAAAAGAAACTGTTGTCCACAAAGCAAGCTCCTCTTTTGAAGTAGGATCGTTTGGACTTGGAGTTCTTAAAAAAGCATACATTATATAAATGAAAGCAGCTAAAGCCACAGTAAGAAAGAGAATAGTTTTATTTTGTCTGCGAAGGAAAGCCTCTGCACCTTCTTTTATGGCATCAGAAATTTCACGCATCTTTTCAGTGCCTGTATCCTGCTTTAGAACAAAGCGGGTTAAATAGATTGCAAATAAAAGACCGATGACACTAATGCCAATAATTAATTCAAGCTCCATATAGAATTGCCCTTTTATTTATTTACGATTGAATTACGCTGGATGAATAATTATTTTTTATTTAAGTAAATATAGAAAAAAAACCTTAATCCTTAATCCGATTTTATAAAGAAAAGTTCAAAATGATTACTTGATTACAACCATTTTTTTTGTTTCAATAAAATTGCCGGCGATAAGTTGATAAAAATAAACACCTGAACCCGCCGAATATTTTAAATTTTTCTCTATCATAAATTCGACTTCATAAGAACCGGGCTGCTTTTCTTCATTAACAAGCGTTTTAATTTCATTTCCCATAACATCAAAAACTTTAAGAATTACTTTACTCGCAGATGAAATATTGTAACGAATTGTTGTAGAAGGGTTAAATGGATTCGGATAATTTTGTTCAAGTGAAAAATTGTGGGTAACAGTAACTTCATTTTCTTTTGTGGATACAAAAGGACCTTTATACTGCCATTTAATAGCATCAAATACTATTTCCTGTCCTGAAACACTACTCGCATCACCAAGTCTTATATAATTTGTGTTTCCCTGATTAAAGTTATAACATCCGAGCGAAGCCCAGGAGTTTGTGTAACTGCTTTGATTTAAGGACACCGTTTGTGTTCCATCTTTATGAGTGATTTTATATCTTGCATCAATTGCATTGCTGAAAGGAATAAAAGCAAATAACTCATAATTTCCTGCCTGCGGAATAGTCAGCCTCCACATTGCATAACTTATATCATTAGCTATAGTATCAGTATAAGTGTACCACATATGTCCATCGGGAACAGTTGTTATGTCCCTCCATCTTTCCATTGATGCAGGAGATTTTGTATGAAGATAAAAACCTCTTTCAAGATCAAGATCATCAACAAGTGAATCGCTTACAGGTGTTAAATTATAGCGAACTGTTGATGCCCAGTAAACAGTATTCAAGTTCTGATAACCATTATTATAACCCGGCCAATCATAAATTGCATTCTTTCCATCATAACTTGGATAGCCGGGAGTATTTTTATTTCCATAAGGATCATTTGTAATAATTGAGCGTGATGCAGTGCCAAAACTATGTCCAAGTATAATATGTCCTGAAGTTGTTAATCCATTACATATAGCGTAAGTATAACCGTTGTTGACTTCGGTTTCAAAACTTGAATAAGGAGGAGCATCAGTTGTAGAAGAACTAATTCGATGATTACCAAAATAAGCACTCATTCTTGAGTAAGGGCTTCCGCTATTCCACATATAACCATATCCACCATAACCTGTTGTTGAGCCGGCTATTGCAGGCAGAGCATAATAAAACATTCTGAACCTGTATTTATCGGCTATGTATCTTCCCCAGTTATTATAATGACCTGTGGGGGAACTACACCATCCCTCCCATTTGGGAAGGAGGTTATAATAAGCTATAGCCATTATTGCAGTTGTTGGTCCACAACATGTATGACCATAAAACCAATCGGGAGTATCATACACCTGATGAACATAAGGAACATCAGGAATTACAAGAGGTTTGTCAAAAGAGTTGTAATTATAAAAACTTACAGACACTAAGTTCTTTGCGTTATATAATTCATTTGATGATGAAACTGCGTTGTTATTCAAATCAATCGATATAACATTTATTGTTTTATCAACAAAAGTATGATAGATGATTTTATCTTTGGAAATAAACCGAGCATCCATTTCAAAAGAATCTGGCGAGTTGGTTAAATTAATTATTTCACTTCCATCAAACGAAGCAGTATAAATATCTATGTTTGCAACAACTGCATCATTAATTTCTTTTCTATAAAAAATTATTTGCTTTGAATCGGGAGACCACGAAGAATTATATCCTTCACCGATATTATAAGTTTTTTTGTTAAATAAATCGTAAACTTTTAAGTGTCCACCGAGGGAAGAATAAAGAAGCATTCTAGAATCCGGAGACCAAACGGGATTAAAATAACCAAACTGTAAGTCACTTATTTTTTCTTTTTGCTGATTAACCAGGTTAATTATCCATATTTGGTCATCATTATCATTGAAGGCGGCAAAATTTCCATCGGGAGAAATCGGAGCTAAGTTTGAATAATAACCAAGATTATAATTATTGATGTTGGTTTCATCAATAACGATTAAGTTTTTATCGATAGTAAATGCAATTTTTCCATTACCCGAAAAACTAACCTGTCCGCATTGACTTACTGGTGTGTGTAAATTTCTGATTTCTCGGGAGTTAAGATTTATTAAAACAGGAGATTGTTTTCCTTCTTCATCAATATATTTTAAGCCTAATTTCATTTGATCGGGTGAAACAGAAAAGTAATTACCTATGCCGGGAGCTGAAATTAACTCTTCTGCCTTTCCATTTTGAAGCAAATAAATTTTGGATGCATAATTATCTGTAAAAATAATTTTATCACCAGCCTCAACAGGATTCTTAACAAATTTTTGTTCCTCAAATTTGTCCTGAGCACTAATAATTACAGTAATCTGAAATAAAATAAAAAAAATCTTTTGAATGCGCATCATAAAAATCTTTATTAATTAAGTTTAAAAAAGGATATCAATCGCTTATATAAATATAAGCACTTACTTTTTTACATTCACCGTTCAATTTATTGGAAAAATGGAAAATTCGAAACGGATTTTTTAGAATAGTTGCCGGTCAATTATATTTGCAAATAAATTATGGAAGTTAAATGATAAACAAAGATCTATTGGAAATTCTGTGCTGTCCCGAAACAAAAGCAGACCTTGTGCTTGAAGGAGATTTTCTTGTTTCAACAGATAAACAAACAAGAAGACGTTACCGCATTGAAGATAACATACCGATTATGTTAATAGAAGAATCGGAGGTGTTAAGCATAGATGAATGGAAAACGATAATGAAAAAGCACGGAAAAGAGACAGATTAAAAAATACAATCTCTTGAGTAGGCTTCAATTAAAAGGTTTTTATAGTCTTCAAAACTTATTTCAATTGCTCCGAACATTTTTAAGTGTTCTGTCATAAACTGTACATCGAGAAGAGCATAATTTTTTTCCTTTAATCTTTCAAGAAGTTTTACAAGTGCAATTTTAGAAGACTGTTCTATTTTGGAAAACATTGACTCGCCGAAAAACGCTCCCCTGTATGTGATTCCGTAAAGTCCACCCACCAATTTATTTTTTTTATAAATCTCAACCGTATGAAGGAAACCAAGTTTTTCAAGTCGTTTATACCCTTCAATTATTTTTTCAGATATCCAGGTTTCATCTCTATCGGCACAATCATGTATAACTGAGAGATAATCAAAATCGTAGCGGATTTCAAAATCATTTTTCTGAATAATTTTTTTGAGTGAACGGGGAACGTTGTAATTATCTATTGGAATTATTGTTCTAATTTCTGGAAAGTGCCAGGTAACTTCTTTTGTTTCGCTATCAGCCATAGGAAACGCTCCTATTGAATAAAGCTTCAGCATGTTTTGAGGAAGAAGTAAAGTTTCTTCTTCAGTAAGAAGTTTTTTACTCATCAGCTTTAACTTCAAAACTTACAATCTGATAACCTTTAATTGTTTCATAAGCTGCAAATGTAACTCCGGCTAGAACCGATATCATACCAAGAGAAAAAAACAACAGTATAAGTGTTTCGAACTTCATTTCTTTTAATGTAAAACCAAGTCCTATAAAAAGAGAGGTAATTACAAACAACGCTACAGCAAGCGAATAAAAGAAAACAGCATTTCGTACAAGTTTAACTCTAAACTTAAAACGTTCTAACTGTACCGTAATGCTTTTCAGTCTTACCTCTTCGTGATAAGTAAATTCTTTCTCTTCTGCCTTCAGTTTGAATCTTCTTTTTTCTTCATTTAGAAGTCTGATTCTGTTAACCACAAGAGAATACTTATTATTCATCCCGAGCAAAAGAAGCCCGCAAGCAGAAATCATTAAACCCGGTGCGAGCATTGATTGTATAACAGACACAATAGAAACAGATATTTCCATCTTTACCACGTAAAAATTTTAAATTCTGGTTCAAATATAGACCGGCTCGTTTTAACAGAAAAGGTAAAATAGAATTGCTAACAAATTAAACGGTTTGAACAGTAACTTGTTTTTTGCTGCCTGTTATTTCCAACAATTTGTTAATATTAATGTTTGTTGAAAACCCTTTTTTATCCCAATGATTTTTACACCCACAGTAATCAAGAAAAACACACTGTGCTGGGATGTTTAGACTTTTTAATTCAAGTCCACCGGTAATTAAATTTAACGGACAGGCAACGCCAATTACTCCAATATTTTTCCCAACAGCAAGAGTTTCAAGCCACTTTGTAAAATCAGAAGAATGTGGAATTATATGTACAGAAAAATTATTTTGTAGCCCTATTAGTGATATTTCATTTACTCTACAATTTTTTGTACAGTGTGTGCATTTCAAATCAAGTCCTGCCTTTATTGCTTTACAGTCATCCTGTTTTGCTCTCATACACGCTGGAAGCAAAACAGCTTTGCCTTTTGTCTCTTCATATTCACTTTTAAATGCCCTGTTCATTAACTCGGCGCCAGCAATACCAAGATGATATTCAACAGCTTTTCTTCCGCAGAAGATATAATCTTCTTTCCATTTGTGAGATAAATGCTCTTCTTCAAGAAAGTTTTTTACATTAACTGTATAGTCTCCAAGAAAGTAAGAACTGCTTTTTTCAAACCAATCGGCAACATCAAGTGTGGAGAAAATAAAATTTCTTTTTTCGTCTTGTTTAAGTGATAAAAAATAACTTTCAACGTTTTGAAATCTTTTAACTTCTTCCTTGAATTCTCCTGTCGCTTCAAGCCATTCAATAAATTTATGAATTTTTTCAGTTGAATAGTCAGTCCTTTTTTGATAATGCAATTTATATTTTATAAGAAAAGCGGAAGCAATAAATCCTCTAACAGGATCAATATACTTTTTTAGATTTTTATTTTTACTTCGAAGGGTATAAAGTTTTTTCGCAAGTTTTATTATTACTCCAGATACCGCCTGAGCATTTGCAAAATAAATTTTATAATAAACCCCAAAAGAAAGAATATCATAAAGATATTCTTCGTAGCTCCTGATTTTTTCAATTTTATTTGCAAGAAGAAATATTTTATAATCAAAAACGATTTCTTCAATTTTATTGCGGGAATATTCAATCAATAAATCAGAATAAGATTCCAGTTCTTTGTAAAATAAAGTTGAATCTTGTCGTTCTTTTACCAGGTTGTAAGTAATAGTTTTCATAAAATAATTTTAATTGCTATCCAAAACTAACAACCCAAACAACGAATATTATTTTTGTATGATGAGTGGTTTCTGCCCTATTAGAATGCAATTAAAATTGGTTAAATAAAGAACATATAAAAAGACATTAATGTCTATAAAGCAGTTTGTAGTCCTTTTCTTTCCCTTTTAACCAATAATTTTTAGGAACAATTTTCCAGTTCGTTGGAAATTGTGGTTCAACAAACCAATTTTTTTCAACCCATTTTAGAAGATAATAGCGAATATCTCTTTCCGTTGAATTTATAATTCTTTCAGAAAGCTTTTCCGGCGAAATCTTTGCACCAAGTGTTAAATGTCCGCCCCCTCCATTACCTCTGTAAGAATTGATAGCAACTTTATATTTTTTGTCTAATAAAAACGGAGTTCCATCGCTCATTGAAATGATGGTTACTTTTTCTCCGGCAGGTTTAGTTACATCAACTAAATAATTTAATCCTGCGGCAGAACAGAAATTGTAATAATTGGTCATTAATATATAAGAACCATTTTCTTCTATTAATTTTCCGGAGGAGTCTTTTTTAAATACAATAAGATGATCGTCTTCATTTTGCATAACATTAAACCAATTTTGAAATGAGTACTCGAGATAATTTTTTATTTCAAGTCCTGTTAACTCCATTGTATAAAGAAGATTTTCATATTTGTAGAGTGTAAAAAGGTCGCGTACAAAAATATTACCACTATCAAGACTTGCCTCAAATGAAAGGGGTGATGAAAAAGAAATATCTGCACCTGTAATATCAAGCTGAATTTTTTGTATAAGATTAACAAACTCTGAAGGTCCAAACATCGCATCATGAATAGAGATTTTTTTTGTAAGTACTCCCGCTTGTTGCGAAAAATATTCCCGAACTTCTTCTTTAACATAGTTAAATTTATTAATAAAACTTTCTTCCGGTTTAAATAAAGAAATATTAATGTTTTGTCCGCTGATAATTTTGTCAAGATAATTTGTGTTTTTATCTCTTTTTATAAGTACTCCTGCAACAGAAATATTTCTTGCAGCGTTTTCGTTTCCCATTATCAACACACTATCACCGCTGGAATTGACTACTTTATAATTCCACTTCTTATGATCATGTCCAACAAATATAATATCAAAACCGGGCACTCTTTCTGCAACTAATTGCGAAGCGTTTTCATTAAACTCATCATCAATTGATTGATTACCGTAATTATATTCAACTCCCGAATGAAAAAGTCCAATTAATAAATCCGGTTTTTCTTTTTCATTAATTATTTTAACCCATTTTTGTGCGGACTTAACCATATCATCGAAACGCATTCCTGCCCAAATTTTTTGTGGTAACCAATTTGGAATATACGGAGTGATAAGTCCGAGTACAGCAATTTTAAATCCTTTTCGCTCAATAATTGTATATGGTTTAAAGTAAGGATCCCCTGTATTAATATTTACTGCGTTTGCTGCAAGCCATGGAAAATTTAATTCTTTATTAAACTTATCATAAACCCGATGACCCGCTTCAATATCATGATTACCAACCGTTCCTGCATCGTAGTTCATAAAATTCATTACTCTTGCCTGTATATGCAAAGTATCTGTATTTTCAAAATTATAATAATATACTA
Source organism: uncultured Ignavibacteriaceae bacterium (assembly GCA_964536015.1). GTDB lineage: Bacteria > Bacteroidota > Ignavibacteria > Ignavibacteriales > Ignavibacteriaceae > CAZHVS01. Next base: position 15,299 of record CAZHVS010000019.1, read on the forward strand.
CCGGTTGCCCCTGCAATATATCGCCATTATCAAGAAGGATAACGTCCTGTTCTTTGTCCTCTCTTTGTTGTTTAACGTAAGTATAAACCTGTGCAAGCGATGAAGAAGTCTCTTTATTTTTCATGAAGTCAAAAGGGAAAATTGCTCCGTGTACATCGGTTGTTTCAATTATTTTTAATTTAAGAGTTTGAGGGAATGCTGAAAGACAAAAAAGAATAAAGAATAAAATAAGAAATAAAAAGTGGCGATTAACATAATTGTAATTAGACTTCATATTGTTTTCTTAAAATTATTTATAAATCTTTTGGAAAATAATGCTTGAATGGAAAACAGAAAAATAGAAATTTAAGTTGCAACCAAAAGAAACTGGTAATTAAATCTCAAGAATTATATTCCAAAAAGAAAAAACCACAGTAAGTTTTAATGAATAGTAAAAATCCATTACTATTTTTATCTGAATCTGTTTTATTCATCTTTAAAATAATCAGGTTCATCTTATCTAACTGCAGGTTCGTCGAATTATTTTTTCTTACGCCATATACGGCTTTTAAGTTTGGAGTAGAAAATTTAATTAACTTATTCACAAACTTACAAGGAAATGAAAATGAAAAATTTATTCTTAACAATTGTTGCTTTAACATTTTTAGCGGTTTTTAATCAGTCTTCAGGACAAAACAAATGGAGTCTGGAATTCAGACCCTCGGTTGACTATGCTAACCAGAACATTAAAGATGCCGACCTCAAACTGGGTCTTGGCGGTGAGTTGACAATCGCTTATCGCTTCATGCCGCATCTTTCAGCTTATGCTGGTTGGAGCTATAACAATTTTGCAGTTGATAATTCCTTTGCTGGTCCGGATGCAAGCTTTGAAGAAACCGGTTATACTTTTGGTTTTCAGTTTATCCATCCAATTGGAGAATCAACCCTAAATTATTTAATAAGATTTGGCGGAACTTTCAATCACATTGAAATTGAAAATAACGATGGTGATATAATTATCGACTCGAAACACGGATTAGGCTGGCAGTTTGAAGCAGGTTTGGTTATTTCACTAAGTGAAAAGTATTCCCTTTTACCAAGTTTAAGATATCGTTCACTTAACAGAAACATTGATGTTAATAATGTAAGTTCATCTGTTAATTTGAATTATCTTTCAGTTGGAGTTGGATTGTCTTGGTCTTTTTAGTAATTCCTTAATTTAATCCTGATTAGCGAAGCAAAAAAATCAATAAAGAAATTTATAGATTTTTCTTCGCTTCTCTCAGGATGACAGAGTAAATATAAGCACATTAAAATATTTTTATTGAATTTTGAATTAAAAAAATTAAATTATTAGAATTATAAAAATGAAGACTGTTATTAGAAAAGTATTTCAGAATGAATATAGAATTACTGAAAATATTACTCGCGAAGCATTCTGGAACGTTTACAAACCCGGTTGTGGCGAACACCTGGTTCTTTACAATCTTAGAAAAAGCTCTAATTACATAAATGACCTTGATTTGGTTGCCATTTATGAAAATGAGATTGTTGGACAGATTATCTCGTCAAAAGCAAAAGTAATAGATTCGTTTAATAATGAGAAAGAAATTCTTTGCGTCGGACCATTATCAGTACTCCCCTCTTTTCAAAAAAGGGGAATAGGTGCTCGGCTATTAAACAAATCCATAATTTTAGCAAGAAAATTGAATTTCAAAGGGATGATTCTTTTTGGAAATCCCGATTATTATCATCGCTTTGGTTTTAAAAATGCTAAAGAGTTTGAGATTACCACAAAAGAGAATCAAAACTTTGAACCATTTATGGCTATGGAATTATATCAACATTCCTTATCAGATGTTAAAGGAAAATTTATTGAAGATAACGGTTTTAATGTTAATGATTCTGAATTAATCGAATTCGAAAAACAATTTCCCCATAAAGAAAAATTGATAACTGATTCTCAGCTTGAACATTGAGATTACTACTTTGATAATAAACAAAGTGAATTTTAAAAATTTTTTAACGAATTTTAAGCATGAAAATGAAACTAAATAAATACACTGTCCTTGTTATCCTAACTCTGGCTTTTTTTGTCCAGTTGATAATTATAACCTACAATTATATTACAGGCTACATAGTTGTTCCGAACATTTTAAATTATTTAATTCGCCTGGTTATCGGAACATCTTTTAGTTTTGTTTTTGCTTTGGTGCTAGTTTATATCGACATACTGATTATAAACCAGTTAGATAAATTTTTTCCTTTATCTGTTAAGCCAGTTAAAAGAATACCAACGGAATTTTTTCTATCTGTCTTTACAGGCACAGTAATTGGTTCAATTATAACAATCGCAGCCAATATTTTAATGCCCTATTTTGATGGATTACTTAAAAACATAATCAATAATTCTTTGATAACTTCTGTTTTAAACATTTTTATAATAACAGTTATTGAATCCATAGTCTGGTTTAAGAGAGGTCAGTATTCTTTAGTAAAAGCTGAACAACTGGAAAAAGAAAACTCGCAAATAAAATTTGAAACGCTAAAGAGTCAACTTAATCCCCATTTTCTTTTCAACAGTTTAAATGTTCTTTCGTCATTAATTAAAAAGGATTCGGAAAAAGCACAGGCTTTTGTTGATGAGTTTTCATCTGTTTACAGATACACTCTTGATGTAATTGATAAACCCGTCGTTGAGTTAAGAGAAGAAATAGGTTTTGCCAAATCATTTTTATTTTTACAGAAGATACGGTTTGATACTGCAATAGAAATACAAATAAATGTTGATGTATCAAAGTTAAATTATCTTGTTCCGCCACTTGCGGTTCAGACCTTACTTGAAAACACTTTTAAACACAACAAGGCGACCTCTGAAAGCCCTCTGCGAATAAAAATCTATAATGAAACCAATTATCTTCTGGTTATAAATAATCTTCAGCCAAAGTTAAAGGGTTATGACTCAAAAGGCATTGGTTTAAATAATCTTAATAAGCGATATGAATTGCTGGGAGAAGAGGCTCCACAATACCTGGTTACGGAAAAAGAATACATTGCAAAAATTTGGTTGATAAAGCCTGAATAAGTTTAGTTATAAAAGAAAAAAACTATGAAAACAATAATTATTGAAGATGAAAAACTTGCTGCAGAAAGATTAGAAGAATTAATTAAAGAAATTGATTCTTCAATTGAAATTTCTGAGAAACTTGCTTCTGTAGAACAATCAATACAATATTTAAAGTTAAACAAACCGGATTTGATATTCCTGGATATTCAGCTTGAAGATGGATTAAGTTTTTCAATATTTGAGAAAGCTACAGTTGATGTTCCTATTATTTTTACAACAGCTTATGATCAGTTCGCAATAAAAGCGTTCAAACTTAACAGCATCGATTATCTTCTCAAGCCAATAAAAAAAGAAGAATTGCGGGAAGCATTGAAAAAGTTTAAAAACATTAAATCATCTTATTTGTTGGATTTTGGTGATATAATTAAAAGCATTCAGAACAAAGAAATAAATTACAAGAAAAGATTTTTAATTCAGTATGGACAAAAAATTAAAAAAGTTGAGATTAATGAAATCGCCTACTTTTATGCATTGGAGAAGAATGTGTTTCTAACAACCTTTTCAGGAAATACATTCCCTGTTGATTTTGCTCTTGATAAACTTCAGGAAGTTATTGACCCCGAAAAATTTTTTCGTATAAATCGAAAATTGATAGTCTCTTTTAATGCAATTAAAAATATGATTCCATATTCCCGCTCAAGGATAAAAATTGAATTAAATCCATCTGAGCCCAAAGAAGTAGAAGCTCTTGTAAGCATTGAGAGGTCATCGGCTTTTAAGGAATGGATGGATAAATAAAATCAGCATTCAATTTAATTTTCAATTAGAAATTTGTTAAAGATATTTTAAGTATGATGGATCAACCCCTTTTAATTTATTATTTTTCAGGAACTGGTAATGCAAGAAACGTTGCTCATTGGTTCGCTGATTCTGCAAAGGAAAAAAACTATGACACTGATATAATTGATATTTCTAAAATTGATAGAAAAAATATTTCATCCCCGCCAGAGAAGTCATTAATCGGATTTTGTTCTCCTACACATGGCTTTAATTATCCCCCTGTAATGATGTATTTTATCTTTCGTTTTCCAAAAGCCAAAGGGAATAAAGTTTTCTTAATTAATACAAGAGCGGGATTGAAATTATTCAAAATATATTTTCCCGGACTTAGCGGAATAGCTTTGTTGCTTGCCGCCATAGTACTTATTCTTAAAGGATATAAAATTGTTGGAATGCGATCAATAGATCTTCCTTCAAACTGGATTTCTTTGCACCCGGGTTTAATTGAAACTGCAATAAAAGCAATTCATGATAGATGTAAACGAATAACTAAAATTTTTGCAAATAAAATTCTCGATGGAAAAAGAAATTACCGTGCTCTTCTGGATATAGTTCAGGATTTACTGATTGCTCCTATTGCGGTACTGTATTTTTTCCCCGGAAGATTTGTAATTGCAAAAACTTTTTACGCAAATTCAAAATGTAACAATTGTAATTTATGCATAAATAATTGTCCTGTTAAGGCAATACAAACAATTTCCGAACGTCCCTATTGGACATTCAAATGTGAAAGCTGTATGAAATGTATGAATGAATGTCCTCAAAGAGCTATTGAAACAGAACATGGTTTCCTCGCGGTTTTTCTCTATTTATTTTATTCCCTGTTTATTGGGTGGTTCTGGTCGGGCTTTAATAGATTTGTTCGGATTCCCCAAAATATTACAGGTAACTTTTTTTCATTTGTTATAGAGAGCATACTCTTTCTGGCATTTATATTACCAGGATATTTTATTATTCATTACTTATATAAATCTACGGTAATAAGAAGACTGATAGACTTTACATCATTAACCCATTTTAAATTCTGGAACAGATACCGTTCGGCAAAAAAATACAGATAAATTTTATCAATACATAAAACCATTCATCATAAAATAATTTGCAGAAAAAGTCTTTGTGTGTATTTTGGAAACGATAAAAACAAAAAATGTTTCCAGAGGAACTTATGCCCCCTTTGGCTTGTTATAATAAAAAAACAACAGAACAAAAATGAATAACGATACAGAAGTAAAAAGTAAAATACTTACCCATGCAAGTGAAATGTTTCAACGTTATGGTTTTACAAAAATCACAATGGAGGAAATAGCTTCAGAGCTTGGAATAAGCAAGAAAACGCTTTATAAAAATTTTTCAAATAAAGAACATATTCTAAAAGAAATTATCAATGAAGCAAAATGTGAAATAACCAGCTTTGTTGAAGATTTGATTCATAATAAAAAAATTGACTTTATTGAAAAGTTAAAAATGTTTATGAATTTTCTTATAAAGCACTCTTCAAAGCTCAACAGTCCAATGGTGCAAGAACTCGCTAAAAATTATCCCAAACTTTGGGATGATATTCAGGAATTGCGGAAAAAGAAAGCACTTAAAAATTTTACCCTGCTCATCGATGAAGGAATTAACCTTGGTGTTTTTAGAGAGGACATAAACAAAGAAGTTGTGGTGCTGTTATATATTTCTGCAATACATGCAATTATAAATCCTGAAACGCTTTCTCAATTACCAGTATCTGGTGGACAGGTTTTTGAAAACATAATTAAAATAATTTTTGAAGGCATCTTAAGCAAAGATGGAAGGAAAAAGTATAAAACTAAACTTTTAGTTAATCTACAGGGAGATTTTCAACTATGAAAAAGAAAAACACGAAATCATTTTTAACATTTATCATAATTTTATTTTTTATCTCATCAGCTTATTCACAAAACAAACTTTCCATAAGCGTAGATGAAGCCATTAATCTGGGTTTGAAAAACAATAAAAACCTTAACATTTCTGTAATGAAAGTACGCAGCAGCGAATATAAACTGAAAGAAACTAATGCGGGAAGACTTCCTTCGTTAAAACTTTTTGGTGCATATACTCGCTTAAGCAAAGTTGATCCTTTTAGCATTACAACACCTTTTGGTTCTTTTGTTGTCTCTCCTTCTATTCTGGATAACTGGACAACAAAACTAACTCTATCTCAACCGCTGTTCACAGGATTCAAACTGGAAAGCGCAAGCGATATTTCAGAATTTAACTATCAGGCAACAACTGAAGAGTATAATAAAGACAAAGAAGAATTGATATTTAACATTAAAAACAGTTATTGGAATTACTTTAAAGCAATTCAAATGAAGAAAGTTGTGGACGAAACAGTTCAACAAATTGAATCGCATCTTACTGATGCAAAAAATTTGTTTGCACAGGGACTTTTAACTACAAACGATATATTAAAACTTGAAGTCCAACTTTCAGAAGCTAAACTAAAACACATAGATGCCGCAAATGCAGTTAAACTCTCAATGATATCTTTATGCAACACTTTAGGAATCTCTCTTAAAACTGAAATAACAATATCTTCTTCAGCAAACGGAGAGATAAAAGATTATGGAGATGTTGATGCATTAATTTTAAAAGCTATAAACAATAGACCTGAAGTTAAGGCTGCCGATTTACGAATTAAAATGAGTGAAGCAAATCTTTCTCTTTCAAGATCAGGCTGGTATCCACAGGTGTTTCTTAGCGGCAACTATAATTACAGCCGCCCTAATCAAAGAATTGTTCCCGGAAAAGATGCCTGGAAAGACACCTGGGATGTAAGTGTATCAATGAGTTTTGATATCTGGAACTGGATGACAACATCCCATCAAACCGAGCAGGCAGAAGCACAGTTAAATCAAACCGTTGATGCATTGTCTCTAACAAAAGACGCTGTTACCCTTGAAGTAACCTCTAATTATCTTTCTTTGCTGCAATCGAAAGAAAAAATTAGTATATCAAAATTTGCTGTTACGCAGGCAGAAGAAAATATGAGAGTTACTGAACAGAAATACAAAAACGGTGTATCTCTTACATCCGAGGTCATTGATGCAGAGGTTGCTTTGCTTGTTGCAAAGACCAATTATACAAACGCTCTTGTTGATTATGAAATTGCCAAAGCAAAATTAGAAAAATCAACAGGGCAATAAATTAATAGGAAAATTAAATTAACGAGGAAATAAAATGAAAAAATTAAAATATATTGGCATTGCGGTACTTGCTTTTGCAGTTATTCTTTTTATTCTTTTTAATAACAAGGCCAAACTGCAGGCTAAAGAAAAATCAGCAATTAAAAACGCATATTACGTCTCAGTTTATAAAGCAGAAAAATCAAAAATTTCAGAAGACATTTCTCTTGTTGGAACAATTACAGCATACAACGACGTAAATGTTTTATCAGAAACCTCTGGAAGAGTAACGCATGTATTTGCAAAAGTCGGTGACTATAAAGCCGCCGGCTCGGTGCTAGTTCAGGTTGATGATGAATTGAAAAAGGCCGCCTTGATGGTTGCAGAAGCTAATTACGAAAAATCAAAAAAAGATTATGAGAGATTTGTTGAATTGCATAAACAAAAATCAATTACAGATGCACAACTTGATGCTGCCAAACTTGCATATGTCTCTGCAGAATCTCAATTCATCGTTGCAAAAAGACAATTAGAAGACACAAAGGTTAAAACACCAATTTCAGGTATTGTTACATTAAGACCGATCGATGTTGGTTCAACTTTGCAGGGAGCTCCTCAACCAACCCTTGTTGCAAATGTGGTTGATATTTCAAGATTGAAAATAAAAATCAATGTCTCTGAGAATGTTGTATTTAAATTAAAAGTCGGAGACTATGTAGAGGCTTCGACGCAGGTTTATCCAAATATTAAATTTAATGGAAAAGTTGAAACCATTTCTTCAAAGGGAGATGAATCTCATACATATACTGTTGAAATTGTAATTAACAACGATAGCCGGCATCCTCTTAAAGCAGGAATGTTTGCAAATGTATTTTTCACAACTTTGGAAAGACAACAGGTGCTTTCCGTTCCAAGGGAAGCAATAGTTGGAAGTGTAAAAGAACCAAAGATTTATGTTGTTGAAAATGGTATAGCTAAACTTAAAAATGTGTCAACCGGTGTTTCGTTCGGAACAAAAATAGAAATTCTAGATGGAATAAATGATGGGGACATAATTGTTATCAGCGGACAAAACACACTTAAAGATAATACACCTGTAGAAATTCTTTAACTGCATCTTGTAAAAAAGGAAAATTTATTATGACTATTACAGAATTATCTATTAAACGACCATCGCTGGTAATTGTTGTCTTTACAGCTTTAATTTTATCCGGCTTATATGCGTTGCAGTTATTGAATTATGAACTGCTACCTAAAATAACTCCTCCCGTAATTACAATTACAACTATCTATCCCGGGGCATCACCAAGTGAAGTAGAAATAAATGTAACCAAACAAATTGAAGATGCTATTTCGGGTCTTGATAAAATAGATGAAGTTCGTTCCATTTCACAGGAAGGAGTTTCCTTTGTAATTGTTCAACTTTTACAATCAGCAAATACTGATATTTCGCTTCAGGATGCACAAAGAAAAGTAAATGAAATTGTTTCCAAACTTCCATCAGGAACAAAAGCTCCTACTATTTCTAAAATTGCATTTGATGAAATTCCTGTTATAAGAATGGGTGTTTCAAGTAATCTTAATTCAAAAGAATTTTATACATTTTTAAAAGATAAAATAAAACCTTCTATATCAAAACTTGCAGGTGTGGGACAGGTTGCGTTAATCGGAGGACAAGAAAGAGAAATTAAAATCAATCTTGACCACAACAAGCTGAAATCCTATGGCTTATCGATACTACAAGTAATGTCTGCAATTAAAAGTTCCAATCTTGATTTTCCAACTGGAAATGTTAAAGATGTCGATCAACAATATGTGGTTAGGGTTGCAGGGAAATTCAATTCAATAGATGAACTTAGAAATCTTGCAATAGGAGTTTCAAGGCAGGGGGGAACAATTACATTATCTGATGTTGCTGAAGTTCAGGACGGTGTTCAGGAGGCTGTAAATTATACACGCATTAACAACAAACCCACTGTTAGTATACAAATTCAAAAACAAACTGATGCAAACGCTGTGGAGGTCTCTAAATTAATCAGAAAAGAACTGGCTAACCTTGAAGAAAGATATAAGAATCTCGATCTTAAATTTACAATTGCGCAGGATGCTTCTCTCTTTACAATTGACGCAGCAAACGCTGTAAAAACAGATCTTGCCATTGCAGTTGTTCTGGTTGCGCTTGTAATGTTACTCTTCCTCCATAGTATAAGAAATTCAATTATTGTTTTGGTTGCTATTCCATCTTCTTTAATTACAACTTTTGGAGTTATGTACGCCTTAGGTTTTACATTAAACCTGATGACGTTACTTGGACTTTCTCTTGTTGTAGGAATTCTTGTTGATGATTCAATAGTTGTGCTCGAAAATATTTATCATCATCTTGAAGCAGGAGAAGAAAGGAAGGTTGCCGCATTAAGAGGAAGAAATGAAATTGGTTTCGCAGCTCTTGCAATCACTTTTGTTGACGTTGCAGTATTTCTTCCGCTTGCTTTAACTGGTGGAATTATTGGAAATATTATGAGACAATTTTCTGTAGTGGTAGTGGTTTCTACTTTGCTTAGTCTTTTTGTTTCATTTACTGTTACACCAATGCTGGCTTCACGTTTTGCTAAACTGGAAAGACAAAAAAATACAAATATAATAGGAAGATTTGTAATATGGTTTGAGAACAAATTCAAAAATTTAACAGAAGATTATGTTAAACTACTTGAGTGGAGTTTCAAAAACAGGTGGAAAGTTTCAGTTGCCGCAATATTGCTTTTATTTGCTTCGCTGGCTCTGGTACCTCTCGGATTTATTGGTGGTGAGTTTATGACTCAAACAGACCGCGGTGAGTTTGCTGTAACAATTGAACTTCCTCCGGGAGCAAAACTTGAACAAACAAATTCAACTTCTCAATATGTCGAGAGAATTATCAATTCTATGCCTGAAGTTGAAAAAACCTTTGTAACCGCCGGAATATCTAACGAAGGCTTAATTGGTTTTTCATCTAACAATGTATCAGAGATTAACGTTACGCTTGTACCAAAAAATGAGAGACAAAAATCAACTGATGATGTGTCGGATGAAATTAAAATGATAGTTCAAAAAATTCCGGGAGTAAAAGTAAGAGTAAACCCAATAGGAATTTTTGGGACAGCAAATCAAACACCCATACAAATTATTGTAGGCGGCACTAATATAGATGATGTATTTAAGTCGGCAAAAATTGTTGAAGATGTTGTAAAGTCTGTACCGGGAACAACTGATGTCCGCTCCTCTTCTGAAGAAGGAAAACCTGAAACAAGAATTGAAGTTGATAGAGAAAAATTAAATGCACTTGGACTTACTATAGCTGATGTTGGGGCAACTTTGCGAGTAGCTTTAACAGGTGATGATGAATCAAAATTTCGGGATGGACAAAATGAATATGATATCCGAATTCAGCTTGATGAGTTTGATAGAGCAAAAACTGACAATATTGGTAGTTTAACAGTAATGAATAAAAAAGGACAACTTGTTGAACTTAACCAGTTTGCAAATATTACTCTTTCAACGGGTCCCACTAAACTGCAACGACAGGGAAGAAACCCTGCAATTACTATTTATGCACAGGCAGTTGGAAGACCCATTGGTTCTGTTTCTCAAGACATTGATAATATTTTGAAAAAAACAAAACTGCAAGGAACAGCAACTTATTCATTTGGTGGTGATTTTAAAAACCAACGAGAGTCTTTTGGAACTCTCTTCATTGCCTTATTTGCTGCTTTAATATTTACTTATATGATAATGGTTGCTCTTTACGACAACTTTATTTATCCTTTTATAATTTTCTTTTCTATTCCCCTTGCAATGATTGGAGCTTTACTGGCGCTTGCATTAACAATGAAGTCATTAAGTATTTTTACAATGCTTGGAATTATCATGCTTATTGGTCTTGTTGGTAAAAATGCAATTTTACTTGTTGATAGAACCAACGCAAAACGTTTAGAGGGAGCTGCTGTTCACGAAGCGTTGATTGATGCAGGAAGAATGCGTTTAAGACCAATTTTAATGACAACATTAACCATGGTTTTTGGTATGCTTCCGATTGCTCTTTCAACAAGTTCGGGTGCTGAATGGAAAAGCGGCTTGGCATGGGCTTTAATTGGAGGATTGACAAGCTCTCTTATTTTAACGCTTGTCGTTGTTCCTATTGTTTATACAAAAGTTGAGGAGTTGCGTATCTCAATCCCTGCTTTTTTCAGAAAAATACTGAGAAGAGAGAAAAAAGAATTAATTGCTGGAGTTGAAATAACAGACTAAATTATTTGTGATTAAAAGATTCTATCCTTTTTCATTTATAACTTGTGAAAAAGATAGAATCTTTTATTGTTTGTTGATATTCTGTTAATAATTTATCAAATACTTCCTTTACAGTTAGAATATTTCTAATTAATCCGCTGCTCTGACCTGCTTCCATAGCTCCTTCTTTTTCATTTCCTTCAAAGATTCCTTTCATTTCTCTTTTTTTCCCAAGAAGTTCTTTAAGCTGATCTTCGCCTAATCCTTCCTGCTCTGCTTTCAGAGATTGTATTGCAAAGTCGTTTTTTAGCATTCGCATTAATCCAATTTTTTTATAAACAAGAATAGTGTCACCATCATTTGCATCAACTATTTTTCTTTTATAATTATCATGTGCAGAAGATTCAATGGTGGCGGCAAATCGCGTCCCTATTTGTACACCTTCAGCACCAAGGCATAGTGCTGCCGCTATTTGTCTTCCATCTGCAATTCCGCCAGCAGCTATAAGCGGAATTTTTACTGCGTCAGCAATTTGCGGAATTAAACAAAGTGTGGTTATTTCATCCGCCCCATTATGTCCGCCTGCTTCAACTCCTTCTCCGACAATTGCATCACAACCGGCATTTTCAGCTTTTACCGCTTGCTTTACATTTGATACAACATGAACAACTTTTATATTATTTTTTTTTAGTACATCAATATATTTAGCTGGATTTCCGGCGGAGGTAAAAACAATTTTAATACCTTCCTTAATCGTAACATTAATCAGTTGTTCGGCATCCTCACGAAGAAGGGGAATATTGACTCCGAAAGAATTACTTGTGGCTGCTTTGCATTTTTGCATATGCTCTTTAAGCAACTCCGGCTTCATTGAACCTGCTCCTATTAATCCAAGCCCGCCGCAATTAGATACTGCAGAAGCAAGCTTCCAACCTGAAACCCAGACCATTCCTGCTTGAATTATCGGATATTCAATACCAAATAATTTTTTAATACGATTTTGCATTTTGTTACTCCAATTTCTTAAAGTAAAATTACTAACTAATCTTTATTCAATTGCAGTTGTAAAATATATCCAAAGAATTTTTCATGTTGGGGTATTTTAGTTTTATTTGTTATTCGTTACCTAATTAAATAAATTTGTTTTTCAAAAAAGAAATTATAAAAGAATGAGAGCAATTATCCCTGTTGCGGGAGTTGGAAGCCGACTTAAACCGCATACACATACAATACCAAAGGTGCTGCTAAATGTTGGCGGTAAACCGATGCTGGGCTACATTATTGATAAGCTTCTTTCAGAAGGAATAAACAAGGCGACTTTTGTTTATGGACATTTAGGTGAGATGATTATTAATTATGTTAAAGAAACTTATCCTTCTTTGCAATCTGATTTTGTAGAACAAAAAGTACTGGAGGGTCTTGGACACGCTATCTATACGGCTATTCCAACATTTGATGATAAGGAAATTTTTATAATTCTTGGTGATACAATTTTTGATGTTGATGTAAAACAGGTATTTTCAAATAAAGTGAACTCACTTGGTGTTAAACACGTTGATGACCCAAGAAGGTTTGGCGTGGCAATTACTGAAAATGGTTTTATAAAACAGCTCGTTGAAAAACCCCAATCATATGTTTCTAATCTTGCTTTGGTTGGTTTGTATTACATCACTAATGCAGATGCTTTAGTTAAGAGCTTAAATAACCTTATAGAAAAAAATATAAGAACACGTGGTGAATACCAGTTAACTGATGCATTGCAAATGATGATTGATTCTGGAGAGAAGATGACCACTTTTAACGTTGAGGGCTGGTACGATTGCGGAAAACCTGAAACTTTGCTCTCAACAAATCAGTACTTATTAAAGCAAAAAAGTTATTACAAAAAATATTTGAACAACGTAATCGTTCCTCCTGTTTATATTGCAGATAATGCAGTTGTTGAGAATTCAATTATTGGTCCGTTTACAACTATAGATAACGGGGTTAAAATTTCAGAATCAATCATTAAAAATTCAATTATTGGTTCAAACGCCGTAGTTGAAAAAGCAATGCTCGAAAACTCAATTATAGGAAATAATTCTCTTATTAAAGGAAATTATAAAAGATTAAACACCGGCGACTCGTCGGAACTTGAATTTTATTAATTAATTATAGGAAAATAAAATGTCTTTCTTTTTCACATCTGAATCTGTTTCAGAAGGTCATCCCGACAAAGTATGTGATGCTATCTCCGATAGTGTTCTTGATGCAATTTATGTTCAGGATGCAAAAGCAAGAGTAGCTTGTGAAACTTTAGTAACAACAGGACTTGTAGTTGTAGCCGGAGAAGTTACAACATCAGCTTATGTAGATATACAGGCAATAGTAAGAAATACCGTAAAGAATATTGGTTATACAAAAGGAGAATATATGTTCTCTAATGATTCCTGCGGAGTATTAAATGCAATCCATTCACAATCACCTGATATTGCTCAGGGTGTTGATGAAGGAAAGGGACTGCATAAAGAGCAGGGCGCTGGAGATCAGGGAATGATGTTTGGTTATGCTTGCGATCAATCAGCTGATTATATGCCTTTAACTCTTGAATACGCTCATAAACTGGTAAAAAAACTGGCAGATATTCGTAAAAAGCAGCCCAAACTTATGCCGTACTTACGACCCGATTCAAAATCACAGGTAACAATTGAATACGATGAAGTAACAAGAAAACCATTGCGGGTTGAAGCAGTTGTGGTTTCTACCCAGCATGATGAGAATGTAAACCAGAAGAAAATAGAAGCAGATGTAAAAAAATATGTTATTCCTGCTGTCATTCCTAAAAAACTGCTTGATAAGAACACAAAATATTTTGTAAATCCTACTGGAAAATTTGTAATTGGTGGACCGCATGGAGATAGTGGACTTACAGGAAGAAAAATTATTGTTGATTCTTACGGCGGCTGGGGTGCTCATGGCGGTGGTGCTTTCTCAGGAAAAGATCCTTCTAAAGTTGATAGAAGTGCTGCTTATGCTGCAAGACACATTGCTAAAAATATTGTAGCAGCTAAATTAGCAAAAGAATGTCTTGTGCAGGTTTCGTATGCAATAGGTGTTGCAGAGCCAATGTCGGTATTTATTAATACCTTTGGAACGGGAAAAATATCTGATATTGAGCTTTCGCAGATGATTAAAAAAGAAGTTCCTCTTACCCCAAAAGCTATAATTGATAGGTTAAAACTTCGTAACCCGATTTATATTCCGACTTCTTCTTATGGTCATTTCGGAAGAAAATATCAACCAAATACTAAAGTAAATATTTGTGTTGGTGAAGAAAACGGCAAACCTAAATTTATACAAAAAACAGTTGATTTATTTGCCTGGGAAAAATTAGACCTTGTGCCTGTCTTTCAAAAATATTTGAATAAAAAATAGTGTTAGTATAAGATTAAAGGAGATAAATATGGCTGTAAAAGAAACGAAAAAATTACCATATAAAGTAAAAGATATTAATCTTGCAGAATGGGGAAGAAAAGAAATTCGTCTTGCTGAAGTAGAGATGCCGGGCTTAATGTCATTAAGAGAAAAATATAAAAACGAAAAGCCTCTTAAAGGTGCAAGAATAGCTGGTTGTCTTCATATGACAATTCAAACGGCAGTTTTAATTGAAACATTAAAAGAACTTGGTGCAGAAGTTCAATGGTCTTCCTGCAATATTTTTTCAACACAGGATCATGCCGCTGCCGCAATTGCTGCTGCGGGTATACCTGTTTATGCATGGAAAGGTGAAACCCTTGAAGAATATGATTGGTGTATTGAACAAACCCTTTTCTTTGCAGATGGAAAACCTTTAAATATGATTCTTGATGATGGTGGAGATTTAACAAATACTATTCTCGACAAATATCCTGAACTGGCAAAGGGGATAAAAGGAATATCAGAAGAAACAACAACCGGTGTACATCGTCTTTACGAAAGAGAAAAACTTGGCACTCTTCCTATCCCGGCAATTAATGTAAATGATTCGGTAACAAAATCTAAGTTTGATAATAAATACGGATGTAGGGAATCACTGGTTGATGCAATACGAAGAGCAACCGATTTAATGCTTGCAGGCAAAGTTGCTGTTGTTGCAGGCTACGGTGATGTAGGAAAGGGCTCTGCAGAATCTTTAAAGAATGCTCACGTTAGAGTTATTGTAACCGAGATAGATCCAATTTGCGCTTTACAAGCAGCAATGGAAGGTTATGAAGTAAAGAAAATGATTGACGCGGTTAAAGAAGCAGATATAGTAGTTACTGCAACCGGTAATCTTAATGTTGTAAGTGGTGAACATTTCAAATTAATGAAAGATAAAACCGTTGTTTGTAACATAGGTCATTTTGATAATGAAATTAACATGGCTTGGTTGAATAAATATTACGGTGATACAAAAGTT
Source organism: uncultured Ignavibacteriaceae bacterium (assembly GCA_964536015.1). Taxonomy (GTDB): domain Bacteria; phylum Bacteroidota; class Ignavibacteria; order Ignavibacteriales; family Ignavibacteriaceae; genus CAZHVS01. Next base: position 31,014 of record CAZHVS010000019.1, read on the forward strand.
AATATAAAACCACAGGTTGATATTTATAATGTTGATGGTAAAGAAATAATTGTTCTTGCAGAAGGAAGACTTGTTAATCTTGGTTGTGCAATGGGACATCCATCATTCGTAATGTCCAACTCTTTTACCAATCAAACGCTTGCACAAATTGAGCTATGGAATCATTCAGATAAGTATGAGAATAAAGTTTATACTTTACCAAAACATCTTGATGAAATGGTTGCTCGTCTTCATCTTAAAAAAATTGGTGTTGAACTTGATGTTCTTAATGAAGAACAGGCAAAATATATTGGCGTTACGATAGAAGGGCCTTATAAACCTGATTATTACAGGTATTAAAAATTCTTCAATAAAAATTTAATGAAAGCTGTCTCATATTTTTTTGAGACGGCTTTTTTTAATCAGTAATCACATTATTAAATGTTGAATTTAAATTTAGAATTACTCGTCTAATGGCCTGTCTATGTATCCGTCTTTTATTAGGTTATTGTAACTTCTGAATATTTTTACTGTTACTTCTGTCGAATTGTTATAACCGGTAGATTCCAATTTTATTCCGTTGATTTCTTTGGTAATTTTAATTTCTGCTAATAACTGGCTGTTATCTATCAACTTTCCGTCAAGTTTTGCTTTCTTCAATTTTAAGTTAGACAATCCCCAGTACATACCTTTTTTAGCATTAATTAAGGCAACGTTAAGGTCATCTTCAATAGTTGTATCAGACCTGAAAGAAACAAGTAATAGCGATAAAAAAGAAATAAAAAATAGCTTTTTCATTTTGTACCTGCTTTTTGTTATCAAAATAAAAAATTGTATAATAAAAACAAAACAAATTTAAAATAAAAAAGGCTGCTTTTTTGAAACAGCCTTAAAAAATACGTTATTATATATTCACTTTAATAAAACCATTTTCTTTGATTTTTGAAATAAAACTTCACCAGACATAGGCTGCAGTGCAATTATTTTATAATAATAAATGCCACTTGTCAGTGCGGAAGCATCAAAATTTATTGAATAAGTTCCTGCTTCTTTATGCTCATTAAGAACAACAGCCACCTGCTGTCCCAACTGATTATAAACACCAAGCTTTACATCCGCAGAAGTATTTAAACTGAATTTAATATTCGTAATCGGATTGAACGGATTTGGATGATTTTGTTCAAGGACAAAATCTTTTGGTAATCCAAGATTGATCTCGACAATATCAGAGTACTTAAATTTTCCATCGATATCTAACTGTTTCAAACGATAAGAATATTTCCCTCCGTTAGTTGATTTATCTACAAAATTATAAAAATGTTTTTCTAATGTTGTACCATTTCCTGGAACAAAAGCAATTTTCTGAAAATTGGAATTTTCTTTACGCCTCTCTATTTCAAATCCATAATTATTTGTCTCGGTAACAGTTTCCCATAATAATTTCACGCCATTACCATCATTAACCACATAAAAAGATGTTAATTCAACTGGAACAGGAGCTTCAATAGTGAAGTTAACATTCGATACATCAAAAAAGATATTAGCTTCTGCTTCTACTTTAATTCTTGCAGTAGTGGTAAGAATATTTGGAATTACTATAGTTTCACTTCCATCATTAGGTATATTAGAAGCAAGTACAATTGGAAAAGTTTGTCCTCCATCTGTTGATAGAAGAATATTTACATTAGCACAATTAACCGGTGAATTATTTGTATTTGCAACAGACCAAGTAACTGTTTGCGATGATAAAGCCGGAACACTAACATTTGTATTTGGATATGTAACAAGGAAAGGTCCGGCAGCACTTGTTACCGAAAACTGTATTGTTGCATAACCAACCAAACCACCTGTAACTTTGTTATCTCTTGCTGTCAATGCAAAAGTCAGGTTTCTTGTATAAGAAGGGAGTAACTCACCAATAACGCTTGTGTTATTTAACAAATTTGATAATCTGGGAAATATTCTTGTCGGTAAAGTTGTAGGTGTAAAGCTTCTGAATATTGGAGCATTACCTGATGGATTATTTGGGGCTCCTGCTGGTCCAAGATCATATTCTTCCCAACAATAGGTTAATATGTCATTATTAGGATCTGTTGCCGAGCCTGTTAATGAAAATGGTGTATTAATAGGAATTGTAAATCCACCTGGACCCACTGAAACTGATGGAGATAAATTGCCGGTTGATGTTATTACAGGACACGAATTTCCATAACTATAATTTGTATAAGCAATAATTTCATTAAGACTAATTAAATGAAAGTAATCATCGCTATTATTTTGCAAATCCATTCCTGTACAAATGCCGGCATAAGCCATAATTGTAGATCCGCTACCCGGTTCGTAAGCCGTTGTCGAGTTTCTGTTTCCGCCTCCGCAGCTTCCACCTTCTCCGTTAAAAGTATGATTAGCTCCATATTGATGTCCCATTTCATGAGCTACATAGTCTATATCAAAAGGATCACCAATCGGGGACGGACTTCCTGTTACTCCTCTAGCTTTTAATGTTGCCCTACAAACACAACCAAGATAAGCAATTCCACCACCACCTGTGCTAAAAACATGTCCAATATCATAATTTGCAGAACCAATAACATTATCAATGTTAGTTTGATTTTGACCTAACATTGTATTGCCATTATTATTTGTATATGGATCTGTGCTTGCATTCGTATAAACAAGTAAATCATTATTTGCAACAAGAATCATTTTTATACTAAGGTCTTTAATATAAACACCGTTAACTCTATTCATAGTAGTCACAATGCCATTCATTCCGCCAGCAACGGTTCCACCATAGAAAGCAGTGTATTCTCCAGTTGCTGCCATTGCAAGCCTGTACGTTCTTAACTGATCATCAAATAATTTAACTTTTCTTGTTTTTAATATTGACTGTATTTCTTTCTGAATCTCTTCATCTTCAACTACGCAACTATGGTTTAAATCTGGTGAGTTTTGTTTTACAAAATCTTTTTTGAAATAAACGAGATAATTTTCGATATCTCCTTTTTGAATTGGATCGATAAAAATTGTACCTTTATCAGTAAACAAAATAGCATGAAATCCTAATGGAGTATAATCTATTCTTCCTGATGCAAAAACATTTCGGGTGCTTTGTACTGAATATGTTTTCAATTCAGGAAATTTTTTTGCTAATTCAGGTGCCATTATTGGTGATTCATAAACTTTAAAGTTTTCAAAGGTCCCATCTGGATATGGTAGTTGAATTACAACTTCATTGTTTTCATTGTTGGTAGTACCTTCCATTGGTACTCTTAGCAGAAGATTATAAAATAACTCTGTCTCTAAATGTACTGTTCTGTAATAATTTGGATAGATATATCTTTCTCCCTTAGTAACAATCTTGGATTCATTTATATCTTTCCATAGATTGTTATTTTTATTTTGTGCAAAAGACTGCGAGCAGATACTAAACAGTAGAAGTAACAATAAAAAATATTTTGAGAACTGATTAAATATTTTGACTATCATTTTTTTTCCTTTATGGTGTATAAAAAATTTTTAAATAAATATTTTTTTGTAGAAAATTTTTAATTCTGCCCGGAAAATTTTCTAAATTAAATATATGTATATAATAAAACGACAATCAGATTTCCAAATTTGTTCACAACACTTTAATAAGTATTTTAATTTATTTATAGAAAAATATTTATCTAACACTTATAAGTCTGTTGAAATGTGGATAAACATACAATTATTTAAATTATAATTAAAATTATCAGAAAACCTAAAATTAGAAATGTTAATAAAATTTTAACAATAAAAAGTTATTAAGAATCTTAAAATAAACAGTAATTATTCACAAGTTAAATTTGAATTACTAACAACTTACTAACATTAATTATGAACAAAGTAACTCTATTTTGTTTTTAATTATTTCAATTGTTTCTTTTGTAAATTTGTTATTGGAAGCAGCTTCTTCGATAGCACTACACGCATGAATAACAGTTGAATGATCTCTGCCTCCAAAATGCAATCCAATAGTTTTTAATGATGAAGGTGTAAGTTCCTTTGCCAAATACATACAAATTTGTCTTGCAAATACTATTTCCTGTTTCCTGGTTTTGTCTCGAATTTTATTTTCATCAATCTTTAGATGCTCACAAACTGTTTTAGTAATTAGATCAATACTTATGTTTATCTTTTTTGAAGTCGAAATTTCTTTCACCGATTTTTTTGCAAGATCAAGATCAATATCTTTTGAGTTTAAGGAAGCATTTGCAAGAAGTTTAATAAGACAGCCTTCCAGTTCTCTTATATTGGAAGTAATCTGACTTGCAATGTATTCAAGAATTTCAGAAGAAATATTTAATTCAAAATCTTCTGATTTTTTTCTAAGTATAGCGATTCTTGTTTCAAAGTCCGGAGGTTGAATGTCGGCAGTTAAGCCCCAGTGAAATCTTGAAATTAATCTTTCATCCATTCCTTTTAAATCTTTGGGAGGTTTATCGCTTGATAAAATTATTTGTTTTCCGGTTTGATGAAGAGTATTAAATATTCTGAAAAACAAATCCTGCGTCCTCTCTTTTCCGGTAAGAAATTGGATATCATCAATAATTAATACATCCATACTTCTATAAAAATTGGAAAATTCATTAACTTTGTTGGATTGTATTGCCTCAACAAACTCAACTGTAAATTGATCTGAAGAAAGGTAAATCACTTTTTTATTTGTATTATCTTTTAATATCTGGTTTCCTATCGCCTGTATAAGATGTGTTTTACCAAGCCCAACACCGCCATATACAAAAAAAGGATTAAATGAAGTTCCACCTGGATTATCGCTAATGGCACCGGCAGCAGCTCTTGCAAGTTGATTACTTTCTCCTTTTATGAAATTTTCAAAAGTGTACTTTGGATTAAGATTTGTAGAAAACTCTACTTCTTCTTTTGATAAATTGACTTCAATTTCAATTACAGGTTCTGATGGTTTAACCGGTTCAGCAGAAGAAAACAAATCAGGTTCTTGTTCTTCAACAATTACATAATCCAGTTTTGCAGATTCGCCAATGACATTTTTAATTGTTTTATTTATTAGTCCGCCATAATGACCCTCAATCCATTCCCAGAAAAAATTTCCAGGTAGTTGAATTTTTAAAGTAGAATTTTCAAACTCCAAAGGTTTAATGGGTGTAAACCAGGTATTAAAAGTCATTGGAGTTACATTCTCCTTAATCAACTTTAAACACTCGTCCCAAATGAGTCTGGATTGCTTGTAGTTGTTGTTAATCGGTAAATCCATTGGCGACATTAGTTTTCCACAATTTTTTTTGTTTTAGCAATAAATCCGTTTTATTTTTTATAATCGGCTAGAAACAGTCCCTGACTTACCAACAAGTTGTTAACATTACAAAAGAAGTTATAACTTATTAAAAATAAATAAGTTAAGCGAGTTTATTTTATTTTTTTCACAAATCAAAACTGTTAACAGAGTGAATGAGCTATATAAACGCTATGTGAAACCTTTTCACACCAGAAGCTTGTTAACAAGTTATCAACAGGATTTTAAGGAACTATTTCTACCAAAAAATATAGAGTAAAAACATATATAGCAAATTAAATTTTACATTTTAGATAAAAATTTTTTAATTAAGCAGGGATGCATTTAATCTTTGATTATTAGGCTTTTGGTGGTTATTTTTGCACACTTTATTTAGGAGATTAAAATGAAAAGAACATATCAGCCCAGTAACAGAAAAAGAAAAAACAAACATGGATTCAGAGAAAGAATGAAAACCAAAAATGGGCAAAAAGTTTTAGCCAGTCGCAGAGCTAAGGGCAGAAAAAAATTAACCGTTAGCGACGAAAAGTAATTTCTTTGAAAAATTATTCTCTCTCGAAAAAGGAAAGAATAAAAGAAAGAAAAATCTTTGCCCTGGTATTTAATCAAGGTAAAACGGTTTTTTCGGAAAATAGAATAATAAAAGCACAATATTTGATTATAGAAGATACAGTAAAACCAGCCGTTAAGATTGGGATTGCAGTATCAAAAAAGAACGGCAACGCGGTTTGGCGAAACCGGGTTAAAAGGCTTATTAGAGAATCGTACAGATTGAATAAAACAGAAATTGTAAATATTTGTAAAAATAATTTTAACTCGGTTTTTATTGTATTTACTGCAATCAATCTGAATCAGAATGAAAACAAAAAGATTAACCTTGATTTCATTTTACCTGAGGTATCAGATATTTTAAAAAAATTAAGTAGTGTTTTATAATGCGGAAACTGTTAATCGGTTTAATAAAAATTTACCAGAAAACCATTTCTCCGCTTTTTCCCCCGTCTTGCAGGTTTTATCCCACTTGTTCAGAATATTCTATACAAGCTATTGAGCATTTTGGTATTTTTAAAGGTACGTTAAAATCTATTTGGCGTATATTAAGATGTAATCCGTTTAACCGCGGCGGTTATGATCCTGTTAAATAAAATAGAAAGTTTATGGATAAACAAACAATAACAGCTTTTGTATTAATTGGTATAATTTTGATGATCTGGCTTTACATCAGCTCGCCAGTTCAACAACCAGAAAATAAAAAACAACAAACCACCAATCTTCAGGACTCTGTAAAAGAAAAAAAGGTTGAAACCAATTCAAATGTTTCTAACGTAAAAGATAAACATACTGACTCACTTAACCTTGGAAAGTTTTTTACTAAACCTGCAATAGCAGAAAAAACAATTATTATTGAAAACGACCTAATAATTGTCGAGCTGACCACCAAGGGTGGAAAGATTAAAAAACTCTTTCTGAAGAACTTTAAAAATTGGTACGCTAAAAATCTTGGTAACAATGCTCCATATTATCAAACTCTTGTGCAGTTAATGCAAACAAATAAAGAAGGTTGTTTTGATATTGCCTTTATTACTTCAGATGGAAAATCTGTTTCAACGGGCAACCTGGATTTTGTATCAAATATAAATGAGAACAAAAAAATTTCAGGAAAAGACTCCCTTATAATTTCTTATTCAACTCCAGCAGGCGATTCAGGGTTAATTAAAAAAACTTTTGTTTTTTATGGCAATAAGTATGATTTGAAATTCGACCTTGAATTTATTAAGATGAATAATCTTATCAGCAGCAACCAGTACGACTTTGTATGGAATAACGGTTTAAGATTCGTAGAAGAAAATTCAATTGATGAAGCAAATTACTCTAATGCCGGATTATATTATGGTGATGAATATGTAATGGAAAATGCCCCTTCCAGTGGAGAAAAATTAGAAAAAGATTTTAACGGAAAAGTTGATTGGCTGGCTCTTAAAAATAAATATTTTGCTGCAGTAGTAATTCCAGATGATCCTAATGTTGTTGAAGGAGCTTTTATCAGAGGATATACTCAGCATTATAAAGATAACGGGGTTAAAGAATTTTACACAGCAAGGTTAAAACTTCCATTTAAAAATACTTCGTATGAAAAGCAATCATTTACAATTTTTATTGGTCCTGTTAGTTATGATTTGTTAAAAAATCTTAACCATAATTTAACCTCGATAATTGATTTTGGAAGCTTCTTTGGTTTGAAATTTATTGTCAGGCCAATTGCGGAATATGTCTTTCTGCCATTGTTTAAGTTTTTGCATTCAATTATTCCAAACTACGGAATAGTAATTATTATTTTTTCATTGATAATAAAACTTTTAACTCATCCGCTTACAAGACAGAGCATGTATTCAATGAAAAGAATGCAAATGCTTCAACCAAAGATTGCAGAAATAAAAGCAAAGTTTAAAGATGACCCACAGAAAGTCAATAAAGAGACAATGAAACTTTATTCTACTTACGGAATAAATCCTGCAGGTGGATGCCTTCCTCTTCTTTTACAAATGCCCATTTTTATAGCTTTGTGGGGAATGTTTCAATCGGCAATTGAGCTAAGACAGCAGCCATTTATTTTCTGGATACACGATTTATCTCGTCCAGATGTTATTCTCCATCTTGGATATAACATTCCGTTATTTGGCATTAATCAAATAAGCGGACTAGCACTATTAATGGGTATAACAACATTCATTCAACAAAAGATGACGGTAAAAGATCCGCAGCAGCAAATGCTTGTTTATGTTATGCCAATAATGCTTACAGCTTTGTTTATGAGTTTTCCTTCGGGATTAAATCTTTATTATTTTTTATTTAATCTGTTCTCAATTCTTCAACAGCAGTACTTTAATTATGTACACAGAGATCTTGAACTCGTTCCCGTCAGTAATCCTAAAAAGCAAGGTGGATTTATGCAAAGAATGATGGAAGCCGCAGAACAAAAAGCTAAACAACAGCAGCAGTTGAAGAAGAAAAAGTAAAATTTAACAGTTTCTTTTTCCAAAAAATAAATGGAAAAATTTATAAAAACTCTTTTATTTGTTTTGCTTGCAATTTTAGTAGAAATTTTTCCGCAAAGCGAAACAACAATCAGGCTTGGTCTCGATTACAAAATTGAATCGTTACCCTTTGGCCTGTCACATCCGGTACCCATTTTAAAACCAATTGTGGCAATTGCACTAAGCGGCGGCGGGGCAAGAGGAATTTCGCAAATAGGTGTTATTAAAGCCCTTGAAGAAAACAATGTCCCGATTAATATGATTGTTGGAACCAGCATGGGAAGCATAGTTGGCGGGCTATATTCTTCGGGATATACTGTTAATGAACTTGACTCAATAACTAAATTTACTGATTGGGACAATCTTCTGTCATTAGATAGCAAAACCAATCGCAGGGAATTATTTGTTGAACAAAAGGTAACAGAAGATAAAGCTGTATTTTCATTAAGATTAAAAGGACTTAAACCAATAATTCCTACATCAATTAATGATGGTCAGAAATTATCGAATTACTTAAATTTGCTGACTCTTCAGGCTCCTGTAAAAGTTAAAGAAAATTTTAGCAGCCTTGAGTATAATTTTTTTGCTGTCTGTACAAACTTAGAAACCGGCAGACCTGTCATTCTTAATTATGGTTCTTTAAGTCAGGCTTTAAGAGCAAGTTCAAGTGTATCGTTTTTATTGTCGCCCGTATTAATTGATTCCTTAATTTTAGTTGATGGTGGTCTTGTCGCAAATATTCCGGTTGTTCCAGCAAAGGAACTTGGAGCTGATTTTATAATTGCTGTAAATACAACAAGCCCGCTAAGAACGAAAGATGAACTTGAACTCCCATGGATAGTTGCAGATCAGGTAGTAAGCATTCCCATGAAACTGCAAAATGAATATCAAATTAGTTTTGCAGATTTTGTGATAACCCCGGATCTTAATAATAACTCCTCAACTGATTTTAGTGATCTCAATTCTTTAATTAAAGCAGGGTATGAATCCGCAAAAAATATAGCCAGAAGTGTAAAAAGTCACATTGATTCTGTCTTTTATTCACGGTTAGCAAAAGAAGAAAAATTTTTTCATAATGTTAAAATTGTTGAATCTGATTATGTAGATAAAACTATAATTGATTCTTATAAAAACCTTGATTCAGTTTCGTCCGCAAAAATTCTTTTTGATATTTCCGACATTGAGTCCAGCGGCAATTATGAAACAGTCTTTGCTGAGATTACGGAAAAGCCCGAAGCAACTTTTCTGAAATTTATAGTGAAAGAAAATCCTAAAGTAAGTGAAGTTATTGTTGATGGAACAACTTCGCTTTCAAAGGAATTTGTGGATTCAGTTTTTAATCCGCTATTAAATAATGTTTTTAATACGCACAAAGTAATTGGTGCAGTCAAAGAAGTATTGCGAATTTACAGGCAGATAGGCTACTCTCTGGCAGAACTTGACACCACAATTTTTGATAAACAAACAGGAAGACTTTTTTTCTTATTTAAAGAAGGAAGAATTTCAGATATAATTGTCCGCGGTAATGATGTTACAAATGGCACTGTTATTAAACGGGAGTTTCCGATTAAGCCAGGAGATATTTTTCTAAATAAAAAAATCCAGGAAGGTTTAACAAACCTAAGAAGTACAAACTTATTTGAAAGCGTTACAATCTCTGTAGAGAAAAGAAAAAATGACAATTACTTAATAGTTGATGTCGATGAAAAGATTTCAAGTTTAATCAGATTTGGTTTTAAATTCGATAATGAAAATCGTCCGCAAATAAGTATCGATTTAAGAGATGAAAATATTTTTGGTACTGGTGCAGAAATAGGACTGGTTGTATTTTTAAGCCAAAGAGGGCGCTCTTACGTTGCAGAACAAAAATCAATGAGATTATTTGATACTTACTTAACATATAGCCTGAATGGCTATTATAAACTAAATGATGTTTTTACTTACAAAGATGATATCTCACAATCTAATAAACGTTTTTCACGTTCTTTGTCAGGAGAATACAGACAAATATTTTATGGGTTCTCTGCTTCGCTTGGGACGCAGGTACAAAGATTTGGCAATTTAATTTTTACCGGCAAATACGAAATGAATGAAGTAAAAAATCTATCCCAGTCGCCGGTAGATCCTTTTCTTAGCTGTATCACAAGTTTTAAAGGTGCTTTTATAATTGATACTCAAGACAAATATCCTTATCCATCAAAGGGATTAAGATTATCTGGTTTTTATGAAACCGCACAAAAAATTCTTGGCGGGGAAATTGGTTATACAAATTTTGGAGCTGATTATAAGGGATATCTTTCTTTTTCAGAAAGCCATACAATTTCAACCGCAATTAAAATTGGCTTTGGAGATAAAACCCTGCCAATAACTCAACAATATTCACTTGGTGGTCAATATTCGTTTTTTGGAATGAGAGAAAACGAATATAAAGGAAGGCAGATTTTTCTTACTTCATTAGAATATCGTTACATGTTTCCATTTAAAATTTTCTTCGATACTTATGTTCTATTCCGTTATGACCTTGGTTCAATTTGGGCAGAACAGGAAACAATTAAGTTCAAAGAGTTACGACACGGACTTGGAGGAACGCTATCATTTAATACACCAATTGGTCCCGCAGAATTTTCTGTGGGGAGAAGTTTTAATCTGACTCAAAATCTTCCCGGTAATCCTTTGTGCTGGGGACCGGTCTATTTTTATTTTTCTGTTGGTTTTTATTACTAAATTTTATTCACCAATATCTTCGTTCCACAAAACAGGATTAGTAGCAATAAAATCTTCCATTATTTTTATACACGTTTCATCGTTTAGAACATCAACTTTTACACCTCTGGATTTAAGAAGTTCTTCTTCGCCTAAAAAAGTTTTGTTCTCGCCAATTATAACATGAGGAATTTTATATAATAAAATTGCACCGCTGCACATTGAACACGGAGAAAGCGTAGTATAAAGAACGCATTCTTTGTAAACCGAGGCAGGAAGTCTACCTGCATTTTCAAGAGCGTCCATTTCACCATGAAGAATAGCGCTTCCCTTTTGTACTCGTCTGTTATGTCCTCGTCCAATAATTTTACCTTTATGAACAATAACAGAGCCGATAGGAATACCGCCATCGCTTAATCCTTTTTTTGCTTCATCAATTGCGGCAGATAAAAAATCATCCATAAAGATTATGCTTTCTCTTCCCAGATTTTACATATTTCTACAATGACTTTAACAGCCATTTCCATATCCTGAATAGAGACCCATTCTGTTTTTGAATGGAAACTATGCTCACCCGCAAAAATATTTGGAGTTGGTAATCCCATAAATGAAAGTCTTGCACCATCAGTGCCGCCGCGGATAGGTGACATAATAGATTCGATTCCAAGTCTTTTCATTGCTTCCAGCGCATTATTTGTAACCTGCGGATGATTTTGCAAAATGTATTTCATATTGCGGTATTGTTCATTCACTTTTGTTGTAACTTTTGAACCAGGAAATTTTGCACAGGTCTGTTCAGCAAGTTCTTTCAGATAGTCTTCATATTCTTTTAATTTTTCCTGTTCAAAATCTCTAATGATAAACTTTAGAATGCTTTGCTCTTCGTTTCCCTTAAAGTCTGTGCAATGAACATATCCTTCTCTTCCCGAAGTTGTTTCTGGAGAGAGGCGATCTTTTGGAAGACTGTTTATAAATTCAGATGCGACTTTCACCGAGTTAATCATTTTTCCTTTTGCATAACCGGGATGTATATTTCTTCCGTAAAATGTAAACGACATACTATCAGCGGAAAAAGTTTCTGCTTCTACTTCACCGCGGGTTTGTCCATCTACAGTATAAGCATACTTTGCGCCGAAGTTATTTACATCAAATTTTTCTGTTCCCCTTCCAACTTCTTCATCTGGAGTAAAACAGATTTTTATTGTTCCATGTTTAACTTCGGGATGAGTAATTAAATAATTTACAGCGTCTATTATTTCGGCTACTCCGCATTTGTTATCAGCGCCAAGAAGGGTAGAACCATCGGAAGTAATTATATCGTATCCAATCATCTTTGCAAGATCAGGATTATCGGCCGCTGGTATTACTACATTTTCTTTGGGAAGATGAATATCTCCACCTTTATAATTTTTATGAATTATTGGGTTTACATTTTCGCCCGATACAGCCGGCGAAGTATCGATATGAGCAATAAATCCAATTACCGGAACATCTTTATCTGTGTTTGATGGCAATGTTGCCATTACATAACCATAGTCATCCATTGCAGCATCAGTTAACCCCATTGCTCTTAATTCTTCAGCTAAATCTTTTGCAAGAATTTTTTGTTTCTCTGTGCTTGGAAAAGTTTCGGAATTATCGTCAGACTGCGTATCGTACTTTGCATATTTTAAAAATCTATCAACACAAGTGAATTTATATTTTGGATCGAACATATCTTCCTCAAAAGCTTGTTAAAAAATCTTTGCAAAGATAAGAATTTTATTTTTAATGATTGGGCTGTAAAAGTTAAAGTAATGTTCGTTATATTTTAAATAACTTAAAAATGGATTTTAGCTTTTATGAAAAAATATTTTACGATTGTTTATTTAGTGTTTCTGTTTAACGTATGTGTAAGTGCACAACCCCAATTTTTGAATTTTATTTCTTACTTAAACTCTCTTAGCGATTCACTTAAAAGCGTAAAGATAGATAGTCTAATCAACTATCATTATCCTCGCGGCATTCCTATAATTGAAAATAATTATGCAATATTTATTTACAGAGGCTCTGCTTCTACTGTTGCTGTTTCAGGAGATTTTAATAATTGGAGTTCAACAAGTACAGTTAACGTTAGCGGAACAAATCTCTTCTATTACTCAAGAACATTTGAAATGAATGCACGTCTTGATTACAAGTTTATTCTAAATGGAAGCAATTGGATTTTAGACCCACTTAATCCACGAACCTGTTCTGGTGGGTATGGACCAAACAGTGAATTAGCAATGCCGGAATACATACAGCCGTGGGAAATAAATTACAATCCGGGAATTCAACATGGAACCACCACTCAATTTAATTTTCAAAGCATAAATACATCATCAACTTTTTTAGTAACAGTCTATTTACCGCCGCGTTACTCTTCAGATACAAATAAAACTTATCCAACAGTTTACTTTCAGGATGGCTCGGAATATATTAGTCTTGCTTACGCAGCCAACATACTTGATAACCTAATCGACAGCGGAAAAATAAGACCTGTGATAGGAATTTTTGTAAGACCAAACAACAGGAATAATGAATACGCTGGCTCGCTTAGAGATGCTTACAGATTATTTTTTGTAAATGAGCTTGTGCCATTTATTGATAGCACTTACAGAACAAGAAAAATACCACAGGAAAGATTGGTAATTGGAGATTCATACGGAGCGAATATTTCCGCATTGATAAGTTATAACCATGCAGATGTGTTTGGAAATTGTGGTTTACACTCTGCAGCATTTCAACCGAACAACTATGAAGCATATAATCTTGTTGTAAATGGACAGTACAAAAATATAAGATGGGTCAGTGTCTGGGGCACTTATGAATCCTTATGGCAGAACATGAGAAACTTCAGAGATAATTTGATAAATAAAGGTTACCAGTTTTTGTGGAGAGAATTGCCGGAAGGACATAGCTGGGGCTTATGGAGAGCAAATATCGATTTTATTCTTGAATATATTTTTCCACCGGAGCCTTCTGCGGTTGTTAATGAAAATTTTTTAGCGGAAAAAGATTTTCATCTTTACCAGAATTATCCTAATCCTTTTAATCCATCAACAACAATAAAATATAAAATTGATAACACAGTTTTTGTATCATTAAAGATATTTGATGTAGCAGGAAAAGAAATTGCCTCTCTGGTAAATGAAGAAAAAAAGCCCGGCATTTATGATGTAGAATTTAATGCTGCAAAATTATCAGTCGGGATTTATTTGTGCAGATTACAGACCGTTAAATCGACGACTGTAAGAAAACTGTTGTTAATAAAATAAAAAATTTTTAAATGATAAAGTTTTGTCCAAGAAACATTGAAATTATATATATATTTACTTAAGTTTTAATCGTGCAATTAGGAAAAGTTGCAATAAAGTTATTAACAGGGTTAAACAAAATAAAAGTTTAACAATGTAAGTAACATAACGGAGTTGTAAATTTTTTTGAACGAAACAAAATATTTGAACACTTAAAAAAAGTTATTAATTTTCAACAGTAAATGAAAAATATAAAAGAAATAACAACGCAATATTGCGTTGTTACAGATGTTGTGTGTCAGGCGTAAAAAGACAGCAGTAAATGAAAGATGACTTGACAAAACATATTGCAGAAATTTTTAATTCATTAGGACTTACTGATTCTTTTGAAGTGTTCGAGTGTTGCCATGATAAATTACCGCAATGGACTAAAGACATTCAACTCACACATGAGTTTATAGTATGCTGTCAAAACAATTCATTGAAACAAAGACTGCAGGTATTTATTGGGAAAAACATTCTTGAGAAAGGGAAGCATTTATACTGGTTTGAAGGAGAACAAATTATTGAACCGGACAGTTTCCCCATTAATGAACAATACAAAATTGACAACGAAAAAATCGAGTATCTAAAAACGGATACACGACTACCTGCTTATATTGATAATTTTATTTTCAATCATTTAAATGCCATATATGCTCCAGATTTTCAAAGGTTTGAATACAACCTTGATTTGACGGGGGAAGAAATAAGAAAATATTTAGGCACCTATTTTCCCCGAAGTTATGCTGAATCGTTTTGCATTTTTGACAATATTTTTCAAAATATTGTTTATCAAAAAACGATAACCAGAAGAAAATGTTTAACCATTTTATCTGTAGGTTCTGGTACTGGTGGAGATATAATTGGTTTACTTACAGCTATTGAAAAACATCTTCATGCTGTTTCTGAGATTAACATATGGGCAATTGATGGGAATAAAGGAGCTTTAGCTATTCTTGAACAGATTATTGATAAAATTCAAAATCAATCATCAAAAAAAATCAATCTTACAACAAAGCATTTTGTATTTAGCAGTATTTCTGAATTTTTTATTGAAAATGACATTAATCAAAACTTTGATTTTATCCTTTCTTTTAAGTTTGTTTGCGAAATCATTTCGATGGGTAAAGGGAAATTTGATAATTCTTATTACGATTTTGTTAAGAAGTTTTTACCACTACTTTCTGAAACGGGGCTATTTCTAATGTTAGACGTAACCACAAAACCTAAGCACATTACCTATAATCCAATTCTAATGAATAAGCAAGTAAATCAAGCGATCAGAGAATTGCAAAAATATACTACTCTCATACCAAGACCTTGCAGCGAATAT
Source organism: uncultured Ignavibacteriaceae bacterium (assembly GCA_964536015.1). Lineage (GTDB taxonomy): Bacteria > Bacteroidota > Ignavibacteria > Ignavibacteriales > Ignavibacteriaceae > CAZHVS01. The sequence goes on from CAZHVS010000019.1 coordinate 46,680, forward strand.
AGTGAAATTTGTTTTTGTGACTGTTTTCAGCAAAAGACTTTTACTGTAAAACATTCAAAACATTCAAATGATAAGAGCAGGGTCTCATACAGAATATTAATACCAACAAAATTGAAAGAACAAATCAATTATATGGTTAATGGCACAAAGCAATTAATCAATAATGACAAAATATGCCCTTTTACAGAGAACGGTGAGTTGAAGATGGATGCCTATTTGCTTCAATCAAATTGCTGATTAGAAATAAAATGAGTTTTAAAACAAAATAAAATATTATGCCAAAAAGAAGTTTTTATGTAAATGACTCTGAACTTGACGACTATCAAGTGAAAATTATTAATAAGAGAACTGACAATTCATTTATTGTAAAGGGTTGTGCAGGTAGTGGCAAGTCAATACTTGCTCTTTGGAAAGCAAAACAAATTCAAAACGAAAATCGTGGTTCATATCAATTCATTGTTTTTACAAAGGCTCTAATGCAATATATGTCAGATGGCATTCACCAAGTAGGGATTAACTTAAACAATGTTGACTATCATTGGAATTGGGAAAATCGCAGGGGTTGTCCTTCAGCCGACTATATTATTGTTGATGAGGCTCAAGATTTTTCAAAAGAAGATATTTTGTTGTTTAAAAGCAAAGCGAAAAAAGCATTGTTGCTTTATGGAGATTCGGCTCAACAATTGTACAAGTTTCTTGAGGATAAAAAAACTGTATCAATGGAAGAAATTGCAGTAATTACTGGTTATCAAACTGAACAATTAGTATTTAATCATAGATTACCAAAAAAAGTTGCACGTTTAGCTGAATATATTAGCAGCACAAATGATGATTTAGAGAACAGATGCAAGGTCGAGGGTGTTGAGAAACCCAAAATCCTAAAATACAACACATTTGAAGGACAGCTTGATGCAATAGCTGAGATAATAAGGAACAGGAATTTCGAAGATGTAGGAATTTTCTTTCGACACAATAATGATGTTGAAAAAGCATATAATTATTTAAAACGAAAGGGACTTAATGTTGAAGCAAAATTTAATAGGACTATTGATTTGAATTTTAATTCTGATAATCCTAAATTAATGACTTATCATAGTTCAAAAGGTTTACAATTTGAAGCCGTGTTCCTCCCTGAGTGTAGTTGTTCTGGTAATGATGACAGAAATCCATTATATGTTGCAATTACACGCACATATCAGTCTTTGTACATAATGCATTCTGGAAATCTCTCAAGTTTTTTTGATTCTGTGCCAAGAGACTTATATGATACAAGTTTAACATCTTATACTGATTTGTTATGATTCCAAAAAAATTATATATACCGACTTCTACACTCAATTTTAACAATTTAATGTCGAGTGAATCCATTTCGCCTGCAAGTTTTTATTTAAGGCGTGGATTTGGTTATAAACGTTTTGAAAAAGTTGACCCGAATCCCCTTGATAACCGAATAATATTATATAGTAATTTTCCTATTTTTAAAATATTTGATAATGAACTAGAGAATTATCCGCTGGTTATTGAGATAAATTCGAGATATATTAATGAAGATGTAATCAAAGAAAACAATGGAATTTATTTTTCCGAAGAAACAATTTATTTTAATCCTTTTTCGACAAAATTCATTTTTAGAAACAATCAGGAACGCATTAGCACTATTTCAAAAACTGAGCCAGCTATTGAAACTAAAATGGTACCGCTATACAGGAATTGTTTTGTTACTATTGACGAGTATACCATTGAAAATAAATTTGATTGGAATAACACAGCATTAGAAGATTTAAAACACGACATTTCACCATTCATCTCAAAAGATCGAAGAATTAATAAGCTCAAAGGGTTATTATATGCATATCTAATTGCTTCAAACAAATCAATTTCCTCTGATATAGTATCATTAAAAAAACTTGCAAGAGATTTAAAAAACACCTTGTCAGCTATTATAACAAGTCCAGACGGACGAGCAACCTATTCTCAAGATGAGCAATTGAAATCCATTTATAATTCCATTAATGAAAAGTTAAAGAAAATATTCATTTCACCAATTATTAAAGAGAAATCCGAAAAATACCATTGTGATTTTTTTTCAATTTTGAATCAAGAAAATCTTTGGGAAAGTTGGTTGCGTCAGAATAACTTCTCAAAATTTCAAATTTCACCTTTCTATGCTTCTACAAAAGACAAAGAAAATGCATTCAACAATTACATTCAAAATCTGGAATATCAAATATTAAACATTGAATACAATCAAAAAAAATCAAAAGCAGACATATCTTGTTTACCAATTCTTCAGAATAATAGAGTTATTGATATTCCTGAACAGAAAGAATTTCTTGCAAAATTGTTTAATGAATATTTAGAAGAAGCTTACTCTAGTGAAGAATTTATCCAGTCTCGTTATGAATTTGCAAAATCAGGCGGCAAGATATTTAAAGATGATTTGCAAGAGAAATGGAACGGGAGTCAATGGCAGCAATATATTAATGGATTACTTAGAAATTTAAATGAACATTCAGCATTTGATATTAAATCAATCAACAACTTAACACTTGAATCATTTGCTGCATTTTGTCAAAAAGGTGATTCAGACATTGATAAATTGGAAGATTATTTGATAATGAATGAAATAGGAGATTTTAGGATTGCATTCAGCCTTTGGGGGATTATTTTTGGTTTTGCTGATATGCCAAAAACATTAACAAATGAATTTTTCAAAACAAATGACATTGAATATATAACACGCGTTTACAAGCATATTTTTAAACAATTACATTCTATTGAATTGGAAGGCAATCTTGAAAAGTCTGAAATTAAAAAACAACCAGATAAACCAAAACCCATAGAACCCCAACCTATTATTTTTAAAGAAGATGATAAACATATTTCTTTAAAGTCAAACGATTCAGATTTAAGAAGAAAACTTAAAGATTGTAAGTTGAAACCTGAACAACTCAATAGTATTTCAGAATTATATGAAAAGAATCATAGAGTTTTTAATGAGAGTTTTTTTATTTCTGTTAGTAAAATAAGAGGCATTGGTAAAAAAGCTGTAGAAAAAATCAAAGAGGCTTTGACTTATAAACCTGAAACATCAAAACCAACTCAAATAGAAACCTCATTATTCGATGAAATGAAACCAGATATTGGAAAGGATTTTTATAGTGATTCAAGTGTGTATTATCACATTGAAATGCTGATACCAAAAAAGCTTAAGAAATTTTTTAAAACAGACTTAGATTGGTTTCAAGCTGAGTACATAAAAGGAACATCCTCTCAATATTATGCTAAAGCTCTTAGAGACAATCCATCTGTAATTGATTCATTTGAACGCTACATTGCAAAGAAAAAATATGCAAATCAATTGGAAGTTGAAACCATAGTTCGAAAACTAAGAGAATTATATTTAAGATAATGAACGATAAAATCCAAATAATAAATGATTTTGGTGTCAAAGTAGAAGCTCAGTCACCTGTAATAATCTCTGCTTCTCGTTCAACTGATATTCCTGCATTTTACGCTAAATGGTTTATTAATCGAATAAAGAAAGGACATATTGTCTGGTACAATCCTTTTAATCAGCAACCTTTATATGTTTCATTCAAGAATTGTAAAGTAATAGTATTTTGGACAAAAAATCCGAACCCATTAATGCCTTACTTGCAAGACCTTGATAGTTTGGGAATTCATTATTATTTTCAATACACACTTAATAATTACGAAAAAGAATTATTTGAACCAAAATTGCCTGCATTAGAAAATCGAATCAATACATTCAAAGAACTAAGTAATTTAATAGGTAATGAAAAAGTCATTTGGAGATTCGACCCAATCATTTTAACATCTGAATTGACACCTCGTGAAATATTAAAACGAATTTGGAATATTGGAAATCAATTAAAAGGTTATACAGATAAATTGGTTTTTAGCTTTATAGATATAAATAGTTATCTAAAAGTACAGAGAAATCTAGTGAAAGAAACTTCTCAATTTAGTAAAGAATCAATAAAATGTTCAGAACCTACATCAGAACAAATGAATGAGATTGCTGAAGGTTTAATGAAAATGCAGGAACATTGGGAAAAAGAAGGTTGGAAAATTTCACTAGCTACGTGTGCTGAAGAAATTAATTTAGACAAATATGGTATTTCTCACAATCGTTGTATTGATGGAGAATTGATGAAAGAAATTTTTGCAGAAGATAAAGAACTTGTATATTACCTGAATTACGGAAAGTTACTTGAAACTAATACACTTTTTGGAAATGAATTTGATAAAACACCATTATCTGCTGAAAAATTAAAAGATAAAGGACAAAGAAAAGCATGTGGATGTATGATAAGTAAAGACATTGGAATATATAATACTTGCAGTCATTTATGTACTTATTGTTATGCAAACACTTCAAAAGATACTGTAATTAAAAACAAGAAATTTCATCATGACACTAATGAAAGTATCATCAAATAAAACGCCCGAACACACAACAAAGTGTATATGCCATAAGGGTTTCAGTGGGTATTCAAGCATTGTAGTCCGCTCAAACTTTCGTGTCGGTGGACAGGAAAATGCTACGCAAACCCTTACGGCACATATACTCAACCGTTATGCGAAAGGCTGCCCCAAAGATTAATACGGAGGAATTGAAATGAAAAAATTATTTGTTGGTCTGATAGTTGGTGCACTTGCTGGAATACTTGATGTTATACCAATGATTTTACAAAAACTATCTTGGGATGCAAATATATCAGCATTTTCAATGTGGTTAATTGTAGGAGCATTGATTTCAACAACAGAATATAAAATTATTAGTGGATTTAAGGGAATAATAATTGCGTTTTCTGTTTTGCTACCATCTGCAATAATAATCGGATGGAAAGAACCTTTTAGTTTGTTACCCATTTCTGTTATGACAATAATTTTAGGTTCATTGTCGGGAGTAATTATAGAAAAAGTAAAAAGGAAAATATGATAGAAATAAAATGGGGCAGCCCATCGCATAACAGCGGTTATGCGGTTCGGGCGGAGTACCGCCCTCTCCCAAATTGCCCTACGCTTCGCTTCGGGCAACTTCGCATAGCCGCGACCGTTAGGCAACAGTTAAAAAAAACATACTACCATGATAGAAAATACCAAAATTGAATTAATTCCTACAGGTAATACACCTCAAAAGATTGAAACTTCAATCGCTGAATTTAATGAGCCTCTAAGTAATTTATTGAAACACGTTGGTTTGCCGACTGATAATGTATTACAGCCAATTGAAGAACGGCGGAAAGTGATATTCTCACTTGAAAGTGCATTGGAAGTTTTACCGTACGAAGATAGGGAGAAGGCATATTACCTTTCAAAATTTACTGTTGCTATTACTGTTGGTCTTTTCGACGGAGCATTAGCATTCTTATGGGATGAAACTATAAAGGCTCTTAGGCAATTAATTATAAAATTTGATTTAGAATACTTTTATAGCGTTGCAGGAGAGCTTGCATCTCGTTATAAAAAGCTTAATGGAGAAGAAGACCTTGCTGCAATTTCTGATTATGATTTACTTGACATTTGTAAACGAATTGGATTAATAAATGATGTCAATTTCAAAAGACTTGAATATGTAAATTATTTCCGAAATCATGTAAGTTCAGCACATCCAAATGATAATCCCATTTCGGGAATGGATATGCTGAATTTTTTAGAAAATTGCCTTAAATATGCTATTACTGCTGAACCTGACATTTCAGTGGTCAATATAAAAAGATTGCTGGATAATATTAGAAAAAATGTAATACCAAATACAGATTACCAACCAATAGGGAAAGATATAGCTAAACAACCACAAGAGAGAATTGATGATTTACTTCTGACTTTGTTTGGTACTTATTGCTCACCTGACCAAGAACAAACAATCTTAGATAATATTGGAGGAATTTGTCCTTATATATGGGATTCAGCTACAGAACAAACCAAATACAAGATTGGAGCTAAATTTGGGCTTTACCGAGTTAATGGAGATGTTAAACGCAAGGACTCAACCCAGAAATTTTTGGAAATTGTAAAAGGAGAAGGCTATAAGGATGAAGATAGCTTGGCAGCTGAATTAATAGAAAAACTTGAAAATCTAAAAAGTGTTCATTTTGAGTGGAATAATTTTTATTACGAATATTCACATGCCGTTTCTATTGACAAGTCTCTTGGAAATAAAGGAATTCCAACTGCTGCAAGAAAAGTTTTTGTTAAAGTAGTTTGTTTGTGTTACGCTGGTAATGGAAAAGGATACAGGGAAGGTGTCGATGAAAGAGCCGTTGGTTATTACGTGAAATTTATTAAGCTTTTTAAGGTTCCTGAAGTAGTCGACTTTTTAAATCTTTTTGCAGACTCTGAATTTACAACTGATTTAAATAAGTCAAAACCTGATAATAGAATTAGAGATATTGCAAAGGCATTGAAGAATACAACAACTGATGTTCACATAAACAAAGCCTTGGACGTGATAATAAATTTTCCATTAAAAGCATTAGGGAATGTTTCAGGAGATACACGATTTAAAGAACCGATGAAATATGTAAAATAACCGTTGCCTAACACATGGTATAGTGCATGCGGGTTTCAGTGGGTTGCCAAAGTATGTGGCTCGTAAAAAAGTTCAGTGTAGCTTGATAGGAAATCGCCTCGTACTCCCGCACGACACCATACCATCAACGTTAACTGAAATGCCCAAACACACGATTTGTCAAGGAACCATAACAGTATAAACAAATATTTGGATAGAGGATAAATAGAATGACAATTGAAAACTTATCAGAGGTTATAGGATCCATCCGATCCGATCGAAGAATTTTGGAATACGACGAAATTACAACGAAGCAGAAGATAATCCTCCAAATTCTTGATCTCCTCGGCTGGAACATTTTTTCTGATGAGGTTGTCCCTGAATATTCAGTAGAAGGAAAGCGGGTAGACTATTCATTGAGGCTGACAAATCGAAACCTTGTATTCCTCGAGGTAAAGAAGCCACGTGAGGAGTTGCAAAACCACGAAAGACAACTCCTTGATTACGCTTTTCGGCAAGGCGTTGAAATCGCTGTCTTAACAAATGGATTGACTTGGTGGTTTTACCTACCGACAAAAACTGGTGACTGGAGTTCTCGGAAGTTCTATACTATCCATATCGCGGAACAAGAAATCACTTCTTGTGCTGAACGGTTGATCGAATTCATGTCTAAGGAGAAAGTGCAAGGTGGAGAAGCCATAAAATCTGCAGAAAAAATCCACAAGAGCCGAGTAAGAAAAAGTACAATAGATCAGACGCTTCCCGAATCTTGGAACAAACTTATCTCGGAACCAGATAGTTTACTAATAGATCTGCTCATCGAGTCAACTGAGAAACTTTGTGGTTACAGACCTGAACCGCCTGATGTACACAACTTTCTCAGAGAAAAACAGGAACAACTACTCCTAGACACAATCGATGATATCATAGCGCAGGAGCGAATAAGCGGAAAAAAAGTCATGATGGAAAACGGTACTCAACAAGGAACAGATGTTGTAACAACTCTCTCAACTCTTGGTTCTGGTCGTAAATCAGGTCTAATTAAAGTGCGATTCAATGGGCAAGTAGCAGATACCTGGAGTGTTCCGCAACTTTACCTTCTAGTATTGAAAAAAGCAGTGGATTCTGGGGACATCTCCAAAATAACTGTACCTTGGGGGCTTGGAAGTAAACGATACTTCCTCTTCAAGGGTCAGAACCCACGACATGCGAATGGTCGAGATTTCTTTTCGCCGGTTTCATACAAGGGCTATCATCTCGAAGCCCATGTTAACCGAAGTTCAGGAATAAAATATATAAAGGAATTTTGTCAAGAGATTGGCTACAAACTTGAAATCTTGGAATTATAAAGATTGTGTTTGGGCACATCGCCTAACACGACAAACAACGACGTTAGAAAAATCTAAATTATGAAAAGCCTCGCTCAATATTTTTGTTCACGACAATGAGAATTATAGGTTCACAAAAATATTGCGTTGTTTGCCGAGCCGTTAACTGAAATGCCAGATGATAATGGTTTATCAAACATACATACTCCTTTTGACCTTCTTTACCTTGAGTTTG
>CAZHVS010000020.1:0-54311 GCA_964536015.1 uncultured Ignavibacteriaceae bacterium
TTAGCAATTTTTCTAAATGTAGAAAAATTTTTTTTAATAGTTGGCAGAATGGAAACAGCTAAATAAACGACAAACTAACGGCGTTGCCGATAACCCGCCGCCCAACACAACTATGCAGCTTTGAAAAACTAACGCCAATAATTTTTAATTTATTTTCCTTTTATAACCTACTTCAAAGAGCAACTAAGTTTTGTCAACCTAACTATAATTTACATCTGCCGACCGTATCGAAGATGCAGTCGACTTGAAGAACTTGTTATGCGTTTATTTTACAAATTTTTTACCAGTTTCGACACCAACTTTAAAAGCAGCTTTAATCGCCTTATCAGCGTGTTGCATTGGATGCTTTTTAAAAGTATGTGTTACAGCTTTTGTAATTGTTTTTGTTGTTGACGGATTGAAAAATATTCCGCCTATTACTTTTAACAACGAACTAATCACAACTACCTCATATTATTTTGTAATTACCACCAACCGAATTTTTTCTCTATAGTTTGAACTCCTTTATAAGTACTGTATCCAACTACAGCCGCTCCAACTCCAACTATTGCAACACCGGCAACCATTCCACCACCAACTACACAACCAATTGTTGCAAGTGATGAAGTTACAGCGGCAGCTCCAGTTGTTCCAGCTGCTGCAGCACTTGTTGCACCTACTACTCCAACACCAGCACCGGCTGCCGCGCCGGCTGTTCCACTTACACCTTCTTTAACAGCATCTGACATAACAATTCTCCTTCTGATTAATGTTCTAATATTATTAATTGATCAGTAACGTTTTCGGGCTTTGCGTCAAGCGGGGTGATGTGCAAACTTGGAGCTTTGTGCTTCAATTCAAGTTCATTACTGGTTGACAGTTTTGTGCTCCTAAACCCGCCCGAACGCAAAGCCCGTGTTAGCACTTGTTTTTACAATATTCAATGAATCCGCATTCATAAGGTCTATTGCATTGTTCTCCCATTGGTATTATTGGTTCATCTTTTTGTAAAATCTGTTTATAAGTATTGATTTTATCAATTACATTTTCCATTTGGTTTTCTAAGTCGTCAGTTAAGTTTACTATTTTCCAATTTTTGTCTTTGTCGTCTGTTCTTAAAATCAGATTAAATGATTTCAGTTTGGATTTAAATCGTTTTTTACAAATAGCATATTGAATAGCTAAATCTGAAACTATTGCGTCATTCAATTCCGTGTTTAGTTTTACTTCATAAATATAAATACTTCCATCTTCGTATTTAATTAATATATCACACATAACAAGAACTTCTTCTTCTATTATGGTTGCTTCATAAATTGTTTGTCTGCCCGGTGTGTATAGTAAATAGTTAGTGTATGAATTAAAGAAGGCAAAATTCCCAACTTTGTCTTTAATGTTTATACCGTCTGGAAATTCGTTGTCTCTAACCATTTCTTCAAAAGTACGTCCTTGGTTAAAAAGCTCTTGTTTTTCTTTACTTATCGGTGTTTTCTCTTGTTTCTTATGTTTGTCTAAATAGAGATATTTTATACATTGACTTCCTTTTACAAATGAGCTTTTTGTCAACTTCCAAGTGTCAAATCTCAAAATATTCTTTCCAATACCAATTTTGTTATTTAGTTCTTTAATTTTTTCGACTAATCCACTTGCCATCATTATTGGTTCCATTCTGTCCCCTTGATAATCTCTAAGTTTATTAAGTGCTCTGTTGTAATTTTCAATAGCACATTTATAATCGCCTATTTCATTGGCTAAGTCTGCTAATTTTATTGCATTGAAATCAATGTAGCTTATGTAATCTCTCATTTTTTGATTTTTAAAATTAGTGCTAACTATTTTAATAATGCATAACGGTGTTGCCAATAAGCCGCCGCCCAGAACAGCAATGTAGCTTAAAACGACGACGCCAATAATTATTAAGAAACTTTTTTGTATTAACTACTTCAAACAGCAACTTGGTTTTGTCAACCTAACTTGAAAATATTTCAACCGACCGCATCGCAGAGGCGGTCGGCTTGAAGAACTGGTTAGGCGTTTAATTAATTGTTGCATCTATTCTTGCTTTTAATTTTTTAAATAAATCATTATAATCACTGTAGACTATGTGATTATACTGTCGTGTATCAAAATGTAATTCTTTAACCCACTGTTCTTGAACGACCCAAATTACAGGTATGCCTAAACCTTGAGCAAAACCAGCTTCAAAATAAACTCCACCACGATTCCCAGAAAAATCTGCAACTAGATATTTTGATTTTTTGATTTCTGCAATAATTTGATCACATATTTTATTATTGTGTTCAACAAAATCTACACGGACAGCTTTGATAATATTATCACTTTCAACAGCTGGTTGGATGCCCTTTGTAAAAATATCTTCTGTTGTATCATCAAACCACATAGCAATAAAGGCTTGTTTTCTAATCCCAGCCGGTCTTCTTCTTAGTTCTTCAATTTTCTCCCAGCCTCTGGTTTCAATATTAATCCATTCATTTGTTGAACTCATTTCTGATATGTATCCTAACTTATATAGTTGATCAACAACATACATTAATTGATTTATATCTTTAGAGAAGAATAATTCCTTTTCATCTTCTTCAACAAATACTTTTTCAGCAGGATGTTCAATTTGTGCTGCAATGTTTAATAAACTCCTATCTAATATTTCAAATGCTGTTTTAGGAAAATCTTTAATCCATTCTTGATAATCTAAAAGATGGTATTCATTATTACTTTCATCGTGGATATTTGTCAATAGTATCTTTATTCCTTTTCTAATTCTTTTTTCAGCGAGTAAACAGGAAAGCTTAAATAAAACATCTTCTGAGTCTATTAACAAAGCCGATTGTGTTCTACCCATTATAGTAAAATCACCGCAATTTGGACAATTATATGAAAGAGAATCACTGATTGACTGTTCTTGATATATTTCAGCATCTCTTTTACAAACAATGCATTTATCATTCATATATATTCCTCATAAAATTCTTATAGGCATAACGATGTTGTTTTTAAGCCGCCGCCCACAACAGCAATGCAGCTTTGAAAAGACAACGCCAATAATTTTATAAAAACTTTTTTAACAGAGCAAACTTTAACAGCAAACTTGCTTAGCTAAACCAACTTGAAAAACCTAAACCAACCGTATTAAAGAGGCGGTCGGCTTGAGAACGTGTTAGGTGTATTTATTCCTAAAAACATTCCGGCATAAATTCTTCACCATCTATAGTATAAATCCAGAATGGTGGAGTTGAATAATATTTTTCAAATTCTTTATAACATTTCTTGAATTCAACATTTACCCACTCACCAATTTTTTGGTGTAAATCATTTAATTGATTTGTAGTTTGTTGATCCAATTTTAATTGTGGTAAAGTTGGAGTCCACTGGCAATGATAAATTGCATTTCGAAAATCTTTAAATGGACTACCTTGAAATGCTGGGAAATCAATTATTTCTGTTGGGATATTCCGAAAAACAGTTTTGGGATCAATCTTATTTTCTTTTGGAATATTTATTGGATCAAGAGTTTTTGTAATGCCTTCGTGTAAACTATATAAACCAGCAATCCAAAAACATAATTTCATAAATCCTTCTCCACCGAACAAAGACCAACATTTAGGTGCAACAATTTCTTTATCGACTTTATCTATCCTTTGATGGAACCAATTAACCCAATTCCACTTTCTTTTAATCTCCCACAAAGCCCAAAATTCTCGCCAAAGGAAATCATCTTTATGAATTTCCCAATCATCACAGTATTTACCTTTTAATTCAGAATCAATATTCATAATACAATTACACCTAACTATTACTTATACTGTGTAGAATTATTACTTAGAGAACATAGATCTGCACGCAATTGCAAAACTATATTCCAATTATTTGCTTTTTGTTCTAAATTATCAACATTTAAAAATAGGTCGTGCATATATGTATTTCAGTATATAAAACTATCAAATAACTTTCCAATCGCAGCATCACAAAAACAATTATATTCAAAACACCTCAGCAGGGGAGTCAATCAGGCGTGACTGAGGTTGTAGTTAATCAAAAAACCAATTCAAACCATAACTCATCTTTAACTACAACACTAACTTAAACAAACTCAATTATCATTTCCAAATACTTTTTCTGCTGTTTTGCTTTATTTGTTTATCTCTAATCCCAACTTTTCAGGACTGTTACTCTTTTCCCGGATAACTTATTAAATTCATTTTAACTATTACCCCGATTTAATTAAGTTGAAATTAAAAACTTAAATTTTAATGCGAGTACTTTTTCTACAATATCAAATATTACGTGACGTACAGCTACTGCTCAAAATTCCCGGACTTGCACTCGGCTCTATTGCTGCAAATGTAGATGCTTCGGAGTTTGAAGTACAAATTTGTGAACTCTTTTCGGAAGCGGTGGGAAAATTATCTGACGAAGAAAATATTTTTATTAGACAAAGCAGGAAAAGAGCAGAACTGCTAAAGATATTGAATGAGTTTAATCCGCAGGTCGTAGCACTTACAAGCAGAACACACGAATTTCATTTAATTGTTGAGGTTGCAAAAATTATAAGAGAGTGGAATAAAGATGTAAAAATATTTCTTGGCGGTTATCATGCATCAATTGCTGCAGAGGAAATTCTTTCGGGTAAAGATTCCGAGTATTTTAATTTTTTAGTTAGGGGTGAAGGTGAGTTTGCAGTTAATGAATTGTTGAAAGCAATTAAGTATAAAAAAGATTATTCTTCTATTTCTAACCTTTCGTACAAAGAAAATGGAAACATAAAACATAATCCCTTGCACAAGCTGTTAAACCTTGATGAAATAAAAATTCCTGCACGAAACAAAAGAATACTTCGTGAAGGATTTAATTTTTTTGGTTTTCCCGCTGATGTAATAGAAACTTCAAGAGGCTGCGTTTATGATTGTAACTTCTGCTGTATAAGAAATATTTATGGCAAGAGTTACAGAAAATATTCAATTGAAAGAGTAATTGAAGACCTTAAAGATGCGCAAAGCCACGGTGCAAAAGCTATTCTTCTTGCTGATGATAATATAATGATTAACATAAATCATTTCGAAAAACTTCTCGACACAATAATTGAAACCAGATTGAACAATCTTGTCTATGTAATGCAGGGAAGCATCAGAGCAATAAATGACAAACCTTCTATCGCCGCTAAAATGAAGGAAGCAGGAGTAAAATGGGTATTCCTTGGCATTGAAAGTTCCGAACCCGAGCAGATAACTTTTATGCAGAAAGCAAATCAATTTAAAACAGATGAAATAGCTGTTGCAGTAAATACTTTGAAAAAGAATAATATTTTAACTCATGGGGGAATAATATTCGGTACCCCTGATGAAACCCGCGAGACAATTGTAAACAAGTACAACTATGTAAAAAAGGTTGGTCTTGATTTTATAAATTTCTGGATATTAACACCTTTCCCGAAAACTGAAGTGAGAGATGAATTGCTGAAGGAAAATCTTGTAACAAATCCTGATGATTATTCAAAGTACAATGCCTGGCACGCAAACGTAAGGACAAGACAGCTTTCTTCTGCCGAGCTTTATTCACTTGTCAGAAAGTATGAAGCGAGATTCTATTTGACAACTAATGCTGTGTTTAAACTTACCAGGTTTAATTCAAGGGTAATTAATTTACTCCTTAAGTTGATTTCAAGAAGATTTTTCAGCAAATATTAAAAGCAAATAAATAAAAAATCGAATGAACTTCTTAAAGCCCGCAAAGGTTTATTAATAAAACGAAATTGGAAATAGAATGATTATTTATTCATTAATTTTAATTGTACATATACTTTCATCTGTAGTATGGCTTGGTACTTTTCCGGCAGAAGTCGTTTTAAGAAAATTTATTATATCAAATAAATCTAAGACAGGTGAGCGAAAGCTAATCTCTTTGTGGTTAAAAATTGTAAATCTCGCGGGAATGATTGGAACAACAGGAATTGTAATAACAGGAATTTTTATGTCAATTTATCTTGGTTATGGCTTTTTCCGTTTTGATACTGCAGTAAATCACTGGCTTTACACAAAGCAGGTCTTAATGATAATTCTGCTTGCGTTAACAGGTTTTTTAATTATTCCTTCGGCTGTAAAGATAAGAAAACAACTTGGTGAAGATATGGAAAACACTCAACCTTTAGCTGATGAATCATATGATAAAGTAAAAAAGCTGGGTAAAGCGGTTTTAGTATCGAACGTACTTGTACTAATTAATTTTCTGCTGGCAATCACTCATCGTTTTGTATATTGATTGATACCATAGAAAAGAGAAATTTATATCTTAACTTTGCCCACAAAATTTTTTAATATTTATTAATGAAGAAATTAGCAATATTCGGTTCAACCGGTTCAATTGGCGTTAGTACACTTGATGTTGTAAGAGCAAATCCGGACTTGTTCAGAGTAGAAATTCTTACAGCTAATTCAAATGTTGGATTACTTCAAAGGCAAATAGAAGAATTTAATCCTTCGGTGGTTGTAATACGGAATGAAGAATCGGCACAAAGATTTAAAAGACTTCCCGGTGTTAAAGTAAAAGTACTTCAGGGAGAAGACGGACTAAAATATGCAGCTTCTGCATACGATTACGACATCTTTGTTGGTGCAATGGTCGGTTTTAGCGGACTTATTCCAACCATTGAAGCAATAAAAAGAGGAAAAAGAATTGCTCTTGCAAACAAAGAAACACTGGTTGTCGCAGGTAAAATAGTTACTTCTCTTGTAAGACAATACAATGCCGAATTAATACCTGTGGATTCTGAACACAGTGCAATTTATCAATGTCTTGTTGGCGAGAATATCAATGAAGTTGAAAAACTTATTTTAACTGCTTCAGGCGGACCATTCTTAAATAAAGACAAAAAAGAATTTGATGATATAACTGTTGATGAGGCATTAAGTCATCCAAACTGGAAGATGGGAAATAAAATTTCAATTGATTCAGCAACAATGATGAACAAAGGACTTGAAGTAATTGAAGCTCATTGGTTGTTTAATTTTAACCGGGATAAAATTGATATTGTAATTCATCCTCAATCAATTATTCATTCAATGATTGAATTTGTCGATGGTTCCATAAAAGCACAATTAAGTTATCCCGATATGAAGATTCCAATTCTTTATGCACTTACTGCCCCCTCAAGAATAAAAGCAAGTTTTGTTCAGACAAATTTTTCATCAATAAAAAATTTATCCTTTTTTGAGCCCGATATTGAAAAGTTTGAATGTCTTAAACTTGCTTATGATGTTCTTGAATCCGGTGGTGCTGCACCCTGTATTCTGAATGCTGCAAATGAAGTGGCTGTGGCAAAGTTTCTTAAAGGAGAAATAAAATTTTCAAGGATTCCCGGTTTAATTGTTGAATCCTTAAACCGTATTCCGAACCATACAAATATTGATATAGATAAATTATTAGAATGCGACCGAATGACAAGAGAGTTCGCAGAAAAATTGAGTTAAGGAGTTAGTATTTAATGATAGTTAATGAAATAATATATTTTGTAATTACAATTGGTATTCTTGTTTTCGTACACGAGTTTGGTCATTTTGTTGCAGCCAAACTAAGCAAAATGAGAGTAGATGTGTTTGCAATAGGTTTCGGTTACAGACTTTTTGGCTGGAACAGATTAACCGGCTTTTCATTTGGGAATCTGCCAAAAGATTTTGACGGACAAGGAAATACTGATTACAGGTTGTCTGCTATCCCGCTTGGAGGTTATGTAAAAATTGCTGGAATGGTAGATGAAAGTATGGATACAAAAAATCTTTCTTCAGAACCGCAGCCGTATGAGTTCAGGTCTAAATCGGCTGGTAAAAAAATTTTTGTAATTACTGCAGGCGTATTAATGAATCTTCTTCTTGCGGTATTGATTTTTTGGGGTTCTAATTTCTTTGCTGGAAAAAGCTTTACCAAAACTACCACAATAGGATTTCTTGATAAGTCTTCACTTGCAGATTCTCTTGGCTTTAAAGAAAATGATAGGGTTATTTCAGTAAATGGAAAACCCGTTAAATACTGGGAAGAATTACGGACAGAAGTCTTTGTAAATACTATAGGGAAAGATTTAACTTTTGTAGTTGATAGAGAAAATGAAAAAGTTACAATACAGGTGCCAAGAAAAAGAATTCCAAGAGATGAAACGCAGGAAATATTTTTACCCGCTAAAGGACTTCATCCTTTAATAGTTGATGTTCTGAAAGATTCAAGGGCAGATTCTGCAGGTATAAAACCAAGTGATGTTTTTTTAGCAGTGAATGATACAATTGTATACTCAACTTTACAGACTAAAAATATTATTTCATCATCACCGGAAAAACAACTTGTTGTAACTGTATTGAGAAGTAAAGACACGCTTAAAATAAATGTTGCTCCTAATAAAGAAGGTAAAATTGGAGTTGCTTTTGGTGGATATGCTTACCTTGGTAAAACAGAAAAAGTAACTTACGGCTTTTTTGAATCCTTTCTTCTTGCGGGAAAAGATATTGTAAGAATGACGCAGTTGACATTTGTAATGCTTAAAAATGTAATTACGGGAAAAATCGCATTTGGACAGGCATTCGGTGGACCAATTAAAATAGCACAGTTCGCCGCTAAAAGTGCTGATACAGGAGTTTCTAACTTTTTAATGTTTCTTGCATTATTAAGTTTAAGTCTCGCAATAATTAATATACTTCCTTTCCCTGTTCTTGATGGGGGGCATTTAGTAATAATTATTATTGAGGCGATTATCAAAAAAGAAATTCCCCTTAAAGTTAAAATTGCAATTAACAACATTGGAATGTTTTTGTTATTTGCATTGATGGCGTTCATTATTTACAATGATATAAAAGGCTTATAATTTTTCCATCAAATAGAAGTATGAGGCATATTTTAAGAGGAGATTTGTATGGATTGGTATATTGAATTTGTAAAAGCAAATCCAATTCTATCTGCAGTAATTCAATTTGCAGTGCTTGGCACATTCGGAGAGGTCGTTGCAAGATGGATAATAAATAAAAAAATCTCTTCCCCTTTTACTTTGCCTGTTATTTTATGGAAGATGACAGAATGGGCAATACTTGCTGTATGTATTAAATATGCTTTTGTCGGTTTTAAGGGATTTGTTACTTCCTTGGTTGAACATTCTTTATTGCCGGAGCTAAATTTATTTTCAAACGCTTTGGCAATTTCAGTTTTTATGAATTTGCAATTTGGTCTCTTCCTTGTAATTACTCACAGATGGCTCGATAATTTAATCCTTAAAGAAAAAAACTGGAAGAATATAGAAAAGAGTTTATTATCACTTATATGGTTCTGGATTCCCGCACACACTATAACTTTTATGCTTCCAAGAGAATTTCAAATTGGGCTTGCAGCTTTATGGTCAGTAGTACTTGGTGTTATCCTGGGATTTTATAATCGCAAGTAATTTATTTTTTACCAAAAAGAAAAGTCAACGGACGCCATAATCTTTTAGCCCATTCACTTTCAGTGTGATAAGCATTTTCATCTTTATACCAGGAGAAGTCTTTACCTTCGACATAACCTTTCTGTTTTAATGCTGACAGCATTTCATCAATTCCCGGTTGAAGCAGATTTTCTAATTCAACTCCACCATTATCAATATATACTTTTATGTTTTTCTTTTTTCCTTTGTAGTTTAAAACTGTAGAAACAAAATCAATAGTTTCAATTTTAAAAGCAGGCGACATGCAAATTGCTTTTGAAAAAACATTTGAATAATTCCATAAAAGCATGAATGAAATCAAACCGCCGGCGGAAGAGCCACCTGTGGAAGTATGTTCTTTATCTTTAATTGTTCTGTATTTTTTATCAATCAATGGCTTTAGTTCTTTAACAATGAAGTTACAGTAATCTTCTCCCTCGTCTCCGGGAATATATTCACGCATTCTATTGGGGGAATTGTAAATTCCAACGATAATCATTGGTTTAATTATTTTGTTTTTGATTAAGCTATCAACAGTTTCATCAAGTTGCCAATCAATTTTTGCAAATGACGTTGCCGGGTCAATTATATTCTGTCCATCGTGCATATACAGGACAGGAAATCTTTGTTTTTTATCTTTATCATATTCTGGGGGAAGCCAAATAATTACATCTCTGGGTAAAAGATTTTTATAACTTAAACTGTGGATATATTCCACTTTGCCGGTTATTTGTCCCTTAAAATCATTTGATAATTTTGGTTTTTCGTTCTTCCAGCATAAAACTTTGATGCTTAAAATTGTGTCTTTTTCAACAAGTAAAGAAAAGTTTGAAGGGACTTTTCCGTCTTCATAGATAGCTTCTCTATCCCACGAGCCTGCAGTAAATTTAAATTCTAAAGGAATATTTTTACTGAAGAAAAAGGATTGCAAAAAAGTTGAATCATTTATTCGTTGTAATTCAACAAGGGAAGGATTCCAGAATCCAAGTAAAGAATGATTACCGGTTACATAAACTTTGCTTTTGATTTCAGATTTAACAGACACAAGGAAAGTTACTTTCACCTGTGCATTAGCAAATAGCGATAGTAATACTGTAAAAAGAAAAAATTTTTTCATCAAGCATCCTTTAATTTATAATGCAAAAATACCGGGCAATTATAAAGCACCAAATTAAATTAGATTGTTTTAATGGAACCCAATACTTAATTTTTGCACGCATTTTACACGGAGATACTTATTAATGCTTAATTTTCTGAAAAAAATATTTGGTGATAAAAAATCCAAAGATGTTAGTGAGCTTTGGCCCATAGTTGATGAAATTAATCAACACTTTGAAACATTGAAAGATTTGAGTGATGAACAATTAAAAGCAAAAACTATTGAATTCAAAGAAAAACTTCAAACAGAGACAGAAGAGCTAAGAAAACAGATAGATGAAATTATTGCCAAATTACATTCTAACGAAGAATTTGATAAACAGGTTGTTTATAATGAGCTGGATGAATTAAACGAACAACTTGATGCAAGGTATGAAGAAATACTTGATGAAATTCTGCCCGAAGCTTTTGCGGTTGTAAAAGATACTT
Source organism: uncultured Ignavibacteriaceae bacterium (assembly GCA_964536015.1). GTDB lineage: Bacteria > Bacteroidota > Ignavibacteria > Ignavibacteriales > Ignavibacteriaceae > CAZHVS01. The sequence continues at coordinate 11,015 of CAZHVS010000020.1, forward strand.
GCAGACGACTTGTCGGGAAAACTTATACTGTTATGGGGCACCGTGTTACTTGGGATATGATTCCATTCGATGTACAGTTAATGGGAGGAGTTGTTCTTCACCAGGGGAAAATTGCAGAAATGGCAACCGGTGAAGGCAAAACTCTTGTTGCAACTTTGCCAATTTATCTGAATGCCTTGACGGGAAGAGGAGTGCACGTTGTTACTGTTAATGATTATCTTGCTCAACGTGATTCTGAATGGATGGGAGAAATATTTAAGTTTCATGGACTTACCGTTGGAGTAATGCTTAATACGATGAATTCCGAACAAAGAAAAATTCAATACAACTGCGATATTATTTATGGTACAAATAATGAGTTCGGATTTGATTATCTCCGCGACAATATGGCAATTGATATTGAAGGTAAAGTTCAGCGTGGACATAATTATGCAATAGTTGATGAAGTTGACTCTGTTTTAATAGATGAAGCTAGAACACCTTTAATTATTTCCGGTGCAGTTGAACACGATGATCAACAGAAATTTGATGAAATGAAACCGCGTATTGATCGCCTATTCAGGTTGCAATCAGGGCTTGTTGCAAACATTGTTGCAGAAGCTGAAAAAATTCTTGCATCCGAAGATTCAAAAGACACATTTGAAGCGGGAAAACTTTTATTAAGAGCTAACAGAGGGTTGCCAAAAAATAAAAAACTTGCAAAAGTTATTTCGGAACCAGCTTATAAAAAGTTATTGCTTGATACCGAACTGGAGTTCCTTCGTGAAAAAGGGAAAAATATGCACATCATTGATGATGAATTATATTTTGTCATTGATGAAAAAAATCATTCAATAGATCTTACCGAAAAAGGAAGAGAAGAGCTTGCCAAAGGTTCAAGAGAAGATAAAAATTTCTTCGTTCTTCCTGACCTCGGCACTGAGATAAGTAAGTTTGAAAATGACGCTTCAATTACGATTGAAGAAAAAATAAAAAAGAAAGAAGAGTTGTATAAAACTTATTCTGAGAGAAGCGAAAAAATTCATACTCTTCACCAGTTGCTTAAAGCATATACTTTGTTTGAAAAAGATGTTGAATACGTTGTTACTGATGAAGGTAAAATTGCTATTGTTGATGAATTCACCGGAAGAGTTTTACCCGGAAGAAGATATAGTGATGGTCTTCACCAGGCGATTGAAGCAAAAGAAAATGTTCATGTCGAAAGAGATACACAAACACTTGCTACAATAACTCTTCAGAATTATTTCCGTATGTATAAAAAAATTGCAGGTATGACAGGTACTGCAGAAACTGAAGAAACAGAATTTTATGACATTTATAAATTAGAAGTTGTTGTAATTCCAACGCATAGAAAAATGATTCGTGATGATGAAGATGATGCTATTTATAAAACCAAACGCGAAAAGTATAATGCTGTTATAGAACAAATTGAACAGTTGAAAAAAGAAGGCAGACCTGTGCTTGTAGGAACAACATCTGTTGAAGTGTCTGAGACAATTAGCAGAATGTTAAAACGTAAAGGTGTTGCTCATAATGTTCTTAATGCAAAACAACATCAACGGGAAGCTGAGATTATTCAGTTTGCAGGACAGCAGGGAGCGGTTACAATTGCAACAAATATGGCTGGACGTGGAACCGACATTAAACTTGGAGCCGGTGTTGTTGAAAGAGGCGGTCTTTATATACTTGGTACAGAAAGACATGAATCAAGAAGAATAGATAGACAGCTTAGGGGAAGAGCAGGAAGACAGGGGGATCCGGGAACTTCAAAATTTTTCCTTTCTCTTGAAGATGATTTGATGAGATTATTCGGAAGCGATAAGATTGCTTCAATCATGCAAAGAATGGGATTGCAAGAAGGCGAAGTAATTCAGCATCCACTTATAACTAAATCTGTTGAACGCGCTCAGAAAAAAGTTGAAGAGAACAACTTCTCAATCAGGAAAAGACTCCTTGAATATGATGATGTAATGAATCAACAGCGGGAAGTAATTTATACAAGAAGAAATCGTGCATTGCAGGGCGAAAGATTAAAATCAGAAGTGCTTGAATATCTGCATGAATACATTGAAGAGGTGGCAGAGAAATATTATGATGATGCTCTTATTGATAAAATGAGAGAAGAATTTATTCAGCATTTACTTGTTGATATTCAAATAAGTCCGAACGAATATGAATCACTTGGTAAAGATGGATTTATAGAAAAAGTATATGAAGCTGCAAAAGAATTTTATAAAAGGAAAGAAGAAGCTCTTGGCAGTGATTTAATGGCTCGGCTTGAAAGATTTGCTGCATTGTCTGTGATAGATAATAAATGGAAAGAACATCTTAGAGAGATGGATGATCTTAAAGAAGGAATTGGATTACGTGCATTTGGACAGAAAGATCCGCTGCTTGAATATAAATCTGAAGCATATAATTTATTTCTCCAATTACTAAATCAAATTCGAAACGAAACTGTTTCTTTCTGTTTCAAATTCTTTCCACAGGCACCAGAACAGGTTCAGGAGCAGAGAAGAAGACCTTCAAGAGGAAGGATATTAGAAGCTAAGCAATCAACCGAAGGTTTAGGATATTCAGGTTCTTCCCAACAGCAGCAGGCTTCAAGAACAGGAAAAACACAACCAATTCGTGTTGAAGAAAAAGTTGGAAGAAATGATCCATGCCCTTGCGGCAGCGGAAAAAAATACAAACAATGTCATGGCAAACAATAAAGGAATGGCTATGCTGAAAAAAATTGAAGCAATTATTCGTCCTTTTAAACTTGAAGAAGTAAAAGAAGCTTTAACCGAAGAAGGCATTAAGGGATTAACAATTACAGAAGTTCGAGGTTATGGAAGGCAAAAGGGACATAAAGAAACTTACCGTGGGAGTGAATACAGAATTGAATTTGTGCCTAAAATAAAAATTGAGGTGGTTGTTGATTCAAACAAAGCTGAAAAAATAATTGATGCAATTTTAAAAACTGCAAAGACGGGTCAGGTTGGTGATGGGAAAATATTTGTCTATAACGTAGAGGATGTAATTCGCATAAGAACAGAAGAAAGCGGTAAGGAGGCTCTATAGGACTCTATTGTTACAGACAAAAAAAATTATCAGAGCTTCAGTATGAAGAATAAAAAATATTTTTTAATAATCGTATCTGGTTTATTCTCTGCCATCATTTTAAATGGTTGCAGTGTGTGGCATGATTTTACGACTTATTTCAATCTTTATTATAACACATCAGATGTTTATAACCAGGCTGAAGAATTAATAATAGTGGAACGAAATAAAGACCTGTTTGCAATTACTGAACCAAATTTACCTGGCAGCACTCCTCAACAACTGCAAAAAGTAATAGAGAAGAGTTCAAAAATATTGCAGTTTAACTCCGAAAGTTCTTTTGTAGATGACGCTTTGTTTATGCTTGGCAAATCTTTTTATTTCTTAAAGAATTATCCAAAAGCAATTAGAAAATTTAGAGAATTAATTGTTCAATTTCCCGAAAGCAAACTTGTTCTAGAAACTGAAGTATGGATTGTTCGTTGTCATTTGCAGATGAAAGAGTATTCACAGGCTCTTACATTAATTAATGAAATTAAGACGAAAGCTAAAGAAAATGACGATGAAGAAATTTTAGTTTTTGCCTATATAGAACAAATAAAATATTTTATAATATTGAATAGATTTACCGAAGCTATCACTTACTGTAAAGAATTACTTGAGATATCAAAAGATGGTTTTATTAATGCTCAAACCGCATATCAAATAGGAGAATTAAATTATTATAAACTTGAAAGATATGAAGAAGCAGCAAACGCTTATAAATCTGTATTGAATTATTCACCTTCATTTGATATGGAGTTAAGTGCACAGGTGAAATATGGAAAAGTAATGAGAAGTATTGAAAAATACGATGAAGCTCTAACAGTGTTTGAAAAGTTGAGGAAAGAAGATAAGAACAGCACTTCTTATGATATGATTGATCTTGAGATTGGAATTACATTCGCGCGTATGGAAAAATATGATGAAGCTTACATTAAACTAAAAAATGTTGATACTGCTTACTCAAATTCAGTTTACTCTGGACCGGCACGCTTTGAACTTGCAGAAATGTTTGAACTTCACTTGCACAATTATGATAGTGCAAATTACTATTACCAAAAAGCTTTGTCATCCTCGTCAACACCTGAGTATATTCCATGGATTAAAAATAAAGCTGCACAATTTTCTAAATATTCTTCATTAACATCGCAAATTAAAGATTATAGTCAACAACTTTATTATGTAAATAACCCCGAGGAATACACAAAAGATTCTCTTGCATTCTTTTCCGACACTCTTCAGCAGAAAACTAACGATGATGTGCGAACAGGAACTCTTCCACCACGAACGGGACGGGAAAGAAATTTTGAAGGAATGCAAAACCCGCCGCCGAATGTTAATCAGACTACAGCGCTAAATCAATCGAATAAGAAGATGCCAATTAAACCAAACTTGTCGGCAGATTCACTTAAAAAATTATTAGCGCGTTCAGAATATGAGCTTGGTAATTTATTCTTTACTGAATTAGATGTGCCGGACTCGGCATTTTACTATTACAAAAATGTAGTTGAGAGTTATGACAGTCTATCTTTTGAGCCTCAGTTATTGTTTGCAATTGGAAGTTATTATTTAACAATTAATGATACAACCAGAGCCGATAGTATTTTCAGTTATATTTATGATCATTACAAGTCGGAAAGAATAGTTAATGCGGCAGCTGACAAAATTGGAAAACCTAAAATTGATTTCGATTACGATCCAGCAAAAGATATCTTCATTGTTGCAGAAAGTTTTTTACATAAAAATGATTATAAAACTTCTGTTGAGAAATACTATTCAATTTACAATAATTTTCCGGGCTCCCGGTATGCGCCAAAATCATTAATGGCCGCGGGATGGATTTTGGAAAATAAACTTAAAATGCTCGATTCAGCGGCATCTGTGTATGATACACTTGTTACAAAATATCCTAGAACTGAATATGCTTCTGCTATTAACCCCAAAATAAGTTTTTATAAAGAAGAAAAAGCAAGAATAAAAAAAGCAATAGAAGACTCGTTGAAAGCAATACAGGATTCTATTAACAGGGTTAAAGAACAAATCAGGTTAAAAAGAGAAACAGATTCACTGGAAGTTGTAAGAAAACAAGATTCAATAAGAACTGCAAAGATGAATGATTCATTAAAACAGCTTCGAATTAATGAACCCAAAACTGATCAACCTGAAGAAAAAGAAAGACCAGAAGAAGAACAGAAAAAATCTGATATAGAAGAAGAAAACAAATTTGATCAACAAATTGAACCCCCGCAGGAAGAAAAGCCACCGGGATTCAGTTTCCTTGAAATGCGAAACAATTTTTATTACTTTAAGAAAAACGATTTATGCATAAATCGGCACAATATGAGAATGAGCTTAGCTTAATATTTAGCAAACTTGCTGAATATTATCAACGAAAAAAAGTCAGGTTTATTTTTTTTTACTTGTTGTTTCTGTTTTACTTTAGTATACCCGGATTACAAATACCACTTTTTGAGTATAATACCGCTTGCATAACTTCTTTGATGGAACAAAGAGCAATTGAAAATTTCTTGTTATTCTACCCCCGTCATTCAGTTATAGATGTTGACAAAGTAAATCCGAATTTACTCAGGTCAATAATCGCAATGGAAGATGGAAGTTTTTTTTATCATAAAGGAATTGATTGGAAAGAAATAAAAACATCAATGCGATTAAATGCACGAAGGAAAAAATCGGCAAGGGGAGGAAGCACTCTAACGATGCAGCTCGCAAAAAATATTTTCTTCACCACGAATAAAAGTTTTATTCGTAAAGCAAAAGAATTAATTGTTGCTTTTCGTTTTGAGAAAGAGCTGTCAAAAAAGGCAATACTTGAAAACTATGTAAATTCGATTGAATGGGGTGATGGAATTTTTGGAATTGAGAAAGCTGCAGATATTTATTTTGACAAAGAACCTTCGGAACTCAATGTCAATGAATGTTCACGTCTTGCGGCTGTAATTCCTTCTCCTCTTGTTCATCAACCAAACACAAATTCACGGTATGTATTAAGAAGGGCATCAATTATTAAAGAAAGATTTGGAGATATTATCCTTTATCCTGAACTATGAAAAAAAAAGAACTTCTTGAATCAATTGAAACAGGAGAGAGTCTTACAATTGAATTCAAATTGCGTTTTTCCGGGTACGATAAAACAGCGAAAGAGCTAATAGCTTTTGCTAATACCTGCGGAGGTGTTTTGATCTTTGGAGTTGATGATGATAAAAAAATCATTGGCGTTGAAAGTGAAAAAGAGATTATCTCGTTGGTTACAGAAACTGCTTCAAAATACTGCGAACCTGCAATAGAATTAAAATATCATTGCTTTGAAATTGATGGAAAAGAAATAGTTGCATTTGAAATAGCTGAATCAAAAACAAAACCTCACAGGGTTCAGGATTATAAAAATGAATTTGATATTAACTCGGCACAGGTTTTTGTAAGGGTTAACGATAAAAGCGTACAAGCAAGCAAAGAAATGATGCGGATATTTAAAGTTGGACTTGTGAATCAAAATTTAAAAAAATATTCTATTGGTCAACTTGAAAAACTAGTATTTTCTTTTCTTGAAAAGAAAGAAACAATTTCAGTAAATGAACTTTGCGAAGCAGGTAATATTTCTCAAAGAAGAGCTTCGAGAACACTTGTTAAAATGGTTCGTGCTGGTTTATTGCTTATTCACACAAGAGAAAATGGAGAGGATTATTTTACATCAGTTCAATAATGTCTCTAGGATAGTATTCAAATATCATTTAACTTCTTATATTTAAACCAAAGTTTTTAAAACATATGTTTATAGATTACGCAGAAATATTTGTAAAGGCAGGTGATGGCGGTGATGGTGCTGTTGCTTTCAGAAGAGAAAAATATGTTCCCAAAGGCGGACCTGCCGGCGGAAATGGAGGCAAAGGTGGCGATGTTATCATTCTTGCTGATGAAAATCTATCTACTTTACTTGATTTCAGGTATAGAAAAATTTACAATGCAGAAAATGGACAACCGGGAGGCACTTCTCTTAAAGATGGAAGAAGCGGTAAGGATATTGTTATTAAGGTTCCTGTTGGAACCCTAATTAAAGATGCAGAAAGCAATGAAGTAATTACCGACTTAGCCAAACATCAGGAAAAATATATCGTTGTCAAAGGAGGTAAAGGAGGTAAAGGAAATGCTAATTTTGCAACTTCCACAAATCAAACTCCCAGGTTTGCAGAAAATGGGAAACCCGGTAAAGAAAAAAAAATTATTCTGGAATTGAAATTAATAGCTGATGTAGGATTGGTCGGTTTCCCTAATGCAGGAAAATCAACATTAATTTCAGTAATTTCCGAAGCAAAACCTAAAATTGCTGATTATCCTTTTACTACTCTTGAACCAAATCTTGGTATTGTAAGATATAAAGATATAGGAAGTTTTGTTGTAGCTGATATTCCCGGAATTATTGAAGGAGCTTCCGAAGGAAAAGGATTGGGCTTGAGATTTTTAAGACATATTGAAAGAACAAAAATTCTATTATTCCTTATTGAAGCTACATCTGAAGACATTCAAAAAGATTTTTCTACACTTTTTAACGAACTAAAATCTTATAGCCCCTCTTTGGCAAAAAAGAAAAAAATTGTAAGTTTGTCTAAGACAGATTTAATTAATGCCAAAGACCTCGAAAAAATGAAAAAGAAAAAAATTAAAAATGCCGATTCTTCTTTACTTACTTTTTCATCAGCGACAAAAGATGGAATCGACCAGCTTTTAGATCATCTCTGGAAGGTAATTAATAAACAGTAATTAAACTGGAGCCAAAATGAAAAACATTAAATATTCGTTTTTTGCGTTTCTACTTTTTCTTTCCTCTTTTACTTTTGTTTCATGTGAAGATGGAATAAATTTATTTACCGACAGTGATGATGTAGAACTTGGTAAGCAGGTTGTAGCTGAAATATCGGCTAATCCAAAAGAGTATCCAAAGTACACGGGTGACCCGGCAGTGAAGCAATATATAACCGAGAGAATATTCAAACACATTTTAAATTCTTCACTTGTTGCAAAAAAAGATATTTATAATTATCATCTTGAAATAATACAGGACACAATTCTTAATGCCTTTGCATTACCTGGCGGGCCAGTTTATGTTTACACAGGATTATTAAAATATTTAGATTCAGAAGCTGCACTTGCTGGTGTTATAGCACATGAAATTGCTCATATTGAAAAAAGGCATTCAACTCAAAGAATGACAGCATATTACGGTGTTTCTATTTTACTAAGTATAATTCTCGGAGAAAAACCATCCGAACTTGCGCAGCTGGCGGCAAATCTCTTTGTTGGATTAGCCTTTCTTGCCAATAGTCGTTCCGATGAAAATCAGGCTGATGAATTTTCATTTAAGTATTTAAAAGACACCCGTTATTATCCTGGTGGTGTTAAGTTCTTTTTTGAAAAAATGAGAGATGAAAATATTATAAGCAGCCGAAAAGATGCAATTGCAACTTTCCTTTCTACTCACCCTGATCCGATAGCAAGAATTGCAGATACTGAACAAAGATTATCTCAGGCTGGGTATACAATTAAGAACTGGACAGACGGCGGTTCGGATATGTATAAAAGTGAATATCAAACTAATATAAGAAATAAACTTCCATAATTATTTTTGCTTTATGAAATACAGAATTTTAGGTAAAACAAATCTAGAAGTCTCAGAAATAGGATTTGGCGCCTGGGGAATAGGTGGTCCCGCCATGGCTGGCAATACTCCTATTGGCTGGGGAAATGTTAGTGATGAAGAATCCAAAAAAGCAATTATAAAAGCTTTTAATCTTGGAATTAATTTTTTTGATACAGCAGACTTTTATGGTCTTGGTCATAGTGAAGAACTTTTAGGAGAAGTACTTCATGAACACTGGAATGAAATAGTTCTTGCCACTAAAGTTGGACATGAATTGATGCCGGATGGCAAAATTAATCTTAATTATTCCAAGAAGTATATTATTAATGCTTGCGAGAAATCATTAAAGCGGCTTCGCAAAGAAATAATCGATGTGTACCAGCTTCATAGCGCAAAGATCGTTCATCTTCAACAGGGAGAATGTCTTGAAGCCATGGAAAAACTTTTAGAGCAAGGGAAGATCCGTTTTTATGGAATTTCACTTAGTTCATTTAATCCCGAGGCAGAAGCAAATTTCTTTGTTGAAAATATGGTTGGTCAAACTTTCCAGCTCGTATTTAATGCAATCAACCAGAAAGCATTAGTAAAAGTGATTCCTAAAGCCGCTAAAAATGGTTATGGAATAATAGCAAGAATGCCACTGCAATTTGGATTACTGACTGGTAAGTTCAATAAAAATACCGAATTTAATGCTAATGACCATAGAAGTTTTAGATTACCAAAACATATTATTGAAAAATTAATCGATAAGCTAACCCCGTTTTTCGATTTAGAGAAAAAATATAAAGTTTCTAAAACAACACTTGCTTTAAGTTTTATCATGAATCATCCCGAAATTACTACAACAATTCCCGGAATGAAAACGGACATTCAGGTTGAGGAAAATTCTATTGATCTTATTAAGTTGGAGAAAAAAGACATGGATTTTCTTCATAATTATTTTAAAACTGATTTTCATTCTTTGGTAGATGAAATGGAAAAACTGGGGTAAATGTTCAAAAATATTTTTCAATTTAATTAATAAATTAATTACAAATCGGAGCAAAAATGAAAAAAACACTAAGTAAATTATTTATACTTTTTCTTTTCATAGGAGTAGCAGCATTTGCACAAAATGAAAAGGAACATGAAGTAGATGCAAGTTTTCCAGAACTTTCAAATTTTCATGAAGTTATTTATGTTGTATGGCATACTTATTATCCTAATAAAGATTTTGATGGTTTAAGATCTACGCTTGATGATGTTAATGAATTAGCAGGAAAAATTTACACCGCAGCACTTCCTGAATTCTTCCGTGATAAAAAAACAAAATGGCAAGAAGGAGTTGCTGTTTTCAAAAAATCAGTTAATGATTTTAATGAAGCTGTAAAAGGATCTGATAATGATGCACTTCTTAAAGCCGCAGAAGAAATGCATGCTAAATATGAAATGCTGGTAAGAGTATTGCATCCTGTTCCAAAACAAGTTGAACATTTTCACCTGTTGCTTTATACTATTTATCATGATTTTCTGCCGAATGAAAAATGGGATAAAATAAAAGAAGTTGGAGCAGAATTAAAAACCCGTGCGGACTCCATAATGAATTCGCGTTTATCAAAAAAAGTTGAACCTAAAAAGGAAGATTTTTTTAATGCGGCAAAAGAACTTATTAATGCTTGTCAGACTTTAATTGAAAAATGTGAATCCAACGATCCAAAAGCAATTAAAAATGCTGTTGAATTTATGCATACCAAATATCAGAACGTAGAAAAGATATTTGATTAATTATTTTATGTCTCATTAAAAATGCCCGCCATTAAAAGCGGGCATTTCTTTTAAATAATTATTTGGTGATTTTATGTTTAAGTCTTACTTAAAAACTTTGATTCTCGTTTTATTACTAATTGATCTTAATTTTTCTCAAACACAAAGCTGGATAAGAATTAATCAGCTTGGTTATCTTGAAAAGTCAATTAAAGTAGCTGTACTAATTTCAAAAGAAGATATTAAAATTTTAAATTTTGAATTATGTGATGCTTTAACAGGCAAGGCAGTTTTTGTGTCAAAAAAAATAAAACACTTTGGTGAATATGCAGCTTTCAAATCAGCTTATCGTCTTGATTTTTCTGAATTCAACAAACCTGGTGGTTACTTTATTAAAGCGGGAGAAATAACCTCACCAAACTTTAGAATATCAAATGACATTTACAATGGGACTGCTGATTTTTTACTTCAATACATGAGGCAACAGCGAAGTGGTTATAATCCTTTCTTAAAAGACTCGTGTCACACACAGGATGGTTACATAATTTATCATCCTTCTTTAGACTCGACTTTTATTAATGTATCTGGTGGCTGGCACGATGCATCAGATTATTTGCAATATGTTACAACCTCGGCTAATGCTGTTTACCAGATGTTATTTGCATATCAGCAGAATCCATCGTCATTTAAAGACGAGTACGATAAAGATGGCAATTATGGAAGCAATGGAATTCCAGATATTCTTGATGAAGCAAAATGGGGTTTGGATTGGCTTGTAAAAATGAATCCAGAAAAAGATTTTATGTTTAACCAATTAGCTGATGATAGAGACCATCGAGGGTTTAGATTGCCAAATGAAGATACGATTAGTTATGGTAGAGGATTACAGCGACCTGTTTATTTTGTTACAGGTAAACCACAGGGTATTTACAAATATAAAAACAGAACTACAGGTGTAGCTTCAACAGCTGGTAAATATGCTTCGGCATTTGCACTTGGCTCTCAATTGTTACAAAAATATTATCCCGATTTTTGCAAATTGATTTTTCAAAAATCGATTAATGCTTTTGAATTTGGTTTGAAGTTTCCCGGAGTATGTCAGACCGCTCCATGCTCTGCTCCATATTTTTATGAGGAAGATAATTATGTTGATGATATGGAACTTGCTGCAGTTCAAATTTACAGAATTACCAATAATAAAAATTATCTTATTAATGCATTTAATTTTGCAAATGAAGAACCTGTAACACCATGGATGAAAAATGATACAGCAAGGCATTATCAATGGTATCCTTTCCTTAATCTTGGTCATTATGAACTTAGTGTAAATGATGATATAGAAAAAAATAAAATTCAAAAATATTTTAAAACTGGATTGGAATACATTTATAAACGTGGAGAAAAAAATCCTTTCTTTTATGGTGTCCCTTTTATCTGGTGTTCAAATAATCTTGTAGTAGCTGCAATAACACAAGCTAATCTATACTACAAAACAACAAAAGACAAAAAATATCTGGAGATGGAAGCTTCGCTACGTGATTGGCTCTTTGGTTGCAATCCTTGGGGAACAAGTATGATAGTTGGACTTCCCAAAAACGGAGATTATCCAGAAGATCCGCATTCGGCTTTTACACATTTACATAATTATGAAATTAATGGTGGTCTTGTTGATGGCCCAGTTTACGGAAGCATCTACAAAAAACTTATTGGAATTACCTTGTATAATGGTGATGAGTATAAAGATTTCAATTCTGACCTCGTTGTTTATCATGATGATTACGGAGATTATTCAACAAATGAACCAACAATGGATGGAACTGCAAGTCTGACTTATTATCTTGCTTCATTACAGGCGGAAGGAAATTCTGTCAAAGAAAATACTGAAAAGGTTTTTGGTGGAATTGTCAGAATGGATAAGAAGAGAAAAGAAATTTATATTGTTTTTACGGGACACGAATTTGCTGACGGTGGAAACGTTATTCTTAGTACTCTTAAGAAGCATAATGTTAAAGCGTCTTTCTTTTTTACAGGATATTTTTATGGAAATAAAAGTTTTGAAAGTCTGATAAAAAATCTTATAAAAGATGGACACTATCTTGGCGGGCATTCGTTTGCACATCTTTTATATTGTGATTGGAATAAAAGGGATTCATTACTAATTACAAAAGAAAAATTTTTAAAAGACCTGAAAGAAAATTATTGGGAGATGAATCGGTTTGGAATTAAAAAAGGTGAGGCGAAATTTTTTATGCCGCCATATGAATGGTATAATCAAACCATATCAGATTGGTGTAAAGAAATCGGTTTAGTGTTAGTAAATTTTACTCCGGGAACTTCTTCTAATGCTGATTATACTACACCTGAAATGAAAAACTATTTAACGAGTGAAGAAATTTTTAACCGCATTTTGTCTAATGCAAATAATGATAATTATGGTTTAAATGGACACATAATGTTAATGCATATAGGAACACATCCTGACAGAAAAGATAAACTTTACAACAGGCTTGATGAACTAATTACCGAACTAAAAAAACTGGGTTACACTTTTAAAAGGTTTTGATTAATGAATGTGGATTTTGTATGAATAAAAAATTATTAATTTATTTGATTGTTTTATTTATCGGAAATGAATTCAATGCTCAACAACTTAAAAACTCTGAGCAACCCTGGAAAGGTAACGCTATACTTGGTAATGGAAATATATGCGTTGTTTATTCTGATGATCAAAGAATCTATTACCAGAGTAGTGGAGTGGGAATTCAGCATCTGTATTTTAATAATTACACTGTGGATTATGTTGCTTCATCAGAATTTAATTTATATGATGATTCTGGAAATAAAATTGAGACCAAGTACGATTCAGTAATTGTAGAAATGAAAAATTATTTTACTACCTCCACAAAATCATACGTGGCAAATAATATTATACAAGACATCAATTGTTTTGTGTTAAAAGAGAATGCAGTAGTGATTTCGCTAAAAGCTGATGGTATTACAAAACAGACCAACTATAAGTTAAGATTGAAACTAAGAAAGTCATTTGTTTCAGATAGAATTACAGGTATCAAAGAAATTAATTATGGAAAAAATTTTGCATCGGCTGTGTGGAGCAATAATGTTAGCCTTGTTGTAGGAGCTGTTGAACCTAACCAAAATTATCTTGTCCAGGATTCAGTTATAATGGTGATTGGTGCAATTAATCCTGGTGAAAGAATACAAATAATTATTTCGGTGAATTATAATCTATCATCATCTGTTAAACTGTTCAATCAACTTTCAAAGTATAAAGATTTATCGTCAGCTGCTGAAAAATATTGGGACAGCTGGTTAAAATCTGGATTCCTTCCGGTAACTACTAACTCAGAAAAAGAGAAACTGTATCTTGAATATTATAAAAGGAATCTTTACGCCGCAAAGTCTGCTAATCTTAATGGACAAATTCCTGCGGACATTACTGGGCAATTTTTAACTAATAATATGCCACAGCTTTATCCCCGTGATGCAATGATGGTTGCAAGAGTTTTTCTTTCAACAGGTCATTATAAGGAAGCAAAGCAGATAATTAATTTCTGGAAGAATAAGAGGATATCTAAAAAATCTAAAGGAGAATTTTTTGCACGTTACGATGCTTATGCCAATGCAGTTGATGGAGGTTCAGGAGCAAGGTATGATGAGCCTGAATGGGATGCAAATGGATATATGCTTCAACTTGTCTACACTTATTATGAAAAAAAGAGAACCTGGTTAATTGATAAAAAATTTATTTATGAATTAGCAGATTTTCTAGCCAACAACATTAGTGCTAATGGGTTGCTTTATGAAGGAGGAATCGTGGAATGGACTGGTTTTCTTACTTCGACAAATATGATTTGTGCGGCAGCTCTTGAAACAGCATCAAAAATTGCTTTAGTGTTTGGCGACAAAAAGAAACAACAATTTTATTCAAATGCATCAAAAAAAATATCTGCAAATCTTGAAAGAATGTTTGATAAAAAAAGAAACACTTATGCATCCGTGCGTTTTTATGATTATAAGGGCGAACAAAACAAATCACTTACTGAACCCACTCAGGATACAGTTTATTTATGGGATACATCAACGTTATTTGGAGTTGTGTGGGGTTATCCTGATCATGAAAAATTAGAAAGCAGTTATAATTTTTATTTTCAGAATACTATGAAGCAAAATGGAGGGATGCAATATTTTGATTCGCAGAATCCTGGCCTTGCAGCTTATGGACATGATTTGTTTTTCTTTACTACTGCGGCAGCAGCTTATTATCAATTAACAAAAGTAAACATTGAAAAAGCTGAAATACATTTAAACTGGATGATTAAGAATTCGAATATTTATGGTTTGATGCCGGAAAGAATTTATTTAAATCAATCAGATTGTAGTCCTGCATCACCCCTTTCATGGTGCTGTGCTGAATTAGCTGGTTGTTTATTTCGCTACTTTAAAAATAATTCATCCCGCTAATCGTTAACGGGATGAATTGAATAATAAAATAATTTTTGTATTAATCTTTGACGCTTAATTCTTCCTGAAGAAGAATCTCGGCTTTTCTTACAAGTGAAAGAAATTCTGACCTGTAACCATATTTATCTTCTCCAAGAGCTGATTTACCAAGTTCAAGGACATTTTTACAATTTGAAGTTCCTTTGTTTTTGGAATCCCTTAATATAAGCCCAAACTGTGCAACAGCAGAAGCAAACCTGAAGTTATTTGAAGTGGATTTTAATTCCTGTAAATTATCTTTTAGTACTTCTGCAAATTCTTTACTTACATTTCCATCAGGTTCTTTATAACGAATTTTAACTGTTAATATTTCATTTGAAATTTTTGTATCTTTGTTTGGGTTTATATTCTGATACTTTAAGTCGTTATTAACTCTTTGGTCCGGATTGTCATTTAAAATAATTTCATAAAGTGCGGTTACAGTATGACCAGCACCAATTTCACCGCCATCTTTTTTATCGTTCTTAAAATCTTCACTATTAAGTAAACGATTTTCATAACCAATTAGTTTATATGATTTAACTTTTAATGGATTAAACTCAACCTGAATTTTTACATCTTTTGCGACTGTGTAAAGTGTTGCAAAAATTTCATTTACTAAAACCTTCTTTGCTTCCATTATATTATCAATGTACGCATGATTGCCATTCCCTTTATCGGCAAGTTCTTGTAAACGATTATCTTTATAATTACCCATTCCGAATCCAAGAACTGTAAGAAAAATTCCTTCATCTTTTTTTGATTCAATAAACCGTACAAGTTCTGAAGTGTTTGATATTCCTACATTAAAATCGCCATCCGTTGCCAGTATTACCCTGTTGTTTCCGTTTTTAAAAAAATTCTCAGAAGCAATTTTATATGCAAGTTGAATTCCCGCTCCACCTGCAGTACTTCCCCCTGCTTGCAATCTGTCAAGAGCCCGAATTATTTTTTCTTTTTCAGAACCTAAAGTTGATGGTAGAACTAATCCGGCAGAACCCGCATATACAACCATTGATACTCTGTCATTATCCCCAAGTTGTTCGACAAGCAGTTTTAATGATCTTTTTACAAGAGGTAATTTGTTTGGTTCATCCATTGAACCTGAAACATCTATAAGGAAGACGAGGTTGCTTGGTTTGGTTTCTGAACGTTCTAATTTTTTTGATTGCAAACCGATTAAAACCAATTTATGATCTGTGTTCCAGGGGCAATCAGAATATTCCAAATTTACTCTTAAAGGTTTATCATCCTGGGGCGCCTTGTAATCATAATCGAAATAGTTTATAAGTTCTTCAATTCTTACTGCATCAATATAAGGAAGAGAGTTTTGATTTATAAATCGTCTAACATTGGAGTACGAAGATGCATCTACATCAGCTGAAAAGGTTGATAATGGACTGAGAGTAACTTCACGAAAATCATTTTCATTTATGTAGCTGTATTCTTCTGTGTTAAAATTCTGATAATAATTATCTTCTTTTATTGATGGACTTGTATAACCATAACCATTACTTTCCATAAGTTTATAATTCATGGTTGCATCTTTTGTTTTTATTTGATCAGCAGTTAGTTCAAAATTAATCGGTGTTATGTTATTCGGTTTAACTATGATAGAATTTTTTACTGTAGAAGAATAATTGGGGGCGGTAGCTTTTACTGAATATGTACCAGGCACAACATTATTTATAGAATACTCTCCGTTTGCATTAGTTACCGCACTATAGTGAGTATTTAAAATTGTAATTGTAGCATAAGCTAACGGTACTTTACTTGAAGAATCAATGACTTTACCGGTGATGCGTCCATTATTGTTGGGGATGAGTATTAAAATAGAAGAAAATAAAATCAGAGCAAAAATTACAAACTTTTTCATGGCTTCCTCACATTAATAAGTGATTAAATTTTTATTACACGAAGTAATAATTTTTAATAACTTATACTTTGCGGCCGCAAATAAGTTTCAAGATGAAGAAGGGAATTATTAATATCACATTTTTTCAAAGACGACAGCGGTGCCATAAGCAAGAACCTCTGTAACACCACTCATAACTTCATTAGCATCGTATCTTACACCGATTAATCCATTTGCGCCCAATTCCTGTGCGTGTTTTATCATAAGTTCAAAAGAATCATTACGGGTTTTTTCACAAAGTTGAGTAAATAAAGTAATGTTACCGCCAATCAATGTTTGAAAACCTGCACCGATTGTACCGAAAATAGAACGGGAGCGGACAACTATTCCACGAACCACACCTAAATTTTTAACAATTCTGTAACCTTCAATTGTAAATGCAGTTGTAATTAAATTATGATCCATATCATTGTACCATTAAGATTATTTGACTTTTAATTTCCAATTAGTTGACCAATCAAATTTTCAACTTGATTTAACATAAATTCAATTTTACTTACATCCTTTCCACCAGCAGTTGCTAGATGAGGGCGACCACCACCACCGCCGCCAACTAATTTAGCTAATTCACCTACAATTTTTCCCGCATTTACTTTTTTCTCTTTGATTAACGAATCTGTTACAACGCATACTATTATAACTTTTTCTTCTGCAACAGAAGCAAGAATACCAACTCCATCTTTAATTTTGTTTCTTAACTCATCACCAAAGGTTTTTAATTCGTCCATATTATCGGCATCAACTCTGCCCTTAAAAATATTTATACCTGCCAATGATATTGGAGAAGAAATAATTTTATTTAACTGATTTAGTTTTTCTTTAAGTTTAAATTCTGAAAGTTCTTTTTCCATTCTTTTCTTTTCTTCAAGAAGTTCATGTAGTTTTTCATCAGAATGTTTGATCTTCTCAATCTGATTATAAATATATTTTTCTACTCCTGCACCTGTTGTGGCTTCTATCCTTCTGACACCAGCAGAGATTGATGTTTCGTGCAAAATTTTAAATAAACCAATTTCAGAAGAATTATTTACGTGTGTGCCACCGCAGAATTCCATAGAGAAATCACCAAATTGGATAACATTTACAAATTCTCCATACTTATCTCCAAAGAACATTAAAGCACCCATTTTTTTTGCTTCCTCAAATGGAACATTACGGTGCTGAATTCGCTTCAAATTTCTTCTTAACTGTTCATTGACAAAAATTTCTACATCCTTTAGTTCTTCATCACTTACTTTTGAAAAATGTGTAAAATCAAATCTTAGCTTATCCGGAGCAACAAGTGAACCCGCCTGTTGTACATGTGTACCAAGAATTTTTCTTAGTGCTGCATGAAGAAAATGAGTTACAGAATGATTACGCATTATATCCCATCTTCGTTTTACATCAACACTGGCAACAACATTTAAACCAGCAGATAGTGGAATATCATTATCATTTTCAACGATGTGTATTACTTTGTTTTCAATTTTTGTAACATCAACAACGTTTAGTTCGGATGAACTAAGAATAATTTTTCCTAAATCATCCACCTGTCCGCCGGATTCAACATAGAATGGAGTTTTATCAAGTATTATCAAGTCAGATGAACCATCTTTCTTCAATCCAATAATCTTAGCATTCGTTTGTAGTTCATCATAACCTGTAAATTCGGTTTCTGTTGTAACATTAAAATTAAAATTGTTGAGATCATTAACAGAAAGATTAACTGAAGCTAGTTTTTCTTTTGTTGCTTCTCTTGCTCTTTCCTTTTGTTCATTCATTAATTCATTAAATTTATTTTCATCTACAGAGAAATTGATTTCTTTTGCCATCACATTTGTAAGGTCTAATGGAAAACCAAAAGTATCAAATAGTTTAAATGCTTCTTCACCTGGAATGACAGAAATATTTAGGTTTTTTAAATCCTTTATTACACTTTCAAAAAGTTCAATTCCTCTGTCCAGAGTTCTGTTAAAACTGTCTTCTTCGGCTTTAATTATCTTTTTAATCAATTCCTGTTTTTCTTTTATTTCAGGGAAAATACTACTCATATTTTCAACCATTATATCGACGAGCTTATAAAGGAAAGGTTCTTTTAAATTTAGTTTTCTTCCATAACGCGAAGCTCGTCTTAAAATTCTTCTTAATACATAACCGCGGCCGTCATTGCTAGGTACAGCACCATCAGCTATTGCAAAAGTTAATGTGCGGATATGATCAGAAATAACACGCATTGGAATTTTGTCTTCTTCTTTTTCATATTTGATAGAAGAAATTTTTGAAACTTCATTGATAAGCGGAGTGAAAACATCGGTATCATAATTGGAGCTTTTTTTCTGCAGAACCGCACAGACTCTTTCAAAGCCCATTCCAGTATCAACATGTTTTGAAGGCAGTTCATGTAATTTACCTTCGCTATCGCGATTATATTGAATAAAAACCAAATTCCATATTTCAATACATTCAGGTGTGCCTGCATTAACATATCTTGGATTATCATAATCATCTGAAAGATTTATATGTATTTCAGAACAAGGTCCACAGGGACCTGTTTCACCCATTTCCCAGAAATTATCTTTTTCATCGAACTTTAATATATGAGAAGGATTAATATCTGTTTTGCTTTTCCATAAGTTAAATGCTTCATCATCAGTACGATAAACAGTTGCCCACAATCTTTCTTTGGGCAATTTCCAGACATTAGTTAATAGTTCCCAAGCCCATTCAATTGCTTCTGCTTTGTAGTAATCACCAAACGACCAATTCCCAAGCATTTCAAAAAATGTATGATGATAAGTATCGTGTCCTACTTCTTCAAGATCGTTATGTTTACCGCTTACTCTTATGCACTTTTGTGTGTTTGCAACTCTTTTGTAATCCCTTTTTCCAGTACCAAGAAATACATCTTTAAATTGGTTCATTCCGGCATTGGTAAACAACAATGTTGGGTCATCGTAAGGAACCACGGGTGCACTTGGTACGAATGTGTGCATTTTATTTTTAAAAAAATCTATAAACTGTCTTCTAATTTCGTTTGATGTCATAAATCCTAAATATTTTTTATTTACATATTAAAAATACAAAATAGCAGTATAAGTTTTTTATATGTTGAACTGCATAAAGTTATAATCTAGATTAAGAAAAGTTAATTTTCTCCATCTGGATTTAGTATCAACTCTTAAATTACTTAAACGGTTTAAAATTTCTTCTTTATATTTTTTTTAAAAGAGTTTTCATAAAACAACCTTTAGTTGTTCAATTCCTTAATGCGGCAAATGTTATAAAAATTACAAAATTTACAGGCAATATCTTCTTTGTTAGGTAATGTTGATAAATTAAACTTTCCTTCTGAAATAGAATTAACATACTCGACTATTTTGTTCATCGAAAGATTCATCAACTGATTGTTGCTTTCAATTATTTTTTGTCTTTGTTCATCATTTGATTTTTCAAAAGACTTTCCTGATAAGATTTTTACTGGCTTTGGACCAAAATTGTCTTTACCTGGTTTTAAAGAATATATTTCAGCAGCAGCTGGTTCAAAACTTAAATTATTTTTTTCTTCAAGTATTTTTTTTGCAGCAATCATATAAACAGGAAGTTGTAATGAAAGTCCTTTTAACAACTCTTCCTTCGTAGGTTTTTTGCCGCTTAATTTGTAATCAATCACTTTATAAAACTGACTGTTTTCGTCAACATCAATGCGGTCAATTTTTCCGCGCAGAGCAATGTTTTGAATTGTAAATTCTTCAAGGTTAATTTCTGAAGTCTTGTCGGACAGATTACCAAATGAAATTTCAAAAAACGATGGAGAAAAATTCGATGAATTATTTCTTTCATATTCAAGGAAGGTATATAGAATTGAAGTTTCAAATTTACCTTCAATACCGAGAATTTTTTCTTTCTCAAAAAAAGCAAGTGGAAAACTTAAATTTATTGCAGAAGTTTTCTCTTTTGCTATTTGAATCATAATTGTTTTTACTTCTGAAAAGGTTTTATCATTGCATCCTTGAAGAGTTATCTTTTTTGATTTCAGGGATTTATAAAATTCAAAAAGTATTGAATGAAGTAAAGAACCCATCTCAATTGCTTCAATTTCTTCTTTAGGTTCTATAATGGGTTCTAAATGAAGAACTCGTTCCACAAAGTATTTAAAGGGACAAACAGCATAGGTCTCGAGTTGTGAGATTGAAAAATTATTTTGAAGAAAAGCGGCTAATTTTTGTTTGGCATTATCGGATAAATTTTCATTAATAAAGCCATTATACTGATTGAACGAATTTTTTTCATCTCTTCTGATTGAATCTTTTTCGATTGATTCCTGAAAATTAAACGGTAAATGCCTGGTAAAATTTTCATCAATATTATCTTTATGTTTTCCTGCCGCAATTGAAAGCTCTTCAAAAGAATATATTTTATTGTTGAAAAAACTTCTGTCGATCAGTTTAACATCAAGAATCTGTTTAAATTCAGTAATAAAATTTGATTCGGCTATTTCTTTTTTCCCTTCCACAAAAGGATAACTAAAGTATAGTTTTTTGTTCCAGCACTTTAAAACCTGGTAAAATAAATATCTTTCTTCAAGCCTGTGTTTATATTCTTTTTTTGTATATGAACCAGAGAAAAATATTTCAGGCATATATCGTGTGGGGAAATCTCCGTCACTCATTCCCGCAAGAAAAAGATAATCGAAATTTAATCCTCTTATTTCATTAAAATTAGTTACAAGCACCCCATAATTGGATTTTTCTTTCACATTAAAGCGGGCCGTAGCTATTGCAGTGCTTAATTGTGTTAAGAAAAATCGCAATGGAAATTTTTGTTCTGCACCATATTCGAGTTCAAGAAGATTAAATAATTCTTCGGTTAGATCAATAAATGTAGTGATAGCTTTAATATTTTCTTCTTTGAAGTCGAAACTTAGCTTAAGTGTGGTTTCGGGAATCTCCAAATCAGCAAT
Organism: uncultured Ignavibacteriaceae bacterium; assembly: GCA_964536015.1. Classification (GTDB taxonomy): domain Bacteria; phylum Bacteroidota; class Ignavibacteria; order Ignavibacteriales; family Ignavibacteriaceae; genus CAZHVS01. The sequence continues at coordinate 32,855 of CAZHVS010000020.1, forward strand.
AAGCTTGTTTAATTGATTTCTGAATTCTGAAACCGTAAGAGAATTCTTAAATGGTTTTAAAAAACTATTCAGCGATTCTATTTCTTTAATAACTTCAAGCAATATTGTTTTTCTTGTGGAAGTCAAATTAAAATCTTCATCTTTGTCCGCACTGTCAAGGTAAAGGTTGATTGTATCAATCCAGTTTCTATAGCCAGATATAATTTTCAACTCAGAAGAAGTTTTAATTAAGTCGTGAAGTTGGATGTTTTTGAAGTTTAAATATCCGCTGCTAAATGCTCTGAAAATATTTTTGTAATAAAAATCGTTTTCAACAACTTCAAGTAAATTGATTAAAGAAATAATAGAAGGAAATAAACTTAAATTGTACCGATCGGTTAAATTAAAAGGCAGTCCATAACAGGAAAAAATATCCCTTATTAACGGAGAATATTTTGAAATCAGATTGAACGCCAAGCATATTTTATGGGGTTCTGCTTGTTCCTCAATTATTAATCTCTTTATTTCTTTTGCAATAAGTTCAATTTCTTCCTCGGGAGAACTAGCATAAAACAGCGAAACGTCAGATTTTTCTTTAACAACGGATTTATTTCTATTAAAAAGATTGGAGCTAATGTAACCAATCAAGCTATGTTTGTTATCTGAGGGAGGAAGATTTTGTTTGAAAAACTTTCTTTCATAAAATTTATTGTAACAATCATCAAGGTGAGAAAACAATCCGGGATTGTCAGCATTGTAATCGAAATCTATAAAAAGTTCAACTTCTTCTATTGATGCAATACTATCAATAATTTCAATTTCGGGCAAAGTAAATTCAGAAAAACCTTCAATTATTATTGTATTAACTGAGGGGAAAATTTGTTTTAGTAACTGATTAATCTTTTTCTTATAACTTATTACTTCTTCATAAAGGTCACCGGTTTCTTTAACATTAAGCAGCTTGAATTTTTCTTTGTATTTAGAATATACTGCAGCAATATCTTCTGCTTTACTTTTTTCGGAACCAGAGAGTAACTTAGATTCACTTAAAAGTTTTTCAGGAAAAATTCCATTTCGTTTGTACTCGCTTAAAACCGATTTAATTCTGGCCAGACTTCCTTTTGGTAATTCGTCTTTATACTTATTAAAATATTTTAAGTGCGTTTCCTTAAAGCTTTGTTTAAGTAAAACAGTTGCTACCGCCTCACTTATAAGATTTACAGTGCTTCCAGAAGATTGAATTATCTTAACAGATAGTGTTGATAATGTTTCAACATTCAAAATAGAAATAACTTGTCCGGGTGATTTAGAGATTAATTCTTTTCTTAAAGTTCTAACTTTTCTGTTGGTCGGAACAATTAAAAGAAGTTCTTCAAGTTTCCCGGAAGAAATTTTTTCTTCGATTATCTTCGTTGTGGATATTTTTCTTTTTTTCCCTTTAGATAAAATCAATTTTATTCCTTGCCTTTTGAAGCATCAATTCGCGGTATGATAGCAGCAGTTGGTTTGCTGTGTTTAGGTTGAGTTTTTTAACGAGAAAATTGAAACGTTTTTTTGCATCAACTTTTCCAGTAGTTACTATTGTTTCCAATTCAATAAACTTTCCAAGATGTTTTACGCTATCCAGATGAATTCGTGTATTATTAAAAAGATAAACTGTTCTTCTTTTTTCTACAATTGTTTCAACATCAAAAATACCGGACAAAATTTTTTCGGCTTTTTTATCTTGTATTTGCAAAACTTCGTAATCAGACCATCGTTCGATAGAATTTTCCTTGCGATTATATCTGATTAACTCGCAGTGTGATTTCATTTTCCTTAGTTTTAGTAATCCTTTTTCCGAGCGAAAGTAAAAATCTTTTTGTGTTAATTTTTCTTTTTGCTCAACCTTCAGCTTTTTTAATAACTTCAGTACTTCATCAAAGGAATTTAATTTTATTTTTAACTCAAGATTCGTTGGCAATTGTTGTTATACTCCGATTTTTATTTGGGATTGATTTTATCTTAAAACTAATTAATTTTCAGTAAACAAAATAACAGCTTTTTATACGAATTATGAAAAAATTAGTTCTTGTTGCAATATTAATTATTCCATTATTAAAATCAAATGGACAGGGAATAGGAGATTTAGCACCCGAAAAACCTCCGGTTATTTTTCCTCCTAATGCGTGGGGCGTTGATCTTATGTTCAGCGAAGGTGGTTTTGGTTTGGGTGGATTTTATAGAAAAGATGTTGCGTCAAATTTAACTCTTTTTACTGACCTTTCTTTTTCTGAAGCTAAAGATGAAAAAGAAGTTGAGTATATTGATTACTGGGGCCAAACTCATGTGTTTGGAAAGAAGAATAGAATTTTCTTAATGCCTCTTTTATTGGGTTCCCAATATAGGTTATTTACCGAGAGCTTAACTGAAAATCTGAGACCATATTTAAATTTTGCAATTGGTCCTACTTTGGTTTTAACCACTCCATATAGTAAAGAATTTTTTAGTTCATTTGGTTATGCACAGGCAAAATATACACTTGGTGGCTATATTGGTTTTGGAGCAAATTTTGGTTCGGATAAAGAACATCTAATTGGCATAAATATTCGTTATTATCACATTCAGTTTTTTAATGGTGGAGTAGAAGGTCTTGAAGGAAGATTTAAAAAACATCTTGGTGGAATTTTTCTGACTATTAATATTGGTTCTATGTTTTAATGCCAACTCCTTTTTCTGGCTTTCCAATTGATGCTTTTCATTTTCTGAATGAACTTGAAAAAAATAATAACAAAAAATTTTTTGATGATAATAGAACCAGGTATAAAGAATCCCTTATTGAACCAGCAAAAAATTTTATTTCGGCAATCGCTCCTTTTTTTGAACAACTAAACTCTTCAATAAGAACAGAACCTAAATTTAACCAGACAATTATGCGGTTGAATAAGGATATGCGATTTTCTAAAGGTAATCCATACCGTTCTTTTTTACTTATTCATTTTGGAAGATTTAAACTTGATAGTGAGTTTTATATATATCTGGATAGGAAAGGATTATCGTATGGATTATTCATTAATAATTCGAAAGGAGAAAATTTATTTTTTAAAGAAAATCTCGCTAAAAACAAGAATGATTTATTTACAGTTTTTAATGAATATGGATTGAACGATAAATTTTCCTTGCTAAATATTGAAAAAGAAATGACCATGATTGTTAAAAATTTTAATATTCATAAACATTTCGTTCAGTTAGAAATTAATAAATGGTTTGTGTTAGAGAAGTCATTCCCAATTTCAAATAAAATTTGTAACTCTTCAAAAATTTTAACAGAAACAATAAAAGCATTCTCCAGGTTATACCCACTCTACTGCTTTGCTATTTCTCCCGTTTCCCTTCAATTGATTAAAGAATTTGAAGATAAAATGGGAATTGCTGATTAAAGCCTTTATATCATTTTTTTAATCATCAGTTCGCCCAATATTTCAACACTAATAATTAATTGATTATTTTTACATTTATTCAGAACAAAATAATTGCAGTAATGAAAAAATTATTTACGATTTTATTATTAACAACCGGAATAGCTATGTCACAACATTCTAACTTAGCAAACAACTTGTATTATCAATACGAGAATTATAAAGAGGATTCTTTGAACAAAAGAAGAATTAAGCACAAAGATATTCTGCCATTGATAAATAAACTCAAAAACAATGAAATGTTTTCAGTTCAAAAAGCCGGCGAGTCTTATGAGTTGAGAGACATTTATCTTATAAAGGCAGGCAGCGGCAAAATCAGAGTATTTTTATGGTCGCAAATGCATGGGGATGAACCAACTGCAACTATGGCTCTGTTTGATATCTTTAATTTTCTTCAGAAAAATGACGAGTTTAACTGGTTTAGAAAAAAAATTCTTGGACATTTATCTTTGTATTTTATTCCAATGGTTAATCCTGATGGAGCTGAAAGATATCAAAGGCGAAATGCGCTTGAGATTGATATAAACAGAGATGCTATCCGGTTTGAAACCCCAGAAGCCCGACTATTATTAAATGTTTTTGATTCTATAAAACCAGATTTTGGTTTTAATCTTCATGATCAAAGCTCAAGATATTCCGTTGGAAATAGTTTTATGCAAACGACAATAGCCTTATTAGCACCTGCTTTCGATACAGCAAAAACGATAAATTCAACACGAGCAAATGCAATAAAGTTAATAGGTTCAATCTTTATGGATCTGAACAAATTCATTCCCGGACATATTGCAAAGTACTCTGATGATTATGAACCAAGAGCTTTCGGTGATTTATTCCAATCGAAAGGTGCAAGCACAATTCTTGTAGAATCAGGAGGCTGGAAAGATGATACCGAAAAACAATTCATTCGTAAGTTAAATTTTATAACATTGTTGTGTGCTTTTGAAGCTATTGCCGATAGCTCATATTTAATGAATCCTTCCTCTATTTATGATGAATTACCATTTAATGAAAATTTTCTTTATGATATTGTTCTGAGAAATGTTCAACTAAATAGACATAATTCCAGAGCAGATATTGGAATTAATTTTAAGGAGGAAAATTGTGATTCTGCAAATTTTTATTCCGTAAGTAATATTGATGAAATAGGTGATCTTTCTACTTATTATGGTATAAGAGACTATGATTTTAATGGTCTCAAGTTGCAAGCAGGAAAAACTTATCCTAAAAAATTTAATTCGTTGAAAGAAATTGAAAAACTTGATTTTTATTCTCTATACTCAAAAGGTTATACTAATGTAACTTTGAATCAGCAGAAACGTGATTTACAATTTTCTGCTTTACCCGTTAACATTATTTTGAATAAATCGGGTAAGGAAGTAATAAAGGTAGATAAACCAGCGAATTTTTTATTGCTAAAAAACAAAAAAGTCATGTATGTAGTTATTAATGGTTTTTTAATTGATGTTCAAAACAAAATTGGTAAAGTATCTAATGGACTTGTTCTGAAATAACAAATTTGAAAATTTCATTTGTTTGTTTAATTTGAGAGTGATGAAAGAGGAAAAAAGACAAATATTGCATGCTGAATTTCAAAAAGAAGCTATTCCTCATATGGATGCTCTTTTTAATTTTGCTTTACGTATGACTGGCGATGAAGACGATGCTAACGACCTCGTACAGGAAACTTATATGCGTGCTTTCAGATTCTGGGATAAGTTTGAAAAAGGTACTAATTGTAAAGCCTGGCTATTCAGGATAATGAAAAACACCTATATCAATTTGTATAGAAAAAGAACAAAAGAGCCTGAGAAAATTGATTATGAAGATGTAGAAAATTATTACGAAAACGTAAAACCTTCTTCAACAGATGATGCTCATCTTGAAAAAGAAATTTTTGATAACCTGCTTGATGATGAAGTTTCTGATGCAATTTCTTCTTTACCTGAAGACTTTAGAACGGTGGTAATTCTCTCCGATATAGAAGGTTTTACGTATGAAGAGATAGCCGACTTTATAGATTGTCCTGTTGGCACTGTTCGCTCAAGATTACATCGTGCTCGAAAAATGCTTTATTCTAAGCTTCATAAATATGCTTCGGAAAAAGGTTACGCAATTTGATGATGGGTTATTAACTGAACATTTATGCGATATTCGATAACTGCATACGTTGATGGTCAAATAACCGACGAACAGGAATTATTTAAAATTCAAAATAAAATTAATAACGATCTTGATGCAAGAATTGATTATGAAGTCGAATCAATGGTAAAAAATTGTGTAATAAAACATAAAAATTGGAAAACCTTCTCTCTTAAACAACGAAAAATTCTTGAGAAAAAGTTAAAAAAAGCAAAATTTTACTCAGAAACTCCTCTTTTTTACTGATTCAGTATCCTCTATCAATCAATTTTTTCTTTAAGTGAAATTTCTTTGATAAACAAGCAAATAGTGATATATTTGTACTCTGAAATCTCAATTATTTATACTTAATGGCAAAAATAAAAAATATTGAAGCTTTTTGTGGTTTTTGTAATTCTGTTACAAAAATGGAATTAAATTCCGATTCTGTGCCTAATGCAGATAATAAACGTTGGGCTAAATGCAAAAAATGCAAACAGATGCGTTCAATAGTGTATATTGAACCGGAGAAAAAGAGTAGGAAAAAACAAGTTGAAGAATCGCTTGATTTTGAAAAAGCTATTAAATACTCTCCTATGAATTCTTATAGTGTTGGAAGTATAATTTTCCACGAAAGCTGGGATGATTTTGGAACTGTTCAGTCAAAAGAAGTCCTTTCTAATGGCAGGGGTTCTATTACCGTTAAGTTTTTAAAATCAGGACAAAAAAAGTTATTGGAAACAATTATGAACAACAATAACGAATCCCAATTGGAAGCGAGGTGAAAAAGTTTGGTAGGGATTACTATACAGGAAAGCGAGAATATTGATAAAGCTCTTAAACGTTTTAAGAAAAAATATGAACGTTCAGGCGTTTTGAAGGAATTCAAGAAAAGAACTTTCTTTGTTAAACCTTCTGTAAAAAAACGTATGGAGAAGATCAAAGCTCAGCGCCGATCCCACAGATTTGGTCAGATTGACTAAAACAATAAGCCCCTTTAATAGGGGCTTACTTCTTTTTTCTTCTTTATGTAATATTTTTCAAAATGACTTGTAATTATTTCATAAGCTCTATCAACCGAGCTGCAGAACTGGAATAAATTCAAATCTTCTTTATTTATCATTCCGTATTCAACAAGTGCATCAAAGTTCAGAATTTTTTTCCAGTATTTATCATCGAAAGCAATTATTAATAAATGTTTTTTAATCTTTCCGGTTTGAATTAAAGTTAACATTTCAAAAAGTTCATCCATTGTTCCAAACCCACCGGGGAAAACTACCAGTGCTTTTGAAAGATAAGCGAACCAGAATTTTCTCATAAAAAAGTAATGAAATTCAAACTGAAGTTGGGGAGTAACATATTTATTTACAAATTGCTCAAAAGGAATGCTTATATTTAATCCAATAGAATAACCACCAGCCAGTTTAGCTCCTTTATTCGCTGCTTCCATTATTCCGGGTCCGCCGCCGGTGCAGATTGTAAAACGATTTTCTTCAAAACCAAGGCTTAATGACCATTTTGTCAATCGTTTTGAAAGGTCAACCGCAGCTTCATAATATTTAGACATTTCCATATGGTTTTGTGCTTTTCGAAGCTGTTCTGCAAAATTCGGGATTGTTTTTGGATCGGTTGATTTTATTTTATTGTATTCTTTTAATGCGTCTTTTCTTGACATTAAGCGGGCTGAACCAAAAAACACGATAGTATCTTTTATATTATAATTTTGAAATCGTGATGCTGGTTCTAAATATTCAGATAATAATCTCAGTGTTCTTGCATTACCTGAATTCAGAAATTCAATATTTTCATATGCTTTTGAGGGTTTATTGTCCATAAATTAAAATCTTTTTTCTTTTTGTTAAACATTTATTTTTGTGTATCAATATAAGCAAATTTACATGATTGAAGTATTTAAAATTTTACACCAGGCAGTATGATTAAAAAAACCTGTTTCTTTATTGTATTTACCTTTATAGTTTCAATTTTAGCCCAGCCCTCTTTAAAGGAAAAAATTGATGCGGCTTTACAAAAAATTTACAAAAACACATATTTTGGAATTTTGGTAATCAATCCAATGACAGGAGATACAATTTATTCAAATAATCCTTCGCTTTCTTTAATTCCCGCATCAAACACAAAATTGTTTACAACCGCTGTCGCTTTAAGTCTGCTTGGTCCAGATTATAAAATTTCTACAAAACTTTTTACTACTGATACTAATCTTAAAGATGGAGTAATTAATGGAAATCTTTATATAAAAGGATATGGTCAGGGAACTTTTACAAGAGACGACCTTGAATATCTTGTTGCTCAGTTAAAACAACAAAATATTAACAAAATAACTGGAGATATACTTGGGGATGATTCTTTCTTTGATAGTGAATATTTTCGTGAAGAAGGAATTGAAGATGAAGGAAGTACAGTAAAGTTACCACCTATATCAGCTTTAATCATTGACAGAAATCAGGTCGTAGGTTATAAAAAAATTAAGAGACGGAAAAGATGGATTACTAAAACTTATGTTAAGTTTATTGATAATCCGCCAGTTTATTTGGCTGAACTATTAAGAAATGAATTACTACGCCAGGACATTATTGTTGATGGTGGATTTGAGAAAAGTATTACACCTAAAAATTCTTTTGAAGTTGCTTCGGTTTCAATTCCATTAAAGGAATTCATTTCTAAAATAAATAAAAGAAGTGATAATTATCTGGCTGAGTGTCTTTTCAAGATTATTGGTGCTGTTACATCAGGAGAACAGGGAAACTCATTTAATTCTGCACAGGCGATTCATAAATTTTTAGATGATAATGATATCTTTGACAAAGGGACGAGGGTTGTTGATGGTTCAGGAATTTCAAGAAGCAACAAAATAACTTCAGGTGCTATAGTCAGTCTACTCGAAGTAATGTATCTCGACTTGAAAAATTTTGATTATTATTTTAACTCATTAAGTGTCGCAGGGGTAGATGGTACGCTTGGCAGAAGAATGGAAGGCACTTATGCAGAAAATAATTTTCGAGGGAAAACCGGTACGCTTGGTGTTTCATCTTCTCTATCAGGTTATCTTAAAACAAAAAGCGGAGATGACTTGATAGTTAGTATGATATTTCAATTCTCCAAAGGAGGAAATAAATATTACAGAAATATTGAGAATGAAATTATCGAGATATTAGCCGAGTATGATTACCCGGCTAATTAAAGAAAAATTACTTTTGCTGGGTTTGTTGTGGTAAGCTTGGTTGCGTTGGAATACTTCCGCGTCCGCCTTTTTGTATTACGCTGTCTTTTGAAGAAGCACCTGGTAAAAAAAACAGGTTTGCTAAAACTGCAATAATAACCACAATTCCTCCAAGCCACCACGTAGCTTTACTAAGGAAATCTGCCGTTCTTCTTGTTCCAAACATTGAACCCATCTGTGCACCGCCAAAAGTACCAGCTAATCCGCCGCCTTTGCTTGATTGCAACAAAACCATTATTATCAATAATATTGCAGCTATTACTGCAATAAACATTAAAAGGGTAAACATTCTGTCTCCATAAAATTAAATTGTAGCGGGGGAGGGATTTGAACCCCCGACACGTGGATTATGATTCCACTGCTCTGACCAACTGAGCTACCCCGCCTTTTTTATAAAAAAGCGTTGGCAAATATAACAATCCAGCTTTTTATTACAAAAGCACAAATTTTTTATTTTTTCAGGATTTATAAATTAAAAAGTCTTTTATATTCATCTATTACAAGTTTGTCAAGCCAATAATAATACTTTATAACCTCTTCATCTTTGATTCCGTTGCTTCGCCAGTTCTTTAAATACTTTTCAGCCTCTGTAAAGATTTTTTCCTGAACAACATCAAGTTTTTGCATTATGCCTGTTTTCTTTTTATTCATCAGTACAGCAATGTTTATATATTTTTTCCATGTGTCTTTTCCTGATGAATAACACTTTTCTTTAAGATTTAAAGCTTTTGTACATAAAAGGGAGTTTCCTGTTGTATCTGCAATCAACACTTTTGGAAGTTGATTATCTTTATTTAAAAAAACAGGAATTGCAACCGAGCATAATGGAAATCCAATTACTGCCCACATTGTTGTGAGATTTGTTTCTTCACCCGGCTTAATTCCTTGAATTATTAATGATGATGTAGAAGTAAAGCGTGGAATGTAATCTTCAAAATGTACGAAACGGGAATCGTTTTCATCCGAAGGAAGATTTTTTGTTAAATCTGTTTTGCTTAATGAATGCCTCAGACTTCTATCAACTTGTTTAATAATAAAACTATAAGATAAATTTTTACTTTTTACTGCATCGCTTATTAATTCATCTGCGGTTGCAAAACGAATATAACCATATCCATCACCTTTATCATTTGTAAAGGAAAAATTTGTCCGGATTATATAACCATTGGGTGCAACATTAACGTCATTTACATCGTATTTTTTATAAGTAAAATTATTTGTTTCAAAATAGGCAGCATTACCATAGGCATCCATTACGCCAAAGTTTGCTTCCACTCCAAGCGGTTTTGGATAATCTTGAATTAACTTCTCAAACTCATCAACAGTTGAACAGGTTTGAAGAGCAAGTTTCATGATTATACCTTCTCTATCGGCGATCTTTGTAGTATCATTTCCTTTAAGATTGTATGAAGCTGAATTCATAATCGCAAATCCCGTGCTGTTAAATCCACCCCAGACTTCCTTCCCCTCAATATCTTGAGAATTAACGAGTCCGATGTATGAATATTTCCCATCAACAAAATACATCAGACGGTTTTGAAAGCTGTCTGAATCCCTGTGCTTTAACATTAAAGGTCTGCCATCAATTGTATATTTTCCTGAAATAATTGCAGTTGTACAGGGATAACTTGCGGCAATCATCATTATTGAAAATAAAATACTCGTTACAAATTTTATAAAATAGTTTTTCATAAATCTTCCGTTTTATTCTCTGATAAAATGTGGCATATCACAGGGTATTTCAAGAGATAATTCTACAAGCCCGGCATTCTTGCCATTTTCAAAAACCGGTGTTTGATATATAAGTTTCTTTTGTCCATTTTTTTCAATTGTATAAACATTAGCTTTAATGCCTGTCATCAACTCTTTTATTTTCTTTTTTGATTCTTCATTATGGCAGTCAAGCAAACTTGTTCCGATTAATTTCTCTCCGCCATATTCTTCGAATGTCTTTTTCGCTTTTTCATTCATATAAGTTATTATTCCATTTGCATTGCAAACTGTAATTGCAGCGGGAAACTCTTTTTGCCAGTTGTTATCCATTAAATTCTTTCTATTTAGTTATCAATATTTTTTAATAGTAATCTTATTTTTTTATCATCAACCGTATTGAACCACTTATTATCTTTCTTAAAGTAAGAACCAATAATAAACGCATCGCAATACTCATAATACAAATGAATATTATCTGCAGTAATTCCAGAGCCGGCAATTACAGGAATATTTACATTTGCTTTTACTTTTTTTATCTCCTCAACGTTCGGTTCTTTCCCCGTACTGATTCCTGTTATAATGACTCCATCGCTTAAAAAAAACTCTGCTGCTTTCGCTGTTTCAACAACATCAACATCATCGGTAATAGCGTGTGAACTATGCTTCTTTTTTATATCAGTAAAAATCAAAATATTTTCTGCACCGATTTGTTTTCTGTAGCGAAGAAGTTCTCCGGCATCAGAATTAAACATTCCTTCATCTGCAATATGTGAGAATACAAATCCTTCTGCTCTTATAAAATCTGCTCCGGCTGAATTTGCTGCTGCAAGAGCTTCTTTGTTAGCTCCTGCTAGTATTTGTATGCCAGCAGGCATTTCAATTCTTTTTTTAATCTCGTAAAGAATGATTGACATGACAGTCGTAACTTCAACTCCTGCATGTCTTTTCAGATAGGGAACATCGTGCATATTTTCAATCATTAAAACTTTAATTCCTGCATTCGCATAAGTCTCCGCTTCCTTCAATGCTTTTTCGATAATTGCTTTTATGCTTCCTTTATATTCGGGAGTTCCTGGAAGAGCATCTACGTGTATCATTCCAATAACCGGTTTATACTGTTCGAATAAATTCATAGTTCTTATTTTTTTTGAATCAAAAATAATCATTCCAGATGACAGATTTTATATTCCATTCAAACTTCTTTTTAGAAATTTTGTTGAACTTAAAAGTGTAATCTTTAATTTTCGACTAAAAAACATTTTAATTATGAAAAAATTAATCAGCTATCTTTCTGTAAATTCTCATCTTCTTTATGCAAGCATTTTTACTTTTTTGCTAATTTATCTCTCAGTTTTCAATAAATCTTATGGTTATTTTATTGATGAGTTTTATTATATCGCATGTGCAGCCAACCCTGCACTTGGTTATGTAGATCATCCTCCCCTTGCTCCTTTTTTACTTATGGTCTTTAAACTTTTTTTTGGTGCTTCAGTTTATTCAATAAGAATTCTTCCTGCGTTGGCAGCCGCCGCAGCTGTTTTCTTTACAGGTATTCTAACTAAAGAAATCGGAGGAAATAAATTTGCTCAATTGCTTGCAGCCTGTTCATTTGCAGCTATGCCAGTTACCATTGCTTTCGGCGGATTTTATTCCATGAACGCTTTTGAACCATTTTTTGCTGTTCTGCTTTTGGTGATTGTTGTACGTATTATAAAATCAGGAAATACGAAACTCTGGATTTATGCTGGTATAATCATGGGCATTGGAGTAATGAATAAACACACTTTTGGAGTTTTTATAATTGCAATTCTGTTCGCGTTAATCTTATCAGCTAAATGGAAACTTTTTTTTAACCGCTGGTTTGTTTTTGGTGGACTTATTGCGTTCATTATTTTTCTGCCAAACATTATCTGGCAAATATTAAATGGCTTTCCTTCTCTCGAGTTTTACAGAAACATCAGCGTTGATAAAAATGTCTATACTCCACCTGTTGATTTTATTATGGGACAAGTAATACAAATGTCTCCATCAACAGTACCAATGTGGCTTGCGGGGACTTTTTATCTTCTGTTTTCAAAACAACTAAAAGATTTTCGCTTCCTTGCTTTTCTCTTTGCAGGTTTGTTCCTATTTATGATGCTCTCCGGTACAAGTCGTTCTGACCGACTAGCATTTGCTTATCCCGCGGCTTTTGCCGGTGGTGCTGTTTGCTTTGCAAATCTACTTAACAGATTTAATGTTTCATGGCCGAGATATGTTTTTATTGTTTTTCTTTTTTCGGGATTAGCTCTGGCAATCCCTTTGATTACTCCTTATTTTAGTTATCAGACGGCAAAAGCATATACAGAATTGCTTGGCTTCAACACTGAAATTGAAAAAGGGAAAAAACCGCCTATTTCACAACTGCTGGCAGATCGAATTGGCTGGGAAGAAAAAGTAAGACTTGTTGTTAAAGCTTATAACAGTTTGCTCCCAGAAGAAAAAAATCTTTCGTTAATTGCTGGTGATAACTACGGGCAAGCGGGTGCTATTGAACTTTATGGAAAAGATTTAAAAATGTCCCCAGTCGTCTCTTCACATAATAACTATTACCTGTGGAGTAAAGAAAGACTCAAAAATAAATCAATCCTTTTGCAGGTAGGTAAAGAAAGTTACGTCAACGGACTTAAAGAAGTATTTGATAGCGTCGTAATATTTCCCGGAAAATTTTCAAACAGCTTTGTATCTCCGCACGAAAATAATCTTGTAGTTATAATTTGCAGAGGACCAAAAATTCCTTTTATTGATATGCTTGAAGGAAGTAAAAATTTTCACTAATATTTCACATAGAGAGTTGTAATTAAAAGCAAATAGTTTTCAAAAAATTAACTTAAAAATATCGGCGGTATGGTTAAAATTTTATTGGAATAATTTTTTTGATAATTAAGGCAGATTTAAAGGTGAAGATTTAGAAATTTTATAGAAAGTCAATAATGAAACGACAGACTTACTAGTTGTTCCATTATGACCGAAAAATTCATTTGAAAGAATTATTTTTTTTGCCTCTTCAAATTGCTGAGTAGTAAGATTTTTCAATTGATAACGCCATTTGTCAGTCAACCCCTTGCTATCGTAAAAATTTCTCCAAAGAATAAAAGGTTCCGGCATCATTAAAATTTCGAAATATTCTTCCAGATTTTTACCAAAAGCTCGTTCAAAAAATGTTGTCCCAGGCATTCCAATTCCTTTTGTTACATTAAGCACACATTGAACAGCCCTTAAATATTTTCTGTTCCAATGCTTGCCAATGTACTTTCTATCTAGCGATTCATAACCATATAGGGGGATAAATTTCATCGGAAAAGAGAAAATGTTTGAGTTCAATTCTTTATGAAGATCAACATTAATTTTTAGGCGTGTCCAAAGATCTTCTGGTTTATCCACATAGTTAAATAAAATATAGTTTGAAAGTTCTTTCACACCGTACTTATCTGCCAATCGAATTGCATTAATATATGTGTCTTTCAAAGACACATGATCAAAAGCAATTCGCATTGGTCTAATAGGAATCTTGCTCAACAATTTCATATTATCTTCATTAACATATCTACAATCAATTCCTTGATTGAAATCAACGTATCTATTCTTTTGACCTTTTATTCTATACTTTTCAACGAAGTAACCAACCTCTTTACAACTTTCTAAAATCATTTCTTTCGAGATGCTATCTGGTTTATTTAAACCATAATAAGCTAGTAAAGAACCATAGTTGTATTTATCCTCGTCCCGTTTAATACGCCTGAGAATATAATCATTCAAATACTCATAAATTCTTAAGATATACTTAGTAGAGTTAAGCGGATCTTTTTCTGTCTTTAAATAATTACATAGAATTTCGAATTTATTAGGAGGTGTGAAACGTGAACCCAAGCTAAACCCCATTTCAATAATTTCTTCGATTATTTTAGGAAAAAGTGGTGAACCCAAAACATTATTATCCATAAGAATCAGATCCTTACGGTCACCATGCTTTTCTTTTATTAGTGCAAGTTGATGTGATATAGATATTTTATCTTTATAAATTGGTTCGAGTTTTGGCACTGCGCAGAAGCTACAAGTTCGCGTACAACCACGAGTCATATATGTAAGATAACCAGTATCCAGAGGATACTTATGTTCTATCGTTTCAAGTATACTATAATCAGGTGTCAGCTCATCGATATTAATTTTATTTTTATCTAGGATGCCTGGTTGGTCTAATAAGCCGGTAATAATATTCTTTCCAACGATTAGTCCAGTCTCTTTTGCAATAATTTCTGGTATCAGAGAGGCGGCTACACCACCAACAAATAAATTATCAATTGACTTAACTACTTTTTTTGAGAACTCAATTGCTTCTTTGGTTTGAATCCAGTAGAAAGTAAAAAGCGTGGTAACATAAACCCGATCCCACTTTCTTTTTAAAACGTACTTTTTTGAGAAGTCATTAAGAATATTTGTAACGGTGTGACTGTAATTGGGAGGAAAGATTTCTAAAACTTGATTTAGTAATTCATTGTTTCTTTTCTTCAAATAACGGAAAAGAATTGGCTTAAGCTTACTCTCATTTATGGCACCATTTACTTTATTTAATTTCTTTAAACATTGATTAAATCGTTCTTCAACAAAATATTGACTAAAATCACCTTTATAGAAAAATACTCTATCCCCCAAAAGCTTATGATAAGCACTAATTTTCATCAACCCCAATGGTGGGTATTTGTTTAAATAGTTTGGCTCTATCAATAAAACGTTTCGTGCTTTCATAAAGAATTAAGCATAAATTAAATATTTTGATATTTCATTTAAGGAATCAATTCGCTTAATATTAGAGGGCAGTTTATCAGATTCATTATTATATGGATGATTAACTAAAAATACGACTTCGCATATTTCTGAAAGTATTTTCGCATTTTCAACATTATCTTCAACAAAATATTGAATTTTATATTTCTGAGAAATTTGAAAGCGGTCTTTTGAATTTATACTAAAAAAATATAGGAATTTTTTATGTGGGGTCTCAATGAACAATTTATCATAGATAAAATTATGCTTTTTTAACCAAATTTTTGTTAAATCAGTAATAGAAATATTATCCCATTTTTCTTTATAAATAATATTATTCTTCAGAAAAGAATCATTTGGCCATTTTCTGTCCGTAAAAACAAAAATTTTATACTTAATTGAAAGATTTTTTAAAAATGATAAATCATTTTCAATTGGGGGCATCTCTTGCCAATAGTCCAAATCGTGAAAAACTTTTTGTTCATCTTCAAGTGTAATATTTAATTTTTCATCCTTGTGTCCCGGTATTTTGACAATATTATTTGGGTCCAGGTCTTTACCGACAACTTTTTTTAGAATAGAGCTAAAATGTTCTCTGTGTTTATTTAATACACCGTCTATATCGAAACCTATTATTCTAGACTTCATATAACAGTTTTCTCTATAGGCGGACAGGTATTTATAAATAACAATATGAAATACAATGAGAATTACGAATATTAGTGTCGCAGATACAATTTTAGAACTAAAGAAGATCAAAAAACTTAATGTGAAATAGATCGAATTAACAAAAGCAAAGGAAAATAAAATTGGCAGAAATAAATGCTTTTCAAAATAATTCGGTTGTTTAATAATTTTGGGCAATGCTCTTATTGATACCTCGTATCTGAAATCCAATTCGGCTTTATCAAAAAAATATTTTCTGATACCATTAATATGGCGTGCATAAAGAATTGAATCATGTCGTAAGCTTATTATATGTAAGCATATAAGGAATCCTAAACACGATAGTACAAAAAATATAATAGCAATAAAGATTGAAATAGTTGAAGGTGATTTACTAAATAAACTATCAATTATCTTATTTGATTCTATCAGGTTATCTAAAAAAATTAAAATTATTGAGGGGGCACTTATTACAAGTAAATAATATCTAAAGAATTGAGTTACTTGGCTTGCCGTTTCAAAGTGGGCCTCTGCAATTTTCTCGTACTCAATTTTTAAAAAATTATCGAAACTAGATATATTTTCTTTTTCTTTATTCATTTAGCAATTCATTTATTAATCTTTAAGGATTCAATAATTCTATCTTGTAATTCTTGCGCTTGTCCTTCTGGAAGATGTGTTTCGATTACTTCGAAAATAATCTTTAAAGCATTTCGAACTTCTTTAGAATAGCTAGTTGGTATTTTATTAATCTTATAATTGCGAGTTGTTTCTACCTTTTCTTTAAGCTTTTCAATTTCCTTTAAAACAGTTTCTTTTAATTTTGTTAACGACTTTTCTTTACTCTTAGATTTGTCGCCTTCTTCTCTTGATTTTTCAATTCGAGTTATAACCCTTTTAACGTCCCTTTCTTGTTTTTCTAGTTTATTTAATAATCTAACCTTGCTATTGGCTGTAACACCGTCGTCAATTTCTTTACTAATGGTAATAAGCTCTTTCTCAGTACTTTGAATTATTTTATTATCTGATCTTTCTTGTGAGGATTGATAAGGGAGTTTGCAGAGAATGTCTCGAGTAGTCTGTTCTACTTTTTCACGAAAATACTTGTACGCTGTATTTTGTTCGAAGTTGTCTCTTCTTGCATTTGGAATGAGTTCGTCATCGAAAACAAATATTTCACCAACAAACCAACGATTTAATCTTTGATAAGAGGGGTTGTTACCGAAAAAAGAATCTAGGGTGTGGTTATCGCCTATTTGAATATTATGTTTTCGCAATCTTATCCCATTAATGTCATCCTCTTTTATTTGTCCCGTTAAGTTTGTTAAACCATACCAGCCAAGAAACAATAATTCTCCATTATTTTTTTGGGCTTCAAAAAACTCAATCTCTTGTATAAAATCTTTTTCCTTTTTGTTTCCAGCCAATACAAACCTTCTATACGGTTTATAAATTGTCTCACCGTTTAATATTATTTTATATTCCTCTGGTGTTTTACCTAACGAGATGAGTTTGTCATTTATCTTTTTTAAATCTGCAAACATTTGGCAATTATAAGTGACCGGAGCGACCTGATTCAGGTAATTCTTTATTTCATCTTTGTCGAGTAAGTTCTCGTTTTCTTTTCTAACACCAGTTAGAATAACTTCAAAATAATGTTCGTTTTTATCTTCTGGTTCAGTTGAATCCTCCGTTACTCGGTTAACCAATTCAATTACATCTAGATCTTTTTCAACATTTGGAAGCAGAAGGTTTCTTAATTGTTTACAATCCCAGACGGTTATTGTTTTCTTGCTTTCACCAGCATAAGATGTTACAAATGTTAGTTCATCGCAATAACCTAAACCCCCCAGTCTACCGATTCCTCTAAATCCACGCTGTTCCTTAAAATCTTTTTCAGACTTGCCAATGTCGCCTAACTTATTATAAACTTCAGAAGAAGGAATACCGGTTCCATTATCACGAATAGATATTTCTCGCTTTTTCAAATCAATTTTAATTTCAATTGTTCCATCTTCTCTACCCAACAATTTATTTTTTATTGCATTATCAATGGCATCGGTAGAGTTTTGGATATATTCTCTAAAAATAATTCTGCTATCAGAATACATACCCGTTGTCAAAGACTCGAGCACATTCTTACCTACGATTCTTTGCATCTCTAATTACTCTGATTATAAGATGGGAAAGGAAATTTTATTTTTAATAGTGTTCTGAATATTGGATGTTCTATGATCAAGTCACCCTTATCAAGGCGCGTCATCATATTAGTAAACACCTTGGGAATAAAACGATAATCTGGTTTGGAAATTTCGATAGCATTTGTTCTGCCATAAGCATGAGTTGAACAATTACCTTTTGCTCTATCGTGTATTGCACTTTTGAATTGCTCGGCCGAAAATAAAATTATTCCCATCGACCTCCCGCGTTCAGTAATTTCTAAAATATTGTTGAGTATTGGTGATGTTTTGGGTGCAGAAGAGGCAGCATATTTATTTAATTCATCAACAAAAATTACTATCCTTTTGGGAATCTCGTCTTCAGGTCGGTCAGTTTCGCCAAGCTTTAGATCATAAACAGACCTCACTATATCACCAAAAACAAAGGTTTGTAGTTGTTCCTCTAATCTTGCAATATCTATTACAAACACTTCCCCTTGATTAATATTCTGAATTGCTTCACGCAAGAAAACTTGTCTCTTTTCAGTGCTTCCTTTATTAGGTTGAAAGATATCATTCATTACTGATTTTCTGATTAACCTTTTAAATTTTCTCCAAGACATTACAGCTATATCTTTATCTTTTCCATGACCCTTCTTAGTAAATTCGCTGATCTCTTCTAAAAAACTATCCCAGGTGAGGCCTTGAAAGTTCGGATTTTCACCTATATAGCTTAAAATAGATTCCATTGTTTGTGCCGGGTCGTCAATGCTGCTAAATAAAAGGTCTAAAGAATCTGCATTCTCTTCATAAGTATAAATAAAATTATGAGCTCTATCAGAATTATGCTGCATTTCTAAAACTTCTTTTTTTAAATGCGTACTGCTAAATAAACGTTCGTTATTATTTTGGAAAGGATAAAAATATTTTACGTTTTCAAATGGTTTGCAATCAATACCACATCTTTTATACTCTTCCTTTTGATAATCATTTAGATTTGGGTTGGACTCATCTAATCTTAACAAATCACATCCTTTAACATTCAATACTACAAACGCTACATCGGTCATAGTTTGTTGCAAAGCTTGAAGTAAAAACATAGCATATGAAGTTTTTGTTGCCAAACCAGAAATCCCAGATATGTTCAAATGTGCACCCTCCGGTCCAATTAAAAAGTCAGAGTTAAAATTAATTGGAACGCTTATTTTATTTGACATTTCTATGAATCCTGCTGGGATTGGGTTTTTGATATTCTTCAAGCCAAGCGCTTCAATAATTTCACTTTCTTCACAAAAGTATACTTTCTGACCATCTTTTATAGGCATATATATTTGGTCATTAGTGCTTTTTGAATGATTCGATAAAACTTTGCAAGAAACAAAATTTAATCCCAATCTATTTGTCTGTGGAATTGTACCCACATCGCCAAAATCAGACGAAACATAATTACTTATATGTCCTTCGCTATCAGTTATATGAGTTATTTCCTCAATCACTCCATAAGTGACTGAGTTTTTGTAGTGTTCAACTTTAATTATATCGAATGGACGTACTAGTATTCCATCCTTCAGCCAAAAATTAAAATTATCTACTGTGGTAGGAGATTTTTCGGAAGCTGATACTTTACCAATTGGCTCGTTCATAATTTCCTCTAAAAGATACTTAAAAATTGTTTGTCACTTATAAAATTACTTTTGATAAATAATTCAGTTAAATAAATAGGGTATAAATGATTTGCCCAACGCTCATCTTTACCATGGCAAGTTACATTTCTTTCCTGCAGTATAGCAGATGAAATCTCATCAATTAATTCTGTTTGAAAGCCATTCTCTTTTTCTGTTGGGGTCGTAGCAATTTTTTCTATTTTAATTATACCCTCTAATGGTCCCTTGGTATATTTTTTTTCTCTGATTCTTAAATACCATGCTCCAATTACTGTCTTAAATTTTCTCCCGCTTTGCGCTTCATACTTATATACAGGTGTTCTCTCGCTATAATTTAATGAGGTAAGATAGCTTCCGATTTCTTTACTTTTTGTTTTTAATATTCCTTGTAGATTGGGGTTGAAAGATTTTGAAACACCGATTACATTATGGAAAATATATTCTTGTTCTGTTTTTATATTGGTGTACTGCAAAGACCCATCTATCATTAATATTCTGTCAGTCTTTAAAAGGTTTGAAGTTACCATCCTGTCAATCAATGTTATTTCCTCATCTAACATCTCTTTCTGAATTTTTGCTATGGCAAGATTTTCAGGAGGTCTTTGAGTATTTGCTTGATGCTTGTATTCAACTACTCGGTCAATTTGGATATTGTTTTTTACAAGTGCACTAATTTCATTTTTAATTTTTTCAAATTCACCACCCGTTCTATCAGGAAGTGCAATAATATTGAATTTAGAAAGATGAAGATTTTTAATTGCTTTGTTTTCTCTAAGGCAAACAGCAGTTCCAATTTGCCCAGCTACAATTGGTAAATATTTTCCATCTGTTGATGCAAAATCAACTATTTTGTATGTACGTCTTGAGCCATCCAAGAAATATTTAAATAGAGAGATATCAGATTTAAAAGGTGTAAGCTTTCGTTTCTCAGCTGTTTTACATGTTTCAAATATTTTCTGATTGTTAAACTTCTCATCTTTATCTTGATATTCATCAGGGAGTATATCGTCAAGGTGTATCCTATTAGAGGGAAAGCATTTACCACCACTATATTTTTCAACAATGTTAATTATCTTTCCCATGCTCTAATCTATTTTGCACTTAACTATAACTCGCTTTGATATTATATAATTCACTTATATTTAAGTCTTTAATTCCAACATGAACATAATTTTTCTATCCAACCCATAACCTCGCTCCAAATCCAGATTAAAATCGATATTATTCAAATTTCCACTCTATTCTTTTTCTCTTCCATCAGCGACTTCAACATTTTTCCTTTTAATCCCAATGCACCGACAAGATTATTAAAATAATTCTTATCAAGCGGTTATGGAATCAGTTTCCCGCCATCTTCAATAAAAGCAATTTTCATTCTGTTTTTAATATTAAATTTTTTTCTCACCCTAGCGGGTATTAATATTTGTCCTTTTGTTGTTACAACCGAGGTTTTCATTTTCGCATTAACTTGTAAATACTTCTCTACTAAAATAATTGGTTTAAAACTTTATATCAAAATAAATTTTCCAATATCTCCTCCTCTCTCTTCCTCCTTCTTTCCTCTTAACAAAACTTCAGAAATCAGAACTTCTTTACACTTACCTTTGTTCTCTATTACACGTAATAACTCCGATTATAATCAAGAGTTCCCTCCGT
>CAZHVS010000021.1:0-50067 GCA_964536015.1 uncultured Ignavibacteriaceae bacterium
TTTATCTTATTTTGCTGTGCTTGTAACCATACATAAAATAAACAATCATTCCAGCCACAAGCCATCCGCCAAAACGTATCCAGGTAATCCATGGTAAACCAAGCATTAAATAAAAACAAGCTATCATTCCTAGTATTGGCACAAACGGAACCAGCGGAGTCTTAAAACTTCTTTTTCGTTCGGGCTCTTTTTTTCTGAGAATGATTATTCCTGCGCATACTAACACAAAAGCAAATAAAGTTCCTATGTTGGTTAAATCAACCATTTCATCAATACTTGTAAACATTGATGTAACACCAACAACAAGTCCTGTCAAAATTGTAGTAACATAAGGCGTTCTATACTTTGGATGAATTTCTGCAAATTTTTGAGGAAGCAGTCCATCTCTTGCCATTGAGAAAAATATTCTTGGCTGCCCTAACTGAAAAACAAGCAGCACGGCAGTATGTGCTACTATTGAACCAAATGCAATTATTCCTATAACAAGGTTTCCCCAGTTTTTAATATTTGCGTATTGAATAGCAAGAGTAAGTGGTTCTGCTTGTTGTGTTGCAAGTGTCTGAACGAGTTCTTTGTAAGGAATTATTCCTGTAAACACCCCTGCTACCACAATATATATTATCGTGCAGATAATTAGGGAACCAATTATACCAATGGGTAAATCTCTTTTGGGATTTTTAACTTCTTCAGCAACAGTTGATACAGCATCAAAGCCAATATATGCAAAGAACACAATAGCTGCACCTGCTTGTATTCCCGCCCAGCCATTTGGTGCAAACGGAGTCCAGTTTTGCGGTTTAACATAATGAATTCCTACAAGAACAAAGAAAGCAAGAATGACAAGTTTGACCATTACCATTGCAATGTTAGTTCTTGAGCTTTCCTTAATTCCTATCACCAGAATAATTGTAATAACTGTTACAATCAACATTGCTGGCAAATTAAACACGATAGGAATTCCTAAAATATTTGGTGCTGATTCAAACAATCCGGGAATTTTTGCAGCTGTTCTATAATCGGTTGAAATCCAATCAGGAATGTGAACTCCAAAACCTGCAATGAAAGTTTTAAAATAATTTGCCCAGCTAATTGCAACAGCAACATTTCCAACTGCATATTCTATTATTAAATCCCATCCGATAATCCAGGCAATAAATTCACCAAGCGTTCCGTAAGAATAGGTATAAGCGCTTCCCGAGATTGGAACCATAGCTGCAAACTCCGCATAACACAAGGCAGCAAACCCACAGGCAATTGCAGTCAGAATAAAAGAAACAACCAAAGCCGGTCCAGCTCCCGGTCTTGCTATATCTCCTGCAGCAGCAGTTCCTATTGTTGCAAAAATTCCTGCACCAATAATGCCGCCAATACCAAGCATCACAACATCAAAGGCGCCAAGAGCACGTTTAAGAGACTTGTTATCTTTTTCGCTTTCGCCGATTATTGAATCGAGAGATTTTGTTTTGAATAATTGTTTTATCAAGTTCGCCCTTATTTGGGATATTTGCCAAATAATTTTATCAATCCTCTGTGTATTTTATGAGGAAAAGCTAATGGCTCAAGAAACATAATTGCACAATATCCGTGAATTAAATTTATATCTTTCCGTTTACAGTAATCAATTGCTTCGGGAGATTCTGCTCCTTTTTGTAACCAGATATTTTTTATGCTAAGTTCTTCTGCCTGCATAATTGCTACCAGTGATGAATTTGGCTTAACGTTAATTATAACAGCTTCAACTTTTTCAGGAAGCGATTTTAGGTCGGAAAAACATTTATCTCCTTCGATTATTCCACTTTTAAAGTTTACTGGAAAGACTTTCAATCCTTTGCTTTTTAGTTCTTTGTAAAGAGCATTTCCGAATTTTTGCTTGTTCTGTGATACTCCGACAACTGCAAAAGATTTGCAGTTCATGAAATTGCGTATAGATTCTTTTGTAACCATCTCGATTTTTTCTTTTTTATGAACGAATCATTGTTAGTAACATTTTGAATCTTTTATTTGCATTCAAAGAGTGAGAAATATTTGCAGGCATAATAATTAAGTCACCGCCTTTTAAAATATGTTGCATCCCACCGATTATTATCTCTGCTTCTCCTTCAAGCACTTGAACCATTGCATCATAAGGAGCTGTATGTTCACTTAGTTTTTGTCCTTCATCAAATGCAAAAAATGTTACTGTCCCTGTTTTCTGATTAACGATAGTTCGGCTGACTACAGATCCGATTTGGTAATCAGCAAGATTAATCGTTTTATGAACTTTTTCTGTGAAATTATTATTGTTCATATTTTTTCCTGTCATTGGTTTTGTAAAAGATATTTCTGCAGGAACATTACAATTGACCATCCATAATAATCCCTGTTACTTTTTTTTCTAAAACCATGTCCCTCATCTTTTGCAAGAAGATACCAAACATTACCGCCATTCTTTCTAATAATCGATACAATTTGTTCAGCTTCACTTGCAGGAACACGTGGGTCGTTTAAACCCTGAATTACAAACATAGGCTTGGTTATTTTTGGGGCATTATTTGTTGGTGCAATTTTTAATAAATATTCTCGCATTGCGGGATCTCTTTCATCGCCGTATTCAACGCGCCGCAAATCTCTTCTATACTCTGAAGTGTTTTCAAGAAAAGTTACAAAGTTACTTATTCCCACAATGTCAATTCCGCAGGCAAGTCTATCATTAAAATTTGTCATAGATGCAAGCACCATATAGCCACCATAAGAACCACCAATTACTCCTACTTTTTTTGCATCAAGGTCTGGTTGAGCTGCAATCCAGTCTAAAAGTTTTCCAATATCCTGAACAGATTCTTCTCTTTTAAATCCATTATCCATTGCAAGATAAGATTTTCCATAACCAGTTGAACCACGAACATTAGGACAAATTATTGCTATTCCTAATTCAACAACTCTGTATTGTATTTCAGATGAAAAGCCGGGAATGTATTGACCTTCGGGACCTCCATGAATATCTATTAATACAGGAAATGGTCCTTTTTTGTTTTTGGGTTTATAAATAAATGCCGGAATTTCTCTTGGCTTTCCATCAACCATATCAAAAGTTGTATAATGAATAAGTTCAGGCACGACAAAATTAGAAGTATTTAATCCACCGACTTCCGAATAAGTCCAACGAGTTAAAGAAAAGTCCTTCATATTCAACGAATAAACATCACCCGGATTTTGTGGTGTATTAATTGTCAATGCAACCTGGTTATCATCCTCCGTGAATGCAAGGCTTCCAATTGTACCCACCGGCATCCCCGGAACAAGAGAATACTTTTTGGTTTTCGTATCCATTAAATAAAGTTTATATATTCCATCATCATTAACTGTAAAGAAAAGTTTGTCTCCTTTGTGAGAAAGAGAATAACCTGCAACATCCCAATTGATTTCGGTTGTTAGTTCCGTAATTTTTTTTGAATTAAGATCATAATATTTTAATTTTTTGAATTCATTATTCTCATCTGAAAGGAAATAAATTCCTTTTCCATCTTTATTCCAGGTTCCTCCGCTGTATGATATTTTTTCAGCGGAAGGATTTATTTGTGTTAGTTCACCAGAACTAATATCAAGTATGTACAAATAACTCTCATTTACCGAAATATAATTTCCTACAATTAATTTTGTATCATCGGGCGACCAATCTGTAACACCCCACGATCCACCTTTAGATAAAATCATTTTTGGGTTTTGATAACTTTCAAGGTCGGTAGTGTAGATGTCGTAATCTCTTCCATTTCTTTTTGTGCTTGTAAATACAAATTTATCTCCTTTGTGCGACCAGATAATTCCACCATTCAAAGATTTTCCATCAGTCAGCAATTTATAAGAGCCATCACTAAGGTTGAAATAATAAATCTGTGCATATTCATTTCCTCCAATATCTTTTAGATAAAGAAATCCATTTTGATTTTTATCAGGGCAAACAGCAGCTCCGCCAATAGGTTCAGGAAAAAATGTTATTTGTGTTCTTGCACCACCCGGTTTTTTTACATGATGAATTTGAGCGGTCTCACTAAACCGAGTTGCTATCAACATTCCATCGCCATTTGGAAGCCAATCAACATAACCCGCAGAACGTGTGCTTTGATACTGATACATTTTCTCTACCAGTTCTTGTGGGATTTGGGGAATATTTTCTATTACAAGATTACCTTGTTCGCGACGCTCAACTTGTGAAAAAGAAATGAAAGAAAACAAAAATAGTATTAATACAAAAATTCTTTTCATAATAATTCTCTTAACTAATTGATGAACTTTTTTCTTTTAAAATTAAACAGTTCAGGTTTCTTAACCAAAGCATTTAGCATAATTGTCAGTTATTAAGTGTATATTTGTACTGTCAATTAAAATCCTTACCGGATTGGAAGAGAACTGAAACTGTAAACTACAATATTTCTCCCCTCCCGCTCACAGGGACATGACAAAACATTAAATTGAAAAAGAAAGAATTATTATGTTCAAAGAACTTGAATTAGAAGAAGAATTATTAAACGCAGTTGAAGAACTTGGTTTCGAGACGCCAACACCCGTACAGGAAAAAGTAATACCACATTTATTAAAAGAAGATTTTCAGGATCTTATTGCCCTCGCCCAAACGGGGACAGGAAAAACCGCTGCGTTTGGTTTGCCGTTAATACAAAAAACACATCCGCAATTAAAAAAAGTTCAACACTTAATACTAAGTCCAACAAGAGAGCTTTGTCTCCAAATTGCAGATGATCTCTCTCTCTTCTCAAAATATAAAGATCAAATTAAAATAGGTGCAGTATTTGGCGGGGCAAGTATTGATAGGCAAATAAAAATGATTAAAGATGGAGTGCATATTGTTTCTGCAACTCCCGGCAGACTTGCTGATCTTATCAATAGAAAAGTTATTAACCTTTCTGAAATAAAAATACTCGTTCTTGATGAAGCAGATGAGATGCTTAATATGGGTTTCCGTGATGAACTTGAAGAAATTCTTTCACAAACGCCAGAAGATAAAAATACTCTTTTATTTTCTGCAACCATGCCAAATGAAGTTAGAGCTATTGCAAACAAATATATGAACAATCCAGTTGAAATCATTATTGGCAAAAAAAATTCGGGAGCTGAAAATGTAAACCATATTTGTTATACAGTGCATTCAAAAGATCGATACCTTGCATTAAAAAGAATAGTTGATTACCACCCGGAGATATACGGAATCATTTTTTGTAAAACGAAAAAAGAAACACAGGAAATAGCAGATAATCTTATCCGAGATGGATATAATGCAGACGCATTGCATGGCGATTTGTCTCAACCACAAAGAGACGTTGTGATGAATAAGTTCAGGATTAAACATTTGAAATTGCTGGTAGCCACCGATGTTGCTGCTCGTGGACTTGATGTAGATGATTTGACTCATGTAATTAATTTTAATTTACCTGATGAACTTGATCTTTATTTACATAGAAGCGGGAGAACGGGAAGAGCAGGAAAAAAAGGAACTTCAATTGTTATTACAAGTCTTAAGGAAAAAGGGAAATTGAAACAGATAGAAAAACAAATAAATAAGAGTTTTACTTTCAACACTATTCCCAAGGGTGATAAAATTTGTGAAAGACAATTATTTTATCTTATCGACAGAATGGAAAAAGTTGAAGTAGATTATTCACAGATTGATCCTCTGTTGCCAGTCATCTTTAAAAAATTAGAATGGCTTGATAGAGAAGAGCTGATTAAAAAATTTGTTTCGGTTGAGTTTAATAGGTTTTTGGACTATTACAAAAATGCTGTTGATCTAAGCAGTCCAGCAGAATCTAAAAAATCAGGGAGAGAGAAAAAACAAAACACTGGTTTTACACGCTTCTTTATTAATCTTGGTAAAAAAGAAAACCTTCAACCAAGAAGTTTGATTTCTTTGATAAATGATTTTACAAGAACAGATGACATTGAAATTGGAGATATAGAAATAATGAATAATTTCTCCTTTTTTGAAATTGATAAAAATTATACTGATGATTTACTAAATGCTTTTAACGGAAAAGAATACAAGAAGAGAAAAATCATTCTTGAGATAGCTGAATCAAAAGGTAAATCGGAGAGCAAAAAAATTAAAAGACAAAAACAGAACAGAGAAGATTTTTTTACTGAAAAGAAAAACAGAAGGAAAGAGTTTTCCTTTAACAAAAAAAACACTGAAGAAAGTTTTTCTCGTAAAAAGAAGTATGATAAAAAAAGAAAACGTAGAAACAGATAGCTTTCTTACACTGCTCTATTCATAATTTAATATTGGTTTAAGCCACCTTTCTGTTTCAGAAAGACTTAAACCTTTTCTTTTATGATAATCAATTACCTGATCTTTGCCTATTTTACCAATAGAAAAATATTTTGCGTTTTTATTCGCAAAATATAAACCACACACAGAAGCAGCAGGATACATAGCAAGACTTTCGGTTAAGTGAATGCCGGTATTCTCTTTTGCTTTTAGTAATTCGAATAAAATTATTTTTTCAGTATGATCTGGTTGAGCAGGATAACCTGGTGCTGGACGAATACCAGTGTATTTTTCTTTTATTAACTCATCATTTGATAAATTTTCACTCTTTGCATAACCCCAAAATTCTTTCCTCACTTTTTCATGAAGATGCTCTGCAAAGGCTTCTGCAAGGCGGTCTGCAATTGCTTTTATCATTATCGCATTGTATTCATCATGTCTTTTTTCAAAATCAGAAATTAATTTTTCAATTCCCAGTCCTGTTGTGACTGCAAAGGCCCCGATATAATCTTTCCTACCGCTTTCTTTTGGAGCAATGAAATCAGCAAGAGCATAATTTGGTTGTCCTTTAGTTTTTTTATTCTGTTGCCTGAGAGTATGAAATTCACATAGTATTCCATTACGATTTTCATCTGTATAAACTTCTATATCATCTTTATTAATACTATTTGCAGGAAATATTCCAACAACACCATTGGCTTGAAGTAATTTATCTTTAATTATCAAATCAAGCATTTCGTTTGCATCATCAAAGAGTTTTTTCGCTTCGTTACCATGTCTTTCGTTTTCAAAAATTGAGGGAAACTTTCCTTTGATTTCCCAGGTGAGGAAGAATGGAGTCCAATCAATATACTTTCGTAATATTTTAAGAGAATAATCTGTGAAAATTTCAATTCCAATTTTATCGGGTATAAAAATCGCTTCTTCCTGCCAGTTTAATTGAAAACTATTTTGTCTTGCTTCTTCAATAGAGATATAATTTTTCTCATCTCTTTTCTTTATATGATCAATGCGAAGCAATTCATATTCTTCATTGATTTGTTTTATAAAATAGTTTTTATCCTGATTAATCAGATTACTTACAACTGAAACACTACGTGAAGCATCAAGAACGTGAATTACTGGTGCCGTATATGAAGGTGCAATTTTGACCGCAGTATGTATTCTTGATGTCGTTGCTCCACCAATTAATAGAGGTATTTTAACTCCTTTTCTTTCCATTTCTTTTGCGACATGAATCATCTCTTCAAGTGAAGGAGTAATTAATCCGCTTAAGCCAACTATATCTACATTTTCTTTGATTGCTGCTTCAATTATTTTTTCGGCAGGAACCATTACACCAAGATCAATAATTTTATAATTATTACAACCTAAAACAACACCAACAATATTTTTTCCTATATCGTGAACATCTCCTTTAACTGTTGCTAAAAGAACAGAACCAGAGAAAGTTCTTTGTTGATTTTCATTGTCCTCAACATTCTGAATATAAGGAGTTAATAAAGCAACCGACCTTTTCATTACTCTTGCGCTTTTTACAACTTGTGGAAGAAACATTTTTCCTGCACCAAATAAATCTCCTACAAGATTCATCCCTTCCATTAATGGACCCTCTATAACGGCTAATGGAGACGGATAAGATAGTCTTGCTTCTTCAGTATCAGAATCAATAAAGTCAACGATCCCTTTTACAAGTGCGTGTTTAAGTCTTTCTCCAACGGGAAGTTTTCTCCAATCTTCTTTATCTTTTTCCTTTGTTTTATCTTTTTGTTTTATTTGTTCGGCAAATGAAACCAATCGTTCGGTTGCGTCTTTTCTGCGGTTTAATAAAACGTCTTCAACAAGCTCAAGTAAATCTTTTGCAATTTCATCATATACTGTAAGTTGTCCCGCATTAACAATTCCCATATCAAGACCAGCTTTTACAGCGTGATATAAAAAGGAAGAATGCATTGCTTCTCGCACTGTATCATTTCCTCTGAAAGAAAAAGAAACATTGCTTATTCCACCTGAAACTTTTGCATATGGCAGATTTTGTTTAACCCATCTTGTAGCTTCAATAAAATCAACGGCATAGTTATTATGCTCTTCAATTCCTGTGGCAACTGTAAGTACGTTCGGATCGAAAACAATATCCTGCGGTGAAAAACCAACTTGATTTACTAGTAAGTCATACGCTCGTTTAAAAATTTCGATTTTTCTTTGAAAAGTGTCTGCCTGTCCTTTCTCATCAAAAGCCATTACAATTAATGCCGCTCCATATTTTAGAATTTTTTTTGCGCGCTCAATGAACACAATATCACCTTCTTTAAGACTTAAGGAATTTACAATTCCCTTTCCTTGCAGACATTTTAACCCTGCTTCAATTACACTCCACTTTGAAGAATCAATCATTATAGGAAGTTTGGCAATATCAGGTTCTGAAGCCAGAAGATTTAGAAATTTTGTCATAGCTTTTTCAGAATCGAGCATTCCCTCATCCATATTAACATCAAGTATCTGAGCTCCTCCATCAACCTGTTCTTTAGCTATTGAAAGAGCTTCCTCGTATTTATCTTCTGCAATTAATTTTGCAAATTTTTTCGAACCAGCGACATTTGTTCTTTCACCAATGTTTACAAAATTTGTTTCTTCATGAATTATTAGTGGTTCCAATCCACTTAATCTTAAATATTTTTTTGTTTCAGGAATTTTTCTTGGTGGAATATCTTTAACAACTTCAGTTATAGCTTTAATGTGTTCGGGGGTTGTTCCGCAGCAACCACCTACTACATTATAAAATCCTTCTCTACCGAATTCTTCTAAAATTTTTGCCATTTGCGAAGCAGTTTCATCATATTCACCAAAAGCATTTGGCAGACCAGCATTGGGATAAACGCTAACAAAGCATGGTGCTTTAAGTGAAAGTTCTTCAAGGAAAGGACGCATTTGTTTTGCGCCGAGAGCACAATTAAAGCCTATACTTAATAAATTTTTTGTGTGTGATAATGAGATTAGAAATGCTTCTGTGGTTTGACCGGATAAAGTTCTTCCGCTTTGATCTACAATTGTGCCTGATATCATTATTGGAATTTCTAAATTATTTTTTTCGCAATAATCCTGAATTCCGTAAATAGCTGCTTTTGCATTTAAAGTATCGAAGATTGTTTCAACAAGAAGTATATCCGCTCCGCCATCTATTAAACCCCGCGCTTGTTCGGTATATGCTTCAACAAGTTCATCAAATGTTATGGTGCGATAACCCGGATCGTTTACATCGGGAGACAAGGAAGCAGTTCGATTTGTGGGTCCAAGTGCGCCAGCAACAAATCTTGGTTTATTGGGATTCAGCTTTGTAAATTCTTCTGTAACTTCTTTTGCAAGCTTTGCAGCAGCAAAATTAATTTCGTAAGCAAATTTCTCTGTGTGATAGTCTGCTTGCGAAATTCTTGTCCCATTGAAAGTGTTTGTTTCAATTATATCAGCACCTGCATTTAAGTAATCGATATGTATTTGTTTAATAATTTCAGGTTGAGTTAAACACAGAATGTCATTATTCCCTTTAAGGTCTTTTTTGTGCTCACCAAAACGATTCGAACGAAAATCATTCTCGGTTAATTTATACCGCTGTATCATTGTTCCCATTGCACCGTCAAGTACCAGAATGCGGCTTGTGAGAATTTCTTTTAATTTATCGAGTTTGTTTTTTTTCATAATAAAATAATAAGATTTATTTCTGCCATAACAGTAACAAATCCGAAATAGTTGCCATACTTATTTTTTGATTACTCGTTCAAATATAATTAAATTGCATTGTAATATAAAGATAACTTAAACAGGTGTAAAATGTTTTTAGTAACTGGTGGTGCAGGGTTCATTGGAAGTGCGATAGTCTGGCGTTTAAATCAGCTTGGCGAAAATAACATAATTATTGTTGATGAACTTGGCATAGATGAAAAATGGAAAAATCTTGTTGGACTTGATTATTATGATTTCATTGATAAAATGGATTTTTTTGAACTCATAACGACGAATCATTTTGAGCATAAAGTTGAAGCTGTAATTCATATGGGAGCAAATTCATCTACAACGGAAAAAGACGCAGATCATCTGATGTGGAATAACTATGAATACACTAAACAACTTGCTTTGTATTGTGTGAGAAAAAATATAAGATTTATTTATGCATCTTCAGCAGCTACTTATGGCGACGGAAACAAAGGGTTCAATGACTATGATAGCGAGTGTCTTTATTTAAAACCATTAAATATGTACGGCTATTCAAAAAATTTGTTTGATCGCTTTGCATTAAAGGAAAACTTATTTAATAAAATAGTTGGGATAAAATACTTTAATGTTTATGGACCAAACGAATACCATAAAGGTGATATGCGAAGCGTTGTTCATAAGGCTTTTGAGCAGGTAAGAGACAAGGGTTTTGTAAAATTATTTAAGTCATATAATTCTGATTATAAAGACGGTGAACAAAAACGGGATTTTATTTATGTAAAAGATGCTGTTGATATGACTTTGTTCTTTTTGGAAAACAGAAACAGCAATGGGATCTATAATGTTGGCTCTGGTGTAGCCAGAACCTGGAAAGATCTTGTAACTGCTTTATTTAATGCGATTGAAAAACCTGTTAATATTGAATACATCGATATGCCAGAAACGTTAAGAGAGAAGTACCAGTACTTTACAGAAGCCAGACTGGATAAAATAAAAAAAGTCGGTTATACCAAACCACTAATGTCATTAGAAGAAGGTATAACTGACTACGTTAAAAATTATCTACTGAAAGATGAATATCTGAAAAAATAGAGAACTAGAAGTCCTCTTCTTCAGTATCATCGTCTTCTTCCTCATCGAAGTCGAAATCTTCTTCGTAGAATGCTTCGTCTTCGTCTATTTCATCTTCAACCCCATCTTCATCTTCAAAGATATCATCGAAGTCGTCATCATCCATTTCATCATCTTCTTCTTCATCTAAATCGTCGTCGTCGTTGTAGACGCTAAAATAGGTTTTGTTACGATTCTCTTCTTCAGTAATTAATTGCCGCAGAATTTCTTCTGTCATTTTATGCACTCCTTGTTTGTCGTTTTCTATTGAAATAATCTTTGTGGTTTAAAAATAATTAATAATTTCTCTATCCAAATAATAAAAAAAAATCTTAAAAAAAAATTAATTTATGAAAAGAGAAAAATTTTTGCAGGAAATTTACAATAGTTTAATAATTTTACACATTTCCCACTTGCGGGCTAACACATAAAATTTTTTCTCTATAAAGAGACTTTTTATTCTTAATTCCGAAATAATAAACCATAAGCAAATTTTTCCTTATGGCACTGGAATTGTCGTAAGTTTTCGCTAAACTTGAAATAAAAATCAGGAAAAAATTATGAAAAATATCGTTGCTTATCTTTTATTTGTATTTACAATAGTTGCATTATATGGGTTTGCATTTTCAAATCCGGTTTTGGATGATCCTCCCGGAAAGACAATCTTTGTAAACAGTAAGTGTAATACTTGTCACTCGATTCAAACACAAGGTGTTACTACTAAGAAAACCAACCCGGTTGATCTTTCTACTATTGGAAAAAGTTATAAAGCTGACTTTTTAATGAAGTATCTCCAAAAAACAGAAAAAATAAATAATAAAAATCATCCGGCAGCCTGGAAAGGAACAGACCCAGATCTTGAGACCTTAACCAAATGGCTTGGTACTCTTAAATAATCAATATTATTTTTTAAAGCTTTAGCCGGTCAGGGCTAAAGCTTTTAAATTATTTACAAATAAACAAAGATGTGTTTTTCTATACAAAAAATTTTTTTATCTATACTGACTTTTGTACTATTTTCTGTTGCTAACTTTGCACAATCCAACGAAGATTGTCTTGCTTGTCATAGTGATCAAGATTTATCAATGGAGAAGAAAGGAAAAACTTTTTCACTTTTTGTTAATGAAGGAATATTAAAAAAATCAGTTCATAAAAATTTAAAATGCATCTCATGTCATGCGGGATTCAATGCAGATGATATTCCGCATAAAGAAAAAATTGACCCTATTAATTGCAAGAGTTGTCACAAAGATGCTGGAGTAAAGCACCAGTTCCATCCTCAATTGTTGAATAGTTCAGGTAACGAAACAATTCCGGGATTATCCTGTAAAAATTGTCATGGAACTCATGAAGTATCTTCTCCCAGACAAGGACAATCTAAATTCAACAACACCAAAGTTTCTTTATTATGTGCCAAGTGTCATAAAGATGAATCTGACAGATTTATTACTTCATCTCACAATTTAGCTATACAAAAAGGTGTCACAGGAGCCCCAGGTTGTCTTGATTGTCATAAATCAGCAATAACAGCAAAGACTTTGAAGAATGATTCATTAAAGGTTAAAATTGCAAAAGAAAAATTATGTCTATCGTGTCATCTTGATGATCCTGAAGTTAGAAATCGAATACCTCAATCAAAAGCCTTTATACAGGCGTACGAAAAAAGTGTTCATGGAAAAGCCTTAAGCAACGGAAATTATAAAGCAGCTACATGTGTTGACTGCCATAGCTCTCATGATTTGCAGTCAGGAAAGTTAACAACATCTTCTGTTTATAAAACAAATATTGCAAACACTTGCTCAAAGTGTCATTATAAAATAGCAGAAGAATATAAAGAAAGCATTCATGGAAAATCATTAAAAGCTGGCAAATTAGATGCACCAACTTGTACTGATTGTCACGGTGAACATAACATACTTAAACATGACGACCCAAACTCGCCCGTTTCATTTAAAAATGTTTCAGGACAGATTTGTACTCCGTGTCATGCCTCTGTCAGGTTATCTGAGAGATATGGATTATCATCAAACAGGGTACAAACTTTTATTGAAAGTTATCATGGACTTGCTTTACGCGGGGGCTCGGCTAATGTTGCCAATTGTGGAAGCTGCCATGGAATTCATAATATAAAGCCATCTTCCGATTCAACATCGTTGATTCATAAAAATAATCTTGCTAAAACCTGCGGTAAATGTCACCCTGGGGCGAATGAAAATTTTACTAAAGGGAAAATTCACGTTGATGCGACTGATAAACAAGAACCGATACTTTACTGGATTTCTACTTTATATATAATTTTGATCTTTAGCATTATTGGTGGAATGTTATTGCACAATATTTTAGATCTTATTAAAAAAGCTAAAATCAAACTTCTTATTAGAAGAGGAGTTATAAGAAAAGAAGTTCACCACAGCCACAGACTTTACTTGCGTATGACTTTGAGCGAAAGGATTCAACATCTTTCTCTTTTATTAAGTTTCTTTACACTTGTTATTACAGGATTCATGCTAAGCTTTCCTGATGCGTGGTGGGTGCGGCACATCCGTGAAATTATTCCCGGAGCATTTGAATTAAGAAGTTATTTGCACCGAATAGCTGCTGTTGTAATGATTGCTGCCAGTGTATATCATGTTTACTATTTATCGTTTACCAAAAGAGGCAGACAATTATTCATAGATTTATTACCAAGATTAAAAGATGCAACAGATGCTATTGGTGTTTTGAAATATAATTTTGGGTTATCAAAAGAGAAACCGAAATTCGGGCGTTTCAGTTATATTGAAAAAAGCGAATATTGGGCTCTTGTCTGGGGAAATATAGTTATGGCGGCAACAGGTTTTATAATGTGGTTTGAAAATACTTTTATTGGAATATTTACCAAGCTTGGGTGGGACGTTGCAAGAACCGTTCATTATTATGAAGCATGGCTTGCTTTTCTAGCTATAGTTGTTTGGCATATTTACTTTGTAATTTTTAATCCCGATGTTTATCCTATGAATCTTGCATGGATTAAAGGTACTATAACGGAAGAAGAAATGGAAGAAGAACATCCACTTGAACTGGAAGAAATTAAAAAACAACATTCTGAAGATGATCATCTGAATCAGGAATAGTCTTGCGATCGTGTTGATTGCATAAAATTTTAATATTAGTTTTAACCACAATTTTTTGTGTGTAGTTATGAAGAAAAAAAAACTTCCTGATAGTTTTTATAATCCTATCTCGCTTGCAGGTACTGGAATTGCTATATTATCTTTTTCTTTCATTTTAATTCTTATTCTCTTTGAAACTTTTTCGGGGAACACAAGTCCTTATCTTGGAATATTAACATTTATTGTAATACCAGCATTTCTTATTATTGGTTTGCTTTTAATAGCAATTGGAATCTATAGAGAAAAGAAAAGAGAAAAATCAGCTGGGTATAAGCAAAGAGAGCTTCTTAAAATTGATTTCAGTAACCCAAAACATTTCAGAGCTGTTTTTATCTTTTGTACAGGGACTTTTCTTTTAGCTATTTTTACAATATTTGGAAGTTTTAAAGCTTATGAATATACAGAAAGCGACGAGTTTTGCGGAACATTATGTCATTCAGTAATGGAACCCGAATACACCGCCTACAAATCTTCTCCTCATTCTCGCGTTGGTTGTGTAAAGTGTCATATTGGCTCTGGTGCAGATTGGTTTGTGAAGGCTAAAATTTCTGGTTCATATCAGGTTTACTCGGTGTTATTCAACAAATATCCAAGACCAATACCAACACCAATTGAAAATCTTCGTCCCGCACAGGAAACCTGCGAACAATGTCATTGGCCTAAACATTTTCTTAATGAAAAAAGAGTTGATTATACATATTACCTTTCTGATGAAAAAAATACAAAATCTTCTATCTCATTACTCTTGAAGATAGGAGGTGGAAACAGTGAAATAGGAACAACAACCGGTATTCACTGGCACATGAACATCGCTAATGAAGTGTCATATACTTCTATTGATAATAATCGACAGGTTATTGCGGTTGTTAAATCAAAATCTTTACTTAGAGGTAAAGAAACTGTATATAAAAATTCTTCACTAAATTTTTCTTCACATTTATTCAATGAAGAAAATTCTAGGAAACTTGATTGTATAGATTGTCACAATCGTCCTTCACATATTTATAATAAACCCGATAAAATGGTAAACCTTTTTATGTCGATGGGAAGAATAGATGAAACACTTCCGTATATAAAAAGCATTTCTGTAAAATCGTTGGAAGGCAATTATTCGACCAAAGAGGCAGCTTTAAAACAGATTAAAGAAGATGTTGAGGAATTTTATTCCCTTAATTATCCGGAAATATTTAAATCAAGATACCAGTCAATTCAAAAAAGCATTACTGCTGTTCAAAAAATATATTCAAGGAATTATTTTCCTGAAATGCAAGTTAGCTGGAAACAATTTCCACAAAATATTGGGCATACTACAAATTATGGTTGCTTTCGTTGTCATGATGGAAAACATATTAGCGATGATGGTAAAAAGATTTCCAATGATTGTAACATTTGTCATATTATTATTTCACAACAACTATCGCCATCTGTAAAAAATGTCTCGCTTGATGGTTTGAAATTTATTCATCCCACAGAAGTTGGAACCTCTGTTGAAGGACAAAGCTGTGTTGATTGTCATCTGAAAAGAAGGAATTAGATTTAGTCTTTTAGAATTTAATTCCGCTGCTTTAACAGTAAAATTTTGTCTTCTTATCTTAAGATTAAAATCCTTAATTTTGGGAGTAAAATTTCGAGGATGCAATGAAAAAAATTCTTTTCTTTTTTTTAATAATTACACTTAATATTTTTGCTCAAAGTAAGAAAGCTATTAGTATTGATGACTTATGGGCTATGCAGAGAATTGGGACTGCGGCTTTATCTCCTGATGGTAAATCAATTGTTTTCACAACTACATCGTACAGTTTTGAAACAAACAAGGGTAATAGTGATATTTATATTATTAACACTGAGGGAAATAATTTACGAGTATTAAAAAATTCAGAAAAGAATGAATCAAATCCAAAATTTTCTCCTGATGGGAAAAAGATAGCATATATTTCTGGTGGACAAATCCACATTTGCAATTTAGATGGAACAGAAGATTTTCAGTTAACAGATATCTCCACTGGTGCTTCGGGAATTGTTTGGTCTAATGATGGAAAAAAAATACTCTTTGTCTCTTCAGTTTATCCCGAGTGCTTTAACGATGATTGCAATAAACAAAAAGAAACTGAAAAAGAAAACAGTAAAGTAAAAGCGAGTATCTTTACAGAATTAATGTACAGACACTGGAATGAATGGCGCGAAGGAAAACGAAGTCATCTTTTTCTTCTTGATGTTGAAACTAAATCTTACCAGGACTTGACAACCGGCAGTAAACATGATGTGCCTCCTATCGCTTTGGGTAGTGCAAATGATTATTCTTTCTCTCCCGATGGGTATGAAATTGCTTTAACAATGAATGAAGATAAGGTAGTTGCAACAAGTACTAATAACGATATTTTTATTATTGACCTTCGTTCTATGGGAAAAAATTCTAAACTCGGCTGGAAGAAAATTTCCTTAAGCAAAGGGAATGATAATCAACCCGTTTACTCACCTGACGGAAAATATATTGCTTACTGTTCAATGGAGCGGGCTGGTTTTGAAGCTGATAAACAGAGAATTATGCTGTATGACAGAATGACGGGAACAACAAAATATCTTACAGAAAAATTAGATCGTTCTGCGAGTGAAATCGTCTGGTCTAATGATTCAAAATATATTTATTTCAATGCACAGAATGAAATAAATGAATCAATTTATAGAATAAATATTTCAACGCTGGCAACGGAAGTTGTTTTAAAAGAATATCACAATTCTAATTTGTTAATTTCCGGTGATGCTAATTATTTGTACTTCAAACAACAGAGAGCAACTTTACCGCATGAAATTTTTTCACTGGAACTAACAAGTAAGAAGTTAAATCAAATCACGTATGTAAATGAAAATGTTCTTAAAAACCTTGAAATGAATAGTGTAGAAACTTTTTGGTGTAAAGGTGCAAATGGTACACCTATTCAATCGATTATATTAAAACCTCCGTTTTTCAATCCCGACAAAAAATATCCAATGATTTTTCTTATACACGGCGGTCCTCAGGGTGCATGGTCAGATGATTTTCATTACAGGTGGAATTTACAAATGTTCGCCGCTAAGGGCTATGTGGTTGTAGCAACAAATCCGCGCGGAAGTTATGGATACGGACAAAAATTTACAGATGAAATATCGCTTGACTGGGGAGGTAAAGTTTATACCGATTTAATGAACTCTGTTGATTATGCATTAAAGAATTTTTCTTTTATTGACGACAAAAATGTTTTTGCTGCTGGTGCATCTTACGGCGGATATATGATTAATTGGATTGCAGGTCATACTACCAGATTTAATGCTCTTGTTTCACACGATGGTGTTTTCAATCTTGAAAGTATGTGGGGAACTACAGAAGAACTCTGGTTCCCTGAATGGGAGAATGGTGGAACTCCTTGGCAAAACAGGAAACTTTATGAAAAATGGTCGCCGCACCGTTACATTCATAACTGTAAAACCCCGATGCTTGTTGTGCAGGGTGCACAGGATTTTAGAGTGTGTGAAGAACAGGCAATGCAGTTATTTACATCTTTACAAAGACTTGGTGTTGAAAGTAAATTCTTGTATTTTCCTGATGAATTTCATTTTGTTGCTAAACCACAAAATGCAAAGTTGTGGTGGAATACAATTTATGATTGGTTTGAAAGCCATAAAAAATAATTTTTAATTTCTTTATAAGGATTAACAATGGAAGATAAAGACTTAAAATGGCGTGAAGTTCATTTTGATGATGAAGAACCAGAGTCATCTTATTATAATGAACCAAGTTATCCAAAAGATGAAAAATATGTCGACGCAAATCTATGGGAAAAAGTTGAAAAAGTCGGCAAGAAAATTTCTTTTGCTAAAGATATAATTGCTCTTTATCACTACCTAAAAGATGCTACAGTTTCATGGCATCGTAAAGCTATTGTTATATCTGCATTAATCTATTTTATAACACCTATAGACGCTATTCCGGATATCGCACCCCTAATTGGTTATTTAGATGATCTTGGTGTTATCACCGCAGTTCTAAAATTTCTTGGCAATGAATTGACTTCATATTATTAAGAAAAGGAACACTTAAATTGGAAACGAACTTCAGACTAAAGAAAAGCACTACAATTTTTAATGGTAGAGTATTTGATTTGCAGGTTGATGAAATTGAATACGACAGCGGAAATAAAGGTGTAAGGGAAATTGCTGTTCATCCTGGAGGAGCAGTAGTAGTTGCACTTACCAAAGAGTATAAAATTGTAATGGTTCATCAGTTTCGTTATCCTTTGCAAAAGTTTATTACTGAATTACCAGCAGGAAAATTAAATAAAGGAGAAGATCCTCTTACTTGTGCCGAAAGAGAACTTGAAGAAGAAACGGGTTACACCGCAGGAAAAATTAAAAAACTGGGAACAATCTGTACTACTCCCGGCTTTTGTACAGAAATGCTTCATATTTATTTAGCACAGGACTTAAAAGAAGGAAAACACAATCGTGAAGAAGGTGAATATGGAATGAAAGTTCATGAGTACACACTGAAAGAAATTGAAGAAAAAATTTCTAATAGTGAAATTTATGATGCTAAAACAATAGCAGCAATTTTTATGGCTAAACTTTCAATCGGGAAATAATTTTTCTATGCTCAAATCTCTTTACATTAAAGATTACGCTTTGATTGAAAAAATATCTGTAAGTTTTAATGAAGGACTTAATATAATTACAGGTGAAACAGGTGCGGGAAAATCGATCTTAATTGACGCAATGAGTCTTTTGCTTGGCGAAAGAGCATCAAGTGAAGTAATTAGAAAAGGTGCAGAGAAAGCAATTGTTGAAGGTATCTTTGATGTATCAAATAACAAAAAAGTTAAACACTTAATTGAAGAAAATGAATTAGATTTATCAGACGAACTAATTGTACGAAGAGAATTATCGCTGCGAGGCTCAAACAGATGTTTTATAAATGATTCACCTGTTAATCTTAATCTTGTTAAAGAAATTGGAAACCTGCTTGTTGATTTGCATGGTCAGCATGAACATCAGTCTCTATTGAGGACAGAAACCCACATCGAATTTCTTGATGAATATGGATTAAGTGAGAATCTTCTAATAGATTATAGAGGTGAATATCAAAAACTTAATAACCTAATCTCTGATTTAAGAAACCTTGAAGAGAAAGAAATCTTTCTTAAAGAAAAAAGAGACCTATATTCTTTCCAGTTAAAAGAAATTGATTCAGTCTCGCCCGAAGAGAACGAAGATGAAATTATAAACAATGAATTAAAAATTCTTGAAAACGCTGAAAGAATTATCGAATTAACTATTGGAGTCTA
This sequence comes from uncultured Ignavibacteriaceae bacterium, assembly GCA_964536015.1. Lineage (GTDB taxonomy): Bacteria > Bacteroidota > Ignavibacteria > Ignavibacteriales > Ignavibacteriaceae > CAZHVS01. The sequence continues at coordinate 19,542 of CAZHVS010000021.1, forward strand.
TAACCAACTTTATGATTCAGATTCATCAGTATTCACTACTTTTGGCAGGGTTAAGCATGATTTAATTGAATTATCCAGACTTGATTCTTTTTTTGAACAAACATTAAGTGAACTTGAAAGTGCAGTTACTATCTCAAAAGAGATTGCTTCCGCTATTTATAATTATAAATCTAAATTTAGTATTGATCCAGAAAAACTTGAAGAGATGAGATTAAGACTCGCATCAATTAATCGATTGAAAAAAAAATATGGCGGAACAATAAATCTTGTATTAGAACACAGAAAAAAGATAAAAGAAGATTTAAACCTCGCAGAAAATTTTGAAAACCAGATCGCTGACATAAGTGAAAAAATATTAGCACAAAGAAAATTATGTGGAAATTTAGCTGAAAATATTTCCGCTAAAAGGAAAGAGATTGCAAAACAAATTGCAAAAGAAATAAAAGAGATTTTGAAAACACTTGGGATTCAAAATCCGGCCTTTGAAATAAAAATTAAAAACGCAGAAAGTCATAACGAGAATTATGTTATTGTTGGTGACAAAAAAATATCTGCAAGTATAAATGGTATCGATGAAGTTGAGTTTTATATTTCAACCAATTTAGGTGAAGATGTTAAACCGCTTGCTAAAGTGGCCTCTGGCGGTGAAATATCAAGAATTATGCTTGCGTTAAAAAGTTCACTTGCTAAAAATGATAAACTTCCTGTTTTAATTTTTGACGAAATAGATGTTGGAGTAAGCGGAAGGATTGCTCAGAAAGTTGGGCAAACATTAAATTCATTAGCTCGTTTTCACCAGGTTATAACAATTACGCACTTACCACAAATTGCCGCATTTGGAAAGGCACACTATCTTGTGGAAAAAATTGGAGTTGACGGAAGAGTTACAAGTTCTATTAAAAAAATTGATGATGAAGAAAAAATAAAAGAAGTGGCAAAACTTATGAGTGGTGAGCAGATTACAGATGCAAGTTTGCAAGGGGCAAAAGAACTTATAAAACATAGTTCTTGAGCTTTGATATAGTTTGAAAAATTCAGCGATATATATTCATATCCCTTTCTGTGAACATAAATGTATTTATTGTGATTTCTATTCAATAACAAATAGTAATAATATTGATATTTTTTTGAATGCTCTGAAAAAAGAAATGGATTACTATTCTGCTCTCTTTTCAGAAAAACATGTTTACTCGTCAATATATTTTGGTGGTGGAACACCTTCCTTGCTTGCAGCCAATTCAATTTATGAAATAATAAATCATTTATATAAAACATTTTCTTTTAGTAATGATATTGAAATAACTCTTGAAACAAATCCCGGAACAGTAAACTTAGAAAAACTTAAAGAATTTAAATCTGCTGGGGTTAATCGACTTAGTATAGGTGTTCAATCATTTTATGAGAATGATTTGAAATTTTTATCAAGAATTCATGATAAAGCAACTGCAATACAAACAGTTTGTCAAGCCGTTGAAGTTGGGTTTCAAAACATTAATGTCGATTTGATTTTTAATCTTCCGGAACAAACGAAAAAAAAGTGGTTATTGAATTTGCAAGAAGCAGTTGGCTTACCAATAAAGCATATTTCGGCTTATAGTTTGATTGTTGAAAAGGGGACTATTCTTAATAAAATGGTACTAGATGGAAAAATAAAAATATCAGATGAAGATTATGATGCTGATTTATATGAAGAAACAATCTCTTTTTTATCTTCAAAAAATTTTTTACAGTATGAAGTTTCTAATTTTGCAAAGGATGGATATGAATGCAGACATAATCTTTCTTACTGGCAATATAATAACTATCTCGGTTTTGGTCCCTCCTCACATTCTTTTTATAATGGAAAGAGATGGTGGAATTATACGAGTTTAAAATTTTATATTAATTCAATTGAATCTGCAGGCCATGGAGTGTGTGGAAACGAAATTCTGAACAAACTGCAAATGCAGGATGAATTTATTATGCTTGCATTGCGAAGCAAAGGATTGAATCTAAAGGTATTTGAAAAACAATTTGGCGAAGCATTTATAAAAAAGAATAAAAATAAACTGGATGAATTGATAAAAAATAAATTTGCAGTTCTTCAGAATAATATTTTTTCTTTAACTGAAAAAGGATATGCGGTTTGTGATGAAATACTAACGAAACTGATTTAATTTTATTTTCAGCTTCTTATTTCCTTTCCTATTTTTGTATAAGCCTTTTTATTTATTACCTATAATTGATGTGAAATTTTATAAACTATTATTCTATATAATTCTATTTTCTGGAATTTATTTTGCGCAGACAAAAAAAGTTGTTGCAATAAGAACTGACACTCCACCTGAGATTGATGGTTATCTTTATGATGATTGTTGGAAAAATGCAATTACAATTTCAGATTTTTTACAACAGGAACCAATAAGCGGAAACTTGCCAACATATAAAACCGAAGTTAAAATTCTTTATGATAATGAAAATCTATACATTGGAGTAATGTGTTATGATGACGAACCAGAAAAGATTATTGCAAGAGAGTTGAAATGGGACGGAAGAATGAGTGGCGATGACAATTTCACGCTAATTTTTGACACTTTCAATGATAAAAATAATTCGTACTGGTTTGGAACAAATCCGCTTGGAATGCACGATGATGCTCTTCTTACCGGTTTCGATATGAGCGGTTTCAACGAGAGCTGGAACGGAGTGTGGGATGTTCGCTCACAAATTACTTCTGAAGGATGGAGCATTGAATGGATTTTCCCTTTCTCAACTTTTAAATTCTATGAGAAAGAAGAACAAATATGGGGAATAAATTTTTCTCGCGAGATTAAAAGAACTGGTGAAGTAGTACAGTGGACAGCAATAGGTCGTGATAAAGGTATGTTTAAACTTTCTCATGCTGGTGAACTTGTTGGAATAAAAAACATTAATCGAGGTAATCCTATTTATCTTAAACCTTTTTTTTCAATTGGCAAAGAGAAACGAAATGAATACGAAAAAAATATTTATAAACCAGGACTTGACATTAAGTATGGCATATCAGATCAACTTTCTCTTGATTTAACTATAAATACTGATTTTGCTCAAGTCGAAAGCGATAAAGCCGTTATTAATCTTACGCGATTTCCTTTGTTCTTTCCTGAAAAAAGAGATTTCTTTCTTGAAGGAGCAAATATTTTTGATTTTAGCCTTGGTGAGTCAAACAGAATTTTTTATAGTAGAAGAATTGGAATTTTTAATGGTGATGAAATCCCTGTCATTGGCGGTGTAAAAGTTGTTGGGAAAATAGCTAATACTGAAATTGGTTTTATAACAACGCAAACTGCAAGAAAAAATAATCAGCCATCAACAAATTACTCTGTAGCAAGAGTAAAGCTTGAAATACTTAAACAATCATACACTGGATTTTTAATTACAAACAAATACTCCAATGGACATTTTAACAGAGTATATGCTGCTGATTTGAATTTATCATTCGACAATTTTCTTGGAGATAAAAATATTATTATTTATTCGGGTTTTGCAAAGAGTGATGAACAAAATAACAGAAAAGATTCGTGGGCGGGAAATATTTATGTTTATTATCCAAATGATTTGATTAATCAAAACCTTGCTTATAGATTTATTCAGAAAAATTTTAATCCCGAAATGGGTTTTATTAGACGCGGAGGAGTTCAACTTGTTTCTTATGATTTTGGATTATCACCAAGGATAAATTATGGAATAATAAAAAAATTAAGATTTGAACCTCTAGTAACTGAACTTACGCTCGATGATAAAAGTAAAATGATTACAGGAGAGTTTCAAATTCAACCATTTGGTATTCAAACATTTGAAGGAGATGTGATTACTTTTGGTTTAAAAAGAAATTATGATCGGGTTGAAAATGATTTTTCTATTTTCGGAGATAAAGTAATTAAAAAAGGCGAATACTGGTTTAATGAATGGGGAATTGATGGGCAATTATCAAGGGGCAGAATAATATACGGAGAATTTTTTATAGGCGGTGGCAATTACTTTAACGGGAAAAAAGACAATTATTATTCTTCAATTGTATTTAGCCCGAATAGCAAAATAACTTTGCTTATTGATTACAACTACAATTTTATTGACCTTGAAAATTCACATTTTTCAACGAGTGAAATAGGAACTACTTTTCGTTATGACTTTTCAACCCGAGTGTTTTCATCAGTATTTGCTCAATGGAACAATGAAATTCATGAACTTAGTCTTAATTACAGATTTAACTGGCAACCGAAAATTGGCAGCAATTTTTACTTTGTAGTTAATCAGCTCTTTTCCACTATTGGAAAATTGAGGTCAACAAGTTTTACAGTTCTTACAAAATTTGTTTGGATGATTACTATGTAATCAACAAACGTGATTTTAAAAACAATTTTCCTCTAAACTTATAGTGAGTTACAAATGAAACTTATCTTCAAATGCTTAATAATGATTCTTTTTTCATCATCTGTTTTTTCACAAGGAATAAAAAATTTACTACCTGTTCCTTTTTCAATGAATAAGATTGAAGGTAAATTCAGAGTAGAAAAAACTTTTACCATTTCAGTTGATGGAAATCCTGATTCAAGAATATATTCTGCCGCAACAAGATTTTTAAGAAGACTTTCCGGAAGAACTGGTCTTTTCTTTTCGCAGGATTTTTTAACCGCTGAAAGTAAAGATGAATCTGCTCAAATGAAAATTTCTGTCAGTCGGAAAGGAAAAGTTGTTTTAGGTGAAGACGAATCTTATAAAATTATAATCACATCAGAAAAAATTGAACTGATATCTGAGAATGATATTGGTGCTATAAGAGCATTCGAAACTTTGCTTCAACTTTTAAGCACAGATAAAGAAGGATATTTTTTACCATGTGTAAAAATAGAAGATAAACCACGATTTATTTGGCGTGGTCTGTTGATTGATGTTAGCAGGCATTTTATGCCAATTGATGTAATCAAAAGAAATCTTGATGGAATGGCAGCAGTAAAGATGAACGTTTTGCATTGGCATTTAACAGATGATCAGGGATTTCGTGTTGAAAGCAGAGTCTTTCCTCAACTACATCAGCTTGGCAGTGATGGCTTCTTTTATACACAGGACGAGATAAAAGATATTATTGCATATGCGAATGCAAGGGGAATCAGAGTTGTGCCTGAATTTGATATTCCCGGACATTCAACAAGCTGGTTTGTGGCTTTTCCTAATCTGGCATCAGCTTCGGGACCATATAAAGTTGAAAGAAACTGGGGAGTATTTGATCCGACCTTCAATCCGACAATTGAAGAAACTTATAATTTCTTTGATAAATTTTTTGAAGAAATGGCAAAACTTTTTCCCGATGATTATATTCATATTGGCGGTGATGAGAATAATGGAAAGCAATGGAATTCAAATAATGAAATTCAAAGTTTCATGAAAAAAAATAAAATCCAAAATAATCATGAATTACAAACATACTTTAACAAACGGGTATTGAAAATTCTTACCAAGCACAGGAAAAAAATGATGGGCTGGGATGAAATTCTTCAACCTGATTTACCAAACAGTATCGTTATACAATCGTGGAGAGGGACAAAATCTTTATTTGAATCTGCACAAAAAGGGTATATGGGAATTTTATCAGCTGGTTATTATATTGATTTAATTCAACCTGCAAGTTATCATTATTTAAACGATCCTATTCCCGATACAGTAAAACTTAAAGAAGATGAAATGAAATTTATTCTTGGTGGAGAAGCTACAAGTTGGGGTGAACTTGTTACATATGAAACAATTGACTCCCGCATCTGGCCAAGAACAGCAGCGATTGCAGAACGCCTTTGGTCTCAGCAGAATATTAAAGACGTTGATGATATGTATCGCCGGCTTGATGTAATTAGTATTCAACTTGAAGAACTTGGTTTGCTTCACATAAAAAACCAGGGAATGATGATAAGAAGGCTAACAAATGGAAAAGAGTATTCAGCATTAAATACTTTACTGAGTGTAATTGAACCCGTGAAAAATTATAATCGTCATTTCCAGGGAGTAAAATATACTTCTTATTCGCCTTATACAAGAATTGTTGATATTGCACAGCCTGAATCCAAAACAGCAAGGATTTTTTCTCAAAGTGTGGACTATTTTTTATTAAAAAGAAATAAAACTACTACTGATGAAGTAATAAAAACTTTATCTAAATGGAGATCGAATTACAAAAGCATTAAAAAAATAACGATGAAACATCCTGTGCTAAAAGAGATAGATTCGCTTTCGATTAATCTTTCCAAAATTTCTAAAACTGGAATTGAAGCAATAAAAATAATTAAAAAGAAAAAAGAGTTTACAAAGGAATGGTATGATGAAAGCGCTAAATTAATTCAACAATCTAAAAAACCTTATGGACAATGCGAGTTAATGGTTGTTGGGGCAATTGAAAAATTAATACGAACTACAAAGGAGGAGCATTAATTGTCAGGTTTTAGTGAGACGGAGGAATCCCGTCTCACCTTATGAATTGTTTATTCTCTTACGACAAAATTTACGTGTGCCTGAGCAATTGGTGTTAAAATTATTTCATTAATATTTACATGCCATGGGCGAGTAGCACAATAAATTACAGCATCGGCAATATCTTCTCCCGTTAAAGGAGTTAATCCTTTATATACGTTTTTTGCTCTTTCAGTATCACCATTAAACCTAACGTTACTAAATTCAGTTTCAACCATACCAGGATCTACCGAAGAAATTTTTACGTACTTATCAAGCACATCTATTCTCATAGCTTGCGACAAAGCTTTTACTGCAAATTTAGTTGCGCAATAAACATTGCCTCCAGGATAGACATCATGACCAGCAACCGAACCAATGTTTATTATATGTCCTGATTTTCTATCAATCATCTGCGGTAAAATTTCTCTTGTAACGTAAAGAAGACCTTTGAGATTAGTATCAATCATTAATTCCCAGTCTTCAGTTTTACCTTCGTAAATTTTATCGAGTCCTTTGCCAAGTCCAGCGTTATTTACAAGTATATCAATTCTTTTCCACTCATCAGGAAGAGAAGAAATTTTGTCTTTTACTTCAGTTTTGTTTTTAACATCAAAAATCAGAGGAAGAGTTTTAACACCATACTTTTCCGAAAGATATATGGCGTGCTGTTCAACTTTTTCTTTTCTTCTTCCATTTAATATAACATGTGCTCCTTCTTTTGCAAAAGATTCAGCACAGGCTTTCCCAATGCCGGATGATGTTCCGGTGATTAATACAATTTTATTTTTTAATGAATTCATATGCTCCTTTAAGTATTATTTGTAAAATAATTTGTAATTCTGTTGAATACTAAACTTATATAAACAAAGAGAACCAATGAAATAAAAAAAATGACTATAGTCTGTTCTTGCCGGTTAAACTTTGTACTATTAAAAAACATTGTCCATTCATGACTGATTGTTAGCTTAAAAATAAATGACACTATAAAAAAGATCATACTAAAAAATAACCAGGAAACATTAATAACCTGAAAGATAACAGCTCCCGCTTTTAATTTAAAGTTTCCTTTCAGTTTAATTATCAAGGAAGTCAATTCAATAATTATAACTATAGAAATAAAATATGATGCAAGTAAAAGGTATTTTAAGTATTCGTTTGTAACCGAAGGCCAATCATAACTCAAAGAAAAATAATAACCTTCAAAAGTAAATTTCATGTTGGATTTCATTACAAAGAACACAATTGCTGCTTGAACAATTTCCCTCAAATATAACACAGAAAATAATCCTGCTAATATGCCATAAAGCAGGGAAGTTTTTTTATCATTCATCTTTCAATCCAGCTAGACCTTTTGGTAAAAAAATCTGGAGCAATAACAGGGAAAGGATATTCTTTAACTGATACATCTTTCCACTCATTGGAGTTTGGGATTCGTCCTTTCCAAACAAAATGTTTGATGTTTTCCTGAGATTTGGTTTCAAAGGTTATATCATCTATTCCAAAGTTTGAAGTTAAATTAAATCCGGCAGCTCTGTTTGTTCCAAAGTTTTCAACCTCCACAAAGAAAACATTTTTTCCCGGTTTAAGATACTTTGTGATGTCAATCATTTTTATTCTCTTGTATTCGGTCCATAATGACAGAGAACGACGAACAAATACTTCATCAACAAATTTATCATTAATATATAACCTTGTGTATCCATCTCCAATTAACTGGATGATTGCATTCGAAGCAATGTTATCAAGATTAATTTCGCAAATAAATTCAGCTTTTTTTGCAAATGCAGTATCATTTTCTTTAAAATAAATCCAATCGTTTGAAATAACTGGTGAAGATAATGGTTGTCTTACGGTCATCTGATCGAGGTTAGAAAGTTTCTCAATTTCATTTTTTATTTCATTGAAGTAGCTGATTAGACGATTAAATTTATCTTCAATCATACTCAGGTTTTCTATTTTATAATATTTAAGCCAGATAAATTTATATTGTTTTTTTAATTCAGATAATGAAGAAATGTTATGACTAATCAATTGTAAAATTTTTTCATTATTTGTTGGAACAGGAACCTGCTTCCATTTCTCAAGTTCAAGTTGTGTCTCAAGTTTAGTTTTGTACCATAAATTAAAATTGATAAGCCACTTAAATATTTCTAAATGTTCTTTATTCTTAGTTGCAAGTTTTTCAATTATCTTTATATTTTCTTCAGCATTTTTCATTGATAATTCAATCCACTCTATTTTACAGACGGGAGACACTTTGCTTTCCCACCAGACGGTTTCACGGAATGGTAAAAGAGGATGACGCCATACTTCATGCCAGTATATTCCATTAAAGGTATTTGAAAATATTTCATAAAGATTTTTTGTTTCTGGAATATCGGCACCAAAAAAATCATAAAAATAATTTTTACTAAAAACATCTATTTCGCTTTTATTGTAATTCCAGGAACATTGTGCAGACCAAGCATAACCAAACAATATAAGTTCCTTGAAAGTCTCCGCACCGTAATCTCCCCAATTAGAGTTGATCATTCCCGAAGCAGAATTTTCAAGTCCGGCTTTTATTAAATATTTAATATTTGGAATGGCCAGAGAATTAATTGGGAATGATGTTACAAAATTCCAAACAGATGGTGACACAAAATAATTAAATCCCGCTTCTTTGATGGTTTTTGTTGAGGGATAATCATTATCCGGGCGATAATGCCAATCAACAATAATAATGTCTTTAGGAATCATTTCCAGTATTTCCGGATGATTTAGAATAATATCTCCGTACATTAAAACTTTTTTCCCATATTTTTTACAAATGGCATAAACTTTTTTATAATGTTCAGCGTGAACTTTTGCGAGACTTGATTTGTCTACAAGATATTTACTTTTTCCAAGTCCAACATCATAGCTCTCATCTGCACCAATATTAATATATTTTGATGGAAAATTTTCAAAGACTTCTTTAAGAAGATCTTCGAGGAAGATGTAGGTAGAATCGTATGAAACACAAAGAGATGCAGCTCCTTTGAATTCAGCATATTTAATAAAGGGCGATAAAGATAAAATATTTTCATAATGACCCAGTGTTTGAAAAATAGGTATTACTTCAATAAAATTCTTTTTCGCATAATCAACAATTTCTTTTATCTCTTTTTTAGTTAATGCACCACGTCCTTTGCCGATTTCAGGAAATTTATCGAACTCCATCATATCTTCAATATAAGGCATGTATGTATTCATTTTATAACGGGCAAGATGATCTATTATTCTTTTGAAATTTTCTACGTTTGAAACTTGCCCGCGGCTAATATCATCGGAGATGCCGCGAATTTTCATATCTGGCCAATCTATAATTGTTAAGCAGGGTAAAGAGTTCTCGGTTAACTTTTCCATTAATTGAATCAAACTCATTACTGCATAAAAAATTCCTTTTTGCGTTATTGCTTTCAGCAAAATATTTTGAGACTTAATTTCTATTAAATATGCTTCTTCAATAAAATCTGTCGGAACATCTTTGAATAATTTGGATTCTTTTTCTACCTGTTCAATTTGTATTTGTCCATTGGCATCTGAAATAGTTGAATTTATCTTTAAAAAATTTTTTAATGTGCTCTGTAGAAGTTCAAGCGAATACAAATTTTTATCATCATTTTTTATGTTAAAGTTTATGAAGACGTTTTTTGGAAAAACATATTTACCTTCTAATTTATTAACAATTTGTGGAGATGGAATAATTGGTGTTTCTATTTGTTTGCACATATTGCTATCCAGAAAAAATGAAATAAACAGGACAAATATTAAAAATGTTTTCATACTCGATTGACTAAGAATTTAATGAAATTTACATCATAAAGTTAACAAAAATTTTTTTAGAGTCAGGATAGTTTTCAATAGCTTTTATCAGAATGTTCAAGGGAAAATATTACTTTGAAAAACAATTATCAATTTTCTAGCAGAGCATCCTAATTGTTGTTTGCTGTGAATGTATGTTTATTTAATTTAGTTAGCATTTTTTTATTTCTTTGAATGAGTTTTAAAAGGATTAGTATATTTACTTTTATTAACAAGCTCGCTTCTTTAGCTTGCATTATACTGTTATTAATTATTACAAAAGGATGTAATGCTCCGCGTAATAATCCTGTGGACCCAAATAACCCGAAGTCCACTTCAGCATTTTTATCAGGTGTTGTTCAGACCATTAGTGTTCCCAGAACTTATCTTTCTGATGTGGTGATTCTCCATGATGGAATCGCTATCGCAAAAACCAATTCTGAGGGTTACTTTGAAACTTATAATATTGAACAAAAAGATTGCTGGATCGCTTTTCAAAAAAACGGCTATCTTGTTGATTCATTATTTGTCAAATGGAATAACAACAAGAAAAAATCAATTGAAGCGTATTTAAATCAGATTCCTGTGCTTGATAGTATGCACATTTACAGCATTGTTATAAACAGATATTCATTGCCGCCAATAACTGAAATTGCTGTTGATGCCAAAATAACTGATAAGGATAGTGATATTGATTCTGTGTTTTTAGTTTGCTCATCATTAGGAGTAAAAGAACGATTAATATATAATGTAAATGATAAATTGTTTAAGAAAGAAATTTATACTTACGATTTAAACTTAACTGACATCGAACAGTTGATAGGTTATACTTTTAACGTTATTGTAAAAGATTTATATGGACATTCATTTACACTTGGAAGCGGAAGCATTGCAAGAGTTGTAAAAGATGTTATACAATTATATTCACCAGTAAATGGAGATACTGTATCATCACAACCAACATTATACTGGCGGACACCTCTTGCAAATTATTCTTTCTCCCAATTAGTTGAGGTCTATTCAAATGATTTACAAACCTCCCCTGTGCTTGTCTGGCAAAGAAGTAATTTAGACGAAGACACTACAACAGTAACAATAGATAAACCGCTATCTCCAGGAAATTATTTTTGGGTGATTTGGTGTGTTGATCAATTTTCAAACAGGTCTCGCTCAAATCCGGCTTCATTTTATGTAAAATACTAATCGAATGTTATGACAATAAATAATGTAAAAAATCTTGGTAGAGAGCAATTTGATATTTTGTATCAAATATCGAAAACACTTAACTCTGCAGTTTATAAAAAAAATCTCTTCGAAGAAACTCTTGATATTATAATTAAAGTACTTGATGCAGAGAGAGCTCTTTTTGTAAAGTATGATGAATTTGCAAAACAATTTAATATCGTAGCTGCCAGAAATGTAAATAAAGAATCGATTGAAGATCTGTCAACTTTTTCTTCCGGCATTCTTCAAAAAGTAATAGCCGAAAAAAAACCTTTTATCTATCACGATGTTCAGAATGAACCAGGCTTATCGCAATTCAATAGTGTGTTAATCCATAAGATTAAATCTGTTCTTGGTGTACCGATAATAAGGGATAATAATGTTGAAGGAGTGATTCTTGCCGATAGTCAGTTGAATAGAAAAGAGTTTAATGAAGAAAACCTTGTGTTTCTTGACTTCTTTTCTAATTTAGTTTCTCTTGCACTTGATAAGATTTCGCAGTATGAAGATTTACTAGATGAAAACAGGATTTTAAAAAACCAGCTATCTTCCGTACGAAAAATTCCTGAAATGATAGGAGAAAGTTTCGCCTTAAATCATCTAACAGAATTAATCAACAAAGTAGCCAGGACTGATGCAACGGTTCTTCTGCTTGGAGAAAGCGGTACTGGTAAAGAACTTGCCGCAAGAGCAATTCACCAGTTGTCTGCAAGAAATTCAAAACCTTTTCTTGCCCAGTTTTGTGGCTCTATCCCCGATACCCTTTTAGAGAGTGAATTATTCGGATATAAAAAAGGAGCTTTTACCGGTGCTAATACAGATAAAAAAGGTTTATTTGAAGTAGCAAGTACAGGTACATTTTTCCTTGACGAAATTGCAGATATTTCAATGGCTTTACAAGGAAAGTTGTTAAGAGTTCTGCAGAATAAAGAAATTATCAGGCTCGGTGATACCCAATCTATTAAAGTAGATGTAAGAATTATTGCAGCTACAAATAAAGATCTGAAACAACTGGTAAAAGAAGGGAAATTCAGAGAAGACCTTTTTTATCGTTTAAATGTTTTTCCGATTTCTATTCCTCCTTTGCGGGAAAGACGGGGAGATATTAGTGTGCTTACTCAGCATTTTATAAATAAGTTTTCTACTCAAAATATAATTATTCATCCCGATACATTGAAGAAACTTGATAGCTATCATTTCCCGGGAAACATTCGGCAACTTGAAAATATTCTGCAAAGAGCATTAATACTTTGTGACTCCAATGTATTATTGCCTGAACATATTATACTTGAAGATAAAGATGAATTCAATATGTTTGACGGTACGCTTGAAGAATTTGAGAAAGCTCTTTTAATGAAACGACTTAAAGAATATAATGGGAACAGGACAAAAACTGCAAAATCGCTTGATGTTTCTGTAAGGTGGATACAATTGAAATTAAAAGAGATTGAAAGTAATGATGAGTAATTCTTTATCATTACTGTTTGATAAATTTGAAGTTCTTGAAACCTTAAAAAAGGATACTCATACAAGTGTTTACTTAGCGAATCAAACTTTTCTTGGAAAAAAAATAATTTTAAAAACTCTTGATAAATCAAATCTTTCTGACGATACAATTCTTTCAAGATTTAAACGTGAAGCGAAAATATTAGCAAAGCTTGATCATCCTAATATTATAAAAGTTCTGGATTTTGGAACTTATGAACAAAATTTTTACATCTCATTTGAATTTTTTGAGAGTCAAAATTTAAGAGAAATAATCAAAACCAATAAACTTAGTATCAGTAAAAAGAAAGAACTTTATATCCAGTTGCTGGAAGGTCTATCAGCGGCGCATTCAAACCAGATTATTCATCGTGATATAAAGCCAGAAAACATTCTTGTTAACGCAAAAAACGAATTGAAAATTGCAGACTTTGGACTTGCCTTTGCAGAGAACGATACTGTTGTAACAAATAAATCTTCTATTTTAGGAACCCCAAGTTATATGTCGCCCGAGCAAATAAGAGGAGAACAACTAACTATTCAAAGCGATTTATTTTCTGCGGGAATAGTAATGTATGAGTTGTTTACCGGTAAAAATCCATTTCTTAAAAACGATTTAAGTTCTACAATTAATTATATATTGAATTATGATGAATCATCTCTCAGCGATCTCTCACAATTAGCAGATGAATTACAAAGGTCTATTCTTGGATTGCTTTGTAAAAACAAAAACAATCGTTTTAAAAATTCAGAAGAAGTTTTAAGATTACTAAAACCTTATGATAGTCTTAACTCTGTTGAAGTTCAAAAAATAGAGAAGAATAAAACTCGATTTCAACTTATGATAATATTGATGTTTGTATTGTTTGTGGCAGGATTTTTTATTTTCAATACATTTATGAAAAAAAATTCTAATATTAACCATGAATTGAAGAACGAACAAACCAATCCAATAACTGAAAATAAAACAGGAATTAATTCGGGTACTATTCCAGCAACAGAAAAACAAATAACGGTAGAAAAACAGAAAGACACTGAAAAAGAAAAAGAGAAGAACAATTCTTTTACAACTACCGATGAAAAACTACCAGTTCTTTCTCCAGCCAAAATAATGGTAGAATGTTCTCCCTGGGCTATTGTGTATATTGATTCAATAAAAATAGATTCAACTCCGTTAAAAGAATTTTACAATGTTCAATCGGGCAGACATGAAATTAAATTAGTACATCCTGATTTTCCTGCGTTTATAAAAATAATCAATTTAAGTTCAAACGAAGTATTCAATTTAAAGGTTAATCTTGAAAATGAGTTCGGGAAAATAGATTTTCAGATATATCCCTGGGGAGAAGTATATATTGATGGAAAATTTTTCGGACAGACGCCAATTCAAAAACAAATTATGCTTACTCCCGGGACTCATTTGATTCGTTTAAAAAACCCTGCTTACTCGGAATTTTCAGAGAAGATTCTTGTAAAACAGGGGGAAAAGATGATTTATAAATATAATTTTGAAAATTCAAATCAAAAATAATTTTTTGAAAGTTAAAAAATGCTTTTTTGGTATAATACTTGCAATTATAAGTCCATAAATGAAATTTAGATTATTATATATTACCTTAATTTTTTTAGGATTTAATATCTTTGCTCAGAACTGGCAGATAGTAGGAAGAATGCCGTTTCCTGTTTCTGGTGGAAGAGCAATAGTTAAAGATTCTCTAATTTATATTATTGGTGGGTATTCAGATTCGCTCCATTCTCGAGTAAGTTTTATACAGGAGTTTAACCCGAGAACTAATTCATGGAGACTCGTTGGTGAGATGAAAACCAAACGTTCGGGTTTAACTGTGGTTAGACATCAGGATAGTTTACTTATATTCGGAGGCGCATCTAATAATACTGGATTCAAAAATGTTTTAGAGTCTTGGAAATTTGGAAGCAATACGAACGAGATAAAAACAAATACAAATTTTAACAGGTTATTTGCATCTAGTTGTTTATATAATAATCGATTCTATTTAATTGGTGGACAATCTCAAAGTTCTCCGCAAGATACGTCAATACATAATATCGTTGGTTTTAATCTGCCGTTATTACCACTGTCATTTTTTAGCGATACAATTTTTTCTGTCTCTAATATGCCTGTGCAGCAAATGAGCGTAATGATTGATTCTTCAATTTATTTATTCGGCGGAGTAAATTTTAATATTCTGAGGGGTATTTACAGGTTTGATCTGGTGCAAAGAAAATTAAACTTTGTACAAAATATGCCAAAAGGAAGAGCGGGAGGAGAAGCTGTATATTTTGATAGCATTAAGAAAGTCTATTTAATTGGCGGTTACAATGAACAGCTAAAAGCATTAAATCTGGTAGAAGTTTATTTTTATTATGGAAGTAGCTTTACCACACAAATAGTCTCTTCGCTTAATTATGCCCGTCGTGAATTTATGGCAGTAAGATACCAGAATTCTATTTATGTATTTGGCGGGTTGAATAGCTATGATATTACAGTTCCGTATATAGAGAAACTAGACGTGTTAACTGATATTAATGAGTTTGAAGAAAACAATTCGAAAAAATTTATTTTATATGATAATTTCCCCAATCCTTTTAATCCTTCAACTACTATTTCTTTTCAGCTAAATAAAAAAAGTAAAGTCTCGCTTGATGTTTATTCTATTCTTGGAGAGCACATTGAAAATCTGGTTAATGCAGAACTTGAAGCAGGCAATTATCATTACAGCTGGCAGGCACGAACAAAGAACAGCAGAGAATTGGCGGGAGGAATTTACCTGTATTCACTTACTACAAGTGAAGCAAGACAAACTAAAAAAATGATTTTAATTAAGTGATGATGAAGAATATTTTTTCTATATCACTTATTTTATTTTGTCTATCAAAGCTTGTTTTTTCTCAACAAGAATTATCTTTAGGTGAATTGAAAAAAACATTTGAGTCTTTTGAATACAATACTGTCATAGAATTATCTGATAAAATTTTAGAAACAAAAATCAATTTAAGCGATGAAGACAAAATTGAAATTTACAGATTGAAGGCAATTGCAGCATATTCATTATGGAATGAAGATTTATCAGCCAAATCATTTACGGAAATCTTAAAAATAAATTCAAATTATAGTCTTGATGAAATAAAAACTTCACCTAAAATTGTTAACTTCTTTAAAAAAATAAAAATCGATTATCTGAAAAATATTTCTCAAGTGAACAGAACAACAGAAGACACAATATCATTAGTTCTTCAACAACAGGTTGAACAGCCAAAAGTTATTCAATCTGGATACACTCCTTTATATACATTTATTCCTGGTTATGCTCAAATCCAATCAGGAAGTTTGACCAAAGGATGGATTTTAAGTTCTTTGGCAGCGGTTTCACTTGGGTCAATGCTTTACTTTGTTTTTGATTGCAATTCAAAAGAAGAAAAATATTTAAATGAAAACCAACCAGCTTTGATTGAAAGTAAATACAATTCTTATAACACTGCTTATAAGTCAAGAAATATTTCTATAGCAGCGGTCGTGGCTATATGGCTTTATTCTCAAATTGATTTTTATTTGTTTGGTGGTCGAAGTGAATTATCAAGTTTTCAGAGTCAATTAAAAATTAACCCGCATAGCAATCATTCTTTTGAAATTCACCTACCAATAAACTTTTGATTTTGTATGAAGTTTTTTTGTAGATGTGCGAATTTTTTTCATATGTCTGCCAAAATATTTAAACTTCGACAAACTACTCTATGTCTAATGTTAAGAAAAGATTGATTTTGTAGAAAAATAAACATAGAATCCAATTAATTTTTTTTAATTCATAATAAGATTAATATATTAATTGGCATTATTTATGAGCTAAATTTTTAACCAATTTACAATTTATTTAAGAAAGAGGAATAAAATGAGAAACATAGTACAAAAAACTTTACTAGTTTTTTTAGTTTCAGGATTAATAAATCTTTTTGCTCAACCACAACCACCCACAAATTTGACTGGTCAGGTTGTCTATCCTTCAACTAATTCAGTAAAAGTTTTTTTAACCTGGCGGGATTCAATTCCGCCGAACACATTAATCCGATTTAATATTTATCGCAAGGACAGCGATACAGGTTCTTTTCGTAAAATAGCTACTAATATCACGCAAAAAAGTTTTTATGATTTGAGTGTTCAGCTCAACAGAACTTATGCTTATAAAGTAACTGCCTTTAATAATCAAGGTGAAAGTCAACCTTCTAATATTGTTACATTGACTATAACTCCACCAACACCAATTGTTAAAGCTACATTAACCGGGCAAATTTTTAATGAAGCAACAAATGCTCCAATTAATCGTGCCAACATAAAGTTCTTTTTCAATAATGCCACAGGGACAGTATGTGCAATCTCTGATAGTTTTGGAAACTTTAAGGCTAAACTTAATCCCGGGCAATATTATATTTATACAAATGCACATGGATTTATTCCCGAATATTATGACAATGTTCAAAATTTACAGCAAGCTACTCTAATTACACTTACTTCGGGTGATAGTACAAATATCTCTATTGCTTTAGCACCAACTGTTCCGCCAGTGTTATATACTTTAAGTGGATCTGTAAAAGATCCAATTGGTAATGCTTTGAGAGCTAAAATAAAAATTTATAAGAGCAGATTAAATTCTCATTTCTATCCATATAAAGAAGTCAGAACTGACAGCCTTGGGAATTTTACCGTTCAGACAAAGCAGGGCGATACATTAATATTATATGCGTCTCCAATGTTAATACAGGATTGGTATCCTGAATTTTACAATAATAAAAGAAATATAAACGAAGCAGATCGAATTGCAATAACAGGAAATATAACAGGAATTGATTTTATTCTTGAACATAAACCGGTTTATCCAAATGGTATTTCTGGAACAGTAAAAGATACACTTGATGATCCTGTGCTTGCATTAATTCACGCTTTCCCGAAATATGTAAATACTCATCCGATTATTAATACGACTTTAAAAAAATATTTAACACATAGCGATTCACTTGGTGTTTATGCATTTACAAATATGTTACCGGGAAAATATGTTTTGTTTGCACATCCCGAACCCGGTTATTTACCAACTTACTTTAGGTATGATGGAACTCCAACTATGAACTGGAGGAATGCAGATTCTGTTATGGTTGATTCTACAAGTTTAGTACAAAACATTAATTTCATAGTACATGCAAGACCAGATAGCGGTTTCGCATCGATAACGGGAATTGTTAAAGATAGAAATAATGCAGTTATTGAAGGAGCTGTTGTTTTAGCAATTGATCAGAATAACGAAGTTTATTCTTTTGCTGTTAGCAATAAAAATGGTCAATACAATCTTTGCGGATTAGTTCCAGGCGATTATGTAGTTGTCTCGGATAAAGAAGGTTACCAGATAAGTTCAAATCAATATGCTCAGGTTAGCTATCCGGGTAATACAAGCTCAACATTTAATTTTGTCCTTAATCCATACAATGTAACCACGGTTGATAACGAGGTTTCTACTCCTTCAAATTTTAACCTTTACCAGAATTATCCTAATCCATTTAATCCATCAACGGTTATTAGTTTCCAGATACCATCTGATGCAAAAGTAACTTTGAAGGTTTATAATGTACTTGGAAATGAAGTTGCTACACTGGTAAATGAATATAAAGCAGCAGGGAAATATGATATTAAATTTAATGCGAGTGAATTATCAAGCGGTGTTTACTTTTATAAACTCGAAGCAGGTAATTTCTCAGCAATAAAAAAACTTACCTTGATGAAGTAAGAATAATAGCTAAAAATCCGAAGCCTGACTTGACGCCCGTTAAGTCGGGCTTTTTTATTCTAAATTTTTAAGTGATGATAAAAATTGTAAAGGTTCATCGATAATGATGTCGGGTAAAAATGATTCAAGAATTTCTTTGCTTCTGTAACCCCACGATACAGCACAGGTGCTTGCGTTTGCGGATTTCCCACATTGCACATCAAGTTCTGAATCTCCAATAATTATTGTGTTTTGTGGTGAGATTGATAAATAATTGCAAATAAATAATAGCGGTTCAGGTGAGGGTTTTACAGCAAGATTTTTTCTGCGTCCCAATACATAACTAAAAAATTTTCTTAAATTGAAATGATCAATTATTAGATCAGCCTGCTCCTGGGCTTTTGTTGTTAATAAAGCGATAAGAATATTTTGATCTTTTAATGAGATTAAAAGCTTTTCAATGTTTTCATAAACTTTTGTAGTGTTTATATAATCAAAGTAAATCGATTTATAAACTTCAATGAATCCCTCGATGTCGTCCACTTCAATGTTTAAATCTATAAAGATATCTTTAAAATGAGCACCAATTCTTTTATCCAGTTCTTTTCTTGGAAGCGAGACAGATTGATTCAAAAGTTCAAAAGTTTTTATTGTGGCAAGATATATGGTTTCACTTGAATCCATAAGCGTTCCGTCAAGATCGAACACAGCAAGTTGAATGTTGGAATTATTCATTTCAAGAAATTTTTTTTAATTAAAGTGGTCAGATGGAATTTCTTTTCTACCGATAAAACCATCATTTAATCTGTGGTAATATTTTATTTCCGGTTCATCGCTTTTCCAGCAAAGCATGACTTCCTCGTCATCAATTATAGCGGGAAAATCAATCAACCCAATTTCAAAATTCCAGTCTTTGTAATAGCAGCCAATCTCTTTAAGCTCATCAATGTAACTATCAATTTCTTTCGTTAATGATTCAATTACATTATCAGTCTTTTCATCGTCAATAAAAGATTCAGAAAGAATTTTTATTTCTCTTCCTTTCTGAAGAATATCAAAAACAATTTGTTTAACAAGCGGAAGAGTTTTATTAGCTTCTTCTGGTGTAAAATATTTTATTTCTACCATAAATTCATTCGACTTTAAATTATAAATAAGTCTTATTAAAAATTAGTTCCATAAAATTGAATACCTATAATCCACAATCACAATTTTCTGGCAACAACAAGCACAGCTTTCTGTTTTTCAGTAGAGCCTGAACTGCCAACAGCTTCAAGGTAAACAATGTAAATTCCAATTCGTAATGGATTACCGTCATCATCAAGACCGTTAAATATAATCTGTCCTTTAGAACCACTTGAGACATTGTTAGCAAGGTTGCGAACTAAACGCCCTTTGCTATCAAAGATTTTTAATTTGATTTGCGATACAGGTTGAGATAAATTATAATTTATAAGTGTAAAATCTTCAAATCCATCATTATCAGGTGAAAAAGGATTTGGTGAAATTGAAATGCTTGATTGTAAATTCGGATTAGTTGTATAAATACTGTTAGCTTTTCCCGGTGAAGCACCTTGCGACAAAACACAGGTGCTCCAATTCATTGCATCATTGGAGCCAAGAAAAGGATTTATTCTTTCCAGTGATTTGTTTTTTGTGTTGCTTATTGCAGGATTGTGCCAATTATCAGAATAAAATACAGAATCAATAGTATTGTTGTGTACATCTTTTAATAAAATTAATTCACCAGTATTTGTGAATCCAAGATTTGATTCATTAGCAATATTTTTATACTCATATTGCTCAAGGTAAGAATAATTTTTAATTACCGAAGAATCGGCAGCATAAACAAAATATGTTTTTGGTGGAAGGACAAAACCTATTTCAAATAGTCTGAAATAATTTCCTTTTTCATCATAGAATTTCCACCCACCTAAATTAACTGAATCATTTCCAGAATTATAAAACTCGATGAACTCATTATTACCAGTAGCCGGATCAAACATTATTTCATTAATTACAATGTCTTTTATTTTGTATGAAGGAATTGAATTAACAGAATTTTCCTCACCGGGTGTACTGCGGCTTAGACTCAATGAGGATGTCCAGTTGAAATTATCATTTGAATAATTCTGTTTGGAAATTCTTTCAAGAGAAACACCATTACTTCCACCCCAGGAACTTTTGTAATTTATACTATCTATTATTGCACCGCGAAAATCATAAATATAAACTCCATCGCCTGTATTATTCAGAGTTCCAAATGGTGCAGCACTAAACTTGTAATTTGTGGTTTGATGATAATTTTTATATGAAGAATCTCTTGCTATAACTAAAAATTCATTTGGTAATAAAATTAAATCTTGTGTGGAGATATAAGCTTTTACAGGTGTTGTAAGTAAGTCGCTTATCATCCAGTTCTTTAAATTAATATTTTGTGTTGATACATTTTGAATTTCAACCCATTCTGGTTCGTTATTAACTGGGTCGTACATAAATTCATTTACAAGAATTATCTTTGAGGCATAACCCGGCTCAACTGATTTCTCCATGTAGTTATTAAATATATCCTCATCTAAAGTAAAATCAACACGCGCTGCAACAAGAATTTTTGATGTAATATTTTTTATATAAGCAGTCGATGTGATAATTAATGAATCTGAAACTGCGAGTGAAAGATTATTTCTTATTTCAAGCAAGCTATCAACAGAGTTATTATTGTCACTATCAATTAAAATATTCAAACTAAAATTTGTTGCCTGTAACAATCCATTGTTTTTTATTTTTACTGATATGTAAACATTATCTCCAGGAACAGGGAAGGGGGGAATAAATGATAATTCAGAAATAGTCAAATCGTAATTCTTTGGTGAAATGCTGTTTGTTCTTCCCGGGGTGCTTTGTTCAATATCGGTAGAGGAACTCCAGTTGCTTTGTATGTTTGACGATGCAGATACAACTTTTCTTTCAAGTGAATATCCGCCTGTTCCTCCCCACGTATTGTAATATAGTACCGAATCTATTACTGCCGAGCGATTATCTTTTAATACAACGCCATCAACATCATTATTAAAGGAAGGCATGGAAACTACAATGAATCTAGACGGGATACTTCTATGAAAGTTTTTAATGGTAGAATCTTTGGCAATTACAAGAAATTCATTTGCTTTAATATAAACCTGCTGATTAATTTTTGCAGTTATTGGTGTAGCGTAAACATCCGTAATTGTCCAGTTTGACAAATTAATGGAATCGCTGGTTGTGTTATACAACTCTATCCATTCGGGTTCACCGCCTTGAGGGGCATACATTATTTCATTTATTACAATACTTGATTTTGGGTAACCCGTTGCGACAAGTTTATATAATCGATTATCAGTAGTATCTTCATCCTGCGTATATACTGCAAAAGCAACAAATCCTTTTGTGTTTGTAATATTGTTAATTATATAACTGAACTGGTGTTGTAAGGAATCACCAGCAGCAAGCGTTAATGTATTTGAAGAAGCAACCAGCACATCAGGTAATGAATCAAGATTTGTGTCTTCCCATAATTCAGTATAGAATGAAGCAGAATTCTTTCCTGTGTTTTTTATTAAAGCAGAGACTGTAACGTTATCACCACTGACAGGGAAAGCAGGATTGAAAACAATATCTTTCAAAGTAACATCGTAATTCTTTTGAGTTACAGAGTTAATTCTTCCGGGAGTAGCTTTATAAATGTTTGTAGAAGTTTTCCAGTTAGATGAATTTGTACTTGATGAATTAACATCAATTCTTTCAAGTGATTTACCACTTGCACCACCCCAGCTTGAATAGTAGTAAAGACTATCAATCAAATTGCCGAGAGAATCTTTAAGTACACAGGCATCATCAGTGTTGTTTAATGCTGGTAAACTGAAAACAATTACAGGAACAGGAACAGAGTAATAAGAAAGAACAGAAGAATCTTTACTAAGTACAACAAATGAATTGGGCTGAATAAAAACATTGTTCGAAGTAATAGTAACTGTAGTTGAGTTGTCAGCAAACTTCCATTTTTTCAGATTGATAACATTGGCTGTCCTGTTATAAACTTCCACCCACTCCGGTTCGCCTGTTGATGGTGCATACATAATTTCATTGATGACAATATCGTTATAGTTGTTTCCCTGTGAGTAAACAGTAAAATCAAAAACTATTTTATTGTTTGTTGTATCTTCGTCTTGAGAAAAATTTACCTTTGCTATTATCCTGTAATTCCCCGCATTTAATGGTCCAAACTGAGTAGAAAAATTAATTGAATCTCCGGCTAACAGGTTAACTAAATTTTGAGTTGAGAGCAACTCGTTTACTGTCGGAATTGAATCAAAATTCAAGTCATTATAAAATTCTGCCTGGTATGTTGCAGCAGTATTTACTCCTTTATTCTTTACTTTTGCTGAAATAGTAACTGTCTGCCCTTGCAGTGGATTTAATGGGGTAACTGAAACAGATGATATTAACAAATCATAATTTAATGGAGTTAAAGTGTTTCTGAAACCGGGAGTTCCATTGTAAGTTAATCCATTTCCCCAATTAGCTGTTGAATTGTTTTTGTATAATATTATTTTTTCGTCTGAGTAAGCAGTGTTGTTATTTGCAGTATAAGTATACGTTTCAAGTGTGTCGCCAGTTGTATTTATAAGCCAGAGTTGTCTGTCAGTTGTGTTTGCCATTCCCGATGAGCCAAAAGCATTATCCGCAATTTTTAATATTAATGCCGAAGAAGGAATAAGCTGGTTATATATTCCTGTTGGAATATCATAGTCGCCTTCAAAAATTACCGCATACGATTTTGGAGGCAGTATTGTTCCATAACCTGCATTCTTAATTGTATCAGGAGTTGATGTATAGTACTTAATCCTAATATTATTAAGATTAATGCTTTGTGTTTCGCTTGTATTGTATATCTCAATAAATTCATTATTCCCTGATACTGCATTAAACATAATTTCACTGAAAGTAAGAAGCGAATCGGATTGAGCAGTTGTTAGTTTTGGAAAAAATACAATTAAAAAAATAATTAATAGTTTTAGGTAAGATATTTTCTTTTTCAAAATTTCTGCCTTTCGCCAATTGTTTTTGGGTTGATTCCTGCAATAAAATCAAAAATAAAATCAGGAAGTATTTTTATAAACTTTGTTATTAACACCATTGCATATGGAAACTGTATGATTCGTTTCTCTTTTTTTATCCCTTTAAAAATTATTTCGGCTGCTTTGTCTGCACTCATTAAAAAAGGCATCCTGAATTCATTTTTCGCAGTCATTTCTGTTTTTACAAAGCCGGGTTTTACTGTAAGGACTTTTATGTTAAATGGTTTCAACTCATTTCTCAAACTCTCAAGATATTTAGAGGTAGCAGCTTTGCTTGCACAATAGAATCCGCTCTTCGGAAAACCTCTGCCATCTGCAAGTGAAGATACGCCCACAATCAATCCGCCGCCGTTTTCTCTGAAGATGGGAAGAAGCTGTTCAACACAATAAATTATTCCTAAGACATTTGTGCCGAATGTTTTCTCTGCACGCATTGAATCGAAATCGCCTATTTCATTCCTGAATGCCACACCAGCATTCAGAATTGCTGCATCAATTTTTATTTTTTCATTCCTCATATTTTCGAACAACTGCTTTACATCTTCTTTATCGGAGACATCACACCTGTAAATTCTTACGCGTCCGTTTTGTTCGCGAATAGTTTTTTCAGTTTCTTCTAAAAGATTTTCTCTTCTTGCAGTTAAAATCAAATCACAATTTTCTCTGGCAAGACGCATTGCCATAGCTTTACCAATACCGCTTGAGGCACCTGTTAAAAGGATAGTTTTATTTCTTAATTCCATTCATACATCTGTAAATTGATAAGTAAAATTAAGAAAGAAAATTCGAAAAGAGAATTCTATTTTAGTCAAGGTTGAAAGGATAAGCGAACCTTCTGTTTTTTATATGGATGCTGATTAGTCTATATTAGACTTCTTCTCTAATCTGAGCAAAATAATTGACAAAACACCGATAACTATTCCAACTGCGAAATACATAACCTGTAAATTTCTTCCTGCTCCTTCTGGCGAGCCGATAGAAAACACTTCAACCAATTCAAAAATGATAATAAACAATGCCGCAATTAAGGAAATCTGTAAGCCATATTTTTTCTTTTTTACTACAAAGAAAAATGCAGCAGAAGAAGAGCCGCCTACAAGAAGCAGCAAAACCAAACCGGGTAAAAGGTAACTTGAAAAAATAGAACCTTGTAATAAATCAATCGGAGGGGCTCCGAATCCGGCAATCAATCCTATACCACCGCCAATTGCAGTAAGTGCAAGAAAACCATTAAATACTAAAAGTGTTATTCTAAAAATTTTTAACATAGCTTTGTTTTTTTGAAACTAAAATTAGTTAATTTTTTTATCCCAAAGTTCGGCAGTCGGGAATCAAAAAAAAATTTGGAAAACCGCTAATTGTTTTTTCTTCTTACCCACTTACCGGCTGAATCAATTTGTTGACGCAACATTAAATTCAACTGTGCCGTATGATGTTGAACATGACGCATATTATATAAAATTAACTCAAAGAATGCCAATTCCAGTGTCCCGAACTTATATACTTTATCCGCACTATTCTCATTTATATTCTCAATAGTTGCATTACATTTTTTCTTGCAATGCTCTAAATAAGTTTTTAACTCACTTTTCGAAAATATTTTATCTGGTAATATACCTTTCGGGTCAAGCTCTGTTATTCCAAAATCATTAAAAGGTTGAAAATTATCCGGCAATTCTGTCAAATAAAAATCCAGCCAGAATATTGTATGATATGCTATATACCAAAAGTCTGAAAAATCATTTTTTTGACTCCATACTTTTTCAGGACATAAATCGATAGCATTTTCAAGCATCTCTATTGAAGCACCAAATTGCGCAAATAAATATTTATTTAATTTATTTTGCATGCTTATCTCAATTTTGTTACACTAATATTTAATTATGCCCAACGATGTTGTTTTTAAGCCGCCGCCAATAACAGCAATGCAACTTTGAAAACCAATGCCAATAATTTTTAATTTATTTTTCTTTTTAACCTACTTCAAAGAGCAACTAAGTTTTGTCAACCAACTTTTATTTTACTTCAAACAACCGCATCGAAGATAGCGGTCGCTGTTGAGGCACTTGTTATACCGTTTTCTCAGCTTCTTCAAAATATTTATCAATTTCAATTTGTAATTCAATCGTCTTTGAAAGAGCAGTTACAATTTTACAATAGGTTTTTATTTCATCTAAAGTAAGAGTTCTTTCTTTTCTGTCTTTTAACCATTTCTCGCAGACCTGATAACCACCAATTTGATATTGCCAGACTTCTTCTTTTATTCCGTCAAAATATTGTTCTTTGTTTATCCAGACTTTTTCTATTTCATATTTGGGTTTTTCTACTTTATTGTTTCCTTTGCCTTGAAATTTGGAAATTGATTTATCTAATTCTTTTGCTCTTAGTAAATGCAAATCCGCAAGCTGTTTACCGAGCTTACCAAGTTGTATAAATAATTTGTAACTTTTTGTGAATGGTATTCGCGGGAAATCAATCTTTAAAAACTCTGAGTATTTTTTGCGGTAGATGTTGCTGTAAAGCACCGCATATATATAATAAAATATTTCTTCAGGTGTTACTTCTTTCTTGAAGGTGGTTTTTAGTTCTTCAAACAAAAACTGTTTGATGTTTGGAATTTTTGCAGCGTAACTAACCGCCGGCTCAAACATCATCATTTGAATTGGAAAGCTTTTCTTTTTTTCTTTACGTTCCTGATATAAATAGAGAGGTAGCACATAATTTATTTCGCGAGTTCTGTTTGAAATAACACAAGCCTCCAAAATTTTATCTGTAATGAAGGAATGATAAAATCCTATTTTATTCTGTTGGCGACAAATTAACAAACCAACATTCTCATTCATCATATGTATCATAGTTTCTTTACGGGTGCGTTCGATCATTTCATCATGATATAAAATCCATCTTTCATCAAAAGGGCGATAAAGAATTTTTGTAATAGAATCTTTCCAGTCTAAGTCTTTTCTAAGCTTTTCTCTTTGTTCTTTTATTTTCCAGCTTTTGTTTTCGGATAAGTTGTAGGCTCGTTTTAGAATTTCGTCGTCAACTTTGGGATCTATAAATTGTCTTATTCTTCTTTCAAGTTCCTTTTTTTCAAAATCAATTACAAAATTATCTCTTGCAGTTACAATGCCAACGCTATTTACCGGTAAAATTTCTGTAATCTTATAAAAAGAATAGTATCGGTTTGCAAGTTTGTTATCTGTTGGAATGAAAAGGTAAAATTCCGGTTGTGGATAAACCCTGTTCCATTTTACCTTTTTAATGTTGTACTTATTAAGCCAGTTGTATTTGGCTTCTCTTAATCCATAAACTTCGTGATGAAAAACTTGTTTAGTTTTCCCATTTTTATATTTAATAAAAAATGCAATTGCAACACCTTGCATTATATCAAAAACATTTTCGTCTTTGCTTCCATCGGGTGCTTTTTCTTTTTTCAGACTGTTGCCGTGTAAATCAAGAATATAAATTTCATCAAAGCTGTTCATTAAAGATTGACGCATTCCTCTGAAAGTAGGATTATCGAGATAACTATGGTTTGTGATAAAACCAAGCACACCTTCGCCAGCTTGATCAATTTTCCATTGGGAGAAGCGAATGAATTTAACATAATCATCTTGCAGCCACTTTGGATTTTTCTCTCCAAGCGGTTTTCCATCAACCTTATAATATTCTTTAATTACATCAGAAATCCATTCACCGGTATTTGAAGAATGTCCGGAATAAGGAGGATTACCGAGAATAACAAGAATAGGAACTTCCTTTTTAACTTTTCCGGCTTCATGACTTTCGTGTGAGAGTGATGACATACCTGGAAATTTTGATTCATCAAGTTCTTTCATTTCAAGTGTGTTAGTCAAATAATATTTCACACGCTCATCATCATCCATTCTGTAGCCACGTTCTTCCAAAAGGAAAGACATTTTCATATGCCCGATTGCATAAGGAGCCATCATCAATTCGAAAGCATAATAGTTTTGCAGAATTTGATCTTTAAGAAAAGTTTTAACTGCACCCTTGCCGTATTTGCCTCCAAATTCTTCAACCGCAGTTTCAATTGCCTTTGCTAAAAATCCAAGTGTTCCGCCGGCAGGATCGAGCAAGGTTACATTCTTCGATGCAAGCCCATCTGAGATATTAAATTTATCTTTAAGAATTTGATGAAGCGAGCGGACAATAAAAGAAACAACCGGTTCGGGAGTGTAATAAACACCTCGTTTTTCTCTTGTTGTTGGGTCGTAAACAGAAAGGAAAGTTTCGTAAAAATGCAGAACAGGGTCACTTCCTTTTCCTTCGTGATAATACTGGTCAAGAATCTTTTTTGCGTCTGCAACATTAAGAACTTCCGCTATATCATCAATAATTATTTCCATTTGTTGAGGCAAATCTTCCAAAGAAATAAATTTGAAAACATCTCTTAAAATTCCAATAGATTTTGGAATGTATGAATAAGCAAGTTTTCTGTTAAAATCTTTTTCCGCACGAAGACGTGCCGCGAACAAACCATAAGTAATTGTTTGTGAATAAAGATCAGCAAATTCGCTTTCATTTATTCCGGCAATTAAAAACTCTTTAAAGGCATCATAAAAACCGTGAATAGATTTTGTGCCGAGTTTTAATTCTTCTGTTACAATTTCATCTTTCAAAAACTTTGTTCTTTTGGCGAGCTCAACGGCAAGAGTTTTAGCGGTGTAAGTTTTTGGAAGTGAAAAGTCTAAAAATCTTTCGAGCAGTTCAAATAATTTATTTTCGTTTTCAATAGGTGGAACAGTGTAAAGTTTCTTAATAACAAAAGGACGTGCAATTGATATTATTTCTATTCTTTCTCCATTTCTGTATAAACGAAACTCTGTAAAGTTTGTTAAAATAACATTTGGGAATGTTGACAAATATCTTCTGAGTTGTTCGCTGTCTTCAATTCTGTCAAGGTCAATGCCTAAGTCTTTTGCTTCAATGTAACCGATTATTTTTTGTCTGCCGTCCCAAATTCTAAAATCGGGATTGCCAGCTTCGGTCTTTTTCGGGAGAATGGTTACATCAATTTTCTTTTCCCGTTCAGATTCAGAAAATGCTGTAACAAAATCTGCAAGATGTTTGTAATAAGATTCCTCTCTTGCATCACCTTTTTGATAGGTCTTGAATAAATTTAATAAGTATTTTTTTGTCATAATTTACAATATAATGAACAATATCTATTTATGATGACGATAATTTACAGAACGGCATAACTATTACTTATACTGCGTAGAATTATTACTTAAAGAACATAGATCTGCACGCAACTGCATAACTATATTCCAATTATTTGCTTTTTGTTCTAAATTATCAATATTTAAAAATAGGTCGTGCATATATGTATTCCAGTTATATTTCAGTATATCAAACTATCAAATAACTTTCCATTCGCAGCATCACAAAAACAATTATATTCAAAACACCTCAGCAGGGGAGTCAATCAGGCGTGACTGAGGTTGTAGTTAATCAAAAAACCAATTCAAACCATAACTCATCTATAACTACAACACTAACTTAAACAAACTCAATTAATATTTCCAAATCTTTTCTCACACATCTCTATTTTTTCCTCCAACACCTTCACCCCATTCTCAACCATGTTCCCTTGTCACTTAATCACCTCATCACCCCGTCACCCTTCCTCCAACTCCTCCTTCTCTTCTCAAGAGAAGGAGGCAGGGAGGATGAGTTCGTTCCTCCCAAATAACGCCAATCTCTAACCAGCGAATCCAAATCTCTAATCTGCGAATCCAAATCTCTAATCTACGAATCCAAATCTCTAACCAACGAACGCCAATAATTTTTAATTTATTTTTCTTTTTAACCTACTTCAAAGAGCAACTAAGTTTTGTCAACCAACTTTTATTTTACTTCAAACAACCGCATCGAAGATAGCGGTCGCCGTTGAGGCGCGGGTTAGGCATTATTTAACATAGACCTATTAATAATTTTTTCTTAACACAATACCTAATTGCGCCATAAACTGTTCATAGTTTGTAACTGCTGTCTGTAATGTATCTCTACTTTCGGTTTCTGACTTTGCAAATAATATTTTATTCATTTTTTGATGAAGTTCTTTAAGATTGCTTCTTAGTTCATCATCTGTAATTCGTTCTGTAAGGATATATAACTTTCTGTTGGATAATGCAAGTTCTTGATTTAATTCTTCACTCAATAAATTGCTTCTTTCACCGTTGCGACCTTTTTTATACGATTCTAAATCTTCGATATGAGCACGACCCACCAACCGCATATGTTGCGAAAGTGAGTCTTGAAGTTCCAACAGATTATTCATTTGAAATTCTCTTGAACGTTCTGATTTCTTAAGAATGTCCATCTTCTCTTGTAAACGAACAGCGTGCCGGCTATTTATTAAAGTCGTTAGTAAACTAGTAGCAGCCCCGACAACTGCACCAACTATTGTCCCAATAAATCCCCAAGTTGCTGAATCCATTTTCTTTTCCTCGTTAATGCCTAACTATTACTTATACTGCGTAGAATTATTACTTACAGAACATAGATATGCACTCAGCCGCATAACTATGTTCCAATTATTTGCTTTTTGTTCTAAATTATCAATATTTAAAAATAGGTCGTGCATATATGTATTCCAGTTATATTTCAGTATAT
>CAZHVS010000022.1:0-49312 GCA_964536015.1 uncultured Ignavibacteriaceae bacterium
TTCTGCATCTCCAAAATTGAATTCTGCATCTCCAAAATTTAGTTCTGCATCTCCAGAATTTGATTCTGCATCTGCAAAATTTGATTCTGCATCTGCAAAATTTGATTCTGCATCTGCAAAATTTGGTTTTGCATCAGCATAATTTGATTTTGCATCTGCAAAATTTGGTTCTGCATCAGCATAATTTGATTTTGCATCTGCTTTTTCTCATTTACCTTTGGGGATTTGATATTTTCTTTTAGTGTTTTTTAAAAAAACAATTACTCTTTGGTAAGATTCTTTTGAGATGCTCTTACAATTGTCGAAAATTTTATTCTCTTACTTCCTATAAGATGAATAACCTTCGTACCCCCCATCTGGAAAGGCTCAATAATAGAGAAACTGAAACCAAGTTTCTTATACCACTCAACAGATTTTTCATTCTTACTCATCACTCCAACACAAACCTCCTCAAAACCTGCCGCAGCGGCATCCTCTTCCGCTCTAATAAACAACTTTTTGCCAAGACCTAAACCTTGTTTTTCCGGCAGCACATAAAGCGAAGCTATATAAAAACGATTCTGCTCCTTATCGATGCTTGTTCTCATCAATCCGCAAGGAACATCATCAACTTTAATAAAATATCCTTTACTCAAAGGGTTACTTAAAATTTTTTGCAGATTTTCATCGCTGTATTGCTCATTCAGGTAAAAAACCAAATCCTCCCTCGGAATAAATGTATAAGTATCCAGCCAGGTCGTAAATAGAATTGAACGCACAAGCTCAAAATCATTCTCACTCCAACCAACTATTTTTATCTTCTGCATCATAACAACCTACTTCCTTAAAATTTTATTCTGAACTAAATTGCAAAACGAAAAAAGCATCTTCTCTTCAAACTGATTAGCAAGAACCTGCATACCAATCGGCAATCCCTTCACAGATTTTGAAATAGGAATGCTCACTCCCGGTATTCCCGCAAGATTTGCAGATGTAGTATAAATATCTCCAAGATACATTTGCAAAGGGTCATCAATCTTTTCACCAATTCCGAACGCCGTAGTAGGAGTTGTAGGAGTAATTATAACATCCACCTGCGTAAAAGCATTATCAAAGTCTTCTTTAATCTTTCTCCTTACCTTTTGTGCTTTAAGATAATAAGCATCATAATAACCTGCAGAAAGAACATAAGTTCCAAGCATAATTCTTCTCTTAACCTCGCTTCCAAATCCTTCAGTGCGGGAGTTTACGTACATATCCATCAAATTTTTAGCATCCTCCGAGCGGTATCCGTATCTTACCCCATCATATCTTGCAAGATTTGAAGAAGCCTCCGCAGTAGTAAGAATATAATAAGCAGCAATCGTGTACTCTGTATGAGGAAGAGAAATCTCTTTCACAAGAATCCCTTCCATTTTAAGATTTTCAATCATCTTTTCGATGGCATCCTTTATCTCCACATCAAGACCATCGCTAAAATACTCTTTCGGAATACCAACTGTATAATTTTTCCGCGAGATGTCAATCATCTCATCAACATTTACCTTAGCCGAAGTAGAATCCTTCTCATCATAACCGGCAATTACCTGAAGAACCAGCGCAAGGTCATCAACACAATTGGCAAAAACTCCTACCGTATCAAAAGAAGAAGCAAACGCCGTTAACCCATAACGTGATACCAGCGAATACGATGGCTTTACGCCATACACACCGCAGAACGCTGCCGGCTGCCTTACAGAACCTCCGGTATCTGTACCCAATGCCGCATCGCACAAAAAAGCTGCAACGGCTGCCGCACTTCCCCCGCTTGAACCTCCCGGTACTTTAGAGTTATCAACAGGATTCAGCACTTTCCCAAAAAAAGAATTCTCATTCGATGAACCCATTGCAAACTCATCGCAATTTGTCTTACCGATTATTATAGCATCTTCATCAATTAATTTTTGTACCGCAGTAGCTGTATAAACAGAAACAAAGTTCTCCAGCATCTTCGATGAGCAGGTAAGAGGCTTATCTTTAATCGCAAGAACATCTTTAACAGCAATTACCATCCCGGCAAGTTTTCCCGCCGTTCCTTTTTCAATTTTAGACTGAACAACTTCACTTTGCTTAATTGCTTCTTCACTAAAAACAAAATTAAACGCATTAAGATGTTTGAATGCATCTATCCTTTCAATAAAAGAAAGAAGATTATCCTTCAGGAATAATTTTCCATTTTTAATTAAATCAATTTTTTCAGTATAGCTTTTATATTGAAGCAAGATACTCTCTTTAAGGTAAGAAGATTATTTTTTTTCGTCTCGGTCTAATCCATTTTTTATTTCGTCTTCAACGTCCTGCACAGACTTTTTGAACTCCCGCATAGCTTTGCCAATACCTTTGCTAATTTCAGGTATTTTCTTCGGTCCGAAGAGTAAAAGCACCACCAGAACAATAAGAATTAATTCACCGCCGCCAAGATTTGAAAACATACTTAAGATTTACTTTTTATCAATTTCTTTATCGTTCTTATTCTCTTCACCATCTTTCAATGCTTTTTTAAATTCTTTCATTCCTTTGCCAAGTCCCTGTGCAAGTTCTGGAATTTTTTTAGCACCGAAGAGTACGATTAAAATTAATACAATAATAAGGATTTCAGTCCAGCCTAAATTACCCATCATAACTCCTTTAATTTACAAAACTCTTAACAATTGAATTAAAAATATAAGTTCCATCAGTATCACCTAAAATAGGATTGCAGCATCTTTCAGGATGAGGCATCATTCCAAGCACATTGCCTTGCTTATTTATTATACCTGCAATATTCATCAACGAACCATTAGGATTTGATTCGTCATTTACATTGCCATCCTGAGCACAATACTTAAAAACAATTTGGTTATTGTCCTGCAACTGTTTTATTGTATCATCATCCGCAAAATAATTTCCTTCACCGTGTGCAATCGGAATTTTTACCACTTGTTTTTTCTTCAAGTCGTTAGAGAATACTGTTTCATTATTTTCTGTAGAAAGAAAAACATCTCGGCAAATAAATTTCAAAGAATTATTTTTCAATAAAACGCCAGGAAGTAAGCCGCTTTCTGTAAGAATCTGGAAACCGTTGCAAATACCGATAACAATTCCGCCTTTTTCTGAAAATGCTTTAACCGAATTCATAATTGGAGAAAGTTTTGCAACAGCACCTGAACGAATATAATCTCCGTAAGAAAATCCTCCCGGCAATACAATCACATTACAGCCTTGTAGATCATTCTCTTTATGCCAGAGAAAAGTGGTTTCGTAATCAAGAATTTTCTTTAACGAATAATATGCATCGTGATCACAATTAGAACCCGGAAAAACAATCACACCAAACTTAGGCTTCATTTACTTTTTCCAGTATGATTTCAAAATCTTCCATAATTGGATTAGCAAGAAGTTTAGAACAAAATTCATTTACTTCTTTTTCAGCGGAAGTAAAATCATTTGTATCAACTAAAAATTCAATTTCCTTATCGATGCGGACATTTTTAATATTCTTAAATCCAAGTAGTTTAGCTCCCTGCTCAGCAGCTTTTCCTTGCGGGTCTAAAATTGATTTCCTTCTTTTAATTAAAACTTTTGCTTTGTACAATTTAATTCCTTACAAATATTATTTTATTTTTCCGGTTAATAAATTAAAAATCTGTCTAAAGATTCCAAAAAGTATGATAAAAACAAATATGTAAAAAAGTGCTTTTCCTGTTGATAAAACAATAATCGTTGCAGCAATCAGGACAAATACAAAATGATAAGGTTTTCTTTTTATTCCCTCTGCATTAAACTTTGGAAGTGTATCATATTTTATTCTGCTTACCATTAATAACGAAAGTATAATTACAAGAGGAATTGTTAACTGGTGATAAGGTGAGGGGATAATTCCATTCTGAGAATAAAGTATAATAAATGAAGCCACAGTAATTGCAGAAGAAGGAATAGGCAATCCTGCAAAATATTCTTTATCAAAACCTACAAGTTGAGTATTAAATCTTGCAAGCCTTAATGCACCGCCAATTAGTAACAGTGAACTAATTAATACTCCCCAGGTTTCTAAAAAAAACAATTGTATCTGGTAAACTAAAAGAGCTGGAGCAACACCAAAGCTTACCAAATCCGCAAGAGAATCAAGCTCAACACCAAACTTACTGCTTGTATTTGTTAATCTTGCAACCACTCCATCAAGTGCATCGGCTAATGTTGAAGCAACAATAAACCAGCTTGCAATAATAAATTCTTGCTTTGTAGAATACACAATTGAAAAAAATCCACAAAGCAGATTAGCAGTAGTAAAAAGATTCGGTAAAATTTTTTTCGGATTATAATCGCCCATTAAATTTCTTTCATTGGATATTCAAATATAATAGTCTCTCCAGCAAAAACCTTATCATCTTTTTTTACCTTTACTCTCCATTCAGAAGGAACAATTATATCAACACGACTGCCAAATTTAATCATACCAAATCTTTCGCCTTTAATAACATTCTGTCCGATTTTTAATTCACAAACAATTCTTCTTGCCACGAATCCTGCGACCTGTGTAAATAAAATTTTTCCAAATTTAGAAGAAATTCCAATTTCATTTCTTTCATTTCGTGAAGAAGCTTTATCATCAGATGCAACAAGGTATTCGCCTTTATGATAATTAATCAATTCTACTTTACCATCAATTGGGATACGGTTGACATGTACATTCAATGGTGACATAAAAATTGATAATTGTTTTGCTTTTCCGTTGATAAAACCTGCAGATTCAATATCTTTAACAAATAACACAGTCCCATCAGCAGGTGAGACTAAAATATTTTCCTGCAAAGGAGTATTTCGTTCTGGGTCTCTGAAAAAGTTCAAAGTAAAGACAACAAGTAAAATTGCGGCTACTATCAAAATAATTTTTATTGGTTGATTGTTGAGTAAAACAGCTGAGATAATCAACAAAAATGAAATTATTGTTGTAATACCAATAGTTAAATATCCATATTTCGTAAACATTTGTATAATTTTTTTGATTAAACAATATTAATTAAGATATAAAAAATTGTATTTCGTTTCTAAAAACCATAGAATAATTTGAATTACAAATACAATAATAATAGAAAATGAATTAGGTTAAAAATCATAAATTCAAAGTATAAAAAAACAATTCATTGTTTTATATTTGAATACTTTTTTATTAGTAAAACAAAGGAGAATACATGAAAGGTGGAATGGCAGGAATGCTAAAGCAGGTTCAAAAATTGCAGGATGAAATGCAAAAAACTCAACAGGCTCTTGCTGCTAAGACTGTTACAGAAGAAGCAGGTGGAGGAATGATTAAAGCTACTGCAAATGGAAATAAAGAAATTGTTTCTGTTGAAATAGATAAACAGGTTATCAATCCTGAAGAAAAAGAAATACTTGAAGATTTAGTTGTAGCAGCAATAAATAAGGCGCTTCAATCTGCTAATAAAATGGCAGAAGAAGAACTTGGAAAAGTAACAAAGGGTTTGATACCTCCTGGTTTAAACATTCCCGGTTTGTGATGATTATTCCTGAACCACTTCAATCAGCAATTGAAGAGTTAAGCAAATTTCCTGGCATTGGTAAAAAAACTGCTCAGCGGCTAGCTATTTATTTGTTAAAAAGCAAGGACGAAGAGGTTAACAATTTTATTAAATCAATTACTGAACTAAAAAGTAAATTACAATTATGCAAAATTTGTTTTAACATTTCTGAATCTGATACTTGCTCAATCTGCACAAGCGAAAAAAGAGATAAATCTGTAATTTGTGTTGTAGAAGGAATTAGTGATGTTATTGCAATTGAAAAGACAAATGAATACAATGGTCTTTATCATGTCCTTGGTGGAGTACTTTCGCCTCTAAATGGAATTACTCAAGAAGATTTAAAGATTAAAGAATTATTAATTCGTTTAAAAGAAGATTCTGTTAAAGAAATAATTCTTGCACTTAATCCTGATACAGAAGGTGAAACTACATCTTTATATTTATTAAAGTTATTAAAACCTTTAAATCTTAAAGTAACTCGTATTGCAAGAGGACTGCCTATTGGTGGTGATATTGAATTTGCTGATGAAGCTACAATTGGCAGGGCATTGATTAGCAGAATTGAATTTCTATGAGTGAATGGTTTGAAGATTGGTTTGAATCAGAAGATTATCTTATTGTTTATAATCATCGCGATAATAAAGAAGCTGAATTACTGGTTGATTTAATTCAAAAAGTAACTAAACTGAAACAATCTTCATCCATTCTTGACCTTGCTTGCGGTGCAGGACGGTACTCGATTTTATTTGCTAAAAAAGGATTTAATGTTACAGGTGTCGACTTAAGTTCGAATTTACTCAAAAAAGCAAAACAGACCTCAGAAAATGAATTAGTTAAAATCGAATTTATTCGCTCAGATTTAAGAAATTTCAAAACCGGAAAACGATTTGATTTGGTAATTAATTTGTTTACAAGTTTCGGCTATTTTAATACTGACGAAGAGAACTTTAAAGTTTTTAGTATTGCGTTTGAGTCACTAAATAAAAATGGATTTTTTGTGTTTGATTTTTTCAATAGTGAATTCATCAAAAAAAATATTGTGTCAAATTCAGTTTTTAAATATTCGGAATTTGAGATTCATCAGGAAAGAAGGATAAGAAATAATAGAGTTGAAAAAAAAATTAAAATTCGAAAAGAAAATTTTGTAAAAGAATACAATGAATCTGTGCTTCTTTACGATTATACAACCTTGAAAAAGAAATTATCCGATTTAGGTTTTAAGATTAATTTTATTTTTGGGGATTATTCTGGAAATCCATTTGATTTAAATAATTCAGAAAGATTGATTATTTTTTCGACCAAATGAAAAAAATAGTTGTTATATTTCTTTTATTACTAACGCCAGGTTGTGATATTTTGACAACTAGAACTGCTGATAAACCAGAACAACCACGCGGTAACTATGTTGTTGCAACAACGTCAGAATTATTAATCCAAAACCTAATTAATTCCTTTTCTGAAAAAAACACACAAAACTATTTAAACTGTCTAACGGATTCAGCTTTTTCTGGAAAAAGTTTTCAATTTATTCCTTCAGCCGAATCAGTATCACAATTTCCTATCTTATTACAAAGTTGGGATAAACAGGATGAAGAACAGTATCTTCGAAATTTATTTGCTAAAATGCCCGAAGATCAACCAATAACTCTTAGTTTTTCAGAGACGACTATTAACCTGCAGGGCGATAGTGTTTTTTATAGTGCAAAGTATTTTATTTCTGCTCCTCATTCAGAAATTAAAAATCCGAAGATTTTTCAGGGAGAAATAAGACTAAAGTTATTCAGGGACTCAAGACTAATATGGACAATTTATAATTGGCAGGATATAAAGAACTCCACAGTAAATTCCTGGAGCGAATTGAAAGGATACTTTTATTAAAAAATTAAGTTTTGTTTCGTTTTTGGTTTTCATTGTTTTTGGTTGTCAGAATCCGTTTGCTCCCAAATTGGATTTATCTTCTGACAATAACAGCTCGCCGTTATCGGACCAAACAACAATTGATGGAATTTTCCAAAATTTTCAATATGCTTATGCTTTTAAAGATACAATGATTTACGGGCAGCTTCTTGATGATGATTTTGTTTTTACTTATAGAAATTATGAATTAGGTTACGATGTTTCATGGGGAAGAGATGAAGAGATGAAAGTTACTAATGGTTTATTTAGTAATACAGAAAGACGCGATATTATTTGGAATAATATTGTCCTTTCTTCTGTTGATACTAATAAAGCTACAATTATCAGAAGCTTTAATCTGACAATAACTTTTAATCCAACTGATGTTTATCGTGTTGATGGGAAAGTAAACCTGACTTTAAACAAAACGGGTGGGAGGTGGAAAATTTCCCGCTGGATTGATGAATCAAATTTATAAGAATTATGGTTGGATTTGCATTTAAAGAAGCGTTGAAGTCATTTAAGAGAGCCAAATTACATTCTCTTTTTGCGCTTTTGTCAACTTGTATTGGATTGTATTTGATATTATTCTCCTTTATGGTGATTGAATATTCACAGGTTCTCGAAAGAAAAATTAAGGATGGATTTGTGTTAAGTTTATTTCTTGAAGACTCATTAAGTCAGAATGAAATTTCATCTTTAAAGTCTTTGTTGAAAGAAAAGTCTTATTGTAATAGCATTGTTTTTATCTCAAAAGATGAAGCGGCAGAAAAATTTATCAAAGAGACTGGAGAGGATTTCAGAACTGTTTTGGATTATAATCCTCTGCCGGCAACTATTAATTTATCATTATCAGAAGAATATTTTTCTAAAGAAAAACTGGAATTAATCTCAAAAGAATTGCGAGAAATAAAAGGTATCGAAAGTGTAGGATTTCAGACTTCACTATTTGAAAAAATTCTTAATTTAATTGAATCCTCGCGAAAATATATCTTTGGAATTGCTGGTTTATTGTTTTTTATTGCAATTTATCTTGTCTATTCAACTTTGAAATTAATAATCCATTCGAAAGCAGAAGAGATTGAAACAATGAAACTTGTTGGGGCAAAGATAGCTTTTATTAAATTGCCAATCATAATTTTTGGAATATTTATGGGAGTTTTGTCAGGAGCAATTTCGTCATTGTTGATTTTAGGGACAGATTATTTTTTAAATAAATACTTTTTCTTTCATCTGAATTTTATTTCTCCATCAATCTATATTTTAGGTTCCATAATTTTAGGAATAATGCTTGGAGTTGTGACAAGTCTTTTTGCTATGAGAAATATTTCCTTTAGAGTCAGATAAATCGGTTTGATACAACCTTATGATTTTGTAAATTTTAGCTTGAAAAACAGGAAATTTTAAGAATGAAAATATTAAAACAATTAATTTTATTTATAGCTTTATTTTGTAATTTTCTATTAGCTCAGACAGACAACGTAAGAGTGGGTTCAGATTTGAAAGCCTTTTATAATAATCAAGGAGCTTTTTATGATTATTCTGATCCAACAGCTATAAATATACAAGTTTCCATCTGGGGTTCTGTAAAATTTCCCGGCAGATATGTTATTCCAAATTATAGCGAAATTAGAGATTTATTATCTTATGCCGGTGGTCCAACAGAAAATGCAAAACTGGAAGACCTTCGGTTGTATAGGGTAAAACAGGATTCTACTGAGGAAATGATAAAGTTGAATTATGAAGATGTTTTATGGGGAGAAAAACTAATTTCGGGCAATAGGAATGTTCCAAAGATAATAGCAGGTGATGTGTTGGTTATTCCAACTGAACCGAAATTATTCTTTAGCCAATATTTTTCTATGACTCTTTCAGTCGTATCAACATTAATATCTTTATCAATTCTTATCTTAAACATTGTAAGAAAGTAAGGGAGAAACTTTGAATAGCAATAACGTGCGTCAGGAAAAAGAAACCAATTTAAAAGATTATATTAATTTAATCAGGAATAATGTAACTCCAATTGTTATTATTACTGTTGTTTCAGCTCTGGTTGCGGTTATTTATGCAATAAACGCAAAAAATATTTATAGGTCAACTACTGTTATAAAATTAAATAAACAGCAGGGGAATATATTAGAATCTCCATTGCTTCCTGAGATTCAGGATTATGGAAATGATAGATTTATTGCCAATGAAGTTGAAATTTTAAAAAGCTATTCAATTAGAGAAAAAGTCGCAGCCTCACTTCTGGATAGTTTTAAGTATTTTAATAATTCTCATCAATTGTATCAATTATTAGCTGAACCAGAAAAATTTGGAAAATCATTCCATTCTCCAGTAGAAAAGAATTCGTTAATTTCATCTCTTGCTTCTATTGTAAACATTGAGCAAAAGCGAGGTCTTGACCTAGTAGAAATTTATGCTGAATCTCCCTCTGCATTTGAGGCTGCTTTGATAGTAAACGTGTATGCCAATGAATACAGACAGTTAAACCTTGAGTATAATCGTAATCAACTTACAATGGTCAAAACATTTTTAGCGGAGCAGAAGAGAGAAAAATTTGAACAATTAAATATCGCTGAAAATATTCTAAAGAATTTTCAGGAAAGAGGGGGAATAGTTTCTCTTGACCAACAGGCAAATTCGCTGATTACGCAGTTAGCGCAATTCGAAGCTCAAAAGAATATGGCCAAACTTGAAATTACTGCCTCAGATAATATTCTTGCTAAATACAAAGAAGAGCTTAGAAAGCAATCACCGGAAATTTCAACTTACCTTGAAAAGTTTGCTTCCGAGGAGTATGTGAAAAATCTTCAAACTGAATTATCTAAACTTGAACTGAACAGAGATATTGCTCTTGGTGATGGGAAAAATAGAAATGCCGATCCTGAAGTAATAAAAAACTATGAATCAAAGATTAGATCATTAAGAGAAAAACTTGACAAAAAAATTGAAACCGTAAAAGCAAGTATCTTTGCAACATCACCAGATGAAGTAAAAGGTTTATCTCAAAAAATAATTGAAGAAGAAGTTAAAAATCAATCTTTAAGAGTAACTTACAATGAACTCATAAATATTGTAAATCAATATGATAAAAAATTTCAAATGCTTCCAAAATCAACAATTGAGTTTGCTGGTTTGCAAAGGAATAGGGAATCACTGGAGAAATTATATCTCCTTGTTGAAGAAAAATATCAGGAAGCACTTATTAATGAGCAATCACAACCTGGTAATGTTTACATACTTGATAAAGGGAGAATTCCTTTAAAACCTTCCAAACCAAACAGATCTTTGATAATAATAATTGGTTTAGTTCTGGGTATTGGATTTGCATTTGGTTATACATATGTAAAAAATTATTTTGATGACACAGTAAAAACTCCTGAAGATATTACGCATCGCAATATTAATTTTCTTGCATGGATTCCTCAAATTGAAGGTGTTGAAGGTTTGGCGAGTAATGAATTCGAATTTATTGTTCATAAAAAACCAGATTCAGTTGCTAGTGAAGCTTTTAAAGCTTTAAGAACGAGAATTCAATTTGCTAAAGTTGAGGGTGATGAAATAAAAACAATTTTAATTACATCTTCAACCGCCTCAGAAGGTAAAACAACGATAACCGCTAATTTAGCTGGTAGTCTTGCTTATACTGATAAAAAAGTTTTGTTAATTGATTGTGATT
Organism: uncultured Ignavibacteriaceae bacterium; assembly: GCA_964536015.1. Classification (GTDB taxonomy): domain Bacteria; phylum Bacteroidota; class Ignavibacteria; order Ignavibacteriales; family Ignavibacteriaceae; genus CAZHVS01. The sequence goes on from CAZHVS010000022.1 coordinate 11,122, forward strand.
TGAGAAAGCCAAGAATTCATAATTTCTTTAATATTAATCGTTATCCTGGTTTGATTGATTATTTGTTTGATAAGGTATCTCTTGAGGAAGTGATAAGACCGACACAGTTAAAAAATCTTAGTATTATTACTGCAGGCACTATTCCACCGAATCCTTCTGAAATGATTGAATCTAAAAGAATGAAAAACTTTTTAGAACAGATGCGAGCTAAGTATGATTATGTCTTGGTTGACTCAGCTCCATTAATTGCTGTAACCGATTCTGAAATTCTTGCTCGTTTAGTTGATGCAACTATACTTGTGGTATCTTCTAACACAACCGAAGTTGACTTGATGGAAAGATCAGTTGAGTTATTGAAACAGGATAATGTATCATTTATTGGGACAGTCTTGAATAATTTCGTATTCAAAAGCTCTTACGGATATTATTATAAGTATTATTATTATTATCGAAAACCTTCAGAAAAGGAAAAAGTCTGATTTGTTATATCTTAAACTGGAAATCCTTTATGAATAAAGTTAAAAAATTTAGTTTATTAATTATAATTGTTTACATTTTCTTGATAAATTTTTCATTTGCTCAAAATCTTCCAGACTATTTTGATAGGAAAAATTTTTTAACAACTGACTCATTACAAATAAATTATCAGAGTGCGATTGCGAGTGAAGGTGTTGTAAATCCTGAAGAATATATTGTCGGTCCCGGAGATGTGTTGTTTATCTCTATAAGAGGGATTGAAGAAGTTATCCAGAGATATCCAATTAATTTTGAAGGTTCAATTTATATCCAAAGAGTTGGCGGAATAGAGTTGTCTAACTTAACCTTAAAAAAAGCCAAAGAAAAGATTGAATCTGAAATTAAAAAAAATTACAAAAATGTTAATGTATTTATTTCACTTGTTGATCTGAAAAAAAACAAAGTTGGCATTTTTGGTGATGTCAAAAAATCAAATATCTTTACATTGAATGGGAATGCTCGTCTAAGTGATTTAATTTCTATTTCACAAACTTTAAATTCTACTTCTAACTTAAGAAATATTAAAATTCAAAGCAGGAACGGAACGATAAAGTATGTCGACTTAATATCATATTTCAGATTTGGAGATCTTGTAAATAATCCTTATTTACTAGATGGAGATTATGTGTTCATAGATAAAGCCGATAAATTAGTTTCTATTTATGGCAATGTAAAGTTTCCAGGTGTTTATGAGTTTAAAGAAAATGAATCGATGTATGATTTACTTAAAATTGCTGGTGGATTTCTGATTGATGCAAAATTAGATAGCATCGAATTAATAAGTTTTGCAAATGATAATAAATCTCTTCTCAGTAGTTACTATTCTTATGATGAAATTGTTAACAGAAGAATTATCTTAAAAATAAAAGATAAGATTATTGTTCGAGGAATCCCTGAATATAAAGTTGATAAGATGGTTTTTGTTAGTGGTTTTGTGAAATATCCAGGTTATTATAAGATTGATGAGAATAAAACAAAATTATCGGATATTATTAAACTTGCCGGTGGTTTTCTTCACAATGCTTCTTTAGTTGATGCCAGTGTCATAAGAAGCTATGGCGATGTAGTTGAAAAAGATCCTGAGTTTGAAAGATTAAGAGTGATGAAGCGTGAAGAAATGTCTGATGATGAATACGATTATTTGAAATCGCGTTCAAGACAAAGAGTTGGAAAAGTTGTAGTGGATTTTGAAGGGTTGTTTAATAAAAATCAATCTGAAGAAGATATTGTTCTGAAACGAAATGATGTGATTCAAATTCCTGAATTGAAAAATTATATAACAATTATTGGACAGGTTGTTAATCCGGGCAGCATTCCTTATAAAGAAAATTTGACTGTTAACGACTACATTCAACTCTCGGGAGGTTTTGGTTGGCGAGCTATCGAAAATGATGTAAGAGTGATTCGTGCAAACACTGGTGAATGGATTGACGCAGATGATATTGATGAATTAAAACCGGGGGATACTATCTGGATACCAGAAGATCCACCATCTCCTAAATTTTGGACGGTGTTTAAAGATGTTTTAACTGTTTTGGGACAAATAGCAACCGTAATTGCCGCCACAGTTGCAGTAATTGTGAGTACAAGATGATTACTTTAAATGATGTTTTTCATATTATTCTTATTAATAGAAAAAAAATAATTCCAGTAACTATACTGGGCACAATATTTTTCTTTATATTTCTTTACTTAGTTTATCCTTTAACATATTCTTCAGGAGTATCTATTCTTCCTCCCGAAGCAAAGCAATCTTCAGGATTAAGTAGTCTTTTGCAAGGTGCTGATTTTTCTACATTATTATCTGCATCCGGTACAAATGCAAACTCTCAATTATATGCTGAAATTCTTAAAAGCCGCACTGCAGCAGAAATTGTTGTAAAAAAACTTAATCTTTATGCTTTTCTGAAAAAAGATGATTTACATGAAGCTGCATCAAAACTTTCTTTAATGGTATCTCTTGAGGTGACTAAAGAAGGGATTATCAGAATGGCGGTACCTGTTGATACAAAATTCTTTGGCAGATTTTCCGGTGATGCAGATGAAACAAAAGTTTTATCTTCAAAGCTTACAATGGCTTTTGTTGATGCTTTGGATTCTATTAATAGAGATAAACTTTCTTCAAAAGCAAAAAAAGCAAGAGTATATTTAGAGGATCAAATTGTTATTACAAAAGCAAAATTGGATTCAGTTGAAAAAGAATTAATGCTTTTTCAAAAAGAGAACAAAGCAATTTCAATACCTGAACAGGTTAAGGCATCGCTTGATGCAGCAATTAAATTAAAAAGTGAAATTATTTCTTCCGAAATATCAATGGGATTGCTTAGTCAGAATCTTACAGAAAATAATTCTACATTAATAGCACTTAAGTCCAAACTTGAAGAGCTGAAAAATCAATATAAAAAGGTTGAATCAGGCGATAAGGATTTTCTTCTTGCATTTAAAGAGACACCTGAACTTGGTTTTAAGTTAACCAGTCTTTATAGAGATGTTAGAATACTGAATGAATTGTATCTTATGCTTCAGCAACAATATTACAAAGAATTGATCCAGGAGAAAAAAGATTACTCGACAATTGAAGTTCTTGATCCTGCCATTATTCCGAACAAAGAAGTTGCTCCGCGAATTGTTTTTTCTTCAGCTCTGGCAGCAATTTTAATTTTTTTAATAATGTCTTTAATTTCAATTGTTAAAGAACAAAAAGTATTCAATTTTAAAAAATCATAGTAACTAAATGGATAAAAAAACTGTAGTAGTAACTGGAGGTGCCGGATTTTTAGGTTCTCACCTTTGTGACAGAATGCTAAATGAAGGTTACAAAGTTGTTTGTATTGATAACCTTATAACTGGTAACCTAAATAATATATCTCATTTATTCGGTAATGAAAACTTTCAATTTATCAAACATGATATTACAAATTATATTCACGTTCCAGGTAAAGTAGATTACATCCTTCATTTTGCTTCACCGGCAAGTCCAATCGATTATTTAAAACTTCCTATTCAGACTTTAAAGGTTGGGTCGCTTGGAACTCATAAAGTACTCGGATTAGCTAAAGAAAAAGGAGCACGATTTTTATTGGCTTCTACTTCCGAAGTTTATGGTGATCCTATTGAACATCCACAAAAAGAGACTTACTGGGGAAATGTAAATCCAATTGGTCCACGTGGTGTATATGATGAAGCTAAAAGATTTGCTGAAGCAATGACGATGGCTTATCATCGCTATCATAATGTTGAAACCCGAATCGTTCGTATTTTTAACACCTTCGGTCCGAGAATGAGGTTGAATGATGGAAGAGTTTTACCCGCATTTATTAGTCAGGCTCTTAATGGAGACGATTTAACTGTATTTGGTGACGGTTCACAAACAAGAAGCTTTTGTTTTGTCGATGACCTTGTAGAAGGAATTTATAGATTACTATTATCTGATGAAGTTGAACCTGTAAATATTGGTAATCCTGATGAGATAACAATTTTACAGTTTGCAGAAGAAGTGGTTAAGCTAGTTAAAGCTAATGTGAAAATAGTTTTTAAAGACCTTCCTGAAGACGATCCAAAAATAAGACAACCTGATATTACTAAAGCTAAAAAAATATTAAAATGGGAACCTAAATTTTCGCGGACTGAAGGATTGAAAATTACTCTTGAATATTTTATTAAATTATTAAAATAAAATGCTCAGAAAATCTGCTTCAAATGTTGCAGGTGCTGCAATAGTTCTTGTCTTTTTTAGCTTTCTTTCTAAAGGTTTGGGATTTGTCAGGGAAATAGTTTTTGCAAATAAATTTGGTTTGTCAGATTCATTTGATATTTTTCTTGTTGGTTCTGTCTTTCCAACAATAATTGTAAGTGTGCTGATTTATTTAGGTCAAAATTATTTTATTCCTAATTATGCAAAATTAAAAGACGATGTTGAAAAAGATGAATTCTTAAAAGCTGTATTATTTTTTTTCTTTTTCTCTTCTTTTATAATAGTTGTTTTACTTTTTATTTTTAGCGATTTTATCGTAAAAAGTTATCTTGGTGTTGTAAATTATAAAAGCATTTCAACCGCGGTAAATATTTTTAGATTGTACTTATTTTCAATACCGATTTGGAGTATAATATCGATCTTTAGCGCTTATTTACAGGCTGAATATGATTTTTCAACTCCTTCGATATCTTTAGTTATTTCAAGCATAGTTTTAATTATTACTGTTTTATTTTTTACATATTACCTTGGAATATTTGCAATTCCAGTTGGATTTTTAGTTGGTACTTTTTTGCAATTAGTATTTCTTATAATTGTAATAAGAAAAAGGATCAAAATATCTTTAACGTTTGAAGCGGGAATATTTAAAAAGTTAAGTATTGGTAAAAGCCTGTTTATAATTTTGTTGATAGAAATTCTGGGACAAATATTTGTTGTGGCTGATAGACAATATTACAATAAAATTGATAGCGGTGGTTTTGCAGCTCTAAATTATGCTTCAAATATTTATCAGCTTCCAATTACAATTTTCTCTTTAGCTTTTGCAATGGCTTTATTCCCGAAGTTAAGTGATGACTTTCATAATTCAAGTATTAAAAAATTCAATGAAACTATATCAAAATCGCTTTCAGTTTCGTTTTATTTTTTTCTGCCAGTAATGATGATTTTTCTAATGTCATCAGAGTTTATTATCAGAATTATTTATCAACATGGAAATTTTACATCAAGTGGAACAGCATTAACATCTGATTTACTTAGAATATATTCTTATAGTCTGGCGTTTTATGCAGGATATTCAATTTTTTATAAAGCGTATTTTTCCAAAGGGATTGCTCATATTTTGCTAATAGTTGGAATTGGAGTAGTTGTAACCAAATTTGTTCTAAATGCCATTCTCGTAATGCAATTCAAACAATATGGACTTGCAGTCAGTTCTTCGATTTGTTACACTTTATTATTTCTTATTTCCTTTTTAATTATTTTCAAAGATTCGAATAAAAAAATACGTGCTGATATGTTTAAAAACATTATTCTATCTGCATTATTAGTTTTTTCTGCATATATCATTGTTAAAATAAGTACACCTGTATTTTACATTTATTTTAAATCTGAATTATTTGGCTTATTGGTATTCATCGTATCGTTTTTGGTTTTAAGCTGGTCAATAAAATATGAACCATTTCTTTTATTAAATAAGAGTATTATTCAGTATCTGGGTCGTAAAAAAGAATGAAACTATCTAAATTTAACGAATCCAGAAATATTTTTAATAAATTTTTGATAATCATTATTGATATAATATTTTATTCATTGCGAAAATTAAATAGTCTTAGACGTAATGATAGCGACAATATAGTAATATTATCATTACACCTGCTGGGAGATACAGTATTTACAATTCCTGCAATAAAAATTATCAAAGAAAAATTTCCAAATAAAAAAATTATAATTTTTTGTTACGAAGAATCAAAAAAAATATATGAACTTTATTTTGACAATCTTAATTATATCACAATTTCAAAAACTCTGTTAAGTTTGAGTGGGAAAATAGTTGGTAAAAAAGGACGTGAAATATTCTATCAATCAAAACCTAGTATTCTTATTGATTTGACTACCTCAAGTTTATCTGCCAGTTTATTATTCAGTTCATCTGCAAGAATTATAATTGGTACAAACATAAGATGTTTTAAAAATTTATATGACTATTATTATTCGATTAAAAGAGATACTCATCTAATTAATTTGTACCTTCATCCAGTTATAAAGTATTTTTCATTGGACGATAATAAAATTATTTTTAATCCATTAGTAGATAATTCAGTTTCTGACTTGATTCTTATTCATCCTTTTGCTGGTTGGAAGGCAAAAGAATGGCCTTTAAAAAATTATATCGAACTTGCAGATAGATTAAGTAAAAAATATAATGTTAAATTAATTTTTCAAAAAGGGCAGGTGCAAAAAGATATTCTTGATGAAATCAATACCCTGAAAATTAAATATACCGAGACTGAAAATTTTGGTCAATTAATTGATGAGATAAAAAATTGCAAAGTATTAATTGGAAACGATAGCGGTCCAGTACATATTGCATGTCTTTTAGGGAAAAGTACTTTTTCCATTTATGGACCTACGAATCCGGAATATTCATTTCTTCCAGTTGCAGGTAGCGAATATGTGTTTGCTGAAATCATTTGCTCTCCTGGCAAAACGCAATATTGTTATAGATTTGGAGGAATTTTTTGTGATAGTTTTGAATGTGTTAATTTCTTGTCAGTTGAAGTAGTATGGCAAAAATTAGAAAGTTTTCTTAAAAAATTTGATAATTCAAGAAGAGATATTGATTAATCATCTGAAAAATATTTTTATCAAATTATCAATTTATTTTACAAAAAATATTTTGATTGAAGCTCTATTGATTTCTTTTGTACTTCTGTTTGTAAATAGCTATTTTTTAATGATTATCCCTTTCTTGGTTTTAGTATTTCTCTTATTCAATAAAAATGATGAATTTATAATTGGATTTACCATAATTACCTTTTTATATCCAACAAATTATTACAATATAACCATTAGAAGTTATTTACAAATATTTAATCTTTTTCTTCTTCTTTATATTTTTTTAAGAGTTTATGGGATAGATTATAAAAATTACCCTCAAATCAATAAAAAATTTTTAGGTTATATTTCTTTAGCAATTCTTATAATGATAGTCACCACAATATTTTCAAATTATAAAATGATTGCCTTTGTAAATGTTATTAGATTCTGTGGATTTTTGTTCTTTATGTATTTGTATTATGCCTGGATATATAAGACAAAAACAATTACAACAATTTTTAATAGCATTTTAGTATCAGCATTAATTTTTCTGATTCTGCTAATACAAAAATTATTATCCGATGGGGTCATTTATTTCTTTGTCGAAGGTTCAAACATAGGAAGAGTTATTACAGAAGCCCTTCATCCCAACGAAATGGGAATCATTTTTTTAATGGCAATTTCTATTCTTAGGGTTTATAAATTTCAAGACATAACAAAACAAAAAAAATATTTAATTAACATTTCAATTATAATTCTTGTAATAGCTTCAATCATTATAAATTCACGAAGTACTATTTTGGTTTTAATGATTAGTTCATTATACTGGTGGTACATTACAAATAAAAAAGTATTTTTTAGAGGAATAATTTTTCTTTTTTTATTAGTTCCAATAATATTTATTCCTGCAGTGTATGATTTTATTGACATATATTTTCGTCTTGAAAGATTAACTACAGGCAGAGATTCGATTCTTTTAGTCTCTGGTGAAATTATTAAAAATAATTTTCTTTTTGGAGTTGGTCCTGGGGTGGTTGGAAATGTAATTTATACTTACATGCCCTATAAATTTGGTAGTCCTGAAGAAATATTCATGAGAGGTTTGTTAAATATGGGTATAACAGGACAAATACATAATTTTTACATCTCTCTATTTTGTGAACTTGGAATTATGGGGTTTATATTAGCGATTACAACTCCTATCGTTTATTTAAATTCAGCGATTAAAATTGTAAAAACTAATTCTTCGTTTTCAATTAACTGGTACTATGGCCATATGTTCACTGCTATTGGTATTTCATATTTTATTAGAGGATTATTTGAACCATATGGTATTATGTCCTACGGTTTCTTACTTCATGATTTGCCTTTGTGGTTGATTATTATTTCTATGATATTTATTCATAATAATAAGAAGGTAGAACTGTTAAAATGATGATGATTGAATTTCTTAATACATTGAAAAGTAGAGCAGGTTTATACTATTTATTTTATTTTGTTTTATTAACAATATTTTTCCCGTTTTTAAGATATTACGCTGCACAGGATTGTTTTTCGTATACTTCTGTTGCAGAAAAATTATTAAATGGGGATTTTTATAATGCTATAAATGGAGTGTGGAGTCCACTATTTTCAATTTTATTGATGCCCTTTCTTGCAGTTGGAATTGAAAATCTTTTAGCAGTTAAATTACTTCAGGTTATTATAGGCTTTTTAATAATAAAAGAATTGATAAGTTTAGTTCAGGAGTATCAACTAGAAGAAAGATTGAAAGATGTTATTATTGTATTAATTGTTTTTATCACAGTAACCTATTTGTTGCAAACTGCTACTCCGGATTTATTATTAGTAGTAATGCTTATTAAGTATTTTAAGTTGATTTATTCATCAAAATATAAGTTTAATGCTAATTATGGAATCAAAATAGGAATTATTTCTTCTTTAGCATATCTTTCAAAATCTTATGCTTTACCGTTTTTTATTTTTCATTTCACTTTAACTAATATTTTTTATTATTTCTCAAAGTCTTCTGACTTTAAGAAAATTGTTTTAAGAAATTTTGTTTTCGCTATACTAATATTTGGATTGATAAGTGGAATTTGGATATCGTTACTAACTTATAAATATGGATATGTAACATATAGCACTGCTGGAAGTTTTAATTTTGCAATTGTTGGACCGGAATATAATGGAATTCACAAAATGAGAATTGAAAAACTATATAATCCTCCACCAAATAGTAATTGTATTTGGGAAGATCCAACCACATTACCTCGAAAAACCTGGAGTCCATTTGAATCATCATCAAATTTTGTTCATTTAGTTAAAATTGTATTCAACAATTTAATAAAATACATTTACTATGTTGTCATTTTTTCACCTCTATTCTTTGTGTTCTTATTTTTTCCTAAGCACTATAGCCTTTTCGGACAAAGTCAAGTAAAAAAAATGATTTTTTTCTTGCTTATTTATTGTGCTGGTTATATAACATTATTTCTTGAACAAAGATATTTAATAATCCTACACTTTTTTACTGTTACATTAAGTGTGATTATGATACAAGAATATCTAAGATCATATACAATATCATTATGGATTAAAAGGTTAATATTAGTTTTTTTATTCATAACAATTATTGTAAAGCCATTATTTTCCTTGATAAATTACCTGAATTATGGAAAAGATATATATTATTTAGGAAAGCATTTAAAAAAGAGCGAAGTAGTCAAATCAAATGTTGCTTCAATAACATCAAATGCAATGAGTTTTGAATGGTATTCATTGATCACCACTGCATATATATCTGACTTCAAATTTTTTGGTGAAATCAACCATAAATTAAATGATGACAGTCTACTTGCAGAAATGAAGAAGTTTGATATTAATTACTTATTTAGTTGGGAGGATAGAATATACAATCCAGCCCACTTTAAAGCTGTTGGGAAATATAAGCTTGAAAAAGAAAAATTATTTGGTAAACGATTTAATTTATTAATAGAAAGGATACTATCAATCTTTGGAATTAAACCTCACTCTAGTAATTATAAAAAGAAATTTACAATTTATAAAGTGATTTACTAGATGCGTATTTTATTATTATCGGATTGTTTATCAAGTCATACAGTAAAGTGGGCAAATTCTTTATCTGAAAAAGGAATTAAGATTTATTTGTTTAGTATTAATCAAAATAAACTGCAGAATTACAATTCTGAAATTGAAATTATTTCTCCTGAAAATTCATTTTATAATTCATTAAAAAGTAGTTCTTTAATAGCAAAATCTTTTTATCTCACAATTATTCCAAGGATAAGAAAAGTAATAAAAACTTTAAAACCAGATATAGTACACGCTCATTATGCTTCAAGTTATGGTTTACTTGGGGCTTTGTCTGGTTTTCATCCTTTAATTGTTTCTGTTTGGGGGTCAGATATATTGGTATTTCCTTATTATTATTACATCAATAAAAAAATAATTAAATACGTTCTGAAAAAGGCTGACCTAATTTTAGCGACAAGCAAAGCTATGGCTGAAGATGTTGTCAAGTTTTCTGGTAAATTTGCAATAGTTACACCATTTGGTGTGGATATTAATATCTTTAAACCATTGCCCTTGGTAGAAAAAAAATCCGAACAAGAATTAATTTTAACTACAATAAAATCGCTTGAACCGGTATATGGAATAGATATTCTTATTAAAACATTTAAAAAGGTAAAAGAAAGATTTCCTTCTCTACAATTAAAATTAATTATTTTCGGTAAAGGTTCTAGTGAAAGAGAATTGAAAGAATTAACTCATCAACTAAATCTTTCTGAGGATGTTGAGTTTAAAGGTTATGTCGATCCAAATAAAATTTATTTGCATCATCAACAATCAGACTTGACAATCTTTCTGTCTCGTTTGGAAGGATTTGGAGTTTCTTTAATTGAAGCTATGGCTTGTGGGAAATGTGTCGTTGCATCAAATGTAGGTGGTCATAAAGAATTGGTTCAAGATGGCATTAATGGATTTTTAGTCCCTCCTGAAGATATTGATGCATCTGTTAATGTTATAGTTAAAGTCATTAAAGATAATGATTTGAGAAAAAGAATTGGTATTGCTGCAAGAAAAACTGTTGAAGAAAAATATAATTGGAATGATAACGTTCAACAGATGATAAAAATTTATGAAGATATACTTAATAAAGATTTAAAGAAGAGTAAGTAAAGTGAAAATATCTGTAATAGTACCGTGCAGGAATGAAGAAAAATTTATAGCTAATACATTGGAATCACTTATTAATCAATCTTTTCCAATACAGGATTATGAAATCTTAGTTGTAGATGGACTTAGTGAAGATAATACACAAAACATTATAAACAATTTTCTTGATAAATACTCAAATTTATCTTTATATATAAATGAAAAGAAAATTACTCCTTCTGCAATGAATATTGGGATAAAAAATGCAAAAGGAGAAGTAATTGTAATCTGTGGAGCTCATGCAATTTATTCAAAAGAATTTTTATCTGAAGGGTACGAACTTCTTAAAAAAAACCAAAATTTTGATTGTGTTGGCGGACCAATAATTAGTGACGGTACAAACGCATTTTCCAAAGCAGTATCATTGGCTATGTCTAGTATTATTGGCGTTGGGAATGCAAAACATCGTTTCCCAGAGTATGAAGGATTTGCAGAGATGGCGTGTTTCCCTTTTTTTAGGAAAGAAGTTTTCAGTAAAATTGGTTTATATGATGAATCTCTTGTGCGAAATCAGGATGATGAATTTTGTATGAGATTAAGGCAACATGGTGGTAAAGTATATCTCTCACCAAAAGTAAAAAGTATTTACCTAGTGCGAGATCATCCTAAAAAACTGATGAGACAATATTTTAATTACGGCGTCTGGAGATTTGTTGTTTTAAGAATGTATAAACAGCCAATTTCTTTTAGGCAATTAATACCTTCGGTTTTTATTCTGTTTAATATTTTTATTTTATTTCTTGGGATTATATTAAAAAGTTGGTTACTTAGCATAAGTATTTTACTTTTTTATTTTTTAGCTTTATTATTCTTTTCAATTCCTGTTAATATAAAATATGGACTACGGATTGGTTCATTGTTTATTTTAGCTGTTATTATACTTCATTTTTCTTATGGATTTGGATTGCTTTATGCACCATTCAAAAATAAACAGAATTACTAAAAGAGTTCACACAGATAATAATAAGGTGTTTTAAAAATAAATTATACAGTGAAGTTATTTAACAATTATTTGAAAGTTTATTTCTTTTGAGGAAATATGTGTGGAATTTTTTGTGCTGTTAATTTACATGGCTTTTTTAACTACAACGAGTATTTACTTTTTGAAAAGAGTACAAATTTAGTTTCTCATCGGGGTGCAGATGCTTAGGGAATGTAGAATTATTGGGCTCATTAATTAATCAGACAGTGTTATAGCAGTTTGACTATAGTAATATTAAAAGATACTATCAACGATTTAAAAAAAGTGAACAAAATGTCTTTTTGAAAAAATACAGTTATAAAAAAACCTGGAATAATTCTTACCTTTTTGCTAATCATATTTAAGATATTGAATTTGGTTCAATTCCAATTCTTATGAGGTGCGAAGATAGAAATTCAATGGCAAACTCTATTGTCATTTATCGATTATAGAATGGTTGAATTGTTAATTAATTGCCCTGCTAGTTATAAAATAAAAAATGGGTTTGTTACAAACTTTGAATTCATGCAATCATTAAGTCTTTACAAAATACTAAATTCAGAATCGAATCGATAAAAATTTTTGTTTGGTGTAATTTTTTTATTTATTAATTTTGAGTATGAAAAATCATTTTACAAATTATTTAGAACTCTCATAATTTAACCCTTAAATCCAATGGGTAGACCCGGAAGCTTCTTGAAAAGAATAATCGATATAGTTATTAGCTTAGTTGTACTAATTGTAACTGCTCCAGTTATGATTCTTTGTATGATTGCAATTAAACTTGAATCAAAAGGTCCTGCCATATTTGTGCATGAGAGAACAGGTTTAAATGGAAAACCTTTCAAAATGTATAAACTTAGAGGTATGGTTGACAATGCTTTGGCAATTGGTCCAGAATTGACTCAAGTTAATGACCCAAGATTGACAAAAACTGGTAAATTGTTCAGAAGAATGAGCATAGATGAAATTCCTCAATTCATAAATGTACTTAAAGGAGAAATGAGCTTAATTGGTCCTAGACCAGAAGTTCAATCAATAACTCGGACTTATAGCAATCAACAGAAAAAAATATTTAACTATAAACCGGGAATCACTGGTATCTCACAAATAAATGGCAGACAAACTCTAACACCTGAACAAAGAATTAGAATGGAAATTGATTATTATTCCAAAGAAACTTTCTGGTCAGATTTTAAAATTCTTCTTAAGACTCCTCAGGTAGTAATTACCAATGAGGGAAATATTTGAGATGCCTCACCCAAAATAGAATTTACCTTCTTTTTTTCTTCTTACTTATTTTTTATCAATTTTCCTTTTCTCAAAATGAAATAATAACAGTCTATCATCCAATTTATAATTTCTTGTTGAAAGCCAATGTTGAAAATCTAAGTCACACTTATGATCATTTTACAATACCTCTCACAAGAAAGAAAATTCAAACCTTGATTTCTGAAATTGATTCTTTTAAAACCGTAAATGTTTTTTTTAATGAACAGCTTTTATTTTATAAGAATTTTTTTTCAACTCCTGTTAATGAAATAAAATCTTTAATTGGCGATAAATCCGGTTCGGTTAATGATTTTATATCTTCCAAAAAAGAGAATTATCTTTATCGTTTTAATAATGACTTATACAGTTTAACAGTTAATCCTTTAATTACATACAAATTTTTATGTTCCGATCTCACTGGTACTTTTGATAATACAAATCTTGTTACTTATGGTGGGAGTATTAAATTCAATTATTCAAGTTGGCTAACAACTTATCTTGAAGCATGGAATGGGTTTAATACTGGAAATAGAGAAATAGCATTAACTGATAAAAGAGTAAATCAAAGTTATTCTTTTAACAAAACTAAATTAAATTTTTTTGATGGTACTCAAGGTTATATCCAACTTGATTATGACATTTTTTCATTTACACTTGGAAGACTGTATTTAAAACTTGGTATTAGCGAACTTAATCGCTCACTAATCTCAGATGTTTCCCCTGCTTTTGATTTTATTAAATTTAGTGTGGGTTCTGACAAGGTTAATTATACTTTTATCCATGGCTGGCTTATTCAACAACCTGAAGTAAAGTTGATCGATTCAATAATTGGGGACATTAAATATAAAAATGCAAAATATATTGCATTAAGCAGGTTAGCTGTTAAACCTTTTGATGATTTAAGATTAGGAGTTGCGCAAGCAATTATTTATGGTAGCAGACCTTTTGAAGCGACATATCTTAATCCATTTCTTCTCTGGGAATCAGCACAAAGGTCTTTGAATGATCTTGATAATTCATTCCTATCATTTGATGCAAGATACAAGTTAGTTAAAGGAATTGAAATTTACGCATCGATAATTTTTGATGATATAAATTTTAAATTTTTCTCCGAAAGCTGGAATACAATGGGAAACAGATTGATGTGGCAGACAGGATTCATCTATTCTTCACCACTTAATTTATACCCGATTACAATTTATGTTGACTATTCTCAGATAAGACCATACACATTTTCTCATCCGGGAGTTGGGGAAGCACTCACTTATACGAATAATGGTAATCCTCTTGGAGTAGATGCTGAACCAAATTCAAAAATTTTTACTGCTAGAATTGATTATGATTTTTCTCCAAGTCTAAAGCTAAAAATTTTGTACCAGAAAAACCTTCACGGAAGTGATATATATGATGAAAATGGAAAACTTATTCAAATAGTTGGTGGTTCATATTTCCATTCTACAAATTTTTATAGTAATCCTGTTGCTAAAATGTTAGATGGAATTTTAGAAAAAACAAATAAGCTACAATTAAACTTAAGTTATTATTATTCATACAATATAAGTTTTGATTTTTTTTACCAGTACAAAATTTATCAAAAAGAAAAAATTGAAAAAAAATCTAACCTATTCTGGTTTCAAACAAATTTTGGAATTTTTTGAATTAGAGAAACTTTTTTCACTTGCAGACATTAATTAAGCTGGATAAGTTTGAATAGTTTTTAAATTGTTAAAGGATTCTATGCAATATCTTCATCTGCACAAAATCAGGATTATTTTTTTAATATTTATTTTTAGTTCTTTATCCTTTCCACAATCAATAAAAGTTATTCAATCAGACGAATTTCATGCGATAGTTGAAGTTAATTTTGATGGAAAGTATAGTTTCAAAGATTCTTTAATTGATGGAAAAACTTTCACATTAATAAGCGGAGCAGAATATTCTGCAAGAAAAACCGGTGAGCCACTTTTACCCGAATTTTATTTAACTTTTGGAATTCCCCCAAATTCAGATCCTTTAATTACTGTTATTGCTAAAAATGAAATATCCTATCAAAATAAATTTATTGTTCCTACGCCGGATATCAATCCAGATGGCTTCGACCTTAATATTAATAATTTTAATAAAGAAATTTATTCTAAAAATTCATTCTTTCCATCAACTAATATAATACTTCCTTCAAGTTACGTAGTAAGGTATGCAAGAGTTCAACCAGTAAGTATTTCACCATTTCGATATAATCCTATCACACACGAGTTGAATTTTATTAAAGAAATAAGATTTGAAATTATTTATAATGCAGGACGACCAACAGAATTCACTGTAATAAATGACAATTTCTCAAATGATGTTATTAAAAATACTGTTGTTAATTATGATGTCGCTAAAAAATGGATAGCAAAAGGCTCCAATAATTCAGATCAACCTTTTGAACAATACTGGTATAATCCTAATAAGGATTATTATAAAATTTATCTTAAAGAAGAAGGAGTTTACAAAGTAACATTTAATGAACTTGTTAATGCTGGTGTCCCATTAGGTAATGGAGTTCCAAGTAATAAAATCGAATTAATAAATAATGGAGTCCAAGTTCCTCTGGATGTAATTGATAATGGGGACAGTATTTTTGATAGTGGAGATTATTTTCGATTCGTCGGATTTCCTCCAACTCCTACCATTTATTGTACACAAAATATTTATAATAATTACAATGTTTATTGGTTCTCTTATCAAGCTGATTCTTCAGGACTAAGGTATAAACCTAAAGATGGTTATCCAACTGTATGGCAAACCACTGTTACTGGGTCAATCGTAAAAGAGCATTATGAAAAAGATGAGATTTATGAACCACTTGGTTATGCCCCAGACGATAAAAGAGATTTCTGGTTTTGGGGAAAAGCTTCAGGAAGAGGAGGAGTTCCTGACAAAATATTCATAGAGGTATTTCGAAATTTTATTTCTTATGATATCCAAAGACCTTATGTTCGATTTCGTGCAGGATTGCATGGGATGACTAATCCAAGTATTTTTTGTAATTATGATCACGTTATCAGATTTGATATTAATAATAAAAAAATTGGTTTTGCACAATGGAATGATCAAAAAGAATATCTTTATGAAACAAGTTTCTATGTTGGACCAGATAGCATTAATATATATCCTGGGGGAAATCTGATTTCTGTAATAGCGGATGGCAATGTATGTGGTCAAGATTCAATCAAATCGGATGAAATAAGAGTAAATTGGTTTGAATTCGAATATGATAGAACCAATGCAGTCGATACAAATTTTATTTATTTGCTAACCAAACCATATTTACTTGGATTAATAAAGTATTGGATTTATTACTATCCTTACAATACTATAAACATATACAATCCTGTCAAAGGTGAAAAGATTATTAATGTTCAATTCGAACCATCTTATGGCGGTTCTGTACTTTTTATTGACTCGACACTTGCTCAGACAAAATATTATTGTTTCGCTGATGAACATTTCCATACTGTTGATTCTATTTTTAAGAATATTAATTCAAATATTAGAGATACTACATCCGGAGCTGATTTAATAATAATTACACATAGTAAATTTGCATCTATTGCAAATCGTTATGCCAATTTAAGACAGATCAATTTTCTTGATACATCTATAGTAAATCCACGAATAAAAATTGTTGATGTACAAAATATTTATGATGAGTTTAATTATGGTTTATTAAGTCCATCTTCTATCCGTGCATTTATCCAATATGCATTTGAACATTATCTGCCTCCTGCACCAAAGTATATTACTTTAATAGGAGATATGAGTCACGATTACCGTCATATACTTACTTCAAGCAGAATGAATTATATTCCTTCAATGCCATATATGTCGAATACATATGGACAAGCTCCAAGTGATAATAACTTTGTTGCAATTGCTGGAGAAGATTTAGTGCCTGACTTGGTAATTGGTAGAATATCAATTGAGACAGAACAGGAAGGAAATACTTACTTAGACAAAATAGAATCATATCCACAGGATAATTCAAAAAAATGGAAGGATAAAATTTTATTGATGGCCTCTGGAGCAGATGCAGGAGATGAAAATCTATTTGGTTTTAATGATGCATCTTTATTTTTGAACAATTTATATCTTGCTCCAAACGGATTTGATAACAAAATGATTTTCAGATATCCCAATAAACCCTCGCATATTCCACATAAGGGCTCAACATTAGATATACGCAAAGCTTTTGATGATGGATGTGTTATTGCCAATTATTATGGGCATGGCGGCGGATATCAATGGGATTTAACTTTCCTCAATAATGATATTTATCTTTTAAATAATACGGGTAGATATCCTCTAATTTTAAGCGTTACTTGTTACACTGCACATTTTGACAATCAGGATGTTTTTGGTGAACAATTTATAAAAGTCCCAAATAAAGGGGCATTAGGTTTTGTGGGGAGTTCAGGATTAACAAGCTGGCCAGTCGGCGTTGCTATAAATCAACTTATATTCGATGAAATTTTTACTAAGAAAAATTATTTGTCTGGCAGTGCTTTCTTTAATTCTAAATTTAGAATTGGAAATTTAAGCGGACAATATGGGGATCAGGTTGCATTATTAACATTTCTGGGAGATCCCCTCATTAAAGTTGCTCTACCAGAAGCTCCAGATTTTTCAGTTAAAAGTAGTGATATTAAAATAGAGCCTGAAAATCCTATTGTTGGTGAAATAACAAATATTTCTGTAGATTTTAATAACTATGGATTTCTTTCTTCTCATGATTCTGTTTCAATTGAAATTCTTTTTTCGTCTATTGATACTTCAGGGATTATTGAAAAAAGAAATATAAAGAACTTTGGAAACATTAGTAATTTTGTTACTTCGTGGCTTCCTAAGAAAAATGGGCTTTATCAAATAACAGCGAAAATAAATCTTGGTAATCCTTCTATTCCAGAAATCGATTATTCAGATAATTCAGCTTCAACAAGTATTGCAGTTTACAATATTAGTAATCCTAATATTATTGCTCCTGCCGACGGAAATGTTTTCGCATTAAATCAGGTTGAAATTAAAATAAGCGATATTGGCGAATATATAAATCGTAACCTTGAGTATCATATTGAAATAGACACATCTTTATATTTTATGAATCCTATTATCTCACCTAAACTATTACCTGCTAATGGAATAGTATCGTGGAAACCTAACGGGCTTAATGATGGAGAATATTTTTGGCGAACAAGAATTTTTGATGGTACTAATTTTGGCAAATGGAGTGATACAAGAGGCTTTTCGGTTGGAAGTACTAATATTGGTGGATTTAATTCTTCAAAAAAATTACTTCAATTTTTTGATTTAGATAATATTAATTTTTCGAAATCGACTATGGAGCTATCATTAAATACTGATTTATTACCTCCCAAGCCTATGTATCAAACTCTTTTAGATAGTGTTTTGTTAGAATACCCTGGAATTGATTCATTGAAATCTTCATGTATTACAACTGACGGCACTTATCTTTATCTTGCAAATTTATATTACTATATGGAGACTCTTGATAGTTTGAAGAGAACTCAAATTTTTAAAATTGGAACAGGTTTTAACGGTACTATCAAAGGTCAATATTATGGAACGATTCCAAACTTTTATCATATGATTAAGAGTTCTTTATTTTATCATAGTGATGGTTTCTTATATTCAACAACCGGGCTTCCCAATAAACTGTTAAAGATTAATCCAAATTCATCTATAAACAATATTGATAGTATTGATATCGGTTATAAATTAATTGAATATGATAGTGCAAAAGTGAAAAATGGACAAATCTATGCTTGTTCAGATGGGCAGTATGTTTACAATCTGGCTGTAAGTGATTCACTCGGTCGTCCAAGATATACTCTAAGAGTACTTGATCCATCCCAGAACTGGAAGCTAATTGGAAATTACTATTATAATAACATCGAAGTCAGACCTTCTACTTCAAGCTTTTTTATAGCTGATGGAAATTTATATACATTTGAGCCTTATTTTTCAGGCTGGATGACCAAAGTCAGAATCTCTGATGGATTTTTCTATCCTGAATGGTTTACATGGGCAGAAGATGGTTCACATCCCAAATTAAGATTTTATGCCTGGAATTACGATTGGATTAATAACCGTGTTAATGCAACTTCACTGATAAAACAGGATTCAATGGATAGAAAAATAATGGTTTTCAAAGGGAGGTATGTTGATGCAAAAGGAACCATCTTTACCCAGGAAATTGGTCCAGCAAAAATGTGGGATTCTCTTGCATATTCAATTCAAAATGCGAATTCTACCAATTATTATTCAGTAAACCTTTTCGGTTTGAATTCTTCTTCTAAAAGTTGGGATACTTTATATACAAATCTTGCAAATAATTTGAGAATTGATAGTATAAATGCTTCAGTATATAATTACTTAAAAGTTGGAATTGAATTTGTTGATTCATCGTTTAATGCCACTAATCCGCTAACATTAAAATCGTTGAACTTGTTTTACGAAGAACCACCTGAATTAATTGTAACAAAAAATGATTTAACATTTTCACCTGATTCTTTAATGCAGGGTTTTAAAATAGGAATGAATCTTAATATTGCAAATGTTGGCAAATCAGCAGCAGATTCTATTAAAGTGAAGTTCATGCTTGATGGTTCTGATTCAGTTTTTTATGAAAAATCTCTTTATCTAGATAAATTTTCGTCAACCAATATTTCAGATTCTATTGACACTTCACCTTTTGTTTTTGATCATAAAGTCAAAGCTTTAGTTGATTATCAAGGCATTGAATTGTTTAAATTTAATAATCTAACTTCAAAAACTTTTTATGTCTCAAGAGATTCTATAAATCCTTATGTAAAAATTACTTTTGACGACAAAGAAATTATAAATGGAGATATTGTTTCTAAAACTCCTGAAGTGAAAATTTATTTGTATGATAATAGTCCTTTACCACTAGATACATCATTTTTCACATTAGTATTTGATAATGTACCAATGGGCTTTCAGAAAAATAAACTTGAATATAGTTATGTCTCATATCCAAATTCGCATATGCAAATAATTTGGAAACCTACTCTATTCAAAGGTAAACATACACTTGATATTCTTGCAAAAGATGCTTCGGGAAATTTCTTTGATACAACATTTTATAGAGTAATATTCAATGTATTTGAAGAAAATGATCTTGTAAATGTTTATAATTATCCCAATCCATTTACGGATGATACATACTTTACATTTGAATTACGAGGTAAACAAAAACCAGATAATATTCATTTCCGGATTTTTACTGTTGCCGGAAGATTAATCAGGGAAATTGATGTTCCTTTTAATGAATACCAGATTGGATTTAATAAAATCTATTGGGATGGAAAAGACCAGGATGGTGATCAGGTTGCAAATGGATTATATTTCTATAAAATTATTGTAAAATTTCCTGATAAAACAAAAATCGAAACAAAGAAACTTGTAAAACTGAAATAATCTTTTCTTTTGGTGTAACTTTTCTTTCGCAAAAGCCACTTAATTAATTTTATTAGGTGGCTTATTATTCTTAATTTTCAGTATAATATTTAAAATTTTTTATGTGTGGAATAGTCGGCTATATTGGAAATAGAAATTGTCTCCCGGTTATTATTGAAGGGCTAAAAAGACTTGAATACAGGGGATATGATTCTGCAGGAATTGGAATCATTCTGGATGGTGAAATCCGCATAGAAAAAAATAAGGGTAAAGTTACTTTCCTGGAAAAACGACTTGAAAATCAAAACCTTTCTTCAAATGTTGGAATAGGTCATACACGCTGGGCAACTCACGGAATTCCAAATGAAATTAATGCTCATCCTCATCATAATAAAGATAAATCTATAATTGTAATTCATAATGGAATAATTGAAAATTACAGAGCATTAAAAACAGTTTTACAACGTCAGGGTTATGAATTCCAGAGCGAGACGGACACAGAAATACTTGCACATTTAATTGATAGTTTTGTTGCTAAAGGGAATTCAATTTTCAAAGCTACACGACTTGCATTAGCAGAGGTTGAAGGAACTTATGGAATTGCAGTAATATCAAGCAAAGAACCTGATAAAATTATAGTTGCGAAAAAAGGTTCACCACTCATTATAGGAATTGGTAACGGTGAACATTTAATTGCATCCGATGCATCTGCATTAATAGCACACACAACGCAAGTTATTTATCTTGAAGATGGTGAGATTGCTGAGGTTTATAAAGATAGGTTTACTGCAAGAACTATTGAAGATGAAGAAATTCAAAAAGAAATTGTCGAGCTTTCAATTTCATTAGATGAAATTGATAAAGGCGGCTACTCAACTTTTATGTTGAAAGAAATTATGGAGCAGCATGAAACAATTTCAACTACGATGCGAGGGAGATTGATTCCAGATGAGGGAACTTCAAAACTTGGTGGACTTGAAAATGTTTTAGACAAACTTGATTCAACGAAGAGATTTATCATTACTGCCTGCGGAACAAGCTGGCATGCAGGCCTGATTGGTGAATATATGTTTGAGCAATATTTAAGAATTCCAACTGATGTTGAATATGCAAGTGAATTTCGTTATCGTAACCCTATTATCAATAAAAATGACACGATAATTTTCATTTCACAAAGCGGTGAAACTGCCGACACTCTTGCAGCATTAAAAGAAGCAAAACGAAAAGGAGCTTTGTGTTTGGGTATATGTAATGCGGTAGGCAGTTCTATTGCAAGAGAAACAGATGCGGGTGTTTATATACACGTGGGACCAGAAATTGGTGTTGCCTCTACAAAAGCTTTTACTGCTCAATTGATTGTGTTTGCTTTAATCACACTGCTTCTTGCACGAAGAAAAGATATGAGCCTTATTGATGGAAAAAATATTGTTGATGAATTCTTGTCATTGCCTGAAAAAATTAAAAAGATATTGGAATTAAATTCTGAAATTGAAAAAATTGCTGAAGTTTACAAGGATTCAAAAAACTTTCTTTACTTAGGCAGAGGATATAATTTTCCTGTTGCATTAGAAGGGGCTTTAAAGTTAAAAGAAATATCCTACATTCATGCTGAAGGTTATCCTGCAGCGGAAATGAAGCACGGACCTATTGCATTAATTGATGAAAATATGCCTGTTGTATTTATTGCTCCACAAGATTCAACCTTTAAAAAAATCATAAGCAATATTCAGGAAATAAAAGCAAGAAAAGGAAAAGTAGTTGCAATTGCAAATGAAGGTGATAATTTAATTGATTCTATGGTTGATCATACGATTAAAATACCTAATACAATCAGAATGTTAATGCCAATATTAACAGCTATTCCTTTGCAATTACTTGCATATCATATCGCAGTGAAAAAAGATTTAAATGTTGACCAACCAAGAAATTTAGCAAAAAGTGTAACAGTTGAATAACAAATCAGGAAAATATATATGAAAAAGAAAAATGTACTTATTATGGGAGCCGCCGGACGCGACTTTCATAACTTTAATGTATTCTACAGAGATAATGAAGAATACAACGTTGTTGCGTTTACTGCAACGCAAATTCCAAATATAGAAGGAAGACTTTATCCATCAGAATTGGCTGGAAAACTTTATCCTAATGGAATTAAAATTTATGATGAATCTGAATTAATAAAATTAATAAAGGAACTTAAAGTTGATGAAGTTGTTTTTGCTTATTCTGATGTTCCATTTAATTATGTTATGACAAAAGCATCAATAGTTAATGCTGCTGGTTGTTCATTCAGACTTCTTGGAGCTGAAGAGACAATGATTAAAAGTACTAAACCTGTAATAGCTATCATTGCTGTAAGAACAGGCAGTGGAAAATCTCAAACTTCACGAAAAATAGTTTCAACGCTTAGAGATGCAGGTAAAAAAGTTGTTGCTATCCGTCATCCAATGCCTTATGGTGACCTTGTAAAACAAAAAGTTCAAAGGTTTGGTTCATTAGCAGATTTAGAATTTCACAAATGTACAATTGAAGAAATTGAAGAATATGAACCACATATTGCAAGTGGTGGAGTAATCTATTCTGGTGTTGATTACGAAGCCATTCTTCGTGAAGCTGAAAAAGAAGCTGATGTAATAATCTGGGATGGTGGTAACAATGATTTTCCTTTCTATAAACCGGATATTACTTTTACAGTTGTTGATCCTCATCGTCCGGGTCACGAGTTGACTTACTACCCTGGCAATACATCTCTTCGTCTTGCTGATGTAGCAATAATTAACAAAGTTGATTCTGCGAAACCGGAAGATGTTCAGACAGTTATTAACAATACAAAAGCTGCAAATCCAAATGCAATAATCATTGAAGCTGCTTCACCAATTCGTGTTGAACATCCAGAAATGATCATTGATAAAAGAGTTCTTGTTGTTGAAGATGGTCCAACTTTGACTCATGGTGAAATGGAATTTGGTGCAGGTATGATTGCAGCATGGAATAACAAAGCAAAAGAGATTGTTGATCCAAGACCTTACACTGTAAAGTCAATTAGTGACACATATAAAAAGTATCCAAAAATTGGAATTCTTCTTCCGGCAATGGGATATGGTGATCAACAAGTAAAAGATTTAGAAGAAACAATCAATAAAACTGATTGCGATTCCGTCATAATTGGAACTCCGATAGACTTAGGAAGATTATTGAAAATCAATAAACCTTCAACAAGAGTATCATATGATCTTCAGGAGACAGGTGACGTTACTATTGAGAAGATACTTAAAGACAAAGGTCTTTTATGAAAAAACTGGCGGTGGTTGCCTTAGGTGGAAATGCTCTTTTGAGAGGCAACCAGGTTGGGACAATAAATGAACAGGAAGCTAATACTTACGATACTTGTTTATATTTAGCTGAACTTGTTAGAAGTGGACATAATCTTGTTATTACTCATGGAAATGGTCCGCAGGTGGGTAATATTCTTCTTCGAAATGAAGCAGGATTTGACACTTATAAAATTCCCAAGATGCCTTTGGATATTTGTGTGGCCGATTCCCAGGGGGGAATCGGTTACATGATTGAAAGGCAAATGTTAAACATCTTTGCTGAAAAAAAAATTAAAGGAAACGTCATCACTTTAGTTACACAGGTTGTTGTTGATCAAAATGATAAAGCATTTTCTAATCCAACAAAACCTGTAGGAAAGTATTTTCTTAAAGAAGAAGCTGATCTTTTATCAAGAACCAATAACTGGGTGTTCAAAGAAGATCCTCAGAAAAGAGGTTGGAGAAGAGTTGTAGCATCACCTCAGCCTATTGATGTCTTGAACAAAGAGATTGTTAAAACTCTTGCATTAAAAGGTAATGTTGTAATTGCTGCTGGTGGAGGTGGTATTCCTGTTTTCTATAAAGGAAACCAGATTGAAGCTATTGAAGCTGTTATCGATAAAGACCTTGCTGCTTCTCTGTTAGCAAATGAAATTGGAGCTGATGAGTTTTATATCTTGACCGATGTTCCTAAGGTATATATAAATTTTCATAAACCTGGACAGAAGGCACTTGATAAACTTACACTTAAACAAGCTAACAAATATTATAAACAGGGTGAATTTGCTGCAGGAAGTATGGGACCAAAAATTCTTGCTGCTATGAACTTTGTAAAAAATGGTGGAAAAGAAGCAATCATTACAGAAGCTACTCAATTAAAAAACCCAGATTGCGGGACAAAGATTGTTGCATAATTTATAAAATTTTTTGAAAGGAATAATATGGCTGTAGATATGAAAAAGAAAAGCTTAATCGAAATTCATCACCTGACTCTTGAAGAGATATGGCAAATTTTTGATTTAAGCAAGACTTTAAAGGAAAAAAGATTAACCGGTGAATCACATAAACTTCTAGATGGGAAAAAACTGGGAATGATTTTTTCAAAACCTTCAACAAGAACAAGAGTCTCTTTTGAAGTTGGAATTTATGAATTGGGTGGTATCGGACTTTATTTCAATCAGAACGATCTTCAATTGAAAAAAAGCGAAAGTGTTTCTGACACTGCAAAAGTTCTTTCTCGTTATCTTGATGGAATAATGATTAGAACATTCGATCACCAGGATGTTATTGACCTTGCAAAACATGGTTCCATTCCAGTGATAAATGGTTTAACAGATTTACATCATCCTTGTCAGGTATTAACTGATCTTTTTACAGTTCTTGAAAAGAAAAGGACTTTACAGGGATTAAAACTTGCATACATCGGAGATGGAAATAATATGGCTCACAGTTTATTGCATGGTTGTTCAAAAGTTGGAATGGATATAGCAATTGCATCTCCTTCAGGTTATACACCTGCTGATTTTGTTGTAAAAGAATCAATGGAAAATGCAAAATATATGGGAAGTAAAATTGAAATTCTTACTGATCCTGTTGCAGCAGTAAAAAATGCCGACATTGTTTACACTGATGTTTGGGCAAGTATGGGACAGGAAAAAGAAGCTGAAGATAGAAGGAAAAAATTCATAAAATTCCAGGTAAATCCAGAACTTGTAAAACATGCTAAAGAAGATTATATCTTTATGCATTGTCTGCCTGCTCATCGAGGTGATGAAGTTGTAGATGAAGTTGCTGATTCAGTGAATAGTGTAATCTTTGATGAAGCTGAAAACAGGCTGCATGTTCAAAAAGCAATTATGGCTTTAGTTATGTAAATTAATTGGCATCACAAAAGTGGTGCCTTAGATTTTTATGATGAAAATGTTTTCTAAAACAAGTTTATATTCTGCAATTATCATAATACTGATGATGCAGGTAATTGCGATTATTAATTTACCTCCGATAGGAATTGATAGTAGAGAGTATTTATCGTTAGGTAGAAGTTTACTTGAAGGGAAAGGTTATTCAATTACTAATTTTTACGAACCGGGTTCAGAATCTTTTAATCAAGAAATTCCTTCGAGAATGCGACAGCCATTGTACCCATTATTTCTAATTCCTTTTTATTGGTTACCGGGTCAGAGTATTCTCTTTCTTCAAATTGTTCAATTAATTATAAACTTTTTAACTTTTTTACTTCTACTTAAATGTTCAAAGGAAGTGTTTGGTACAAAAGTATGGACATGGACTCCAGTTTTAATTGCATTATACTATCCATTGTGGATTTCTTCTGCATATGTTTTAACAGAAGTATTATTTACTTTCTTAATAAGTATATCCATTTATTTTTTGATTAAATCAGTTAAAAGTAATAATAAAATCTTGTTTATTTTAACAGGTTTAAGTGTCGGAGCTACTTTTCTAACACGACCGATTGCATTACTAGTTGTTGGAGTCATATTATTCTCACTTATAATGTATTATGGATTTTGGAGCGGACTTAAGTTTTGGGGATTTTTATTAATTGGATTTTTATTAGTTACTTCTCCATGGGTAATTAGAAACGCAATTTCATTAAGAGAAGTTACTCCTTTCTCTAGTGATGGTGGATTTAATATTTGGGTAGGTGCCTTAAATCTTGATACCCTACCTCCACATGATGATCCTGAATTTCAAAGAATAGTTAGCAACAGTTACTATCATGAGAGATTTGCAAATGCTCGGTTTACTGAAGAAGGTATAAAAATTATTAAATCCAAGCCTCTAAAAACATTTTGGGATGGTTTAATTAGAATTCCTAAAACATGGTATTATCTTCCTGGAACGAAAAACCTAATTAATAAATTCTATTTTTTTATTCCTCTTAGCTTATTTCAATCCTCATTGGTTTTATTGGCAATTTATGGTTTTATAAGAAGTACAAAAAAAATAGCGTTACTTTTGATTATTCCGGCAATAAGTATTTCGATGGTGTTTTTTATATCCTTAGGAATCGCAAGATATTTGATTCCAGCAATGCCTTTAGTCTTGTTACTGAGTGGTCAAGGTATTCAAGAAATAATATTAAATATAAAGGAAGTTCATAAATGAAATTATCTATTGTAATTCCCTGCTATAATGAAATTGCTACGATTCAAGAAATTATAAAGAGAGTAATGTCAACAGAGTTACTGTTTGAAAAAGAGGTGATAATTGTAGATGATTGTTCGAACGATGGGACAAGAGTTTTACTGGAATCTTTACAGGAGGAGTATAAAAGCATTAAACTATTCTTTCATGAAAAGAATCAGGGGAAAGGAGCTGCCTTAAACACAGGGTTTAAAAATATTACAGGTGATTTGGTTATAATTCAAGATGCTGATTTGGAATACGATCCTAATGAATATACTAAGTTAATTAAACCAATTATTGATGATAGAGCTGATGTGGTTTTTGGTTCAAGATTTATTGGATCGGAACCGCATAGAGTTTTATATTTTTGGCATTCGATGGGAAATAAACTTCTAACACTGATTTCGAATGCATTTACTAACTTAAATCTTACAGATGAAGCAGCTTGTTATAAAGTTTTTCGCACTGAAATTATTAAACAATTTGTTATAGAGGAAAAAAGATTCGGGATTGATCCAGAAGTTATTGCAAAAGTTGCAAAACTTGCAAAGAAAAAAAATTATAGAATTTATGAAGTTGGTATTTCTTATTTTGGAAGAACTTATAGCGAAGGGAAAAAAATTAATTGGAAAGATGGAGTCAGTGCAATTAGGTGTATAATCAAATATAATCTTTTCAGGAGAACACCATAATTCTAAATTTTAATTTTATAAAAGAAAAAGTAACTAAATCTTTAAACAGACAGATATTGCTTTTTCTAATTGTTGGTTCAATTTGCTTTTTATTTGATCTTGTTTTTCTTCTGTTTTTTAAAGAACTACTCGGAATAAATTTAATTTTAGCAACAGCTCTATCTTTTATTTCTGTCACATTCATAAACTACTATCTTAATATTAAGCTGATTTTTATAAATGGGAAATTTATTCCTGCCAAGGAAATATTCTTGTTCTATTTTTTTGCCTTTCTCGGTTTGATATACAACATTTTAATGATGAATTTACTGGCAGATTTTTTTCACTTATGGTATATCTATTCAAAAATTTTAATTTCCCTTTCTCTTGCCGCAATTAATTTCTCCATACGAAAATGGTTCTTATTTATTAAATAGCAAAATTCATAATGGTAAATGAAAAGAAAAATAGTCTCACACCCGTCTGGCGAATAACAGCTTTGTGGGCTTTTAGTGAGGCAGCCTTTGGGGGAATACTGCATGCATTTAGAATTCCCTTTACTGGATTATTTGTTGGTGGAGCAGCCGCAATTTTTATTTGTCTTATTACATATTTTTCGCAAAACAAATATGAGGTTATTCGATCAACTGTTCTTGTAATACTTATAAAATTAATCATTAGTCCACATACACCAATAATTGCTCACATTGCTGTTTTTATTGAAGGAGTTATTGGACAATTATTATTTTTAACAAAAAGATTTTATAAAACGTCTGCATTTTTTACGGGTTTATTTGTGCTGGTTTATTCGGCAGCACAAAAATTACTTTTTCTGACAATAGTTTTTGGAAATACACTATGGAAATCAATCGACCTTTTTTTTGAATATATTCTTAAGCAGTTCATGGTAAATCCAAAGCTAATCAATAGTATTAGTCTAAGTGCCATATTAGTCATAACATATTCGTTATTACATATTATTGCAGGAGTTTTAGTGGGAATAATTGGTGGAAAAGTTCCTGATTGGATACAATCTGAAAAACTTAGACTTAATAATGAAGAAAATCAGTATCGATCTTCTGATAGAACAAATTCATTTAATATTGTAAATAGCAAAAAGAAATGGTGGAAGAAAAAATTCTATATTGTAATATTTGGTTTTATTATTATTATGCTTGTGCTTACATATTTTAATCCTCAGTGGGGTAAAAATCAATTTGGCGAAGTATTAATAATGTTAATCAGAGCAGTTTCAATAATTATTGTTTGGTTTTATTTCGTTTCACCTTTGCTAACAAAATATTTTACAAGAAAATTGAAAGAAAAAGAACTCTCATATACTTCTGAACTAACTTTAACAATAAACACTTTTCCACTTTTGAAATCAATAGTATCATATAGCTGGAAATTATCAAAAAATGAAAGAAGTTTTAAAAGGATTAAATTGTTTTTATCAATGCTTTTTATCCTGTTGCTAACAGTTGAAACAGACGTATGATAAAAAATATATTTGTATATAGCGCACCGATAAAAACTGGTAAAACATCTAACCTGATGAGGTGGGCTACACTAGAAAAATATGTTGCTGGAATTTTACAACCTGTGGTTAACGGTAAACGATTTTTATATGATATAACTGGTAGAGAATTAAAAGAATTTCAGGTGCAATCAGAATCTAAAGATACTGTTTCTATTGGGAATTACATTTTTTCGATAAATGCATTTTCGTGGGCAAATGAAAAAATAAAAAATCTTTTTAGAAAAGATTATAAATGGTTAATAATTGATGAAGTAGGAAAGCTCGAAATAGGAAATAAAGGTTTAATTGAATCTGTTGAGTTTGTAATTGCAAATGCTCACTTAAAACCATCAACTAACTTTTTATTTGTAGTTCGAGATACTTTGTTCAAAGAATTTATTGATAAATTTCATATTGCGAAAGATGAAATACAATATTTCGAGTATAGGTAAGTGTAAATTTCATAATTTTGTATAAAGAATTTTTAAAATTAAAATTTGTTGGATTAAAATGAATAAATGGAAATGGAAAATAGAAAACACCGAAAACTTAAAACGTACTATTACTCGCTGTAAAGAAAAGGGGATTATATTACCTACATTTCATCAGCTGAAGCATCCTGAAACAATTCCTTCAAAGATACAGAAAGAACTTGAAAAAATAGAAATCAATGATATTCATCCGCTAAATCTCTTCAGGATAAACTGGAAGAATGATCCATTAACAAAAAAAATTGGAGAAATTAATTTTGTTGAAATTCCTAAAGAAATAACAGGAGTAAAAGCAAGAATAATCGGATTAGTAGGGAAACATTTTCCAACTGGAGCACATAAAGTAGGAGCAACTTACGGATGTCTTGTCCCATATTTGGTAACAGGTCGTTTTAATCCCGATTACCATAAAGCTGTTTGGCCATCAACAGGAAATTATTGTAGAGGAGGAGCATTCAACTCGGCTTTACTATCTGTTCATGCAGTTGCTATTTTACCGGAAGAAATGAGTAAAGAAAGATTCGATTGGTTAAAAGAGATTGGTGCGGAAGTATATGCAACCTATGGCTGCGAAAGCAATGTAAAAGAAATATATGATAAATGTCATGAACTTCAAGCCAAAAGTGACGAGTACTTGATTTTCAACCAATTTGATCAATTTGGAAATACCATTTGGCACTACGAAATTACTGGATACACTATAGAAACACTATTTAATCAGCTAAAGAAAGACGGACAACGATTAAGTGGATTTGTCAGTGCAACAGGTTCTGCGGGAACTATTGGTGCTGGAGATTATCTTCGTGAAAAATATCCTTTGATAAAAATTCTAGCATCCGAAGCATTACAATGTCCAACTTTATTAATGAATGGATTTGGTGCACACAGAATTGAAGGTATTGGAGATAAACATATTCCGTGGATTCATAACGTTAAAAATACAGACGCAGTGACTGCAATTGATGATGAAGACCCTTTGCGCATTTTAAGATTATTCAACGAGGATGAAGGCAAAAAATTTCTTTCTCAAATTGGTGTGAATCAATCTACAACAGGTTCATTACCACAACTTGGCATTTCAAGCATAAGTAATATGATTAGCGCTATTAAAATGGTAAAGCATTACGAGTTCAATGAGAATGATGTTGTTTTTACAATTTTTACAGACTCAGTTGAAATGTATAGATCACGTTTAAAAGAAATGAATGAAGAATGGGGAGAGTATTCATTAAAACAAGCAGAAATAGATTGGCATTCAGTTTTGATAAAACAAAAAACTGATTACTTCAAAGAATTGACTTACACAGATAAAAAAACAATTCACAATTTGAAATACTTTACTTGGGTTGAACAACAGGGAAAATCCGTTGAAGAACTTAATGCTCAATGGTATGATGACAATTATTGGAAAGAGAGATTTTCGGTTGTGCCTGAATGGGATAATTTAATTAATGATTTTAATTCACAAACTGGTCTGAGATAATTGGGATCCGAAAAAAAAGTTCTGAAAAGAATAAAGAACGTTTTTATTTCAACTAATGAAAATTATTTTCAACTTTGTGAAATTGAGTTTGATGAACAAATTGCAAAGATTACTCCTGTTACTGACTTCCAAATAAACTGGAAAGAAATTGATACGCTTGATAAAAGAAGTTTGTTTATCAAAGATTTTCCTTCTACAGTAAAAAAAGAAAATGAAATTGATGGAGAATTCTTAATATTAATTCCAGGAGGAATTGACCCTCATGTTCATTTTAATTCTCCCGGTTTTGAAGAACGAGAAGATTTTGAGCACGCATCTTTAGCAGCAGCATCTGGGGGAACAACAACAATTATAGATATGCCATGCACTTCGCTGCCTCCTATTACTAATAAAGCAAACTTGCTCAACAAATTAAAATATATTGAAAACAAAAGTTACATTGACTATGCATTCTTTGGTGGTGTGTGCGGAAATAATTTTTCCAATCAGCAGGTTAAACACTTTATTAAAGAACTTGCAGAAGCGGGTGTCGCTGGATATAAAGCTTATTTAGTTTCAGGAATGCAAACTTTTACTGATTTGGATAAAGTACAAATGTTGTTCGCTGCTAAAGTAATTGCCAAAACTGGAAAGCCGCTTTTAGTCCATGCAGAGGATAAAAATCTTGTTATTGGCAGACAAAAATATTTTCAATATCAATTAAAAAATGATTGGGAGGATTATTGTAAAGCAAGAGATGTTGAAGCAGAAGTTGAAGCGGTTAAAACAATGATTTCAATAGCTGAATCTACAAAGTGTAAAATTCATATTGTTCATCTTAGTTCAGCTAAAGCCATTGAATTGATAAGAAATGCTCATCGCAAAAATATTTCAATTAGTGCAGAAACCTGTCCGCATTATCTGCATTTTACTCAAAAAGATTTTCAAAATGCTTCAATAAAAAATTTTCTTAAAACGGCTCCTCCTGTTAAAAATGAAGAAGATAAGAATGCATTATGGGAAGCACTTGCAGATAATACAATATCTTTTGTTACGACTGATCATGCAGGTTGTAATCCATTAAAAGAAAAATCTTCAACTAATTTTTGGGATGTATATGGAGGTATTCCGGGAGTTGAACATAGAGTTGCTTTTCTTTTAAGTGAAGGATTTCTTAAAAACAGAATATCTATGGAAAAAACAATTCAGCATCTTTCTGTAAATGCTGCTGAATTTTTTCAATTAAAAAACAAAGGGAAAATTCAAACAGGGTATGATGCTGACTTTTGTTTAGTTAATTTATGGAAAAGCAAGCTTGTAAATGCCGAACAAATGCACTCAAAAGGGAAGTACACACCATTTGAGGGGACAACATTTAATGCATTAGTAGAAAAAACTTTTTTAAGAGGTAATCTTGTTGTCGGGAAAATCGATGAGCATGTAAAAAAATATTCTGGCAAGTTTTTGAAAATTAATTAGAGTAAAAAATGAGTGAAATTAAAAAAATAGTAAATGCATGGATTTGCACAATTAAAGACAATAATGTTATACCTGTTTATGGAGATTTAGAAATTGAAGCAGGTAGAATTAGTAACATTGTTCAAAAACAGAATATAAATACGGCGAAAGCAAATAGAGAAGATATGCTTGATGCCGAAGGAAGAGTGATCACTATTCCGTTAATAAATTTTCATGATCATTTTTATTCAAGGCTTGCAAAAGGCGTTCCGATTAAAGGGTCAATGGAGAATTTTCCATTAATACTTGAAAATCTCTGGTGGAAACTTGATATGATGTTAGATCTTGAGATGGTTAAAGCATCTGCTCAAATGGCAGCGATAGAATCTATTAAAAATGGTGTTACATATATTTTTGATCATCATGCTTCTCCTGCACATACAACTGGAAGTCTTTCTGAAATAAAAAATGTTCTGTCTGATTATGAATTAAATGGTGTGCTTTGTTTTGAAACATCAGATCGAAATGGGAAAAAATATTGTCAGGATGCTTTAAGAGAAAATATTTCTTTCTGTAAAAATGAATCTAATGAAAAATTTAAAGGAATGCTTGGACTGCACGCATCTTTTACTTTAGATGATGATACTTTATTTGAATGTAAAAATATTGTTCAAAAAAACAATATTGGTATTCATATTCATCTTTGTGAAGATAAAGCAGACAGAAATATAAGTCTGAAAAAATATAGCAATACTCCTGTAGAAAGATTAGCTGAAAATAACTTGTTGAATGAAAAAAGTATTCTTGCTCACGGTGTTCATCTGACTGAAGAAGAATATGATATAATTTCTGCAAATAAAACCGCCATGGTTTTTAATCTGGATTCCAATTTGAATAACGCTGTTGGTCTTCCGTCATTATCATCTTTTCCCAACAATCTTACTATGTTACCCGGCACTGATGGGATGCATGCAAATATAGCACGCTCATTAAAACAAATGTTCTTAATTTATCGTCACCAGGGCAATTCTATGAATGATGCATTTTCATGGTTTATTAAGAATTATTTTAATCAAATTAATTTTGTAAAAAAATATTTCCCAAAATTTTCTTCTCTGCAAACAAATGACAACGCGGATTTCATTATGTGGGATTATATTCCTCCAACTCCTTTTCATCAAAATAATTTTTGGGGACATTTTATTTATGGAATTCTTGAAAGACCGGTTCATTCTGTTTTTCAGAATGGAAAAGTGTTAATGAAAAATTTTCAGTTGCAGTTTAATGACATTCATTCTGTAAATGAAAATATAACCAGACAAGGAAACAGACTTTATAAGATGATGGATGAAGCTGATTGAATAACAAACAATATTTATTTAAGTTTGTATTGAATGAAAAAAGAATTTAACATTATCGGCAACCCCGTAATAAGACAGGACGGAATTGAAAAAGTAACCGGACAAGCGAAGTTTGGTGATGATTATAATTTCCCAAATCAGCTTTATGGAGTAATGGTTCGTGTACCTGTTGCTCACGCTAAAATTAAAAAAATTGATTTTACTTCAATTGAAGATAATCCTGCAGTGGAAGCAGTAATAACTGCGAACGATATTCCGGGAGCTAAAAATATTGGACCTATCAGGCAAGATCAACCAATATTTTCTTATGACAAAATAGTAACAACTGGCGACACTGTAGCAATGCTTGTCGGCAAAAATGAATCGAATTTACATTCATTGAAAGATGAAGTTAAAGTCGAATACGAATCATTATCTGTATTAACGGACATTACAAAAGCTCTTGATAAAGATGCACCTTTAATTCATCCACAATATAAAGACAATTTAATTGTGCATTATCCTTTAAGAAAAGGTAATATTGAAAAGGGGTTTAGTGAAAGCGATTTTATATTAGAACAGGTTTATACTACTCCAAATATTGAACACGCTTACATTGAGCCAGAAGTTGTAATTGCAATTCCTCTTGAAGGAAATAAAGGTATAAAAATTCTTGGCAGTATTCAGAATCCTCACACAACAAGAAAAGTTGTTGCTTCTGTTTTAGCGTATCCTTTAGCAAAAGTTCGTGTAGTGCAGGCTGAAATAGGCGGCTCCTTCGGAGGTAAAGATGATACTATGAATATTTTATCTGCGCGGGCTGCAGTTGCTGCAATTAAGACTGGTAAACCGGTTAAAATAAAATTTAGTCGCGAAGATTCGATTATAGAATCATATAAAAGGCACCCATATAGAATGCATTACAAAGTTGGCTTTAATAAAAATGGTAAGCTTAAAGCTATGAAGATTGATATTCTTGCCGATGGCGGTGCATATTCTTCAATGAGTCCTTTTGTTACCTGGCGAACTGTTGTGCAGGCAACAGGTCCTTATGAAGTAGAAAATGTTGAAACAGATGTTCGTGCGGTTTATACAAATAATCCTTATACTGGTGCAATGCGGGGCTTTGGTTCTCCTCAACCGATTTTTGCACAGGAATCAATTATGGATGAGATTGCAGAAAATCTTGGCATCTCACCTGTTGAAATCAGAAGGATAAACGGATTTAAATCAGGTTCTTTTACTGCAAGCGGTCAAAAATTGAAAGACCATGATATTAATTTAATTTCCGTGCTTGATAAAGCTGTGGAAGAATCTTCATTTCTACAAAAGTGGAGTAATTATCTGTGCAAAGACGATAATTCTTTTTTACAAAAAACATTTAAAATTAATGACGATTCATTACTACTTAATGAAAATGAATTTATTCCGCACAGTGAAGTTATTAAGAAAGGAATTGGTCTTGCAGTTAGTTTCCGCGGGTGTGCTCTTGGTGCCGAAGGAATTGACGCTGCCGCTGCTTATTTATCGGTACAGAATGATGGCTCGTGTTATTTGCTAAGCGGACTTGCAGAGAACGGGCAAGGACTTAGAACCACGTTCTCAATTATTGCGGCAGAGGCTCTTGGTATTTCTTACGAAAATGTTTTTTATCTTGAACAGGATACCGGTATCGTTCCCGATAGCGGTCCAACCGTTGCGTCTCGTTCTACTTTGATGGGTGGAGGGGCAGTTAAGCAGGCTGCTGATATTATTAAACAAAGATTACAAAAAATTCTTTTAGATGAGTGGAATCTACCTGAAGGAATAGAATTTGTTTTTAAAGATAATTCTGTAACAACTATTAATAATAATTCCAAAATAATTTCTTTTCCTGACCTTTGTGCGTTGGCTGCAAGAAAAGGTGTTAGTCTTGCAACTATTGGATGGTACAAAGGACCAAATGTTCACTGGGAAGAAGAAACAGGACAGGGAGACGCTTATTTTACTTACGTCTATGGATGCCAGGTCGCAGAAGTTTCTGTTAATATGGCTACAGGACAGGTATTAATTGATAATATTACCGCAGTCCATGATGCAGGCAAAATTATAAACATTCTTGGAGCAAAAGGACAGGTTTATGGTGGGGTAACTCAAGGTGCAGGATATGGATTGTGGGAAGAACTTTCCACTGCGGATGGTTTTATACGAGAGCTGAATCTTGACCAATATCTAATTCCTACTTGTAAAGATGTTGGTAACATAAAAGCTGTATTCATTGAGGGAGAAGATAAGTACGGTGCGTGGGGAGCCAAATCTCTTGGTGAGCCAACTCTTGAACTTACTGCCGCCGCAATATCCAACGCAATTAAGAATGCAACCGGTGAAAGATTTTTCAATCTTCCTATAAATATTGAAGAGCTTCTCTTAAGAAAAAAACTTAGACCGACAGATAAGAGAGGGAGTGCGTGATGAATCAAATAAATTATTTTGCTCCTGAATCCCTGAAGGAAGCGTTTGATATTCTTAATCATTTTAGCAGTAGTGCAAAAATAATTGCAGGCGGAACAGACATTATACCGGGCTTTCAGCAAAAGTCTTCAAGATTTAAAGATGTT
Organism: uncultured Ignavibacteriaceae bacterium; assembly: GCA_964536015.1. Lineage (GTDB taxonomy): Bacteria > Bacteroidota > Ignavibacteria > Ignavibacteriales > Ignavibacteriaceae > CAZHVS01. Next base: position 47,883 of record CAZHVS010000022.1, read on the forward strand.
TTTGTTTTAATTGACCTGAAAAATCTGCACGAGCTTAAAAAAATTTCTATCGAAAATAATTTTCTTCACATTGGTGCTTCGGTTACTTTTACAGAATTACAAAACAATGAACTCATTTTAAAACATTTCCCTCTGCTTGCTAAAGCTGCATCCACAGTTGGAAGCTTGCAGATACGTAACCGCGCTACTATGGCAGGAAATTTTGTTAACTGTGCCCCGTGTGCCGATAGCGTGGCTCCTTTACTTGTTTATGATGCTGAAGTAATTGTAAAATCTGCCAAAGCAATAAGACAAATTAATATGGGAGAGTTTTTAATTAAACCTTATAAAACTCAGCTTAAGGAGAACGAAATTGTTACCGAGGTTTTGTTACCGTTACTTAATGAAGATTATAAAGGTGACTTCTACAAACTTGGCAGACGTAGTGCAGTTTCTATCAGCAGAATTTCTCTTGCTGTGCTTCTTAGACAAGAAAAAAATATCCTCACAGATTTCCGTATTGCAAGCGGTGCTGTTACTCCTATTGGTAAACGTTTTCCTTCTATCGAAAATCTTTTTATAGGAAAAGAAATTTCTCAATCTCTCCTTAAAAATATTTCTGTAGAGTTGGGAAAAGAAACTATCAACGCTGCTGGTATTCGATGGTCGGCTCAGTATAAAATTCCTGTTGTTCAGCAGGTTTGCTATCAGTTATTAAACAACTTGTGTTATTAAAATTATGGTTAAAGAAATAAAATTAAAAATTAACGGCATAGAAAAAATTCTTAAGATAGATGCTTGCAAACGACTTATCGATTTGCTTCGCGATGACCTTAATTTGACCGGTACTAAAGAAGGCTGCGGCATTGGGGAGTGCGGTGCTTGTACTGTTATTCTAAACGGAAAAGCAGTTAACTCTTGTCTTATACTGGCTGTGCAGGCAAACAATTCAGAAGTAATTACAGTTGAAGGACTTTCTGAAAACGGCGGCTTAAGCCTTCTGCAAAAAAACTTTCTTAAATACGGAGCTGTTCAGTGCGGATACTGCACTCCCGGTATGCTTATGTCGGCTTACGCATTGTTATTACAAAATCCTCATCCTTCCGAAGAAGAAATAAAGACTGCTATTGAAGGCAACCTTTGCCGATGCACTGGTTACAAACAAATTATTCAGGCAGTTGAAGCAACCGCTTCGGCTATAAGCACAGGTTAATTTATTCTATCTACAGAAAAAATATTTCTTGACTTTTTTATTTAAACTTTAATAAATTTGCGATGAAGAAACATTATGTCGCTTCCTCCAAGATGAGTTTCTTCTTTAATAAGGGCGTTTATCTCCCTGTTATTAATTGATTATTACACGCTGGTTCATTAATTTTCGTATGGCATATTTGGTTTTATGGTGAACCAGCTTAATTTGAAAACAGTGTTCTTATAATCTTTTATAAATT
>CAZHVS010000023.1:0-46122 GCA_964536015.1 uncultured Ignavibacteriaceae bacterium
AAGAAAAATTTTTTGTTTTTTCAAAATATCTATTCACCGCGTATTGACATTGAATTTATCACCCCTTATATTTACCATACATATGTATGGTATTTATAATTTGCAACTTAAAGAGTGAAAATGGCAAAAACATTAACCGAAATACAAAGCAAGATACTGGAGTTTATTCTGGAGCATAAGATTTTTGCCGGAATGCCTCCTACTCTTGCTGAGATAGCTGATAAGTTTGGTTATAAAAATAGAATGACTGCAAGACAACATATTGAAGCACTTGAGAAAAAAGGTTATCTTAAGCGCAGTCCTAAAATTTCAAGAGGACTAGAATTAATTGTTGAAGACAAATTTTTTATCCCTAAACCAGTGCTGGGCGAAGTTGCCGCAGGTAGCCCTTTAGTTATGTATCCGGATGCAATTGATACAATTCAGCTTCCTTCTATTGTTAAAATGCCCGGACAATCATTTATTCTTAAAGTAAAAGGTAACAGCTTAAAGGATGCATACATATTTGAAGGTGATTACATAATTGTAAATCCAAATGCACCCGCAAAAAATGGCGACATAGTTGTTGCTATACTCGATGACTCGGCAGTGGTGAAAAGGTTTTTTTCAAAAAAAGGAATCGTCGAATTAATTTCTGAAAACCCCGACTATAAGCCAATCATTATAGAGAAAGGAAAACAAAAATTTAAACTCGTCGGTGTAGTGGTCGGAATATATAGAAAAATGGAAAGAAAAATTTTCAATTGAAGAATTAATAAAATTTAATTACCAACAAAACATTTATTAAAATTATGTGGATACAAAAAGCAATATCAATTCGACAAAAACCAAAAGGATTTCACCTTATTACTAGCGAGATACTTTCTCAGCTTCCTGAAATAAAAAATATTTCAACAGGATTGTTAAATATTTTTATTCAACACACTTCAGCATCTTTAACATTGAATGAAAATGCAGACCCCGATGTTCGTGTTGATATGGAATCTTACTTTAACAAAACTGTTCCTGAAAATGCTTCTTATTACCTGCATACTTCAGAGGGTGCGGATGATATGCCTGCTCATGTAAAAACTTCTTTGCTTGGAGCTTCCCTTACAATTCCAATTACAAAAGGAAAATTAAATCTTGGCACATGGCAGGGAATTTATTTATGTGAACATCGTAATCACGGCGGTAACAGAAATATTATAATTACAATAAACGGTGAATAATTCACTGATTATTCACTAAAGCAAAACATAAGCAATTATTTATGATTGAAACAACTACAAATACAATCTGGCGAATTGGAACTGCCGGCTGGTTATACAAAGACTGGGTAGGTTCATTTTACCCGCGACAGAAAAGCAAGAAAAATAATCCAGAAGAGAAGGAAGACTGGTTACAATATTATTCACAATATTTTAATTGCGTTGAAGTAAACTCAACTTACTATACTTACCTTCCACCTGCAGTTGCTGGCGGATGGATAAACAAAGTTGAAGGCAATAAGAACTTTGTTTTTACAATTAAACTCCATCAGAATTTTACTCACAAACCTTTTCAACAAACAGGAAAAAATTTTTTTACAAATGAAAACATAAAAGCTGTAAAAGACATTCTGAATGTACTGGCTGCCTCTGATAAATTAGGAGGCTTATTAATCCAGTTTCCGTATTCTTTTATATTCAATGATATTTCATTAAGACATATTCAAAACCTTAATGAGATTTTTGAGAGCTATAACAGGTTTGTTGAAGTGAGGCATGGCTCATGGGATAACAATGAAGCATTTGATTTTTTCAAACAGCTAGATATTTCTCTTTGCACAATTGATCAACCGATGGTTGGAAAAATAATTCACTTTAAACCCGTAATTACAAATAATCGTATGTATGTTCGTCTGCACGGTAGAAATCTTGAAGCCTGGAAAAGTTCAATTAACTCATTTGGACAAAAGCAAAATTACCAGCAGCAGAATGAAAGGTACAACTATCTTTATTCCAGAGGTGAGATTACAGAAATTGCTTTTGATATAAAAATAATATCTGAGAAAGCGAAAGAGATTTTTGTAATTCTCAATAATCATCCAAACGGACAGGCAGTTGTAAATGCTTTCGATTTAATTCGTCTGCTTGAAAACCGGATTAACATGAAAATTCCAGAGACGATAAGTCAATCTTTATTTTCAGGTTTTCTGAACTGAAACAAGAAATATTTTCTTCTGGTTTTATGCTAATCAGTTATTTTAACAACTAAAATTTTAATTAATAGGAGCAATTGTATGAAAAACGAAAAAACAGATTTACTAACTGCGGGAAATATCGCAAAACAACTCGCAGTAACAGATGCAAAAGTAAAAAAAGCCATTCAAGAACTTGGATTAAAACCCGCAGCGAAAAAAGGCGTTTGTAATTACTATTCAAAAGATGCAATTGCAAAAATAAAATCCTTGGTTAAATAAAAATTTAAGCTCCTTCTATTTTAAGATTTTTTTAATGCAAAATTTCCTTTTACTCGGACTTTGTTTCCTTCTTGGAATTTTGTTCCGTCGTTTTAAGATACTTCCTGAAAATTCACCCGCAGTTTTAAATGGATTTATTATTTATGTGTCGCTTCCTGCTTTGACTCTTTTATATATTCATAATATTAACATTGATTCTACTACTTTAATCCCAGTTTCAATGGCGTGGTTATTATTTACAATTGCATTTATCTTTTTCTGGTTTATTGGTAAAAAACTAAACTGGTCACGTGAAACTATTGCTTGTATAATTCTTGTTTGTGGATTAGGGAATACTTCATTTCTCGGCTTACCGATGATTGAAGTATTCTTTGGAAAAGAAGGAATACCAACCGGATTGTTGATAGATCAACTTGGTTCTTTTCTTGTTCTTTCAACTCTTGGAATTATATTGGCATCTTTTTATAGCGGAACTAATATTGAAAGTAAAACTATCATAAAACGAATAATAACATTTCCACCTTTTATTTCGATAATTGCAGCTTTTATCTTATTGCCAGTGAACTACTCTCCAATTTTTATATCAGTACTTGAAAGATTAGGTAATACTCTGGCACCAATAGCCTTGCTGTCTGTAGGTTTTCAACTAAGATTAATTCATTTTCATAGGCATAAAAATGATATAGCAATTGGATTAGTCTTCAAATTAATTCTTGCGCCTTTTTTATTATATTTATTTTATTTTCTTCTTACAAAAGACAGAGGCTTAAACTTTGATGTAACTATATTTGAGGCTGCAATGCCGCCAATGATAACCGCTTCAATAATTGCAACGGAGTATAAACTGAATAAAGAACTTGCTGCTATGCTGGTTGGACTTGGAATAATAATTTCTTTTGTAACACTGACGGGTTGGTGGTTTGTATTGAAATAGAAAAATAATTTTATAACATTAGACAACTTTATTCGATTTTACCAATTTCAATAATATCATAGCCATATTTTTTTCTAAGTGAATTAACAACTGCGAACATACTTTGTCGTTTTGCTTCATCATTATCAAATAGTGATTGTTGTTTTGAAAATGTACTAACTTTGCTTAAACCAATTCCAATCAATCTTACAGCTATTCTCCTTGTATAACATTTCTGAAGCAGTTTAAATGCAGTATCAAATATAATTTTATCATCATCGGTATGGTCAATGGTGTGGGAGCGGGTAATAGTTACAAAATCAGAATATCTGAGTTTCAAAGTAATTGTAGCGGCTTTAACATTATGATCTCTTACATCCTGTGCAACTTCGCCGGTTAAAGAAAACAGTTTCTTTTTCAGCGCACCTATGCCCATTACATCTTCTTTAAAGGTAGTTTCTCTTGAATAACTTTTTTGTTCAAAACCAGTATTAAGAAGTTCACTCCCCTGCCCATTAGCTTTTTCCCAGATGATTGTTCCGAATTTTCCAAAAGATGTTGAAAAGTACTCAGACGGAAAACGGGCGATGTCACCAATTTTATAAAAACCTCTGTCTCTAAATTTTTTCGACATCACCTTCCCTATACCGGGGATTACTTCAATTGGAAGTGGCGCAAGGAATTCCTTTTCCATTCCTATTGGGACAAAAGTAATTCCAAGTGGTTTTCCAAAATCCGAGGTAATCTTTGCAACAGTTTTATTTTTTGCAATTCCAATTGAACAGGGTAGTGAAAGAGTTTCCAATATTTCTTTTTGTAAAGCAGTTGCAAAGTTAAACGCAGATGAAAACCGGTTTTTACTCTCAATAAAATCAATATAAAATTCATCTATTGATGCTTGCTCAACAACAGGAGTATGAGATTTAATAATATTTTTAACAAGTCTTGAATAACGACTGTACTCATCGAAATGACCACGTAGATATATTCCTTTGGGACAAAGTTTATATGCCTGTCGAATCGGCATACCGGAACGTAAACCAAATTCACGTGCTTCATAAGAGCAGGCAGAAACCACTCCTCTTCCTTTTGGATTAGCTCCTACAATAACAGGTTTTCCTTCTAACGATGGATTAAGAATTCGTTCAACCGAAACAAAGAAAGTGTCTAAATCAAGATGAAGTATAAGACGCATTAAATTAAATCGCCCTGTAAAAAGTTAAACACTTTTGAAAATAACAGATTATCTTACCCGAAGTAAGCCGCCAGGATAAAATAATAAGACCTAAAGTAAAATTGTAATAACACAGAACACATAAAGTGTTCAAAGGAGAATTATTGTTCTTTAACTTTATCGTATTCTTCAAAAGCCATTTTATCAAGAGATTCTTTTAATTCTTTTGGAACAAAAACTCTCTCATAAAATTTCCCATCTTTTCCTTTTTCGTCCGGAGACGAAACAAATAAACCGTTTGAGCCTTTTATTAACCTGAAACCTTTAATTATAAGTTTCTCTTCCGTTTCAACATCAAAAAAGGCAGCAACTCTTGAATTGTTTTTCAAGGGGTTCATTCTTGCTATTTTCATAATTATTCCTTAAGATTTACATAATAAAATTACTAATATTTTCTTTTATTTTCCTAATCCCTTTTTAAAATAATAATGGACAAATCATCATAAACAGGTGCATCAAGTATAAAAGCATCAATGGTAGAAACAATTCTTTGTCCAATTTCATTAACAGGTAAATGCTTGGTTGATTTAAGTATCTCGTAAAATTTTTCTAAACTGAAAAAAGTGCCATACTCGCTTCTGGCTTCAATTAATCCATCAGAAAAAGCTACAAAGAGATCTCCACTATTCAAATAAAAATTTTGCAAAGTATATACTCCGCTTTTAAGCAAACCAAGAGCCGTTTCACCTTTGGGTAATTCAATTATTTTTTCTGAAGAAACAACCAGCGGTGGCAAATGTCCTGCGTTTGTATAAGATAAATTTCCTGTACCCGGAGTTATTTCAACATATAACATTGAAGCAAACATACTTCGCAATGAATCTCTATGAAAAATTTCATTGACTTTTGTAATTAAATCAGTGATTGAATTGCAATCATATGCAACTGTTCTTACCATCGCCTGAAGTTTGGCAGTAAGTAATGCAGCTTTTAAACCTTTTCCTGCGACATCAGCAATAACAGCAGCAACCCGATCTTTGCTTATTCTAATAAAGTCAATTAAATCTCCACCTACTTCATTTGCAGAACGAGTAAAAAGCCATAAGGACCATCCCTCAACCTTGGGACTTTGTTCTGGTCTTAAAGCTTCCTGAATTTTTCTCCCTGCAGCAAGTTCATCGTGGGCAAGAAGTTTATCTTTAAGTTCAAGCATTAACACAATCAATATTAATGCAACACCAAACCAATTATCACTTGATGTATTTCCTCCTTGTTCATCCTTTATAATAATTTTTCCTGCAAGAATAAGCACAATGCCGACCAACAATAAAATTCTCCTAAGAGGGTTTAGTTTTAAAATCATGCTTCTCAAAATCCACCAGACAACAAAGAAAATTCGTTTAACAGGATTCATTTGTTTGAGTCGCTGTTTTCTTTCAGAATCAATGTAAAATTCTTTAAGGTCTCTGAATTCTCTGCGAGCTACTCTGAAGAAATCTTCCTGTTTGAAATCACTTCGAATGGTCTCGAATAATTGGGGATTATCTTTTCTGTTTGAAGAATTTGTATTCATTAATGTTATAAACTATTGTTTCAAATTTAGGGAATGAAATCCTTATTTCTATACCATTTGTGCTATAGCTTTACGTAAATTTTTATGCATTTGTTCTGTAATAATTTTAATAAAAATTATTTTTCATTCATTTTAAAAACTCAAATTTCTTAAATTGTATTACAAATAAAAACTTATTTACTTTTATTAACCTGTTTATGATGAGAATATTTTTTTTATTAATTCTGTTAACTTCACACATTACCGCACAAGTAATTACTATCTCGGGTATAGTTAAAGATTACAAAACAAACACTCCCCTTGATTCGGCAAGAGTAGATATAATAAACAAAAATAATCCTGCCGAACATTATTTTGTCATAACAAATAGTTCAGGAAACTGGTCTTACAGCTTTCAAACAAACTCTTTTAATGATTACTTACCCTCGCCAATTAGTTTTTCTGTTGAACAAAATTTTCCAAATCCATTCAACCCGTCAACTCAAATAAATTTTTATACTAATGGAAATGGAAGTGCAAAAGTATCTGTTTATAACTCAGTTGGACAGTTACTTGATACAAGAAGTTACATTGTTGAAAAAGGAAATCATTCAGTTACGTGGACAACAAAAGGAGCTTCGGGTGTTCTGTTTTACTCAATTGAATTTGCAGGAAAAACTATCACAAAAAAAATGATCCAACTAGATGGAGGAGGAAGCGGTGGTCTTGGAAATATTTTAACTTACGGAAAAGTTCAAAATAGTTTCAACAAAAAAAAATCTATTACAGAAGAATATTATGTTATTGCTTCCAAATTCATTTATATGCCAGACACTCTATCAATTATTCTTGAAACCAATTCAAATTTAAATTTCTTTCTTGAAACAGTTCACAACAAAGCATTTGTAATTGATTTACACAACGATGTAATGGAAAAAGTTATAACCGGTTACCAACTGGGTATTCGGCATACAACAGAACATTCCGACTTGCCCCGCTTTAAAGATGGCGGATATGATGCACAAATGTTTGCAATCTGGGTTAGTCCTTCCGATTCCTTAATTCATCCCTTCTATTCATATAGTATCCAGATGATAGATTCATTCTATAGCCAGATTGCGATGAACTCCAATCAATTTGCCCAGGCAAGAAATTATAATGAAATTATACAGGTTACTTCTTCAGGAAAACTTGCTGGCATTCTTGCAATAGAAGGAGGACACGCAATAGAAAACGATTTGAATAAGTTGAAAGAATTTTACAACAAGGGCGCCCGTTATATGACTATCACCTGGAATAACAGTACTGCCTGGGCCGTATCAGCACAGGATTCCAGAAGTTTGACTGTTGGCTTATCGGAATTTGGAAAACAAGTTATTAGATTAATGGACTCGCTTGGTATTATTATAGATGTTGCCCATACAGGAATAAAAACAATAAAAGATATTCTTGCTATTACAAAAAATCCAATTATAGACTCTCATTGCGGAGTAAGAACTTTGAGAAATCATTACAGAAATTTGTATGATTACCAGATTGATAGCATTGCGGCCCATGGCGGCGTTATTGGAGTAGTTTTTTATCCTCCGTTTTTGTCCTCTTCAAGCTCGGTAAATATTGATACTGTAATTAAACATATTGATTATCTTAAACAACGAGTTGGAATTGATCATATTGCTCTTGGCTCTGATTTTGATGGCATAGAACAAACTGTTTTGGGATTGGAAGATGTTTCAAAATTGCCACAATTAACAGCGGCTTTATTAAGAAAAAATTACTCAATTTCAGATGTTAGAAAAATTCTTGGTGAAAATTATTTAAGAGTTTTTAAGAAAATTTGTAATTAAATATTTACTTTAATCAAAACAAGAACTTTTATTAAAATTCACTCAATTTTTAATAACTATCGAGTTTTTTTAATTTAATTTTTTTGTGAACTTTCCTAACTATAGTTTTGTTTATTTTGGTGTGTTCAAAAAGTTGTTAATCACTTTTTATTTAAGGAGTTTTCATGAAAAAATTTAAGTGTGTTTTATTAGTTTTAATATTATTTGCAAGTCTTTCTAATTTACAAGCACAACCAACATTAAGTCTTCCAACAGATAATAGTACAGGTATTTCTTTGAACCCAATATTATCCTGGTCTGGGGGTATTAGTCCATATACCGTTAACATTTATTCTGACGCTACATTAACAACTTTAGTAGAGACTGTAGCTGGAGTAATTGGAACAAGCACTGCAACCAGTCTTGTTAACCTGAACAATTCACAATATTGGTGGACTGTAACAGATGCATCACCGGCTACATCGGGTTCATTCTCTTTCACCACAATCCTTGAAACACCGAATTTAAACAATCCCGCTAATTCAAGCATCAATATTTCAGTTGTACCAACTTTAACATGGAATAGTGTTACTGGAGCTGTAACTTATGATTTAGAAATTGCACAAGATGCCGGCTTTACAACAGGTCTTCAGACGTTTCCAGGACTTACATCAACAAGTTTTACTTTTACCTCACCATTGATGAATTCAACCTTATATTATTGGCACGTTAGAGCAAGCGACGGCACTAATAATACTGTTTACTCCGGAACCTATACATTCACAACCATCAGGGCAGTACAACCATATTTAGGCTGGCCTTTAGGAGGAACTCAGATATATACTCCACAAGTGTATTTTTCCTGGTACTTAAATGAAGCTGGTACAGGAGTAACATATGATTTTATGTATTCAACTGACCCCGGTATGTCAGGAGCAACTATAATTCCTGTTTCTACAACATATTATTCAATGAGTGGTTTTTTACCTGGAACAGTATATTACTGGCAAGTTAGAACCAAATTAGGTGGAGTGGTTTCAAGGTATTCAACAATTGAAAGTTTTATATCTTATGGTTCTACGACAACCCCTATACCTTCCTGGCCAACAGGTGGTGCAACGGTTTATGTAAATCCTCCAACCCTTTATTGGTATCTCAACACTTCCAATCAAGGATTGACTTTTGATATTGAGTGGAATTCAACCGGAGTTTTTACTGGTACTCCAACCATCGGATATAGTGGCATTGGAAATTTATATCAACAATTACCAAACCTTCCGGCTGGCACTTATTATTGGAAAGTCCGTTCATATAATGGAACAAATTACTCCACTTGGTCTGCAATGGAGTCTTTCGTTATACAGGGAAATGCAACACCACTACAGCCAATTCTTGCCTGGCCAGTTGGAGGAGCAATTGTATATTCGGGAAGTACTTTATTATCATGGTATCTTGCTGGTACAAGTTACGGATTAACTTATGATATCGAAATAAATACAAGTGGAGTCTTTACCGGTGTACCCAACTTTACTGGAATTGTTGATAATTACTATAACTATTCCGGATTAATAAGTGGGAACACATATTATTGGCGGGTTCGTTCTTATGATGGAACTACTTACTCAAGCTGGTCAAATCCGGAATCGTTTACAGTCTTCGGTTCTCCAACAGACATTACTCCTTTCTGCTCATGGCCTGTTGGTGGAGCTTCCGTTTATTCAACCACTGTTGACTTATACTGGTATCTTAATTCTTATTTCGCAGGTATGACGTTCGACATAGAATACAATACAACAGGAACATTTACTGGGACCCCAACCGTTACTGGAATAACCAATACTTATTTTCAATTGAATGGATTAATACCAGGGACAACTTACTATTGGAGAGTTCGTTCGATTAATGGACTTACAATTTCAAATTGGTCTAGTGGTGAATCTTTTATTGTAGTAAATACAACTGGTTCACAGACACCTATTTGTGGGTGGCCTGTTGGTGGTGCAGTAGTATACCAGAGCACTCAAAATTTATCCTGGTATTTGAATGGTTCATCCATTGGTTTGACTTATGATATTGAATATAATACGACAGGTTCTTTCACCGGTACTCCAGATGTAAGTGGAATTACAAATACTTATTATCAACTTGCAGGATTAACAAGTGGAACTTATTATTGGAGAGTTAGAGCGTTTGATGGAGTAAATTATTCTCCTTGGTCGACAGCTGCAAATTTTGTTGTTTCTTTGTCTTTCGGACCGATGAGACCAGTTGCCGGAAGTCCTATTAACGGTGTAACTATTCCAACAGATAGTCCAACTCTTGCATGGTATTTACCTGCTGGGTCATCTTCTTTAACTTATGAAGTCCAATATTCAACAAGTCCTTTAATGACTAACCCTGTTTCATTCTCGACTAATACTCCAAGAATGCAAACTAATGGGTTAAATTCGGGAACAACTTATTATTGGAGAGTCAGATCCAGAACAATTAGCGGACAATATTCAGAATATTCAAAAATTGCATCTTTTATCACATCAAATCCCACGGGAATAGATGAGAAAAATATTCCAAGTGAATATGAACTGGTTCAGAATTATCCCAATCCGTTCAATCCGAACACAATGATAAAATTTAATATTCCAGTTGATTCCAAAGTCGAATTAATTGTATATAACTCATTGGGAGAAATTGTTACAAAATTAGTGGATGCTTTTAAACCAGCAGGACAGTATAATATAAACTTTGATGCAAGTAAACTAACAAGTGGTGTTTACTTCTATAAACTGATAGCTAATAATTTTGTTAGCATAAAAAAGATGTTGCTTATCAAATAGATTTTTTATAAAACCAAGCCCTGTGTTGTTAAAATACAGGGTTAAATTTTAGGAGACAAAATGGATTTACTAAATGTTTTATTAAGTTCAGTTTCAGTTTTTTTTCTCTTGTCGATCCTGGTTTTTTCATTTACTTATTTATTTTTCGGATTTAAAAAACGCAAGCAAAAAAAACTGGAAGAAAAGCGAAATTATTACAAGATTAAAGCTTTTAAATTAAAAGTCTCAAATAATTATTATAAAAATGTTCTTTAGTGTTTTAGATAATGCTTTTATTAGATATATAAAACATTAAATTTCTGTTAATTAAACGATTTAGATTTTAAAAATAAAATACCCTGTAATTATTTACAGGGTTTTTTATTTAGAGCTGGTGAACGGATTTGAACCGCCGACCGGCTGATTACAAATCAGCTGCTCTACCAACTGAGCTACACCAGCAATTTTTTATTTTTGGTGGACAAAAATAACATTTTCTAAGTTTCCCAACAAATTCAAATTGAAAAAAAATTTCATTTTTTGTTTAATAGGCATAAATTATTATAAGGTAATTTTGAACTGAACCATTTTCTGTTTTACTTTTTTAATTAACTCAAATTTTATATTACTAAATTCAACAATGTCACCTGAATTTAAGATTTTTCCCGTTTGATATGCAATAAATCCCGCCACAGTTTGATAATCTTCTGATAGAGGTAACGACTTATTAAATATCTCATTAAAATCTTCCAGAGTCATTGAACCTAGAATAATAAATTTTCCATCAGGCAATTCAGAATACTCTTTTGAAATTTCACCATCAATACTAATTTCTCCAACAATTTCACTTAGAATATCTTCAAGTGTAATAACTCCTTCTGTTCCGCCATATTCGTCAGTAATTATAAAAATTCTTTCTCCTCTCTTCTGCATTTCTTTCAATATTTCCGAAATCAGTTTAGTTGCAGGCACAAAATGAGCAGGACGAATAATGCTTTTTATATCAACATTTATTTTTTCTATAAATTGACGGAGAAGATCTTTAATATGAACTACGCCAAGAATATTATCTGGGGAATCTTTATAAACGGGAACAAGATTATGACCAGTTTTTATAATATCATGAAACATCTGTGCATCATCATCAATCATTTTAATTGCAACCATTTCTGTTCTGGGAATCATTATTTGGTTCGCTCTCAAATCATTAAACTCAAAAATATTTTCAAGAATTTCTTGTTCGGTTTTATCGATTTCTCCGCTTTTTAATCCTTCGCCTATCATTATTTTAATCTCTTCTTCGGAGACAGATGTTTCACTAAAACCAGCTTTTGTTTTAAAAGGTAAAAGAAAAAAATTCGCAACCATCAAAATTATTTTAATAGGATATTCACTTATCCTATCCAGAAAGATCAATGGCTTTACCAAAATCGGAGCCAACTGATATGAATACTTATGTCCAACTTCTTTCGGCACTAAATATCCCAGAATTACCAACACTGAAACCAGTAAAAGAACTATTAATATTTTTATCAATAACGAGAATGTACTATTAGTTATTGTAATCTTATCGATTATCATCAAAGTAAAAAATGCTTCTGCAATTATGCAAATTGTCGAGTATATTTTGATTAGTGCGGATAGCTTATCGGGATTTGTTTGGAAATAACTTATGTCATCCTGTTCGATCTTTTTGTTTTTGCTTTCATTATCTGGTTTAAAATATAGCAACGAACTTTCTGCAGCAGCAAAAAATCCACATAAAAACAGAAAAAGCAAAATAAGTAATAACAATACTGTCATAAATATTTTTTTTGTTTGATAAAGTATAGTAAATATTTAAATAAAAATCATTCTTGAAGTCAATTTTTTCATAATTAAATTGTTCCTCATACATTTGCAGTTATAATTTTAAGCATTTAGAAGTTTTTATGAAACCAAAGAAAATCAAAATTGAAAAGGATAAGTTGCAGATCATTAAGCAAGACGATACCAGTTTAAACATTGATATCAAATACTTGCGGGATGAATGCCCTTGTGCTGATTGCAAAGGTGAAACTATTCTCTTTAAAACATACTTACCAGAAAAACCCGCTGTTCAACATCCTGATATGTATAAAGTCTCAAAAATTGAACTTGTTGGTGGTTATGCTATTCAAATAACATGGAAGGATGGACACGATACAGGCATTTATTCGTGGGAATATCTTGATCAGCTTTTTAAAGATCAGCAAAACTCATCAAAACAGGAATATGATAAATTGGTATGATAAGTCAATCTGAATTAAAATACTATTCTTCACTTTTACTTAAAAAGCATCGTCGTGAAGAAAAAAAATTTTTAGTTGAAGGAGAAAAATTTGTTGAAGAAGGACTAAAAAGCAATTATGACTGCGAAATAATTTTTATCACTTCATCATTTAATGAGAAGCAAATAAATTATATCAGTAAGAGTTTTTATGTAAGAATTGAGGTTTTAAAAAAGAAAGATTTTAACAGACTTTCTGATACTGTTACTCCTCAGGGAATAATAGCAGTATTTAAAGAAAAAGAACAAAATTTTGAAAATATTAAATTTGATGATGTTATCGTTGCACTGGACAACATTTCTGATCCAGGTAATGCCGGTACAATAATCCGCAATTGCGATTGGTTTGGAATTAAAAACATATTTTTAAGCAAGGATTCCGTTGAGTTATATAATCCGAAGTTAATTCGTTCTTCTGCCGGTTCATTATTTAATTTGAACATTTTTCGGGAAGTAGAACCAGAAATTATTCTTTCCACATTAAAATCATTTGATTATCAAATTCTTGTTGCAGACCTTAAAGGTGAAGATGTTTACGATTTCCAATTCAAGAAAAAAACTTTACTTGTTTTTAGCAACGAAGCAAATGGACCGTCAGAAAAATTTATGAAATTAGCTGATAAAAAAATAACCATCCCTAAAATTGGAATGGTTGAATCATTAAACGTAGCTTCAGCCTCTGCTGTAATTCTATCAGAGTGTCAAAAGAAAAAATTTACTACTGTGCAATCCCGCTAAACTGGAGTCCGGCTTTCCCGTTATTTCCTTCTGAAGAGATTTTAACCTCAATTTTTTTCGTCCCAAGTGTATCAGCAATATCACTTATTGAAAACGAAAAGAATGTCCAAGCTTTACTTTGTGTATCGGGTAGAGTAATATCAAGGTCACCCGAAGTCAGAATGCCTTCACCTGTAATTTCCACTTTAATTTTCGTTCCGGATGTCAAAGGATTTCCATTTTGATCGCTTACAGTATAATTAAACAATTGTGATCCGCCATCAGGAATAATGAAAGATGAAGGAGTAACAGTTATATAAGGTAGTCCTGAAAAAAGCACAAGTGTATTTGCAGAAATTGTATTAAAATTTTCATCAGCAGTTTTAGCGGTAATTGTTGCAAATCCCGCTCCCAATGTTGGATGAACAGGTAATGGAGCTGCAGACATCAAATCTACGCTTGCGGTTCCATCAATTTGTGTTACTGCAGAACCACCAATAATACCACCTGTAGAAGTAAAATATACAATAGTACCACTTCGTACAGGATTTGAATATTTATCTCCAACAAAAGCTGTTATAGTATTCTTCAATCCAAAATAATTATATCCTGGGAAGTTCAAAAGTTCAGGAGCAACACTAAAGTGAGCTAAATCAGGCAAACCTCCGTGTATGGTATATGAAACAGGAGTAGAAATAATTGTTTTAGTTCCAAGAGTAATCTTTGCAATAATTTGAATAATACCAGCAATTGTACCGCTTGTTAAACTGCATTGAGCTCTGCCTGAACTGTCTGTCATTGTAGAATCAGGGGTTAAAAATTCACCTCCACCGGGAGACGCAGCCAGAATAAATTGGACTGTTACTGCATGATTGTAACTTAAATTTCTTCCCAAGGAATCAACCACCTGAAAAATTAAATTTCCATTTTCCAGATCCCCGCTGCCTTTAACGCCCAGACGCGTAGTTGATTGTGAAAGCAAATATATTGAACCAGCCGGACCACTTCCTGTAAATGGTTGCGAGGTTGGAGTTAATTTTATTGTAGAGAGAGATACTGTTGTCCCTGATTTTACATATACATTTGAAGTGTCGCTGACATAACCAATTTTGGAAATTACAATTGTTAAAGTCTGACTTGAATCAAGTGCAAATTGAGAAGAAAATTTTCCTTTGTTGTCACTTTGCACAATTTGAACACCCGAATTATAAATAATCTTTATAGAGGCAAATATAAGAGCATCCCCAGTGATAGCATCAACAAGTGCTCCTGAAATTTTTACCTGTGTATCTTTTGTTTCATTAGTATCTTTAATATCTGGATCAGCAATGGTTTTGCAGCTATTAATAAAAAGCATAACACCAATTACTATTGCAATTAAAAAATAAAAATATTTTACCGGATATTTCGTTGTTTCTTTCATACTCTCAACTCTAAAAATTTCCATTTAAAAGTTAGTAGAATATTTTTTATTAACCAAGTATTCCAAATTTAATTTCTCTAACATTTGATATAGTAAACTTGATAAATCTAAATATTTTCATATCTTTGTGTGAAATTTTTTAATCATTAATAATAGGTAAAGTTATGAAAAAAGTTCTTCTTACTATTCTTGCGTTGTTGTTTATTATGAATTTAAACACTAACGCTCAACTCAAACCAATAGTTAAAATCGGCTTACAGGGAGATTATCTCTTAACATTGACTGATTTTAATTATGACAATGGCACAAAACCTTCCTTCTGGGGAAGAGCATTCCTGCGATGGAATATGCTTGATTATCTCGAAGGAGACCTTGGCGTTGGCTATGCACAATATGCAGGTTACGATTTCCTAAAAGGAACATTCAAAACCGAATTAATTCCAATTGATTTCAAATTTTTGTTAAAACCTTTTGAATTTGAAGTCGCAAATCCCTACGCATATTTTGGAGTTGGAGTAATGCACTATAAGGTTAAAGAATTTCCTCTCTCTGTCAACCCTGCAAAATTTGTTTATGAAAAAGGCTGGACCGGAATTATTCCTGTCGGTGTTGGAATTGAAATTAATGTCAGTGATAGATTTTCTGTAGATTTGCACGGAGGCTTCGGATACTCATTGACGGACAACCTGAATTATTACAAAGATGGTGAACCTTTTGATGCTTTTTATAATTTCGGTTTAGCATTTATGTACGGTTTGGGAGAATCAGATACTGACATTGATAAAGATGGCTTGAAGAATGATGAAGAAAAAGATCTTTATATGACTGATTATAAAAATCCTGATACCGATGGCGATGGTTTAAATGACGGTGATGAAGTTCTTAAATATTTTACTAATCCACTTAAGGTTGATACCGATGGTGATAAATTATCTGATTACGATGAAGTAATTAAGTATAAAACCGATCCAAATAAAGTTGATACTGATGGTGATGGTTTAAGTGATTATGATGAAATTATGACATACAAAACTAATCCAACAAATATTGATACCGATGGTGATGGATTAAAAGATAACGAAGAAATATTTACTTATAAAACCGATCCTTTGAAAATTGATACAGACAGCGATGGATTAAAAGACGGTGACGAAGTATTAAAATATAAAACCAATCCATTAGTTTCAGATACTGATAATGACGGTTTAAAAGATGGTGATGAAACACTAAAATACAAAACCGATCCTTTGAAGGCTGACACTGATGGCGGAACCATTAATGACGGAGTAGAAGTCAGCAGAGGGACAAATCCTCTTGATAGCGGTGATGATATTCCAAAACCAAAGGTTGTTATTGAAACTGGAAAAAGTCTTGTATTAGAAGGAATAGTATTTGAAAGCGGAAAATCAACAATACTTCCTTCATCGGAAGAAACACTTAACAAAGCATTCACAATACTTAGTGAAAATCCTGATATAAATGTGGAGATACAGGGACACACAGATAACCAAGGTAATAAGAAAAAGAATATGAAACTTTCGCTTGATCGTGCAGATGCTGTAAAAACCTGGCTTGTTAAAAAAGGCATTGATCCTTTGAGAATGACCACAAAAGGTTTTGGACCTGATATGCCAATTGCTGATAATAAAACTCCTGAAGGAAGACAAAAGAATCGCCGCATTGAATTTTTCAGGACCAAATAATTTATTCTTACAAAAATTTTTTAAAGGCTGTCTTAAATGACAGCCTTTTTTGTTTTAATAATTTTCTTTTTTTAGTAGAAATCAATCTATATTTTTGTTACAAGTTAATTCAACACATATCAAGAAGTTTCTATTTAAATAAAAGAAGGCATGCTTATGAACAACAAGGTGAAAGTCAGCACACAGGGAATTAGTTCAAATTTCAATTCTGCCACAGGTGATTATAGTGAAATAAACCATGGTGAAAAAGATCAATTTGAACTTTATGATATTTTTCAAAAAGCAGAAAAAATAAATTTTCCAACTATAAAAGAGGATGAGGATTTTTGTTATCCTAATATTATCATTGAAAATTCTGAGAAAGTTATAACAACATTTTCTGCGTCGAATGGAAAACTTTTTCTCGATGAAACAAATACTGAAATTTCACCTAAGGATGCTGCCAAATATGTATTTGGTGAAATAAAAATTAACAAACGTGAAAAACTTAAAGAATCCAGAGATAAAGAAGGAAAAATTCCAGCTTTTAAAAAAGAAATTCCGCCAACCGATAGAGAAAAAGTAAATTTCAAAAACATTGATACAAGTTTTAACTCTCCTCAAATATCAATGAAGGTATGGAAAAGTTCAGGATGGAAAGAATTTACTTATTGGTTTCCAATCTCAGTTAGCTTTTTTTTATTTTTTGTCGGATTAGCTGTACTCGGCGAAAAGCAGGATGCCGAATATGCACCAATATTTTTTCTAATTGGTTTTCTTATCCTGTTATTAATTTTCCCTCTTAAAGCATTGGGCAGACATGAGTTTAGACTTGGCTTTGACTGGAAAACAAATACTCTCTGGTGTTATAGAAGTAATAAAGGAATAGTTGGATTTGAATGCGATGCAAATATGATAAAATCTTTTTCATTCATAAACAACTCATCAAAATCTTTTAATTTCCGATGGTATTCTGACAATTCTCAATCAATGTATATGATTAAGAAAAGCTGGATATTAATGGTACTGCGAGTAACGTCTGAACACTGGTTTGGTGTAAGCGGTGGTGAGCTTGCTACAAAGAAAGAAGCAAGAAAGATTTCCGAACAAGCAAATATGCTTTTGAAAAGTCAAATGTAAAAAGTGTGATTCTATCTTTTTTTCTTAAGCAAATAAAAGATTACAACCAAAAGAACAATACCGGTCAGAACTAAAATCCAGTTCGGAGTTTCTTTCAATTTATATGGTCTGTAAGTAACAGAGATTGTTTTCCCCTTGCCAATTTCTGCAAGCGAATATTTCCAGATTAATTTCTTCTCTGACACATTAGTTGCATTGTGCGTTATTATCTCGCCTGGAAAATCATAAATGTAAGTGACATAAAAATCTTCACCATTCATTCCAAAGCCGGTTGCAACAGGAGCAATAAATTGTGAAAATATTTTTTGTCCTTCGGCTCCATCCTGTAAAAGAAAATTAGATTCGCTGAATTGTTTTGTATTGTTTAATGAATCAATACTACTAAAAGATATTTCAATTTTTGTATGAGTGGTAGAATCTGTTGTGTCAGAAAATACTTCGGCATTTTCAAGCGTGAAATATGGCGAAACAAATTCAGAGCGAACAGAGTCTATGTTGAACAAACCAATATTATTTATTAATACTGATTTTGTTGTATCCTGAATTTTTATCCAGTAATGAATTTTCATAGTACCTGAACCATCAGGATAAAGACTTACTTCCTGTTCATAGTTTAAACAACCGCTTAATGTAATTGCCATCAACATAATTGTAAATAGCATTATATTTTTTGTTTTTTGTCTCATCTTTCTTTGCTTTATATATACAAACAAATTGTGTGCTCAAAGTTATAGAAAATTTTCCTCATTTTCATTATTTTTGTAATAGATAATTAAATAATTAAGAATAGTTATGCCTACTTACGAATATAAATGCCTTGATTGTCAGGAAACATTTGAGTTCTTCCAGTCGATGACTGATGAACCATTTAAAGAATGTCCACAATGTGGAGGAGAATTAAAAAGGCTTATTGGAGCCGGAGTTGGTCCTATTTTTAAAGGTACGGGATTTTACCAAACTGATTATAAAGCTCCTGCTAAAAAAGATAATTCAATTCCGGAAAGCAGCACAAAAAAGGAAACAAAAGAGAAGAAAGAAACTAAGAGTAAATAAATCTGCTTTTAGTTTCTTCTTGGAAAAATGTACTTTATCTTTTTCTCAATTAAAATAATTTAATTTCATTTAACCAATTTTGCATTAAAGTTATTTTGTTAAAAGCATTTTTAATTTCTTAGTAAAATTATTGGCTTTGAGTTCGTAAAAATAAACCCCACTACCTAAGTCATTTGCATTAAAAAGAATACTGTGATTCCCACTTTCCATAACACCGTTTATAAGAGTTTTAACTTCATTCCCCAGAACATCAAATATTTTTAATGAAACATTACTTTGAGCTGGAAGTGAAAAATTTATTCTTGTTTCCGGATTAAATGGATTAGGATAATTCTGCTCAAGAACATAATTTGTATTATTTGCTTCAACTTCAACAACGTATGAATATTGATATGAGCCGTTATAATCTATTTGCTTTAAACGATAAGAACATTTTCCCGTAAAGGTTTCTTCATCACGGAAAGAATAATTGTGCTTTTCCGTAGTTGTTCCATTGCCATTAACAAATGCTAATGTCTTCCAATCGTTTTTTGTAGATGTCCTTTGTACTTCAAATCCTTTATTATTTTTTTCAGTAAATGTACACCAGTTCAATTCAACTTTATTATTAACAACAGATGCATTAAAAGAAACAAGTTCAACAGGAATTGATGAAATTAGTTGAATATTGAGCGGTGTAGTTGTAAAATATGACGTTGTAACATTATCAACAATTTGTGTAATACAGTTATTAGCTTCAAATTTTAAACTATATGTTCCTGGTTTTATCATTCTTACATAATGCCCTGTAAGAGAATCTGAAAAGATTTCAGAGTTGTCGAAGTCATTTCCAATTACTGTTACTTTTGCTTTAACTGGGTTTCCAAACTGATCGGTTACAACTCCTTTAATTCCATATAAACACTTTTCAATATAATCAAGAAATGATCTTCTGTTATAATTCCAATAAGTTGGTAATTGAGAACCAGCGGGAAGTTTCGTGTTAGAGATTTCAATTGTTATTTCTCTTCCCCGCAAGAAATATGTAAAATAATCCTGTTTACCTCCAGTGATAGTGTACCATGCATAACCGTTTGTAATTCCTGGAATATTGGGATAACCATAAAGGTCATCCATATAAGTTGAAGGAGAAAACTTATGTACAGTATCCACATAACATTTGGAAGCATAGATAAACCATGCATCATCAGGGTGAAGTCTTGACCAAGTATCCCATGGATAATTCATAACTTCAGCTCCACCGTGAATATTTGCAGATAACACAAATCTTTTTGACTGACCAAGGTTCATCATAGTTATAGTTTCAGGCTGCCACGCATTTCCATCGGGATGATTTCCAGCCGCTGGATCAGGAAAATTTCTGTTAATGTCAATACTATTTCCATTATATCTTCTTGCATTGCTTACAGTATTATTACCGCCATAGTAAGTTCCATCTGGATTTGTATTTGGATTAATCCAGATTTCAATATTGTCAATTATATTCGTTATTCTTGTATCATTCCCGTATGATGTTAGCAGTGAGTCAATTAATCTTAACATCAGAACGAAACCGGTTACTTCATCTCCATGCATTGTTGAAGAAAGCATTACCTGCGGTTCGGCTTCATTTTGATTTACATTGTCGGATATTTTGCAGAATAATATTTTTCTTCCTTGAACAGTTGTACCAGCATCAACTACTTTACAAATATTTGGATATGAAGTCTGAAATTGATTCATCATTTGAACATAAGCATCGTATGTCGGATATGAATCCCAACCAAGTAATTCAGTAACATCGGAACTCATCTTTATATCCGGCACATCACCCGGGTGAGGTAATATAATATAATCAGTATAACCTGTAGTCATTAAATTATTAAATTCATTTTCATTTGCATAAGCATAAACAGTATCATTTTTTATTTTATCAATTGATATAATTCTCGAGAGAAATTTTAAGTCTTCTTTAGAATAAAGTTTGAATTTGAAATAAACTTCTCTCTCTTTGGTAAAATATTCATGATTGATTATTTGAGAAAAAGTAAAAGTATAAATTAAAAATGAGAGCAATAATAATTTTTTCATTATAACTTCCTTAATGGATTTTTTTATACAACATTTTATAAATTAAGTTAAAAGCTTCTGTGCGTTTAAGTCCAAGAGTTTGTTTTTCAAATTCTTCAACAACAACTGGTTCGATACTGCTATTTTTAAACCAATTAGCAAGTTCACCACTTGCAACTATCTTATCTGAACTAAATGAAAAATCTTCATCATCTATATAAATTCCGAGCAATGCAAGTCTTTGTGTAACTTCAAAAATAACTTCAGTATTCCAGATATCTTTGTACGGGAATAATTGACAACCAGCATTTATTAATTCTTTCTGAACATTGGTAATATTTAATTCAAGTGGTTGAGTATTTTCTTTAACAGCCAATGCTGCTATAACACCAGCAGCTTGTCCAATCAGCATTACAACTGGTTGAAGTCTTGTGCAGCCGTTTACAATATGAGAAACAGAGATACTTTTTTCAGCAAAGAGTAATCCGTCAATATCCTGAGGAATTAATGAACCAAAAGGCACCTGAAATGGCGCATTGGCAGGAAGATTTTCAATTAATCTTTTATCTGGTGGTTGATGAAAAAGTGAATGATGATGATCGAGGAAATAATCCCCCACAGCAATGCTATCTTTTCTTAACAATGGACGAAAAGAACTTTCTGCAGGAACAACATCCTTCTCTGTCATTAAATAAATTCCTTTTCCTCTTCTGCTTTCTCTCACATAGGGAATAAACGGAAGATAATCCTCAGTACCAAATTCATCTTCAGACAAACCCCATTCAGGATGTCCGAGCTCATTTTGAATATAATAAACATAAGCAAGTGTATGTTCTTTGGCTTTCAAAAAGTGCAAAGGTCTTGCAGAAAAATTCTCATATACTTCCAGATTAGTTGGATAATCATTCGCTCTGAATGGCCAGTTCAACAAATATTTATCATTTGGCAGTAATGCATATGTTATAAAGCTTTCCCAAGAGTGAAGTTTATGATTTAATAAACTCTCATCATTGGTATCTGAATCAATTGCGGTTGAATTCTTAAATAATAACGGATTATAAGAATTAGGTTTCTTTACAAGTGGAGCTTTATCTTCATATTTTTTAAGAATCGCACAATAAGTCATATCCTGTACAATATCATCTTCTTTTTCAGGTGCATCTGGTTCACCAGTATCGGCTTTACAATCTCTACCCAATCGGTAAGGGATATCTGCAAGTTTAAGGACATCACCAAACTCTGTTGCTTCAACCATGATTTTAGAATTTACCTGTACAATTATGTCATCTTTTCTTTTAATAATTGCACCGGTAATTTTTTTACCTTCTTTAAGAACTTTGAGAAGATGGCTTTTATACCAAATCGTTAAATCTTTTTCTTCATTTGCAATTTGATGAAGAAATTCCTTTCCTTTTTTTGGTTCAAAACAGGTAAGGCTAATCCAGCCTGTATAAGTTTTTTCGGGACCGCCGTAATAATCTTCAATTTTTTTTCTTAGTTCTCCGAAGATTCCTCCACCCAACGCATACTTGTTTCCATCAAATGCAGAGACACCAGCTGAAGTAATCATACCACCAAGCCAGGGAGTATCTTCTATAATCAAAGTTTTAGCACCAAGACGTGCAGATTGAATTCCGGCAGCAGAACCACTCGTTCCACCTCCGATAATCAGAACATCAAAATAAAATTGTTGCATACTTTTTAGGATAGAATAATATTAACCAAACAATTCATTTTCAACCAGCTCACAAATAATATGAGCAATGGTAATATGACCTTCCTGTATTCTTTGAGTATTGGAAGAAGGAATTACTATTGGAAGATCGACCATTGGTTTAAGTTTACCGCCGCTTCCACCAAGGAAACCAATTACTTTCATCTTTTTCTGGTGAGCCATTTCAACAGCTTTAAGAATATTTGGTGAGTTCCCGCTTGTTGATATAGCAATTAAAACATCTCCTTCATTTCCAAGTCCTTCAATCGTTCTGGCGAAAACATTTTCAAAACCAATATCATTCCCACCTGCGGTAAGATTAGAAGTGTCGGTAGTTATGGCAATTGCTGGCATTGCAGGACGTTGAAGATTATGACTTAAACGAATTACAAACTCGGTAGCTATATGCTGGCAATCTGCAGCACTGCCGCCATTACCGCATAATAATAATTTCTTTCCACTGCTGAAAGATGAGACCAATAATTTTGTTGCATTAATTATATCTTCAGAGTTTTGTTCCTTAATTTTTAATTTTGTTTCAGAACTTTCAATAAGAGATTCGTTTATAAATTTTTGTTTATCCAATTTCAACCTTGGTAAATTGTTAAATGGTTACTTGTTTGTGAATAGAATCTGCAAATTCTTTTAGTAAAGACCAGTTATTTTCGTCCTCAAAATGGTTACCGGTCACAACAATTTTAGCTCCATTTTGCACTATTTGCAAAGCAGTCGAAGGATTTCTTATTCCACCTCCAACAACAACAGGAATGCTACAATTTTCTGAGACTTTTTTTACCATTTCGAAAGGAACCGTTTCATCTGCTCCAGAACCTGCTTCAAGATATATCAATTTCATTCCTAAATATTCGCCTGCAAGAGCAGTGGCAACAGCAATATCTGTTTTATTTCTTGGAATAGAAGTGCTTCCCGTAAAATATTCTGCCGTTGTTCTGCGACCTGATTCAATAAGCATGTAACCTGTTGAAATTGGTTCTATACCAAACCTTTTGATCATTGGGGCAGAAAGAACATGCTTGCCAATCAAATGTTCCGGATTTCTTCCACTAATTACAGATAAATATAAAATTGCATCTGCATAAGAGGAAACCTGTTCAACTCCACCCGGAAATATAATTACAGGTAGTGTTGAATGAGATTTAAATGATTTAAGAAATGATTGAAAATCACCATTCATTAAAAGACTTCCGCCAATTAAAAATCCATCAACCCCAATTGAATAACAGTGTTGAGTAAACTCAGGTATCTTTTTTTCATTCATTTTATCCGGATCTATCAGGATAAAAAATGCAGCTCCTTTTTGAGCAATAATATTTAAAAGGTAATTGTAAATCTTCATAATTTCATTCAAAATATATTGAATTTAGTATTGATAAAAAAGTTCTAATAAACTGCAAAGAATGGATTATTGTTAAAAAATTTCCGAATATTGCAATAGAAATTATAAAATTTTTTAGGAGATATTAAATGGCAGTTATTCGTCCTTTCAAAGCATTACGTCCCGAAAAAAAAGTTGCTCACCTTGTAGCAAGTGTTCCCTATGATGTAGTTAATACCGAAGAAGCTAAAATGGCTGCAAAGAATTTCCCTAACAGCTTTTTAAGAATTACCCGGTCAGAAATTGAATTGCCGGATTCTGTTGATCATTATTCAGATGAAGTTTATCAAAAAGCAAAAAGTAATTTAGAAAGAATAACCAGAGAAGCTCCTCTTGTTACAGACAATACTCCTCATTTTTATCTTTACAGACTTATTATGGATGGAAGAGCTCAAACCGGAATCACAGCAACATTTTCCGTTGATGATTATGATAACGATGTAATACTAAAACATGAAAAAACAAGAAAAGATAAAGAAGACGACAGAACAAAACATATTATTACAACCAGGACTCAGACAGGGGTAGTATTTTTAACATATAAAGGTGTTCAAAAAGTTAACGAAATTGTTGAGCGGGTTTTAACCGATGATATACCAATATATGATTTTACAGCAGATGATGGAATACAGCATACGGTTTGGATTTTACCGGACGAGTATAATGAAATTATTATCAATGAAATTAAGAATGTAGATAAACTCTATATTGCAGATGGTCATCACAGAGCAAAAAGCGCCTCAAGGGCAAGAGAAGAATTCAGAATGAATAATCCCGACCATAATGGCTCTGAAGAATATAATTATTTTATTGCCGTACTTTTTCCTGCAGAACAATTAAAAATTCTTTCTTATAACAGAGTTGTAAAGGATTTAAATGGCAAAACAAAGGAAGAATTTTTAAATGAAATCTCTGAAAAATTTATAGTAGAAAAAACCAAGATAAAAGAACCATCTGTTCAAAAAAATTTTGGAATGTACCTTGAGGGCGAATGGTATTCATTAAAGGTTAAAGATTCTGTACTTGCAAGTTTAACTCTCGCAACTTCAGTTTCAGAAAATCTTGATGTAAGTATTTTACAAAATTTTCTTTTAAACCCTGTACTTGGGATAGACGATCCAAGAACAAACAAAAGAATAGATTTTGTGGGAGGAATAAGAGGGACAAAAGAATTGGAAAAACTTGTCGATAATAATTATGGAAAAGTGGCTTTTTCTTTATACCCGGTATCAGTATCCGATTTAATGAGGATTTCGGATGCGGGAGAAATTATGCCACCTAAATCAACATGGTTCGAACCTAAGTTAAGAGATGGTTTACTTACTCATACAATTTAAACATGGTTAACCATATTTACTTTAAAATTAATTGTTATTGCTTTACCAGTATTGCATACTAAAAAAATATTATTGATATTCTTCCTTTTTGTTTTTTCTATTGAAAACTATCCACAGGAAGAAGTTAAAAAATTAGAGCAGGAGTTAACAACTGCTAAGGGTAAAAAACGCATTGTAATTCTGAATGCCCTAACTATCCATTACCAGCATAAAAATGTTGATCTCTCATATAAAACTTCTGAAGAGCAATTATTATTAGCAAATGAATTGGGAGACATGAATGCAAAGGTTGAAGCATTAAGAAATATTGGATTTTACTATTACTTAAAAAATTCACTCAAGCAGGCGGATAGTATATATTCAATTGCATATAGACTTTCCATGGAAATGGGAGATTCATCTGAAGTAGCTTCTACTCTTAATAACTGGGGGTTAATTGCCTGGAAACAAAGTGACTTGAAAAAGTCTTTCGGATTTTATAGAAGAGCCATTAATGCTGCAAGAACTGTTGATAATCAATCGGAAATTGCCCGTTCTCTTAATTATATAGGTTTAATCTTTTGGAAATGGGGCGAATATGTTTCTGCATTAAACTTTTTTGAAAAAAGTTTGAAGTTAAAAAGTAAACTAAAAAACGAATATGAACTTGCAATAACGCAAAATAATATCGCATATATTTATAATGAACTCGGCAATTATGAACAGGCTCTGTCTTATTCACGTTCTGCAATTGAAATTGCAACTCGTTTAAATGACAAATATGCTCTTGGCAGAGCATTGAACAACATAGGGACAACTTATTTGAAGCTTGGAGATTATAACACTTCTCTCGATTACCAATTAAAAGGAGTTAAAGTAAAAGAAGAATCCGGAGATGTAAATGGTATCGCTTACTCCTATAATGACATCGGTAATATTTATTTTCAAATGGGAAATAATTCCAAAGCAATGGAATATTTCGAGAGTAGTTTAAGATTAAGGGAAGAGATAAAAGACGCTTTCGGAATTTCAATTAGTCTTCTTAGTATTGGGAATGTTTATCTGAAAGAGAATAATTATGAAAAAGCCAAAGAGACTTTCACCAGACAAATTGAGATGGCTAAACAAAATAATTTGTCAGACGCTGTACAGAAGGGTTATTATAAACTCTATGAACTGTACGAGAAGCAAGGAAATGTACATAAAGCATTCGAGTATTTTAAAAAATATGCAAGTTATAATGATACCGTGCTGAGAAATGAGAATAAAGACAAACTTATAGAACTCCAGGTTATCTATGAATCGGAAACGAAAGAACAAGAAATAGGACTATTAAAAAAGTCACAGGAAATTCAAAAACTACAACTTGAAAATCAGGAGATACAGATATATTCATTAATCTTACTTGTTCTTCTAATCATTGCATTTGCCGTTTATGTTTCTTTCCGTTACAGAATAATAAAAAAACTAAAATCAGAACTCGAAGAAAAGAATAAAGAAATTGCTGAACAAAATAATAAACTATTGGAAGCAAATAGCTTAAAAGACAAATTCTTTTCGATTATTGCACACGACCTCAGAAGTCCTTTCCAGGGTTTGATTGGTTTATCACAAATTCTTCACGAAGATTTTGAAAACATTTCCGAAGAAGAAAAGAAGACATTTATCAAAAGAATGAGAGATGGAGTGAAAAATGTTTTTGAACTCATCGAAAATCTGCTTGAATGGTCACGAGTAAGGTCGAAAACCTCTGCTATCACTTTAAAACCTATATCGTTATATGATTCAATCAGATTTGTTTTCAGTTTACAAAAACATGCCGCAATACAAAAAGAGATAGAACTGATAAACAGCTCAAATAATTCATTGAAAGTTTTAGCTGACCAGAATATGCTTCAATCAACCTTAAACAATTTAATCAGCAATGCTATTAAATTCACCCGCGAAAAAGGTAAAATTGAAGTTGATGCAAAAGAAACTGATAATGAAGTGATTATTTTAGTGAAAGATAATGGTGTCGGAATCGATCCTGATGATATACCCAAATTATTCAGACTTGATATTAAATTTACAACTCCTGGCACAAGCAGAGAAATTGGGACAGGGTTGGGATTAATTCTTTGTAAAGAATTGGTAGAAAAACAAGGTGGAAGAATCTGGGTTGAAAGCCAATTAAATATGGGTACAACTTTTTATTTTACTCTTCAGAAAGTTCTATAATTTTATTTAATTTTGATACAGAACTTTATTTAATTTTTAACAAAAGGGATTAATATGGAAAATCGTGTTTTTAATTTTAATGCTGGTCCTGCAATTCTTCCTGAAGAAGTACTTAAGGAAGCACAGGAAAATTTGTTTATTCTTCCCGGACAGGGAATGTCAATACTTGAAATGAGTCATCGTTCAAAAAAGTTTGAAGAGATTCTTGCAAGTGCAAAAAGCGGTATAAAACAATTGCTTGACATTAATGATAATTATGAAATTCTCTTTTTACAGGGCGGTGCAAGCCTTCAATTTTCAATGATTCCAATGAACTTAATGCCTCCACAAAATAATGCAGATTATATTGTAACCGGAAGCTGGTCTGAAAAAGCTGTTAAAGAAGCAAAGAAAGTTGGAACAGTAAACGTTATTAATCCGACAAAAGCAGAAAATTACAAACGACTTCCTAAACCAGAAGAAATAAAATTAAATCCAGACGCAGCTTATGTTCATTTTACTTCAAATGAAACAATTCATGGTGTGGAATGGATGACTGAACCTGAAGTCGGGAATGTTCCTTTAGTTTGTGATGCATCATCTGATATACTTCATAAAAAAATTGATGTAAACAAATATGCTTTAATCTATGCAGGCGCTCAAAAAAATATTGGACCTTCAGGAGTTGTACTTGTTATCATAAGAAAAGATATGGTTACAAAAAGCCAGGATTCGTTGCATACAATGTTAAACTATAAAGTTCAGGTTGAAAATAATTCCTTGTATAACACTCCGAATACTTTTGGAATTTATATAATTGACCTTGTTGCAAAACACCTTCTTAAAAAAGGCGGCTTGGATGCAATGCACAAGTTAAATCTTGAGAAAGCTAAAATACTTTATGACGCTATTGATAACAGCAATGGTTACTATAAAGGACACGCTGAAAAAGATTGTCGTTCATTGATGAACGTAACCTGGCGAATGCCCAACGAAGAGCTCGAAGCTAAATTTGCAAGTGAAGCATCAAAAGCTGGTATGGTTGGATTAAAGGGACATCGTTCTGTTGGAGGTTTAAGAGCTTCAATTTACAACGCTTTCCCTAAAAAAGGCGTTGAAGAATTAGTGAAGTTCATGAAAGAATTTCAACAAAAAAACGGATAATAAAAAATTAAGACGGGATACTTTCCCGTCTTTTTAATTTAAAGGAGTTGATATGAAATTTCTTTTTGTGACCGGTTTGTTTTTAGTTACCATTCTCTTTTTAGGATGTAATCCAAAAGAAAGCACAAAACTGCAAGCATTCAGTCCGGAAGCATTTGCATATGATCTTGGCGATGGATGGGAAGTTAATGCATCAATAAGAATTAAAGGATTCACTCAGAATGAATCTGCCGGAAAATTTTCTACTTCTATTAATTATAAAATTGATTTAGAAAAACCTGACGGAAAACTGGTAAAAGAAATTTTCAAAAATAAACTCGAGAAAAAGAGCGGTGAAAAATTTCTTGATCTACCGGTTGAAGTTCAGTTTGAACTTGACTCAACGTACTCTGCCGGTAAGTATAAAATTATTTTTAACATAGAAGACTTGAACAGCAAGCAAATTATCACCGCACAAAAAGAATTTGAACTTGGTGAAGATTAATCACTATTAAATCATTTGAATACCGGAATATCATTCAAACAACTTGCATTCAGAAACTGCAAGAATTGTTCTTTTTTAGAAATTACATCATTATGTCCAAGTTTTGAATGTACAAAAATTAATTTATTATTTTTCAAATCATCCGGTTTAATTTCATCTTCTGTATTATAGAAATAAGGAATGCCCCATCCTTTTAAATCATCCATTAAAATTTCTGATTGCTCTTTTGTTCCGCCATCATCAGTAAAAATATTTATTAACTTTCCATTAAAATGATCGAACCAGTAAACGTATTTTTCTAACTGACCATACAAAGCATCAAACAAATATACTTCTTTAACATACTCAGGAATTCCACTACGCATTAAAGAAAATGCCATAACTCTATACGCTCCACTATGTCCAGCTAATATCACCTGTCCTAATTTTCTTTTTTTAATTTTCCCATTCTCCTGTAAAGTTTTCATGACTTCATTAATAAAAATTCTTAAACCGGCACTATCTTCAAGCTTTCCTCCAAAAGAATCGGGAGAATTTTTTGGTCCTTCAGGAAAAACAAATATTGCATTTTTCTTGCTTTTACTAAATTGTTCAATCAACTTAAATTGGTTTAACGCACTATCCACATTATTCCACCATCCATGAAAATATATTACCAGATCAACTGTACCTGTAATAAAATATCCCTTTGGAATAAACATTACAACTGTACTGTCTGAATAATGTTCATAAGATGAAAAAGACTGATTATTGTATGTGTGTCCATTCTCTCTCTTGGGATGTGGGAATGGAGCCGCGCCAAGTTTGGCTATTACAATATCGCCGTAATCAGAGTAACGTGTTTCAAGAGATTGTGAATAAGTTATCATCAGTGAAATACTTAAAAAGAATAATACTGTCTTCATGAAATTCCATTTTTTTATTTTAAATATCGTTCAACACAATTAAACAAACAAAACTCATGTTCTACTCAGTCGTTTTTTATAAATTAAAGTACCAATTTTTCTTAAATAATAACTTTTATATCATTTTTAGTTGTATTAAGTTTTTATCAGTCATATAAAATTTTACACTAAAAAAACTCTGTGCATTTTTAATGTATTCACTTCATATACATTCAAATTATTCATTCCTATCAGGGACTATTCCTGTTGAAAGTCTGATAGAGAAAGCCAGTCA
The DNA here is from genome assembly GCA_964536015.1 of uncultured Ignavibacteriaceae bacterium. Classification (GTDB taxonomy): domain Bacteria; phylum Bacteroidota; class Ignavibacteria; order Ignavibacteriales; family Ignavibacteriaceae; genus CAZHVS01. The sequence goes on from CAZHVS010000023.1 coordinate 30,546, forward strand.
ATATAATCTGCGGAATCTTTCTCTTACCGATAAAAATGGTATGTATGGACTTATCAAATTTTACAAGACAGCAAAAGATGCCTCTATAAAGCCAATATTGGGCAGTTTAATTGATGAGCCAACCGATGAGAAAACTTATGCAGTTTTTCTTGCAAAAAATAACAAAGGTTATTCTGAACTTTGCAAGTTAATTACTGCCAGACAGTTGAAAGAAGATTTTTCTTTGTTTAAAGAGTTGCAAACCGAATTGAGTAATCTATTCATTATCACTCCTTCAATAAATTTATTAAAAAATATTCCTCATTATAAAAACATTTTTGCAGAGCTTATTGTTCTTCCTTCAAAAAAGAAGAAAAACAGAAGTTTATATGAATTCGCAAATGAAAATAATATTGGACTTGTTCCATCGCATCCGGTTTTTATGCTGAACAAAGATGATTTTATTTTGCACAAAGTTGTTACAGCAATAAAAAACAGAACGACAATTGCAAATCTACGACCCAATGATTTGGCGGATGAAGAATTTTATTTCAAGGAGCCGAACGAATTAATCAATACATGGAAAAAAATTCCCGAAGCTATGAACAATCTAAGCTTTATCTGCTCTAATTGTGATGTTGATCTTGAACCAGGCAAAACAAAATTTCCGCAATATTCACCTCCGGCAGGACAGACTTCTTTTTCATTTTTGTGGGAACTTGCTTTCAAAGGGTTAAAAGAAAAATATAATAAGATTACAAAAGAATTAACTGACAGATTACAATATGAACTCTCGGTTATAGATGAATTAAACTTTTCCGATTATTTTTTAGTTGTGTGGGAAATAGTTCGCGAAGCAAAAAGACGCGGTATGATGATGATTGGTCGTGGCTCTTCTGCTAATAGTCTTGTTGCTTATTGTCTTGGATTTGTAAATGTTGATCCAATAAAACATCATCTTTATTTCGAGCGTTTTTTGAACAGAGGAAGGTCTTCGCCTCCTGATATTGACCTCGATTTTTCCTGGCGGGAACGTGATGAACTTGTAAAATTTGTTTTTGAAAAATTTGGTTATGATAAAGTTGCAATGATTTCGACCACTAACACGTTTAGGGCCAAATCTGCTTTTAGAGAAACCGCAAAAGTTTTCGGCATTTCTGATTCTGAAATTTCTGAAATAAGTAAATTTATTCCATGGACTGATGCTCGCAATCTTCCAAATGTTGCAGAAAAATTTCCCGAATCAAAAACACTCAAATTAAATTCTGAACCGTGGAAAAGTATAATTGATATTGCATCACGACTTGCAAATTTTCCAAGGCACTTAAGTATTCACCCAAGCGGAATTATTATCACTCCAACACCCGTTACTGATTATACATCTCTGGAATATGCAAGTAACAAAGGACTTGGTTTAATTATTACTCAACCCGACATGTATTCAATTGAAGACCTGGGATTAATAAAAATTGATCTTCTCAGCCAACGTTCTTTAGGTGTTTTGAGAGATACGATGAAAAGTTTGAAAAAAGAAAAACCCGACCAAATTACTGGGAAGATTTTTCCCTTAGAAAAAAGATAATATTAGTGGAATTAGATTTTCGTAATCAATACTATTAATCCCGTATTGGTCAAAATATATTCTTGAATTTGATAAGGCTTTGAATTATTTTTCATTAAGCCAATAAACAATAAGATGAAAAAGACAACCACCAAAACAACAAACAGCACTAGGATTTTTTCTCTTTTTCCGCCGGTAGAAAGAAAGGTTGAAAAAGTTGGTTTTGATATTTATGACTATGAAATGCTTTTTAATGATGAGCCTACAAAAAACCTTATCCGCGAAGGAAAAACAATAGGGTGTTTTTATATTGAATCGCCGGGAATGCGTAATCTTCTTAAACAATTAAACGTCGAAGATTTTGAAATGCTTACTGCTGCAAGTTCTATAATACGTCCCGGTGTTGCCGAAAGCGGAATGATGCAGGAGTTTATTGCTCGCCACAAAGATCCTTCAAAAAGAAAATACCTTATTCCCGAGATGGGAGAAGTGCTTGGTGATACTTATGGTGTAATGATTTACCAGGAAGACGTAATTAAAGTTGCAAATAAAATTGCTGGTTTAACCCTGGAAGAATCTGATTTTTTGCGAAGAGCAATGAGCGGCAAAATGCGTTCACATAAAGAAATGAATAAACTGAAAGACAGGTTTTTCAACTCTTGCATTGAGGTTAAACACTACTCGGAAGAAGTTACAAAAGAACTGTGGAGACAGGTAGAATCGTTTGCAGGATATGCTTTTTGTAAAGCACACAGTGCTTCATTTGCTTTGCTTTCTTTTCAGGTTGCATATCTTAAAGCTCATTATCCGGCAGAATTTATGGCTGGGGTTTTAAACAACCGCGGTGGTTTTTACAGTCCTGCTGTTTATATACAGGAATGTAAAAGACTTGGTCTGACGGTAAAACTTCCCTGCATAAACGAAAGCGAATATCATTACATAGGTAACAACGATTCAATCCGTATTGGTTTTATGGCTATAAAAAATTTACCTGAAGACGTTATTGATAAAATTATTGAAGAACGAAACAATAACGGTAAATATGTTTCACTTGCAGATTTTCTTGTAAGAACTAAAACCGGTTATGAAACATCGGAGATATTAATCAAATCAGGTGCTATGGATTGTTTTAACAAACCACGACAAACATTGCTGAGACTGCTTGATGTTTATATTAAACACAGAAAAATCCTTGACGCCAATTACAACAACCTTTTTGTTAATGAGTCTTTTTCTTTAGAAGAAAAAATTCAAAACGAAACAGATTTTTCTATTGAACAAAAATGTTTAATGGAACTTGAAATTTTTGATTATATGGTATCGCATCATCCACTGGATTTTTTTACTGAATATGCGAAACAGAAAAAAGTAATTTCTTCTTCACAAATGGAGAAATTTAACGGTAAAAAAGTTAAAATGCTCGGATGGTATATGTCTTCAAAAAGAATAAGAACAAAGAATAAAGAAATAATGAAATTCCTTTCGCTTGAAGATTTAACAGGCACTTTTGAGGCAGTGTTGTTTCCAAGAACTTATTCAATCTATGCAACAAAAACTCTTTCGATGGGACCATATCTTGTCGAGGGAAAAGTTGATGGCAGGAATATTATTGTCGATAAGTTGTCGGTAGTTGAATCTAAAAATGTAAAACTTAAAAGCTGGAACGATAGTGCAGAGAATCAATACTTTGGTGATGTTGAAAAAGTTTCGGAAGAAGAATTTATTTCGCTAAGTAAAGAAGAGCGTGAATTTATAAGGAGAGCCTACATTAACAGCTGATTTTTTCCCTGTAATCCAGTTCCCATAGTTTTGCATACTTGGCAAATACATAGTTAGCTGATGCCATACATAAAATAAGTCCAGGAACTCCATCCAGAAAACCAAGCCGCAAAAAATACATTTTTAAAAAAATAAATATTGGTCGAATTATTAAATCGGATATTTTAAAAGTTTTTCCTCGTTCAAGCAATTCACTTGATGCAAGTGAAGTATAATTATTAAATTTTTCAAAGTAATGTGATAAAGAAGGATCTGTAAAATGATCTATATCGCTTTTAAATTTTCCGGTCTCACCTTCTATAACAAGATGTTCGTGTACTTTGCTATTGCTGAATTTAACTTTTGTTTTGTTAAACAGTCTGGTAACTCTTCCGGGATACCAGCCGCAATGTTTAATCCATCTGCCAAGAAAAAAAGCACGTCTTGGAAATGAATATGCATCAAAAACAGGAGTTGATTTTTTGAAGTTATTAATTTCTTTACAAAGATTTTCTGTCAGTGATTCATCAGCATCGATCCATAACACCCAATCGTTAGTTGTTTTTTCAAGTCCTGTTTGCTTTGTGTTTGCATATCCGTTCCACTTCACAAATTCATATTTAACCTGCGGAAAACTTTGTATTATCTCTACTGTTTTGTCAGTTGTAGTATCATCAACAAGTATAATTATCTCATCAATACAATTTAACTGGCTCTCAATACAAGAGTGAATATTTTTTTCTTCATTCTTCGCAATAATAAGTGATGAGATTTTCATTTATTCATATCCAGAATTTTCTTAATCATTTTTTTTATTTGTTCGGCAGAAATAGAATTTATATCAAGGTCAGAAGAAAAACGATATTCCCTGCTAAGCATCTCCGGTCTATCAAGATTATTCATAATTTCTTCCGGATAAATATAATTTCCTTTATCAAAAATATTTGCTGGGTATGGATGAAATCTGCCGAAGTGATTACCATTTGAGATGCAAATAAAAGGCACATTAGTGGCTGCTGCAATATGAACTGCCACTGAATCATTGCTAATTACAAATTTCGAATCAGCTATAAGTTTGATAAATTGTAAGAGATTCGTTTTCCCTGCCATGTTAATTGTTCTCTCTGATGATAAATCAGCTAAAATTTCCTGCGCTGCTTCATAATCACTTTCAGCACCAGCAACTATTATCTTAAAGTCTGATTCCATTAATAAAAAGCTGCTCACCTCTCTGTAATTTACCGAACTCCATTTCCTATAATCATTTTGTGCCCCGGGGAATATGACTACGTAATTTCCATAATTAATATATGGATTTATCTTTTCGGGATTTAATTCGGGTTTAATCAGATCAACTTTTTTGTTAAAAAGGTAACTAAAGAATTCGCGATTTCTTTCAAACTCAAAAAGATTTTCTTTTGATGATGGAAATAGTATGGTGTAATAAGAATCTGTCAGTAATTTTCTTTTCCATGAAGCATAACTATCAAGCGAACCTGTACAACCAATCCTGTTAATTGCTCTGCTCGCTCTGACAATTGAATCGCCGAATAATAATTCTCTTGAATATGTTGTATCTATAACTGTTTCAAATCCACGCTTATTAATATTTTTTAAGAACCTGTATTTATAAATAATGTTTGAACGAAATTTCTTTCTATCCATCCAGATGAATTCATTAAATACATCTTTATCCATTTCCTCAGCAATATCTTTCCATATTGAATTTCCACACAAAGTTATTTTGGAATGTTGATATTTTTCATCTTCTCTGAATAATCTAAAATAGTTTCTGATTAAAATGTAATCTCCTATGGCATCGAGTCTTATTATTAATAAAGTTTTGTTTTTGACTTTTATTTTCCGAAAATGAAGAATTAAATCTATTATGACAAAAATTATATAATGAAAAAAATTGCGAACTTTAATAAAATAGATATTCATTTTGTTGATTGCAAAGTTTCTATAAATTTCTGATCATCATGAGTTTTACTTTTAAGACCAGGTTTTATGATCTTAATTAAACCAAATTTCTCTAATAAAGCTACAAGGTTAAGATTTAATTGATTAAGCTTCTTTTTTGCAAATAAATGTAGTCCTCCATAGAAATAGTAATTTAAGTTGAACATTTCAGCCAGTTTATGAAGACTTTTATTAGTATAGAAAGCTATATGCTGCCCTCCTTCAAAGCTGTAATACCACCAATTTTCTGGTTCGGGAATTGGACTTGCGATAAGATGTGTAGAAAACAGAATGTTATCCGTTAAGTTAAGCATTTTCTTTACTTCATCTTGAGGATTATTAAAATGCTCGAATGATTCAAATGCTGTTAAGAGTTCATAACTTTTGTTTTCTTCAGTTTTATGTTCAAATCCTTGCGCAAAAAGATTTTTACAAAAAGGATCGTACCAAAAAAAATCAAAACCTTTGTCCCGCATAAGTCGTGTAAACACTCCAAATCCGCCAGCATAATCAAGAAATTTTTTCTTGGAATCAAAAAAAGAAAGCAATAAAGATGAAGTTTTTTTTGCAAAAAAATAATTTCTCTCAAGTAATCCTGTATCTGAAACATTTATTGGTGATTCATACGCTTCCTGAAGCCAGAATGGTTCTTCAGTAAATACAAAACCGCACTCTGAACATTGAAAATACTTAATCTTATATTTCCTTAAAATCTTTTGTTCAAAAACTTCTTTAGAAGTCATTGAACATATTTTACAATTCATCACTGTAGTCATTTATTCCAGATTCCAGTAGCTGTTTCTCTAATTATTTTTCTGCATTGAACAGGAGCCCAGATTGAAGCAATTACAAGGCACAAACAGGTTGCCAATACAATTCCTGTGGATTGCAACTCCATTATTTTTGAAAAATAGATAGCAAGCGGAATATTAATAATTGCTGTGAAAATTGAAGAATAGTATTGCAATTTTATTTTTCCAATTCCATTTAAAAAATATGCAAACACATTATTCCAGTTAGATATAATTGTAAATATCCCCATTGTTAATGATAATGCAAAAGGAATTTTTATTGTTTTGCCTATCCAGATTGAATAAAAATATTCTGCAAACACTATCATCAATAAAGTAATTATTGAAAAACCCAACCATATTGCAAGCAATGTTTTAAGTGTCTTTTTTATCCATGTCATTTCTTTTTTTATATAAGCTTCGGTAAAGGCAGACCAGAAAGGTGTTAGTAAAACCGAGAAGACCATTGGAATAAAGTAGAAATATCTATATGCAATATTAAAGACAGTTACTTCTTCAGGACCATATAATTGAGTAATGATAAAATTGTTTGCTGTAAATACAATTAATCCTGAAACCTGTATTACAAAAAATTGGTATCCGATTTTTGTCAAACTTCTTGATAATGATTTGGTAATGAAATCCTTTGCGGGAGATATTTCATTAAACTCATTTTTAAATAAAAATACAGTAGCCAGAATGAAAACAAATATTGGAATAAGAACAGCCGTCAAACCAAAAACTAAAAAGGAATTATCCCCATACTTTAATAAAAATAAAATTGCCAATACTGAAAACACGTTGACAACCAATGTCAGCAAACCATTTATAGCAGGCTTTTGATGAGCGTTAATAACAGAATTAATTAGCTTTAAAAGTACTTGCAGAACAAATAGAGAAAGAACAATCGTCATGAATGGTTTTAATATATTGTGCAATTCTTCAGGGGCTTTCAAAATTGTATTCCAATCGAGAAATTGGTTTACAATAATTAATAAAACAATTACAATAACAGCTATTTTACTAAACGCCCAATACGCTGTACTCACATATCTTTTGGCAAGTTCTTTATTTTCAATTGCCAGTGCTTCACTAAGTTTATTCCGTAAACCATTTCCTATTCCAAAATCCAGATAACCCAGCCATAGTAATACTGAACTTATTGTCATCCATACTCCATACTGAACATTGCCTAAATATTGAAGACTAAGGGAGACTATGAATAAAGTAAGTATAAAATTAAAAAAGTGAAAAATTCCGAGCCAGAAGATATTGGTCTTTGCCTTTGCTGTTCTTACAGAAGAATTCCCTTTGATTACAGATATTATATTTTGAAGGTAATACAAGCTTCTTTCTTAATAATTATTTAACAAATAATTTTTGTGAAGTAAAATTAATAAACTCATTTGTATAAAACATTCTTATTTTCGCTTACTGAAATTTACTTTTTTCTAAATGAAATACATAGTTGTAATTAATACATTTAATCGAAAAACTGAAATTGTTGAACGTGCACTTTTATCAGCATTAAAACAAAAATTTGCTCCGGAAAAAGTAATTTTAATTGATCAAAATTTGGTTGAGTTAATTTTAAAAGAAGAAATAACGAATAATCTTTTATTTTGCAGACAAAAGACAAATCATAAAGCAGTTTCTTCTGCACGTAATAGTCTTGTTATTCCTGAAGCTACTGATTGGATTGTTTTCTGTGATGATGATGGTTATTTAAACGATGATTATTCAGTTACACTTAAAAATATTATTCAAGAAAATCCTTCTATTGAGATTGCTGCAGGAAGCATAAAAAGAGAAGACACGAATGATTTTTATTCCCTTCGTCATAAAAAAGGAGGAAGTTTAAAACACTTTCGTAACACAAAAAACTTGATGGGTTCAAACTTTGCAGTTAAAGCAGAGGTATTCAATAAGTTAAATCGCTTTGATGAAAATTTTGGTGTTGGTTCCTACTGGGGAAGCAGCGAGGAAACTGATTTTTGCTGGAAAGCTTTTTTTAATAGTGTTAACATGGAATTCTTCAGCGAATTATTCATCTTCCACGCTCCACCTTTTAATGAAGAGCTTTTTAATGGATTTAAAAAAGCTTTTAAGTATGGAGTTGGTAAAGGAGGACTTGTTTGGAAATGGCTTATCAAAGAAAAAAAAATAATTGTTTTTTACGAGTTGGCTGAAATGCTAATCGTCCCTTTTATCCAGATCGCAAGAGGAATTTTTACACTTAAGCCGGCTCTGGCAATTAATAATGTCGCTACAATATCAGGAAGAGTATATGGACTTATAAAAGCATTGTTCAAAAATTAGCCTTTGTATTTTAGTCTTTTCAATCTTCCTAATAAATTTTTTAAACCAATTAAAACCAATATTTTTCTGAAAGAATAAAGAATCACTCTCATTATCATTCCAGAAATATTTTTAAATCCTAACATTTTATTTTCTTTAAGAGAGTGATAACATTCTTTAATTCCATGAAATTCATTTTTTACAGATTGACCTGTTCCCTCCATTAAAACTACTGGCTCGCAATCAATATACATCCCTTTAATCCCTGCTTTAATCATTCGTACAATTAAATCGAAATCCATTCCAACTTTTTTGTTTGTATTAAAAAATCCTATGTTGTCAAAAATTTCTTTTCTAAAAATCATTGTAGGATGAAGATAAGGCATTCCTCTGCCAAGACTTATTTTCCTTGGTTTTACAATTAATGATCCTCCATAAATATCATTAAGTAAAAGATTTGAATGAGTAAATCCATATTCTTTGTTCTCTTTAAAGAAAGAAAGACTCTCCTGTAAATAGTTTTCATTTAATAAAACATCGCCACTATTAAGAAACATTAAATATTTCCCATTCGAAACCCGTATTCCTTTATTAAATGCGTCTGCAATACCATTATCAGGTTCTGACAGAACAACACCATTGTACGTCTTAAGAAAATCTTTTGCAGCAAGATCTCTTCCGCCATTAATAACAACGGATTCGATTACCTCTGTTTTAGGAATTGAGTTAAGAGTTTTTTTCAATTCTTCGTAATTATTATAAGTAATTGTAATTATTGAGATTAATTTCATTAAATGATTTTATATTTTTGAATACACAAACAAGATATTTTTTATTAAACAATAGAATCTAAGAAACTTTTTATAATGAATGAAACTTTTTTGTCATACTGCCTGTCTACAAAAATAAGATTTTTTAGGTTGCGGGTATGAAACTAAGAGGAAAGAAAATCCTTAAATTAGTAGACCGTTATGCGGGAATTCCACTTTTATTTTTAATTGGATTTTTCAAGATAAGAAGAAAACTTCCTGAACAAATCAACAATATTGGAATTCTGCTTACACCCGCTATTGGTGATACTATTCTTTGCCAGGCACTGTTAAAAGATATTAAAAAAACTTCTCCATCAACCAGGATTACTTTGTTTGCCGATTCATCTATAACAGAAGTTTGCAACCTGATAGGATTTTCTGATGAAATTGTAGAAATAAATCTATCTGACATTATACAAACAATAAAAACAATTCGCTTAAAAAATTTTGATATTTTTATTGATTGTGCCCAGTGGTCTAAAACTATGGCTTTAATTTCTTTCTTCTCAGATTCAAAATATTTAATAGGATTCAAAACAAAAGGACAGGGCTTACACTTTATTTTTGACACTGCAATCGAACATTTAAATACTGTTCATGAAATTTATAATTTCAAAAACTTAAACTTTTTTTCCCCATCTAAAACGGAGCTCCCTTTAATCAAGATTGAAGAAGAAGTCGGAAAAATTTCAAATCGTGTTGTTTTACATACTGTGCCCGGTGGATATCGTTCATATTTAAAAGAATGGAGCAATGAAAACTGGAGAAAAATAATCTTTTATTTAATTGAAAATAAATTTGAGATATATTTAACCGGAAGCAAAAGCGATATTATTAAAATTGATAATCTTATAAAGGATATTAATGGAAAGATTTTTAATGTTGCCGGCAAACTCAACATTCAAGATACAGCTAAACTATTAAATAGTTCAGTATTAGTAATTAGTGTTAACACAGGAATTATGCATCTTGCATCTGCATTAAATTGTAATTTAATTGCATTGCATGGTCCAACAAACGCGAAACGATGGGGACCACTAAATAATAATTCTGTCTCCATTCAAAGTAATTATCATTGTTCGCCTTGTTTAAATCTTGGTTTTGAGTATAATTGCAATGATGATACTGGAGAATGCATGAATGCAATCGAGCTCGAAACTGTAATAAATGAAATCAACAAATTTTTGCAATTATCTTAAACGTTATGATAACAAATCAAAAATCACTTGGTTATATTAAAATATTAACAGACTTACTTTTCCTGAGTGGAAGCTTTATAATTGCTGCAGATTTATCACAGTCTTTACAGACTTTGATAGAACGGCCACAAATGTTTGTGCTTTTATTACTTCAAAATTTACTGTGGTATTTTACTACAAAGTCGACAAATTTTTATGATGAATTTTCTTCACGCTACCTTTCTGGTACTTTTGTAGAATTAATTAAAAACACTTTTGCCCAAACTGCGTTATCAATTGTTTTTATATTCGTAATTAAAGAAAATCTTTTTACCAGAAATTTTATAATTCTCTACTCTGCTATTCTTTTTGTTTCTGTTTTTGGTCGTACAACAATTTTAAAAAAGATTTTTTCAACGGCACAAAAGCAATCTGGCAATATTAGAAACATTATAATAATTGGTGCAAGTGAAGCTGGCAACAAATTCCTTAATTTACTTAAAAACAATCCCGACTTTGGTTATAACTTTATTGGTTTTGTCGATAACAACTTAAATGCAACCGATAAAAACATTCTTGGCAAACTTAATGAACTGGAAAAATTAATTCACACCAATAAAATTGAAGAAGCAATAATAACTCTTCCCAACAGTGAATATAATCAGCTTGAAGATATAATTTATACCTGTAATAAAAATGCCGTACGGGTACACATAATTCCTGATTACTTTAAATTTATTTCAAAAAAATTTCGTATAAGTTTACTTGGCGATTTACCTGTAATTACTGTACGAAATGAACCGCTTGAAGAAATCCACTGGAAAATATTAAAAAGAACTTTTGATATAATTGTATCAATATTTGTAATCGTACTGGTTGTTTCCTGGTTGTTTCCTTTAATTATTATCATACAAAAACTAACTTCAAAAGGACCAGCATTTTTTGTTCAGGATAGAATTGGAAAAGGGAATCAACCATTCAAATGCTTCAAGTTCAGAACTATGACCACAACTACATGGACAAAATTTATTCCTACTTCAAAGAATGACCCGCGTGTTACAAAATTCGGAAAATTTTTACGACGCTCAAATCTTGATGAACTTCCTCAGATTTTTAATGTGCTAATTGGAAATATGTCGCTTGTTGGACCACGTCCTCATCCAATACCTTACAACAATATGTACAAAGAAATTGTTGATGAACTGAGATTGCGTCATCTTGTAAAGCCGGGAATAACCGGATGGGCACAAATACACGGATTACGGGGTGACGTTCAGGACGAAGAAGAAAATAAAAACCGTATAAGAAAACGTGTTGAATACGACATCTGGTATATTGAGAATTGGTCGTTCTGGCTTGATATAGAAATCATTCTTTTAACTGTATGGCAAATGATTAAAGCCGATACAAAAGGATTTTAAGGATTACTCGCTTTTTTCTGTTTTTCTTGCCGATGTAAATTTTTTCAAATCGTAGTCTATTGTTTTTTTGGGCATTTTCATTCTTATTAAAGGAACGCTTGCTTTCCTGAAAAACTCTTCGGCTTTTGTATCGTGATAATCTGAAAAGATTATTACATCTTTAATTCCTGCGGCTACAAGAGCTTTTGCACAATTTGTACATGGCATATTGGTTACATAAGCTGTAGCTCCGGCTGTATTTACACCGTTCGATGAACATTGAAGTATGGCATTCATCTCTGCGTGTATTGTTCTTATACAATGATTATCCACTACCCAGCAACCAACATCATCACAATGATCATCTCCCGGAATTGAGCCATTATATCCTGTTGACAAAATTTGTCTGTCCTTTACAAGCACACAACCGCAATGCATTCTTGGACAGGTTGAACGTTCTGACACAAGCATTGCAACTTTTAAGAAATATTGATCCCATGATGGACGCACTCGTCGTTTTGATGCCATTACTTTTCCTTTAGTTTTAATTTTTATTGCTTAAAATTAAAAAGATTACTTAAACCATAAAACTTATTAATTTCATTCTTTGTTGATTAACCAATTTACTACTTAGTTTTTCCAGATATTAAATCATATTTTTCAAAGTAACATTTTTATTTTTTTAACAACACGTTTAATGATAGACATAAAAATAAAAAAACCAGAGCGTGCCGTTCTTGTTGCTCTTAAAACGAAAGATAAATCTAAAGAGATTGTTAACGAGCATCTTGATGAACTGGAAGAACTTGCAAATACAGCGGGAGCTGAAACTATAATTAAAATAATTCAGGATAGATATGCTCCTGATTCAGCTTTTTATATTGGCAAAGGAAAAGCAGAAGAGATTGCTCAGCTTGCAGAACTAAACAACATAGATATAATCATTTTTGATGATGATCTTTCCCCCGTTCATTCACGAAATCTTGAAAGAGTTATAAACCGAAAGATTGTTGACAGAAGTGCATTAATACTTGATATATTTGCATTGAGAGCAAGAACCAAAGAAGCTAAAACCCAGGTTGAACTTGCACAGTATGAATACCTGCTGCCAAGACTTACGCGTGCGTGGACGCATCTTTCAAAACAGTATGGTGGAATTGGGACAAAAGGACCTGGCGAAACACAAATTGAAACCGACAGAAGAATTGTAAGAGACAGAATAAGTCATCTTAAACAGAAACTTGATAAGATAGAATCTCAAAGACAGATACAAACTAAAAGCCGTGGAGATGTTTTTCGCGTTTCAATTGTTGGTTATACTAATGCAGGAAAATCCACATTATTTAATTTACTTACCAGTGCTGACGTTTTTGCCGAAGATAAACTGTTCGCAACTTTAGATTCCACTACAAGAGCGGTTGATATTGAAAAGGATTTAAAGATACTTATAAGTGATACAGTCGGATTTATTCGCAAATTACCTCATAACCTTGTGGCATCTTTTAAAAGTACGCTAAATGAAGTAAGAGAAGCAGATTTAATTCTTCATCTTATTGATGTTTCTCATCCATTTTATGAAGATCATTTAAGAGTTGTAATTGAGACATTAAGAGAATTAGATTGTGATAAAAAACTAAACCTAAAAGTGTTTAATAAAATAGATTTAATTGAAGATAAGTCACGAATAGAATATATAATGAACACTTATCCCGGATCAGTAATTATTTCTGCGAAGAGAGGAATAAATATTAACAATCTGCTTGAAGCGATAAAGAAGCAAATGACAAAAGAATCTAAAGAGCAGCAAGTAAGATTAAACCTTGAAGACACAAAGACACTGGCAAGAATACATTCACTTGCAAAAGTAACTTCAGTTAAGTACAGCAGTAAAACAATGCTTATAAAATTCAAAGCAGAAAAAGATAATTTAGAAAAAATTAAAAAATTAATCAGTTAACAAATTCCAAGGAGAATATATGTCAATTACCTTAACAGGTTCAGGTTTAACAATTGAAAAACTCGTTAGCATTGCCCGGCATAACGAGAAAGTTGAATTACATCCGGAAGCATTAGAGCGAATTAAAGTGTGTCGTAAAATGCTTGAAGAAAAGATTATTGCAAAAGAGATAATGTATGGTGTAAATACGGGTATTGGTGAATTTTCTGAAATAGTATTGAACGATGAACAGGTTCAACAGTTTCAAAAATATTTAATTTACAATCACTCTGCAGGAATTGGTGAACCTGCTCCAATTGAACATGTACGAGGTGCTATGGTTGGAAGAATTAATGTCCATGCTCATGGCAACAGCGGATGCCGTCCTGAAATTACTTTAACTTTAATTGAAATGCTTAATAAAGGTGTTACACCGGTTGTATGCCAGAAAGGTTCGGTTGGAGCGTGCGGAGACCTTTCGCCTATGTCTCAAATTGCTTTGCTTATGATGGGTGAAGGAGAAGCTTTTTATAAAGGTGAAAGATTACCCGGCAAAGTTGCTTTTGAAAAAGCAGGAATTCCTATTCCCGGTTTGCAGGCAAGAGACGGACTTGCTACAATTAACGGCAGCAACCTGTTAACTGCTATGGCTGCTATTCATCTTTATGATATTAACAGGTGGCTTAAGCAGGCAGAGATTGCCGCTGCAATGACGCTTGAAGCTCTTCTTGCCAATCTGAAGCCTTATGATGTTCGTTTGCATGAAATAAGAGGTTTTAAAGGTGCTGTACGAAGTGCCAAATCAATAATAAAATGTATTGAAGGAAGTGATCTTAAAACAGGTAAAATTAAAACGAAGGTTCAAGATGCTTATTCAATGCGTTCTACTCCACAGGTAATTGGCGCAGCACACGATGCAGTAAGATGGGCAAAAGAGCAGGTTGAAACTGAGTTAAATGGCGTTGGTGATAATCCAATATTTTTACCTGAGTACAAATTAACTTTGACAGGTGCAAATTTTCAGGGTTCGCCTGTATCATTGCCTATGGATATGGTTGGAGCTGCAGTTACAATGGTTAGTGTGCTTTCCGAGAGAAGGTTGAACCGTTTGCTTAACCCGGCTTTAAGCGTTGGGCTTCCGGAATTTTTGACCAAAGGTGCAGGAATGTTCTCGGGGTTGATGTTAAGTCAGTACACAGCAGATATGTTGATTGTTGAGCAGAGAATTCTTTCTGTACCGGCATCAATACAATCTATTCCAGCAGCAGCAGACCAGGAAGATTTTGTATCAATGGGAATGAATACATCGTTAAAGAACGGGCAGATACTGGATAATGCTTTTGGAGTGCTTGCAATTGAATTTATTGCTGCTGCACAGGCTCTGGATTTCAGGAATTTTACTAATGGAGCAGGTGTATCTAAAGCGAGAGAAGTTGTACGCAGACATGTTGAGCATCTTGATGTGGACAGACCTTTGTATCCTGACCATAACAGGATGAAAGATGTTGTAAAGAGTTGCGAAGTTCTTAATGAAGTAGAAAAAGTAGTTGGCAGCTTAGAGTAATTTTCTTTGTATGCCTTTTATGGGAGAGAGCCTCGCTTGTAAGCGGGGCTTTTTTGTTTGTGAGGTGAAGTTTTATGCAAGGAAATTAGGATTTTTTGTCTGATAATTGGAATGCGAGGATAGTAAATGCGGATAATTTGGCTGTAAAGTGAAGTTCTAGGGTTGGAAATAAGAGTTAAGTGTTTGGAAAGTAGAGTTTATTGTTACGAAATTTGAGTTTTTTGTTGAGAGAGAGGAATTTATTGGTTAGAGATTAGCATTCGTAGATTAGAGAGGCTTGTTCGAGGATGAGAGAGAGGAGTTTTTTGTTGAGAGAGTGTCGTTAATTGATTAGAGAG
>CAZHVS010000024.1:0-44945 GCA_964536015.1 uncultured Ignavibacteriaceae bacterium
TTAATGCAAAATAAATTTTGGCAATATCTTGATGAGTTGATTGCAAAAAATGAATTGGTTATTGATAGACCAAAAGGTTCTGTCCATCCCAATTATCCATCTTTAATTTTTCCAATAGATTATGGATACCTTAAAGGTACAGTATGCAGCGATGGCGGCGAGATTGATGTATGGCTTGGTTCATTAAAAGAAAAAATACTTGATAGCATTTTTGTTACTGTCGATCTGGTTAAAAATGACTCGGAGATAAAATTGCTTCTTGGTTGCAGTGATGATGAAAAAAAAATTATCTATGATTTTTACAACGGCTATACAAAGATGGCGGCACTATTAATTGAAAGGAAATAATTAAATAAAATCAAGCCATTATAAGAGTAAAATGGAAAGAAGATTACGCTTCATTTTAATATTAAAAGGGGATTAAATAAAAATAAATTGCGTTGATAGTTGGTATATATTTTTAAAAAGATTTATCTTGCTGAAAAGAAAAAGAGAAATTAAATGCAATCCAAAACCCCTGCAAAAGAGTTAGTTAGAGGACTAACGTTAACCGCTGCAACGATGATAGTAGCTGGTTCTATGATAGGAAGCGGTATATTCAGAAAACCTGCAACAATGGCTGGTTATCTTCAATCTCCTGAACTGCTTATACTTGTCTGGATAATTGCTGGTGTAATTACTTTTATTGGTGCTTTATCCAATGCAGAAATTGCTGGAATGATTGATGCAACCGGTGGACAATATATTTATTTCAGAGAAATGTATGGAGATTTTACTGCATATCTTTATGGCTGGTCTATACTTGCAGTAATACAAACAGGAAGTCAGGCAGCTATTGCATATGTTTTTGCAGAATATCTTGGCTACTTTATTAAATATCCGGATTTAACAGGAGCATTAAAAGATTTTCATTTTGCTTTTCCTTTGGTAGGAGAAATAAAACCCTTCTTTGAAGCAGGAACCAAAATGGTGGCAATAATACTAATATTATTTTTAACAGGAATCAATTATATCGGGGTTCGATTTGGAGGCGCAGTTCAGACGATAGTTACATTTGTAAAGATTGCTTCAATAATTATGCTTTCGCTTGCTATTTTCTTCTTCGGAAATGGAACAACAACAAATTTATATCACAATTTTCAATTAGCTCCAGAAGTATCATCAAATTTATTTGCATTGCTTGGTCTCGCATTAGCAGGAGCATTCTGGGCATACGATGGATGGAACAATGTTACATTTGTTTCTGGAGAAATAAAAAATCCACAAAGAAATGTTCCTCTTGCATTATTATGGGGAACAGTTATTGTGGTAGCTGTTTATGTGTTTATCAATCTTGCGTTTCTTTATATTCTACCAATAGAAGAGATGAAAAATAGTCCATTAGTTGCAGCAACAGCGGCAGAGAAAATATTCGGTACAAGCGGTGCTTCTATAATTGCTATTGCAGTAATTGTATCAACTTTTGGTGCATTAAATGGAAGTATTTTAGCTACTGCAAGAATTCATTTTGCAATGGCAAGAACTAAATTGTTTTTTTTGCCGCTTGCAAAAATTCATCCAAGATTTGCAACACCAAGCGTATCTCTGGTTGTACAGGGCTGCTGGTCTGCAGTACTGGTTCTTTCAGGCACTTTTGATACTATAACTGATTACGTAGTTTTTGCTGCGTGGCTTTTTTATATGCTTGGTGCATTTGGTGTTTTCATCTTAAGGAAGAAAATGCCAGATAAAGCAAGACCGTATAAAGTTTGGGGATATCCGTTTACAACAGCATTGTTTGTAATTTTTTCATTTTTGTTTTTAATTAATTCCATCGTATCTGATACATCAAACGCAATGATGGGATTGATTTTAATATTACTAGGATTACCAATCTATTTTTTCAGAAAACATAAATCGCTTAAGACAGAATAAAATATGGATAAAAAAAAGTTTGCAATAGTTGATGCATTAGCTTTGGCATATAAGGCTTATTTTGCATTCATATCAAGACCACTAAGGACAAAAGACGGAGAAGCAACCTCGGCAGTTTATGGCTTTATGACTCAGTTAATGAAGATACTTGAAGACATAAAACCTGATTACATTGCAGTTGCATTCGATTCGAAAGAAAAAACATTTAGACATGAAAGGTATGAAGGTTATAAATCTTCGCGAGCCGAAATGCCTGAAGATATGATTCCTCAAATACAGCGAATTATGGATATTATTAATGCAATGAAAATTCCGGTGTGGATTTGTCCCGGCTACGAAGCGGATGATATTATGGGAACTGCGGTAAGACTTGCAGAGAAAGAAGGATTGCATTCATACATAATTTCGCCTGATAAAGACCTTGTTCAACTTGTAACAGAAAATATAAATGTAATAAAACCGGGAAAATCTACCGAGGAGCTTGATGTTTTTACTAAAGAAAAGGTAATTATAGAACTTGGTTTTGAACCTATAAGAATGAAAGATTATCTTGCACTTGTAGGTGATTCAAGTGATGATATTCCAGGTGTTGCTGGAATAGGTCCAAAATCAGCTTTACCATTAATACAGAAATATGGAACTGTAGAAGATATTTATGCTAACATAGATGAAATAGAATCCAGCTCGATTAAGAAAAAACTTGAAGCAAGCAGAGAAAATGCTTTTCTATCAAAAGAGCTTGCAACAATACATTTTAATGTTCCGATTGAGTTTAACTTTGAAAGTGCAAAACTTACTCCACCTGATTACTCGGAAACAAGAAGAATTTTTAATGAACTTGAGTTCAGGTCATTATACGAAAGATTGAAAAAATTTTATATCCAATTAGAAAATAACGAACCAGAAGAAACCACGATAGAGAAAGAAATTGAAGTAATTAATAAAGAAGCAGTAAAATATATTCTTATCCGTACTGTTGATGAAGCAAAAAAACTTGCAGATAAACTTTCACAAAAAGAGTTATTTGTTTTTGATACTGAAACAGATTCGTTAAATACACTTAATCTTAATCTTGCTGGAGTATCTTTTTCTTTTAAGGAAAACGAGGCATATTTTGTTGCAATTAATCCCTTTAAAGAAAATGAAGGATTGTTCCATCAATCGCTTGAAGACAGGCTTGATAAAAATGAATTTATAAAAATATTTAAACCTTTATTTGAAGATGGGAAAATAAAGAAAGTTTGTCAGAATGGTAAATATGACATTGCTGTATTAAGAACTCACGGTATTCGTGTAAAGAATTTTTATTTTGACACAATGATTGCAAGTTATATTCTTGATCCTGATCAAAAGCATAGCATGGATGAACTTGCACTGAAATACCTGAATTACAAGCCGATTGCATTAACAGAATTAATCGGTTTAAAGAAAGATCCATCAAAAATATTTGAAACAGATGTAAACCGGCTTTCAGATTATTCAGCTGAAGATGCTGATGTTACGCTAAAACTTTATAACGTATTGAGTAAAGAGATAGAAAAAAATTCACTGCAAAAATTATGTTATGAAGTAGAATTTCCTCTTGTTGAAGTGCTTGAAGATATGGAAAGAGAGGGAATAAGAGTTGATAAAATAAGCTTAAAACAATTTTCAGGTGATTTAGAAACATTGATGGATAATTATACAAGAAAGATTTATGAAGCAGCAGGAGAGAGTTTTAATATTAATTCACCTCAGCAGATGCAAAAAATATTATTCGAAAAACTGAAACTGAAAACAGGAAAGAAAACAAAAACAGGATTCTCAACTGATGCAAGATCATTGGAAAATCTGAAAGGTGAACATGAAATAATTGATTACATTCTTGATTATAGGCAGGCAGCTAAATTAAAATCGACTTATGCAGATGCATTGCAAAATCTTATTGAACCAACTACGGGCAGAGTTCATACTTCATTTAACCAGACAGTTGCATCAACAGGCAGATTATCGAGTAATGAACCAAATCTGCAAAACATTCCAATCAGAACTGAAATGGGAAAAGAAATACGTAAAGCATTTGTTCCCCGAAATAAAGATTATGTAATTTTAAGTGCAGACTACAGTCAAATTGAATTAAGAATAATGGCTTCAATTTGTGAAGATGAAACATTATTAACAGCATTCAAAAATAATGAAGATATTCACAGAAGAACTGCGGCACTAGTATTTGGGGTTGCACCTGAAGAAGTAACACCTGATATGAGAAGGAAAGCTAAAGAAGTTAACTTCGGCATACTTTATGGAATAGGAGCTTTTGGTTTAAAAACCAGATTAGGAATTTCGCAAAACCACGCCGCAGATATAATAAATACATATTTTAATTCATTCAGTAAAATAAAGTCCTATATGGATAATGCGATTAAATCAGCAAAAGAAAAAGGATACGCTGAGACACTGCTTGGCAGAAGAAGATTTCTGAAAAATATTAATAGCAGTAATTTTACTGTAAGAAATTTTGAAGAGCGTGCTGCGATCAATATGCCAATACAGGGAACTGCGGCTGACATGATTAAAATTGCCATGATTAATATCTGGAAAGAACTTAATAAACGTAAGGCAAAAACTAAAATGGTTTTACAGGTTCATGATGAATTAGTTTTTGATGCACATAAAGATGAGCTGGAAGAATTAAAACCTGTTATTTGTCAGTTAATGGAGAATGCTTTACCATTAAACGTTCCTGTAAAAGTTGATACAGGAACTGGAGATAACTGGCTTGATGCTCATTGAGCAATAATTTCTTCGCTTGCCATTTTACCGGACAATACTGCACTCTCAATTGTAGCAGGTAATCCTGTATTAATCCAATCACCTGCAAGAAAAAGATTTGAAATGTTAGTTTTTGTTGAAGGTCTGCTTTGAATTGAATCAGAATCGGGAATGAAAGTAGCTCTTTTTTCTTTTATCATTTTAAAATCGATTATCATATCTTTTGTAAGAGGCAAATATTTTTCAATTTCATTCCATAATAAATTGAACAGAAATTCTCTTTCATTATCAGCATATTTATTGGCATCACTTATAACAGTGGTGATATATTTATGGTGATTAAATACCCAGTGTAATGGTGAATTAATTAATCCATAAAATTTTTCTTTTAAAGGATTTTCTTTCAGCAAAATATGAAAAGTTAAAATAGAAGAACTTTTCAACTGCAATAATTTATTATCAATTAATTGTTCAAATCCTTTTATTTTTTTAAGTGCGAAATAAGGAATGGCACAGATAACAAAATCAAAATCTGTAAATGCTTGATTGCTGGTTATTACTTTAACTATCCTTTTATTTTCTGAAAAATTAAATTCAGTAGCTCTTTTATTAAAATAAATCTCTGCATTATGATTATGAAGAAAATCAATTGCAGGTTGACAATACAATTCACTTAAAGATGTTATTGGCAGCAGAATTGTTGAATTGAACGAACCATTGAGAAACATTTTCTTCAAAATATTTGCAAAATAATAAGCAGAAGCATTACGCATATTTGTATTTAATGCACCAATTGATATAATGCTCCAAATTAATGATTGTATTTTTTCAGTTTGATGATTTTGTTTAAGCCAATCCTCTACAGAGATATTTTTTAATTTGTTGACATTGCAAAAAATTAAATTAGCAATAAATTGAACGATTTTAATTTTCTCAGGAAGAGTCAATAAATCTAAATTATTAATTGCTGAAAGTAAATCAAAAGGATAAGGATAGTTTTTTGCTTTGAGGGGAAAAAGTTTCTTATCATTTGTAATTAAAGGGACATATAATTTTTTTTGATAATTAATTTTTTTCTCAGCACCAATAATTTTAAGAAAATTTAATGTTTCAGAATAACAGCCCATAAGAATATGCTGACCATTATCGAGATTCTCTTTAAAATTGTCATCAAAATATGAATAAGCTCTTCCACCTGCTTTAGGAGATGCTTCGAGTATAGTTACCTGATATTTCTTTTTTGTGAGATTAACTGCAGCCGATAATCCAGCAAACCCGCTGCCAATGACCAGAACTTTTTTCATAAAGTCAAAATAATTTAATAAACCAGATTGTATTTTAACCAGACACCAAGGGAAATTCCAATCTTTTTTATTTTGGAAATTTTTATGTTGTTGTTATATATATCATACTTTGCATGAATAATTCTTTTAAGTATCTGGTAATAAATATGCTGCATAGCTCGTGCTGCAAACATTGAAGGTTTATCTTCACGATGAAGACTTTTTGTTGCTTTATCAAAATAATATTTTGCACGGTCTGCCTGGTATTCCATTAAATTGATAAAGTGCAGGTTATATTCTTTAGCAAAAAGTTGTTCTTCTGAATAATGAAAACGTTTCATTTCATCAAGCGGAATATAAATCCTGTTATTCTTCGCATCTTTTGAAACATCCCGTAAAATGTTTGTTAACTGTAAAGCTATTCCAAGATTTAAAGCAAAATCTCTTGTTGATTTATGTTTATATCCAAATATTTCTATACACATTAAACCAACTGTAGAAGCAACCCTGTAACAATACTGGTAAAGTTCATCGAACGATTCATATCTGTTTTTTTGCAAATCCATCTCCATTCCTTTTATTAACTCAAAGAAATGTTCAATTGGAATATTAAACTGACTTATGGTACTAGCAAGTTTATTAAGCAAGGAAAATTCTGATTGATTTTGAAATGCTTTTTCGAACTCGGTTCTCCATTTGACCAGGTTTCTGTATTTAAAATCTTTTGAATCGTTGCCTTCATCAACAATGTCGTCAGTCTTTCGGCAGAAAGCATAAACAATATTCATCGCTTCACGCTTTGCTTCTGGAAGTAAATTAAAAGCATAGTAAAAACTGCTTCTACTTTTTTTAGATATTTCCTTTGCTGATTCCATTAATTAAATGACTTAAATAAAAGTTTCAAAAAATCAGTTTTAGTTAACACAGGTCTTTTATAAATATTGAATCCGTTATTCTTAATTTTATTCAATATTGCCAATCCGCCAAATATTGTCCATTTGATTTCAAGTTTTAGTCTGCCACTTAAAAAATTCAATAGTTCTTCACCTTCATAGAAAAGTTTTTCGGCTCTTAAAACTTGGTGTTTAACTAACTGTTGCAAATTAACACTAAATTCTTTTTTCTCAAACTCTTTTTCGCTGACTGAGAATAATTTCATTTCATCTGTTGGGAAATAGATTCTGCCTTTTTCAATATCATTTGAAACATCCTGGTAAAAATTTGTTAATTGCAAAGCAGTGCAAATTTTATCTGATAGTAAAAACAATCTTTCATTACGAATATCGTGTAATTCAAGCACCAATCTCCCAACAGGATTTGCTGAACGATTACAATAATTTAAGAGTTCATCGAAATTATCAAATCGTGTTTTAACGACATCCTGTTTAAAGGCTTTTAACAAATTATAAAAATGAGCAGGGGTTAATTTTTTTTTAATAATTGTGTTATGAAGAGCATATTCAAAATCATTAGTAAAATTTCCATTAATCAATTCTTTCAATCGAAGTTCAAAATTTTCAAGTTTTGAAATTCTTTGAACAAAATCCATTTTCCCTTCATCTGCAATATCATCAGCAGTGCGGGCAAACCAATATATTATTGCAATATGTTTTCTTAAACTTTTTTTTATAAGAAAAGAAACAACAGGAAAATTTTCATAGTGAGATTTTGCAAACTTAAGTGCAGAATTATAAGCTGAATTTAATTGAAGTTGTACCATCAGGAAAATTATTTTTAGAAAAATTATTGTGCCCAGAGGGGGACTTGAACCCCCAAGCCGTTGCCAGCACTAGACCCTGAACCTAGCGTGTTTGCCAATTTCACCATCTGGGCTAAAAATACACTGCAAAGATAAAAAATCTTATATAATTTAAGAAGTTTTCTTGCAATCAAAATTTTATTTTACCTTGCTATGGAATGAAATCTGGTTTAGATTTCGAATAAAAATTTACAACATCTTTTGAACAAAACCAGCTTTGTTTTTGCTTTTCTATTCATAGTATCCGGATTTCTTTCGGGTAATAAAATCTTTTCGCAGGTAAATAGCAATTATAAAATTGTTACTGATACAATTCTTGTTAATTTTCAGAACAGGTATTATTTCAAAAGTACAAACATAATTCCCAACTCAGAAATTATTCGATTAAGAGATAAAAACTTATCACGAAACGAATATAAAATTGTTTATTCCGCAGGAGAGTTTACACTATCGGATTCATTATCTTATTCTATTTTTGATACTCTGTTTGTTACATATAACTCTATCAGATTGAATTTATTCAAAGAATATAAGAAGCGTGAACTAATTGTCAAATATGATGAAAAAAGTCGCGATTCAATTAAGACAATTCAATCAGATTCAAGACTTCTATCAGCAGATTATTTTTTTGGAAATCAACTTGAAAAAAGCGGAACTCTAATTCGTGGCTTTACAGTAGGTACAAACAAAGATTTTACTTTACAAAGCGGATTAAGACTTCAATTAAGCGGGAAGCTTTCAGATGAAATAGAAATAGTTGCTGCCTTAACAGACGAAAATTCTCCTATACAACCAGAAGGAAATACTGAAAGACTTGATGAACTTGATAAAGTTTTTATACAAATCAAACATAAAAATGCTTCTGGAACTTTTGGTGATTATGATTTAAATAAGCATTCAGGAGAGTTTGGAAAAATCAATAGAAAATTGCAGGGCTTGCTTGGTGAATTTATGTTTGATGACGTAAATGGTTATTTTGCATTTGCCAGCTCTAAGGGAAAGTTTAATACGAATAAATTATCTGGTCTTGATGGAGTTCAAGGTCCTTATAGACTTTCCGGAATCAATGGTGAAAAAGATATAATTATAATAGCTGGCTCTGAAAAAGTTTTTCTTGATGGTGAAGAAATGAAACGAGGGGAGAGTAAAGATTATATTATTGATTACTCCAATTCAACTATTACATTTACACCAAATAAATTAATTACTTCTGCAAGCAGAATAAATGTTGATTTTGAATATACTGATAGAAGATTTGAAAGAACCTTAATAAGTGCAGGAACTGATTTAAATATCATTGAAAAAAAATTATCTCTTCAATTTCAGTTTTTAAGAGAAGGTGATAACCAGGATGCTCCGATTGATATTTCTTTTTCAGAGGAAGACAAAAATATTTTATCCATTGCAGGAGATGATCGTTACAAGGCTGTTAAAAGCGGTGTAACTTTAGCCCAGCCTGACTCCCTTGGAAATATTAAAGGCATTTATGAAAAACGGGATACAGTAATTCAAGGTGATAATGTAACGTATTACATTTATAATCCGGGTGGTTCAAATTCTATTTATAACATTTCGTTTACATATGTAGGTGAAGGTATCGGCGATTATGTTAAACAAAGTCTTGGTTATTACACTTATACAGGTAAAGGAAGTGGTTCTTATTTACCAGTTGTATTTTTACCACTACCGGAATTAAAACAGTTTGGTAATTTTGTTCTAAATTATTCCCCGATTGATAAAATTTTCATTTCGTTTGAAGTAGCAGGAAGCAGTTATGACGCAAATCGTTTTTCGTCTTTTAATGATGATGACAATCTAGGTTATGCAAGAAACATATTATTTAGAGTTGATCCTCAACAAATTACAATTGGTGATTTGAATTTTGGTAAAATAGGTTTTTCGTATAAAGATAGGTTTACAGAAAAAAGATTTAAATCGGTTGATCGTTTTAATGAAGTTGAATTTGAAAGAAATTATAATACATTTAGTCAAAACACTGAACAAAATGAAATTTTACGAGAAGCATCTTTGAAATTAATTCCCTCGGACTTCATAACTATTAATTCAGGTTATGGATTGTTAAAACGCGGCGATTTATTTTCATCTTCAAGATATAATAATTCATTAGTAGTTGGGGATGATAAAGATTATTCTGTTACCTATAATCTTGATATAGCAGATGCAAAAAGTAATTCTTCAAAATCATTTTGGGTAAGGCAAAAAGCAAATGCATTTTATACATTTTGGAAATTAAAACCTGGTATTGAGTTTCTTGCAGAAAAAAAAAATGATAAACTAATCAACAACAACCTGCTTCTATCTGGCAGTTTAAAATACGATGAATTCAATCCATATTTAGATTTAATAGCTGTTAATGGTTTCAACGTTGGTTTTAAATTAACTTTTCGTGAAGATTATCTTCCTTTAAATGGAATCCTAGAAAGAGAATCAAAATCCGTTGGTCAATCTTATGAAATGAATTTCAACGCGATACAGGAAGTTAACTCTAATATAAAGATTACCATAAGAGAAAAGAAATATTCCGACATTTACAAGAAAGCGGGACAATTAAATAACCAAACAATTCTTGTGAGGTCTCAGTCAAGATTTCAGTTCTGGCAAAGAAAATTAAACGGTGATCTCTATTACGAAGTATCAACACAAAAGACTGCTAAGCTTGAAAAAGTTTTTGTTAAAGTTCAGAAAGGGACAGGTCAGTATATTTATCTTGGCGACTTAAATAATAATGGAATTGCAGAAGAAAACGAGTTTCAGTATAGTATTTATGATGGTGAATTTGTTTTGGTAACAATTCCTACTGATAAACTTTATCCCGTAATTGATTTAAAAACCAGCACAAGATGGAAAGTGAATTTATCTGATATTTTCCCAGATGAAGGAATATTGAAATCAATTTTTTCTCCTTTATCAAGTGAGACTTATATTAGGATAGAAGAAAACAGTGAAGAAGAAAATTTAAAAAAAATTTATTTGCTAAATTTTTCTTCATTCCGGAATGATAAAACCACAATTAGAGGTTCAGAATATTTTCAACAAGATTTTTTCATATTTGAAAATAGCAGCGAACTTTCATTTCGTTTAAGATTTAATCAGAGGAAAAGTTTAAATCAATTTAGCAGTGGAATTGAAAAAGGTTATAACAGAGAACGAAGTATAAGAATAAAATTCAGGATGGTTCAGGAAATTACTAACCAGACAGATATTATAAACCAGGTAGATTATTTAGGTGCTCCATTATCTTCAAACAGAAACAGAATGATTGAAAGTAATTTTGTTATTAGTGATTTCTCATACAGACCAGATAGAAATATTGAAATTGGATTCATTCTTAAAGGTGGAAGAAGTAGTGATTATTATCCTAAAAATCCTACAATTATAAATAGCAATGGACAAGTAATACGCTTAAATTTTTCTTTTGTAGGAAATGGAAGAATACGAGTAGAATTAGAAAGAAATGAACTAACTGCAAACACAACTGAAAACTATATTCCATTTGAACTGATAGGTGGAAATTTAATTGGTAAAAATTATTTCTGGCGTGCTAATTTTGATTATAGAATTTCAACAAATTTGCAGTCAACTGCCAGTTATGATGGACGATTGCAGGGTGGTGGAAGAGTAATAAATACTGCTCGTGCTGAAGTAAGAGCTTATTTTTAAATTATTAGTTGATATTATGCAAACAAAACCAACGATGACAGAGACGCATATTTACAGGAAAAAAGATGGAAAAATCCAGTTCCTTGTTTTAAAACGAAGTGAAAATGAAATTTATCCTTTACTTTGGCAGATGGTCACAGGTTCATTAAAGAAAAATGAAAAAGCTTTTGTAACAGCACTGCGTGAAGTAAAAGAGGAAACAGGATTAACTATTAAAAAAATGTGGGTAGTTCCAAATATAAATTCATACTACGAACCTACTTCAGACGAAATTATGATGATTCCTGTCTTCCTGGTTTTTACAGATTCAGAATCTAAAGTCAGATTGTCCGATGAACATATTGAGTATAAATGGGTTTCTTATAAGCAGGCAAGGTCGCTTTTTTCCTGGCCGGGACAAAAAAAGTCACTTGATATCATTTATGAATTTCTTTCAGGGAAGTCACAAAAGTTAAAATTTGTTGAGATAAAAATTTAGAATTAATTGCTAATACATTAAATTTGAATATAAAAAATTGGAGTTATTGTGAGTCTTTTAGTTGTTGGATCGTTAGGACTTGATACGGTTGCAACACCTTTTGATAAAATTGAAAATGCTTTAGGTGGTTCTGCAACTTATATATCACTTGCCGCAAGTTATTTTAGCGGACCTGTAAATTTAATCGGTGTTGTGGGCGATGATTTTCCAAAAGAGTACATACAATTAATGGAAAATCATAATATTAATCTTGAAGGCATGCAGGTTATAGAAGGAGGTAAAACATTCAGATGGTCTGGCAAATACCATTATGATCTTAATACAAGAGATACACTGTTGACAGAATTAAATGTCTTTGAAAATTTTAACCCGATTATTCCGGAAAGACTAAAGAAAGCTCGTTACATTTGTCTTGGTAATATTGATCCAACTTTGCAATTAAGAGTACTTGACCAAGTTAATGATCCATATTTTGTAATCTGCGATACAATGAATTACTGGATTGAAGGTAAAAAAGATGAACTTCTCGAAGTGCTTAAAAGAGTTAATTTATTAATTGTCAATGATTCAGAAGCTCGTTTACTAGCTCACGAACCCAATCTAATAAAAGCAGCAAAAAAGATAAAAGAACTTGGTGTTCCAATTTTAATTATTAAAAAAGGAGAACACGGAGCATTGTTATTTGCTGATGACACATTCTTCTCTGCACCAGCTTATCCACTAGAAACAATTTTTGATCCTACAGGTGCGGGAGACACTTTTGCTGGAGGACTGATAGGATATTTACATAGAACACAGGATATAAGTGTTGAGAATCTTAAACGTGCTGTAGTTTATGGAAGTACTATGGCTTCTTTCTGTGTTGAACAATTCAGTACTAAAGGACTTGAAAATTTATCCTATTTAAGAATAAAAGATCGTTATAGAGACTTTCTAACAATTTCTCATTTCGATGAAGAAAAGTGATTATTTCTCTTTAAAATTTGAAAACGATTCATTAATCTTTCTTGATCAGACTAAACTGCCTTTTGTAGAAAGTTATGTTTCAACTGATAAATATGAAAGAATCGCTGAAGCAATTGAGAAGCTTGAAATAAGAGGCGCTCCTGCAATAGGTATAGCAGCAGCATATGGTTTAGCATTATCACAAAGGGGAAAAAAATCTTTACAGGAATTTCAAAAAGCATACAATCGATTAAGGTTAACAAGACCTACAGCAGTAAATTTATTCTGGGCACTGAAAGAAATAAAAAAAACTTTTCAAAAGGGGGAATGTCAAATAAATATTTATGATTCATTATTGCAGAAAGCTATTGAACTTCATAATGATGATAAAGATAAGTGTGATAAGATTGCAAAACATGGATTTCATATTTTCAAAAAGAAATCCATAATATTAACTCATTGTAACACTGGCAAACTTGCTACAGGCGGTGACGGAACTGCTTTTAGTGTTATCCAATATGCATTTAATAAACGAAAAGTGAAATACGTCTTTGCAGACGAAACCAGACCATTGTTACAAGGTTCTCGTTTAACTGCATTTGAGTTAGCAAAAAATAAAATTCCTTTTTCAATTATAGCAGACGGTGCTTCATCATTTGTAATTAAAAATAAGAAAGTTGACCTGGTTATTACAGGGGCAGATAGAATTGCTGCTAATGGTGATTCAGCTAATAAGATAGGTACTTATAATTTGGCAATTTCTTGTAAATATCACAAAATTCCTTTTTATATTGTTGCACCGACTTCAACTATTGATTTTAAAATTAAAACAGGTGAAGATATTCCTATCGAAGAAAGAAACGCCGATGAAGTAAAGGTTATTAATAACAAAAAAATAACCAATCTATTTTACGATGCATATAATCCTGCATTTGATGTAACACCATCAGAACTAATTACGGGCATAATAACAGAGAAAGGAATTTTTACATATCCATATTCTTTTAAGTTATGACTGAAATATTAAAAACTGAAGCAATTGTATTAAGCAAATTAGACTATAGCGATTCAAGCAAAATAGCAGATCTTTTTACTAAAGACTATGGAAAATTAGCAGCAATAATTAAAGGTGGAAGAGGAAAGAATAGCAAAACAGGTATTGTAGTTGACCCTTTAAACATTATAAGTATTGTTTTGTATAAAAAAGATTCACGTGAAGTACAATTGATAAGTCAGGCTGAAATAAAATCATATTTTATAAATACAAGAAGCGATATTGAAAAAATTAAATACGCTTATTCAATTCTTGAACTTATTAAATCTTATACAAAAGAACACGAAGTTCAGGATAAGCTTTATAAAGGAACCTGCCGAATCCTTGAATTAATTGATTCATCTAATGAACATCCGGCAATATTATTTTTAAGGTTTTTCATATTCTTTCTTTCAGAGGCAGGCTATGAAATACAAATAGAAAATTGTTCATCCTGCCATAAGAAAGTTGAAATAAAAAATATAGCTGGGTTTAGTTATGAAACAGGAATTATTTGTCATGAGTGCGTTTCAGAAGTTATTAGCAATACAAATTATCCTGCGGAACTTTTTGGACTTTTATATTGTCTAAAGAACAAAAAACCTGTGATTAGTTTTGATGATAAAACAATCACTATGTTACTAAATATAATTGAAAATTTTTTTAGACATCACATGCCCGAGTACAAAGGGCTAAAATCACTAAAATTATAACGAGGAAAAATTATAGAAACTGGATACTTTCTCTTTTTTTCAAATAACAAATTAGCAGAGAAGGAAATATGAAATCAAAAAAAATTATTGCAGCAATAGTATTAGTGTTTTCTGGAATTTTATTCGGTGCGGTCCTTGTTTCAGGATTTGGCTGGGTAAGTAATAGTTTTGCAGACATTAAACTTGGTGCTTCAGAACCACCAGTTAAATTAAATGCTGATGCTAATTCTTTTAGCCAGGCCTTCATTGAAGTTGCCGATAAAGTTACACCATCCATAGTTCAAATCAATGTTGTCGCTTCAATTGAAAATGATCCACAACAAGATTTTTTCTTCTTCCCATTCAAAGATTTTAACATTCCGAAAGAACAAGCAGGTTCAGGCAGCGGTATTATTATTAGTGAAGAAGGATATATTTTAACAAATAACCATGTTGTTGAAAATGCCAAAACTATAACGGTTAAACTTCACGATAAAAGAGAACTTGATGCAAAACTTATCGGAAAAGATCCATTGACTGATCTTGCTGTTATTAAAATTGATGCAAAGGATTTACCAGTTGCTTATCTTGGTGATTCCGATAAATTAAAAGTAGGTCAATGGGTTATGGCAATCGGTAACCCTTTATCACTTGCTTCAACAGTAACTGCTGGAATTGTCAGTGCATTGAACAGAACAAATCTTGGATTGAAAAGAGATTCGTATGGAGTTGAAAACTTTATTCAAACTGATGCTGCTATCAATCCTGGGAATAGTGGTGGTGCCCTGGTTGATTTATCGGGCGCAGTAGTTGGAGTAAATTCTGCAATCGCTACACAAACTGGCGGTTATATGGGTTATGGTTTTGCAATTCCAATTAATGTTGCAAAAAATGTCGCAAAAGATTTAATAGCTCACGGAAGAGTAAGTCGTGGTTACATTGGTGTTCAGATTGGCGAAGTTACTGATGCAATTGCCAAATCATTAGACCTCGGAAAGTCACGTGGTGTTATTGTTCAAAAAATTGTTGAAGGTGGAGCCGCTTCAAAAGAAGATATAAAAGAAGGCGATATTATTTTAACAATTGATGGACGTGAAGTATTTCAACCAAGTGAGTTACAAAGTTATATAGCAACAAAAACTGCCGGAACCAAAGTTACATTAAAAATCTGGAGAGATGGAAAAGAACTTGAAAGAACTGTAACTCTTAAACCTCGGGATGAAGATGTTGTTGAAAATGTAAAGGATTCAAAGAAGAGTGAATCTGATACAGATTCAGAGAATGTTAATTCAATAACATTTGATGATTTGGGTATATCTGTAAAAAATCTTACCTCAAAAGAAAAAACTGATTATGATATATCAAACGGAGTTCTAATTACAAATGTAAAACCTTATAGTAAAGCCTTTTATGATGGTCTTGCTAAAGATCTGGTAATTCTTAAAGCAGATAAGAAACCGGTTAATAATGTATCAGAACTTAGGAAAATTATAAAAGAAAAGAAGGGAAGTGCAGTTCTGCTTGTAGTTGCTGATAAACAGGGTAATACAAGGTTTGTTGGACTAAATATTCCAAACTAAATATTAAATCAGTTTTCATTATTCAGAAACCTCATTGCCAGTGAGGTTTCTTCATTTTAAAAATGTCTGTAAAATTTTTCAAACTTATTTTTCAATCTTGATTATGCTTTTGTATATTTGCTTGTATCAAAAATTGTAAAAAAAGTGATAAGATTTCTAACAGCAGGTGAATCTCACGGCAAAGGATTGACAACAATAATTGATGGTTTCCCATCTAACTTATTTCTTCATGCTGATTATATAAATATTCAATTAGCAAGAAGACAACTGGGTTATGGCAGAGGAAAAAGAATGAAAATAGAAAAAGATTCTGTTGAAATTATTTCAGGAATAAGATATGGAAAAACCACAGGTGCACCAATAACTTTCTTCATAAAAAATAATGATTGGGAAAACTGGAAAGATATTCTTACAGTAGAAAATACTTCTGTTAAAACAACCACAGTTACAATTCCACGTCCAGGTCACGCTGATTTAACTGGCAGTATCAAATATAATTTTAATGACATTCGGGATTCGATTGAAAGGAGTAGTGCAAGAGAGACTGCTGTAAGAGTTGCAGCTTGTTCAGTTGCCAGAAAATTCTTGGAAGAATTTGATATTAAAATTGGAAGTATAGTAGAAAGTATTGGGGGTATTTATTCGGATTCAGATAAAATTGAAAATATTTTTAATAATAAATTTAATATTGAACAAATCAATAAATTAAGTATTGATGCTGATAAAAATTCTCTTCGTGTAATTGATGCAAACCAAGAAAAACGAATTAGATTAAAAATTAAAGACGCCAAGAAAAAAGGCGATACACTTGGTGGAACATTTTATGTTTTTGCTACTGGAGTACCTACTGGTCTTGGTAGTTTTATGCAGTACGATCGAAGAATTGATGCTGATATCGCTTTTGCAATGATGTCAATTAATGCCGTGAAAGGTGTTGCTATTGGAGAAGGATTTTCTTCTGCTAATAAATATGGTTCACAGGTTCACGATGAAATTCTTCTAAAAGAAAAAAAGTTTCTGCGAAAAACAAATCGTGCCGGAGGAATTGAAGGTGGAATTACAAATGGTGAAGCGATAATAGTTCGCGTTGCAATGAAACCAATTGCCACACTGATGAAACCATTACAAAGTGTTGATCTCACTACTATGAAATCTGTTGATTCACGGAGAGAGAGAAGTGACTTTGTTGCAGTTCCTTCTTGCTCTGTTATTGCCGAAAGTATGTTATGCTGGGTTATTGCAAACCATTTTCTGGAAAAATATGGCGGTGATTCGATGGAAGAAGTTAAAAGACATTTCTATTCAAATAAAAATGAAAATTCGAAATAATGCTTAAAGTTCAGAAATTTGTTTTTAATCCATTCTTTGAAAATACTTATATAATCTGGAATGAAACGGTAAAAGATGGAATTGTTATTGATCCGGGTTGTTATGGTAAAAAAGAAGAAAATGAATTAGCTGTTTTTATAGATAAACAAAAATTAAACATTAAACATATTATTAATACACATTGTCACATTGATCATATTCTTGGTAATCATTTCTTAATGCAAAAATATAAAGTTGATTTGTTCATCCCTGAAAACGATTTAGAATTACTTGAAAATGCTTCATCGCAGGCAGCTATGTTTGGAATAGATTACGACTTTTTAATCAGTAAACCTAATTTTATTACAGAAGAAATAAATATCAACATAGGAGAAGATGAAATAAATTTTCTATTCACTCCTGGGCACACCAAAGGAGAATTTTGTCTCTATTGTAAGCAACAGAAAATTTGTTTTACAGGTGATGTTCTTTTCAAAGAGAGTATAGGTAGAACAGATTTATGGGGTGGAGATTATAATACGCTAATTAATTCAATACGAAATAAGTTGCTAGTTCTGCCAAATGAGACGATTATTTTTCCCGGACACGGAGAAAGTTCAACAATTGAATATGAAAAAAATAATAATCCATTCCTCATCTGAGGAACTCTTAATGTGATTAAGAGGTTAATTATTACAGTTTGTTATTGTCTTATAACAATTTATTAACAATATAAATGGAGCGAAAGATGAAAAAAAACATTCTTACTTTTTTAGTAGCATTATTGATGATTTCTAATATTTCATTTGGACAATCACTTTTATCTACTTTATCAAACCTTTCCCAGGATGGTGCAAAGGCTTACCTTGCACCTGTGGTTTCGGGCTTTGGTGCTAATCTTAATACAGGTTGGATTCACAAAGCGCCTTCAAGTAAAATACTTGGACTTGATGTCGAAATCGGATTTGTATTTATGGGAACTATGTTTGGAAACGAAAACAAAACATTTCAGACTTCTGGTACATTTCGTTTTTCAAAATCACAAGCAGAACAATTAATTGGTAATCAACCGGAACCTTTGAAGACAGCTATGGTTAATGAAATCATTCAGAAAGATTTTCAGGTTGAAATGACAGGACCGACAATTGTTGGAAGTAAAGATAAATACATTGAAATAGATTTTAAAGGTGCTACTATTCAGGGACAAACTGTTGGTGCTAAAAAAATTGTAACTGCCGTAAAAGGATTTTTAGGAGAATTGCCATTAATGCCTTTATTTGCTCCTCAAATTTCTTTAGGAACTGTTTATGGAACTTCTGCATCATTCAGATTTATTCCATCGATAGAAATCAATAAAGACCTAGGTGAATTTTCCTATTTTGGTTTTGGATTACAACATAATATAGGACAATGGATTCCCGTCCCTATACCTGTCGACCTTTCACTTGGTTTCTTTACACAAAATATGACTGTAGGACCTAAAGACACAAGTATTTTTGATGTTTCTGCTACAACATTTGGACTTTATGCAAGTAAAACATTTGGTGCAATAGTTACTGCCACCCCTTATGTCGGCTTAGCTTTTGAATCTTCATCAATCGACATTAAGTATAATTATGTTGTCGATGCACCGGGTGGACAAAAACTTTCACTTCCTGTTTCATTTACGTTAAAAGGAGAAAATTCATTCAGGATGATTGTCGGTGCTGCTTTCAAACTTGCAGTTTTAAACATTAATGTTGACTATAACATTTCTAAGTATAGTTCATTTAGCGCGGGATTAGGCTTCACATTTTAATTAAAATTACTCTTTAAGGACAGTCAATCATCGGGCTGTCCTTTTCTTTTTCATTAATTGGGACGGTTGCTATGCAAAAAAAAATTCAAGAACTTCATTTAAGAAGAAAAGAGACACTTCTTGGAGGTGGTGAGGATAAAATAAAATCTCAACACGATAAAGGAAAATTAACTGCAAGGGAGCGTATTGAATTACTTGTCGATAGCGGTTCATTTGAAGAAGTTGATGTTTTTGTAAAACATAGGGGAAAAGATTTTGGGCTCGATAAAATTTCTTATCCTGGTGACGGTGTGGTTACGGGTTTTGCAAAAATTGAAGGCAAACCTGTAGCTTTATTCAGCCAGGACTTTACTGTTTTCGGCGGTTCACTTTCCGAATCCAACGCAGAAAAAATTTGCAAAATTATGGATCTTGCAATTAAAAATGGTTTTCCTGTTATTGGATTAAATGATTCGGGTGGAGCTAGAATCCAGGAAGGAGTAGAAAGTCTTGGAGGTTATGCTGACATATTTTTAAGGAATACTCTTGCATCAGGAGTTATCCCACAAATTTCTGTAATACTTGGACCTTGTGCAGGTGGAGCAGTGTACTCTCCAGCAATTACTGATTTTATTTTCATGACAAAAAATTCAAGCTATATGTTTGTTACCGGTCCTAACGTAGTAAAAACAGTTACTCACGAAAATGTCACTTTTGAAGACTTAGGAGGAGCTGAGACTCATGCGTCAAAATCAGGTGTAGCTCATTTCATTTTTGAAAACGAAGTTGAAACTCTTCTTAACGTCCGTAAATTACTTACTTTCCTTCCATTAAATTATATGGATAGAGCAGAAGAAAAAGGTTTTGATTTTTCGTTCTTGAAACCAAATCTAAAATTAAACTCAATAATTCCTGAAGATCCGAATAAACCTTATGATATGAAAGATATTATTCAGCTAATACTTGATGAAGGAGATTTCCTTGAAGTTCAAAAAAATTATGCAGAAAATATTATTTGTGGTTTTGGAAGAATCGGAGGAATTTCAGTTGGTGTTGTAGCTAATCAACCAGCATTTCTGGCAGGTGTTCTTGATATTAATGCTTCAGTAAAAGGAGCACGATTTGTTCGCTTTTGTGATGCGTTTAATATTCCTCTTTTAGTACTTGAAGATGTTCCTGGATTTTTACCAGGCACAGACCAGGAATGGAATGGAATTATTCGTCATGGTGCAAAATTGCTATATGCTTTTTGTGAAGCAACTGTTCCTAAAGTAACGGTCATTACCCGTAAAGCCTATGGTGGGGCTTATGATGTAATGAATTCAAAACATATTCGTGGTGACTTCAATTTTGCCTGGCCCTCCGCTGAAATTGCTGTGATGGGTCCCAAAGGTGCGGTTGAAATTATTTTTAAAAAAGAAATTTCTTCTTCACAGAATCCTGAAAAAGAATTGCAAAACAAACTTGATGAATATGTTGAAAAATTTACAAATCCATATATCGCAGCAGAACGCGGTTATATTGATGATGTAATTGAACCTTCTGAAACTAAGATTAGATTAGTGAAAGCCTTCCATTTATTAAAGAACAAAGTTGATACTAATCCGAAAAAGAAACACGGAAACATTCCCCTGTAATTAACGAAATAAACTATCAAGTCAAAAGCAGGGAAGATTTTTCAAAATAAAATCATCACTTAATTTTTTTAATTATTAAAAAATTAATTTAATCTTTATAATTTTGCATTGTATTTTTTCACAAAAAGAAAGCTACCATGCAAAAACTTGTTCTTCTTGGTGATGAAGCAATTGCTCAGGGGGCAATTGATGGCGGATTATCAGGGATTTACGCTTATCCCGGAACCCCTTCTACCGAAATTACAGAATATGTCCAACACTCAAAACAAGCAAAAGAAAGAAATATCCATAGCCAGTGGTCTGCTAATGAAAAGACTGCGATGGAGGCAGCATTAGGAATGTCATATGCAGGTAAACGTTCAATGACTTGCATGAAACATGTTGGATTAAATGTTGCATCCGATCCTTTTCTTAATTCATCAATAACCGGAGTTAATGGTGGTATGATTGTAACTGTTGCAGATGATCCTTCTATGCATTCATCGCAAAATGAGCAGGACTCTCGCATCTATGGAAAGTTTGCAATGATACCAATATTTGAGCCTTCCAATCAGCAGGAATGCTATAATATGGCTTACGAAGGACTTGAACTATCAGAGAAATTCGGTATTCCTATTATGTTAAGATTAACAACAAGGTTGGCACATAGTCGCGCAGTCGTAGAATGTAAAGAAGTTAAGCCTCAGAATGAATTGAAAGTTCCTAAGGATCCACGACAGTTTGTTCTTCTTCCATCAATAGCAAGAAAGCGTTACAAAATATTACTTGATGTTCAGAAAGATATTGAAAAATCTTCTGAAGAATCCAGGTATAATTTTTATACTGATGGTAAAGATAAATCTCTTGGTATTATTGCTTGCGGAATAGCTTATAACTATTTGATGGAAAACTTTGCAGATAGAAATTGTCCATATCCAGTTGTAAAAATTGGGCAATACCCGATTCCCAAAAATCACTTACAAAAAATTACCAGCGATTGTACAACTCTGCTTATTCTTGAAGATGGATATCCTGTTGTAGAAGAAACATTAAAAGGTTTTTATCCACAAGCAATACAAATAAAAGGACGACTTGATGGTTCAATTCCAAGAGACGGAGAATTAAATCCTGATATAGTTGCAAAAGCACTAGGACTTCAGGTTGTTGAAGGACGTAAAGTTCCTTCACTTGTAGCAAATCGTCCACCGGAGCTTTGCAGCGGTTGTGGTCATCGTGATATGTATGATGCGTTAAACGAAGCGATGCTTGAGTTTGGTGCAAACCGGGTTTTCTCAGACATAGGTTGTTATACTCTTGGTGCACTCGCTCCATATAATGCTATTAATAGTTGTGTGGATATGGGTGCTTCAATTACTATGGCCAAGGGTGCAGCTGATGCCGGGCTTTTTCCATCAGTCGCAGTAATTGGAGATTCTACATTTACTCATTCTGGGATTACCGGTTTACTTGATTGCGTTAATGAAAAAACTCCCGTAACAGTAATTATTGCAGATAATGAAACGACCGGAATGACCGGCGGACAGGACTCAGCAGCATTAAACAAGCTTGAAGCGATTTGTTTTGGAGTTGGTGTTGAACCAGAGCATTTAAGAGTGGTTGTTCCTCTGAAGAAAAACCATGAAGAGATGGTTAAAGTTTTAAAAGAAGAACTTGCATACAAAGGAGTTTCTGTAATAATTGCAAGAAGAGAATGTATTCAAACTCTTTCAAGAAGAAAAAAAGCTGAAAAAAACTAAAAAATATTTATTAATAAAATTTTGAAGAAATATGAAAACTGATATTATACTTGCCGGTGTAGGCGGACAGGGAATACTCTCAATTGCAGCAATAATTGGTGTTGCAGCATTAGACAATAAATTGTTTGTTAAACAATCTGAAGTCCATGGAATGAGTCAGCGTGGTGGTGCAGTTCAATCTCATTTAAGAATCTCTGAGAAGGAAATTGCTTCTGATTTGATTCCTCTTGGTCATGCAGATTTAATTCTATCAGTAGAACCGATGGAATCGTTACGTTATCTTCCTCATCTTTCCAAAACAGGATGGGTAGTAACCAATACAACTCCTTTTATTAATATTCCTGACTATCCAGAAATTGAAAAAATTCTTATTGAGATTAATTCACTTCCTAAACACATTGCACTTGATGCGGATAAAATTGCTAAGGATTTGAAAGCTGTTCGCTCATCAAATATTGTAATGCTTGGTGCAGCATCTCCATTCCTGAATATTCCTTTGGAAATTCTTGAAAATGGAATTAAAAAAATATTTGGAAGAAAAGGAGAAAAGGTTGTGAATTCAAATCTTGAAGCCCTGAAAGCTGGAAGAGAATTTTCTGAGAAATTTATTAAATGAAAGGAATTAAAATGGATACCTTCAAAATAATTGTTTTGGCAACTGTATTTCTAATTTTACAGGGATGCACAAATTCTTTGTTACTAAAAGGTGATTTTTCCTGGGCGATTGAAAGTGTAGTTTCTATTGATCAAAACGGTGTAGCTACGGATAAGAGATTTTCATTTTCTTTCGATACAAAAAAACTCTTCTTTATTGAGACAGGAGATAGTCTTAAGTATAAAAATGAAGAGCTTCGAATAATTCGTGATGAATTAGGATATTATTATATCACTGCTAAAAAATTCACTTCAGTTTATGTTCTTAAACAAGCAGAAGGAAATCTTGAGATCGAAAATAAAATATTTATCAATATAAAAGGATTTGAAAAACCAGCATTCAATTCAAGATTACCTTACATAGAGTTAATTGATGGAAAAGAAAAGTACTTAATGAATAACAAGGGTTTGAAAGGTAATTGATTATGAAACAATTTATTATACTTCTGGTTTCTTTTTTATTTTTTGGAAATATGATTTCATTAGCACAATCTGATTATGAGATAGTTCAGAATTTTAAGAATAAATACAAAGCAATTGAGATTGCAATTGAATTTGCAAAAGATAATAATGATTGTGAACAGATTCACTCAAATATAATGCAACTAAAAAGTGAGTTCATAACAAATAAAGATTTACTTGACAAATCAATGTATCCTGATGATTTTACTACAATGTTTGCTAAACTTGAAAAGAAACTTGAAATTCGTAAAGCAGATGTTTCGCAAATTGTGGAGTTAAAACAGGAAGTAACTCAATTGAATGATCAATTGCTTAAACTTAATCAGGAAAATTCTGAATTGTTGTACCAGATACAAATGATCAAGAAAAGTCATGAACGTGATTCCAAAACGATAGATTCATTGAAGAATCTCATTAAGACTTTACGTGCAAAAATTAAGGAACGTGATGACCTTATTCTTAGTATAGTTGATAGCTTATTTCAGACTTTAAACATTCCAACTCAGCTAACTGATGTAGATGCCATGGGAGTAATAGGGAAAGTCCAGAGTACAAATCTTTTTGAAAATCTTAAACGTTCTATCAATGATAATATACGTTTTATGGAAGTAACTCAATTAACTTCCGGTGATCTTTCACAAATGAGACAGCAGCAAAAAGAATTGAACTCTCGATGGAAAATGATAGGCCCAAAATTGACACAAATTTATCTGAAGAAAAATCAACAGGCGAATGAAATTAACCAGATTAATTTCTTATTTGAACGATGGAGCGGTCAAATAAATAACCAGATTTGGGAACAGGTTAATAATGTATTTAAGCGTAAAAATATAAATCTTGTTCTCTTCAATAGCGGAGAAGAATTCACTCAAAATTTTTCTAATTTCATTAATGATGAAATAAAAAATATAGGAATAAAAGATAAATCAGAATCAGAAAAAATCTACTACACGGTAGCGGACACAATTTATTTTGATGAATTAAAAAATAACTGGATTCCATTTTTGATTAGCAACGGAATGATGACAACCGAAATGAAAGACAGTCTTGATGCAAGAATTAACCGCTGGAAAGCACAAATTGCTCCTTCAGCTTTTCCAATGTGGATTATCTATATTGGCGGAGGAATGCTTTTGGTAATAATCATTTTGTTAATATTAAATCTGACAAAAAAGAAACAAGTAATATATAAGAATGTTATACAGGATGAAAATAGTAACCAGGAAAAATCTGAATGAGTAACAATGAACCAAATAAAATAATTTATTCAATGATTGGTGTAAGTAAGTACTACGATAAGAAGCCAATTATCAAGGATATTTATTTGTCATATTTTTATGGTGCAAAAATTGGAGTAATAGGACTTAATGGATCAGGTAAAAGTACTCTTCTGAAAATTCTTGCTGGTGTTGATAAAAATTTTAATGGTGAAACAGTTGTCTCTCCTGGTTTTACAATTGGGTATTTGGAACAGGAACCTCTTGTCGACTCTACAAAAACTGTCAGGCAGGTGGTTGAAGAAGGAGTTCAGGAAATTATTGATTTAATGAATGAGTTTAATTCAATTAATGCAAAATTTTCTGAACCAATGTCCGATAACGAAATGAACGATTTAATTCAACGTCAAGGTGAAGTGCAGGAAAAACTTGATGCAATGAATGCCTGGGATATTGATTCTAGACTTGAAATGGCGATGGATGCATTAAGATGCCCTCCACCTGATATGTTGGTGAGTCTATTATCTGGTGGTGAAAGAAGACGCGTAGCATTATGCAGATTATTACTGCAAAAACCAGATATCTTATTGCTTGATGAACCAACAAACCATCTTGATGCAGAAAGTGTTGCATGGCTTGAGCATCATCTTCAAAGATATGAAGGTACAGTGATTGCGGTTACCCACGATAGGTATTTTCTGGATAATGTTGCAGGATGGATTCTTGAACTTGACAGAGGAGAAGGAATTCCATGGAAAGGAAATTATTCTTCCTGGCTTGAACAGAAGAGACAACGATTAGCTCTTGAAGAAAAACAGGAAAGCGAAAGACAAAAAACATTGCAAAGAGAACTTGAATGGATTAGAATGTCCCCAAAAGCAAGGCACGCAAAATCTAAAGCAAGAGTAACAGCGTATGAAAATCTTTTGCAAAAATCGGGACAACAAAAAGATAAAGAATTAGAAATTTTTATTCCTGCGGGACCAAGACTTGGTAATGTTGTTATAGAATTTGAGAGTGTTTCTAAATCTTATGGTGACAATATTTTATTTGAAGAGCTTAATTGTAATATTCCGGCAGGTGCAATTGTTGGGATTATTGGACCAAATGGAGCTGGTAAAACAACTTTCTTCAAATTAATTACTGGTTTAGAAAATCCTGACAGTGGGAATATAAAAATTGGTGATACAGTTAAACTTGCATATGTTGACCAGCTGAGAGAAAAGCTAAATGCAGAAAAATCAATCTGGGAAATGATTAGTAATGGAGAAGATAAGTTGATGCTTGGAAATCGGGAGATTCATTCACGAGCTTATGTTGCACAATTTAATTTTTCCGGTGCTGACCAGCAAAAAAAAGTTGGACTTCTCTCAGGTGGGGAAAGAAATCGTGTTCATCTAGCAATGATGCTAAAGGAAGGAGCAAATGTTCTTTTACTTGATGAACCGACTAATGATCTTGATGTTAATACCATGCGTGCTCTTGAAGAAGCGCTTGAAAATTTTGCTGGGTGTGCATTAATCATTAGTCACGATAGATGGTTTCTTGATAGAATTTCTACTCATATTCTTGCATTTGAAGGAGATAGCAGGGTTGTTTTCTTTGAAGGTAATTATACTGAATATGAAGCAAAGCGAAAAGAAAAACTCGGTTCGGATGCTGAACAGCCACATAGAATTAAATATAGACATTTAACAAGATAAATAATTTATTGAAAGGCTCTATTATGAAAACAAAAGTTTCTTTTATCGTAATAATTTTTGTTTTCTTATTTATTAAATCTTATTCACAGGAACCAGTTAGAGAAAAGTTACTGCCGTTTTTATCTAATCTACCTGGTTTACCACAGAATGGAAAGGATGCTTTTATTAAGTGTCAACCAGATTGTAATATCGAAGCCACAGTCTTAAAAAACTATAAAGCAAAAATTTCTCTCTTTGAAAATAAACTTAAAAATATGAACCCGGGAAATATAGATATGAATGCATATATGTCGCCCGGAGGTACAAATACTCCAACACAGACAGAAATTATGTTATTACAGGAAATGGGACAAATTGGAAATGCAATGCAGGAGCTTTTACCAATAAATCAAAATGAAGGTAATGTTAGCAACTCCTACAATGAGAAGATGGTTGCATTAAATGATGACGTATTAAAACAAATTAATAACTGTCCACAGGATAAAAATGATAACACAGAAAATCCTAATCGAGATAAAGCTTGTGTTAAATCTATTCTTGAAAATTATAAATCAAATGCAAATGAATTGGTGCTTAGTTATTTAAAAGATGTTGCTCCAATTCTTGATGAGTACAAAAAGAATCTTCATCTAAAATT
Organism: uncultured Ignavibacteriaceae bacterium; assembly: GCA_964536015.1. Classification (GTDB taxonomy): domain Bacteria; phylum Bacteroidota; class Ignavibacteria; order Ignavibacteriales; family Ignavibacteriaceae; genus CAZHVS01. The sequence goes on from CAZHVS010000024.1 coordinate 27,248, forward strand.
TGATAAGGTAGAAGACTTGTTTTTACAGGTGGATTATGGTAAAAAAGCTAAAATGAAAAGTATGGGTATTATGATTTTTAATATGCAAGGACAAATCTATGCAAGTATGGAAAATTATTCTACAATGATTACCGATGTATGGACAAAAACTTGCTCCTGGCAATCAGATATTGAAAAGATTGTTAATGCTGTATATTAATGAATTTTGTAATTGTTATAACTATTTTTTTATTACATTTGCATAAAAAAAATGGAGTGAGAAAGTGTCATTAAAAGATAAAATAAATGAAGACTTGAAATCAGCGATGAAATCTGGCGATAAAGTTCGTCTTGAAACTATTCGCTCAATTCGTGCTTTGATACTTGAATTTGAAAAAAGTGGAAGCAACAAAGAACTATTACCAGAAGATGAAATTAAAATGCTAAATACTGCAGTCAAAAAACGCAAAGAAGCTATTGAGCAATTTACTAATGCTAACAGGCAGGAACTTGCCGATAAAGAAGCTGCTGAATTAAAAATACTCTTGGAATATCTTCCAAAGCAGCTTGACGAAGCAGAAATTCTTGAAGAAGTAAAAAAAATTGCTGCTGAAATTGGAGCTAAAGGAAAAGAAGATTTTTCGAAACTGATGCCTGCAGTAATGAAATCATTAAAAGGTAAAGCTGATGGAAAAATTATTAGAAATATTGTTGAAAAATTTCTTGGTGCAAATTGAATTATATTGATGTAATAATTATTGTAGCAGGAATAATAGCATTTATTCTTGGTTTTAAAGATGGATTTGTTCGCAAACTGATTGGTTCAATCGGATTTTTTCTTGCTATTTTTCTTGCGTTCAAATTTTCTTCACATCTCGGACAAGTATTAGATAATGTGTTCGGATTTGAAAAGTATTTTGCTGATATAGCAGGAGGATTTTTAATCTTCCTTGTAACAATCTTAATCACATCAATTATTAAAAGAGTTGTTCATCCATTCGACAAAGTCAATAACCTGATAAACAGAATTGTTGGTGGTGTAGTTGGATTTATTCAAATTATTTTTTTCCTAAGTGCCGTTTTTTTTCTGCTTAACATTTTCAAATTTCCATCTGAAAATGCAAAGGCGAAATCATTTCTTTATAGTTATGTTTATGAGATAATGCCAAAAACATTTGATGTTTTATCTGGATACACTCCTGATGCAAAAGACTCCATTAAAAATTATATATTAGAAAAAGATTCTTTGTAAATGATTTCAAAAACAGTTTTAGAACAATTAGAATATCCAAAAGTTATTCAATTAATTTCACGTTATTGCAAGACAGAACCCGGAAAAGAAAAAATACTAAAAACACTTCCTCTCGAAGCTTGCTTAGAAGCAATTGAAGAAGGTAAAAAAGTAAAACAGGCAAAAGAAATTCTTATTGCTACAGGTCATCCTCCTATTGAATATGTTCAGAATATTGAAAACGATTTAGCTTTAAGTAAAATTGAAAATGCAATTTTACCGGTTAAAAAAATTCTTGCTGTGCTTGAATTGGCAGTGGTTTCAAGAAATGTTTATCAGTTTCTTAAGAATAATAAAGATATCGCTCCTGATGTTTTTAAAATTGTAGAAAATGTTTTTATAGATAAAGTATTTGAACATCATATCCTGAGTATCCTTGATTCTACTGGAGAAGTTAAGGACAACGCCAGCAGAAAACTCTCTGAAATTAGAAAAGAGATGAAAGAAAAAAATGAAGAATTATTAAGAGTTGTAAATCGATTAATAAAAAATTTAAGTGATCAGGAAATTGTTAGAGAAGAATATGTTACTCTGAGGGATGGAAGAATAGTTATCCCGGTTAAAGCTGAACATAAAAGACATATTCGGGGTTTCATTCATTCAGAATCAGCAACAGGACAGACTGTATATATTGAACCACAAGAAACTCTTAATCTTAATAATGATATCGTTTCACTTTATTTTGCTGAACAGCGAGAAATCGAAAGAATACTTAAAGAATTAACTTCAAAGATTGGTTCAGTAAACGAACAATTAATATTTTCACTTGAAGCAATTGGTATTCTTGATAGTATTTTTTCTAAAGCTGAATATTCGCGGGAATTATCTTGTTCATTTCCAACTATTGATAATCACGCAGATTTATTTATTAAAGATCTTTATCATCCTTTATTATTACAAAAAATAGGAAGAGAAAACACAGTTCCATTATCTGCTGTTATAAAAGGAGAAAAAGTTATTCTTGTTACCGGACCAAATGCTGGTGGAAAAACGGTTGCTTTAAAAACCATTGGTTTGAACTCGTTGCTTGTTCAGAGCGGAATTCACATACCTGTTTCACCTGATTCAAATTTTCATTTCTTTGATGATATCTTACTTGATATCGGTGACAAGCAATCAATTGAAGATGATTTGAGTACTTTTAGTTCACATTTATCAAACATTAAGACAATTCTTGATCGAGCTACAAATAATTCATTAATAATTCTTGATGAAATTGGAACAGGTACCGAACCATCAGCTGGCTCAGCCTTAGCCGCTGCAATATTAATTCAGTTAAGAGATAAAGGTTCTCTTGTTTTTGCAGCTACGCATCTTGGAACATTGAAAATAATTGCACAATCAACTTCAGGTTTTCAAAATGCTTCAATGGAATTTGATACAAAGGATTTAAAACCCACATATAAATTCAGACAGGGAATGCCCGGCTCATCTTATGCTTTTGAAATTGCCAGGCGAATTGGATTTGATGATAATTTTTTAATTCTTGCAAATCAATATGTTGAAACAGGACAGGATAAAATTGATAAATTGCTTGTGGACGTTGAAAATAAATCTAATTCTTTAAAGTTTCAGCTTGATGAAATTGTCTTTGAGAATAAAAAACTTAAAGAACTAACTCATTCCTTTGAAAAAAAGATTGATAAACTTGAGAAAGAAAAAAAAGAAATTCTGAAGAAAATCAAAGATGAAGGGGAACAGTTTCTTCATAGAATGAACAAAGCAGTAGAATTGGTTATTAAAGAATTAAGAGAAAATAAAGCTGATAAACGAAGTATTAAAGTTGCAAGAGAAACATTTAAGAATCTGGAAGAAGAGAATAAAAAACTAATTAAAGAAGAACCACAGGAAAGAGAACAGGAATATTCATTCAATATTGGTGATTTTGCTAAATTAAAAAAAGCTGAAACTGTTGGTAAAATAATTGAGTTATCAAAAGATAAAAAATCAGCCGAACTGCTGGTGGGAACAATTAAAATTCGTGTTAAGATAGATGAACTCGTTCCATCAAAGAAAGAAAAAATAAAAAATACAGATTCAACAAGTAATTATTTTGATGTTAAAGCTGAATACAGAATTGATATTCGTGGACAAAAACCCGATGAATGCGAATACAACATAATTAAATTTATTGATTCGGCTTATTCATCCGGACTCGATCGTGTAGAGATATTACATGGTAAAGGAACTGGTGCATTAAAAAAATTAGTGAAAGATATTCTTACTTCCCACAATGGGGTAAAGAATTTTTATTTTGCACCTGTTGAACATGGTGGAGAAGGTATTACAATAGTTGAGTTGAAGTAGAACTTCAATTAAAATTATTTTGTTCTCAATTTGAATCTTTTTATTTTTTGCTCCATCAAAATGTGTGTTTTAATTTAACTTTAAGATTGTGTGTTTAAGAAAATATTAATTGCTAATCGAGGTGAGATTGCTGTAAGAATTACCAAAGCTTGCAACGAGCTTGGAATTACTGCTGCTGCAATTTATTCAGAACCTGATAAAACTTCGTTACATACTCGCTATGCTGATGAATCTTACTTTATAGGCGGATACTATCCATCAGAAAATTATCTTGATATTCAGAAAATTATTAAAGTAGCCAAAGAGATAGGTGCTGATGCAATTCATCCAGGTTATGGTTTTTTATCAGAAAATTACCATTTCATTTCTGAAGTAGAAAAAAACGGTATTACATTTATTGGACCTTCTTCAGAATCTGTAAAAATGATGGGTAGTAAAACTGCCGCAAGAGAACTAATGAAAAAAAATAATGTTCCTATCGTTCCAGGTACAACTGAACCAATCAAATCAATAGAAGAAGGCAAGAAAATTTCAGATAGTATTGGTTATCCGGTCTTACTTAAAGCTTCTGCTGGCGGCGGTGGCAAAGGAATGAAAAAAGTTTTTAATGAAGATGAATTTGAGAATGCTTTTTTATCAGCCCAAAGAGAAGCAATTAAAGCTTTTGCTGATGATTCTGTTTACATTGAAAAACTTATTGAAAAACCCAAACATATTGAAGTACAAATATTCGGTGATAAGTATGGTAACTATGTCCATCTTTTTGAAAGAGATTGTTCAATACAAAGAAGACATCAAAAAGTTATTGAAGAAGCTCCATCGATTATACTTGATGAAGATACGCGTAATAAAATTACTCAAGCTGCAATAAATGCAGCAAAAGCCTGTGGTTATTATAATGCCGGAACAATTGAATTTCTAATGGATGAAAAGAAGAATTTCTATTTTCTTGAAATGAATACAAGGTTACAGGTAGAACATCCAATAACTGAATTAATAACAGGAACAGACCTTGTAATTGAGCAAATAAGAGTTGCAGCAGGTGAAAAACTCTCCTTAAAACAGGAAGAGTTAAAAATACGAGGACATGCAATTGAATGCAGGATTTATGCTGAGGATCCTGACAATAACTTTCTACCAACAAATGGAAAAATTAATTATCATCGTTTACCTTCAGGACCTGGTGTAAGAGTAGATCGTGGAGTGGATTATGGTTCTGATGTTACCGTTTATTATGATCCGTTGTTAACCAAACTTTCTGTTTATGCAAAAGATAGAAATTCTGCGATTAAAAGAATGAACATCGCACTTTCTAATTATCTGGTTTCCGGAGTAACAACAAATATTTCTTTTCTTAAATGGATAATCAATAATCAGAACTACATTAATGGTAATTTTGATATTAATTTTATTGATAAAGAATTTGTTCCATTAATACCAAATAAATGGAAAGAAGACATTGGACAAAATATTTCAGAGACAGTGGCTGTATTTGCTGCTCTCTTAAAAGAGTATGAGAAGAAAATAATTCCTTGCGGTAAGCAAAATTCAACTTCAAATAAAAATAGATGGATAAGTAAATTATATGAGTGATTACTTTGTAAATATTAATAACTCAGAATATCAAGTGAGTATTCCTCAGGAACAAAAAGTCGTTTTGGGTGAAGTGGAATTTCATTGTGAATTGATTGAACTGAATAAATTTCATTTTTCATTAAAGTTGAATGAAAAAATGTATGATGTTATCAAAGTTAATTCAGATAAAAACAAAGTTGGAATTTTGCTTAATGGTAATTATTTTGAGGTAGAAGTTCAGACAAAATTAGAAAAAGTTGCGTCAAACATAATAAACAAATCCCAGAGGGCAACACACCACTCGGAAGTTCGGTCACCGATGCCGGGTATGGTGCTTAAAATCAAAAAAAATCCTGGTGATTCTGTTGAAATAGGAGATTCAGTATTAATACTTGAAGCCATGAAAATGGAAAATGATATTAAATCTCCATTTTCAGGTGTTATTAAAGAAATTTTTGTTTCTGAAAATAACCCGGTTGAAAAAAATACCGTTTTATTTTGTATTGAATAGGGAGTTTAATCTAAAAGGTGTGTGTGCACTTTTTAGACTTAATTCACTAACAAATTCAAACAAATAATCGGAGAAAAAATGAAAAAGTCATTACTTGCATTATTACTGTTAATTACTTTTGCTTTTGTTGAGGTTTTACCCAATGGTTTAAGTTTAAACAGTATTGGTCCTAGAGCGTTAGGTATGGGTGGAGCTTTTGTAGGTTATGCGAAAGATTATTCTACAATCTACTGGAATCCTGCTGGTTTATCTCAGTTACAAAAAAATTTCATAGGAATTTTTACAACAGATGTAATACCAACCGGTACATACAAATACAATCCTGCCCCAACAGTCAATATCGATGCAAAAACGAAAACGAATCATTACATTTCACCAAATCTGGTTGGTTACTGGCAATGTACATTGACAGATAAATTAACAATTGGATTGGGTGCATATGTTCCTGCTGGCTTAGGAGCGGAATGGGACGGAGGCGAATTAAAATTACTTAACGGAAACAAAATTAATGAATGGATGAGCAAAATAGCAGTATTTAATTTCTCACCAGCAGTTTCTTATAAAGTAAATGATCAACTTTCTTTAGGTGTTGCTCTAAATGTGTTTTATGGAATGTTTGACTTAAAAAGACCTGGTGGCGCTGGCCAGCAATATTCTGAATCATCAAGTGGGATTGGCATAGGTGCAACCTTTGGTGCTTTGTATAAACCAATTGATATTTTAAGCATCGGATTTTCTTATAGAACAAAAACCAATGTTAAGATGAAGGGTGACGCTGAAAATCCTTATATGACATTGATTCCTGGTTTAGGAGCTCCTGCAAAAAGTGATTTTGACAGAGATGTTGCATGGCCAATGTGGATAGCTGGTGGAATAGCAGTTAATGTTACTCCTCAATTAGTCTTTACGGCAGATGTTCAGTTCAGTCAGTGGTCTAAGAGTGAAGATGAATTTACAACCGAATTTAAAGATCCCAAATGGGTAGCAGCTTTAACACCTTCAGGACAAAACAAATTCATCTTGCACTGGAAAGATGCAACTCAGATAAGATTTGGAACAGAATATACATTTAGCCCTGTATTCCAATTAAGAGGTGGTTTCTACATCGATCCTGCGCCGGGAACTGATGAAAGATATAATATTTTATTCCCTAACATTTCATATAATGTTGTTTCACTAGGTGGCAGTTATACAATCAACCATTTCGTTTTAGATGCCGGCATTGAATATTTAATGGGTAAAGATAGGGAAATCAGTGCTACTGCAAATCCTTATGCAATGCCTGGAACCCATGGAATGAATATTTTTGCCTGGAGTTTTGGAATAGGTTACAATTTCTAATTTCGAGTGAAATATTTTAAAATAAACTCACTTTAAAGTTATTTTTGAAGTGAGTTTTTTATTTTAAATTGTTACAGAAAATTTTAAGGAATTACATGAAATATATTTTAATTTTTGCAGCATTTTTATCTTTTGCTTATTCAGGCTGCTCATCATCAAAAGAAGAAACGAAACAGGAAAGTCAATCTAAAGAAATATGGGTATTTGATGAAGTTCCTGACAATACATCTAATGAAGATATAAATACAGAAAAAATTGTTAAAAACGAAAAAGTAACTTCATACTATGTGCAAATTGGAGCATTTACTACTGAAGATAAAGCAAATGAATTTGTGACTAAAGCTTATGAAGTGTTAAAAGAAAAAATTAATGTAACATATAATTCATTTTTAAGTCTATATGTTGTTCGATTGGAGCCATTTGACAGCAGGGAAAAAGCAGAGTTAAAGAGAAACTCCTTGTGGAAGATGAAAAACTTTTCCGATGCTTTTATTGTTACAATTACAAAATAAACAATACTTGTTTTGAAATAATAAAATTTTTAACTTTGAAATGAGTTTTAAATATCTATTAATCATTAACTTCTCGGAGGAAGTATGAAAAAACTTTATTCTATATTATTAATCATTATTCTTACTTCAGCTTTTATCTATAGTCAGTCTTTATATACGACTGTCTGGCAAAAATCAAAAGCAACTGGCAATTATCCTACTTATCTTGATACATCTGGTAGTCTTACTCGTGGTATGGGATATGGTTATATTGGTGGTAACCATCGTCTTTATATTGCAACAAGACAACCGTCACACAATATCATTATTGTAAATGCAACTACTGGCGATAGTGTGGGAAAACTTGATATGACTGGTGTATCAGGTGGAACTTATAATTTGAACGATGCAAAAGTATCTTCTAATGGAATTATTTTTGGCTGTAACTTAACGACTGACGCAAGTATAAACGCATTCAAAGTATATAGATGGGATACTGAAGCTGCAGTCCCCACCAATGTAATTAATTTTAATTCATCTCCAGGTGCTGTTTTCAGACTGGGAGATAAAATGACAATTACTGGTTCAACGGCAGATAATTCAATTAAAATTTGGTGTGCAACTTCTGCAAATGATACTGTAGTTGTTTTTTCTACCACGGATAATGGTGTATCTTTCACACCAAATTATATTGGTTTGTCTACTGGAAATACAGGAACATTTCCATGTATCTCTCCGGAAGGAAATGGGATTACTAATTTCTGGTTAAAAGCTGCCGGAAGATCAATTATGAGATACAGTTCTACTGGACAGGTTTTAGATACAATACCTTCAGGAATTGTATCTTCTGCTGCAACAAGTATTTCATATTTTGTGGTTGGTTCAAATAAATATGTGGCAGCATATAACTATGGATTTGCGAACGGAAATGAAAATGCAAGGCTTGTCGATGTAAGTCTTGGTGGTTCAAAGTCTAGATTGATATTTGTCACTTCACAATTAGGAACATTTACTGCAAATGCTAACGGTAGCGGCGAAATTATTTCAAGAGTAAATAATGATAACACTGTTGATCTCTTCCTGCTTGGTACAAATAACGGTATTGCTAATTATTTGACCAGAGACTTAAAAGGTGTATCTCCATTTACCCCTTTAATAGATGGTTTGAACGAATTCACACTTGGTTGCAATTTAATGGAATCAAGAGATTTTGCTAACTTGTACTTCGCATTTGATAATAACTATTTGTACTTTGGATTAAGCCATCCTACTGTTCATCTTGATTCATTAGATGTTAGAGTATGGATTGATAATGATCTTGCTAATAATAATGGCGCAACTACTGCACCTTTTGGAGCTCCAACTTTTAACAATACGAATTACAAGCCAAATTATCAACTGTACTTAGAAAATGGTTTCTACTATGAGATGAGAAAATGGAATGGTACAAGCTGGTCGAGTAATATGCAATTTGGCAATACTGAAAGTTATGGCGGATGGTCTGGTAATGGATATTTCAGTGAATTCAGAGTAAGAAGAGATTCACTTGCCAATCCAAATTCAATTGCCTTTGCAATGACACTTGAGAAAGAGACAAATGATACAGTATTTACTGCATTCCCTTCCAATAATTTGTCAACTTCTTTCCCAAATATCAGTTATTTTTATGTTATACCTAATTTCAATGCTGGAACTTGTGTAAGACAATACAATGTTGGCTTAGTTCCTGTTGAATTAACTTCATTTACTGCAACTTCATTTGGTAGCCAGGTTACTTTAAACTGGAAGACTGCAACTGAAAGAAATAATGCTGGTTTTGAGATTCAAAGAAGTGTTGATGGAAAGACATTTTCAACAATTGGAAGAGTAAATGGTTCTGGTACAACTACCGAACAACAAGTTTATTCATTCGTTGATAATAATCTTGCGTCAGGAAATTATAGTTACAGATTAAAACAGGTTGATTATGATGGTTCATTCAATTATAGTAAAACTGTTGAAATTGAAGTAACAAATCCTGTTGCATTTGGATTATCACAAAATTATCCAAATCCGTTTAACCCAAATACCAACATTAAATTTACTGTTTCAAGAAATGAGTTGGCTACTTTAAAAATATATAATTCTACTGGACAAGAAATAGCAACTTTATTTAACCAGGTAGCTGAACCAGGAACAGTTTATGATATTAATTTCAATGCATCAAAATTATCGACTGGAATTTATTTCTATAGATTAATTCAAGGTTCGAATATTGAAACAAAGAAAATGATATTGATTAAGTAATAATATCTGTATTTACTAAAAGCGGAGTACTTTCGGGTACCCGCTTTTTTTTTTGTCTATTGCAGATTAATTTATTGTAGAATTTTAATACAACTATTTTTATATTAGACATAAAGTTTTCCAAACATTAATTAAAGGAGAAAAAAATGGCTTTCTCATTAAACAAAGTAATGCTTATAGGTAATCTCGGAAGAGATGCTGAAACAAGATTTACTACAAATAATAATCTTTCAGTAACAACTTTTTCGATAGCAACTACTAACAGTTATAAAGGGAAAGATGGCAACTGGATATCTGATACAACCTGGCATAATATTGTTGCTTATAATCTTTCCGATTATTATAAAGAGGTACTAAAGAAAGGTTCTAAAGTATATCTTGAAGGAAGGATTTCTAAAAGAGACTATACCGACAAAGATGGTGTTAAAAAAAATGTTGTTGAAGTGGTATCGGAAAGAATTATTCCACTTGACTCTCGCGAAGGATCTTCCAAAATCAATGAAGAAGAAATAGATGTCCAGAATATTCAAACCGAAGAGAATGATGATCTGCCATTTTAGTTTTAAGTAAAATAAGGAGAAAATTTCGTTTTTGAATATAGAATACATAAATAAATTTATTCTCCTTATTTTATTTTTTATAATCTCAGCATTCTTTTCGGGTTCTGAGGTTGCTTTATTTTCTCTTGATAGAAAAAAATTAAAAATACTCTTCAATAAGGGAAGTCTTACTCTCAGATATGCGACAAAAATTCTTGAATCTCCAAGAAGACTACTTGTTACAGTTCTGGTTGGTAATAATCTTGCTCACGTTGCAGCATCAATTATTGCGGTTGATCTTGCAATTGATTTTGCCACTAACTACAATATCTCCGAAAACATTGCACTTACTTTACAAATTGTAATATTAACTTCAATCATTATAATTTTTTCTGAAATAGTTCCAAAAGTCTGGGCACAAAAAAATCCTGTGGTCTTTACAAAAATAATTATTGTACCATTTTATTGGAGCAGTGTTGTTCTTTATCCCATATCAGAGACAATAACAGAATTTATTAAATTTTTAACTGGGAAAATCAGGTTTAATAAATCTCATTCTGCCATTACACACGAAGATATTTCTCATCTTGCAGATCTTGGTCTTGAAAAAGGAACTCTTAAAGACAACGAACAGGAAATGATACAGAGCATAGTCTCATCAAAAGATGTTACTGTAAAAGAAATTATGAGGCCTCGTGTTGATATTGAAGCCATTTCTGTTCAAGATAATTACGAGGATTTGATAGAGAGAATAAAATCCAAAGGTCTTAGCAGATTTCCTCTCTACGAAAATGATCTTGATAATATTATTGGAGTTATACACGCAAAAGATCTTCTACCTATTTTGAAAGATGAGCAATTCAAAAAAAATTTTTCTATGACAAAAATTGCTCGCGAAGTCTTATTCGTTCCTGAAACAAAACTCATCAGCGAAATGATGAAAGAATTCAAAGAAAAGAAGATGCATATTGCCATTGTAGTTGATGAATATGGCGGAACTTCTGGTTTGGTTACACTTGAGGATATTATTGAAGAAGTTGTTGGTGAAATTCGTGATGAGTATGACAAGGATGAAAATCTGTTTCAGCAAATTAACGAGAATACATTTTCTCTCTCCGGTTCGCTTCCAATAGAAGAAGTAAATGAGAAATTAAACATAAATATTGAATCTGATGATGGAAGTTTTGAAACACTTGCCGGATTTATTTTCAGTAAAGCAGAAGATATTCCACAAATTGGTTATAATTTTATCTTTGAAGGTTTTAAGTTTACTGTGAAAGATATTTTAAATAAGAGAATCAGAAAAATTATTGCTGAAAGAATTAGATGAAAACCGGTTGTTTAGTTAAAGGATTAATTATTTCTACAATTTTTTTTGCTGGGATATTCTATATTATCACAAACAAAAAAGATGAACTTATTATTAATCCACTTAAAAAATTTGCATTGAACAGCGTTTTTGATAATGTTGAAAAAAAGTTTTCAGAAGTGAATCCATCACGTGAAAGTGATTCTTTGTTTTCCAGTTTTAAAATATTTATGAACGATGTAAAAAACCTGGATAATATTCATGTTAATAAAATTGAAAATGTTGCAACATTACTTGATAGTATATTGATTGATAAAAAAGTTGATTCACTGGAAACTCAACAATTTATTTTAATAACAAAAAAATTTTTAGAAAATGAAAGATCAGAGAAAAACAGAAATTAAGGTCGGTATAACCGTTTTAACAGCCATTCTAATATTTATTGCTATTCTTGGCTGGGCTAAAAACATTTCCTTAAATGCAAACAGAAAAATAATAATTGTTAAATTTGAAAATGTTTCTGGTTTAGAAATTGGTGATAACGTTACAATAAATGGTGTTCGAAAAGGATTTGTCGATAACATTATTATTAAATCAAGTAGTGTTTATGTTAGACTCTCTCTTGAAAGTGATGTAAACTTAAAATCTGATGCAAAGTTTACTGTGACTATGCTCGATCTGATGGGTGGGAAAAAAGTTGAAATATATCCCGGTATAAACAATTCTCCTTTTGATTATGACAAAGTGTATAGCGGGAGTTATTCTGCTGATATTCCAGCCGTTATGACTATGGTTGGGACTATAAGTGATGATCTTCCTAAACTGATGAAAGAAGTTAACACTTCTTTAACCTCATTGAACAAATATCTTGCTGACAGAACACTTGAAGCAAATATTAAAACAGCTATTTCAAATCTGGTTGATGTAAGCTATAAATTGAATAGTATTATCGATGAGAACAGAGTTAATCTCAAAAAACTTGCTTCAAACAGTGTTGATTTAACTAATGATGCAAAGGAATTTATAAAAGAAAATAAAGAAAATATTAATCAAACATTGTCCGATGTTTCTGAATTAATAAAAAAATCTGATCAGCTAATGGCAAAACTTAATACTCTTGTTGATGAAACAACTGCAAAGAAAAATAATGCTGGCAAATTTCTTTATGATGAAAATCTGATAAATGATTTGAAAGAAACATTAACATCCGTAAAATTTTTAACAAAGACTATACTCGAACAAATACAATCTGACGGACTAAAAGTTAAAGCAGATGTAGATCTTTTCTAAACAATTACATTGTGTATTATAACAAAGATGAAAAATTACTTTAACAAATTTCTTATCCTCTTTATTCTATTATTTAATTTCAACTTTGCTTGTTCAAAAAATTCTGATCCCATAAAGAGCAATAATGGAATGGTTGTTACCGCAAGTGATCTTGCTACAAAAGTAGGAATACAAATTCTTAAAAAAGGTGGTAACGCAATTGATGCAGCAGTTGCAGTCGGTTTTGCATTAGCAGTAACTTATCCTGTTGCAGGAAATATTGGCGGTGGTGGATTTATGGTAATTCACACTTTTGATGGTAAAGATATTGCAATAGATTTTAGAGAAAAAGCTCCATTAACTGCTTTCAGAGATATGTACCTTGATTCAATAGGAAATTTTCTTCCCGCACTCAGTCAGGAAGGTGGTACTTCATCAGGTGTTCCGGGAAGTGTTGCAGGACTGAATTATGCTCTCGAAAAATATGGAACTATGAAATTAGCAGATGTAATTCAACCAGCTATTAATCTTGCTACAGATGGATTTCCTCTTTCCAATCATCACGAAAGATCATTTACAAATTATTTTGAAGAATTCAAAAAGTATGAATCCACATTTAAGATTTTTTCGAAAAATGGACTTCCATTAAAACAGGGCGAAATATTTAAACAACCTGATCTTGCTTTTGCCTTAAATGAAATAAAACAAAAGGGAAGAGATGGATTTTACAAAGGAAAAGTTGCTGAGTTAATCGTTAGTCAGATGAAAAAAAGTGGCGGCTACATTTCTTTCAAAGACCTTGAAGAATATCAACCAATAGAAAAAGTGCCGGTTAAAGGCACTTACCGTGGTTATGATATTATTTCTATGCCTCCTTCTTCATCAGGTGGAATTGCTTTAATACAAATGCTGAACATTCTTGAAAATTTTTCTTTCAGCAGAGATGATTGGGGGAGTAGTCTTTATATTCATCGGCTTGTTGAAACAATGAAACGCGTTTATGCAGATCGCTCTAAACATGTTGGTGACCCTGATTTTTATAATGTTCCAATCAACTGGCTTATTTCAAAGGAATATGCAAAGGAATTGTTCAACCAAATAAATGATTCTGCAACTCCTTCACAAAATATTTCTCCAGGTATTCCTCCCGATAATTCAGAAAGTAAAGAAACGACACATTATTCTGTGTATGATGGTTTTGGTAATGCTGTTAGTGTAACGACTACGATTAACTCAGGTTATGGGTCTAAAGTTGTTGTTGATGGAGCTGGTTTTTTTCTTAATAATGAGATGGATGACTTTAGTGCTAAACCAAATACTCCTAATCAGTTTGGACTTCTCGGCAGTGAAGCTAATTCTATTCAACCTGGGAAGAGAATGCTAAGCTGTATGACCCCAACAATAATATTAAAAGATAAAAAACCTTTTCTGATTATCGGCACTCCCGGTGGTTCTACTATTATGACAGTTGTTTTACAAGTTATTATGAATGTAATCGATTTTAATATGCATCTACAAACTGCTAATTCTCAACCAAGAATTCATCATCAATGGTTTCCTGATGAAATTGAATATGAAAGATTTGCTCTATCAAATGATGTAAAAAATAATTTAATAAAAATGGGACATATGTTGGGTAATGAAACTCAACTGGGACTAATTGAAGCAATTTTAATTGATCCAGTTACAAATGTAATTTATGGCTCAACAGACCCGCGTGGTTATGGCTTGGCAGAAGGATATTAAATGATTCTGGGAATTGGAATTGATATTGTTGAAATAAATAGAATACAGGATAGTATTGAACGTCTTGGTGACAAATTCTTAAATAAAATATTTACGAAAAAAGAAATTGAATATTGCTTATCAAGAGCAAATAAGTATCAACATTTTGCAGTACGTTTTGCTGCTAAAGAAGCTGTTTATAAAGCATTAGCGTCGGGTTGGAATAAAGGATTAAGTTGGCAGGATATTGAAGTAATTAACAAACCTGATGGACTACCAGAAATAAATTTGAAAGGAAATCTTAAAACTTTTCTGAGTGATGATAAGGAACTTAAAGTTAGTCTAAGTCATTCAAATAATTATGCTGTTAGTAATGCTGTAATTTATAAAAAATTGTAAAAGAATTGGAAACTTTTCTTTCTTAATAATTGTAACAAAAATTAAAAAAATAAGGAGAACTTTATGAAAAAATATTTATTACAAATTATATCTTTCTTCATTCTGTTAGTAGTTTTGAATAATTCAATTCTTGCACAGGGAAAAGATGAGATAAAATTTGTCTCTAAATTTCTGGATATAATGTGTTCAACGCTCGATCAAACTGAAATGATGAAATTTATCTCTCCCGCTTATATGAAAGCTAATAACCTGAAAAAGAAAGACTATCTTGTAAATAATTATTCAGCTACATCTTATGAAATTGAAGAGTGGGATGGAACCTATGTAAAAGCAATAATATTTTTTGGAAATAATAAATCTTCTGGAAACAGGCTTTACTTCAAAGTAGTAAAAGAAAATGATAATTTATATTTGTACCCTCTTGGACATACAGATAATTTCTATGTGCATCCATGGTATAAAGTAGAAACTTCTGTTACTCCTAAAAAGAAAGAAATCGAAGAAGACTTTTCCTGTACACAGGCAAAGGAATTAGTTACAGATTTTATGGATTTAATGGTAAATAACAGAGATAATAAAATTATGATGAACTTTTTATCTCCAAAATATTTTAAAGATAAAAACATCAAGAAAAAAGAATTTACTGTAAATACATACATTCCTTCCGGTTTCCAAATTACTGATTGTAACTATGGTATGGTTATTTGTCAGATTTGGGGAGAAAATAAATCCTGGGTCCATAATCTTAAATTTCTAATAAGAAAAGAAGGAAATGACTTATTTATTTTCCCGGGAAAAAACAGCAGCTCTTATGTAGATCCCTGGTATGATGTTGAAGAATATATTACTACGAAGTCAAAAGGAAATATAAAAAATCAGGAAGCTGCTAACGTTGTAGAAGCTTTCTTAAAAGAAATGTGCAAATCTTCACGAAATGAATCTAATCTTTGGTCAGTTATCTCGCCAAAATACATTAAGAAAAACAAACTCAACAAGACAGACCATAAAGTAAATACCTATTATCCTGAAAGTTATGAAATTGAATCAGCGGATGATAACTCAGTTAGCTCTCTTATTTGCGGTGTTGATAAGAAATGGTGTCACAGACTTATATTTAATGTTACTAAAGAAGATGGTGCTTATTATATCATCCCTTCAAAATATGATGATGATGGTTATATTCATTTATGGGATAAAGTTGAAGCAAATGTAAATGTTAAAACAACTGATTCACAACTATCAATAAATGACGAAACTAAAGTACGTGAATTTATTATTCCTCTTCTTAAAGAAATGACCAGCACTCGTGATAACTCTGTAATGATTGATTTTATTGCTCCTTCGTATTTCAAAGATAACAACCTTAGTAAAAAGAAATACAATGTTAATTATTACTATGCAGATCAATATACAATAATAAGCTGCAAAGATGGGAAAGTTGTAGCTAATGTTTTCAATAACGATAAAACATTTACCCACCAATTGACATTTAAAATAGTTGTTGAAAACGGTAAATACTATGTTATGCCCGGCAGACACAGCGATTCTTATGTAGACCCATGGAACAGTATGATTGCAAATGTAGATAGCGAAGAAGATGATCCTCAGAAAGCACTGGTAGATGAATTCCTCAAACTTATGTGCGAAGAAAATCACGATGGTTATGCTTTAATGAAATATATTTCTCCTGAATACATTTCTGAAAATGATCTTGATGAAGATGATTATCAGGTAAATACTTATTATCCAAAAGATTATTCAATTGAAAGCTCGAAAAACGGAAATGTTGTTACAAAAATTTGGGGAAAAAACAAATCATGGATTCACAAATTGACATTCAAAGTTGTAAAAGAAGATGGTAAGTATTACCTATATCCAGGCAGTCACAGCGATAGTTACATTGACCCTTGGTACAAAATTACAACATTTGTAAAATAAATTAAGATATTTTATCAAGGAAGCGGAAGCAGAGAGAATTAAAATCTACTTCCGCTTTTTTTTTATAACGAAAAGATATTTATTAAATTAGTAACAAAAAATTTGCTAATTATATTTCGTGCATCAGTAAATAATGAGTGTCACTTCAAAAATATTAGACAACTCAGCCGCTTCATTTGAAGTAAAGAGTTTTTTATCCGAAAATCTTTCCTCTGGAAAATTTACTCAATTTAGTGTCGCTACTGGCTACTGGGATTTACCCGCAGTCCTTGAACTTAAACCAGCATTAGAACATTTTTTAAGCAATAATCTATTCTCAGAAATACGTTTTCTTATAGGCGAAGAACCAAAAATCAGAGTCTCGCAGCTCGACACTTCTTTCCCTGAAAAATATTTGAAAGCTGATCTCTCAGATTTACCTTTCAAACCAGAATTCAAAGAAGTGGTTGAATTTCTTGGAAAGTTTATTGAAACTGGTCGTATTAAAATAAAACTTTATAAAAAATCATTCCTTCACGCAAAATGTTACATACTTGGTTCAGAAGCTGAAAATGCAATTGGAATTATTGGCAGTTCAAACTTTACTTGCAATGGTTTACTTGGTAATACTGAACTAAATGATGTTGAATACGATCATCGAATTGTAAATTATATTCCTAAAGCAGATCATCAAGATCCAAGTCATCGCAGTTGGTTTGAAAAACTTTGGAATGATGAGGAAACGATCGAATGGACTGA
>CAZHVS010000025.1:0-42651 GCA_964536015.1 uncultured Ignavibacteriaceae bacterium
AGGGGTTTACAAGTGTAAAGTCGCATTCCTAAAATCAGGAATAGGGGTTTACAAGCGTAAAGTCGCATTCCTAAAATCAGGAATAGGGGTTTACAAGTGTAAAGTCGCATTCCTAAAATCAGGAATAGGGGTTGGTCAGATTATTTCTACTGCAAATTTTTGATGAGAATCCTTTTTATTTCATTCTGCAAATCAATTTTGATAGGGTAATATTAGAATTGAGGAACGTAATAATCATAAATAATAGAAACAATAAATTGAAACCAGAGTGCTGGTTTTTCGTCTAACTTAATAGAAATAGAATTCTTATATTTGGGTAGAAAAATTCAATTTATATAAGGTAAATGAACCAAGAAGAATTAAACGATAGAGAAAAAAGTATTCTCCGTTACATAATCCAGCAATTTATACTTACAGCATCGCCGGTGGGGTCAAGGAACATATCCCGTCATTATGATGTGGGTTTATCTCCCGCTTCAGTAAGAAATATTATGGCAGACCTTGAAGAGATGGGACTAATAGACCATCCTCATACTTCTGCGGGAAGAGTACCGACTGATAAGGGATACAGGGTTTATGTGGATAATCTTATGCAGGTTCCTAATCTGAAGAGCAATGAAAAATCGAATATTGCAAAACAGATGGAACCATACCAGAATACTACCGATGAACTGATTTTGCTTGCTTCAAGATTATTGAGTTCAATTACAAGACAGGTTGCTTGCGTTCTTTATCCAAAGCTGGATAGCGGTGTGCTGGAGAAAATTCAACTTGTTAGTTTATCTTCTAACAGGCTGCTTATTATTATTTCTATTAAAGCAGGGCTGGTTAAAACCATGACTCTGGAAGTTGACAGCGATATAAAGGACTCTCATCTTCATACAATTCAATCTTTACTTAATGAAAGACTGAGCGGTTTAACCCTTGCTGAAATCAGAACTACATTTAGAGAAAGATTTAGTGATGTGTCTGTAAACGACAAACCAATCCTTACATTGTTTGTGGATTCGGCAGATAAAATATTTACAGACTTCAAAACAAATGATAGAGTTATAATGTCTGGCACAAGAAATTTATTAAACCAGCCGGAGTTTGAAAATCCAGAAAAGTTTGAAAGTGTAATTGAACTAATAGAGGATAAGGATATAGTAATTCACTTTTTTGAAAAAAATATTGAACGGAATAAAGACGGAGTAATTGTTTCAATAGGGAAAGAAAATCAATCTAAAAAATTTGAAGAATATAGTTTGGTTTCAAAGCAGTATCATGCAGGCGATGTTGAAGGAATGCTTGGAGTAATTGGTCCACGAAGAATGGATTACTCAAGAATTGTAGCTATTGTAGATTATATTTCAAACATGTTATCAAACTATCTTAGCAGATAAAAATTATGAAAGACAAAAAGAACAAAATGGAAAAAAATACAGAAGAAATAAAAGAACAATTAACAGAAGAATCTCAGGCAGAAAAAACTCAGGAAGAAAAACCAGTTGAAGAAAATAATGAAGCACAAAAAATTTCTGAACTGGAAAAAGAACTGAATGACTACAAAGATAAATTTGTGCGAAAAGTTGCTGAGTTCGAAAATTATAAACGCAGAACAGAAAATGAACAGGTAAATTTAATTAAATACGGAGCAGAATCGTTTATAGTTAAATTCCTTCCTGTTATTGATGATTTTGAACGCTCATTAAAACACATTGATGAAACTTCTGACGGCAAAGCAATTGGTGAAGGCATAAGACTTATCTTCGATAAGATGATGAAGATACTTGAAGACAGCGGAGTAAAAAAGATAGAAGCAATCGGTAAACCTTTCGATGTGCATTACCACGAAGCAATAATGCAAAGACCCGCAGAAGGTTATGCTCCTCATACTGTTCTTGAGGAAATACAATCAGGCTATATGCTTAAAGATAAAGTGATAAGGCATTCACTTGTAATTGTAAGTGATGATTCATCCTCACAAAAATCAGATAGCTCAGAAGAAAATAACAATACCGAAAGCAAAGAATAACTATGGCAAAAAGAGATTACTATGAAGTGCTTGGTGTAGCTAAAACAGCAAGCGATGATGAAATAAAAAAAGCTTATCGAAAATTAGCTATGCAATATCATCCGGACCGCAACCCGGATAACAAAGAAGCAGAAGAAAAATTCAAAGAAGCTGCAGAAGCCTATGAAGTTCTTAGCGATAAAGAAAAACGCTCCAAGTATGATAGATTTGGTCATAATGGTTTGCGCGGCGGACAGGACTTCCATGATTTCTCAAACTTCCAAGATATTTTTTCTCATTTCTCAGATATCTTTGGCGGCTCTTCTATATTTGATGATTTCTTTGGCGGTTCTTCAGGTCGTTCACGCGGTGGAAGAAGAAGAGGAACAGGAACTCCCGGTAGTGATTTAAGAGTAACATTAAAACTTACTCTTGAAGAAATTGCATCGGGTGTAACTAAAAAAATTAAACTAAAGAAATATGTTAAATGCAACTCCTGCGGCGGCTCAGGCTCCGAAGGAGGAACATCAAAAAAAACTTGTCCCGCTTGTAATGGTACAGGAGAAGTAAGACAGGTTTCCCGTTCTGTATTTGGACAATTTGTAAATATTCAACCTTGTGCAAACTGCAACGGAGAAGGTTATGTGATAGACAAACCCTGTAAGAAGTGTATGGGTGATGGAAGAATCCAGGAAGAAGAAACTGTTAAAATTGAAGTCCCTGCTGGAGTATCTGATGGAAATTATATGACATTAAGAGGTGAAGGAAATGCCGGTTTACGAGGTGGACAACCCGGTGATATTCTTGTTGTATTTCAGGAACAACCACATCAATACTTTGTGAGAGAAGGGGACAATATAATCTATGATTTGTTTATCAGTTTTCCTGATATTGTTCTTGGAACTGATGTAGAAGTTCCTACTCTTACCGGAAAAGCAAAATTAAAAATTGATCCGGGTACACAACACGGAAAATTACTTCGTATGAGAGAAAAAGGAATTCAGCATCTTAATCAACACGGCTCAGGTGATCAGCTCGTAAGGGTTAACATAATTGTCCCTAAAAAAATAAATAACCGCGAACGTGAACTGTTAAAAGAATTGAACGAATCTCCCAACATAAAAGGAAATACAAACAGTGAAGAAAAGGGCTTCTTCAAAAGGTTTGGTTTATAACAAATTTCTTTGCAGTAACAAAAATTAAAGTATAAGATTCTCATCGTTCTTCACTTTTATTTTTCAATCTTAATTATTTTTATCTTAATTTTGTTGAGAATGTTTCTTAATTAAGATGAAATTGATTGATAAGTTATCACATAAGATAGGGCTGACAGTAACCGAAATAAAAGTGATTGTTTTTCTATTTGTCATACTTTTAATCGGTTATTCGGTAAAAATTTATAATTCATTTTCTTCTGAAAAGGGAAATGATTATGATTATGCGTTGCAGGATAGCTTATTTATGTACGCTAATATTGAGGACGAAGAGTTAGTTCAAAGTGATTCTGTGAAAAGTGAAATACTTGGATTTAATAAAACAACTACGCCCACTGGCAAAAAGAATATTGAGATAAAAGAAAAAAGTATTAACCTTAATACAGCATCAAAAGAAGAGTTATCAATGTTGCCCGGTATTGGAGTAAAAACTGCTGAAAATATTATTCTTTTCAGGAAGAAAGCAGGTAAATTTAATAATATAAATGAGTTGATGAATATTAGTCGTATTGGACCGGCAAGATTTGAAAAACTGAAGAAATATATTTTTGTAAAATAACAGGAAGAATAAATGTCAATATTTGAAGGACGAATTGGAGTTGATATTTCAGCGAATAAAATACAAGTGGTTGAACTTGGTTTTAATGGCAATGAATTTATCCTTAACTACATTGATGAAGCTTACTTTGAAGACTCGATTAATTTGAAAACAGACAAAGAGGCAAAAATTCATTCCATTCTGCAAATTGCATTAAATGAAATTCTAATGAAGAGAATTTTTTCTACAAATAAAATTGCTGTTACTCTTCCGGTTGAGCTGTTTTTGATTCACCAGTTGCCATTCGATAACACTTTATTGCAGCATGATGTTCTGGAAGAATTTAAGTGGGAATATTCAATTCTGTATCCTCATCTCAAAGTTGATGAACTTGCTTTTCAATCTTACGAAATTATAAAAAATCCTTTTTACCAGCTTAATTCCTGCATTGTTGCGGCAATAAATAAAAAGCACTTAAATACTGTTTTGTCATTTTTTCTGAAAAATAATTTTGAATTAAAATTTGTTGATAATTCACACTTTGCATTTGATAAAGCATTGAATTTATCAGCTTCAGCTAATCTTGATGGGGTAAATTTAAGTGTTTTTTATGCAGCTAATATTCTCTCGGTTGAATTACTGCATAATGGCAAACCGTTTTACTATAAATATTTCAAACTCAATGCAATCAGTGAAATATACAAAGTGATAGAACATTTGCTTACGGGTAGTGAGAATATTAAAGTATCGAAAAATGAAATAAATGTGATTTATTTCGGTGGTGAGGAAGTAAATCCTGCATTTATTCAATCATTTGAAGAAAAAATTCAAATAAAAGTTATCAATTTTAATCCATTTAGTAATCTTCTTGCAGAAAAAAGTCTGAACACTTCCAAATTTTATAAAGAAAAAAATTATATGTTTGCTTCTGCTGCGGGAATTTCTTACAGGCTTATTTAGTAAATGCGTCTCAGAATCATTTCCGGTTTTCTTGGCGGAAGATTTATTAAAGCACCTGATTCAAAATTTACTCGTCCTACTACTGATAGAGTTAGAGAAACTCTTTTTAATATCCTAAATAATATTTTTGATTTTGAAGATAAGCAGATTTTAGATTTATATTCAGGCTCAGGCTCACTTGGTTTTGAGTGTCTTAGCAGAGGAGCGAAGTCAGTAGATTTTGTCGAAAAGAATTTTTCTGTTTATAATAATCTTCTTGGAAATATAAGCTCACTTGGAGTTGAAGAATTCTGCAAGATAATTAAAACTTCAGCATTAGTTTTTACGTCTAAAAAATCAGAAAAGAAATATGATCTGATACTTGCAGATCCTCCGTTCTTTGAATATGATATTCATAAAGTCGTGGAAAATATCTTAAAAAATGAATTCCTTGCAGGAGATGGAATTATGATTGTTGAAAGATCAATCCAAACACGGGAGAAAGATGAAAATAATTTTGGAATTAAATCTTTCAGACGTATTGGCGATACTTTGTTGTACATATTCTGCAGTGAGAAGAAAGGAATTCTTTCCAATGAATAGTTGTTTTATTTATGTATTTGTACCTTGATACAAAAAAATATTTATGACTATATTTGAAGTGTAAAAAGTTGAGATATAATGACAAGAGAAATGTTTAAATCAAAAATCCACAGAGCGACTGTTACACAGGCGGAGTTGTTCTATGAAGGAAGTATAACTGTGGATAAAAAATTACTTGATGCTGCTGATATATTACCATATGAAAAAGTCCAGGTTGTAAATCTCAATAATGGTAACAGGCTCGAAACTTATGCGCTGGAAGGTCCGAGAGATAGTGGAATGATTTGCTTAAATGGTCCTGCTGCACGACTTGGATATATTGGCGATGAAGTAATAATTATTACTTATTCTCAAATGGAAGAAGAAGAAGCAAAAAAACACAAACCTACGGTGGTTCTTGTTGATAAACAAAATAAAATTATGAAAGTTATTTAATACTTAATTTGATTGAAAGCATGGTTAAGTTTATGAAAAATGTATTTATCCTTTTATTAACATTTTCAGTTTTAACTTTAGCACAGTTTAAAGATAAAGAAATATTCAAACCAACAGTTAAAGATGCTATTACAGCTCCAACATCAAATTTAATTTTTGGGTTAATTGATCCAAATAGTTTTACAATGAATCATTCTTTTAATCTTTCTTATTCAATGTTTGGAAGCAATGCATTGGCATTAAGCATTTATACCAACAGTCTAAAATACAAGTTTACTGATAATCTTGATGTACAGGTAGATGCGAGTATAATTCAATCTCCTTATTCATCCTTCGGTAAGAATTTTCAAAATCAAATTGGTGGAATATATCTTACCCGTGCAGAATTGAATTATAAGCCTTGGGAAAATTTTTCAGTGTCTGTTTTATACAGAAATCTTCCTGCTAATTTTTATTCTCCATATTATTATGGAAATTATAATGGTTTTGGAAGAGGTTACTTTGACAATGATTTTTTTATCGGTAAATAAAAAATCAGGATAGTAAAATCTTAAAAGCTAAAACACAATCTCAATTATCTTCATCCAATTCTGTAAGAATTAAGAATATATTTTTAATTTTTATTTTCATCCTTTCATTGATAAGTGCATATCTCTCATATTCTTTTGTAAATAAAATTATAAGTTATAATCATCATAAAGAAAATCTTTTAACAGTAAAAGATTCCACATTAAAAGTTGAGATTCTTAATGGTTGCGGGGTTGAAGGTGTCTGCGATACTTTAACAAATTTTTTAAGAACGAACAAAATTGATGTTGTTTCTACAGGTAATTATTCTTCTTTTGATATTGATAACACAATCATTATCGATAGGATTGGAAGCGACATTAACACAAAAAGAATTGCTGAACTTCTGAATGTGAAAGAGGAAAATATAATACAATTAATTAACAAAGATTATTTACTTGATGTTACCGTAATTGTCGGTAAGGATTTATATAGATTAGTTCCACTAAACAGAGGATTAAATTGACTAAAGAAAACGTGCTTAAAAAAATTATAAACTCAATCTTCGAAAAGAAGGGAACAGATGTTAAAATAATTGATTTAAGAAACGTAACATCGGTTACGGATTATTTTATTATTTGTTCTGCTGATTCTGATACTCAGGTTAAAGCAATTGCAGATCATATCGAAAAATCCTTGAAAGACGAAGGTGAAAAAGTCTGGCATAAGGAAGGATACTCTGCTTTGCAATGGGTATTGCTCGATTTTGTCGATTTTGTTGTTCACGTTTTCCGAAACGAAACAAGAAATATTTATAACCTCGAAAAACTATGGGGAGATGCTCCCATTATTGATGTTGAAGACAAACCTGTAAAAACAAAAAAAACAAGTACCCGAATAACTAAAAAAACTAAACTGAAAGAAGAATAATTTTGAAAGAGTATCTTTATCAAATATTTTCTGAGGCATCTGCACAGTTAGAATATTTAAACAAAGTTCAACTATTTTTTGATAAACCTAAACTTGAAAATCATGGTGATCTTTCCACAAACATTGCAATGCTTTGTGCGAAAATTGAAAAAAGAAATCCACGTGAAATTGCACAAGAAATTATAACTCATCTTAATTATAATAAAAATATAATTATTAAAGTTGAAATTGCTGGTGCTGGTTTTATAAATTTTTTCTTTAATCAAAGCTATGTGACTGAAGTAATTGCAAAAGTAATAAAATACAAGAACGTTTATGGAAAGTCTGACAAGTACTCAGGTAAGACAGCAAATGTTGAATTTGTATCTGCAAATCCAACTGGACCATTAACTGTAGGGCACGGTAGAGGGGCAGTTTGCGGCGATACTATTGCAAATATGCTTGAGTGGGTAGGTTATAATGTAGATCGTGAATATTATTTTAATAATGCCGGACGTCAAATGCGTGTTCTGGGTGATTCTCTTAGAATAAGGTACTTGCAACTGCTTGGAACACAGATTGAATTTCCCGAAGATTATTATCAGGGCGAATATATAATAGACTTAGCAAAACGACTCCTTGAACAAGATGGAGATATTCACAAAGAAGAGACTGCAGAAGGTATCTTTAAGAAATTTGCTGAAGAAGAAATATTCAAAGAAATCAAAAAAACTCTCGATAGGTTGAAAATAAAACACAAAATATTTTTTAATGAAAATTCACTTTATGAAGATGGTAGAATTAAAAAGTTATTGAATGATTTTGAAAATAAAAACTTAAGTTATAAAAAAGATAATGCAACCTGGTTAAAGTTCTCAGAACTTGGTTCAGAACAGGATAAAGTAATAGTTAAATCAACCGGTGAACCTACTTACAGGCTCCCCGACATTGCTTATCATATTACCAAGTATGAAAGAAATTATGATTTGATAATTGATGTCTTTGGTGCTGATCACAATGCAACTTATCCCGATGTAATTGCCGGTTTGAAATCTCTTGGTTTTAATACAGAAAAGTTGAAAGTAATAATTCACCAATTTGTTACAATTGTACAGGATGGTGAAGTTGTAAAAATGTCCACTCGCAAAGCAAACTTTATTACACTTGATGAATTGGTAGATAATGTTAGTGCTGATGTTGTTAGATATTTTTTCAATATGCGCTCAATATCATCGCACATGAATTTTGATATTAATCTTGCTAAAAAACATTCAGATGAAAATCCCGTTTTCTATTTGCAGTATGCCCATGCAAGAATTTGCTCAATTTTACGAATGATAAAAGAAGAAAATCTTAATTCCTCAGTTGATAATTTAGAATTACTCAACACTACGGAAGAACAAAATTTGTTAAAAAAGCTATGGCAGTTTGAAGAAGAAGTTCTAACGGCGGCAGAGAATTATGAACCTAACAGGATTTGTGTTTATCTTGAAGAATTGGCTACCTTGTTCCATAGGTTTTATACTTTTCACAGAATTATTGGCTCTGAAAAGTCATTAGCAGAAGCACGTATTTCATTATGTGAAGCAGTTAAAATTGTACTGATGAATGGACTGACAATCCTTGGCTTAGAAGCACCAGAAAGAATGTAGTCAGTCTGCAAGGCCAAGTGAAACAGCATAAATATCTTTAGCTCCTTTTTGTTTTAAAACACGTGCACATTCATTAATAGTAGCACCTGTTGTGATTATATCGTCAACAAGTATAATATTTTTTCCTTCTACTTTAGTAACAACTTTAAATGCATTACGCATATTATTTTCTCTTTCAATAAAATTCATTTTTGTTTGTGTAAGAGTGTACTTTTTCCGTTTTAGTATATTATTTTTTGCCCTGATAGAAGTTTCTTTTTCAATTCCTTTTGCTAAGTAAAAAGATTGGTTAAAACCGCGTTCAACCTTTTTAAGTCTATGCAAAGGTACGGGATGAATAAAATCAATTTCTTTAATGGGAATTACATCTTTTAATTTTTTCCCAAGAATTTTACCCATAAAAATTGCAATTAAAAACTTTGATTCATACTTAAAGGAATGTATTATATGCTGAAGAGTTCCATTCTTTTGAAAAAGATAGTATGCGAAAAAGTCTTTTATATATTTATCCTGATAGAATTTTCTATCATACTCATATTTTATTCTTTCAGGAGGTATGGTTTGAATGCTATCCAGGCAGTTTTTGCAAACGTAAGTTTCAGTAACAAGTAGTTTGTTTTTACACGAAGGACAACTAATTGGTAAAAAGAAATCGAAGCAGGATTTTATAAAATTATAGTAGCTCATAATAAAATATTTAAAGCATTCCTTCTCTCTTTCTTATAAACCATTCCACTGAAAAAAGAAGGATTATTGTGAACAATAACCATTCGTTGGTCCATATCTGGAATTCTTTAGTTATAATTTTTTCTTTTTTTGATTTATTTAGCAGTTGTTCAATTCTCGAAAACACCTCATTAAAATTATTGTTATAGTAAAATTTTCCATTTGTCTGATGAGAAATAAGCTTAAGAAGATTAGCATCTGGTTGTGGATTAAGCAGCTCAATATCTAAGTCTCCGATATTAAATCTGTTACCATCTTTTCCTATTTCTTTATCTCCTATTTTTGCGATTCCAGTAAATGAACAATCTCCAATTTTATTTGATTGAAAATATCCTTCATAAAGTCCATTGTTAATATGGTCAAGTATAATTTTTGATTCTTCACCATTCATTGAAATTTTAACAATTACTTCAGCATTTGTTACTGGATTAAAACTTTCATCGTACACTTCAGAATTGAAAAAAATTTTTTCTCCTTGTGAAAAAAATTTCTTATTTGTCTTAATTGTAACCTGTTTTTTATCGTTCGAAGCGTTTAGCCATTTTACAATATTTAATATCAATCTGTCAAACAGACCAGAGCTTGAATATGGTTTTTGTAATTTCCATCTCCACAAATCGTTTGCAAGTATTGCAATAGATCTTTTATTACCAATTTTTTTTGTAATTATTAATGGATTTGATAAAGTAACATTATTAACTTTAATAGATGCAAGAACTTTACCTTCAGGTTTTGGTTTAATATTCCAGTCAGGCATTAAGACCGGAGGCAATTCTTCCCATTCTCTTTTCAAGTTGTTGGAAAAATTTTGCAGTATTGGATTATTTATTTCTTCTGAACTTATTACGGGTTGAACGGTCAGAAAATTTGAACCAGCTTTTCCAGTAATAAATGGAATTTCTTCATTCAGCAAACTAAGTTTTGATGGATCAACAAAATTAGATGTTGTAATGCAAAAAGCTTTGTTTTTCTCTTTAATTCTTCTTAATACTTCTTTAATTAAATCAGCTGATGTTTCAGATGTTGGCCAACTGATTAAAAAATAGATATCATTGTTATCAAGTAATTTTTGAATATTGACATTTTCTAAGTATTTATTACTGCCTATCTGTGTTATTGAATTGACCATAAGGTTTGTGTCTAATGCAAGTGAGTTTTTGATGAAAGATAAGTCAGCAGACGGATAACCGGAAATTAATAGAATTTTAATTTTGTTATCTAAAATATTAATGAATGAAACTTTTGTATTGTTGGTTTTATTTTCTTCTTCTTCAAAGGACTGAATAGAAATAGAAATTTTTTTTTCTCCGCTTTTTTGAGGTATGTAATCAAAAATTACAGATTGAAAACCGGAATTACTTAGAATAATATTTTTTTCGGTTATAAAAACATTATCTTCAAATAATTTTACTATAGTATTTGAACCTTCAAAACCATTATTAACAATGTTTGCCGAAACAGTTGTGGGAGTATTGGCATAAACATATTCATTGCAAAAAAAATTTTCTATTCGAATATCTTTTTTTGTTGTGGAGTCTCCAAGACAGATTGTAAAAATGGGTTTGTTTAATTTTTCAAAATTGTAAATTGGATTTGAACCATCGTTTATACATCCATCGCTTAAAATAATAACTGAAGCAATATTTTTTTCGATGAATTCGTTGATACCGGTTATTTGAGAAAAATTTGTTGAAGTCTCATTGAATTTTAAAATATCCAGATTTTTTTTTTCTATTTTTTTTATGTTGCTTCCAAAACTAAAAAATTCAGAATTTGCTGTAATTTTTTTACCGGCAATTTTTTTGATAAAGTCTTTTACTACATCTTTCCTGTTTATTTTATCATTATAAGAAATAGATTTTGAGTTATCAATGAATATAAGGTTTAGTGGTTCAAGTATTTCGCTAGATTTTATTGTAATGATTGGTTCAAAAATTAAAAAAAGTATAAAAACTAATGAGAAAATTCTTAATGTTGTAAGAAAAAATTTTAACTTACCTGAGATTATAGGAATAGTATATCGATATACAAAAAGTGTATATACAATAATTAAGATTATTGCAGCAGCAGCTAATAAAATATTCAGATTAAGTGAAAGGGAAATATTTCCTTTAAACATTTTCTAAGTTAATTAAAATTTCAAATCCCACTTTTGCATACCTTCATAAGTTTTATGATCGGTTAAATCAAAATGAATTGGTGTAACAGAAATAAAATTATTCTGGATAGCAAATTGATCTGCAGTTAGATCGTCATCTGCTACCATAAGATTACCGGTTAACCAGAAATAATCCCGACCATAAGGGTCAGTTCTTTTTTCATAAATATCATCCCACTTTGATTTTCCCTGTTTCGTTACAAGCATTCCTTTTATTTCATCTGCAGGAACATCGGGAACATTTATATTTAGAAATGTTCCTTTTGGAATTTTATTTTCTAAAACTGCTTTGCAAACATTTTTTGCTGCCTGGCAAGCAACTTCAAAATGAGTAGCCTGATGATTTGTAATGGAAATTGCAATTGCCGGAACATCCATAATAGCAGCTTCGCGTGCAGCTGAAACAGTGCCAGAGTAGATAGTATTTACTGCAGTGTTTGAGCCATGATTTATTCCAGAAACTACTATGTCCGGAGGAGCATCCATAATATTTCTGATTCCCATCTTTACACAGTCAGCAGGAGTTCCATCATCAAGTGCATACCCAAAGAAGCCACCATTTTTATAAAAGCGAATAATTCTAAGCGGGACTTTCATTGTTATTGCATGTCCAACAGCACTTTGTTCTTTTAATGGAGCAACAACAGTAACTTCACCAATTTCTTTTAAAGCATTAACTAATTCAAAAATTCCTCTTGAATCTATTCCATCATCATTACTTACTAAGATTTTCAATTATGCTTCCTATTAAAATATTTTTTATTAGCAATATAACCAATGAGCCAACTACACTCAATTGAATTTATTAAATACCAAATAATAATAAAAAATTATTTAATCTTTCTAAGAATTGCAGACTCTTTTAACTTGACCGGTAAAACTTTTCTTTCTCTTACTTTTATATTTAACATTTCAACAAAAACTGAAAATGCCATTGAGAAATAAATATATCCTTTTGGAATATGCTGGTCGAAACCTTCTGCAATTAATGAAACTCCAATTAATATTAGAAAACTTAGTGCAAGCATCTTTATTGTAGGATGTTCATCAATAAATACGCTTATCGATCTTGAGAACAACATCATAAATCCAACAGCAATTATTACTGCTAAAATCATTATTAAAATTTTATCCACCATTCCAATTGCTGTAATTACAGAATCAAGAGAGAATACAATATCGAGTAAAACAATTTGAATAATTACACTTTTGAATGATGGATGAGTTTTTGTATGCTTTGATTCTTCATTTCCCTCAAGTCTTTGATGAATCTCGTGAGTACTTTTTCCAAGCAGAAATAAACCACCAATTATTAATATTAAATCTCTGCCAGAAATTTCATTTGTGAAAACTATGAAAAGAGGTGAAGTTAATTTCATAATCAGAGTTAGAGAAAAAAGTAAAGCAATTCTTACAAACATTGCAAGGGTTAATCCGACTAATCTTGCTTTGTTCTGGATTTCTAAGGGAAGTCTTCCCGATACAATTGAAATAAAAATAATATTGTCAATCCCGAGAACTACTTCAAGAACAGTAAGAGTAAGTAATGCAAGTAAATATTGTGGTTGAATTAAAATATCCAAATTGATATCTCCTGGTAAAAGAATTATTTATATTTTCCTGTGAATATAAAAGGCGCCCAAAAATATGGATGTTTCCAATCAGGTTCCTCTTCATTGTACAGAGTTTTTAGTTGAGCTTTATTTAGTGATTCAAGAATACTATAATTATCTACAAATATATTTTTGTAAAATTCGTTTATCAAATAAGCGGATGCTTTATCATCGATTGACCAGAGTGTCGAAATAGTATTGGTTGCTCCTGCATAAATAAATGCTTGTGCGAGACTTATTATATCATCACTGAAAAATTTATTAGTGCCTGAAAAATTTCCTGTTCTTGAAGACTGACAGATATTTAATACAACAAGATTTGCATTAAGATTTAAATTTATTATTTCCTGTACGGATAGAAATCCATCATCAGTATTATCTTCAGAAAGTAAAATTCTTGAATTAAATATATTATCAAAAAATTCTCCATGTGCTGCAAAATGAATTAAGTTAAAATTTGAAATTATTTTTTTGACAGTGGATTCTTTGGCATCTTGTTGCAATAAAAGAATTGGATTGCTGAAGTAGGAAGCTATATTTTTAACTTCTTTTTCAGCCCATTGCAGTTTTTCATATTTGTCCGAGTTTAATCCAGGATTGCCAATAAGAAGTGACTTTTTCATGTCATTTTTATTTTTTTCAAGTAGATATTTTAATAATCTTGCTGCCTGCATAGTTACGATTTCTTTTTCCTGAATAAAAAATTTAGGCTGTACAATGTGTGCTGTTTCATTCAGATCAATGTTTAGTGGTGATGTTATCAACGCGCTAAAAGGGAAATTGTGTAAAAATGAATGAGGAATGATTATTAATCGTTTATATGATTTAAGTTCTGCAGAAATTTTTTTGCTAAAAAGAATGCCATAAAGATTTAGGAGTGACCATTGCCAATAATTATTACAAATATGCTGATTCCATTTCTCTTTTAGAAATTCGATGTCATGTTCATTTGCATTTCCCGAAGATTTATTTTTATTTATGAAATCAGAATATTCAGAAGGAAAATTAAGGATCAAGTTCATAATATTATCGACAGAATCTTTTAATTCTACTGCATTGAGAAGTAATTTTTCAACTATTAACTTTTTTTTATTAATAAAAATGGAACAAGAAAAATTACTTCCGATAAAAAATTCAACGATAGATGTGCTATCATCAAGATGTTTTTGAATATCAGACAATGAATCAATAATTGAACTTGAAAAAAGCACAGATTTGTTACTTGAAGTTTTAATAAAATTTTTAGAATTAATCATTTCTCGGAAGCTTATGACTTTTGTTTTTTCTACTAATACAAATAAAGACTCGAAATCCTTATTTTCATAAAATAGCTGGATTAATTTTTCATAATAAATATTTTTGTCATCTAAAAATGAACTACGACCTTGTATAGTATTTATATCACTACGAACATTTTCAATAATTTTTAATGCTTTACTTAGGGAATCAATGGCCTCCTGCTTATTTTTTTTAAAGTCATAAAGTAGAAGTCCAATATTTCCAGTTGCAATTCCATACCAATATGCATTTTTTGTTTCTTGGTAATATAGTTGAGCTTTATTATAAAAAAATAGTGAGCTGTCAGTTTGTTTTTCAATGTGATAAGCTCTACCAAGGTTTAAATAAACATCACCATTTTGTTTAATAGTCAATGCATTCGAGAAATAATTTTTAGCAATTCTCAGGTTTTCTTTATTTATTTTTTCAAACGAAACTTCTTCATTTAAGAATTTATCACAATATATTTTTCCGAGGTTAAGATAGGTTTTTTGCATTCCTTCAGTATTGTTTAAGTCGGAATCAATACTAAGCACTTCTTTTAAGCCTCTTATAGCTTCATCGAAATCTGACTGTATGTAATTTAAAACTGCAATGTTGTTCTTCACATTAGCCAGTTCGAGTAAAATATCTTTTTGTCCCGATTGTTTGTTTAGTATTCTTTGCAGAATATTTTCAGATAATCCGTAAAATTTATAGCAACTATCGGGAAGATTAAGAAAGTCCTTTGAATAAATGTTCCCGTAAATTTTATAACATTTTGCAATACTGAATGAATCATTAAGTATTATAGAAAACGAGAGAGTAGTGTTTAATAATTTTTCACTCTCGGATATTTTACCTTCTTCTAATAACTTTCCAGCTTCAATGATTAGTTCATTAAGGTCTGGGGATTGTTGTTGATTAGAGCAATTAAGACTGAAAAAGCAAACAATCAAAACTCCCAATATTGTAAAAGAAATCTGTGTTAACTGTTTCTTGAAATTTCTCACAAAGTTAAAGTGCATTAATAAAAATATTTTGTTATATTATTTACAAACAAATATATATTTTTCTGTTAAACTAATAAAATGTATAAAACTATTTAAATGCAAGAGTCAAGTGACTTTTGACACTTAATGTTTTTAAAACACAATAGTATGAAAGATTTGTGATTATATTTTGGTAAAGAAACATAATTATTTCAGTTTATTAATAGGAGGCAGCTATGAAAATAGTTAGTCGGTTTTTATTTTTTATATTAATTCCTTTAATATTCATTTCGACTTCATTTACACAAACTCAAAAATTCAGACTTGAAGTTATAAATCCACCTCCACCAAGTCTCGACTTTGGTGCGATGGCAATGACTAAAAGTCTTGAAGGTACTCCAAGATTTTTTTGTATTCGTATTGTTGATCAATCATTATTGAACACATCAATAAGCTTTATTGGAGAAATTGATTGGCAGGATGTGAATTCAAACGTATCTAATCGTTTTGTAAGCTGGGAAACATGGCCATTCCCTGCAAGAGATTTTTGCAATGATGAAATAGGCGTATCCATTCTTAATCAATATCTTACAATTGAAGATAAGATCGTTGATGAGTTGATGAAGAAAGGAAAGCCTAGCGGCACTTTAAATATTAAATTGAAACTAAAGCAAAATGGAAATATTGTTGAAGTACAGGAAAAAAGCATCCTGTTTGTAAATCCTTCTCAAACGATTGATTTAATTTTGCCTCAGGTTGGTTCACAGCAGGATATGGGTAATGTAGTTGCTCAATGGTCTCCTGTACCAGGTGCATCGGAATATCTTTTAAAAGCGAATGTTCGCACTAGAATAAATCAATCGCTAGAAGATGCAATAAACCAGGGAAATCCATTGATTGATAATAGAAGCGTAGGACTATCAAATTCAGCAAACTTACGTAATCTTCTTAGCAGGGAGTGGAAAGCTGGAGAAGAAATAGTTTTGCAAGTTATTGCGGTAATTCCTGGCATAGGCGGCGGTGAAAAGTATTACAGCAATATAGTAAACTTCTTTGTTTATGATCCCAACTCTACAGATGCATCAGCTATCTCAAATTCTTTAACAAATTTATTGAATTCATTTCAGGGGAAAATTGATCCTGAATTTCTGAATAAATTATTAAGCGGCAGAATTAAGATAAGTGAGATTGTTGGAAGTGATGGAACAAGGATGACTATGGAAGATTTGACAGCTCTATTAAATTATTTATCGCAAAATCCCGATCAGGTCATTAATGTAGAACAGATTGGTGAATAAGGAGTTTAAATATGAAAAAATTTAGATATTTATTCGTTTCTATTTTTGCATTTGTGCTTTTAATGCAAACATCTGTTTTTTCTGAACCTATGGCAGAGGCTGCAACACCCGTTGCTATTCTAATGAAGATTATTAAAGATGTTCAATTTAAAACCGGTGATAAGGATTATATAAGCGCTAAACTGGGACAATCTCTTAGTAGTGGAGATGAAGTGAAGACAGGAGCTAAGTCTTTAGCTCAAATAAAATTTACTGATGGTTCAATAATTAATATCCGCGAAAATTCTTCACTGAAAATTTATGCAGATAAAAAAGGAAAAGATATATCAAAAACAACTCACCTTGATAAAGGGAATCTTCAATTTAACGTAAGCAAACAAGATGCTGAAGAGTTTAAATTTACAACTCCAACAATGGTGGCATCCATTAGAGGTACTGAAGGAGCTATTGATATTCAAAACGATGGGTCATCTTTGCTTCTTTGTACTAAAGGTGCTATAGATATTGAAGCTTTGCTTGGAAACAGGGAAACCGGAAATATCAATGGTGGACAATTTGCAAAGGTTGGATTAGAAGGCAAATTAGAAATTGGTGATATTTCACCTGAGCAAATGAAAAAAGTTGAAAACCTGAAAAAATCTAATACTAAAAAAGTTACAATAAAAACAAATGCAGGCAGTATTGTAATTGAATATCTTTCTGAATAATTGTTCTGATATTAAAATTTTTATTGGAAGGAAGTTTTATGAAATCATCTATACTTAAAAATATATTGATTGTTCTTCTCTTTCTTTTTTCAACAGAAACTTTTGCTCAATTATCAAATACAGTTTCTGATGTTAAAATAGGAATCCCAAAAGAAAACCAGGATTTATCTTTTCAGGTTACTCTGTTTCAATCTACTGGAATAAACAAGATAATTTTATTTTACAAAACTTTTGGCGAGAATGAATTTGAGAAACAGGAACTATCAATGACTGGAGTAAATGCTTCAACTGTAATACCCGGTAAATATTTGATACCTCCTTATATCGAATATTATTTGGTCGTTTATTTTGAAAATGGGAAAGAAGAAAATTATCCATTAGATTATCCACTTTCTCCTGCAATTCAAATTCAGGTTCAGACTTCATCTTTGAAAGATAAAGAAGTTTTAATTATGAGTCCTGAACCAAATTCTCAAATTACTTTGGCTGATTTTTTTGTTTCAATTTCATTATTAAGGGCTTCAGATGATGTTAAAAAAGATGCAACCAAAATATATATTGATGGTACTGATGTTACATCTTTAGCATTATTTGCTGAAGATTTAATTATGTTTTATGCTGAAAATTTTCCCGGTACAATTAAATCAGGGTATCATACTTTAACAGTTGAATTATTTGATAATAGTGGAAGCAGTTATCATTCTGTTAGCACAAATTTTACTATTGTTCCAAGTGATTTTGCGCAGTTTTCTAAAAGCGATGTTAAATACTATGTAAAGTTTAAAGGTGAATCCAGAAATGAAAATATTGCCAATAATACTGCGTGGTACAATAACATGACTTTGAACTCAGGGCTTGAGTATAAAGGATGGAATCTTGATGGTAAGTTGTATATAACTTCTGAAGAAAAAAAGTATTTGCAACCAAATAATCGTTACTTGATTTCTCTTTCAAGCGATTTCATTAAACTAAGTTATGGTGATGATTTTCCAACATTACCAAATCTTATTCTTAATGGAAAAAGAGTAAGGGGATTTTACGGTGATTTGAGACTTGGTTTCTTTAATCTTCAGACTTCAGTTGGTGAAATTACACGGGGGATTGAAGGCAGGGTTATTGATACAATTCCAAGAAGTTTAAAACAACTTGGTAATGACATTATCAAACTTAATGAGATGTACGATGCAAGGATAATTTTTGGCACATATCAGAGAAAAATTTTTGCAATAAGACCTTCATTTGGTAGTGGTGAAAATTTCCAATGGGGATTCAGTTACCTTCATGGAATTGATGACAAGAAATCAATTAACCTGAGTGCTCGTCCTCAGGAAAATTTGGTATTTGGAACTGATATGTTATTGGCTTTTGACGATCAGAAATTTATGCTGACAGGTCAAGCGGCTTTTAGTCTTTCAAATTCTGATATAAGTTCAGGTAATTTTACAAGCGAACAAATTGATAATTTGACCAGACCTGATAGTCTTTTTGCAGGACAAAAAGATATAATAAAAAATCTTGTTGATTACCTTGGTAGCATGATTACGGTGAATCAGTTTTTGAAGCCTCTTAATCCACAGGAGTTAGCAACCTTTTCTGCTGATGGTGCTTTGCAATTAAATTACTTTAACAACTTTTTAAAACTATCATACATTTATCGTGGAAACGATTTCCAATCTTTTGGACAATCAATTACCCGTACTGACATAGCAGGAATAAATTTCACCGATAGATTAAGACTGCTTGAGAATAGGTTATTTATTTCATTCGGTTACGAAAATTTGTCAGATAATTTACAGAAGACCAAACAGTCAACAACAACTTTTCAAACTATTTCAACATCTGTTTCATTATTTCCCAGGGTCGACGCTCCTAATTTTGTTTTATCTTACACAGCAAATTCAAATAAAAATACCATTTCTCTTCCTCCTGAACTTATTGGCCAATATAACCTGATTGACAGTTTATCAGAAAGGAGAGTGCCCGGCTACGATAGAAAACTTTTATATGCAGTTGATGATAACACAAATCGCTTTGGTATGCAGATAACATACGATTTCTTCTGGGGATACAAACACCAGGCAGGTTTAAACTTTTCAATTTCAGATCGAAAAGATAAAAGTGCGTTGAACTATGATATAAATAATTCATCTTTTATGATTACTTCTAACTCAACCTGGAGTGATGATTTTTCATCCAATTTTAATATAAGTATTAATAATGCTAAAATTGAATCAAAAAATGTAGCAAATAATAAAGAATTAAGTTATGCTTCAATCTCTCTTGGTGGAAGATATCTTATGCTTCAGAATAAGCTAATTTTAACAGGTGCATTCGCTCCAAGTTTTGGAGATCTTGAAAGACAAACTCTGGATTTATTTGCACAATACTACATATTGAACAATTTTAGTTTATCGTTTCAGTTTAGATTCATTAACCAGAAGAATTTTAGCGATACAATTGTTGGTTTGATGACTGTTTATGAAATTTAACAGTCGTTAAAAATATTTAAATGAGAGTAAAAAATAAGACTGACAGAATTATTAAAGTTCTAATCAGTCTTGGAATAGCTGGATTAGTAATCCTCTTAACTCAGGATATTATTTTTTCCGTTAGTCCATTACAGGATTTAGAACAAAACCATATAGACGAGAGGTTTTACCATCGCGGTCCAATAAATATAAAAGATACCGCAGATGTAATTATTGTTGAAATTACTCAGGAAACTTACGATGGCATTCCAAGTCCTTACAATTCCTGGCCTTGGCCTCGTTCTCTTTTTGCTCGGGTTATTAAAAATCTTAACGATGCCGGAGTAAAAGTAATCGGGATAGATGTGCTGATGTCTAATCCAGATAAATTCTCACTGGATAATGATTCCTTATTAGCAAGAACAATTCGTAAGTATAAGAATGTTGTTGTTGCAGGTAAAATTGAAACCGTACAAAATACTTTCGGACAACAGAAACTAAATGAAGGTATTAATGTCGAGATTATTCAGCAGGGATATGAAATAAAAAAACAGGATGAGAATTATTCGAATATTTTTGCAAATGCAGATAGTTCTGTGGGAATAGTATCAGTTCGTTCAGATAATGATGGAGTATATAGAAGATATTTACCTTTTCTTTTCTCTTCTACGAATGACAGATTTGTTCCTTCATTCGGTTTTGCAATATTAAATAAATATTTTAACCTTCACAACCAACAACTAGCTCAACCTACTAAAAAATATTTTGAATTGCACGATCGTAAGATTCCAAAGTACGATAATATTTCAATGCTTATTAATTACTATGGACCCGACAGAACTTTTCCCCATTATAATTTTTTGCAGGTGCTTGATGATTCAGAATTTGTAACTGCTGATGAAATAGCCTATGAAACCTCACTTGATACTTGGGAAAGTACGGACAAATCAGTCTTCAAAGATAAAATTGTTTTAATCGGTTCAACTATTCCAGAGGATAAAGATGCTTTCCCTATTTCTTTTGCAAAATCTGAAAAGAAAGGTGATAATTTATTATACGGTGTTGAACTTCACGCAAATGCTATTCAAAATATTTTAAGTAAAGATTTTTTAAAGAAGGAAACAAAATTTCAGGAAATAGTTTTAATAATAATTTTCACAATATTTTCCTTTTTCATTTCATCATACTTAAAACAGATAAAAACCAAGTTTTGGATTTTACTTGAGATGGGTAATTTTATCTTGATTGCGTTATCCTACTTCGGGTTGAGGCAATTTTCATTTTATTTATTCGAACATTTTAATTTTATTTTTATTTTGATGAGTCCTTTAACTGCCATTTTATTCGGATATATTGGCAGCACTGTATATCATCTTATTGCAGAACGCAAGCAAAAAACTATGATTAAGGGAATGTTTAGTCAATATATTTCTGCAAATTTTGTTGATGAGCTAGTAAGTGATCCTGATAAACTTAAACTTGGTGGAGAGAAAAAAGAACTAACAGTTTTTTTCAGCGATATAGTTGGATTCTCAACTTTTTCAGAAACCGTTTCCCCTGAAGGTTTAGTAAATTTTCTTAATCAATACTTAACTGAAATGACAAAGATAGTTTTTGAAAACCAGGGCACTCTGGACAAATATCTTGGTGATGCAGTTATGGCATTTTGGGGTGCTCCGGTGCCGCTTAATAATCATGCATATTTAGCTTGTAAGTCTGCTTTGTTGATGAGGAAAAGATTAATTGAAATGCAACGTGAGTGGGAAATATCAGGTAAAACTTCTATTGATGCACGAATGGGAATTAATACAGGTGAAATGGTTATTGGCAATGTTGGTGGTGAACAAAGATTTGATTATACTGTGATTGGAGATAATGTTAATCTTGCATCAAGACTTGAAGGTGCCAATAAAGAATATGGTACTCACATAATGATAAGTGAAAATACATTTGAATCAGTTAAAAATGAATTCTTCTGTCGTGAACTAGATTTTATTATAGTAAAAGGAAAGACTAAACCAATTAAGGTTTACGAATTAATTGGTTTTCAAGATGAAATCTTTCCCGACAATGTGAAAAAAGGAATTGAAATTTTTGACCGAGCAATTTTTAAATACAGAGAGAAGGATTTTATTGGGGCAATAGAATTTTTCAATAAAACACTTGAGTATCTTCCAGGTGATAGTCCTTCGAAAGTTTATTTATCAAGATGCAATTTTTATATTTCAAGTCCTCCAGAACCAGATTGGGATGGAGTATTTATTATGAAAACAAAGTAATTGAGTATGCCTAATCAAAGAAAGAAAAAATATAAAAGCGGAATTCTTGTCTTTGCAATTTTATTTTTGCTGTATGCAATAATTCAACCTATCTTTAATTCATTTAATAAAGGAACGATATTATATCTTACTATTTCTGCTGTATTATTTTTGATTTATCCTTTTGTACGTACTATTAAAGATAAGAACATTCAAAGTTTAATTGACATGTTTATTATCTTGATACTAATAGCTTTTATAGCTTATAAGTTGATTTTGCAATTGATGAATCCTTAATAAGTTGCAGCTAAATGGATTAAAGTCTTGATAAATAAATTCAGAAGACTGAAAAAAACTTTGTTAATTTTTTTATTAATATTTTGTATTGATTTATTATCTGCAATTATTTTCCTTTTTATTGTCTTTAATTTTTTACACTCTTCCAAGAATATCAAAACTTATGATGTTGGGTTAGTATTTAATCATAGTTATCTACTTGATTATGGTGTTTTCAGTGATGAAGGAAACGAAAGGATAAAACTTACGAAGAAGGCATACGATGATGGTTTTATAAATAATATCTTATGCACAGGAGGGTATGTTAAAAGTATTAATTTCAGTGCTGCCTTTGAAATGAAAAAAATGCTGATTAATTCTGGAATTAATGATAGTGCTATCTATTACGATTCTATCTCTAATAATACACTTTCAAGCTGGCATGAATCAAAAAAAATTATTCAGCAAAAAAAATGGCATTCTGTTCTTATAATAAGTTCTCCTTTTCATCTTTATAGGATTTCGAAAATAGTTAATTCTAAAGAACTTACGATTGATTATAAATCATTTTCATTCTGGGATTACTGTAAAATAAAAGGTTGTTTGAATCTGTACTTTGAAATTCATCTTGAATGGATGAAATTAATTGGGCTAAATTTTTCAGATTCAGCTTACGAGTATTTTTCATCAAAATGGAAAAAACTCAAGCACATTGAAAAGTAAAATCAAATTTTAGTTTTTTGTAAAAATAGCTTTGAAGTAAAATTAAAATAAAACTATATTAAGAATGCGATACGAAAATTTTATTTAATGTATAAACTTATATTTTAATATGTTAGGTAATATGTTGTTTTTTTATGTCTCTGTTTTTTATACTATAATCAATCTGGTTATAGCAGCGATTATGATTATAAAATCGAAGCGAAGTTTTTTGAGCAGATTTTACTTTGTATGTATAATTTTTCTTGTAATCTTTGGCGTAATTAGTTTCTTAAGTGAATTTGGTTATGGACATAAATTTCTGGCTTTAATTGAACCTATAATTGTATTTCTTTTTTCTTTAATTCCATTTTTCTTCCTACATTTTATAATAATTTTTACTGGTCAATACAAGGTATTAGAAAAAAAAATTGTTATTTACCTAATATATTTTGCTGGACTTTTTAGTTATACAGCTATTTTACTTGGTCTGATCCCGAATCCGCTTTCATCTAGCGGTGTTTTGACTCAAAGTGGTTATTTGTTCTATATTACCTGGATGTCTGTGTTTTTTGCTATAGGTGTTTCACAGATATATCATTTTTTTAGTTCGCTTTCAGATAAAGGAAGAAAATCGAATTTACTTTTTTCATCATTTGCTTTGCTAATTTTAATTCTACCTGGACCTTTTGCTGAATCTATACTAAATTTACTTTTTGGTAATAGCCAGATCTGGTATACATTTACATCCATTTTAGCATTGATGATTGTGGTTTATTTTGTGTTCAGACATAAGTCTGTTGTCACTTCTTACGACGCATTGAAAGCTTCTCTTTCTGTGATGGATAATATATTTATTACAACAAACGAAGATTTTATTATTGAAATGGCAAGAGGTGCAACGAAGAAGATTCTTAATTATGAAGAAAAAGAATTACTTGGCAAGCCTTTAAGTTTGATAATCATTCAAGAAGATAATCTGAAATCATATAAAACCTTCACTATGGAAGGGAAGATGAAGGAAGGTTTTTTTAATGTAGAAGCAAAAGATAAAAATGGTAAACCTGTACCAATGAATTTTTCATTATCACCAATGTACAGCAATGATATTATTATTGGATTTATTGGATTAGGAAGAGATATTTCAGAACAGATTAAAATTGAAAGTGAATTACGTGAGATTAAAGAAAATCTTGAACGACAAGTGTTAGAAAGAACTCTTCAGCTAGCAGAATTGAATATACAACTTCAAAAAGATATTGAAGAAAAGAAAAAAGTTGAAGAAGATTTGCGTTTGTTAAATGAACAATTAGCTCAGTCAAATGCAAGTAAAGATAAGTTTTTTTCAATTGTTGCTCACGACCTCAAAGCACCATTCCAGGGCTTACTTGGTTACTCTAATATTCTCCTTGAAGAATATTCTTCTTTGACTAAAGCGGAATTGAAAGAATATGCTGTCAGCATAAATGATATCACAAAAAATATTTTCAATCTTGTTGAAAATCTTTTAAGCTGGGCTCGTTCTCAACTTGGTAGAATGGACTTCCAACCA
This sequence comes from uncultured Ignavibacteriaceae bacterium, assembly GCA_964536015.1. Classification (GTDB taxonomy): domain Bacteria; phylum Bacteroidota; class Ignavibacteria; order Ignavibacteriales; family Ignavibacteriaceae; genus CAZHVS01. Next base: position 24,798 of record CAZHVS010000025.1, read on the forward strand.
ATTACTATAAATATTAAAGAAACAATTTTGAAAATTATAAATGTCTTATCTCATAATGCAATTAAAAAAAATATTCAATTAGATTATGATGTTGATGATAAAATTCTTGTAAATGCTGATGAAAAAATGCTCCATTCAATTATCTCAAACCTTATAAATAACGCAATAAAATTTACAAGAGATGGAGGTTTTGTAAAAGTAACTGCTCGTTTAATAAATGATTTTGTAGAGGTTACTGTTCAGGATAATGGTATTGGTATCAGTCCAGAAGATCAGTCTAAATTATTCAGGATTGATACAAGTTTTAGAAGAGAAGGAACTGCAGCAGAAGAGGGAACAGGACTGGGCTTAATCCTTTGCAAAGAATTAATTGAGAGACATAATGGTAAAATTTGGTTAGAAAGCGAAGAGGGAAAAGGCGCAACTTTTTATTTTACATTACCTGTAGTTTTATAAATCTATCGCAACTTTTCTGGAACTTTTTCTTTAAATAATTAATTCTTTATATATAAATCTAAAACTATAAATATGAGAAGTAATTTATTTTTTTTACTATCCTTCATTTTTTTTATTTCAATCTCTAATGCACAGAATGGAAATGGTATAATTTATGGTAAAGTAATAGATGCTATTTCCAGACAACCTGTTCCAGGTGCTACAATCGCTATCGTTAATACAACATTTGGAAATGTTGCAGATGAAAATGGAGATTACAGAATTACATCTCTTCCTCTGGGAACTTACCAGGTTAAAGTTACTTCAATAGGCTATGATGCTGTAGTCAAATCGGATGTTGTTGTTAATTTTGCCAAACCTATAGAATTAAATTTTGAACTTAGAGAGTCAGTACTCATTCTGGAAAAAGTAACAATTTCTGCTGATTATTTTCAAAGAGATCCTTCAGAAGTAATAAGCATTACTAATTTTAGTTATGAGGAAATAAGAAGATCGCCCGGTGGATTTGAAGATGTAATTAGAGCATTGTCAATATTGCCAGGAGTTGCACAAGCTGATGCAGGAAGAAATGATTTGATAGTTCGCGGCGGTGCTCCATCTGAAAATTTATATACGATTGATGGGCTTGTAGTTCCAAATATTAATCATTTTGGAAGTCAGGGTGCAACTGGAGGACCACTTAGTTTTGTTAATCTTGATTTTGTAAAAGAAACTTCATTTTCAACAGGAGGATTTTCTGTCCTTTATGGTGATAAGTTATCATCTGTATTAAATATTAATTTAAGAGAAGGGAGAAATGATCATCTTGGCGGAAAGGGGACTATTTCTGCCACACAATTCGGATTAAATATAGAAGGACCTGTATCAAAAAATTCTAACTTTATTTTTTCTGCAAGAAGAAGTTATCTTGACTGGATATTTAAAGCTGCCGGTTTTGGTTTTGTTCCTGAATACTACGATGTGTTATCAAAATATTCTTTATCTTTTGATAACCATAATTCATTATCATTTTTATTTCTCGCAGCATTTGATAATGTTCGTTATTTCAATAATACTGCTGATCAAAGATTTAATAATTCTCGTGTTCTTGGTAGTGATCAGACAAATTATGTTACCGGTGTGACATATCGTCACTTATTCAAGGATGGCTTTTATACTTTGGTTCTTAGCAGAAATTATAACGACTTTAATTCATCGCAAAGAGATTCTATGCTTAATCCGGTGTTTTTAAATATTTCACGGGAACAGGAAAATACTTTAAAAGGAGATTTAGTATATAAATTAACAAGTAAGTCCGAGATTAATATTGGCGGCTCGGTAAAAATGATAAAGTTTAATGCAGATGTTAAGATACCTTTCTTTAAAACAACTTTTGGGGATATTCTGCAGATTAATAACCTAAAAACTAAAAACATTTACACAAAGTCGGATTTATATGTTCAATACAGCAATATTATTTTTGATCAGATTCATTTTAATTTAGGTTTAAGATCTGACTATTTTAACGGCATAAAAGATAAATTTAGTTTTTCTCCAAGGGTTTCGGCTTCTTATAGATTCAATGATTTGACAAGTATAAATTTTGCAACAGGATTGTATTCCCAATCGCCTTCATATATATGGCTTGCAGGAGATGAGCAGAATAAAAACCTAAAAACAGTGAAAGTTATCCAGTACATTTTAGGTTTTGAACATCGTTTAGAAGAAGATTTAAATTTTAAAGTTGAAGGATTTTATAAAAATTATAAAGACTATCCGGCAAGTGTATTGCGTCCATATCTTGTTCTGGCAAATACAGGTGCAGGTTTTTCAGGTGCTGATGATAATTTTTCTCAGTTTGGACTGGAACCACTCTTAAGTGCAGGAAAAGGATTTTCCAGAGGTGTTGAAATTTCCTTACAAAAAAAATCTTCCAGAATACCTCTTTACGGACTTTTGGGATTAACAATTGGTGAATCATTTTTCACTTCAATTGATGGTATAAAAAGGATAGGCAGATATGACCAGAGTATCATTTTAAATCTTACTGGCGGATATATTTTTAATGATAAATGGGAAGCAAGTGCAAGGTTCAGATTTGCGACAGGAAGTCCTTATACGCCATTTAATTCTGATGGAACTCAATCAGTTGATAAAATTAATTCTGAACGTCTGAAAGCGAATCATATTCTTGATATTAGAGTTGATCGCAGGTGGAATTTTAACAATTGGACTCTGATTACTTATCTTGATATTCAGAATATTTATAATAATAAAATTCAAAATTCAGTAAGATGGGATTCAAGAAAGAAAGAAGTAGATAACACTTCATCTATTGGAATTCTTCCTTCAATTGGTATAAGTGCAGAGTTTTAAGATTATGAATTATTTTATTAATGATTTAAATTTTTGTAAGAATATTTAAAATCATTTCTGCAGATTTTTTTAATTCTTCCATCGTACCATTGTTTGAAATTATGAAATGCGATTTTAATTTTTTCTTTTCATCGGGTATTTGCATTTTAATTCTTTGTTGAATAGCATTCCGATATGATTTATCGCGTTGCATAGTTCGTTCAATTCGCATTGACTCATCCGCAGTAAGTAATATAATATAATCAAATAACTTCTCAATTTTGGCTTCAAATATCAATGCTGCTTCGACGAAAACAACATTTTTTTCATGCTTTGAAGAAAGAAAACGTTTTAGTTCATCAATCACAACAGGATGTACAATACTATTTAATAAATTAATTTTATCATTTGAAGTAAAAGCTATCTTTGAGATGAATTCTCTATTAATTTTACCTTTGCCATCCAATAAATAAGCCTCTTTTCCAAAAGCAGAAATAATTTTTTCTCTAACATCTTTATTAGTATTCATTATTTCTTTAGCAAGTGGATCGGCTTTTAATACAAGGTAACCCATATCTTCAAGGAAAGATGAAAATAAACTTTTGCCGGAACCAATTCCTCCAGTGATAGCAACTTTAGTAATTTTCTTTTTCATTAAAATATGATGGATGAATACTATTCGCCCATATCAATTTATTTTGCAAAACTTATTTTTCTTACTTCGCGTATAACAGTAATTTTTATCTGTCCAGGGTATTCCATCTCTTTTTCAATTTTCTGTGCAATTTCACTTGCAAGTTTTTCTGCAACAATATCATCTATTTTTTCGTGTTCAACAACTACGCGAACTTCTCTGCCGGCTTGTATTGCATAGGTCTTAGCAACACCTTCGAAAGATTTTGCTAATGTTTCAAGAGTTTCAAGTCTTTTTACATAACCTTCTATTGGTTCTCTTCTTGCACCTGGACGAGAACCACTAATGGCATCAGCAGATTGAACAAGAGCGGCAATTGGATGTTCCATTTCCATATCTTCGTGGTGCGAACCAATTGCGTTTGCTACTATTATTGGTTCTCTGTATTTTTTCGCAATATCATAACCGATTAAAGCATGTGGACCTTCAACATTTTTATCGAGCACTTTGCCAATGTCGTGTAACAGACCCGCTCTTTTAGCTATAATTGGATCAAATCCAAGTTCAGCTGCCATTATTCCTGTAAGATAGGCTACTTCAATAGAATGCTGCAATAAATTTTGTCCATAACTTGAACGGTATTTCATTTTACCAACAAGTTTAGAAATTTCATTATGACAACCATGTATTCCAAGTTCAAGAAGAGTATTTTCACCATCTCTTACAATTGCTTCTTCAAGTTCAGTTCTTGTTTTTTCTACAATTTCTTCAATTCTTGCTGGATGAATTCTTCCATCAAGAATTAATTTTTCTAAAGCTACTTTTGCAACTTCTCTGCGAAACTGGTCATAACTAGAAAGTAAAATCGCTTCTGGTGTATCGTCTACAATTACATCAACACCTGTCGCTGCTTCAAAAGCACGAATATTTCTTCCTTCTTTCCCAATTATTCTTCCTTTGATTTCATCGCTTTGAATCTGGATTACAGAGACAGTTGTTTCAACTGAATGTTCGGCTGCAGATCTTTGAATGGCAAGAGTAATTATTTTTTGAGATTCTTTTTTAGCATCATTTTTAGTTTTTTCATAAATCTCTTTTATTGTTTTGGTGGATTCCTGCTGAGCCGCCTGAATCATATTATCCATCAACATTCTTTTTGCTTCTTCAGCAGTTAATCCTGAAATTTTTTCGAGACGTAGATTTTGTTCTTTTTCAAAATTATCAAGTTCAATTCGTTTTGCTTCAAGAGATTTTTTTAGATTATTGAGTTGTTGTTCTAAATACCTGTTTTCTTTCTCTTTTTTAATAGCAGAATCAAGTTTTCGGTCAATATTTTCTTCTCGTGTTACAAGTTGTCGTTCAATATTCTGAAGTTTTTGTCTTTTTTGGTTTACCTCGGAATCATATTCAACTTTTTTCTTGTACCATTCATCCTTTACTTCGAGAAGTTTTTCACGTTTGATATTAACAGCTTCTTTCTTAGCGTCTTCAATTATTTCTTTGGCTCTAATTTCAGATGAAACAATACTTTTTCTTCCAATCCTAGAATTAAAAAACCAGCCAAGGTAAAAGAATAAAGAAACTAATAAAACGACTATTGGAATTAAAAGTTCTAATTCCATGATAGTATCCATAAATTCTCCAGTTAGAAGTTAAATAAAACCGCTGCTGCCGGCTATTGTCATAACAGGGAAAGAACCCCATAACCAGACAGTGCGGGAAACTGCCCGAATGTTTCTTGCTTCCACCGTTCTGGTAAACCAGTTAACTGGTAAACCGGATACCCGATAAATCGGGTTGAGGCCTGCCTTACACATCGTAAGTCATTTTCCCTCAGGTTATTAAAAAGTCGGTTCTTTAATGTTACCTTTACCGACAGCGCGGAAACTTAGCTGGATGAATTTGACGAAGTGGCATGATTAATTAGAAGCTTTATTTTTTTTACTTTATCAGTAGCCTGTATAATAAACTCCTTACTCTTGTTTTTTTCGAGAAAGAAATCATAAGCAATATTTAAAGCTGCAATAATAGCAATAGTTTGTGTTGGTTGGTCAGGAAGTTCTTCTTTTGTTTCTTCCATAACTTTGTTAACGTATAATGCTAGTTCTTTTGCAATTTCTTCATTATCTACTAATAAAGAATAATCTTTATCAAATATTTTAACTTTAAGTTTCTTTTTTTCAACCATGTTAATCGTAATTCATCCTGAAATAATATTAAGAATTACTGCCAAGATGATAATTTATCCTGGCAATCAATTCATTAATTTTTTGTTTGAGACTCTCACGGTCTTTTACTGGCAGAGAGGAAAAAGTCGACTCTCTTTCAACACTGCCTTTAAAAGTCTCTATTTCTTTTTCAAGTGTTTTTATTTGCAGTTTAAGATATTCGTTTTCTTTTGAAACAATAGTATTCTGATTTTCAATTTCATTCAAATGTTTAACCACGTCCTGGTATCTTTCAGCCAGAACAGAAATCTGCGATTCAAGTGAACTTAGTTCATTTAAGAATACTTCATATTTAGTTAATTCGTTCAATTAACTTCCTCTTAAAACTGCTTTAAATTCTTTTTTAATTTCTTCAATCAGATTAATAAAATCTTTTTCTACTTCTTCATCAGTCAAGGTTCGTTCAAAATTGTAAAATTCAAGACCGAAAGCCATACTTTTTTTATCCGTTCCGATATTTTCATTTTCGAACAAATCAAATATATGAACATTTTTTAATAATCCAGATGCTTTTTTGAAAATAAAATTCTTAACATCATCATAAGAAACAGATTTATCGAAAATAAAAGCAAAATCTTTATGAATTTTAGGAAACTTTAACAATTCATTGAATTTCTTATTTTGCCTGTCAATTTTAACAAGCTCATCAATAAAAAACTCGACACAAAAAACATCCTGCTTAATATCAAAAAACTTCAGAATATCTTTTTTGATTTTACCACCTCTGGCAAGAAGCATATCTTTATAGTTTTTAGTGGTGTAATAATCAAAAATATTATTTCCATTGTTATAATATGAATCATTAATTAAATAGTCAAGATTCAATCTCGAAAAAATTGTACTTACTATTCCTTTTAAGTCGAAAAAGTCAAAATCCCTTGCTTCGCGGTTCCAGCTTTTTTCTGATGCTTTTCCGGTTATAGTAAGAAGAAGACTTTTTTCTTCTTTGAAGTCAGTAAAGTCATTAAGCTCTGGATTGACTGATTTAAAAATATTACCAAACTCAAAAAGTTTAAGATTTTTTTCTCCAACATTAATATTTCTTTTCAGTGTATCAAGAGCTCCGGGAATTAATGAAGTTCTTAAAAAAGCCATTTCAATACCAAGCGGATTTAAAAGACGTATTGGTTCCGCAAAAGTTTTTGCAGAAGTTTCATCTATTAGCGAATTACAATAGATTTCATTAAACCCAAGACCGACAACAATTTCTCTTAAGAAATCAATATTTGAATTTTGGTCGTACTTTTCCAATAAAGTAATATTCGTCTTTGCAACGGTAGGAATATTATCATATCCATCAATACGTGCAATTTCTTCAATCAAATCTATTTCTCGCTCAATATCAGGACGGAATAATGGAGAGACAACAACAAGCGTTCTTTCATTCTGATTTGTAATCTTGAAATCGAGTGCTTTAAGAATTTGAATTACTTTTTCATCAGCGATTTTATAACCAAGAATCTTTTCAATTCGGTTGAATCTAAGAACGATTTCTTTTTCACGAATAACTTTTGGATAAACATCAATTATTCCATTCACTACTTCACCACCGCTAATTTCAGCAATAAGTTGAGCTGCACGCTCTGCTGCAAAAGCAGTTCCTGAAGGATTCGTTCCTCTTTCAAAACGATAAGATGAGTCTGTACTTAGACCTAAAAATTTTGAAGTACGTCTGATTGACTTTGGATTAAAGTAAGCACTTTCGATTAAAATATTTTTTGTTGTTATAGTAACTTCAGAATTTTCTCCTCCCATAACTCCAGCTATCGCAACTGGTTTAGAACCGTCACAAATCATTAAAACATTCGAATTAAGTTTTCGTTCTTTGGAATCAAGTGTGGTAAAAGTTGAATTTTCTTCGGCACATTTAACGATGATTTTTTTATTGTCTAATTTATCAAGATCAAAAGCATGTAAAGGTTGTCCAAGTTCAAAGTTTATAAAATTTGTAACATCAACAATGTTATTTATTGAACGCAATCCAACAGCTTCTATCCTTTGTTTTAACCATAAGGGGGACTCTTTTATTTCAACATTAAGTACAACTTTTGCAGAATATCTTGGACAATTTTCAGAGTCTATAATTTCAATTGAAGCAAAATCATTTATATTTTTAGTTGAAGATTTCAGGTTGAGTGTTGGTGTTTTTAATTGGCGATTAAAAAGAGCAGCAATATCTCTTGCAACACCAAGGTGAGAAAGTGCATCAGGTCTGTTTGGAGTGATGCCGATTTCCATTATTACATCATCAAGTCCAAGAACATTACTGATTGGTGTTCCTTCATCAAGGTTTGCATTCAATACTTTAATTCCTGAATGATCATCGCTTAATAATAACTCTGATTCCGAACAGAGCATACCGCAGGATTCAAATCCTCTTATTTTTGTTTTAACTATTTTCATACCATTAGAAGGAATAATAGTGCCAAGCTGTGCAAGAATGACTTTTTGACCAGCTTCAACATTTGGTGCTCCGCAAACAATTTGCAAATCCTCAGTTCCATTAGATACTTTACAAAGAGATAACTTATCTGCTTTTGGATGTTTTTGTTTTTCTTTCACAAATCCAACTACAAAATTTTTGTAAAGTTCTTTTTGATTTACATAACTTTCAACTTCAAGTCCTGCCATAGTTAATTTGTGAACAATTTCTTCGACAGGAATATCCGTTATATCAACAAAATCTTTTAACCAGTTAAGTGAGATTTTCAATTTATTTTTCCTAAATTAAAACTGTTTTAAGAATCTAACATCATTTTCAAATAGAAGTCTGATATCACTGATATCATATCTTAAGAGAGCGATACGTTCAATGCCCATTCCAAAGGCATAACCTGTAAACTCTTCAGGATCATATCCAACAAATTTAAAAACATTTGGATCGACCATACCGCAGCCAAGAATTTCGAGCCAGCCCGAATGTTTGCAAATTCTGCATCCTTTACCTTCGCAAATGAAACAGGTTATATCCATTTCAGCACTTGGTTCTGTGAAAGGGAAGAAGCTTGGTCTGAATCTGTACTTTAATTTGCTGCCATAAAATTGTTTGGCAAAAGAAACAAGGGTTCCTTTTAATTCTGCAAATGTTACATCAGTATCAACATATAATCCTTCAACCTGGTGAAACTGGCAATGGCTTCTAGCATTAATGGCTTCATTACGATAAACTTTTCCCGGCATTAAAGCACGTACAGGAGGTTTTTGAGAAGTCATTATTCTTATCTGTACAGGTGAAGTATGAGTTCTTAGCAAAAACTTTTTATTAATAAAAAAAGTATCCTGCATATCTCTTGCAGGATGATCATCCTGAAAATTTAATGCTTCAAAATTATTATAATCAGATTCAAGTTCTGGTCCATCGTGTATTGAAAAACCCAGACCTTTAAAGATTGATTTTATTTCATTCAGAGTTTGCGTAATTAAATGTTTTGTCCCAATTTCAAAATGTCTGCCCGGCAGCGTAAGATCGATATCGTTAGAAGAAGAACTTATTGAATTCTCAAGAATATTTTTTTTATCATTAAAAATTTCTTCAGAAAATTTTTTAAGTATGTTAAGCTCTTTTCCTACGATTGGTTTTTCTTCTTTGGGAACGTTTTTAAGTTTTTCAAAAAGGTCGGCAATAAGCCCGTTCCTGCTAAGAAATTTTATTCTGAGGTTTTCTAAGTCTTTTAATAGAGTGATTTTTTTTAATTCACTCTCAAATTCATTTTTTATTTTTTGGATATCAGACAACATATGAAGCTATAATTTTAAAATTTAAATGCCCTCCTCACCGGGTAAGACCGATGATATGAGGGCATTGTAATTAATTTTTAACGAATGCTACTATATCAGCAAAAACGCCCGGATTTTCTAATGCAATGTTTGCAAGTACTTTTCTGTTAATGTCTATACCTTTTACTTTAAGTGCATTCATTAACTTTGAATAAGTTGTTCCGTGCTGACGTGCTGCAGCATTTATTCTTACAATCCAGAGATTGCGATAAACACGGCTCTTAAGTTTACGTCCCTTGCGTGCATGGAGTAAACCTTTTTCAACAGTGTTTTTGGCAACGGTTAAGACATTTTTTCTTCTTCCCCAGTTACCTTTTGCCATCTTAAGGATTTTTTTACGACGTGCTCTTGAAGCTACTTTGTTTTTTGATCTTGGCATAATTATCCTTTCTTTTTAGAGCAACGCTGTAATGCGTTTTTGTTCAGCAGAAGAGACTAAGGTAGACTTCCTTAACTTTCTTTTCCTCTTCGTGCTCTTTGAAGTTAGAATATGGCTTTTGTAAGCCTTTTTTCTTTTTATCTTACCGGATGCAGTTACTCTGAACGTTTTGCGGGCACCGCGGTTACTTTTCATTTTTGGCATTTTATTACCTGTCCTTTGTTTATTTTTTCTTCTTTCCTTTTTGAGGAACAATAATCAAACTTAAACTTCGTCCTTCCATTTTCATAGGACTTTCTACTTTGGCAATATCCTGTACTTTTTCAATAAAAGTATTTAATAATTCTTCGCCTTTTTCCTGGTACGCCATTTCTCTTCCTTTAAATACTACAGAAACTTTTACTTTGTTTCCGTCTTCAATAAAATTAATGGCATGCCTGGTTTTAAAATCAAAATCGTGTGTATCTGTGTTTGGATGAAACCTTATTTCTTTCAACAAAGAAACCTGTTGATTCTTTTTCTGAATCTTTTCTCTCTTCTGCTGTTCGTATTTATATTTTCCGAAATCTATAATTTTACAAACAGGAGGTTCAGCTTTTGGAGCTATTTCTACAAGATCAAGACCTCTTTCCCGTGCAAGTCTTACTGCTTCTTTTGCCAGGAAAATACCGAGTTGATTACCGCTTTCATCAATAACTCTAACTCGTTGAGATTTTATATCTTCATTTATTCTGATTTCTTCTACTGTTACGATGTATTTGCCTCTTTAATTGTTAATAATTTTATTTTTAATTTCATCCAGAACTTGTTTTACAAATTCTTCTGTTTGCATTGCACCTGTATCGCCGATTTTATGTTTACGGATTGAAATATTTTTTGCATTCATTTCTTTTTCACCGATGATTAACATGTAAGGAACTTTTTGAGTTTCCCAATCGCGGATTTTATAACCAATTTTTTCATTCCTTTCATCAAGCTGAAAACGAATGCCGTTTATTCTTAAAGTTTCGGTAACTTCTTTTGCATAATCAATAAAATTTTGAGATACAGGAATTACAGCAACCTGCACAGGCGCCAACCACACAGGGAATGCTCCTCCAAAATGTTCAATCAATACACCAAAAAATCTTTCAATTGAACCAAGCAAAGCACGATGAACCATAAACGGACGATGTTCTTTTCCATCTTCTCCGATGTATGTCAAATCAAAACGTTCGGGAAGATTAAAATCGAATTGTACTGTTGACATTTGCCACTCACGATTGAGTGCATCTTTAATTTTGATATCTATCTTTGGGCCGTAAAAAGCTCCGCCGCCTTCATCAATTTCATATTCAATGTTATCGCGTTTAAGAGCTTTTTTAAGTGAGTCGATTGCTTTTTCCCAGAGAGAATCTTCACCAACAGCTTTTTCTGGTTTGGTTGCAAGGTAAAATTTCAAATCACTGAAACCAAACGAGTTCCACATAAATTTTGAAAATCTTACTACTTCAACAATTTCATCTTCAATCTGTTCCTGTGAACAAAATATATGAGCATCATCCTGAGTAAATCCACGGACTCTTAACAATCCGTGTAACACTCCGCTTTTTTCATATCGGTAAACTGTACCGAGCTCTGCCCATCGAAGCGGTAAATCTCTGTAAGAATGCAGGTGAGATTTATAAATTAATATATGAAAAGGACAATTCATTGGTTTGATGTAATAATCCTGTTCATCAACCTTCATTCCATTATACATACTTTCTTTGTAATTAACAAGATGGCCGCTTGTTTCCCAGAGCCAGCTTTTACCCATATGCGGAGAGTAAACAATCTGGTAGCCATTTTCAAGATGAGCCTTTCGCCAGAAATCTTCTATTTCAAGACGGATTCGTGCACCTTTTGGATGCCAGTAAATTAATCCTGCTCCCGCATCTTCGTGGATACTGAATAAATCCAGCTGTTTACCAATTTTACGATGATCTCTTTTTTTAGCTTCTTCAAGAAAGATGAGATAATCATCAAGCATTTTTTTCTTCGGGAAAGAGATTCCGTAAATTCTTTGAAGCTGTTTGTTTTTTTCATCACCGCGCCAGTAAGAACCTGATACAGTAAGAAGTTTTACATATTTAATCTTACCTGTTGATGGCAGGTGAGGACCTGTACAAAGATCAGTAAATTCACCTTCATTATAAATACTGATGGTTTCAGAGTTTTCATCAAGTTCGCTGATAATTTCAGTTTTATAGTTGTCGCCTTTTTGTGAGAAAAGGTTTAATGCATCTTTTTTGGTAAGTTCAACACGCTGGTATGAAGTATTTAATTTTGAAAGCTGCTGCATTTTATCTTCAATAACCTTCAAATCATCTTCGCTGAGTTTTTTATTGATATCTATATCGTAGTAAAAGCCATTTTCAATAGCGGGACCGACACCAAACTTAGCTTCTGGAAAAATTGATTGAACAGCGTGAGCCATTAAATGAGAAGTCGAATGCCAGTATACTTCTTTACCAATTGGGTCATCGAATGTAAAAAATTTGATTGAAGCATCAGAATTGATAGGTGAATAAAGTTCTTTAACCTTGCCGTTTATTTCAACAGCAAGAGCATCATCAGCTAATCTTGAAGAGATAGAGCGTGCAACGTCTAAAGCAATAATGCCTTGCTCAAATTCTTTTACGCTTCCATCGGGTAATGTAATATTAATTTTATTCATAATGTTATAATAAAAAAAAACGGAGACATCTCCGGTACTGTGGATTCTATAGGATTCGAACCTATGACCTTCTGCACGTCAAGCAGACGCTCTAACCAACTGAGCTAAGAATCCAACAAAATCAAAATGTCATGTTATTCAAATTTTCTATTGTTAATCCAAACTTGTTATTCTTGTACCGAGAGCCGGACTCGAACCGGCACGGGAATTAATTCCCACAGGATTTTAAGTCCTGTGCGTCTACCACTTCCGCCATCCCGGCAAAACTTTAAAAAATGGTGTGTAAATATAGAGATGAAGCCCTTTTTATGCAAGAAATTGTAAAAATAAAAATTGGTTTAGTAAAAATTTTTCCACTCACCAGTATAAAAGAATCAAAAAGTGCTTTGCATTATTTCAATTAACTCTTATCTTTGCATCGCAAAAATTTAAAAATAGATTTTTGAGGGCCTGTAGCTCAGTTGGTTAGAGCAGCTGACTCATAATCAGCGGGTCGGAGGTTCAAGTCCTTCCGGGCCCACAACAACAAAACCTTGTAAGATAATATCTTACAGGGTTTTTTATTTTTTAAACTATTCAGCAAAAAATCAATGCCGGAAAAAATACTATATCATTCTCGGTATTTGTGATGAATGATGATGAATTATTGGTGAGTCTTTCGATTTATCAATTATAAAACTAAAACGAGCTTCATAAGAAATTAATTCGTCTTCAACGTCAAACTTCCAGCAGTACATTCCACTTACAATCGATAGCTCATTATTTAAGTTATGTACTTTCAATGTTTTATCGTGCAATGTAATTGATAGGTTTGTTCTGTTAAAAAGTCTGTTAAAGTATGCTTTTATTTTTTGCGAATTATTCTGCATGCTATCCGAAAAAGTTGGAATGATAATAGCATCTTCATCGTAAAGAGAAAGAACCCCTTGAAGATTACGGATTCTAATTAATTCAATCCACTTTTGTACTACTTCCATAGGATGGTTAAAAGACATATTTACTCTCATTATTAAAATTATTATTTAGAAAACGAAATGATGTTAATTATAGTTCCATGTAAATGGAATAAGTGAGTTCTGACGCGGTTTATATTGGTATTGTCGCTAACCCTTCATCAGAGGGAACTGATTTGTTAGAAGTATAATACCTAAAATCTCTTGTCCATCATTTTTTCCAACGGTTTATTTCAACACTGTCATCTTGTTATTCTGAACAAAGTCATTTACTTTAAGGGAATATATATAAATACCGCTTGGAATATTACCAGCATCGAATGATACTTTATAAATTCCGGGCGACTTTTCTTCATTTACTAGCGTTGCTATTTCTTTCTCATTCTGTATCGTGCAGTTTCCACGGCTCTTAAAGAACGATTTGTTATTTTAGCAACCTCATTATTTGTATATCCAGCTCTCAAAAGACAACAGAGCTTAAATTCCATGGAGGTTAGTGTCGGATAAGTCGAGGAAATTGCGTGTACAAAGTCAGCGTTTAGGAAATTAAACTACTTAAAAAAATTCTGCCATGTCTTCATATAGTATCAGATATTTTTTTATTTTTTATTATCGAATAACTAAACGAAATTTAATGCTTCTTTTTATTTATTGAGCTACTACAAATCTACGCAAACAAGAATTTTCGTAAAAAAGTCGACTTTTTTGCTAAAGTGAACTAAACTGGTGACAAATTATGGATTCTCTTTCGGGTAATGAGATTAATGATATAAGTCGATAGTACGGAGAGGTTATGAAAGTTTAGATCCCGTTAATGAACTCCTGAAATGAGGTTTCTTCTGGCAATTTTATTTTTTTTCGAATTCTGTAGCGGGTAGTTTGTATTGACCTGACGGAGAGTGCAGTAAGCGATGCAATCTCTTTAGTTTCTAATTTCATTTTGTGGTAGGCACATAATTTTAGTTCGATTGTTGTAAGGTTTGGGTACATTTCGGTCAATTTTTTGAAAAAATCGGGATGAATTTTTATGAATTGCTCTTCGAACTGCTTCCAGGTTGTATCTTTATTCAAAGCGTAATTAATAGAGGAAATAATCTTCTTTATATTTTTCCACTTTCCATCATCAGACGTTTCGATGCTCTGCTTTAGCTGTTTCTTCAAGCTAAACAAAAAATCATTTTGACTTTGAATTAATGATGCCTGAACTAAAAGTTCACGATTTGCCTGTTCTATCTTCAATTTTTCTATTTTCAGTTCATTTGCATGGGCTGCATCGTAACTTGCCAGCACTTGTTTGTGATATTTCTTTTTATACTGGTAACGTGCAAACAGCAACCAAAGAAAAATGAAGAAACCCAAAGCAGCGGCTATTGCCACGTTGCGAACAAAATTTGATCTTTCAAGTTCAAGTTCTTTAATTTTTATTCTCTGCTTATACTCATCAACTATATTCTGTGTATCAAGTTTATAAATTAATGCAGTTACATCGGTTTCATATCGTTTTTCAAGCAGTTTGTTAATCTTGATCAGATTTTTGTTTAAGAGATGTATATTCCCCGACTTTTGGTAGTATTCGTTAAATTTTTTCAGAATATTTATTTGTTCCGCAATCATTTTCTCATCTTCGGCAATCCGAAGAGCGCGATTCAAGTAATCTAATGCTTCACTTTTCTGATTAATAAAGCTTAACAAGTCTGACAATCTTGAGTAAAGTTTGATTAAATGAAAAACATTATAATCATTTAAAAAACCTTTTTCAGCAAGTTTCAGCTTTGCAATTCCCGAAAGAGTATCTCCCATTTCAATCATTATTAAAGCTGTTTTTTGATAATTAAGACCAATAAGATTGTACCCATTTTCCTTAATTTCAATAGTCATTGCTTTATCATAGTAGGAGATAGCTGAATCAGTCAATCCCATAGTTTTATATAGATCCCCGATATAACCGTACGAATGAGCCTTCAAATATGGAATTTCGGGGAGTTTCTCTGAAATTGTGAGTGCCCGGAAAAATAATTCTTTTGCTTTGGGGTAGTTATTCTTTTCTCTTTCGATTAGCGCCAGATTATTGATTGCAGTGTATACTCCGGCAGGAAATTTTTGAGATTCAAAAACTTTTTTTGCTTCGTTGTACTTTCCCGAAGCTAAATTGTATCGTTTCTGATTATAATAAATATTCCCAATATCAATTAGTAAATAACCGCAAATTGAACGCATACCAATTTCTGTTAATAAATCCAATCCCTGTAAATAAAATGACAAAGCCTGAGCTGGTAAGCCCTGCTTATCAAGTATAAAACCGATTTCAACCATTGCAAAAGCACGGATTGAATCGTGCACTTCTTCGGTAGGGAGTTCCAAAATTTCGAAACCGAGCTTCAGTGCTTCGTTCGGTTTTGAAGACATTATTTCTATTAGTTGATTTAGTAATTTTTCACCTTTTGTATTGTTTTCTTTTCCAAACAAATTACCACACCAAAGGATAAATAACATTACCAGAGTTAGGTAATAACTGTAATGTTGACACTTTTTTTATTTAAAGAATAATAGGACATCCCAAGAATAAATTGCTTTATTTAAACATTTAGTAAAAACTATTGAAAAACTTAATTAAATATATCTAAAAAGTAATAAGTAGGTCAATTACTTCAATTGGAATTATTTGCAAAATTAATACTTATGTTATCAGGAGGAGAACCAATCGACAATTCTACAATAAATTATATCGGAAAATTTTAGGAACAGAAAATGCAGCTATAGTAATATTTATAAAGAAAAGATTACATAAACAATTTTCATGTAATCCTTTCTTTTAGAAAATTTTACTTTGTAAGAATCATTTTTTTAACTTGATAAAAATCACCTGCTTTGTGTGAGTAGAGAAACACTCCGCTTGATACTTTGTTACTGCACACTTAACCGAGTGATATCCGGCTAGTTTTTATACATTTACAAAAGAGATGATTTCTTGTCCTAATGAATTGTATGAGAGGAATTGTAATAATTTATTTAGAATATTTTGCTCATAACGGCGTTGTGGCTAAGGCGCAGCCCAAAACTACAATGCAGAACTTACAAGCCGATGCCGATAATTATTTATTAACTTGTTTTGTTAACTACACTCAAAGAGCAACTAACTTTTGCAACACAATTATAGAATTACACAAATGCCGAACAGTTTAAAGCGGACGGCTTGGAAAACTGGTTATACCACGTTATTTTCTTTTAACATATTTTAATGCTTGTAATATTCCTATAAAACTTTTACAAATATTATTTTTAGGAAATACTAAATATTCATTATCACCTAGTATGCTGGATTTCTCATCAACTCCATCTTCATTCAAAACCAGAATTGGAATATTTTTACTTTTTGCAACACCAATTTCTTGATTAATCCAAGCAGAATCTCCACTTAGCGAATTAATTAGTATAAATAAATCTATTGGTTGAGATAAACGGTTAAGAACTTTTTCGGAAATAGACCTTGGTTCATATCCTAATCCAGAAATTACATTGATATTACATAATTCTAAAAATTCTTTTAGCTCGAACACCAAGGATTTACTATGGTCATCAAAGCGAAAAGATAGGAAACAATTAATAGTTGATTCTGGAGATACTTTTTTATTTAATTCTATATTCTCATCTAATTTGTCAATTATTTGCCAAATGCCTGACATTATATCAGATGGATTACAGGAACTTCTTAAATCCTCTTTTGTGGGTGGTGTAAGTCCTAAAGTCGACTCAAATATTTTTTGCAAGTCATTAGATATTGAATCAGTAAATCCTTCAATTATTATTGTAAATATTTCTTCCCTTACCAAAAATGATATTGATGGTATCGCATTATCTTTTACAAACTTTAACATAATAGGGAATTTATATTTATGTAATTCTTTAAATAATTCCAGATTTATGTCTTCATACTGTATAAGGTCAAAGGACACTTTTACAACATCATATTTAAGAAGTTTTAAAACCTTTTCAATGCACTCAGGGAATTTAATAAAACTAACTGAACTCATAGAATATGTTGTCTTCATAATATAATTACCTTAGTGGTATAACTATTACTTATACTGCGTAGAATTATTACTTAGAGAACATAGATATGCACGCAGTTGCATAACTATATTCCAATTATTTGCTTTTTGTTCTAAATTGTCAATATTTAAAAATAGGTCGTGCATATATGTATTCCAGTTATATTTCAGTATATCAAACTATCAAATAACTTTCCAATCGCAGCATCACAAAAACAATTATATTCAAAACACCTCAGCAGGGGTAATCAATCAGGCGTGACTGAGGTTGTAGTTACTTAATAAATCAACTCAAATCAAAACTCAACTATAACTACATTACAAACTTTATAAATTTTTCTACAAT
>CAZHVS010000026.1:0-38458 GCA_964536015.1 uncultured Ignavibacteriaceae bacterium
CTAATTTCCTTGCATAAAACTTCACCTCACAAACAAAAAAGCCCCGCTTACAAGCAGAGCTAAAAAACTTCATAACAAATTCAACTAAATATTAACATACTATCCCAGCCAAACTCTATTTTACCACCTCCAACATATCTTTTTTCGCACTCTTCGCAACGAACATTTCTATCAACGCTATCAAAAATACCAGCATCAAAAACATTTTCCACAACTCCGAACCATAACGAGCCTGCTTTACTGCCCTTACAATATCATCATCTGCTTTAATAAAAGCCGCATTGCTTTTCGCTTTAATTTTCTGCAAATAATCTTTTAATTCTTTATCGCTCATATACTTTACAACAGACTCCAGCGGATTTGCATTCACAGAAACATAATCCATCAACTTATTTCCCGAGAGAAATTTATAATTACCTATTTCACTCAACCCATCGTAATTAAAATACAAACCCTCATCACCATTATTAATTGCAATATTTTCTTCCTTCTCTTTCGGCAAAATAACTTTTATCTGTTTCCCCGCGTATCTGGAAAGATTTAATTCATATTTGTTCCCTGCAATAAAGTTTGTATCCTCTCTCTCTCTCGATGAAAGATACAAAACTGACTTATAAATCAACGGCACAAAAATATTTTTCAACGGAAAATTACTTTGTTCAATGTTCGGACAAACTGACATCAACAAAATCTTTCCTTTTTCGTATTTATACTCCGCAAGGAATGATGAATTATCATTTAAACCGATAATATTTTTCCCTGCACCAGCAGTAAAGAAACGAAAGTATGAATAGATATCAGGTGACTCGATTTTTCTTTGTCGTTTATCGCTAAAAAGATTTCCAAACAACGGATGTTCATAATCAATTGAAGAAAAATTTATCTTATCCGAAGAATTTTTTAAGTCTATAAATGAATTTGCATGAGGAATATTAAGTTCGCTGCAAATTTTATTTACTGAAGCAATAGTTGATTTATTTCCCGGAGAAAATAATAAACCGCCGCCTGCTTTTAAGTACTCTTTAAGTCGGGATAAGTTGTCTGCGTTTTCAGAACCATTAATTATAATTGCTTCATACCTGTTTACATCAATAGATGAAACAAGTTTTAGGCTCTTTTGTTCAATCTCGATGAAGTTCTTACTATCGCCTGCACTTAATGCGAGTTGAATAAATCGCGAATCATCGGGAGAGTCATTCAAAATTAATAACGGTAATTTATCGGGTACAACAATAGCGGCATAGCGACGATTATCCCGCATCATTTCATCATCTTCTATTTCTACAAATATTTCATTGAATCCCGAGTTCTTTATTACAGATTCAAACTCAACTTCTTTTGTCTCACCGGCATTTAAAGTTATACTTTTCTGTGCTGATCGTTCTCCATTTATAAATAACGATACAACAAAATTATTTAATGTCCGGTTGGAGTAATTTGTAACAAATGCACTCAAACTTATTGTCTTATCTTTTTGAAATATTTGTGAATTCAGTTTTAGATTATCAATTCCTGAATTGAATACATCTTTTAACGGGAAACTGAAGAAATATAATCTTACCTTATCATTAAGTAATTCAGAAAAGTCAGAAAATACTTTTTCATCTGCCAGCCGGCTTTCTTGAAAGTCGGAAATTATATAAATCTCTTTATTAAAATTCTTAGATTCTTCAAGTAAGGTTGCCGCTTTTATAACAGCATTATGAATTGTTCCACTTATATCTGAAGTAGTGAAGGTAGTTATTTGTCTTTTTATCTCTTCAAGGTTATTTGTCAACACACTTTTTGTTGATGACTGCTCTCCCGTAAAAATAATTGCTGCATCATCTCCATCTTTTAACAGGTTTAGCAGTTTAAGTGCAATGGCTTTTGATTGATTGATATAAGAACCACGTGAATCAATCACTTCCATACTAAAAGTATTGTCGATTATAAAGACTGCAGTAGTTTTAGCAACAGAAGCCGCACCTCCAATCGAAATTCCTTCCAGTGTAGGACGTGCAAATGCAGTAACAAGAAAAAGAACAATAAGCATACGCAAAGCAAGCAATATCCATTGCTTCAGTTTGATCTTTCTTATTTTATTTTTTTGCAGTTCCTTAAGGAACATCAATGTACTGAATTCAATCTTTTTCAATTTGCGCAAATTTAAAAGATGAATAAGAACAGGAATTGATGCTGCAATTAATCCAAATAAAACTGCGGGATTAAGGAAAGTCATTAGCTAATAATTTCCATAATTAAAATTTATTTTCCTTTGGCAATTAAGTTCAAAGCACTTCCCGCTTTAAACCATTCAAATTGTCTTTCATTAAATGAATGATTTAAAAGAATTTCTTCACTCGAATCGTCGGAATGTTTAATAATCATTTTAACAGGTTTGCCAGGTTTAAATTCATTTAATCCAACAATACTGATTTTATCATCTTCTTTTATTTTATCATAGTCAGCAGGGTTTGCAAATGTCAATGGTAGCATACCTTGTTTCTTTAAGTTGGTTTCATGAATGCGTGCAAAACTTTTTACTATAATAGCTTTACCATTAAGAAATCTTGGCTCAAGAGCAGCATGTTCTCTTGAAGAACCTTCTCCATAGTTTTCGTCTCCCACAATAACCCATCCAATATTCATTGCCTTATATTCGCGTGCAACTTCAGGGACAGATTTATACTCGCCGGTATAAATATTTTTTGTTTTTCCTGCATCACCCGTAAATGAATTGATTGCACCGATAAACATATTATTGGAGATGTTATCAAGATGTCCGCGGTATTTTAACCACGGTCCCGCCATCGAAATATGATCGGTTGTACATTTGCCTTTTGCTTTTAGAAGGACAGGAATGTCAATAAAATCTTTTCCATCCCATGGTGAGAATGGTTTAAGTAGTTGTAAACGTTCACTTGCAGGATCAACTATTACTTCAACTTTACTTCCATCTTCAGGTGGCGAAATAAATCCGCCTTCTCCTTTATCGAAACCCTTTGCAGGTAATTCATCGCCAACCGGAATTTCTAATTTAACCTTTTCACCTTTTTCATTAATAAGTTCGTCGGTTAAAGGATTAAAAGATAAACTGCCAGAAATTGCAAGTGCAGTGGTTATTTCAGGACTTGCAACAAAAGCTAAGGTTTCTGCATTCCCATCATTTCGTTTTGCAAAGTTTCTATTAAAAGAAGTAACAATTGTATTTCGTTCACCTGTTTGTATATCCATCCGCTTCCACATTCCAATACAAGGACCACAAGCGTTTGCAAGAATTGTTGCACCAAATTCTTCAAGAATTTTTAATTGTCCGTCTCTTTCAATTGTTGCTCTTACCTGCTCGCTTCCGGGTGTAACTGTAAAACTTGATTTTGCTTTTAATCCTTTGGCAAGCGCCTGTTTTGCAATCGAAGCAGCTCTATCAATGTCTTCATAACTTGAATTCGTGCAGCTACCGATTAGAGAAACGGATATTTTATCAGGATAATTTTTTTCAATCACAGCATTTTTCATTTCCGAAATTTTCCATGCAAGGTCTGGTGTAAAAGGACCATTAATGTGCGGTTCAAGTTCATCAAGATTTATTTCAATAACAGAATCAAAATAATTTTCGGGTGATTGATAAATTTCTTCATCGTCAGTTAAAACATCTTTCATCGTTTCAACAATTTCGGCAAGGTCTGTTCTTCCTGTTGATTTTAAGTATCTTATCATGCTCTCATCAAACGGAAAGACAGAAGTTGTTGCACCAATTTCAGCACCCATGTTACAAATAGTTCCCTTGCCAGTACACGAAATTGATTCTGCCCCTTCACCAAAATATTCAACAATTGCACCAGTGCCACCTTTTACAGTCAAAAGCCCTGCAACCTTAAGAATAACATCTTTTGGTGAAGTCCAGCCGTTAAGTTTTCCTTTTAAGTGAACACCAATTAATTTTGGAAATTTCAATTCCCATGGCATCCCCGCCATTACATCAACAGCATCTGCTCCACCCACACCAATTGCAAGCATTCCAAGTCCACCAGCATTTGGAGTATGTGAATCTGTTCCAATCATCATACCGCCGGGAAAAGCATAATTTTCCAAAACAACTTGATGAATAATTCCGGCACCTGGTTTCCAGAAGCCAATTCCATACTTACGACTTACACTTTCAAGAAAATCATAGACTTCTTTGTTTTCGTCATTTGCTTTTTTAAGATCATCATTTGCACCTAACTGTGCCTGGATAAGATGATCACAATGAACAGTAGTTGGAACTGCAGTGGTTTTCTTTCCTGCTGACATAAACTGAAGCAGAGCCATTTGTGCAGTTGCATCCTGCATTGCAACTCTGTCGGGTGAAAAATCGGCAAAATCTTTTCCTCTTAACAAAGGAGTCGAAGGTAGATCATACAAATGTGAATACAAAATCTTTTCTGCATAAGTCAAAGGAGTTCCTGTTATTTTTCTAGCAGCAATTATTATGTCCGACATTTTTTTGTAAATATTTTTAATCATTTCTATATCAGCAGTCATAGCAGCACTCATTCCTCTTTTTGTTTATTTGTTCCAAAATTACGAAATATTTTTTTTAGAAGTTAAAACGAAATTTGCGTATTAGTAGTTCTATTTATAGTTTTCTAGCAACAAAAAGAGTAAATATATGATTGTAAAAACTATCCAGGATGAAATACAGAGTTTTTTAGTTGATGCTTCCAATTACAAGGGAAATTGTGAGGCAGTTTATTTTCCAGATTCCGCTGATGATGTTAAAGAAATTATTAAAGAAGCAAACAAAAGCAAAACTGCGATTACAATTGCCGGAAACGGAACAGGATTGACAGGAGGTAGAGTGCCAATTGGTGGTATTGTTGTCTCGACAGAAAAACTGAATAAGATAAGAGAAATTAATACGGAAAATAATTTTGCGCAGGTGCAGGCAGGAGTTGTCTTAAATGATTTTCAAAACTGTCTAAATGAAAAAAAATATTTTTATCCGCCTGATCCTACTGAAACAAATTGTTTTATTGGCGGAGTAATTGCAACAAATGCTTCCGGTGCAAAAACATTTATGTATGGTGCAACAAGAAATTTTGTTGAAGCTCTTGATATAGTTTTACCTGATGGAAATACATTAAGTTTAAAAAGGGGAAGCGTATTTGCTAAGGGAAATAAAATTTCTTTTAATTCAAATGAAGGCAGGTTTTATCAAATAGAAATTCCGAATTATAAAATGCCTGTTGTCAAAAATGCTGCAGGTTATTTTATTAAAGATGAAATGGATGCTATAGATCTTTTTGTCGGAAGCGAAGGCACACTTAGTATAATAACAGAAGCAAAAATAAAAATTCTACAAATGCCCGAGAAAATTTTATCGTGTGTTGTTTTTTTTGAATCTGAATATGATGGGATGAATTTTATTTCAGAAGCAAGATGTGTTTCTAAGAGCAACATTAATGAAAATAATTTCAGGCGGATAAATGCACGAGCTTTGGAATTCTGGGATGAAAAAGCTTTAAGATTTTTACAGGAAGATTATCAACAAATAAAATTGTCATACAAATGTGCTGTGTGGTTTGAACAGGAGTTAACATCAGTTAATGAGGATTTTATAATGAACGAATGGACATCACTGATAGAAAAACATAATGGAAACGAAAATGATGTATGGGTGGGACTTTCGAACAATGAAATAGATGAAATAAAAAATTTTCGCCATGCTATTTCTTATAAGGTTAATGAATTTATTACACGAAACAATTTTAGAAAATTGGGAACAGATGTAGCAGTGCCCGATAAACATTTCGAAAAATTTTACTTTAATTGTAAAAATATGGTCGCTGATGCAAATATTAATTATGTTGCTTATGGACATTTCGGAAATTCGCATCTTCACCTAAATATGCTTCCTGTAAATGAAAAGCAATTCGTTTTGGGAAAAGAAATTTATAAATGCATTTGTATGGAAGCAGTAAGACTTGGAGGAACTGTTTCAGCAGAGCATGGAATTGGAAAAATGAAAACCGATTATCTTGTTATGATGTATGGCGAGAAGAATGTTCGGGAAATGGCAAAAATTAAAAAATATCTTGACCCAAATTTAATTTTAAATATTGGAAATGTATTTAATAAGGAATACTTATTGTAATACTTTGTTACTGTGGGAAAATTTAATAAGATATTAAAGGAACGATAATGAAACATTATTTTGCACAAAATTATGATTTTAACGATTCGAAATTAGTATCCGTAATAGATGAAGTTCCTTTGTGGTCGGCTCCTTTTGGATTAACTCTGTTAGAAAATATTTTAGTTAAACCCAAAATGAAGGTGCTTGATATCGGCTGCGGAACAGGATTTCCATTGATTGAACTTGCACAGCGACTAGGAACATCAAGTTTTGTTTATGGAATTGACCCATGGGAAAAAGCAATAGAAAGAACTGAAGAAAAACTGAAAATTTATGATGTGTCTAATGTTAAAACGCTTAAAGGTCAAGCTGAAGAATTGCCCTTTGCTAACAACTTCTTTGATTTGATTACTTCCAATAATGGATTAAATAATGTTGAAGATGTTCAAAAAGTTTTTGCAGAAATAAGCCGTGTGGCTAAAAGAAATTCGCAACTGATTTTCACTTATAACCTTCCCGGAACAATGAAGGAATTTTATGATATATACAGGTTGTCATTAAAAGAATTAAAACTTGAAAGTCTGGTTAAGAATATTGATGAACATATTTTCCACAAAAGGAAGCCGGTTGCTTTTTATAAAAAAATATTAAAGGATAATGGTTATTGTATTCAAAAAGCTATTTACAAAAAATTTAATTTTAACTATCTGGATGGAACAACAATGTTAAATCATTTCTTCATTCGTCTTGCTTTTATCGAAAGCTGGGAAGGAATTGTTCCTTTAAATAAAATTAAAGTTGTTTTTGAGACAATCGAGAAAAAATTAAATGGGATAGCTAAAAAATACGGAAAGCTTGTGCTTACAATTCCCTATGTATGTCTTGATTGCAAAAAAGAAAAATAAGCCGTTGCTAAATATATTATAAAACTATTTCTTAAGTCGTTTTATAAGTTCATTAATTAATATTTTAGATTGAACAGAATAGCTTTTAAAAATATCTTTGTCTTTTTTTAATGCATTAAGATGTTTAAGAATAGTTTCAACATCTCCACGCTGTAAAGGCCCTGATAATGCTTTAATAATGCCATTTTTTTCAATATTTGCAAGGGTGCTTTTAGCAAGAGGCAGTAATAATGGTACAACAGATTTTTTTTTAATCCCAGCTTTTAATAATAAATTCCTGGCAATCAAAAAATTTGCTATCATAAAATTCGAAGCAAAAACACCGGCAAGATGATAAAATATTTTTCTTGGTTCGGAAACCTTTACCGGGATTAAATTTAATTTATTACAAAAAGCATAAAATAATTTTTCAGTATTTATTTCACTGCTTTCTATACAAGCGTAACATCCTGCAATGTCAAATGCTTTCCGTTCAGGAAAAGTTTGCATTAAGTGAATTGACCCTCCCGAAGCTCCTTTTTTGAATAAGGGATTGAATATATTTTTACTGATGACTCCGGAAAGGTGAACAAATAATTTTTGTGTAAAATCAATTCTTGTTTTTAATAAGGAAGAAACAACATTTTTAATTTCATCGTCCGGCACAACTATTATAAAAAAATTATTTTCGCTTGTGATTGCAGAAAAAGAAGTTGCAAAGTTTTTTATTTGATAATGATTAGCCAGAGTTTTGGCCGACTTAATTTTTTTACTAATTATAAGTTTTGGTGTTAGCTTGATATTGTGTAATGCGTCAACTATTGAATAAGCTATTTTGCCAGCACCTATAATAACAATATTTAAGTCTTGTAACTTCAAAGCATTAATCGTAGATAATCGCAGAAAGATAACCCACAACTTCTCTTAGTTCACCAGAGGCATCACCGGAATCACTTCTATGAATGACTTCTGATTTAACCTGTCTTGAAAGAGCACACGCTTTCATCATAGCAACTATAGGTCCACCACCACACGCTTCACATCTTCTCTGATCAAGAGCAAGAAGCAAACCATCATAATCGTATTCTTCTATTTTTTTTGCAACGATTGAATCCAGTCTATTGGCTTCATTTCGTGAGTAAAAATGTGAGAGATCGGAACTTGCAACTATTAAGGTTTTTTCATTTATTACAGTTGATAATTTATGAGCAAGTACACTCACTAAATTTTCATTTTGATCACCCATTACTACAGGTACCAATTTGAAATCGTTTAAAACACTTTGAAGAAAGGGAAGTTGTACTTCGAGGGCGTGTTCCTGGTTGTGTCCTTGTTGCCCGGGAAAAATATATTTTTCTTGTTTTAATAGTTGCTTTCTGAGCTCTATATCAACATCAATAACTCCCAGAGGAGTTTCGTAAGCGTCCCCGTCATAAATGCATATGCCCGGAAAATACTCACGGTGACTTGGTGAAATGACGACTACAGTTTCATATTTTTTATCTTTAATTGCATTATAAGCATACGCAGCGGTTCTACCAGAATACTTATATCCAGCATGAGGAGAGATGAGTCCATAAATATTTTTTGCTGTAAAAGTAGTTTTGTTGTTTTCAAGCAGAGAATTTATTTCTTCACTGAGTTCAATTTTAGAGTGTGGATAAAAATATCCGGCAACAACAGGTTTTCTAATTTTTTTCACCGGTCAACCAATTATGTTTTTCTTCTTCAAAAACTTCCGCTGAAAATGATAAGAGATTTATTTTTTTTTCTCTCCATAGGTATGGGTCTAATCCTCCTTTCTCGCATAGTGCAGTAAGAAAACCGTCAACAGAAAGATTGTATTCTTCAGCAACTTGTGGAAGTAGAACGCCATATCCTTCGGGTTCATCAACAATTAATCCATGCTTTCCTATGATAATTTCATTATAATCATTAACTAGAACCGGTGGAGTTAAAACGGATATCTCTAAATGAATTTGTGATAATTCTGTGTTTAATAAAGGTGGAAATCTTGGATCCTCGGTTGCTGCAAGTATTGCGGCATTGCAAACAGTGTTGAATAAGGGCATATCGCTTGTAATATAACCAATACAACCACGCAGCAAATTTTCTTTTCGTAATGTTACAAAAGCTCCCATTTTTAAAGCAAGCCGCGGAAAAATATTGTAATCAATAGTCGGAAGTGATAAGTTATCAAACAGAGTAGATATTGCACTCCTTGCGCTTAAAAGCAGAACACCTTTTTCATCTTTTGTTAACAGCATATTTATACTCACTCAAGTATTTAATCCAAAAAAAATCCGTTTAATTGATTTTTCTCTTTTAATACAAATAAGTACTTGTTCTTAATAAAAAATGAGTCAAAGAGATAATTATTAAGTCTAGCACCAATTGCTTCCGCAAAAATAGTTTTTTTTGTGTTAATATCAATGATGAAGAAGTTGTTATTAAATGTGTCATCTGCATTTTTGTCATGATAACTTAAGAACAATACAGAATTAATAAGGATATATTCATATCGGCCGGAAAGTTTGCTTTTTTTATTAAGGTTGTCAACAATGTTTTTAACTTGAACATCTTCAAATGATTCAACTGCTTCCGGGAAAATAAATCCAGCAGAATTCTGTTTATTTATCCATTTAGATTTTAATTGATTTATTGTATTAATGTCATTGCCAAAATTTTCAATAACTTGTCCAGTGTTTATATCAAGCGAGAAATAATTTCTGCCTTCAAATTCTTCTTTATAACAATAAATCTTATTATCGTAAACAAAGTAAAATATATAGAAATCGTTTTGCCAGATCATTTTACCAGAAGCGATATCAAATGCAATTATCCCATTATGAGTGGGTAAATCGGGTTTAACATAAGAATGAAAAAATATTTTATCCTCATATACTGCTTCTATTCCAATCCATTTTATCTCTTTGAATTGAAAATCGCTTATGATTTTTTTCTCAGAAAGTAAATCAATAACATTATAGAATACTTCATAGGATGTTGAATCTCTTTCTTCTATTACAACTTTATCAGTTTCAGAAACAAGTATTCGCCAGATTTGACGACCGTTATTGTGAGAAAAAATTTTTTTCAATTTCATCTGTCTATTCTAAAACACTATTTTTTTAATGGTTCAAACCTTGCCGTAAAGTGTCTGAGCATAGGTGCTTCATAAGTTATTTTATAACCTGATAGTTCATTTCGTTTATTGTACACTTCTTCTGCTACTTCAATAACATAATCAATATGGCTTTGTGTATAAACACGACGCGGAATAGCAAGTCTTACTAATTCCATCATAGCAGGAATCAATTTACCGTCAGAAGAATATTTCCCGAACATTACACTTCCAATTTCGACTGAACGAATTCCTCCTTCGAGATAAAGTGAACAAACGACAGCCTGTCCTGGATATTCTTCGGGAGGAATATGAGGAAGAAAATTTTTAGCATCAATATAAATTGCATGACCACCGGGAGGTTCAATAATCGGGATTCCAATTTTGTTAAATTTTTCTCCAATATATTGAATGCTTCTAATGCGATATTGTAAATAATTTTCGTCAAGAATTTCCTCAAGTCCCTGAGCTATAGCTTCAAGATCTCTTCCAGCAAGTCCGCCATAGGTGGGAAAACCTTCGGTTACAATTAATAAATTTCTGCAATTTGTCGCAAGTGTTTCATCATTCATTGCTAGAAAACCACCAATATTAACAAGGGCATCTTTCTTAGCACTCATAGTGCAGCCATCTGCATACGAAAACATTTCCTGAGCAATCTCTAATACTGTTTTCTTGCTGTAATCTTTTTCTCTTTTTTTGATGAAGTAAGCATTCTCAGCAAAACGACATGCATCAATAAATAAAGGCAGATTGTATTTATCACAAACTTTTCTTACTTCTTTAATGTTTTGCATAGAAACAGGTTGTCCACCACCGCTGTTGTTTGTTACTGTAATCATTACAAGCGGAATATTCTCTTTCCCTTTTTCTAATATGAATTTTTCAAGAGCGGCAACATCCATATTTCCTTTAAAGTCGGCTTTAATTTCGGGATGTTTTCCCGTTTCATTTAAAAAGTCGAATGCTTCGGAACCTGTAAATTCAATATTGGCGCGGGTGGTATCAAAGTGAGTATTATTTGGTATATATTTTCCGGGTCCGCCAGTAATTGAAAATAATATTTTTTCCGCTGCACGTCCTTGGTGAGTGGGAATTACAAATTTCAAACCAGTAATTTTTTTTATAACCTCTTCAAAACGATAGAAACTTTTGCTTCCTGCATAAGCTTCATCTCCCTGCATAATTCCAGCCCACTGTAATGAACTCATGGCTGAGGTTCCACTATCGGTTAATAAGTCTATTAAAACATCATCTGCATGTATTAGAAATGGGTTATAACCTGATTGCTCAAGAATTTTTTTTCTATCTTCTTTGGAAGTAAAACGAATTGGTTCAACTGATTTTATTTTAAATGGTTCAATAATTGTTTTCATAGTAAATCCTTCTTGGAAACTTGCTAACAGTGTGAAAAATTTTTTTAATTGACTACACTAAATTACTTGCAATAAAATTGATTGACAAAATAAACTCTTTATATTTTTTTAACTTTGTGTTGCGAACAATTATTTTGTCTATTCAACATAAATTCAATAATTTTCAATAAATAATTTTTTAGGAGAATATATGTCCGAATATGAGACTCATGAGTTACCACCTGAACAACAGGAGGAAATTGAATTAAAGCACTCAGATAAATTTGTTGGAGTTTTTTCAGAACCCTCCTCAACCTTTTCGAGAATTTCCATTTTTAAAGTTAGAACACTAGATTGGATTTTACCGGTTATAGTGGTTGCTGTTTTAGCTGTCGCTTCTAATTTTATTTTAATGTCAAACCCGCAGATCAAGTCACAGACAATTGATAAAACAATGGAGCGAATGGAGAAAAATTTTGGAGATATGGTTAAAAAAGGTCAAATGACTGAAAGCCAGAAAGAAGAGCAGCTTGATAAAATCAGGGAAGGAATGGAAAGCGGAATGTCTCCCGCTCGTATTGTTATTCAGATTGTTTCCACATTTATTTTCATCTTTATAACATTTTTTATAGTAAGTTTTGTATATCATCTAGTTGCCAAGACTGCCTTGAAAGGTGATGGCACATTTGCGTCAATGCTTGTTGCTAATGGATTAACATATTACATTAATGCAATACAGGTAATTGTTATGATGATTGCATCATTTATTATGAATAAACTTATTGCGGGAACAAGTGTAGCAGCTTTTATGGGATTAGAAAAAACTGAATTTGTGGGATTTATTTTAAATAAAGTAGATCCATTCACTATTTGGGGTTTATTTGTTTTTGGTATTGCAATGGCAAAGATGTATAAATCAGAACAAACAAGTAAATTTATAATTGCTGCTTTTGCCGTTTGGATTGTATGGGGAATAATTTCGTTTGCAATTGTACAGGCAGTTCCCTTCCTCGGATTTTTAATGGGTTGATAAAAACAAAAAGAGGCTGATGATTGAATACAGCCTCTTTTTTCTTATTAGTTTGATGAACTAAAATCCTGTTTGTATATCAATGTTTTCACTTTGCTTTCCAGTCCTCTTAAAATTATTAAAGTTATAACTTAGCATTAAGCTAATAATGGGCACCTCGGGTTTTACATTTATTGTATTACTGAAATTGTTTCCGGAGTTAACTATATCAAGATAAGCAGTTCTAAGTAGATTTCTTGCTTGTAATGTAACCGATAGTTTCTTTTCGAAAAAATCCTGCCGTAAAGTTGCAGTTAGCATAAAGAAAGGTTTGCTTTCAGATTGAGCGTCAGCAAACTTGCTGAAATAATTGCCGCTAAGTTGAAGCCTTGTATCGGGTGAAAACATAAACGTTGCATTCAATCGTCCATTCCAGTTAAAAATTTTATTATCGACATTTTTTTCACCAATATTACCTTTAAATTCTGTACCGAAAAGGTTGATGGCTGGGTCCAACCTTATAAATTGTGCTATAGTTACGCTTGAAGATATTTCAGAACCGTAAGTTTTTGTTTTTGCAAAGTTGTTAAAAGTTGTGTACAGCTTTCCAGTTTGATCAACAGAAAAAGATTGACTTACAGTATTAGTTGAGTTCCTAAAATAAGATTGGACTGATAAAAATATTGTTCCAAACATTTTTTGATAATTTAGTTCAAATGAATTGATGTATTCGGGCAACAATTTTGGATTACCAGCGCTGCTTAAATATGTATCAGAATAAAAGGGAAACGGATTCAATAAATTTTCGTTTGGTCTGTTTACTCTTCTACTGTAGCTGAATTGTAACTGGTGCTCTTCAATTTTTCTTGATATGCTGAAAGTTGGAAAATAATCAAGTTTATTAAAGCTGTAATCATTACCAAGAGTTTTCTGTTTTAGTAACCTATCCATATATTCTGCCCTTAAACCAAGTTGAAAATTGAAATCATAAATAGCGTTGGAGTAAGTAATGTATGCCGCATGTACATCGTTTCTGAAATCATATTTATTTGTTAAGGTGCTATCGATAGTAAAATCCAAAATCGACCAGTTATATTTTTTGTTTTCAAGATTAAATTCTTTACTGGAAAGATTTGATTGCACACCAACTTCAAAACTACTTTGTGCATCAAACTTATGAGAATAATTTAATTTTATTCTTCCTTCGTTTCTTATGGCATCATTCTTAAAATCTGTTATGCCAGGATTAGGATTTCTATTTATATATGAATAATCCGTCGAATACTCTGTTGTTGTTTGTGTTGATGGTAAAGAAACGTTAGTGTAATTTACTTCAAAATAAAGTTC
This sequence comes from uncultured Ignavibacteriaceae bacterium, assembly GCA_964536015.1. Taxonomy (GTDB): domain Bacteria; phylum Bacteroidota; class Ignavibacteria; order Ignavibacteriales; family Ignavibacteriaceae; genus CAZHVS01. The sequence continues at coordinate 13,820 of CAZHVS010000026.1, forward strand.
ATTAATGTTTGGGACAAACTTATACGTATAATTGAATGAAGAATTAAAATATTTGACCGGAATGTTCATTCCATTTAGATTTTGAGCATACTTTGTAACTAATAGATCTGCATTTTTAACTTTTGATGATAATGAACGAATTAGATCCATTGAACCAGCACTAATATTAATTGAAAAATTATTTTGCTCATTAATAGTATAATCTACTCCAAATCTGCCGCTGTATTGCTTTCTTTTATCTCGTATTGCAAGTTGAGTAAGATTATTAACAACTCCGGAAGACAATGTCATCAACCGTTGAATTTCCTGATTATTGAAATAAGAATTTTCTCGGTAATCTCCACCGGCAGATAAACTTAATCCATTCATATTGTAGCTTAAAGAAAAATCTCCGTTGTATTTATCTTTTGTGCCACTATTAAGATTGAAAATTCCACTTGTGTTATAAACATCTTGTTTTTTCAGGTTAATGTTTATTATTCCTGAAGTTCCTTCGGATTCATATTTGGCGGATGGGTTGGTAATAAGTTCAATATTATCAATCATATTTGCCGGTATTTGTCTTAATGCATCTGTTCCTTGTAATACACTTGGTTTGCCATTAACTAAAATTGTAAAACTGGAACTACCTCTTAAATATACCGTTCCATCAGCATCAACTCTTATGGATGGTTGATTTTGCAAAACATCGAGAGCCGTTCCTCCAGCGGATGTTAAGTTTTGACTAACATTAATTACTTTTTTGTCCAGTTTTAATTCTTCTTCTACTTTTTCTCCAACAATTTGTGCTTCTTTCATCTGGATAGTTATCTTATTTAGAAAAATATTACCTGCATTGAACTCGTTTATCTCTTTAGAGATGTTAACTTCATTCAGAAATTTAAGATTATAGCCCACGTAACTGATTTTAATAAAATATTTACCTTCAATAATGTTAGATAAAATAAATTCTCCTGTTACACCAGAGTTTGTTCCTTTCACTAATGTAGAATCTTTTTGAAGGTGTAAGGTAATAGTTGCGTATTCAAGGGGTTTTTTGTCTGTTGAATCTATTATGATTCCTTTAACAGTTCCATTTTCAAATAGTGGTGAAGAAAGTTTTGTTTGACCAAGAACTAAGCCTGTCATAAAAATAAAAAATAAAACGAATTTGTGTTTCATCACTTTTACTCCTAAAAAATTTTTTTCTGGGATAAAACTTATTGTATGGCAAGGTGTTCTTTTGTTAAAATACCTGGACGGTAAAATATTTCTTTAAGCGATTAAAATTAAGTTTATAGTAATAGTTAAATTTAAATTATACTTTGCGGATCAATATCGACGGAGAGTTTTATGTCCTTATGTTTTGTTTTATTATAAAATTTTAATAACGATTCAAGTAAAATTTTTCGTAAAACAGAACCGCCGGGATCATTAGTCTTCATACTTTTAATTAAAAGCTGATAGCGAAACTCACCTTTGAGCCTTGCAATTATTGCAGTTGACGGAGGAGAGACAGTTATAAATTTTTTATACAATCTAATTTCATTATAAAGATCGGTTATCAATTGTTTAACTTTTTCTTCATCTTTGTCTTTAATCTCTATAAGACAAATTCTGGAGAATGGAGGATAAGCCATTTTTTCACGATCAATAATTTCTTTTTCAAAGAAACCTTCGTAATCATTATTCAATACTTTTTGAAGGACAAAATGTTTATCGTTTTGGGTTTGTATCACAACTTCTCCTTCAACTTTACTTCTTCCGGCTCTTCCCGCCACCTGTGTTAGAAGCTGGAAAGTTCTCTCATCAGCTCTGAAGTCAGGAAACCAGAGAGAAGTTTCTGCGGAAATTACCCCTACAAGAGTAACATGTGAAAAATCAAGTCCCTTTGCTACCATTTGTGTTCCAACGAGAATATTAATTTCACCTTTTCTAAATCGATGAAGTATATCGCCAAGTCTTCCTTTTTTAGAAATTGAATCGGAATCAATTCTTTCAATTATTACATCAGGAAAGTGCGATTGTAATTCATCTTCCACTCGTTCGGTTCCTGTTCCGAAATATTTTAGATGACGTGAACCACAATAAGAACAAACCACAGGTACTTCTTTTATTAAACCACAATAATGGCAGTGAAGGTAATTTTTATTTATATGATAAACCATTGATACTGAGCAATTTTCGCAAGACACTAATTGTCCGCAATCAATACAGTATATCTGCGTTGCAAAACCTCTTCTGTTTTGAAGTAGTATGATTCCCTCTTTGCGTTTTAACCTTTCAGCTATTTTTTCAAGCAAAGAGACTGAAAAAATGTTTTCCATTTTTTTGTTTTTTTTCTCTTCAACAATATTCACAAGAATTATTTTCGGAAGTTTAGCATCATCAACTCTATCAGTTAGAGTATGGAGAATGTATTTACCATTGAGGGCGTTATACATACTTTCAATTGAAGGGGTTGCGGAGCCAAGAATAACAGGACAACCACAGATTTTACCACGAATAATCGCTGAGTCACGTCCATTATATTTGGGAATATCGTCTTGTTTGTAGCTTGAATCGTGTTCTTCATCGACAATTATTAATCCGATGTTTTTAAGTGGAGCAAATAAAGCTGAACGGGCACCGACAACTACTGAACACTTACCACGTAGAACGTTTTGCCAGGAATCAAATCTTTCGCCCGGAGACATACGGCTGTGGATAACAGAAACATTATCTCCAAAGTTGTTCAATAATCTTGAAGTAATTTGTGGTGTTAAAGAAATCTCAGGAACAAGAATTAAAGTAGTCTTTTTTTGAGCTAATACTTTTTTTGCAAGCTCGATATAAACTTGTGTCTTGCCGCTTCCAGTTACTCCGTGTAATAAATTAACAGCAAATTTGTTTTCATTTACCTGAATCGAAATGTCATTAATAATTTTTTGCTGGGCAGTTGTAAGTTCAAAAGAAGTTTCTTCTTCTTTATAGTTGTCATTAAACTTTCTAAAAACCTGTTTCTGAAATTTTGTAATAATACCTTTTTTGATTAATCCATCTATTGAAGCAAGGTTAATCTTATTTTCATTCATAAAAGCGGAGAGCATCATTTCTTTCTTTTTTGATTTTAATAATGCAAGCAATGCCTCGAGTTGTTTTGGTGATTTCTTTTCCAGTAAAGGAATTTCTTCATAAATATCTTCAAGTGATTTTGAAAATTTGATATAACTCGCTTTTTTTTCTTTAACCCGCGCCCGTTCAACTTCATTGTGAATTGTAATAGCACCCTGTTTTTCCAAAGAAGATAAAGTTGCATAAAGATTTTTTTTGCCGACATTTTTTTGAAGATAAGAAAATGTGACCAAATCATTTTCAGAAAAAATTTGCAGAAGTTTAAACCTTAACGTGTTTTTCTTTTTTTCTTCTTCAAGAAGGGTTTTGCAAAAAGAAGAGTCACTTGATATTTTTCTTTTTGAATGAACATCAGTACCATAAGGAACGCATAGTTTTAATGCTTCTCCCAGTGAGCACAAATAATAATCGGCAAGCCATTCATAAAACTTTAAATCTTCAGTAGAAAAAATTGGTGATTCATCAAGCAAATCATAGATGTCTTTAATTTTTTCTTTAATGGTGGCAGAGTCCGATATTTTTGTAATAAAACCACTTAAAGTTCTTTTTCCAAAAGGAGCAACTGCACGAATACCAATTTTTACATAAGGACGAAGTTCTTTCGGGACAGAGTAAGTAAAACCCTTTCTGACGGGTAACGGGAATTGTAGTTCCGCAAACATTTTAAGAAAAATTATTTATTCATAAAAGGAATGAAACTTCTAATGGATTTTGCCGAAACATCTGTCTTCATTGCAAAAGTCAATTCGTTAATTGAGTTATCCCATATAATTCGTTTGTGATCATCAGAATAAACAACTTGACCATTTGTAGTAAGGATACTATCCTTTAGTTCGAGAGTAAGGAAATAATAACCTTCCTGAAATACTATTCCTTCAACATTGTTGATGTTATCAAATTTATAAATAACTTCTCCATTAAGTTTATTGTCAGATTGATTAACAAAAAGATTTCTTGAAGTAATCTCTTTTCCTTCTTCTTTCATCGAAATTAAAAAGTCATCACTCTTCAGCATATAATCAAGTAATGCAGTTTTATCTTCTTCAAATTCTTTATTGCCAATAGCATCAGATTTAATGTCTTTGAATTTAATTGTAACAACACCATTGTTTTGAGATTTGAGTTTAATAGTATATGATACTTCATCATAAATGATACAACCGTGGAAAACTATTGATAGAGATATTAAAAGAATTAAGAAAATATTTTTCATATAAACACCTTTGATTATTTAACAGCAGATTCAAGCAGAGTCAGCTTTTTGTTATTTGCATCAAGTTCAGCAAGAACACCACAGGGAATTGTAAATTTGTTAACTATGTGACCAAATGAAAAACCATATACAACAGGAATGCTCAACTCAGATAACCTGTCGGCAATAACTTCAAGCATAGTAAAAGAATTGGCAATTCCCGATTGATCGGGTTTTGGTTCGCACTTCGAAAAAACTCCAAGAGCCACACCTGCAGCTTTTTTGAATTTTTCTGCAAGAATCATCTGTGTAAGCATTCTATCGATGCGATATGGTTCTTCGCTTACATCTTCGAGAAAAATTATTTTATCAGTTGTATCTACATCATACTCTGTTCCTATTAAAGAAACAATAACAGATAAATTACCACCGATTAATCTTCCTTTAGCTTTTCCTTTTGTAACACTGAAAAGTTTTAGTTCGGGTTTATCAGAATTATCTTCAGGTTCGGGGAAGCAATATTTATTTTTAGGATTGATGAGAACATTATTAAAAATTTTTACACTATAATCATTAAAGGTAGAAATTCCAACTGGACCATGAAATCCAATAAGTCCTGTTTTTGAATAAATGCCGCATACGAGAGAAGTTATGTCGCTATAGCCAATCAATACTTTAGGATTTTCCTTGATAATTTTATAATCAAGTAATGAAAGAATTCTGCTGCAGCCATAACCACCTCGGGCACAAACAATACCATCGATTTTTTTATCTGCAAACATTTGGTTTACATCGTCAGCTCTGTCTTCATCTTTGCCTGCAAGATAACCAATCTTGTCAAGCAGATGTTTTCCACACTCAACTTTAAAACCAAATGATTGTAAGTTTTTTATTGACTCATCACGTTCTTCTTCTTTAATAAATCCTGCGGGTGCTATTAATCCAATTGTATCTCCACTTTTCAGTCTCCCCGGTTTAACGATGTTTTTATGATGTTCCGTTTTTTCATCATTAAAAGCAAGCGATGGCGATATTGCTGAAAGAATGCCTGCGCCAATGGCAGATTTAATAAAAGTTTTTCGTTTCATTTTTAAAGACTTTAAAAGATTATTCCGGAACTTCTTCTTCTCGTTTCATAAATGATTCAACCATTAAAACATCTTCTTCGCTTCCTAAAAAAACGGGAGTACGTTCATGCAAAGATTGTGGTACTATTTCCAGTATTCTCTTTTTTCCATCAGTTGCTCTTCCGCCGGCTTCTTCAATTATAAACGCCATTGGGTTGCACTCATACATTAATCGTAGTTTACCGTGTTGATTGCGTGAATCAGCTGGGTACATAAATATTCCACCATAAAGTAATGTTCTATGTACATCAGCAACCATTGAACCAATATATCTTGTGGAGTATGGCCGTTGTGTAGCTTTATCTTCTTCCTGCAAATATTTAATATATTTTTTTAATCCCGGATGCCAGTATTTATAATTCCCTTCGTTGATGCTGTAGATTTTTCCTTTCTTTGGAATTTTTATGTTTTCATTTGAAAGTAAAAATTCTCCAATTGATGGATCAAGAGTGAAAACGTGGACTCCATGACCATGTCCGGTAGTATATGTAAGCACAGTTGAAGAACCATAAACAATATAACCAGCCGCAACTTGTTTCAATCCTTGTTGTAAACAATCCTCTGGTTTACCGGCGCCATTGCCAGAACTAACTCTATGATAGATTGAAAAAATTGTACCAATACTTACATTGGCATCAATGTTGGATGAACCATCAAGCGGATCGAAAAGAAGGACGTATTTGCCGGTTAAATGTTTTGGAGGAATGTGAATTATATCTTCCTCTTCTTCAGAAGCCATTACACAAAGATGTCCGCCATGATCCATTGCTCTAATCATTATATCGTGAGCATAATCGTCCAGTTTTCTTACTTGTTCTCCATGGACATTTTCGGTCCCTGTGAATCCTAGTATATCCACTAATCCAGCTTTATTAACTTCAAGAGAGATTACTTTAGCAGCAATAGATAAGTCTGAAAGTAACCTTGAAAGTTCTCCTGTTGCTTCAGGATGCTGTCTTTCACCTTCAATAATGTGACGTTCTAAAGTCATAAAACGACTAACCGGCATAAGTTTTCTCCTTAATTATTACTGAATTTAATTTCCTGTTCTTTATACTGAAGCTGGTACAATTTAAAATAGATACCACGCTTGGCAATTAATTCCTGGTGCGTTCCGGTTTCTTTAATTTCACCTTTGTGCATAACCAGAATTTTCTTGGCATTTTGAATTGTTGATAATCTATGTGCAATCACAATTGCTGTTCTTCCAACTAAAAGTTTTTTTATGGCTTCCTGTATTAATATTTCCGTTTCAGTATCAACACTGGAAGTTGCCTCATCTAAAATAAGTATTTGCGGGTTATAAGCCAAAGCTCTTGCAAAAGAAATAAGCTGTTTTTGTCCGACACTTAAAGTGGCTCCACGCTCTTTTACTTCTTCATCATATTTTGATGGGAGTTGGTTTATAAATTTATCAGCTCCAACAAGTTCTGCGGCTTTATAAATTTGTTCAGATGGGATTGCAGGATTATTCATACTAATATTTGATTTAATTGTGCCACTGAATAGAAAAACATCCTGCAAAACAACCGAAATATTTTTTCTTAGTTCTTCTTTTTTAAAATCTTTTACGTTAATTCCATCAAGAAAAATTTCACCTTTTTGTATGTCGTAAAATCTTGTTAGAATATTTATAATACTGGTTTTGCCCGCACCAGTAGCACCTACAATTGCTATTGTGTCGCCAGGATTTATTTTGAATGAAATATTTTTCAGAATATATTCATCATTATTATACGCAAAGCATACATTCTTAAATTCAATCTCTCCTTTAATATTACCGGGCATTACTGGATTTGAAGGTTCTGGAATAATAGTGTCCTCATCGAGTAGTTTGAATATTCTTTCGGAGGAAGCCATTGCAGTCTGAAGTATATTATATTTTTCCGACAAGTCTCTGATTGGTCTGAAAAACATTTCTGTATATTGTATAAATGCAAACAGAGTTCCCAGTGTTAAAGTTTTTTGTAATACCTCTCCACCACCGTACCAGATTATAAGTCCAATTGCAATAGAGCTAAGGAATTCAACTGAAGGATAAAAAACAGCGTAAAAAAAGATAGATTCAATATTTGCCTTTTTATGATCTCTATTAATTCCAGAAAATTTTTTCTGTTCTTCTTTTTCTTTATTAAATATCTGAACAACAGATATTCCGGTTATGTGTTCCTGCATATAAGAGTTTAATCTTGCGAGATGGAATCGAACATCTCTGTAGTTTTCTCTTACTTTCTTTCGAAACAAAAATGTTCCATAAAATAACAAGGGAAGGACAGAGAGGGTTACAAGTGTAAGTTTCCAATCAAGAAAAAACATAAATCCAAGAATCCAGAACACTATAAAAACATCTCCGAAAACCATAATTATTCCTGATGAAAATAATTCATTCAGAGATTCAATGTCATTAGTAACGCGTGTTACAATTCTGCCAATTGGGGTTTTATCAAAAAACTTTGCAGCAAGTTTTTGTGTATGAGAAAAAAGCTGCATCCTTAAATCAAGAATGGTTTTTTGTCCCAGGTATTGTGTCGAATATGTTAAAAGATATTGTACAAATGATTGAAGCATGAGGGAAACAAACAGCAATGTGGTAATTAATAATAATCCATTGTAGTTACTATTTGCGATATCATTATCAATGGCAATTTTAGTTAAATAAGGTCGCACAGGACCCAAAGCGGCAACAATTATATTCAGCAGAATAGCAGCAATCATATAACGTTTATAGGGCTTTACATAAGTCAACAACCTCTTCATTAAACGAGAGTCATATGCTTTTCCTAATATTTCATCGTCCTGTTTATAATCTTGTGACATTATTTGTTGTTTGCTGTTATTCCTAATTAATTTATTTCTTCTAGTTCTTTTTCAAGAAGTTGTTTGTAATAAATATCTGCATAAATTTTCCCAAGTGAAATTAATTCTTCGTGTGAACCCTGTTCAGCAATTACACCTTTGTCTATTACAATAATCTTGTCTGCATTTTTTACGGTTGAAACTCTGTGACTGATTATAATTGTTGTTCTTCCGAGCATAAATTGTTTAAGATTTTTTAAAATCTCTTCTTCGGTGTGTGTATCAACTGCAGAAAATGAATCATCAAGAATTAAAATTTTTGGATTAACCATAAGTGCTCTTGTAATTGCTGCTCTCTGCTTTTGGCCACCGCTTAGCGTAATTCCTCGTTCTCCAATTACTGTTTCGTATTTGTCGGAGAAATCATTTACATCTTTACTGAACTGTGCTATCTTTGATGCATTAATAATTTGTGTTTCATCTGCTTCCGGAAATCCGTAAGCAATATTATTTTTTATTGTATCTGAAAAGAGAAATGTTTCTTGCTGAACCATTCCGATGTTTTTTCTTAAAACAGAAAGAGGGATTTTTTTGATGTTAATTCCATCAATTAAAATTTCTCCCGAAGTTACATCATATAGTCGTGGAATCAGGTTGATAAAAGAAGTTTTTCCGCATCCTGTATAGCCCATAATTGCGAGCGAAGTGCCTTGTGGTACTTCAACAGAAATGTTTTTCAACACAAAAGGAAGATTGTTATTATAACGAAATGACACATTATTAAATTGAATTTGACCGTTAATAGAAGTAATTGTATGATCAGTTTCGTTTGAATCTTCAATTTCAAATTTCTCATTCCAAATTTTATTTAAACGCTTCATACTTGCTTCGGCTTGTTGAATTATATTTATCACCCAACCAAAAGCAATCATTGGCCAGATTAAAATTCCAAGGTAAATTACTAAAGCAGTAATATCACCAAGTAAAAGTTCACCATTAATAACTTTCAAACCACCCGCCCAGATAACAATAATTATTGAGATACCTGTTATTAAAAAAAGCACTGGTTGAAACAATGCCTGAACTTTTACAAGTTTCATATTTTTTTGCAGATACTCTTTGCTTAGTTTTCTAAACTCTTCAATTTCACTTTCTTCTCTTAAATAGGATTTAATCACTCTTATTCCCGAAAAATTTTCCTGGGCTTTTGTTGTTAGTTCAGAAAACTTTTCCTGTATTGCTGTAAACCTTGAGTGAACTTTTTTCCCAACTTTGTAAACAAGGTAAGAGAGCAGAGGGAGTGGAAGCAATGAATAAAGTGTAACACTAAAACTAATTGAAAACATTATTGAGATAACTATCAAAAATCGAATACCGGTATCTATTGAATACATTACAGCAGGTCCAATAAACATTCTTACTGCGTTAATATCATTAGTAGCGTGAGCCATAATGTTACCAGTTGAAGTATTCTGAAAATATTTCAATGGCAGCATTTGAATATGATTCCAGAAATCGCCTCGTAAATCATATTCTATCTCTCGCGAAACAACAATTATTGTTTGACGTATCAGGAACCTGAATATTCCTGAGAGGAAAGAAGTTCCAACAATAAGCAACGAGTATTCAATCAAACTTTGATAGCTAACAGATTTTTGCAAAGTATTAACAGCATTTTTAATCAATATTGGAATATAGACAGTTCCTATGTTAGATAGGATAATGAAAAGCATTCCAAGCAGAAGTTTGTTTTTATACCTTAAAAAATATTTTTTTAGTGTAAAAAGATTATTCATATAAAAATTAAAAAAGATTAGCTCAAATGAACTAATCTTTTTATTGTAATAAAAGTTCCTGATTGATTAGTCTATTATTTCAAATCCTGTATATTTTTGCAAAACTTTTGGAACAATTATTTTCCCTTCGGGTGTTTGATTGTTCTCGAGCAATGATACCATCAGCCTGCTTGTAGCAAGACCGCTTCCATTAAGAGTATGTACAAATTCTAATTTTTTATCAGATTCTTTTCTGTAACGTATATTCGCTCTTCTTGCCTGAAAGTTTTCAAAGTTAGAGCATGAAGATGCTTCAAGCCATTTGTTTTCTGCAGGGGACCAGGTTTCAATGTCATAACATTTTGCTGCAGAAAAACTTAAATCGCCGCTGCATAGCATTAAGATTCTATAAGGAACATTAAGAGCCTGCAAAATATCTTCAGCATCACGAACTAAGCTTTCTAATTCCTCGTATGATGAATCAGGTTTAACAAATTTTACCATTTCAACTTTATTGAATTGATGAACACGTAAAAATCCTTTAGACTCTTTTCCATACGAACCTGCTTCTCTTCTGAAGCAGGCAGAATATCCAACAAATTTAACCGGTAAATCTTTTTCATTTAGGATTTCATTTCTGTAAATATTTGTAATCGGTACTTCTGCTGTTGGAACCGGAAAGAGATCATCTTTTGTGATACAATACATATCATCTTCCATTTTAGGCAGTTGACCTGTTCCTTTCATAGAGTCTCTGTTAACTAAAAATGGCGGAAAGATTTCTTTATAACCATGATGTTGAAGATGATAATCGAGCATAAAATTTATCAAAGCTCTTTCAAGTGTGGCTCCTTTTCCAATGTATAACGGAAATCCGCTTCCGGAAAGTTTTGCACCTCTTTCAAAATCCAGTATGTTTAATTTTTTGCCAAGTTGAATATGATCAAGAGTAGGTTCTTCCGGCTTAAAACAAAAGTCTTTTGGATGCCATATTTTAACCTCAACATTATCTTCAGCAGATTTGCCAACTGGAACGGAGGAATGTGGTAAATTCGGAAGCCACATTAATATATCATTCAATTTGCTTTCTACTTCAGAAAGAAAAGTATCATTTTCAGAAATTTCATCCGAAACTTTTTTCATTTCAATAATAATTTGCGAAGCATCTTCGCCGGATTTTTTCATTTTAGCAACCTGCATTGAAGCCTGGTTGCGGCGTGTTTTTAATTCGTCCGTAGTCAAAATTAATTCACGTCTTTTTCGATCAAGTTCAAGCACTTCATCAACGCGGCATTTTTCATTTTTATTTTCTAATCCCTTTTTAACAAGATCAGGGTTTTCTCGAATAAATTTTATGTCTAACATCAAGTCTCCAATTTCTATCTAACTACTATATTCAAAATTTTATTTTTCACGAAAATTTCTTTTATAATTGTCTTCCCCGAAGTATGTTTTTTAACATGTTCATCTTTATAAGCTGTTTGTTTAACAAAGATTTCTTCACTATTTAAAGGAACTACAATTGTTGAGCGAAGTTTTCCGTTTACCTGTACAGCAATGTTCACATTATCTTCTGTAAGTGCATTCGTGTCCGGTTCATAAGCAACCGGATGCTGGAAGAGAGACTTTTCATTACCAATCAATTGCCAGCACTCTTCACCAAAATGCGGAGCTAAAGGAGCAAGCATTACAGCAAATCTTTCAAGAACATAACTTTTAATTTCATCTTTGCAAGAATTAAGATTTTTTGCGAGTTCATTAAGCAATTCCATTAGTGCTGCTATAGCAGTATTGAATCTAAAGTGTTCAACCTCAACATCATACTTTGCAATCGTTTGATTTATTTTTCTGTAAACAAGTTTTTCCGGCTCAGATAGTTCGGCAATAGAATATTTTGTTTTTGAAGGAGACAATTTCGAAATATTCTTATTAGCATTAAAAAGATCATTTGTGCGAAGAACAAATCTTTCCGTACCGGAAATTCCTTTATCACTCCAGTCTCCCCCCATTTCGTAAGGACCCATAAACATAAGATACAAACGAAAAACATCAGAACCATGATTTACAATGTAGTCATCTGGGTTTATAACATTACCTTTGGACTTGGACATTTTAGCACCAGCATTTGTAATAGTTCCCTGGTGAATTAATGTTTGAAATGGTTCGTCAGATTTTGTCATTCCAATGTCACGAAGGAATTTGTGGATAAACCGGGCATAAAGCAGATGCATTGTTGCATGTTCAGCACCACCAACATACATATCAACTGGTGTCCATTTGTTTCCGAGCTCGTCATTAAACATTTTATCATTTATTGATGGATCAAGATATCTGAAATAATACCACGATGAATCTACAAATGTATCCATTGTATCGGGATCGCGTTTGGCTTCGCCATTGCATTTAGGACATTTTACATTTATAAATGATGTATTCCCGGCAAGTGGTGATTCACCTGTCGGTTTAAACTGCACATCATAAGGTAATTCAACAGGTAGATTTTCTTCTGATACAGGAACTTCACCACAAACAGGGCAATGAATAATTGGGATAGGAGTTCCCCAGTATCTCTGGCGTGAAATCAACCAATCGCGTAAACGATAATTTACTTTTCTTTTTCCAAACTGGTTTTGTTCAAGGAAATCAGAAATTTTTTCAATTCCATCGTCAGAGTTTAGCCCATTGAAGCGGTCTGAATTGATCATGGTTCCCGCATCTGTAAATGCATTGATTAATTCATCCTCTTCTTTAGTCCCTTCTTGAAGAATAACTTTTTTTATTGGCAGATTAAATTTTTTTGCAAACTCAAAATCTCTTTCATCATGAGCGGGAACTGCCATTACGCAACCTGTTCCATATGTTAACAGAGCATAATCTGCAATCCAAATAGGAACTTTTTCGCCGTTAACGGGATTAATTGCAAAAGCACCAATTGGAACACCTGTTTTATCTTTTGTGGTAGATGTTCTTTCAATTTCAGTTTCTTTTTTTACTTCGTCTCTATATGAATTAACAATGGATTTATATTCTGTGGTGGTCAGTTTATCAACCAGTTGATGTTCCGGGGCAAGCACAACATAAGTTACACCAAACAATGTATCGGGTCTTGTTGTGAAAACAGTAATAGTATCATCAGCGCCATCGACTTTAAAGTAAACCTCGGTACCAGTACTTTTTCCAATCCAATTTCGTTGCATCAATTTTGTTTTTTCTGGCCAGTTAATTTTGGCTAACCCATCAAGAAGTTCTTCAGCATATTTTGTAATTCTGAAAAACCATTGTGTTAGATTTTTTTGTTCTACGATAGTTCCGCATCTTTCGCAGCTTCCATCGTGCACCTGTTCGTTTGCAAGCACCGTATTACAGGAAGAGCACCAGTTTACAGGAGCATTTTTTCTGTAAGCCAATCCTTTTTTATAAAGTTGAAGAAACAACCATTGATTCCATTTGTAATATTCTGGAACGCAGGTCATTAATTCGGCATCCCAATCATACATACAACCAATTCTTTTCAGTTGGTTTCTGATATCGGCGATATTAGTTAAAGTGCTGTCTTGCGGGTGAGTGCCTGTTTTAATAGCGTGATTTTCAGCCGGCAAACCAAAGGCATCATAACCCATCGGTTCAAAGACGTTAAACCCTTTTAACTTTTTAAATCTTGCCCAGCTGTCTGTTGGGCCGTAATTGTACCAATGCCCGCAATGCAGCTTTGCACCGCTTGGGTAAATAAACATAACAAGACAATAAATTTTTTTTGCATTATCTGTAAAATCAGTTTTATATACTTTATTATCTTCCCAATATTTCTGCCATTTTGATTCTATTTCTAAAAAATTGTAACGCATTGTTTTTTTATTTTTGTGAAAATTTCGTGTTGCAATTTACGGAAAATGGGAGGGAATTCATATTCGGATTTAATTGACTGTATTTAAAATGTTTCTTTCAATTAAAAACAGCTAAATAATTAGGCGGTAAAGATTTTTTAATTTAAGTTTTTCATCCTGTATCCTACACTGGATTCAGTAATTATAAAGCGAGGATTGGAAAAATCATCTTCTATTTTTTTCCTTAGTTGACTTATAAATACTCGAAGAGATTGAGAACTCTCTACATAACCAGAACCCCATACTTCTTTAAGTATAAACCTATGTGTAAGAACTTTGCCTACATTTCTTGCAAGTAAAGAAAGAAGCAAAAACTCTGTATTTGTAAGCTTTATTTCTTCTTTGTTTTTTATTACAATCCTCAATGAAAAATCTATTTGAAGATTTCCATTTATAAATAAAGCTCCTTCTTCGGTCTGTTGAACTCTTCGAAGATTCGCACGAACTCTTGCAAGTAATTCTTGTGTATTAAAAGGTTTAGTTAAATAATCATCTGCTCCTAAGTCTAAAGCTTTAACTATATCTTCCTCGGTGTTTCGGACAGAAAGAATTATTATGGGCGTATTAGTCCAGGTTCTAATTTCTTTAATTAGTGTATATCCGTCTTTATCGGGTAAGCCAAGATCAAGAATAATTAATTGAGGATGTGAAGTTGCAATCTGAATTAATCCATCTCTGCCAGTTTCAGCTTCAATTACTTTGTAGTTTGAAGAGTCAAGAGCAATGGATAAGATTTTCCTTATTTGAATTTCATCATCTATAATTACAATTATATTTTTAATATTCATTCATTACTCCTTAATAGGCAAAGTAATAATAAAAATAGCTCCTCCGCCAACTTTATTCGAGGCTGAGATTGTTCCGCCATGAGCCTCAATGAACCCTTTTGATATTGAAAGCCCTAGTCCAGAACCGCCTGTTTTTGTTCCAGGAAGTCTGAAAAATTTGTGAAATAAATTTTGAAGATGTTCTTCATCAAACCCTGGTCCATTATCCGAAATTTTAAGAATTAAATTTTTATTTTGTTTTTTACCTTCAATAATAATTTCACTTGTATCATGTGTATAACTTAGCGAGTTATGCAATATGTTTATCAATGCTTGTTCAAGCAGTATAAAGTCAAATTTCATAACGATATCATCATCAATTTCCGTTTTTATTTTATGATTCCCAATTTCATTTTTTAGTTTCTCTAACGAGGAATGTACCAGATCAGAAACAGAGTTCCAGTCACTTTTAATATTTAAATTCCCTGATTCCAACCTAGTCATATCCAGCAGATTTATTACCAACCTGTTTAATCTTTCAGCCGCAATTCTAATTTCTTCAATGATGTTATTTAAATATAATTTGTTTGAAAAAACATTCTCTATATTAATTGAACTAACTGCTCCCATTATTGCCGGCTGTTGATGAAAAAGCGTATAAAATCTCGGATAAACCATGTGGACCATTGTTAAGAATGGCGGACAATCCGGGCTTAGTATTCAGTGCTATTGCTGTAAAAAAGAGCATTATTATACTGGGCAATAGAATAGCAATAATTGCCCATTTTATTTCAAAGGCTTCAATTTTTTTTCCAAAATATTCAGGTGTTCTTCCAATCATTAATCCGGAAATAAAAACTGTTAGAATAATAAAAAGAAAAATTCCATACATTCCTGAACCAACTCCACCAAAAATAATTTCACCAAGTTGAATGTTAAGCATTGCAATCATTCCCGATAAAGGAGATAAACTACAATGCATTGAATTTACAGAACCATTTGAAGCTGCAGAGGTAGCAACTGACCATAAAACACTATTAAAAACTCCAAAACGAGTTTCTTTACCCTCAAGAAGTTGGAAAGTATTAAAGTTATTAGCAGAGGAAGTTTCAGAATAATATGAAACGATTACTCCTGAACAAAAAACAAACATCATTACAATAAATACTATTACAGCGTGTTTCCTGTTGTTAAGCATTTTACCATAAGTAAATACTAGAGCTGAGGGAATTAGAAGTATTGATAATGATTGAATAAAATTTGAAAGAAACGTCGGATTCTCAAATGGAAATGAACTATTGGTTCCGAAAAATCCACCACCATTAGTTCCCAGTTGTTTAATTGCAATTTGCGAAGCCACTGGTCCAAGAGGTATTATTTGTCTACTTCCCTCAATAGTAGTGACAATAATTGATGGGGAAAACGTTTGGACAACCCCTTCAATTAAAAGTAAAATTGCAACAATAAAAGAAAGAGGAAGCAATATGTACAAGATGGAACGTGTTAAGTCCACCCAAAAATTTCCAATTGTTGTTCCATTTTTTTTTGTTATACCTTTTATTAAAGCAAGTAATACTGAAATACCTGTTGCCGCACTTATAAAATTCTGCACGGTAAGTCCTATCATTTGAGTAAAATTACTAAGTGTTGTCTCGCCTGAATATGACTGCCAATCAGTATTAGTAACAAAACTGATCGCTGTATTAAGTGCAAGTAAAAATGGAACATTGCCTATTTTTTGAGGATTTAAGGGCAGGTAGAATTGGATAAGTTGTATAAATAGCAAAACAACTATTCCAGCAAACCCAAAAACAAGGATAGACATTGTGTAGTCTTTCCATCTCATTTCTTTTTCTGGGTTTATACCAATAAATCTATAAATCCATTTCTCAATTCCCGAGAGAAATGGCGAAAGTAAATTGTTCTCACCTGAGAAGACTTTTGCAAAATAATTTCCGAGTGGAATTGATAAAAATGTCAAAACAGCAATAAAGATGATGAATTGAAGGAAGTCAATTATATAACTCATACAAATCCTTATTAAAATTTATCTGGTCTTATAAGTGCATAAACCAGGTAAACTAGAACGATAAAAGATATAACCAGAGATATTATTTCTAACATAAATATTCCTTTTTTAGAAGTAAAAATATTTGAATAAATATTATGAATCTGTTAAAAGTAGAAAGATATGTATAAAGATTTTATAAAGATTTGAGATAAGAATAAGGAACTCATATTTATCTTATGAATTTCCTGTAAAAAGTAAAGGAGAGAAAAAAGATTAAAGTTTATTTCTCCGCAGCATTTCCAAAATCTAACTTGACTTTCCAGTCACCGTTCGATTGTTTTTTCCAGATGGTTGTGTATTTACCTTTAAAGATTTTAGTTCCATTTGAATCTTTAATTTCAAAATCAGCATAGCCATAAGTAAAACCCATATCACCCGATTCAGAAATTTCAGCATATTCGGGCTTCCAAGTAATTATTGATGGATCAAAATTCACCTTGGAATAATATTCTTTAATTGCTTCTTTTCCAGCTATAACCGGTAAACCATTTGGAAAAATTATAGCATCGTCAGCAAAAAAACTCAACCATCCTTCAAGTCCCTTTTCTTTTGAAACCTTGCAGAATTCGATATCTATTTTTATAAGTTCGTCGGTTTGATTTTTCATAACGTTGTTTTGCGAAATTAAAGAAAAATTTAAAATTAAAGTTAGAAGCAACACATAAAATTTTTTCATCTTGTTTCACCTTGTCTTTTTTATTATAGAGACGATAAGCGTTATATTTAAACTATTTTGCAATAAACCTGTCGAAAATCAATTTTAAAGTAGTAACAACTACTACAAAAATAAAAATTATTTTTATAAACTTAATCCCTTTATTAACGGCAAGTTGTGAACCTAATTTAGAACCGATAATTTGTCCTGCAGCCATTGTCAATCCTGCGCTGAATACAACATTCCCCCAAATTAAAAACAAAATCAGCGAAGAAATGTTACTTACAAAATTCATAACTTTTGTGTAACCTGTTGCTTTAAGTAAATTAAATCCTGTTAACGAAACCATTGCAATTGCCCAGAATGCACCAACTCCGGGACCAAAAAAACCATCATAAAAACCAAGCAATAATCCAAAGATTATAAAAAATATTTTTTCCGAAATACGTGGATGTTGGTCCTTTTCACCAAGGTTGGGTTTCAATAAAGAATAAATTATAATAATTAAAAGCAGAAAAGGAATTAATTTCCCCAGCAGTTCGCTTTTAACTTGCTGCACTGCAATTACGCCAAGCGAAGCCCCAATAAGCGTAAAGACGATTCCTGTTGCTGCATCTTTAATTTTAACAATATTTTTTTTTGTGTAGTAGTATGAAGCAGTAAAACTTCCAAAACTTGCCTGGAATTTATTTGTCCCTAGTGCAATATGTGGAGGATAACCCAAGGAGAGAAGCACAGGAACTGTTATAATTCCACCGCCACCAGCAATTGCATCGACTAAACCGGCAAAAAATCCCGAGCCAAACAATATTAGATAAATCCAAAACATTAATGCAAGTATAACTGAAATTTTATAATTATTAAAAATAGAATTTGTTCTTAATAAAAAGAGAAAATAACATCTGGCAGAAAATAAGAATACTCTTTCTTCTTATATTTAAGGTAAAAAAAATAAAAATTATGCTTGTAGTCTATAACACTTTGACAAAGAAAAAAGAAGAATTTATTCCGCTTAAGGCCGATGAAGTAAGGATGTATGTTTGTGGTCCAACTGTTTATGATTTTTTTCACATCGGCAATGCCCGCTCTTTCATTTCTTCAGATTTTATTAGAAGATACCTCGAGTATAAAGGTTACAAAGTTAAATTCTTAATGAACTTAACTGATATTGACGATAAGATCATCAAAAAATCAATTAAAGAAAATAAAAAAGCGAATGAGGTGGCTGAGATTTTCTCCAAAGCTTTTTTTGAGGATATAACAAAATTGAATATTAAACCCGCAACATTATATCCAAAAGCAACTGCACATATTTCTGAAATAGTTGCCTTGATTGATGAGCTAATTAAAAAAGGGTTTGCATACAATATTGACGGAAACGTTTTTTATGATGTAACAAAATTCAAGGGCTATGGAAAACTTAGCGGAAAAAATATTGAAGAGCTTGAATCTGGTGCAAGAGTTGAAATTATGGAAGAGAAAAAAAATCCCTTGGATTTTGCACTCTGGAAGAGGGCTAAAGAGGGAGAACCAAGCTGGGAAAGCCCTTGGGGAAATGGTCGCCCGGGCTGGCATATTGAGTGTTCTGCAATGAGCTGCAAACATCTTGGTGAGACTTTTGATATTCATGCTGGTGGAAGCGATTTAATTTTTCCGCATCATGAAAATGAAATTGCACAGAGCGAAGCTGCAACCGGAAAACAGTTTGTTAAATACTGGCTTCATTTTGGCTTTCTTAATATTAACGAAGAGAAAATGTCAAAATCTCTTGGTAATTTTTTTACAACAAGAGAAATCTTAAAACTTTATCCTGCCGAAGCAATCCGAATGTTCTTTGCGCAAACACATTATGCAGGTCCTCTTAACTTTAGCGAAGAGCTTATAAGTGCAGCACAAAAGGGATTGGAAAAAATTAACAATTTGATTTTTAAGATTAATGAAGAAATCCATAAACAAACAGCTTCAACTGAAGTAGTGGATTTTGACATTCAAAAGTTTTACGACGCGTTTGAAGAAGCAATGGATGATGATTTTAATACTCCGCAGGCACTTGCGGTTATTTTCGATTTTGTGAAAGAAGCAAACAGAACAATAGCTGAGAACAATAATCTTTCTCAGAAGTTTTATATCAACTTAAAAGAGTTCCTGGAAAAAACAGCGATAGGAGTTCTTGGAATTTCGAACTTTAATAAACATACTTCTTCTTCAAATTTAGAAAACGAATTAATCAATCTTCTAATTAAACTTCGTCTTGATGCAAAGAAGGAAAAAAACTTTTTACTTGCAGATAAAATAAGAGACGAATTAAAAAATATTGGAATAGAATTAAAAGATTCAAAAGAGGGAACTTCGTATAAAAAACTTTGACAATTTTCTTTTTCTGCAGGTAAATGGAAAAGAAATAAAGTGTTATTTAAGAAAAAGCAATAAGGCGCGACATCTTCAAATAAGAATAGTCAATAATAAACTTGAAGCTGTAATTCCACGTGGATATACACAGCAGTTTGTTCATAATTTTTTATTTGAAAAAACTGACTGGATAGAAAAACATTTCAAACCTTCTCCTGAAGCGTCAAAAAAATATTTTTACTTGGGTGAAGAATTAAAAATTAATTTCCTGTTCGATTTATTTCAGGAAAAATATAAAGTCAGATATTCAAATAGTGTACTGCATATTTCCGGGAAAAAACAAAATGATGAAATAATCAATCATATTTATAATGTTTTTATAAAACACTCAGCAAAAAAGTATCTTTTACCAAGAGCAAATAGTCTTGCACGACAATTCAATTTTCCGTTGAAAAAAATAAGCATAAGGGGACAGTCAACTCGCTGGGGAAGCTGCTCAAGACGAGGGACAATTTCGCTGAATTATAAGCTGATGAAGTTTAAGAAAGAAGTAATTGATTATGTAATTATCCACGAACTTTGTCACTTAAAAGAGATGAATCATTCTAAACGATTCTGGGATGAAGTGGAAAAAATTATTCCGGAGTACAGACTTTTAAGGAAAGAACTAAAGGAAGCCGAAAGGATTAATTGACTGAGTGAGAAAAAAATGCTATATTTGTAACACAAAAAATAAAACATCGCGGGGTGGAGCAATTGGTAGCTCGTCGGGCTCATAACCCGAAGGTTGTAGGTTCAAGTCCTGCCCCCGCTACAAAGTAATCCCAATCTTTGGATTGGGATTTTAACTTTTAAACAGAATCAAAATAAATGGTATGGAAAAGTATTTTGTATATGTAATTGAAAGCGAAGAAGGATATCGATATACGGGTATAACAGAAGACATCGGGCGAAGACTGCTGGAACATAATAAAAAGACAAAATCATTCTGAACAAAGCGAGGGAATAGTAGGTTCAATCCCGACAATTTGGGACTGCCCCCGATACAAAGTAAAAAGCCGGTTCATATAACCGTTTTTTTTCTTGAAAACAATTACTTTTTGTTAGATACACTACCAAGCTTATACAATTACTTTTATTGCATAGCATTCAAGAAGGAATCTGTTTGCTTCATAATCTGAAGAATGGCGTTTAATAATGCGCCAACCATTGTATTCAAAAATACCTTTTAAGGAAATAGAGTCGATAAATTGATCGGAACTTACTTTTTTCATTGCCTGTTCAAACAGCATATTATCCAGTAAATCAACAAGCTCTTTGTTCTGGGATAGAATTACGGGTTTTTGATTTAGTCCTGCAACTATAGTAAGCGGTTCGACAATAATGTTTGAAAGCTGTTGAACCTTTTGTTCGGTTATTGCACTGCGGGTTTCCAGTTGAATCATTTTTGCCCGCGTTTCAGAACCAACAATACTTTTTGATTTGTTGACTAAATCCAGAAGGTAATCTCTTACTGTGTTCAACTCAGAAGCCGAACGAATAACATCAATATTGTTGGCGTTTTGCAAAGCTTTAGCCAGAATAGATACTTCTCTTAAATAATGATTACGTTGATTGTCTGGAATAAGGTACATAATCAATATATGTACTGGAAGATTGTCGGGAGCGCTATAATCAATACCTTTGGGACTCCATCCAATTGCACAAATCAGGTCTTCATCATAAGGAACGCGTGCATGAGGGCAGGCAAAACTTTTACCGAGTGCACTTACAAAACTTTTTTCCCTTGCCATAACTAAACCAACCACATCAGTTCCGGTTGGAACAGATGGAATTGCTTCAATAATATGAGCTAAAAATTGCAAAGAATCATTTTTGTCGTTTTCAGGCAATTCAAATAATCTGCCTTCTTGTATTGCATCAAGTATACTATCCATAATTAATTATCTCCATATTTTTTTAAGAACCATACTTTAACCAGGTGCGTTATTATTGCATATGAAATTAAAAAGATGATAATCCACAACCAGTAAATTAACGGTAGAGGGACAAGTCCGAATGCCCCAGCCAGGGGTGAGTAAGGCAACCAGACACCTATAAGCATTATCAATAAGGTAGTTAGTGTCATTGGTAAAGATGCACGACTGCCAAAGAATGGGATTTTGCGGGTGCGAATTATATGTACAATTAATGTTTGTGTTAATAGCGATTCTACAAACCAACCGGTCTGAAACAACTTTTCAAGAAATTCTTTTTGCGTGTTTTCAATTAATGGATTTGCAAATTGATATGCACCAAAGAAGAACCACATTAATGCGTAAGTAGCATAATCAAAGATTGAACTTATTGGTCCAATAACAACCATAAATTTCTTAATATTATCGATACGCCACTTCAATGGTTTAACCACTATTTCTTTATCAACATTGTCGGTAGGAATTCCGGTTTGTGAAAAATCATAAAGTAAATTGTTAAGAAGTATTTGAATTGGTTTCATCGGAAGAAACGGGAATAAGTAACTTGCACCAACAACACTAAACATATTTCCGAAGTTGGAGCTTGCACCCATACGAATATACTTAACAATGTTCGCAAATACTTTTCTTCCTTCTATTATGCCTTCTTCAAGAACCAGTAAATTTTTCTCCAATAAAACAATGTCTGCTGCTTCTTTTGCAACATCAACAGCAGAGTCAACTGAAATTCCTACATCTGCTGCACGCATAGAAGGAGAGTCATTTATGCCGTCACCCATATAACCAACAACATGCCCGGCTTGCCTTAGAGAAATAATAACTTTTTCTTTCTGCAATGGAGATAGTTTTGCAAACACATCAAAATTTTGTACAGTATTATGGAACTCTTCATGTGATAAACGGTCTAACTCATCTCCCGTTATAACACGATCAACTTCAAGTCCGACATCTTTGCAAACTTTTTTTGTAACAAGTGAGTTATCACCTGTTAATATTTTTACTTTTACACCTGCGTTCTGTAAACTTTTTATTGCCTGAGAAGCCGACTCTTTTGGAGGATCGAAGAATGCAATATATCCGAGTAGAATTAATTCTTTTTCGTCGCTTACGTTAAAGGTATTTTTTACTGCAGGAAAATCTTTATAAGCAATTGCAAGTACGCGGTATCCATTATTATTTAATTTTTCAACTTCTTCATACAAGTCATCGTGTATCATATCTATAAGTGGATAAATTTCGTCATCCACCTGGTAGTGTGTGCAGACATTATAGATTTCTTCAACTGCACCTTTGCAAATAAGGACGTGATCACCTTCATATTCAACAATTACCGACATTCTTCTTCTTTGAAAATCAAACGGAAGTTCATCAACCAGCGAGCATTTGCCTTCTACATTTAGTTCTATATGCGAAAGAACAGCTCTGTCAATCAGGTTTCTTAGTCCTGTTTGATAAAAACTATTTAAGTAAGCATATTGAAGCACCTCATTGCTTTCATCACCGATAATGTTTACATGTTTTTCAAGCACAACTTTGTCTTGTGTAAGTGTTCCGGTTTTATCAGTACAAAGAATATCAACCGCTCCTAAATTCTGGATAGAAGATAATTGCTTAACAATAACTTTCTTCTTTGACATTGTTAAAGCACCTTTTGCAAGGTTTACCGTAACTATCATCGGCAGCATCTCTGGAGTTAAGCCTACGGCAATAGAAAGTCCAAACAACAAAGCTTCAATCCAGTTTCCTTTTGTGATGCCAACAATCATAAATACTGCAAAAACCATTACCACCATAAAACGAATCATTAGCCATGTAAATGATTTTACTCCTTTATCAAAACTTGTCTCTATTCTTTTCTCGGTAAGTTTTTCAGATATTGAACCAAAATAGGTGCGCGTTCCGGTATTGATAACAATTCCACGTGCGGTTCCGCTTAATACGTTGCTGCCCTGGAAACAAGCATTTTGCAGTTCGAAAATAAATCCACTTTCAAGTTTAATTTCTTCGGCTTTTTTCTCAATCGGCATCGACTCACCGGTTAGCACAGATTGACTTACAAAGGAATCTTTTGCAGTAATCAATCTCAAGTCAGCGGGTATAATAGACCCAGCCTGAAGAATTACGATATCACCGGGCACAACATCGGACATTGGTAAATCTGTTTCAACGCCGTCGCGCAATACTATCACCCGCGACTGCACTCTTTTGCCAAGTGATTCTACGGCATTGGATGAACGTCTATCCAGGATATAAGACAATCCAACACTAAGCATAACCATTGCACTTACAATAAAAGTAGATTTAATTTCTCCTATAAATCCAGAGACTAATGCAATAATAAGCAACTGAATTACAAGCGGGCTGCGGCATCTATTAAATATATCTGCCCAAAAGCCAAGAGTTTTTGAATGAGCAAGCTCATTTAATCCATACTCATCAAGACGTTTTTCAGCTTCTTCAGATGATAATCCCTTGATACCGGAATTTAATCTTGCCAGATTCTCCTGCACGTTTAGACTACAAAGTTCTATCAATGATTTTTCGTTATCCGAAAATTGATGTGGGGATTTTGCCTCTTTTGTTAATACAGAAGGATAAATTTTGGAAAAGATGGATTTAGTCATCAGCAGTCCCTTTCATTTGTAATGTAGGAGAGACAATTTAAAGACCCGCAAGTATCTTTAACCGTTAAGCAGTAAATTTTTATGCTTAAATTTTTATAGCCGAATAAAGTATTGAGTGTCATTGGCACCTCTAAAAATAATTTCCTTAGAAGAGCCAATCATTAAAAAGGGAAAGGCAATCCTAAGGCAGGTTGTAAAAAAATGTCAAATTATAATTAGCGCCAGGTTCATCTGAATCGGGCATTCGATTTCCTTTTTATTTTTATAAGTCAAAATTAGCAATTTTTCTAAATGTAGAAAAATTTTTTTTAATAGTTGGCAGAATGGAAA
>CAZHVS010000027.1:0-37266 GCA_964536015.1 uncultured Ignavibacteriaceae bacterium
AAATTAAATATAACCTTAACGGCTGACAGTACGCTGAGCCGGAGAGCCGGCCGCAGCCGCGGGAAAGCCGCGCGCGACGGGCTGGCTAGCGCCGCCCGCCTAGCCCGACAGTAGTGGACCCGCGTAAACTCCTGAAATCCCGGCGCACAGCGCCATACAAGTTAACTTCCCGCGGCTCGCAACTTGGCGACCACCGGCGAGCCACTAAAACCTCATTACTTAGCGTCACGGCCGCGATTCGCCAGCCGCGGCTTCCGCTGAAAAATTTATAAAAAATTTACGGGCCGCGGTAACCGACAAATAGGCTTACAGGGGCCTTAAGCTGTTACTAGCGGGCCGGCCACTTAAAAATCTTTTTAGGCTTTCGCGCCCGGCCGCCCGGTTCGCCAGTAGTAGATTCCGCGGAAAATTTTCTGAAAAAGCTGCCCGGGCTGACGGTACGCGATAAGTCTGCTTCCAGGCGGCTTAATCCGGTACCCCAGCCCCAGCCCCCTAAAAAAATTTTTTTTTAGGCTTTCGCGCCCAGCCCCTGGATTCGCCAGTAGTAAATCCCGCGGAAAATTTTCTGAAAAATTTTCCGGGTAGCCGGTACACGCCAAAGCCGTCTACAAGGAGCCTTAGCGTGGTACAACCAACCACGCAGCTACCTAAAAAAAATTTTTAGGATTTCGCGTACGGAACCCGGATTCGCCAGTAGTAGATTCCGCGGAAAATTTTCTGAAAAATTTTCCGGGTCGCCGGTACCGGCCAAACCGGCCTCCAGGGCGGGTTAATTGCGCGCCACCAGCCCGTTAGCTCCCTAAAAAAAAATTTTTAGGATTTCGCGTCCGGGCCCCGGATTCGCCAGTAGTAGAATCCGCGGAAAATTTTACGAAAAATTTTCCGGGTCGACGGTACCCGCCAAACCGGCCTCCGGGGCTGATTAATAGGGTACCGCCAGCCCGTTAGCTCCCTAAAAAAAAATTTTTAGGATTTCGCGCCGGGCCCCCGGATTCGCCAGTAGTAGATTCCGCGGAAAAATTTCTGAAAAAATTTCCGGAGCGCCGGTACCCGCCAAACAGGCCTCCAGGGCTGCTTAATTGGGTACCACCGGCCCGTTAGCTACCTAAAAAAAAATTTTTAGGATTTCGCGCCCGGCCCCCGGATTCGCCAGTAGTAGATTCCGCGGAAATTTTTCTGAAAAATTTTCCGGGTCGCCGGCACCGCCAAACCGGCCTCCAGGGCGGATTAATTGGGCGCCACCAGCCCGTCAGCTCCCTAAAAAAAAATTTTTAGGATTTCGCGTCCGGCCCCCGGATTCGCCAGTAGTAGATTCCGCGGAAATTTTCGGAAATTTTTTTGGGCGGGGCTCGCTGGTAGGTACTAGTCTGGCCTGCAGTCGGCGTGGATCGCGCCAGTCCCGCCACGGTGGGCAACTAAAAATTTTTAGTATCTAGCGCTGACCGCGGGCTCTCCGGTAGCTTAATCCGCCGAAAACCTATTAACGACTGCGGCACGCGTGCGGCTAGCGGTAGGCCGCACAAGGTGCTTTAAACGCATAATTTACAAGCAGCTAGATTGCTGTTTGAAACGCCTGGCGCCTATATGCGTGCTACGCGCCGGCTTTTAATAAACTAGTAAGCGTGCTTGTTATAATCACACGCGTCTCCGGGCGGCGACCGGTCTGTACTAACCATGCGTTAGATGCGCCGGCCAGTCGCGGTTTATCCCGTGACGGCCGGCCGCTGAGCAGACCGCGGCGGCGCGTGACCCGACTTTTCGTGGTGTAGTGGTAGCACGCGAGGCTGAAAACCTCGCAGCCCTGGTTCAATTCCAGGCGAAAAGACAAAGCGGAGGGTGCGGTCATACCAGTGGGCTCATACCCCGCTCAGGCCGGGTTCAACTCCCGGACTCCGCCATAGGCCCAGCGCGCGCGTCGCTCGCGCGCGTAGGGCCTGTACACAGCTTGGCAGGGCTGGCGCTAACGCGCGAACACTGCAAGGAGCCATGCTACGGTGACAAGGGTTACGCGAAGCTTTGCGCATCTGGCCTCATTTCGTGCCGTGCGCGCTTCGCGGCCTCCGCCTCAATAGGCATTGTAGCCATAGGTAAGTTTGCGGCTCGTCTTCCTGGTAACGATATGTGGTCTAGAGCTCTTTAAGCTTCTTACACAAACCTATCATCAACTGAGCTGGCAAGCGGTGACGCTAATCGCCCTCTCTTTACTGCTTAAAGCCGTTTGGACTACTTACGTCATTGCTTTTTTCAGAGCGATGTGTGAAGATGACCGGACCGTTTTCGCCCGGATGCGACAGTTAGCAGTCGACTGTACACTAAACGCGGCGCGCCGTTTAGCCACCGCATGCAACCTAGGAGTGCGCCAACTCGATCTAACAAAGCTTATACGCAACCCGGCAGCATTATTCACGCACTTAATCCGCGCTCAATTAAATAGGAAAAATTTTATGTCTGGACTATTCAACTCTAGGCAAATAAGAGCGTACAGGTTAGTCAGCTATGCAATGAGGCTAGCGCAGCGCCCTACGGAGCTACTTAGAAAGCTAACGTCTAGACTATCTGGAGCAGTTTCGGCCGCAGCGGAGCGACTGTCTGGGTCTAAGCTTGCCGGATATCTACCGATAGTAATGAGCGCCTCACTCTGGGTGACGGGAATCGTAGCTCTTATTCTTATTTTCCTATTATAAAATGCGCGGGTCTAAGCTTTTAATCTGACTACGCAAGGTGGTTTCGTTTGTCAGACGATGCGCGAAGAGGCTAGCTAAGCTGTTTGTAGACCACGCGTTCGGCAATCAGCCTATCCAGCACTTCGAGCGCGCTTGGCTTTATAACTTTTTGCATGACTACTACGCTAACGATGGACGCTACAGAACCAAAATTGCGCGCATTCTGGAAGCTTACTACGCCCGCCTCGCTAAACTTACTAAGGGTAAGCTGCGCGAGATAGTCGAGCTATGCGGCCAGATGATTTGCTCGCTGTACGACACAGGCACCCTGCGCGGGCTCCTACTTCCGCTACTAGACTCTAATAGCGCGTTCCTTAGGGAGCTGGCTGAGTGCCTACTACGCGAGCCTGTTATAACGCGCTCAATTTTTCCTGGCAGCCTGGTGGCTGTGGTGGTTGATGCGGCCTATGTAGCCTTTTGCTTAATGACTGGCGTGGACATTGACCTGGAGGTTCTAAGGCGGCTTTCCAGCTCGACTGCAATCTTTGCTGGGCTCGCCTTCAGCTACTTCTCAAAATTCTATAGGCAGTACAAAGCAACAGGCCGCGTCAGCTGGTCGGCGTGGCCGAAGGCTCTAGGCGCTCTAGCCGTACTGGCGCTCATCGTAATCATAGTAAACGCTCCGCACCTCGCCGTCTTACTTATCGCGCGGTTACTCGACGAAGGAATCTCCGACGACGGCTCATTCTGGGTTGTGGCGATTGCTCTAAAGAGCTTGCTCGACGGGGGTGACGCGCTGCACAGCATGCTGCTTATCTTGCGCATGCTGCACGCGATTGGTCGCCACGCGTTAGGCGGCTGGGTCTACTTGGTAGATCTAGTTGCGCTAGCGTTTATAGTGTTCGAGGCTGTTAAACTTATCGCTAAAATCGCTTTGCTATGGCCGCTCTACCCGCTATTAGCGTACACCCTTCTAACCTACAGCTTTTTGCTCGCCCGCCGCGTATGGCCAAAAATACGACGCGCGCTGCGAAAGCTAAAAAACTGGTGACGGGGCCGTAATAAATAGCGTGTTCGGCCAGGCTTCGGGTTTGGCTACTCGCTCGCTGTAGCCTTTACTCGACGTGCGCGTGCGCAATGCGCGGGCTGCTTGGCTAACGCCACCCGTCAGCCTTGACGGGACGCCGGCCCAAGCCGGCGACGGCTGGGCAGCTCGCGCATGCGTGCGTTGTTCGGTTCGAGCCAAAAGCCGCGCACGCCTTTGTCACGCAACTTGGATCTTATCTTCTACCTACTAGCAGCAATCTGACTTACTTTAACTGGGTGCGCTGCCTACACGTGCAATGCGTGCATAACTGTAAAATTTAGTGCTATTTGCGCGGCCGTAGGCTTAGCCATTTCCCAAAGCTGGACCGCGTTTGCTGCGGCCGCTTTTATATTCTTACTACTCGTAATACTTGTTATTATACGCGGAGGAGCCCCTAGGTATAGAGTTGATCAGCTGGCAGCCTTTAACTTCTCAACGCTGCTGCCGGCGGGTGCATCCGTTGCGGTAATAAGCATAGTTCTACTAGTTTTGCTCGCCTAGCTGAAACTAGGTAAGCTAACGCGCGGAGTTGCTCCGCTAAAAGCTTTTCGGGCGAGTACTGCGGCACACGGCATACGCTGCGGGAAAGCAGGGGTTAGCGGGCGCGCGGCTTTTCGCTGGTGTAAGGCGTCTTGCTGTTCGTTGTGCGCCCCCGGGTGGGTCAACACCCAAGGCTAAAACGTCTGGTATCGACAGTGAACTAAGTAGTGTGAGTGAAAGGTGAAAGAGAGGCCCGTAGCGGGCGGTGAAAAGACCAACTTCCTGAAACTCGGTGTTTAAACGGTTGAAGCTATAGGCGACAACGTACCTTCTGTATAATGGTCCAGCTAGTTAATAGATATAGCGAGCTTAACTGATAAGGTAGGCGCATGTAAAAAATAACGCGGCAACGCGCTAAAGTTATATTTATTATACCCGAAGCCAAGCGATCTAGCCGTGTGCAGGCTGCGCCCTGGGCAAGGGCCGAACTCGTGAGTGTCGCAATACTCTGAGATGACATGCGGCTAGGGGTGATAGACCAATCAAGCTTGGTTATAGCTGGTTCTCCGCGAAATATATTTTAGTATGACGGGCCGCGCGCTAGCCGGGGTAAGGTAACCTGCGTTCGTGGGATCCTACAATACGGCTGAGCTTCGCGGCCTAGGCAGACGCGGGGCGCAAAGGTCACGCGTCGAGAGGGAAACAGCCCAGACCGTCGGATAAGGCGCCTAACTAGCTGATAAGTTGGAAAGACGTGCCGCGGAAAAATCGTGCGGGTGGTTGGCTTAGAGGCAGCAATCCATCAAAGAAAGCGTAGCAGCTCACCGCATGAATATTGGTGTGTTGAGTGCCAGCTTCCGCGGCGCTCTGAATTTTGTAGAGGCATTTAAGCAGCTGGCCGAAGCCGCGGGCTTCTAAAAGAGGCGGTAGCGGAGTGCTCTGTATATCGACAATACTTGGCTAGAGATAGCTTGGGAAGAGATCAGAGTCAATGATGCTGGAATTAGTAACGTTTTTTTGGTTTGATACCAAAGCACCTAAAGCCCAAGGTTTTCAGACGCCGCGCGTAGCCGCTCTGCTTTGCGGACTACGGCTACGGCGGACACAACTGTACGCTCCGACGCTTGTCGAGTGCGAGTTAGACAGCCTCTTAGTTATAGGCGAAAGCCGATGTTACGAAGAGCTAGCACGGATAAGACTGACGTCGGCCTAACACGCTGAGAAGGTCCAGGAAAAGTCCGTGCTATTAGACTGTACTGTAAACCGACACTGGTGGGCGGGTAGACAATACCAGGGTGACGGGAGAATGTTGTTGAAGGAACTCGTCCAATTAGCCCCGTATCATCGGAGAAGGGGTACCCTTGCGGTAGCATTTAAGAGGGAGTGGCGACTGTTTAGCAAAAACACAAGACTCTGCAAAATTTAATGATGTAGTATAGAGTTTGACGCCTGCCCAGAGTTGGAAGGCTAATCCACAAGGTGATCGGCGCACCTCACGGTGCGATCCCTTCGCCGTCGAGGATAAACCACAATAATCGGCGGCCGTATACCTGACGGTCCAAAGGTAGCGTAATCAGTTGGCGGCTCAATATCGCCCCGTACCAATGGCGTAACGACTGTTCCAATGTCTCCAACAACATCCCGGTGAACTCGAGTCGGTGGTGAAAATGCCACCTAGTCACAGCAGGACGGAAAGACCCCATGCACCTTTACTGTCATCTGGTGCTCCGCGCAGAAGAAGCGGTCTGAGAAGCCGAAAGGCGACTATTCTTTGTGGGCGCTGCGTGGTTAGCCGCTAATAAACGTGTTGCGGTGAACATCGCTAGAAAGCCAGTTTTACTGGGGGGGTAGCCTTCTAAAGAGTAACGAAGGTATGCAAGCAACGTAGGTGGCCCAAGTAGTTTCGCGGTCGCACGTGATTCTATAGCCAGAATGGGTGTATTGGGCCTGATAAAGAAACTGACAAGTTTTTTTAGGGTGGACGCCTGTCATACTGACCTGAGGTCGATGTTTGATAGTGGTCTCAATTAATGGATATAAGGTACGCTGGGGATAACAGGCTAATGTGCGCTGAGAGTCCCTATCGACGCGCATCGTTTGGCACCTCGATGTCGACTCATCACGTCCTGGGGAAGTACAACTCCCCAAGGGTCCGTCTGTTCGCCGGGCAATGTGGTACGTGAGTTGGGTTCAGAACGTCGTGAGATAGTTCGGACCATATCCGCTGTGACATTAGACGTCAAAGTAGAGCCGGCCCTTGTACGAGAGGAATGGGATCGTTCCTTTTTGGACTGACCTATGGTGATCGGGCTGTCTAGCAGGCAGGTCCGGAAGCTAAGTCAGGTCTCGATAACTGCTGAATGGTATCTAAGCGGGAAACAGCCTATGGAGACGTCATACGCAATCGCAGACGACGATGTATCTGCTAATCATTAGCGCGACTACGGAAGTGGAGCTGACCCCTCCACTACTTGCCAGCTGGGCGGGGGCACGACGATGCGGCCACGAGAACGCCGCCCCACTGGCTTGACGGAGCTGGGGGCGTAGAAGCTTCCGCAAAGGCGCTGTAACCGGTGAACGCTCCGAAAGGGGTGGAGCCTGAGAGATACGTTGCGTACTTCATTTCAGTCCTCCGACGTGCTAAATGTCTTTTACGCGTTAACTTGTTTAATAACAATGCTTTTACTCGTAGTAGCTGTAGCAACGCTAATACTGCTTGAGCGCAAACTTCTAGCGCTGTCTCAGAGAAGAGTCGGCCCTGCTATTTTGGGCCGTCGCGGGATACTACAGATTGTAGCTGACGTCGTAAAGCCTCTATTTAAGGACATCTTTGAGCAGCGGCTGCAGACGGCTACCTTGGTGGCGGCCAGCGTCTGTTTTTTCCTGGTTACTCAGCTCGTATTTGCCGGCTTGTTCGAATTCGGTCCTGGCGCGTCGCTTTACAAAAGCTCTGAGGCCGTCGTGTACACTCAGGCCGCGTTTTCCGCGGGCTCTTGCCTCGCTATATTGCTTATAGGCTACTTGTCCGGGTCAAAGTATGGGATGCTGGGCGCTGTTAGACTGGCCCTTTGCGAGTTCGCGAACGATACAGCCTCTACTGTCGCGTGCGCTCTTGCAGTGTACGCTACATCAGGCTTTGACTATGCGTCGCTTACAGCCGGCCAATCGGGCGCGTGGTGCCTGTCTTTACTTGGTGTTTTGTACGCCACCGCACTAATTTTCCACGTATTTATCGCCGCCCAGCGGTCACCTACAGACCTAATCGAGGTTGAGGGCGAGCTGGTCGCAGGGTATAACCTCGAGTACAGCGGGGCGGATGTTCTCGTTATTTACTTTGCTGAGTACTTCCACCTATTTAACGCCGCCCTGCAGTTCATTTTCACAACGTTTGGCCTAGCCGCGCTGTACTAATTTAACCGGCTGTCGCGGCAGCGAACGTTGGTTTATTCCTAAATGAGTCACTGAATATGACTGTAGTTCTGAGTGAACGCGTGCGGACGGTTTAACACATGCTACACGACGCGCCTAGCATTCATAGCGCGTGGGATAGTGGTGAGTAACGGCGCCTTATTTGCGCGCGGTTCGGCAAAAGATCAGTTTGTGCCAAGCTAGGGCGTGCCCGAAGCTAGAGCACTTCGACGGGATAAGATCCCGAATAAAACAGCGGGCGGACGCGTATAAAATTAAAATTAATAGTCGCACGCCGTCTACTGTAGAAAGAATGTTTGCCGCGCGCTTGTTGGCGATTGGGGGGTAATGGCGTTAGTGCTAGCCAAGAACCATAGCTGGGCTGAGAGGTCGGCCAGCCACTTCGGAACTGAAAAAACCCGGACTTCATAAAGAAGGCAGCAGTGGTGAATTCTGGTCAACGGGGGGTACCCCAGACCGGCCGTCTGTGGGAAAAGCCGTATGTCTTTTACTTCATTGGCTAAAATAATGATGTTGCGCCAAGTCAGAACCTGTGGCTAACGACGTGCCAGCAGTCGCGGCAAGACGTCGAACAGGGAGCGTTACTGGTCGTAATTGGGCGTAAAGAGTGGCTAGACTGCTAACGTAGTTGCATACTACAGCTATAGGTTCGCGCGTATCGTATGCAAAACCGTTATGCTAGAGCGTGGGTCGGGTTGTTGGCACGGGCATCCTAGCGATCAAATGCTGCGAGGCTGTCGAGGCGCCCTTGAGACCACGGTATGATTCCAACCCACGCTGACGTCAAACCACTTAAGTGTGGAAATCGAAAAGGATTAGGGACCCTTGTAGTCCACACCCTGAATGTATGGACATTGCTTATTGCGCGGATGCGCAGTAAGCCAGCTTACGCGTAAATGTCTCGCCTGGGTACTACGATCGCAAGATTAAAAGCTAATAAGATTGGCGGGAGTTTGCACAAACGATGGGGCGCGTGGTTTAATTCGACAATGCACGTAAAACCTTACCCGTGCTATGCGCGTTAGGGTCAACCCTGTAGCAGGGAGTTGTTATCTATCGCGGAAAGGTGCTGCATGGCTGTCGTCAATTCGTGCTGTGAAGTTTAGCGTCGAGTCACTAAACGAATGTAACCTATGGCTACGTGATGGGCGCGGGCTGTTTAACATTATCAAACGGCTCGCGACCTTAGCGTCGCTCGCGCTGGCCTGCTAACAGGCGGGCTGGCGTTAGGTTTAGTCGACGTCAAGTCAACATGGCCTTTAAGGACGGGGCCACACATGTGCCACAATGGTGAAAACAATGTAACGCGAGGGCGTGAGGCCTGAGCAAAGGCAAAAATCATCATAGTTCAAATTGCGCGCTGCAATTCGCGCGCATTGAGGAGGAATCGTTAGTAATCGCGGGGAAGAGGGCCGCGGTGAATGATAAATCAAACTTTGCACACACCGCCCATCACGCTTGTGGAGGTGCCGCTGCTGTACAAGGTTGCACAGCTGGACGCCGCGCGCCGCGCGCCGGCCCAGCAGGCGGTCTTGACTGCGTCGGTGCTGGCTTAAGCTAAGTTGACACAAGGTAATAGTAGGGGAACCTGCTGTTGGAGTAGTAACATCAATAGATAGGCTGAGCAGCGCCCGTTACTAGTAACGGGCGAGCGCGCTTGCACTGCGCGCCGGCGCTGGCCGTTCATAGTGCAAATTATTTGGTCGGCGTACTGTAACAGGTTACGCCGATAAGGAGGAATGAAGTTACAAGCACTGAGTGGATGCCTGGATACCAGATGGCTACGCCTTTGTAAAGCGATATCCCCGGGGAGTGTAGACTGAGATCCGGGGGTCTAATCTGCAAGTGTAGCGAAGAGACACAACCTAGTAGCTACTGATAAAAATCAACAGAGTAACGGAAAGTAGTGGTGAGCGAAATCCGGAAAGCCTTGAAAAGCTACCGGCCGGATGGCCCTCCAAGGCCTACCTGGCTGTATGGCGCGTGAACGCTACGTGTGGGTGGTCTCCACTCACGCGTAGCAGACCGCAGCAGGTATAGTCCTGACGCGCGCTGTAGTTGGCATTGCCTTCAATCTTTAGAGACCTGTTATTTGACACAAAGCTATCCGGGCCTGTGAGGTATCAGCTAAACGCGCAGTGGCGTCCGAGCGAGGTTCGGTTCGACGCGGATCGCGGAATAGTGGCCGGAGAGCTGCTTGAGGAGAACCTGAGAGTAGACGAGTACTACTTCTTTAAAGACTTCTTTGTGCTTACCTGGCCTTTCAGAAACCCGTCTAGACAGGTGTATACGTCTGAAAACGTAGCAGGGCTTAGCGCGCTGTTCGCTGCGTGATGCCGCGGTACGACTCGCTCCGAAATTAGCCGACGAAAAACCGAGGTGATGTGGTATTATATGGACGACGCCGACGCGCCTGACTACAAAGAGGGGGCCGAGATTAAAACATACCTAGCCCCAGGCACTGTGAACGCGTATGACCTGACTGACGTCGTGCAAAGAAAGGACGGGCGCCCTCAATACGAATTCGTCAAGTGAGCTGCTGAAACTAAAGAGGTTCTCGACGCAGTAGTTGGCGAGGTGCCGGCTGCTCGCATAGAGAGAACCCCCTCAACCCCAACCAATACGACCAACTTGACCCTACGCTATAGGCGCAGAGCGTTTTATATAGGAATGCGCTCTACGCAGGGCAGGTGCCTTCTGTCCTTGACTAGCGGACTCTTCTTGCCTAACTATAAGGCGTACACAAAGAGCAGGCAAGAGCGCAGGGCCGACCTTATTCTCTTACGTGGTATGAAGCATAAAGAAAAGAAAGACGCTAAAAAGCACGCTCAAAAGATAATATGGAAGCGAAATAGGTACAGCTTTACTACGAAATTGTACATGCTTAAATACACTCGAAGGGTTATAAGCTACATGAGCCTAGGCAAAACTAGGCTATTCATAAGAGGTTATCCGAGGCAGCTTAGGCGCCACCTGCGAGAGCTTATTTACGGCGGTCATCGCGTTGATCGCTTCGCCAGGCTGCGCCGATACTCCCCGGTTGAGCTATATTTTTTGAACAAGTACGCTCACGTTGAAACAGAGCGCGCTGTTAAAAAGCGAGTAAAGAAAAAGATAACGAGGCGCGGTAGGCGACGCTTCAGAATAAGAGTTAAAACAACGGCAAAGAAGCACCTAATTTCTACAGGAAAGCTTAAGAAAGTTAAATGGTTCCTGTCAACAGCTAACGCCGTGAAGGACGCTAGGGTTAAGTCCAGGCGCTACTTCAAGCCACTACAGCTGCTTAAAGCGGATAGACTAATGGGCCCGATTAGACGCGGGAAGTTCCTTAGAAAGTTCAAAAAAAGCAGGCATCGCAGAAAGAATCGTAGATATCATAGGCGCGTTGTGGCCAGAGCCCTCAAAAGGCGCGCTGGTACGCTAGCCGCTACCGGGGCCCAGTGGAGGTCTAGAATAAACAAGTACTACCTTAAGAGGCGCAGAATATTTATACCTAACCTATACAATCTTAGGCGAACGTTTAAGCACAACTGGTCTAATTTGTATGGCGGTAGAATAGGCGCTAGAGCTAAACGGGTTCTTTGGCCAAAGCACCGCATCGCGACTAGGAAGCTCAGACGCTTTAGGATGCGCCGCTACTGGAGGTTTGTACGCTACGCTAAATGGAGAATCTGAAGAGTGTGAAGACACCGTAAGTATTGGCGCCCTAGACGATTTATGTGGTGATATCAGCGTAAAGTTAAGCGCGTACTAATGCGGGGTGCCTTAAGAGCCAGGCGCCGCGCCATGAAAGCTAGCCAGCGTAGGTTGCGCGGTAGGCTTTACTCTATAAAGACCAGAGAGGGCGGAAACAACCCGCTTGACAAGAAGCCGAGAGAGCAGCTGTTCGACACGTGGTCCGACGCGATACGATGGGCGGTAAACAGCGAGCCGCTGGAAGTAGTCAAGGTAATAGACAAGATATTCGCGGAGGAGGTCCTAAATATACCGTTTGACAGAAACGCTTGGTACTACGACAAAAAAAAGGTTTCTGAGTATGTCACGAAAAACATACGTGTTAAGCGTGGTAGGCCGTTTTATCAACAGGATTGATACGACGTGGTCACTGGTTATTGTAAGCTATACGCCAACTACCCAACCTTCTTATATATCGCGGCCTGCCTCTATGTCGCGGCCGTAGAAGGCTTGGGCGCGCTGGCTTATCTATGGTGGATCCTTCTTTAGGCGTGCGCTAGCTAGGCGCTGTTGTGGGGTAGTTTAACGGTAGAATAGGGGACTTCAAATCCTCGGACGGCTGGTTCGACTCCACCCCCCGCAGCAGCCTACAAAACGTAACGAGAGGCACATATAGCAGGTCGCGAATAGCTAGTAAACTGGGAACAGCCCTTATGGTCTAGGCGCTCTATAATACTTTACGCAGCCGCGCTCGGAGTAGCGCCGGCGCGGCCAAACGGTCTACGGCAGCAGTACACGCTGACTAAGCACTTTGCTTTGAAGTGCGCGACGCCCGAACTAGCCCGGGGGTCACTAGCTTTGTGAGTGCTGCTTAAGGCTTAAGTGGCCGCGGCGCGGCCTATACACAGCTGTTCTCTATATAACAAAGCGCGCGACAGGCTATTGAGAATTGGCGCCGACTACGCCGCTTGACAGCCCAGCTGCGTCACACGACAGCTCGGCATCGAGCACTAGTTTGTAAAAGATATCGACGCTTCGTCGTCGACCGGTGTGTAAGTCACATAATACTTTACCCGACGCCGCTGCGTGGCTAGCTGCTTTTACGCAGAAGCCGTGCTGGGCCAGGTGTGCTAGCTCACAACTTGAGTAGCCTGTACGCGTAAGGCTTGTGCGCAACGACTGGACGTCGCGCTACAGCCACGAAGGCCTCATACACACAGCAAGCACACAGCTTTCAGCTACCGGGTTGGCGGGCTCGCTAATGCGGGCGCGCATGAAGCAGCCGCTATCGCGCGCTGTATAGGTGCTCGATCAATGGACTATTTTAAAACGAGTAGAACTTTATTCAATCAACTGCCCCGTCACCTTACAGCGCGCGCTGAGATATTCAATATTTTCTCATCTAAGAGATTACCGCGCAAAGCAGGCGGCGTGCCATCTTGTATCGGGAAGCGTCGCATATAGCCTTGAGTTCTACGAAGCCTTACCATCAGCAGGAGCCGCTGGAAGGTTTATAAGACGACAGCCTATGGGCTCAGTACGCTTTGATTTCCGCGCCGCTCATCAACTAGGGCACGTGCTTTCAATGGCGCCGCATTTAAGGACAGAGGTTTTATCAAGCTGCTGGCTAGCGCTAAGCGGCGATTCGGGCGATGAACGCTATAGAAAACACAACGCGCCGCTATTCGGTGTTCGCCTCTAGGGACAGGCTGCTAACTACGGGCCTGTCAGCGCTTCGCGCATTGCGCTTAGCCCCATCAGCGGCGACGCCTGTAAGCAAGGGCGGGCGCCGGCAGGACGCGATAATTCGAGTCGAGTCGAGGCGCGCGCTGCTCTCTTCTCCAAGGGTCGCTGCCGCAGTAGAGATCGTCGGAAGCTCGCTCGGCGCGTCCACCCTTATAGCCGATCTAGAGCAGCTACTCGGTTGTCGAGTTATTTTTAACGCGTACTTAGCGCGCTTCGTGACAGCCGGCGACTACGACTATGTTATTTACACCGCGCTAAGATCCAGGTTCCCAGACTACGACGATGACTTCGGTAGCAGCTTTGACATAATGTATAATGTTTTTAGACAGTTTATCTTTACAAAGGATCTTGACCTCGTTATGGATTACATGAAGTCGGTTTACGACTTTACGCATTTCCCGTTAACAGAGAGCCTGTTTCTAACCTTCTCTAAGATCTTTTCAGCCATGTGGGGCTTAGCTAATTATTTTTACGGGGCTAGCGGACTTTATATGGAGATAAGCGGTAAGCTTAGCCGCCATCTATTAACAAAGGCTAGAACGGCTAAGCTGAGACTCGGCAAGACGCCGGCAGCATCGGTAAGCGTTAACGTTATATATAGGTATAGGCAGACCACGTCCGAAACGGGGGCCTACGGCCTGTCTGTTTGGTATTATACAAAGAGCCCGCTGGCTGCTAAGAACAAACGCGTGGAGGTAGAGTAGCGCTTCGTTGAGCGTAAGCTATGAATTTTTCCAGGCTATGCTGTATTGCTTTCTTTTCATTATGTTTACAAAGTCAGATAACGGCGTTACACTGCTTGTAGCGTCAGAGATGGCTTGGTGCTCTCTGTACGCAGCGCACGCGATACTTTCCGCGGCAACCGGCGTTTTTACATTGCTCGCGATGGCGCTTCCTATACTAACTCTCGCCTCTGCCGACTGCGGCCTGTGGGTTCTGGCGCTTGTTTATTATAACCAGTCTTGCAAGGCGGCGTCGCACGACTTGTCGGGAAAGCCCCTTAAATTTTTATTTAGGACAGGACGCCTTATGCTCTCTAACCGCTTCGTCTTATAATGCGCTTCCACATAATATTTAACGATACGGCGCTCGCCCAACTGGTGATGGTGTCGCTAGCTATGTTAGCCGCAGTAAGTAGCAGCATCTACTCAATAACTACTCTGGCTGTTGCGTATCTTTTTACGGTAGCCGCGTGCCTAGTAACATCAGGGTTCCCTCTAGCCGGAATATTTATGCTACTGGCCGAGATACACGTAGTATACATAATATTCTGCCTATCTTTAAGCTGGGTGCGCTTCGATACGATCAGTTCTAGCAGCGTAGAGTCGTCGTCCACTCTTTATTATGGGGCAATCTCGCTCGCTATAGCAGCGCTAGTCCTGCTGTTCGGCCTGTCGTCTGCAAGCACGTCGTCGCTAAGTGTAACGTATATCGTATTGCTACTCGCGTCAGGCTCAGACTACACCTTATTTATACAAAAGGGCCTGGCTAGCATGCTTCCGCTACTCGCGTTCTCTTACACGCACCCGTTGCTTTACGAGTTTTTAACACTTAATGTTCTAATGTTTGTCGCATCTTACGTTTACTATAAACTGAGGGAGTCCCTACGAGAGGCGTCGGTCGAGTCCGCGTGCCCTGAGTCGCGTACAGCGCTTGAAGCACTAAAGGAAGCGTCTACGCCGATACGTTCGCAGAGCCAGGTAGAGCAG
This sequence comes from uncultured Ignavibacteriaceae bacterium, assembly GCA_964536015.1. GTDB lineage: Bacteria > Bacteroidota > Ignavibacteria > Ignavibacteriales > Ignavibacteriaceae > CAZHVS01. The sequence continues at coordinate 14,790 of CAZHVS010000027.1, forward strand.
CTTGACGCGGATACGGCGGTTAGGTGCTTTACGTGCGCTGAGGACACGGTAGAGGACGTAGCGTCAAGAAACTCAGATAGCTCTAAGTAGCTGCTACAGAAACTAACAGACGTTAGGGTTACCGATAACACCGGAGTTTTAATAGCTAGGGTAATACAAGTATTCAGCGGTAGAAAGACGTACGCCAGGCTAGGAGGACTGGTTAGGCTAACTACGCGAACTGTTAGGCGCCTGCGAAGAACAAAAAAGGTCTCAGCCGGCAGGGGTCGACGAATAATATTCCGTAAGCGGCGTAGGATGGCGTCTATCGTAAGAGTGCACAGAGCTATCAGCTACCTCGACGGAGCCGTGCTTAGATTTAGAGATAACGCTGTCGTTTTGTACAAAAAGAGAAAGCTTCTAAAGGGCAAACGGTTTAGAGGCATCACGTCAAGGCGCGTGGGATACGAAAAATTGCTAAGGCGCTTTAAGCTATATATATAGCGATGAGACGCAGCGCGTTACTAAAGAAGCTAGTCGTGGCCAAATATGTTATATCTAGTGGCAGGCACCAGGCCTACGGTGTATGAAGCAAGCACGCCTCGCTACACAGGCTGTCAGACATAAACGCGCTTGACGCTAGGCAGTCCGCGATGGCAACCGCGCTTTTTTATAAGCTGCGTCTTGAGCTTGAGCTGTACGCCGCTGAGCGCCGCGTAAGCTTACTCAATAGCGGCGACTCGCATTTGTGGCGTCGACTCTCGGTTTACAGAGCAGCGGCGAGAGAGGAGGCGCTGACAACAGCAAACGAAGCGCGCGCGCTGTATAAAACACTAATACGCTTCGGAGAGCTCGGGGCGTCTATCTGCTTCGCCGGAGCCGGGCGAGCGGCGGTCGAGAACGCCGCGTGTAGCTACTTCCTCGCGTCATGCGTTTCTGGAGGCACGTATGGCGACGCGTCCGCGCTAAGCAGTTATAGATCGCGAGACGACGCTGTATTGGCCAACTTAAACAGAATACGGCCTGACGTACTAATACTCACGGACGAGGGCATGTCACCCAGCACGCTGTCGCGCGTATCGGCGGGAGACTACTTCATTATAGGCATCTCGTCTCGCGCGTTCTCAGCCGCTAACTACGACATAACGTGCTTAATCGATTCAGCTGCGCCGGAGTCTAAGCAGCTTTTTACAGAATTAGCCGTATCTGCTTTGATCAGGGGTCTTCGCAAACGAGCCGAAAAGGCCGCACTGCGCAGAGTCTCGCTTCTTGAAGAAGCGTGGTCGCTCAGCTAGTGCGTTGTTTGGCACCCAGGAGCTGTTCCTGTTGGTCCTATCAGCGTACACGCTGAGCCTGATCGTGTATGTAGCGTTTCACAATGCAGCTTACCGAAACGTTTACAAGCGCTTTAAGCAGTATCGTAGACAGCGCTACGGGTTCTACGAGTGCGGATTCAGGCCTAAGCATGAAGTATCTGCTGAAATAAGCGTTTTCACCTACGTCATGCTAGCTCTCGTTGTATTGTATGACGTTGAGGGTGTATTCCTTCTATTTTTTGCAGCGTGTCTGGACGCACTGTCACTCGGGGACATCCTCGTTGTGCTTCTTTACGTTGCGTCCTTCCTGTGCGGGCTTCTTCTAGAGGTTGTTTATGGTAGCACGTCGTGGCAATTGTATTAAGGTGCTCTCGCTTCAAACGTCGTTGCACACGCTAGGATTAGCGATGTCTCCTAGACGTATTGCGCTTTTTGTGGCTACTGGGCTACCAGTCGCAGTATGCCACACGCGCTCTGCGCTATCGCTCTTTGTGCATGCCAGGCTAGCGACGCCGCTATTCAAAACAGGTCTCGTACTAGTTACATGCTACGACTCAGTCGAGACCGGGCAGTACGCTGTGTATGTACTCAATCTTTGCGGTGAGCGCCGAGCGGCAGTAATCGTACCTGTACAGAGACGCCTCGAGTCTATAAGTTCTCTATACGCGAACGCTTGCTGATATGAGCGAGAGGCGTCCGAGTTGTTTGGGATAACCCTGTCTGGCAGCGATGACACGCGTGGGCTTCTTCTAGCCTACAACAGCTCGTGCTCCCCGCTGCGCAAGGTATCGCCTACCGCCACGCGAGGCGTGCTGCAGTCCAGCCGTTCAGAGGCATCTCTGCGCTGATGTTCGGTTTAAGTAGCGATGCGGAGCTTTTAGAGAGTTTTGTTTACAGCCACTGGTTTAATCCTCTCTTGGTCGGCTGCCTGTGTTTTCCAGGCGTCACTTATCGTTGTATTGCTGTTATCGTGCGTTGCAGCTCTTTTTGTAGTGGCCTCTCGCGCAAAAAGCGAGAGCGCGTCTATTGCTTCTAGCGCGTACGCTGACCGCTCGCTGCTGTCAAGCATGGCTACTGCGCAAGCGGTGATGCTGTCTCTTATGCTTAAGTCATTCATTTTTTTCGAATCGGCGTCGCTGTTTGGACATGTAGTATTCACGCGTGCTTCGGTAGGCGCAATCTCACTAGTTATTGGGCTATACGTATTCACGCAAAAGCTTGTACTCACTAACGGTCTATTTAGATTAGACAGCGCGGCTGAGCTATTTATAGTAGTTAGCCTCTTTGCAGTAAGCCTCATCCTGCTGTGACTATCCGGAACGCTGTACTCAGTTCTTTTCGCCCTAGACTGCCTGAGCATATTATCCACTCTCCTCGTATTAACGTGCAGAAAGAACCCAACGCAGTCTACGCCATACGCGAGGCTAACCAGCGTTTCTATCTCTGCCTGAGTTGGCTTTATATCGACGACCGTTATGCTCGTTGGCGGCCTACAGGCTGTTGCATACGCCGGGTCTATCGACCTCAACGCCATGTGCCTATTCGGTATTATGGAGCAGTCTAGACTAGCTGTAATGCATAGAACTCAGGTTGGCAGCGGCGTGCTGTTCGTTATCCTAGCAGTAGTTTTAAAAACAGGATTGGGCCCGTTCTTTATGTGGAAGCGCGACTTCTTTAAGTCACTTGACGCGCGCGGCCTTATAGTTTATCTAGCGCTTTATCTGTCAGTAACAATACTGTTTACGCTGAGCCTCACGCTGTGCGTAGCCTGCGCTAACCGCTGGGTCGCCGCCGTGCTGTATCTGGTCGTTGCGCTGTCATTAGTTGCCGCTAAACTAACAAGCAACGCGTCGGTAAACGTTTACAGCTTCTTCGCCATCAGCACGCTTTATAATGCTGCGCTTGCACTATGCGCGTCGATCGTAGAGCTGAACAGCGCATCGTGGGCGATGACTTTCCAGGCAAGACGCTTTGTTACAGAGTTCATCTAATGGGCGTACAAAAGGGAAGAGCGTCGTCAACTGACAAAAGAAAGCGCTGCCTAAGCTATAGGCGCTCAATATCGCGTACTTTGTGAAGCAGCGGCAAGAAAAATAGCGTGTACAAGCGAGAGGCCGCGTACGGTCAGCGATATAGCCTGGCTGTTGAGCCGCTGGCTGACGCTAGGCGCAGCAAAGGGGCCTCGGTAGACGTCGCGTGCGCGGAGTCGTTCCTTATACGTAAGCGACGCTAATGGAGAGTACTTTTGGACACGTTTTGTATCGTGCCGTAATCAGCAGCGCTTCGCCTTACTTTGTAAACGACCCTAAAACATACGATATCAGGCGTGATTGAACTAATTATCACGCCGACCTATCCATACTGCACGTTTTCTCGTCATCCGGCATGGAGTCCCTCTACGGATCTACAGCTTTCATAGCTTTACACTGGTTAGCCTACTGTATAGCAACCGCGCTCCTCATTTCTGTCATGTCAAGGGTTTGCGGTGACTTTTCGAGCGTATTCTCGCTATCTAGGGTGTCGGGGGTTGACTCGTGACTAGTCGCAGCTGCGCTTTGTTCTATGGCCGGTGTTCCGCCGTTCATAGGCTTTTGGACAAAGGCCGCGCTGCTAGTTATGTCTGGCTGCGGTAGCTACCTGTGGCTGTCCATAGCGTGCTGGTCTGTAGCTGTAACGGGGCTACTCTTCTATATGAGCGCTCTTAGATACAGCGTGTCGCTAAAAAAACTAAACGAGCTTGACGACGACACGACGCTTGCTGAGGGCCCAGATAGCTTCAGCCTAGTCATAGCCGCGTCGCTCGTAGTTGGCTCGTTCGTTGTGGGAGACGCCTCACTTCTGATGGTGTCTATTTTTGCGTAATGCGCCTCTCTCGTAAGAACAAGAAAGTGCTGGCGATATTTAAGAGGCGGCGCGTCTTTACGCGTTCGCAGCGCCCGCTTATTTGAGGCACGTCGGGCGTTCGATGCTTGAGCCGCATCATGCTACCACGCAGAAGGCTTCAGTGAATAAAGACCTGGATCAAGTGACATTACAAAAGTGCGCTTAGAAGACACCGCTACAATAGATACAGAATGCATCACAAGCGTGATACAAAGTACTATTGGATGCGTATGCGCCATGTTTTACCGTGTACGCGCAAGGCGAGCAAGGCACGTATGGGTAAGGGTAAGGGGGAAATTAAAGGCTGGTTTGGCAACATGCGCGCCGGCTTTTTTATCCTGGAGTTCAACTGGACAAAATTTTATGTCATGCGAAGACTCTTTACGTACTTGACTAAAAAGTTTACGGGAAGGGTACAGGGCGTATTTAAGCAAAACACGCGTACGTCGGCGCTCGCCAGCGCTCGCGGACTGTACTGCGAGCATTACAGCAGGCGAGAGCTGCTTACGTACCGTCGCTTCAGGCGGGCTCCAGTTAAATCGCTGACGGTGTCTATTAAGCGTGACGTAGAAGTTTTAAACTAAGCACGTGTTCGGTTTAGACAAGGTCGCACTAAACGTTGTATTTTTCTGCGTGATGCTAGCCATACACGCTATTTTCTCAAGGTCTGTTTCTATTAAAGCAATAAACAAAGAGTTTGTCTGCAAGGTGGCGCTTGCTGTATCCGCTGCGGCGTCCGCTTTAGCTATACTCAGCGTAGCCTTTTATTTAATAGCCGGCACAGGCATTACAAGCTTTATATACGCTATTTTAATAGCGCACCCTGAGATGGCCCAGCCTCTGTCAACAATGCTCTTAATTATAGTAGCCGCGCTTTACTACACTGTTCAGTTTGGCGGGGATTACCTATGGCAGTATGTAGTATACAGCGCAGCTATTTTTGTAGGAGGGGCCGCTTTCGTGCTAAACTCTTTAATACTAGTAATGTTTGTAGCATACGAGGTAGTTCTTGTTCCTACGACAGTCATGATTGACCACTTCTCTAAAACAAGCAGGTCGCGCGAGGCCACGCTGTTCATGCTGTATTGGACGCAGATAGGCGCCGTAGGCCTTTTTATGATATTGCTAGCTGTATTCTCTATAAAAGTATCTATATTCGAGGCAACACTAGCTATACCTGGTAGCAGGCTCTTAATAAATGTCGTGGCGCTGTCAGCCTTCTTCGGATTCGCGCCGAAAATACCGGTTTGGCCGTTCTACTGGTGACTCCCGGAGGCGCACGTCGAGGTTCCTACCAGCTTCTCTATCGTACTGAGCGGCGTATCGATTAAGTTCGCGTTCATCGGCTACGTACGTTTTGTGGAGCTGCTAGGAAACGGCGACATCTATTGAATATGCTCGTTTACTGCCATAGTTGGTGTTATAGATGCGGCATTTAGAATGGACACAGAGGGTGATATAAAAAAAATCGTGGCGTATCAGACTGTAGTAGAGATGCACGCTTTGGTTGCGTACACGTCGCTAGACCCGGACGCCTTTGTAGACTTTGTACTGTTCGCAATGACCGCTCACTGCTGGATATCAACGTGCGGCTTTATAGTAGTTGATATAATAAGCCGCAGATTGCATACAAGAAATATCGAGAAGCTGTACGGTGCGGTTGGTAGCGCTCCTGTCATCTCGCAGGTAGTTTTTGTAACCGTTTTTATTTTCGCGTCTGTTCCGGGAACACTTGTATTCTCTCTCGAGTTCTACGTACAGATACTGTCTACGACGTCCGCATTCAATTACGCGCTGTTCGCATTCATGCAGCTGTTTGTTGTTGTCTGGTCAAAAAATATTTGATGGATAATGTGAGGTGGCGACAGAATTAAGCACGAGCTTGTCTTTGATCTGACTAGGCGCGAGCTGTCATTCGTAGCCATACTCATAATTCAGTCGATGCCATCAATGCTCTTTACCACGCCGCTCCTTTAATAGTATGACAACACTAGCTCAGGCTGTTATGAGCGGGGCGCGCTTAAAAAAAGCTCCGTCGAGTAGAACGTTTAAGCTTAGAGGCAACCCGCAGATACAAACAGTTATTTGAAGAATGTTTTACGCGTCGCCTAAAAAGCCTAACTCAGGCAAGCGCCGTGTAGCCAAGGCTAAAATACGGCACGTAAAGCGTAAGGACCGGCTAACGGCTCGTATCGTAGGCCACAGCACGTTCCCTAGAAAATTCTTCAGACTTCTTGTGCGTGGGGGACGCGCGAACGATACTCCAGGCGTAACATACTCGGCAATACGAGGCTCTTTAGACTTTAGAGGACACCACGACAAGACATATCGCAGGTCATTCTACGGTATAAAGCGGCCGGTTGAGTCGATTATATATGTTCCGCGTATGTTAAGACGCCAGGGGATAAAGTTCGCCGTTGAAATACAACGAACTCGTCGGTTCAGCTAATATGCTAGTAGGTATAGTAATAGTACTCTTGTATCTACTCGTAAAGCTACTTTTTATAGTAGCCCTAATACTTTGCGCAATGCTTGCGGCCTTCTTAAAAGAATTCTTTGTGGTGCTTGGCTTCCTCATCTTCTGAGCGTTTGGCCACTCACCACTTTTAGGCGGAATAGACATTTTCTTCTTGGTCGCTGTCGCGACGCTAGTGTCTTATTTAGCCTTAGGGTTCGCCCTATTCTTTTATTGAGGAGTCTTAGGCATTCGCGGCCTATTCTACGCCGTAGAATTAAACATCGCGGCCGCACTCGTATCGGTAATAATTGCTATCTATGTGAACTTGGTTTATCACATTAGCATAGCTCTTTGCGTAGGCGAGCTTTTCTTAAAGGAGGAGATGTCAATAAGCTGTATAATTAATCTAGACATGCTATCGCTTATAGGATCGGCAATTGTTCTAACGCTAACAGCTATCGCCATGACGTTCGGTATTGAGTATATGTCTAGAGAGGCGTTCGGCTATAACGTGTTATCAACGCTCTGCATGTTCTCTGCCAGCATCGTGTGGTTCATGCTGTCATACGATTTGGGTCTTATGATAATATTCTGGGAATTCTCTGGTCTGTTCTCGCTGCTTCTAGTCGATACGTACTATACGCGTGTCCGTACAACGCAGGCTGTGTCTAGAACGTACGCGATCGGCAGGTTTAGCGACTACTGGCTATTCCTGGCTATAGTTGAAGTCGACGCGCTGTTTGAGACCTCGGCCCTCTCTACTATTTTCGAGGCGCTCTCGTCGTACGCTCTCGAGATAGTAACGGCTGCCGCTACGGCATACAACAGCACGGCGCTTAATTATATCGCCGCCTGCGTTTTCGTAGCAGCCTCTTGTAAGTGCGCGCAGTTCATATTGTTCGTCTGACTGCCTGACGCCATGGAGGCTCCTACGCCGGCGTCTGCGCTTATTCACTCGTCGACTCTTGTTGTTATGGGTATCTTTATGATAATGCGAGCTGCGCCGATTTTCAGACACGCGGGTGACGTGCTGGTCGCTGTTACCGTAGTCGGGGCTGCCACGATACTCTACGGAGCGATTAGCGCACTAAAAACATCCGATCTTAAAAAAGCGGTTGCTTACTCTACCATCAGCCAGGTAGGCTATCTCTACTGCGGCTGCGGGTTGCTGGCATTTAGAGAGACCCTTATTTATCTTGCCGTTCACGCTATATGCAAGGCGCTGCTGTTTGTATTTGTTGGGTACGTAGTACACGCGTTTGGTGGAACGACGTCATTAAGAAAAATGGGCGGACTTTATTACTTGGCACCGGACCTAGCTCTATACGTATTTATTCTATGCGCTGTACTAGCCGGCGCTCCGTATACTGTAGGCTTTGTCGCCAAGGAGCTAATCGTCGCTCACATCTTCAGTGTATACACACCAGTAATGTGCTTTGTTGCGTTCTGCTGGGCTGTAGCATTCCTCTGCACGCCTATTTACCTGTACCGCGTGTGCGTCTTACCATTCTTCGGGCGCCCTCGCTCTACATACGAGGTGTACAAGAACATGCTACTGCTAAAGAACAAGCAGCGACACTTCGCGCTGAAGTCGTTCGACTTAGCTAAATTGAATAGCCCGCTCAGCTTCTTTATGTATCACGCGCGCGATCTTTACATTAGCAGCCGAGCAACTGCTGTACTGCACGCTGCCATAATAACATACATACTGTATTGCGGCGAATTCTTTATTCTTCTAGTGTGCGGCTTCTTCAACACAGGCGACCTGCTATTCAACGGCTTCCCGTTTGACATGAGCACTCTATCGGTAACTGGGATCGGTGTTAGCGCTTACGGCGTTGTACGCAACGTACAGGCTCTAATATTATCGCTCCTTTTCACCGTATCAGTTTATGTCGCACTGGTAGCGCTGCGTAAGACAAGAAGCTCGTGGTCGTTAGCAACAATGATTATATCCGCGCTAGCAGGTCTAGTGCTGTTTATGCTCATCTGACATGTTAGCGTATTCCTGTATATATGATAAACAGCTTGCTACACGCGTTGGTCGCTTATCAGCGAGTGGCTGGTATACGCACCAAGCGCAGTCGAGTCACCAGATCTGCCATATATACACGTCAAACGCTATTTGTTATGAAGCATACGGCCTGCACTCTGTACACCAGGCGCCTTTATAAAGTTTTTGCTGAGCGAGCTTTCACGTACAAAAAACAACGCGGGCTGTCGCTGTTGGCTTCCGCCGCAGCCGTCGAAAAGTTGCTAGGAAAGCCTGCCGCGGCCTCAGCGCAGAGCGCGCTGCTAACTACGGGCTTGTCGGCTGACGGCGAGCTGCTTTTCGCGACTTCGGTAGAGTTAGCGCTCGGTAGTACCGCAGCCCCAGCCCTCGATAGTACAATCGCAGCCTACGCGCTATGCAGAGTTGCTTCGCTCTCAAGGAACGAGCGGGCCTATAGAGCAATTATAAAGCTTATGCGTAGAGCACTCGCTGGTCTAAAGCGCTTTAAGCGATCTGCGCCTCGAGTAGGAGGGGTTGGCTTACATCGCGTGCGAAGCCTTAATCAGCGGCTGTCAAAGCTAAGAGCGCTTAGGGCGGCGCTTCTTTTCCGAAGAAGACTACGCCGCGGACTGCGCGCAAGAGCAGCTACGTATAGAGCTGGGTCTAGAAGATATGACGCCAGGCACGCGACAGCGATCGCCGAGTTAGCCAGTCTGTATAACGATCAGTACTTTATTTTTGAGCGACTGGACGTGCTAGATTTAACGTGATCTGGCAGCGGGTCGCTTTGATTTAAAGCTTGTTTAGTACTTAAACTGGCTGAGGTGGTTGGCAAGGAGCAACTGAGCGAGGCCTCGCTCATTATGCTATTTGCGGCCATTCAGCCGTTTGGAGCATTAACCGAGTTAGATCTTATAGAGAGCCGACTAGCGGGAAACGGGAGCTTCCCGATATCCAGCTACTTGGGCCGACTGCAGCTAACGACTACGGCGCAGCTATCCGTTAAAAAAACAGCCATTCTGATCTAAGTACGTGACGCACGGTTTTTCTAGCAATAGCGTAGACTGGTTAGTTTCACGTAGTACATCACTCATTAGCTGAGCTAGAGCTGGTTCGATGTGACCCTTGACTTTTGGACTCGCGTGTTGCGCGATAGAAATGATGCACGTAACTGTAAGTAGATACGATATGGACCGCTTTGGATTTATATTTAGACCAAGCCCGAGGCACGCCGATTTTCTATTAGTATCCGGAACGGTAACCGTAAAAAACGCGCCAACGGTTAAGCGACTCTACAGCCACCTTATGCAACCTCGCTGGGTGTTATCCATGGGCTCATGCGCAAACGGCGGCGGCTTATACTACTATTCGTATTCCGTGGTTCGCGGTGTTGACCAAATAGTTCCTGCCGACGTGTACGTGCCAGGATGCCCGCCAAGCGCCGAGGCGCTGCTTTTCGGGCTAATACAGCTCCAGGGAAAAGTTTGAAAGCACCTGCGTGATGTAAGTTACCTTTTTAACTAATGAGAGGGCATCTTAAAAAAAGAGTAGCAGGCAAGGCTCTTCGAAGAAAAAGACAGCGCCTGTTCAAGCGAGCGCCGGAGGCGATGCCTAGGCTAGAGCGCAGCTTGCAAAGCAGACAGCGCGATATGAGAAACATCTGGCGCTCTAAGTCAAGCCTTCGAGTCGTACCTCGTATTGCGGGGCTTCAGCGTAAAGTAGCGCGCGCGGGAATACTGTTTAGCACATCACTGGTATACGCTCACAGGTCGTACAGACTGTGGCCTGTAATAGGTGTTCGCTCGCTTTTAGGCTCGTCGCGCTATTTCGCGCTAAAAACTATACGCTCCCTCTATAGAACAGAGTCGAATAGGTATTTCAGAAAAAAGACATTCAGGAGGCCTAGGAAATCGGCTGAGCACTGGTATAGGCACGGCGACCCTAAGCGCGGAGATGGCTTTAGACGAAGACGCCGACGAAACACAACGCTTACTTCATGCGATGAGCTATGAACGACCGCCATGCACAGAAGAGGCAGGGCGTACTCGCTGCACGACATCGAAAAAGATATATCCGTATATAGGCGATCTAAGAGGGCGAGAAGAAAGCGCGTGCGAGAGTACTACCGATCTCTAGTTTTGTTTAAAGGCTCGATAAGGGCGAGACTCCTTTTGTCTAAAAATCGTGCGTGGGGCAGAAGGCTTCGCAGGCAGCTACGCGCCAGAAGAGCGCGCAATACTGGACGCCCGGCGTTCGGACGCGCTGAGAACTTATTGGCGTTTAAGCAGTTCAGACAAAGCGCCGGCGCCTACAGCCCAAGCACCGCTAAGCCTGCCGCGTCAGCTCTAGATGCAGCGCGCTCCAAATATGTAGCGCTCAAGTCAATAACTGGTCTAAACCTTTCACGCGTTGTTGCTCTGAAAGATGCCGCTAACTACAGGTCAGTAGGCTACGCAGGCGTCGTCACCGGCAAAGAGGAGACGCTCCTAAGAGTCGGCCGCGATAGAAAGCGCTATGCGGACAAAGAGCCTGTTCGCCTGGTAGAATCTAGCGTATATAGCAGCCTCCGCCCGCTTAGTGAGCAGAACGAATCGGCGCTAGCTATCTCCAGTACACGCGTAAGCAAGCTCGTAAAGCTAGGTGTTAAGCTAAACGCTACGGCGGGCAGGGTCGGCAAGCACGCGGGCGCGTTCACGATACATAGCAGATCGAGACGCGCGCGCCTTAATCACTTTTCGCTGCGAGAGCTAAAATATAAAAAAACTGGCGTGATGTCAGCTGTCGCTAGGTGGCACGAAGTGTTCCAGAAAAAGGTTGAGACGCGGCGACGAGTCGACTTTATGTACAATAACGAAGCTACTACGCTAGCCCCTAGAATGTTCGGAGTCTTTACATATAGAACAGCGCAGCTTAACAAGGTGTTCTCGCAGTCGCTAGGAGATACGTTCAGGTACATTTATCTGCACAGAACGTATCTGGATAGCATTCGAAACTTGCCTAGCGCTTCACGGCTAAAAAGCTTCGTCATACACCCCGAGTCTACCAGCGGCACAAAGTCTCTGCTGGAAAAGCGAATCGCCGAGTACCTAGAAGTAGTTGGCAAAACGCTTAAAACACGTAGATCAAAGAACAAGCCAGACTATTGTTACTACACGGACGCCAGGCTCTACTGGGACGCCGTATTTTCTATGGACGACTCGCCGCTCGATGCTTCGCACGACGTGTTCTCCGTTCTGGAAGCTGCCAACTATCATACACAAAGCGCTCTTATTGAGCTGTATAAGACCATAGCCCTTGTAGTATATAATGGCGCGATACTCAATGGCTAGACTAGCTGATAGCCACTTACGCGGTATATATGCTAGAGCCCCGCACGCTGCAAGAGATAACGTAGTAGCGTGGCGCGAGGTCATAACAGAGGCTGGCGCGGCTCTTAGGCGCAGAATGTTTATGTACAGACTTACTAGGGAGAGTAGGGCGTGACGAAGGCCGGCCATGGCGAGAGTACGCCGTAGAGCTTACAGCTTTGCGGGGCGTCAGTACTCAACACAAATAGGCATGCTATTAAAGAATGACGTTGACAGGAGATTCAAGGCCGCCACCACCAGGCGCGTTGGCAGAAGCGATACAGGCACCGTTACTGTTTATTCTAAGGGGGCGACAGCGCGTAGATGCTCTGTTAACTATACAAGAAGCCTTAAGCTGTTTATTGGTCATGTAATGGCTGTAAAGTTACAGCGAGATCCGTCCAGCCGAAGAGTGGCGGCATTATACGCTACAGCATGCGGAGCCTTCTGCATGCTGCCGATGACGAGCCGCACTCTGTACCAGCGCATCGTGCTCGGAGCCTGCTACCAGCAGGGAGTCTATCGCGCGACCGGCTACAGCACGCGTGTACGCTTCAAACTTTGCGAACAGCTAAGCCTTCTTAGACTGCATAAGGCTATATGCTACGTAGCGCTTAGCATCTACGAGCGCGTTACGATAGCTCGCGCGCCTGGCTCTAGAGCAAAAATAACTCAAAAGTATAAGACTACCGGCTCAGCAGTAACAACACTAAGGCTTCCGTCCGGAAAAATAAAATACGCATCTCCTCTAGCTATAGCGCTTCTTGGGTATATCAGACCTAGAAGGCAGCATACTTACAAAAACTCACGCGCAGGGTACTGACGATCACTCGGCAGAAAGCCAACTGTACGTGGTATTGTTAAAAACCCTGTTGACCACCCTCACGGGGGACGTACGAAGACAGTCGCTTGGCAGCGAACGCCCTGAGGTAAGAGCGCCAAGTAATGTCTAGATCCATGTTACGCCCGGGTCACATCAGCAGGAAGTATAAGGCGCGGCTGCTCATCATCTGCGAGCAGCTTGCTAAGATCGGCGGGAGGGGCGCGCTGAAACTACGAGGTCTCTACAAAAAATACGGCAAGCTTGGGGCGCGACAGCTGTCGAGTCATTTGAAAGGCTTGATCGTCAGGGGCCGATTTAGACGTCAGCGAGCGGCGCTCATACCTCGTCGGTACGATAGCATATTGCGCCTATCGCTACTAGGCATTATCTATCAGAACTTTAGCTACGGCCTTAGGACTAGACGAAATGAAAAGCTTAGAGAGTCGCTGCGTAAATACTACACGGCACACAAAGCGGCCCTTTTTGTAAAGTTCGGTGAGCACCTTCGGACCAGAAGCTACTCTGGCTTTAGACTACACAAGGATCGTAAAAAGCTCGAGAAGATGCGTAAGGACATGGCGAAGGCTGCCAAGCAGGCGTTACACAGAAGAAGAGAAAATTCCAGGCTTATGCGAAAAGCCATCATGGAGACGAAGGCCGCTAAACGCCGGAAAGTCGGCGGTAAGATAGTTAAAAAAAAGAAATAAACGTAAGGCACGCTGGGTGGATAGGTCACAGACTAAAGCGTCAGCTGAAGAAGTTCACGCCGGAGTCATTTGCTGACGTCAACACGCTTAACGGCCTAAAAACTGTCGGCGGCCTTGAAAAACGACTTATACGCGCGATGCTAACGCTCTGCGAGTACAGGCGGTCTATATCCTTTGGCAGTAAGCTAGGCGCAAACCCTCTTTTTGTAGGTAACGCTCGCTTCGCGGTTAAGCCGACGCTTCCTATACGTTATGACGCGTATGTAATTAAAAACCTGCATCTGGTTAGGTCGCTCGTCGCTAGGTCGTATAAGGCGCTTCGTATGGCTAAGCGCCGCCCTGTGCACGGCCAGCGAAGGTGGCATAACGCCAACATGGCTAGACGATGCAGCAGATTCTTCTCAGACGCCGTCAGAGCATTCGAAACCGATCTTTACCGCTTCAGACTAAAGAGCAAGTTTAAATGGTCTAAGCAGTGGGAGATGCGACAGAAAGCCAAAATGAGAACAAAGAAAAAGAAGAAAAAGTGAACTAAGTTTAAAAAGTTTGGTGAAAGACGGCTCGCTATTAAAAAGCAAAAAAAGACACCATGAGACTAGGGTTTAAGGTAGCTAACAGGCCGCTCCCACTCACCGTGCCGAGTGCTCTTAATTTGACAGCTAGAAGCTCGATAGGACTTCGAGAGCTTAGAGCGTTTTATCTAAGAGCGTCGGCTAAAAGCCTTGTCAGCCTGTCAAACAGCACGCAGTCATTGTCCTACACGCGCGTTTCTCACAGAAGGCTTTTACATAGGAGGCGCTACGCGCTGTTCACCAGGCAGCACGGGGCTATGTGGCATGCAAGCTCTCGCGAGTGGAGTGCCTCGGAAGATAGCCCAGAGCTCCTATATAAAAACAAATCCGTGACAAAGTCTAGTGTGGCTAAGCTAGGAGCTCTAGAAAGTGAGCTGCCTGAGTTTTATTCTGTTTACAGACGAGCCGCGATACCGGCTGTAGGTAAAAGGCCATCACCTAGAGTGCTAGGCCCGGCTATGGCAGAAGAGAGTATCGCGGGAGAAGACGCTCTGCAAACTGTTTACTCAAGCGCTATGCACGCCCTACTTATGACCACGCTGGCAGATCAGCTGTTTAAGATAACAGCGTACGCCATGCAGGATGAAGCCTTGCTCGGGGCGACCCAGGGGCTGGAGTCTAGCCAGCCAGGCGAGCCGGCCCCAGCCCACCTCGGCCCGGAATCTGGCGTAGACGCAAGAGAGTTCATACAGCTGTATGGATCTGGCATTGAGGCGCTTCTTGAAGATAAGTTCTTTATGATACGCTTTAAACCAGGTTACCACAGGTTCTTTACTAAAATAAGATGAGACTTTTTAGCCGCAAACAACCTTCGCTTTAAATACGATCAGAGGCTGACTAAATATCTAGGTAAATACAGGGCGCTATCCAATAGCGCCCAGCTTAGACTTAGCGCCTTGTCACTAGAGACGCTACTTGTAGGGGCTAGGCTGTCTCACACAGTAAGCGGCGCCGCGCGCCTCGTGCGTTCTGGCGCAGCCTACATAAACGGGAGAGCCTGCCTAAACCCTAAGTTTTTTGTGCAACGTGGCGATATTGTGGAGCTTAGAGCGGCGTATTCAGTATACGCGGCAGTAAGAGACGGCTACGCGAAAAGAGTCAGTCTTTTATCCGCGTTCGCTGGATCCGCGTCTACTAGGTACGCTGAACTCTTTGCAGACGACACTCAGCAAGAAGGGCTAGCTGAGGAGCGTGACTTTACGGCGCACGCGTCTTGTAGAAGATATAGCCACGCAGTGCGCGCGTACTCCGCCCTTCATGACGTATCAAGCTACTTGGAGGTTGATTACCTGACGCTAACCGCCGTGGTTGTTTACGAGCCGTCGGCTGTCGGCGACTATAACTACCTACTTGTTAGGAAATCCGCGGTGTCTTACATTAAAATGCTAAATTGAAAGTACATAACATAGCGGTGTCTACGATCACAGCGTCAACAGCGAGTATATAACTTATAACAACGTGAACGCGTTATTTTCAATAGACTCTCTTAGCGGAAGAAATTTAGGAAAGGTGAAGACATTCTCTATCAACTTCGGCCCACAGCATCCAGCATCTCACGGTGTTCTCAGACTCGTACTTCAGCTCAACGGAGAGCTGGTAGATAAGGTTGATCCGCATATAGGCTTTTTGCACAGAGGCAGCGAAAAACTAATGGAGTCAAGGAATTATACGCAGGGAGCCGTGTATTTGGACAGGCTAGATTACACGTCAGTCTTAACGCAGACGCACGCCTACTGCCTGTGCGTAGAGAGCGCCGCCAGCTATCGTAGCGTTAATACAGGAACTAGGCTAGCTAGAACGGTGTTTGACGAGCTCGCGCGAATGCTTAATCACTTGTTGGCAATATCGACGCACTCTCTCGACGTCGGCTCGATGGCCACGCTATTCTGAGCGTTTGAGGATAGAGAGCGCATTATGGAGCTGGTGGAGTTTGTTTCAGGCGCCAGAATGCACGCCGCGCTATACTTACCGCTGCAGGATATGTCCGCGCTACTAGACACCGCGCTTCTTCTTAAGATTTCGCTCTTCCTAAAGAACTGCCATAAGTCATTTACTGAGATGTTTGTGGTGCTCTTTAATAACAGGGTTTGGAAGCTTAGACTCGCTGGAGTAGGGTTCTTAGGTTACGAGAGTGCGCTGCTTTTAGGCGCGACAGGACCTATTTTAAGAGGCTCTGGAGTCTCCTATGATCTTAGGACAAGCGCCGCTGACGCTTATGCGCTATACGACGCGATTTCATTTAGGGTGTTTACTGGGGTTACCGGAGATTCTTACGACAGATTCCTTGTTCGAGCTCGTGAGCTATTTGAATCGATGTTTATCCTTGAGTCTGCGCTATCCATGGCGTCCACTACACTAGCATCTAGCGCGTTCAGCGGTGTGCGCACGCTAGAATCCGGTAAGGCCTACTATAAGACTAAAATCGAGTCAACAATAGCTAAGTTCAAGGCGGCAGCAGAGCCTGTTTCAGCCCGTGCGGCCTTATCATATAGAGCGGTTGAGGCTGGCAAGGGTGAGTTTGGGGTTTTGATCATTTCGAACAACACGCAGCGACCTTACAGAGTATATCTGCGATCACCGGCATACAACCACCTGCAGCTAATAGGCTTAATGAGCTCTGGGGCCCGGTTCGCCGATATAGTAACTATCCTGGGGACGCTGGACTTAGTGTTTGGTGAGGTCGACAGATAATGAGAAGGTCTAGAAATATCGAGTGGGTCGTTAGCGACTGGTATAAGAGGGCAGGCTACGCCGACTGCGATCTGAGCACCACGCTTGCTAAGTTTTTCGTTAAAAGCTCCTACGCGCCGCTTTATCTTAGGGGGTCGCTCTATTTCAGCATGTGCCGTTGGGCATCCTCTTATTCAAAAAGTCAGCAGCGCAACGTTTGTCGAGTTTGCGGCAGAGCGCACTACGTCATCTCAAGAGCCGGGATGACGCGGCTTCAGTTGCGGTACACCGCAGGGCAAGGCATGCTACGAGGCGTTAACAGAACCGGCGTCTAGTGTTCTTTAACGCAACGCTTTGAAACACTTTAAGCGCTATACGGGTAGGGTACCTCGCGAGGCATCGCATCGTACAGGTACCTACAACTACTAGATGTCTAGACGTACTGCGCGTATTAGCGGCCGACGGTGCTTTGTCTAGTGTCTCGGTTAGCGTCGACAGCCTAGGAAAAAAAACAGCGACCATCGAGCTATCTTACATTAGCGGAAAGCCGGCCGTTCGACAGATATCAGCCGTTTCTAGAAAGTCCAACAGGGTGTATATTAGAGCTAAGTCGCTATCCATGCTACTGCAAACAGCGCGCGGCGCGGCCGTAGTGTCCACCAGCGCTGGCATCATGTCCGGCATAAGTGCCGTGGAGAAGAATCTTGGCGGCGAGCTGCTAGTATGGGTTAACGTTTAATGGCGCAGTCCGGAATGCCAGCATTGACTAGACTCGGCGTAACGGGTTTGTGGCAGTCGTCGGCCAGCTACGCGCTTAACGGCGGCACGTTCTTCCAAGAGCTAGCAGTTCGCGAAACGCTTATTACTATCTTACGCGAAGAAACAACGAGTGAGCTTTCTTGAGGATGCGCTCTTAGGTACACGCACAGCGATCGCTGGGTAGAGACGGGCGCGCGCGCAGTGTACACAGCAGTACTGGTTGACTGATTTACTTTGTGGCAGCCGGCTGTATTTAGAGGAATAGACGCCCCTTTTGAAGAATACGCCGCGCACTCTAGATTCAGTGAGGTCTTCGATTTCGCTACGCCGCTAATAAACCGGGCGTCATTTGGCGCCATAGTTAGCTTAATGCTACTACAAAGATTGCCTCAGTCAAGCTTGTCGACGTATATGATGGAGCTTCTTTTCGAAGAAACCTACCGCCTTTGAATAGGCGTTGTGGTAGATGCAAGCTATGAGTTGCCGGCTCCGGTATATGAGCGCGCGCGAAAGAGAAGGCGGTCAATTTAGCTTGCACTACATCTACCATATACGCTTCGACCTATTAGCCGGAGCGTGCGTGACGCTGCACGATTACGCCGCAACGGCCAGGGCTTCACGAAGAATAGACGTGTCTGACGAGCGATCGCTTACCGCGTATGACCTTGTGTCTAGCAACCTCGCGTCTAATAGGCTTCATGTGGCGTACGTCAGCCTGCACGCAAAGAGCGCCGAGCCTGTTTCATCGCTACTCAGCGGTACTGAGTCTACTAAGCAGGCAAGCAGACGAAGATCGGTGGTTAGGACTAGGGCGAACCCTGTATTCATAAACAGATTTACGAGACACGGCGCGAAAGAGCGCGCGTTGGGAGGGTACGCTAAATCACTGGCAATGATAATGCTAATATACAAGCGTGGCCGTATGGGCGAACTTCAGATAATGCGCGCTCTGTGAAGACGGACCGCCCCGGTCTCAGAAGGCTTTGTTGACTGCGAGGTGTACAGCACGGCGATACAGGCGCAGGGTGTTAATAACTTCTACAGCGACACGAAGCTGCAGGAGCACCCAGTAAAAGAGCTCATAGCTTCAAATCAGAGCGCGTCGAGCAGCGAGCTCTTGCAGCGTAACCTGCTACACATCGCGCCGGCGTACTCAGTTAAAATAAGCAGAATACCTAAAAAACGCTACAAAAACATGCGCGGCAAGACTGGACGTATGGAGGTTAGAGAGGTTCCGGTTCGACCAGCAAGCGCGCTTAATTACTGAAGACGCCAAATGCGCTATGTTTGAAACATTTCATGGGCTAGGACATATCAAGCTAAGTTCGCGGAAGTGCTAAGCAGCTTCTTGCTTGCTCCAGGCAAAACTGCCGGGTATAGGATAGCGCGAAAGACGTACTTTAAGCAAAAAAGGTACTAATGCCATACAGCTATCCGTTAAACAACAAGCTTAGGTGGGCTCGCTATAAGCGCGCGGATCTTGATAGACAGCTGCTTGTGCTTAAGCAGCGACGCTTCTGCAAAAAGGGGTCGGCGGAGGTTCGCTATTTAACGCTGCCTAGTAACCTAAACGTCGCCTGCCTGTCAAACGCAACAACCGGCGTATTCGGTATATACGTTTACGACGCCGTGGGTGGCTGCGTCTTCAGCTCTAGGTCAAGCTGGATACGACGCGTTATATATTATAAAAGCTTCAGAACACTCGCCGTAATCTACGCTGACCGAATGCCGTTTAACGCTATAATCTGAGCTGACTACGCGCGTGCCGTTAGATCATTCCACACGCTGTTTGTAAGCCGTATACGGATGCGAGGCAGACTTTACCGTATTTACAAAAGAAACAGATACCGCGATCTTCAGTACAGGATAGGCTTTTCGCATAGAATAACTATATACGTTGAGGGTCTATATCTACGCTATATACGTAAAAAGCGCATACGTATGCTTGGCCTAGACGCTTCGCACGCACTAGCTAAAGCCAGGGAGGCGAGAGACGCGTATCCGGTATGCAAATATACACAACGCGGCGTCAGACGTGGCGGGGACAGGACATTCACTAGAATAGGTAAGACGATGAAATTCTATTAATGGCCTACTCAACACTGACTGTATGAAGCGTGCGTGTATTGACGCGCCGGCTCGAAGCGCGCTGGGAGATGACTCATCGCCGTTATGCGTGCTGCACAGATGTACTGAAAGCGTAGAGACCTGCACTACAAAAAGTATACGCGTCTGGCAGCCTACGCCTCAGCAGCCGTAACGCTTGACGCGCTGCTCGCTGCTTGGTGGGCGTGCGGCTGGAGAATACACATACTGCTAGGCTACGCTATATTCTTTGTTATAGTTGCGGTTATAGGCACGCTAAGCGCTAAGCTATTCTCAGAGTATTACGCAGGTATAGGGTCGTCTCACATTATGGCAGATGTGATAATAGCGGCTGCGTCACTAGCCATGCTGCCGCTGCTATTCACGCCAGCCGCGGCACTGCTGCTTAATGGGCGACTTATACATACAACGGCTGCGCTGCTGTCGCTGGCTGTTTTAGGCTCGGCGCTTGTCTACCGTCACGTGGCGCGCACGGTAGCTCTGGAGTGCTACAGCATTGACAGGTTTCACTGTAACCCGTATAAGCCTAAAAAGTTTAAAAAGGCGGAGCAGCGGCGCTTTGAAAGAAAGCTTGCAGGCGTTCCATACAATACTCAGGGCTTTGGGGGTGTAAAAAGCGCCAGCTCGCTGTGTAGCGTATCTCTTATGACGGCGAGTAGCGTTCTGCTTCTTATCGCCATGCTAGCGTCTATTATCTACATAGTTGGCGGTGCAGTTTTATTTGACCGCGCGTCAATAAATGCTATGTGCTGGCTAGCCTTATGGGTTGTGGCGCAAGTAGGCTACACGCTATCCTTAGCAAACGCCGCTGCCTCAACCAGAGGCGCTGCGGCGTGCTTTGCACTAGGAGCGGCTGAGCTGCTGTGCGCGGCGGACCTGTGGGTTGGCTTCGTTCTAAACGTCAATTACCACTACTCTCTTGTTAGCCTGCTGCTTCACCCAACGTTCGGTCTCGCTATATACTTTGTTGCGTGAATAGCCGTGGCAGCGAGGGCTCTGTTTAAACTGTCTAGGGGGTGGGTCGATTTCTTTGTAAACTGAAGAAAGCGCCCGTCTAAGGCTAACTGGGATTCGCACAAAATAAACAGCGGCTACACGCCAAGGAAGCCCGGCCACTCGACAGCTAGAAAAAAGAGGCGCCAGCTTCGAGAAGCCGGCTATAGCAAGTCCAAGCGCCGCGCTCGCTAGATATACACACTCTACTCGCGGGCGCTTGTGCCTTTAAGCCAGCTAACAAAACAGCAGCTTTCAACGTAGGCCGATATCGTAAGACAGCACACGGTATCGGCGCCTTGCGCGATGGAGTATCGCGCGTCGTCTTTGCTGACGACGGAGCAGTGCTGCAACGCCTTTGTGCGGGTTGTGCACGATTGAGCTACATTAATACAACAAGTGGAACTAAGCGGCACGGGGGCTGGCTACCTAGCCTGTGAAGTAGGCGACCTGTTCGCGGCGGAGTAAATGCGATAGCCGTTAGCAAGGCCGTCGCGCGGCCTCTCGCCAAGCCCGTAAGCAGTCTACGGGTTAGAGTAGGCTTGCGCCTAAACTCTAAAAGCAACTTGAGCTCAATATCTAGCGACGCCGCAAGTATTGCGCGAGGAGCGTGTCAGTATTTAGCCGCCAGCCTCGCTGGCGACGCGGCGGTCGCGGCGCTGACAGTGCACATAGCGCCAGCTAAGGCACACAACATAACAGTTACGCGAGGCTCCATGGCGTTTAAAAAAAGAGGTAAAGAGCACTATTTTTTTAAGGACCGCCGTCTATTCTATGAGCTTGTAATAAATGTTAAAAAGGACGTCTCCGCAGAGTCCGTTGATGCACTGGCCAAATCCGTTTACTCTGGGGTGTACTCGTCGCTAGATGTTTCTATACACTCGGTTGAAATTTTCAGCGACTCCGCGGCCAGCGGCGCTCACTTAGCAAGGCTTATCTAGCGTAGTTTCTACCGCACCGCCGCGAGTAGGCATAAACTCGCCACGCAAAGTAAACCCCGGAGGCGGCTGACTTCAAGCAGCGCCGGCGGCTAAGCAATAAAGCACCGTCGTATAAAAACCGAGCGCCGTCGCATATTCTACCTATCGTCACAGGGGGGCGTCCTGTGATCGTTGATTATACAGTCGACGCTGCGTACCGTTAACAGATGCTATACTTTCTGCGCGCGCGTGCTCGAAAACCCAGCAGACGGCGCGCTCATAGGCGGCGTGGCTGAATGGCAAAAGCAGTAGGCTGTAAACCTACCGGGTCTCCCGCGTTGGTTCGATTCCAACCGCCGCCACACGGCAGCGCCTGCCGTCGCACGCTTAAGTCTACCGTAGCCAAAAATCTCTTATTTCGTAATGCCCGCGACGAGCTGCTGGCTAGATTGGCGGCCCTTGACAAGGCGCCGCTACGCAGCCATGCTCGCCTTGCCGGCGCTTACACTTAATTCGAGCGCCGCCCACTCGTTAGTCAGGGGTCTGGCTCGTTTAGTTCGTTGTTCGGTCTACTTGAACATATCGCGCCGCTGGTCTTTAACGTACTAGCCTTCATATACCTGTCAAGGGTATATATTTACCGCTATAATCGCGGGGAGAGCACGACGCTTGTATTGTTTACGGTTGCGCTGCTCGAGGCCGCGATTATACTAAACCTTGTAGATATCTGATGCACCTACGGCATGCCGCTGTACAACCAGTTTTTTCTGGACCACACTGACTTGCTTAGGGCTATCGATGAGTTCTCACCAAGCGACATGGGCAACAGGCGGCGTAGAAAAGCCTTCTCTTTCCGCCTAAATAAATATATTTACACCCCTCGAAAAACAGCCTATCTTTAATATAAATTCTACGCGAAAAGACCCCAGCTAATACGTACCGCCGCGTAAG
>CAZHVS010000028.1:0-35905 GCA_964536015.1 uncultured Ignavibacteriaceae bacterium
TGGAGATGCAGAATTCAATTTTGGAGATGCAGAATTCAATTTTGGAGATGCAAAAGATAATTTTGTAACAAAGAAAAGTAGAAAAACGAACTGAAAAGTAAGAAATTGTAATTCATCAACAAAAAGGAAGGAAACAAAAATGGCAAGAATTAAATCAAATTTGCGAAATACGACAGTAGCAGAGAGAATCCAGATAGGGAAAGCAAGATTAGGAACATTGACAAGTGGAAGCCAGGTTTCAATAGATGCGGGAAGGTTGGCAGAATATCGAACCACGATAGAGATTTTGGAGGCAAAGGAGATTTTAGTTAACAGGAATAAGGAGATACTTGCACAATCTGTAAGGGAAAGAGATGAAGCAGACAGGGATTTTATGAAGGTTGATTCTGCTATTGCGAATGAGATAAACAGTAAAAGTGATGATCCTGTGGTTTTGCTTTCTACCGGGTTTCCATTGATAGATGCAGGGGGAGAAAAAGCACAGCTTGGGATGGTTACAAGGCTAGAAGCGGAAATTGGAAAAAATACCGGAGAGGTATGTATAAACTTTAAACGAGTTAAGAGCGCAACGGGTTATGAGTTCCAGATTTCAGAGGGTACTCCGGATAATTGGACGAATGCCGGGGCGGCGGGAAAGACATCGAAATATACTTTTAGAGGATTAAATCCGGGGAAGAAGTATTGGTTCAGGGTTCGTGCAATAAAAGGGGAAGAGAAAGGTGCATGGAGTGATCCAGCAACGACGACTGCACCATATTAGAAGCGGAAGCAGAAAAAGATGAGGAGACAGAAGTTTTGGAACAAGGAAGGCAAAAAAAGTAAGCGGAGAAATGGATTTCTTAAACTTAATCTTTAGGTAATTCTGTAAAGGCATATAAAAATAACAACTTGACATTTACAAAAACTTACAATAAGTTTGTGTTGTAAAAATATTTATTCATTAACATGAGGTAGAAAATGTTCAAAAAGATTACTTCCGTATTGGTAGTATCCCTTCTTATTATATCCCTTGCATCAGCTCAAGAAAAATGCACAAGATATGGTGGTTTTTCAAGAGTAAAAGCACTTGGAATGAATCAGTTTGTAATAGACCCCGATAATATTAAATACAATCCTGCATTCATCTCAAAATATAATAACTTTTTATGGGGCGATATTGGTGATAACGCCGGACCAAGCTTTGGCGATAACAGTGCAGAACAATTTATGGGCGTTAATTTCCAGATATTCAAAGGACTTGATGTAGGACTTATTTTAAGTCGTACAGATTCCCGTTCATTATATCCTGGAATTTCACAAATAGATCCTGGCTTTTTATTGTCCACAATCGGAGTTACATCTCTCGCAATGGAAAACAACCTTGAAATTATGGGAGCAATGGACTTTGATAAACTGACCCTCGGACTTGGAATTGCATATGTTTCAGCTTCAAATGAAAGCAAACCAGCAACCGGAAGTTCTACAAAAGAAAGCGTTTCTCAGATTGGTATTAATGCAGGACTTATTTTTGATATTGCAAGCAATATGAATTTAGATGCTTCATTAACATTAATAATGCCAAGTTATACATTAGAACCTCCAACAGGAACAAAGACAGAAGCTTCTCAGACAATGCTTGGTGTAAATGCAAGGTCTTTCATTGGAATGACCAGCAAAATGACATTCGTTCCAGTAATTGAATTTGCAACAATGAGCGGAACCTACAAGACCACAACAGAAGTTGATCTTCCATCATATACTGAACTTGGTTTGGGATTTGGAATTCAATATAAAGTTGGTGACTTTATGTTTATTGGCGGACCAAGCTTCCAGATGTCTTCAGTAACCATAGCTGCAGTACCAAATAGCTCTCCTGAATTAACAGATACATATACCTATTTCCCAAATTGGAATCTTGGTGCAGAATGGTATGCAACTGATTGGTTGATAGCTCGTATGGGTTATTATTCAATGACCGGTTCATTCTCAAATGAATCTACAGCAACTTCCACAACCAAAGATGAATTTATCAGCACTGTTAACAGTCAAGGTAAAGTAACTTTAGGTTTAGGACTCAGATTTGGTGGATTTGGACTGGATGCAACAGTTAATTCTGATGTAGTAAGACAAGGTCTTGGAAATATTGGCGGCGGACCAACCTTCGCTCATATTTCTGCTTCTTATGCTTTCTAAAATTTTGGATTGATTATTTTCTTGAAGAGGCATCTGAAAAGATGCCTTTTCTTTTTTATGAAACTACCTCTGGTTTTTCTATTTTTGAGATGTGTTTATTAAATTATTTAAAGAATTATGATTAAAAAAACTACTTCTGAAACCCGCAAGTATAGAACCGAGATGAATGACAAAATATTGAATTCTGGTTTCAGAGATTTTAATAAATTTTTTGCTCTTGATAACAAAGCGTATATTAACGGCGCACTTCCTGCAAAGACTAAAGAATTAATGGGACTTGCTGCTTCGATGGTTCTGAGATGTAATGATTGTATTTTTTATCATATAGACAGAGCAATAACTGAAGGAGCAACTAAAGAAGAATTGCATGAAACTTTTAATATTGCATTGATTGTTGGTGGTTCTATTGTTATACCTCATTTGCGTTATGCATTTGAAGTAATGGAAGATAAATTTACAGAAATTGAAAAGAAACCTTAATTAAAATGATTGAAAATAAACTATTAATTATTCCTGATAAAATTATTACTGCCGATAGTGAAGGGAGAATTCTTGAAAATTCTGCCGTAGAAGTTGTAAATGAAAGAATAACCTCAATTAGAAAAGTTAGTAAAAGCTTACTTGACGGATATGATGGAAAAATTTATTACGCAAAAGGTTTAACATTAATACCTGGCTTTATTCAGACACATATACATTTGTGTCAAACTCTTTTTCGTGGTTTAGCAGACGATCTTCAGCTTTTAGATTGGTTACAGTACAGAATTTTCCCCTATGAAAATGCACATAACAAACAATCTTTATTAGCATCGGTTAGAATTGGGTTGGATGAATTGACTAAATCAGGAACGACAACAATTCTTGATATGGGAACATTGCGGCATCAGGAAGTTATTTTTGAAGAATTAAGTAACACCGGAGTTCGTGCCTTTGCCGGAAAATGTATGATAGATGAAAATGATTTATATCCGGAATTCAAATCAACGACAAAAGATGAGTTGAAAGAAACATATAAACTTGCGAAGCAATTTCATAATTCATCTGATGGAATGATTAAATACGGATTTGCACCGAGGTTTGTATTATCGTGTTCGAAAGGATTGTTAATTCAGACCAAAGAAATGATGGAAGATTTTCCTGGAAGTATTTATCACACTCATTCTTCTGAAAATAAAAATGAGGTAACAGAAGTAAAAAGGAGGACAGGAAAAGAGAATATCGAATATTTTGATTCCATTGGTGTTCTTGGTAAAAATACTGTACTTGCACATTGTATTCATTTGAATAAGAAAGAGATTAATTCGTTAAAAAAATCTTCAACACGAGTGTGTCATTGTCCTTCTTCAAATCTGAAGTTAGGTTCTGGAATTGCTAATATTCCACTTCTTCTTAAGAATAAAATTTCTGTTTCTCTTGGTGCAGATGGAGCTCCTTGTAATAATAATTTGTCTGCATTTACAGAAATGAGACTGGCATCATTAATACAAAAACCAATTCATGGTGCAACTTCAATGGATGCCAAGACAGTTTTTTATCTTGCAACAATTGAAGGAGCAAAAGCGTTGAATATAGAAAATGAAACAGGCAGTATTGAAGAGGGGAAAAAAGCGGATCTTGTTTTGTTAAATCTTAATTCATCTTCTAATTCGTTAATTAATAATAATGATAATTTATTTTCAAACATTGTTTATTCTTCTAATAAAGATAATGTTATTGATGTAATGATTAATGGAAGATGGGTAGTGAAGAATAAGAAATCACTTCTGTATGATGAAGAAGAATTAATTGAATATTCAAAAAACGAATTAAAAAAACTACTAAAAAGAATTTGAGAGATTTTATGAAAAGAATTCTATTTGCAACAAATAATCTTGGAAAAGTTAAAGAAGTAAAAGCAATATTTAAACAGGCAGGAATCGAAGTTGCATCTTTGTATGGTGTGCAGGGAATTCCAAAAATAATTGAGTATGGTTTAACTTTTGAAGATAATGCAAAAATAAAAGCTAAAATAGTTTTTGATACACTTCATTTACCCATAATTGCGGATGATTCAGGTATATCAGTTGAACAATTGAATGGAAAACCCGGGGTTTTTTCTGCAAGATTTGCAGGTGAAAATGCTACTGATGATGATAACAATAAAAAACTTTTAAAGGAACTTGAAAACTTTCCTGAGCCTCATAAGGCAAAATATGTTTGCAGTGCAGTTTTTTATAATGGCTCAGATTTTATTTCTTGCATTGGTGAATTACATGGCAGAATAGTTAAGACTGCAAAAGGGGAAAATGGTTTTGGGTATGACCCGTACTTTGTGCCAGATGGATTTACTAAAACTGCTGCTGAACTTACTTTAGAAGAGAAAAATAAAATTAGTCACCGAGCAAAAGCGTTTAGATTACTATTAGAAAAAATAAAAAATTAATATTTTATTTAATTGGTAAGGATAAAATAAAAGTCGTACCTTTTCCCAATTCACTTTTTACAGAAAGACTTCCGTTATTTAGTTCAATAATTTCTTTTGCGACAAGTAATCCCAATCCTGTTCCTTTTTCATTCATTGTGCCTACAGTGCTTTTTATCTGCGGGGTAAAAAGTTCACTTAAAGTTTTTTCTGACATTCCTATTCCTTTATCGACAAAGAATATTTGAATTTGTGAATCTATAATTTCTGCATTTATAATAATTTCATTACCAGGATTTGAAAATTTAATTGCATTCGAGATTAAATTTCTGAATACGATTGATAGAGAATTAAGATCACCTGATACTGTTATTGTTTCATCAACTTTGTTTTCAAATTTCAATTGTTTTTCTTCAGCATCAAGAGAAAATAATTCGGTTATTTTTGTAATTGCTTGTTTCAGCAAAAAATCTTCCGGCTTTATTTTCAATTTATCCATCTTGATTAATGCCCAGTAAAGAAGATTTTCGAGCAAGCTATAAACCTGTTGACTTGCGATATTAATTTTTTCAGAATAAAAAAGGATTTCTTCTTTAGTTAATTCGTTTTTTTCTGAAACGATTATGTTTCCCATTCCCAAAATTGATTGAAAAGGACTTCGTAGATCATGAGCAATAATTCCGAATAGTTTATCTTTTTCGGAATTAAGTTCTTTTAACTCTTTATTCAGAATTTCTAATTGCTCTTTCTGAAAAGTAATTTGTTTATTATTTAATTCTAAAATCTTGCTGGATCTTCTTTTATTATTGTATGCAACAATTAAAAGAATTACAATAGCCGCAGTAAATATTATGATTATTATTAGAAAACTTAAGACAGTCTTGTTATAATTAGATTCATTTTGAAGAGTTTTTATTTTAGCTTCTTTCTTTTCATTTTCAAATTGAGCAGAGAGCGCACTAATTTGTTTTGCTTTTGTCTCATTAATCAGAGAGTCACTAAATAATTTGAACTCTTTGTAATAAAACAATGCTTTATCTTTATTGCCAAGTTCTTCATAGACTTCTGAAATATGAGAATAGAGATAAGAAATTCCTCGAAGGTCGTGTATTTGTTTTCTTAATTCGAGA
The DNA here is from genome assembly GCA_964536015.1 of uncultured Ignavibacteriaceae bacterium. GTDB lineage: Bacteria > Bacteroidota > Ignavibacteria > Ignavibacteriales > Ignavibacteriaceae > CAZHVS01. The sequence goes on from CAZHVS010000028.1 coordinate 5,704, forward strand.
GATTCAAAAAAATATTTCAAACTTATCTGCCGATTACCACTTCTCCAGTAAGTTAATCCAATATTTGCAAGAGAAGCAGCAATCCCTTGTCTATCATTTATCTCTTTTTTTAGCAATAAAGATTTTTGTGAATACTCAAGCACTTTATCATATTTATCAAGAAATTTGTATATCATGGATATATTTTCATAAGCACCAGCAAGACCACGTTTGTAATTTAATATTTTATATAATTCAATTGCTTTGAATGTATATTCAAGTGCGTCATCAAACTTCTTTTGTGCAATGAACACAATTCCCAAGTGAATAAATGCTGCCGCTTTTTCTATATAAGCATTTTCATTTTTAAGAAGAGCAAGAGATTTATTCGAGTAATCAATCGTTTTTTGCAAATCATTGAGTATATAATAAACTATACCTAACGTATTATAAGCGTTTGCCAGGTTGATATTATCATTAATTGCAGACGAAATTTTTTCTGATTCAAAACATAGTGAAATCGACTCATCATATAATCCTAAATATGCTTTTACATAAGCTTTTTCATTCAAAACTGCAGCGATTTTTTGTCTATTTTTAGTTTTATTAAAAAGTGTTAAAGCTTTTTCAAGTTCTTCCAGCGATTCCAAATAGTAACTCTGGATATAGAGAATTTTTCCATAATACAAATAGAATGTTGCTTCATCATCTGTTAATGCCAGAGATTTTGTTAATGCGATACCTTCTTTTATCCACGGTTCAGCATCTTTGGGGGAATTATTAATATAGAATTCAACAATTTGTTTTATGGTATTTAATTTATTTTCGTTCTCTAGATTATTTACCGACTGAAGAAGTAAATTTATATTGATAGAATCAACTCGTGAATGAAGAGGGAAATTTTCTTGTGAGAAAATAATTAGAAAAAAAGTGATTAATATTTGTAGGTGCTTTTTCATAATATTAAGCGAATCTGAATGTAAGTTAGTCAACATTATTAAAAATCAAAAATTTTATTTTTGAGCTATTACAACCTGTATAGTTCCAAGCGTGAGATTTATTCTTTTAACATCGAAGAACCCAGCGTCCCTCAGAATTTTTTGTAAATCAACTTTTTTATCAAAATCCTGAACCGAGTCTGGTAAATATTTGTAAGCTTTAAAGTCTTTTGATATGATTCCACCAATAACAGGAAGGACATACTTAAAATAGAGATTGTAAAAAAATCTGATTAATAAATTTGCAGGTAAGGCAAATTCAAGTATTGTAACTTTTCCTTTGGGTTTTAGAATCCGTATAAATTCTTTAAATGCAGTTGGAATATCATAGAAATTTCTAACACCGAATGCAACCGTAATATTTGAAACACTTTGGGTTTTAAGTGGAATTTGTTCTGCAGCCATCTGAAAATTATTTCCAATTATCCATTCACTTTTTTTATTAAATAATTTCAGCATGTTAATTGAAACATCAGCGGCAAAAATTTTTTTAACATTGAACTTTTTTGCATTTATAGCAAAATCTCCTGTACCGCAAGCAATATCAAGGAGAATCGAATCTGAAATTAGTTTTGTAAGTTTAAGTGCTTTATTTCTCCAGTAAAAATCAATTCCAAAACTTAAAAGATGATTCAGAAAATCATAACGAGAAGCAATCCCATCAAACATTTGTTTGACTTTTTGTTTCTTGTTGTTCATTTTTTCTCCGAGGGATAATAGAATAGCTGACCTTTAATAAAATTCTGCCAGGAATTAAAAATTATTTTTCCAGACCATATTGAAAAGACCATTAAAACTGAACCACCCACAAGATCAATAAAATAGTGATATCGCAAATATACTGTTGCAAAGATTAATAAAAGTCCATTTGGAATAAGAAAATATTTTGAACGCGAATTTAATTTGACTGAAAGGTACATTACAATTAATGTCATCATTGTATGTCCACTTGGAAAAACATCTCTTTGTACAATCAGTGCAGGATTAATTGTCCCAGAAGGAATTGATTCTCCTGAATTTACTATTTCACGTAAAATATTAGTTAGAAAAATTCCGGGTAATTCCAGGTTAGTTGTGTCAAAGTTATGTAGTGTAAATCTGGGTCCAACTGCGGGAAGAATAAAATAACCTATGTATGATAAGAAAAAACCATAAACTACTGAAAAAATAACATAATCTGACTCAAGTTTTTTATTTTTCAAGTATAAAGCCATTGCCAAAATGATTGGAAGGAAATAAAACGTCCCATAAGAAATTTGTAAAAGCTCAGTTAAAAAAGGATTTGCAATTTTTCCCAATGCAATGGTCGGATCGCAGCCAAAAATCCATCTATCTGCTGCAATAAGTAAATGATCAAAATCGACATTTCTTATTGGCCTTATCATCAGATAAAGTTCTTTGAAGGTCAGGAAAATTAATGGGGCATAATACCACAGATGAATTTGTCGTAACCAAAAATTGTTTTTCTTATAATCATAGTATGCTAACAATAAAGTAAGAATAATAACGAAAATATTTAATAAGATTAAAATGTACCAATGTTCAATTCTTTTTAAAAAAAAGATATTCATCAAAGATAAGAACAAATAAAAGGAAATGACTGTAATGTCAATTGGTTTTACAAATTTTATTTTTTCACTGATATTTTTTAACAAGAAGTTAACCCATATGGTTATAAATATAGTTTGCTAGCAAAATAAATTCAGATGTTTGCAACTGTTCAGCTCTTTTGCTTAAATCAATTGGACAATCACTAAAATTTATGTCTGCAAATATACTACTGCTTAAAGAATTTTTAAGCGTTTTTCTGCGTTTTCCAAAACAGGCTTTTACTGTGTTTATGAAAACTATTTTATCTTTTATTGAGCCAATGTTTTTGTTAAAAATAATATGTATCACAGCAGAATGGACTTTTGGCTTTGGGAAAAAAACGTTTGGAGAGACTTTAAAAACGATTTTTGTTTCTGCAAATGTGTTAAGTAAAACAGAAAGAATCCCATACTCTTTTGTATTTGGATTTGCAATTATTCTTTGAGCTACTTCAAGTTGAATCATTAGGACAGTATCTTTTACGTTTTCCATTTCTTCAATCAACTTAAATAATATTGGTGAAGTTAAATTGTATGGAATATTCCCTACTATTCTAAATTTTTTTTCATAACTACTGCAGATTTCTTTTAAACTAATTTTTAAGAAATCATTTTGTATCAAATATAAATTAGGAAATTTATTAAGCAATCCATTAATAACGCGGAAATCAATTTCTATTGCTGTAAGTTTGGTTACTTTTTCAATTAATAGTTCTGTTAACGCTCCTTGCCCTGGACCAATTTCCAAAATATTATCATCAGGAGCAGGACTAATTTCATCTACAATTTTTCTAAGTATATTTTTATCCTGAAGATAATTTTGTCCAAACTTTTTTAATGGTTTTATATAATTGTTTTCATTCATAAAAAATTGTTCAGAGATTCTTCTAATAATAATTCAAATTTACTAAATTGGAGGTACAGTTCAACAAAAGTTATTAATAATTCTTCCTGGAAATAAAGAAGGAAATAATATGAAGCAAGAATATATCATTAGTATAGACATGGGTGGAACAAAAATATTAGCAGCTTTAATTGATTCTAAAAATGAAATTATATTTCGTTTGAAAAAAGCATCTAAGAAGAAGGAGAAAAGAATCGACTACGCGTTAACTCTTTCTCAAATGATTTTTGAAATTTTAAGAAAAAAGAAAATTAAAGAACAGCAGGTTAAAGCTGTTTGTCTTGGAATTCCAGGATCTGTTAATCCTATTACAGGACATATTGGTATGGCACCAAATCTTGATATAAAGAATTATAATGTTAAAGAAGCATTGCAGAAGTATACAAAAATTCCTGTGTTCATTGAAAATGATGTAAATCTTGCAGCTCTTGGAATTAAAAACTTTGGATGGGGCAAAGATATAAAAAATTTGCTAGTAGTTTTTGTTGGAACAGGTATTGGGGGAGGACTTATTTTTAATGGAGAGATTTATCGTGGTTCAAGTTTTTATGCAGGAGAAATTGGTCACATCATCGTTGATCCTTCAGGACCAATTTGTGGATGCGGAAATAAAGGTTGCTTTGAAGCACTTGCAAGTCGTACAGCTATTGTGCGTGATATTTTAAAAGAAATTCGAGCTGGGAAGAAAAGCGTACTTGCTAAATATGCTAAAACAAGATTACAGGTAAAAAGCAAGTCTCTTCTTCAGGCAGTTAAAAAGGAAGATAAATTGACGATTAAACATCTCAATAAAGCTTGTAATTTAATAGGGGCTACTCTTGCAAACATAAACAACTTGCTTAATCTGGATATGATTGTTTTAGGTGGTGGAGTTATTGAAGCACTGGAAAAATTTATGATGCCAAGAATCAAGCAATCATTTAAGGAACATTCACTGAAAGTAATGCTAAAAAATATTAAAGTTCTAGCTACAAAACTTGGTGATGATGCAGCTCTTTATGGAGGAATTATATTAGCGAAAGAGTTTTTATTAAAAGATGAAATACTTTAATAAAAAGTTATTGTTATGATATCGATAATGATTTAAAGAATTTGTTTTTAAAATGCAGTATTCAAATATTAATACATTTCTCATTATTTTCCAGAGGAAATTTAAAGTGAAATTTTGAACCTTTTCCAGGTTCACTTTCTACCCAGATTTTCCCATTCTGTGCTTCAATTATTTTCTTTACAATAAATAAACCAAGTCCAGTACTTTTTTCACCTCTTGTGCTTATTGAACTGGTTCTTTGAAAAGGTTTAAATAATAGATTTAATTCACTTTCAGCAATACCTTGTCCTTCATCAATAACGGAAATTAGTATCTCTTTATTAATTTTCTTCATCTCTATTGTAATATTAGTATTACTATTTGAATACTTGATGGCGTTAGTGAGTAAATTAGTAAACACCTGTTCAATTTTCGCTCGATCTAAAAATAGATGAACACTTTCTATTTCTGGTTGAAAGAGTATTCTAATGTCTTTTTTATCTGCTAGGGCTTTATTTAAATGGATTGTTTGATGCATTAATTTAACAATATCAAATATCTCCGGAGTAAGCTTTATGCTGCCTGATTCAATAGTTGTAACATCGAGTAAATCATTTACTAGATTAAGCATAAAAGAGCTTAAATATTTTATATGACTTATTAATTCATACTGCTCTTGAGTAAAGGTATCTTTATCGTCTTCTAAAAGTTCTATAAAATTAAGTATAATTCCTAAAGGATTGCGTAAATCGTGAACTGCTATTCCTAAAAATTGGTTTTTTAATTTATTTAGTTCAGCCAACTCTAGATTTTTTTTTGTAATTTCCCTCTGCATATCAATAAGTTCATTATTTACTCCACTTAATGCATTAAGAAGATCATTATTTGCCTTTTGTTTTTCATCGTAAATGATTTTTTGAGAGCTTTCTAATTCTCTTTTGTGCTTAGAACCTATAATAATAATTTCTTGACCCATTAATATACCATAAAAATAAAATGGTTCTTTGCTCAAGGAGGCTGGAAGAAAAAGCTCATATCCAAATGAAGCCAAATGCTTTTTTATCTTAACCAGGAAATCTAAAGCAGTATTAATATATTCTTTTCTAAAGAGTTCGGGAAAAAGTTTATTTATAAAATAATCATCAGCAATACCAGAACTATTGAAATATACTTTGCTAATGAGTCCTTCATTATTACAAGCAATTATAAAGCAATTATCAGTTGCAATCATTATTATTCCATGTCAATTAATGATTTCATTTGCTAAATTGACAGCGGATGATGCATCATTTGCGAATCCATCAGCACCGATATTACGCCATAAATTCTTCGCAATTGAGAATGGATATCCGCCGACCAGGATTTTAATATTTTTATTTTCCTCCTTGATTTTTTGAATTATGTCGCTAGTATGAGAAAGATTATATACCATGGTGGATGAAATTGCAACAATTTTTGGGTTGTAGATACGAATGCTGCTTAATATACTTTTCAGTGGAGTACTTGCTCCAAAATAATATGAACTCCAACCTTCTAGTTCAAAGATATCAGCCACCATACGAGCTCCAAGTTCATGCAGCTCACCTTCAACACAAGCTACAATTATACTTTTTTCTTTTTTAGTTGAAGAAAAAAGATACGGATAAAGTTGTGCCATAATTAGTTGCGTTGCTGCAGTAATAAAGTGTTCCTGCGCTACAGTTATTTTGCTCATTTGCCATAATCGACCCGTCTCCTTTTGCGTTGCTTGAAATACATTTAGGTAGAGGTCTTTAATAGTTATATTATTTCTAAATGCATTCATTATTAAATCGTGAGCGGATTTTTTATCGCCATCAATTAAAAAGTTTAAATATTTTATTGCGATTTCTTTGTGCGGATTATCATCTCTAATAAATGATGAGAGAGTTGTGTATTTAGATTTGTAATAGTTTATTCCTAAATTTATATATTCGGTGGTCACTTTAAACATTTCTTCAGATAAAATATTGGTCAATTCATCACGCAATAATTCAAGATTGGTTAATATTTCATCATATGTGACTGTTGAGTTATTAAAGAAATCTTTTATCCAACCAAGATATTCATTAAATAAAACTGGTTCTTTGTTCTGAATGGCTTCTGCCAAATAACTTAGATGAAAAGATGTATCTTCTTTATAATGCTCAATATGTTTTTCACTATATTTTTTCTTCAATTCTGAGTTAATAAGAAAATGTTTTTCTAGAAGATAAGACGGAAATGAATTCTTTAAATCTTTCAGTTTCATAGAAATTTGTTTGTTGAAGTCTTGCATTTTTATTCCCAAGTTTAATTTTTTGAACAAAAAATTAATTACTGTTTAAAAATAAAATTTTACAAATAAAAGCATTTAAATACAAAATAGTATTATTTACATATTCTTTAGATAATCGGTAACTCATTAAGTTTTAACCAATAAATTCCGATTTCAGCAATTGATTTGATAAATTGGTCAAAATCTATAGATTTTAAAATGTAACTATTAGCACCCAATTTATAACTTTCTACAATATCTTTTTCTTCTTTTGAGGAAGTTAAGACAACTATAGGGATCGTTTTTTTCTGTTGATCAGTTTTAAGAATTTTTAATACTTCCAAGCCATCAATTTTGGGCAATTTCAAATCAAGCAAAATTAATTTTAAGTCGGGTAATTTTTCATGTTTTTCATATCTGCCTTTAGAGTAAATAAAGTCAAGAGCTTCTTCGCCGTCATTGACAATATGAATGCTGTTTGATAACTGACTTTTTTCAAAAGCTTTCATAGCTAATTTTACGTCATCAGGATTATCCTCAATTAATAATATTTCAACCTTCTTCAAAATCATACATTATCCTTTAAATTGTATGTTAATTAATTCTTCAATGATTTGGTAGACTAAAATAAAAAGTTGTTCTTTTCCCAATTTCACTCTCCGCCCAAACCTTTCCACCATGACGTTGAACAATTCTTGAAACAATTGCTAATCCTACACCAGTTCCTTCAAATTCATCTTGTCTGTGCAATCTTTGGAACACTCCAAATAGTTTGTTATAATATCTCATATCAAATCCTTCTCCATTGTCAGTAATCGAATAAATGTTTTCGTTTGTCTTACTTACTCCTTCAATAATTATTTCGGGATTTTCTTTTTTATTGCTGAATTTAATTGCATTTGAAAGAAGATTAGTTACAACCTGGGTAATAAGATGTTCATCGCCAAAGCCCATTGGAAGTTTCATTTTATTAAACCTAATATTTTTATTTTTGGTTGTTTGAAGTAATTCATCGTAACAATTCTTAAAAAGTGCATTCATATCAATAGAAGATTTAGTAAGATCTTTTCTAATAAGTCTGGAGAATTGAAGCAGATCATCAATCAATTGGCTCATTTTTTTTGTGTTGTTCACTATATCTGAGATTAATGTTTGTGCTCCCGATGGTAAATCTTTGATATAATCTGTTATCAATATACGTGAAAAACCCGAAATTGCTCTTAATGGCGCCCTTAAATCATGAGATACTGAATAAGAGAATGACTCTAGCTCTTTATTTGCTTGTTCAAGCATTTCAGTTCTTTGTTTAACTCTTAATTCCAGTTCTTCATTTATTTCTGTTATTTCTTTTTCAGCTTCTTTTCTTTTGGTTATATCTACAAAGGAAATTATGTTAAATTGTATAACATTAACAAATCCAATTTCAAAAAATTTAGTAGTTCCGTCTTTGCAAGCTACCATACTTTCAATAGGTACAATACTCGAGTTGTTTTTTATAGCTTCTTTTACAGCATCTTCCCATTTTTCCTTAATCTGTTCACGATATAATTCATCTGGATATGCTTGTGTCCACCATTGATTAACTGAAGGGTAATCTTCTTTTGTATATCCAGTCAGTTCAATAAATTTATTATTTACGAATAAAATTTTATCATTAATATCGGACAAAATAATTCCGACTGGTGCAGATTTGATAACAGTTCTGAAATTTTCTTCACTTTCTTTCAATTTATCTTCAATTTTTTTTCTCTCAGTAATATCTTCACCTACTGAAAGAATCATTTTTAATTCATTATTTTCAAGAATAAGTGCATTATTCCATCTAATTAAACGTTCATCTCCGCTTTTTGTTAGAATAACATTTTCATGCTGATGGCTAATTAATTTTTTTTCTACAATTTCACAAAAGACTTCATAAATATTTTTTTGCTGCTTTTCAGGTATAAAAATATTAATCCAATTTTTCCCGAAAACCTCTTCAGCTTTATAACCAGTTAATTCTTCGGCATATCTATTAAAGAGATAAATCTTTGCTTCTTTATCCAAAGCCACAATTATACTGGAAGCCGAATTGATTATTTTTTCAGACCATTCTTTTTCTTGTATTAATTGTATCTGAGCATTTGTAAAATCTGTTATATCAGAAAAGGTTCCTTCTATTCTTACAGGATTATTTTTTTCGTCGTATACAATATGTGCATTAATTAAAACATTAATTGGATTTCCATCTCTGGTTTTTGCATTAGCATGAAAATTATTTATACTCCCACTTTCCGAAATGATTTTGAGATAATTTTTCCGTTCTTCAGGATATAACCAAAAGTCTGTCAAATGAGTTTGTCTTAAATCTTTATCCTCAGGAAAACCGAAAATTCTATTAAATGCTCTATTATGATCTAAAAGAATTCCATCAAAAGTGACACTGTAATATCCTTCATCAAGGTTTGTAATAGTATCTCTGAATTTTTTCTCGCTTTCCATTAAAGTTTTTTCAACTTGTTTTCTTGCAGTAATATCTGTAAAAGAACCCACTATTGCAATTGTTTTACCATTTTCTACAACTGGCGATTCTCTTACTTCGATCCAAACTCTCTGTCCGTTTTTATGTAAAAGTTCCAATTCATAGGGACCTTGGGTCAATCCGGTTGCAATTGCTTTGTTCTTCTTATCAATACCAATCTTATTAACTGGATTATCAGATAACAATTTTGTCCACTGAATTAATGCTTCTTCTACTTCATACCCTAGTACTTTTTTAATTTGTGGACTTAAGTAATTTAGTTTATGATTTACATCGTGAGAATAAAAAACATCAAAACTATTTTCGAAAATATTTTTTAGTTTTAATTGATTATCTAAAATAATTTTTTCTTTTTCAATTGAATCAAGGGCATAGTTAATGTCACCAATTAGTTCATTTATTAATTTCATTTCAGATTCATTGAAGAAATTTTCTTCTTTAGAGTAGATATAAATGACTCCTTCCTCAGATGAAGATAATTTTAAGTAAAAACTTACAAATGAATTAATTCCAAGTCGTGAAGCGGCATTAACCCATTCAACGTTTTTGAGTTCTTTGTTTACATTATTAACAATAATATTCGAGTGAGTTTTGATTATTGATTTACTAAGGCTTTTATTTAATTCTTTTTTAATAACCGAAATAATTTCTTTTTCAATTTTTTCTTTGGCAAGACCATAGCATTCTACTATTTGATAATTATTATCACTCAATAGTCCAATCCAGGCACAAAGAAAATTTCCATCTTCTACAATAATTCTACAGACTTCTTTTAATAATTTATCCCTGTTTCTTTCTCTTACTATTGCCTGGTTTATATTGCTTAAAACAAGATAAACCCTGTTTAATTTAATAATTTGATCCTCAAATTTTTTACGTTCAGTTATGTCTCTTAAGATGCAATTAATGAAGTATTTGCCTTCAATCTCGATAAGATTAGCGCTTACTTCTACAGGAAATTCTTTTCCACTCTTAGTTATATGTTCAGTAATGAAAGTTGTTCCAGAGCCTAATAAGGCTTGTCTGTATTGATGTTCGTTTTTATGTTTTTCTTTTTCAATTCTTAAGTCTTTGATATTTTTCTTCAATAATTCTTCTGATGAATATCCATAAACAGAGATGCCTTTTTCATTACAGTAGTTAATATTTAATTGTTCATCTAAGAGAAAAATGATATCATTGGCATATTTTGAAATATATTCAAAGCTTTTTTCAACTGCTTTTTTTTCTTTTTCTTTTTCAAGAAGCTCTTTGTAATATTTAAGATTTTGTCTTTTCCAGTTCAACCAAAATATAATTCCTACTATGGTTAAAAGCAAAAACATAATTGTAACAATTAAAATAGTTCTAAATTTGAGGATATAGTAAACTTCATTTTTGTCAATTTTATTTACCATCAGCCAATTTGTTTCCGGAATTTCAGCAAGGAATGAAATCACTTTTTCTCCGCGATAATCAACCCCTTCAAAAATACCTCTGAATCCAGATACTGCTTTTGCTGCTGGTAAGTTTTTTTCATGGATACTAAATTTAAGTTTAAATGCCGTATTAGGTTTATGTCTCAAATCATTAAGGTAAACCAAACTATCATTTTCTCTTCGTAAAATTATTGTTTCTGCAGTTTTACTTGGTACTGGCCAGGATTGAATAAGGGGATATAAAAATTTTGTTGGATTTAAACGGAATAATAAATATCCATAAATCTTTTGATGATTTTCATCTGTATAAAGAGGAATGGCAATATCAATATGAATATAATCTATATGAGAAGCCGAATGTAAATCAGAAAAAACAGGTAATCCTAATTCTCGTGATTTAATTAATATTTCTTGTGCACTCTGACCAATATTATCACCATTTTTAGATGCAACAAGAATGTTTAATTCTGTATCTATCAATAGTATTTCAGTATATTCATCTTTCCTTTTAATAGAATGCATCCAACTTAATATTTTTTGAGAATTATTTGGATTATTTTTAATATTAGTAATGAGTCTGTGGAGCTCTTCAATAAAAATTTGATTGGACATTATAGCTTTGGCATCTTCTAACCTTTCGTTTTTCCAATCAGAAATTTGATTAATTTTAAGTTTAGCAATGGCTTGAATTTCATTATGAACCGATTGAGTAATTTGTGATTCTTGATAATTATAAAAAGTCAAACTTCCAATGATAATTATTAATACTAAGAGAGTGTAAAAAATGAAGGCGATAGGGGGGATTTTCTGTTCACGAACTTCTTCAATTGCCATATGAACTACTCCAGTAATAAATAGCAAATATCTATCGAAAAAAGACAGACTTAAATTATAGAATTACACGAAATCTTAATTTAAAATAGAAAAAAAAATAGTGATTGAAAAGAAAATTTTAGAAAATTAATATTTAGATGGAATTAAAATGGGGTGCTTACAACTCGAATTGCTTTTCAATTTCTGAAAGTTTTAGACTTAATTCTTCCCATTTTTTTAATTCAGCCTTCAGTTTTTCTTTTACAGAATTGTATTTAGAATTTTTTTCTTTTGCTAATAACGGATTTCTATAAATGGATTCCTTTGCCAGTTCAAGTTCAAGCTGTTTTTCTTCTTCTTCAAGAAGTGAAATATTTTTTTCAATTTTATTAATTTCTTCTATTAAATCTTTTGTGCTTTCGTATCTTTTTTGTCGTAGTTCGGCTTCAATTCTTTTTTGCTCTTTTCTTGTTAAAGTATTCTGCAGGATTGTTTTTAATTTATCTTTTTGTCCCTCTTCATTAAAAGTTTCAAGACGTTTATCAAGATAGTAATCAATCCCGCCGGCAAAAGTTTTTATCAGCCCTTTTCTTATTTCAACTACTTTATTCACAATTGGTCTAAGGAAATCAACATCGTGCGAGACCAACACTAAGGAACCCGTAAAATCTACAAGAGCTTTTTGTAAAATTAATTTTGAACTATAATCAAGATGATTAGTCGGTTCATCAAGTATTATCAGGTTAGCTTTTGTTAAAAGAATTTTTGCAAGAGCCACACGACTTTTTTCTCCACCGGAAAGGACAGCAACTTTTTTAAAGACATCATCACCATTAAAAAGAAAATTTCCTAGTAGAGATCTTAATTGTCCTATTGTTTTGTCCTGAGCAATCTCATCAAGAGTTTCAAGAATATCGATATCTGGATTTAATTCATTAGCGACGTCCTGCGCATAGTAAGCAATGGAAGTGTTGTGACCTAAGATTCGCTTACCTTCATTAAAAGAAATTACTCCGGCAATTATTTTAGCAAGGGTAGTTTTTCCTGCCCCATTTGGTCCAACAAAAGCAATTTTTTCACCACGCTCAATTTGAAAGTTTAAATCACTAATTACTCTATTATCACCATAAAATTTAGAAATATTATTTAGTTCAATATTAATTCTTCCACTTTGAGGAGCAGGGGGAAATTTTATATTAATATTTTCTTTATTCTCGGGGAGTTGAATTAATTCAATTTTTTCTAACTGCTTAATACGGCTTTGTACTTGTTTTGCTTTCGAATTTTTGTAACGAAACCGCTCGATAAATCTTTCGGTCTCCTTTAATTTTTTTTGTTGTAGCATAAATTGATGTTCAATCTGGGCATCTCTTTCTTCTTTGAATTTTAAATATGCATCGTAATTACCATTGAAGATATTAAACCTTGAAAGATATATCTCAAGAGTTTTTTTTGTCAGTGCATTCACAAAATATTTATCGTGAGAAACAATTATCATTGCACCTTCATATGATTTCAGGAAATCAACCAGCCATTCAAGAGAGTCGATATCTAAATGATTTGTAGGTTCATCAAGTAATAATACATCATTCTGTGAGATAAGAATTTTTGCAAGAGCAATTCGCATCTGCCAGCCACCCGAAAGTTCATCAGTCAAACGAAATAAGTCTCTTTCTTCAAATCCTAATCCAAATAAAATTTTTTCAACTTTACTTGAAGCACTGTATGAATCTAATTCTTCCAACCTATGATGAACTTCACCCAATTGATGGACAAGATCATCTCTCTCCTCATTGCTTAGAAGGTCATCATTAAGCTGGCTGGTTATTTCTTTCTCTTTTTCCTGCAGCAAAATGATGTCTGTAAGTGCTGATTTAGCTTCATCAAAAACTGTTTTGCCAGAGTGAGTAACATTATCTTGCGGCAGATAGCCGATTGTTATTCTTTTTTGCTTTTGAACACTTCCTTCTTCAGGTTGAAGTTCTCCGGTAATTATTTTTAATATTGAAGATTTTCCTGTTCCATTTGCTCCGACAAGAGAGTAGCGATCGCCGGCATTTATTTTTAAGTTAATGTTCCGGAAAAGATAATTGCCTCCAAACTGAAGGGAAATATTATTTAAATCAATCATTGTTAATTATTTTCTTATCACTGCTACTTTTTCTTTAGCGATGTTATTTCCATCTTTATCGTATGCAATAATTAGATAAATACCACTATTAACTTTATTTCCGTTAAGATCAGTACCGTTCCAGTAACCTATTCGTCCACCAGGTGTTACAATATGATTTACGAGCTGTCCTGATATTGAAAAAATTTTCAGTTCTGAATCTTTAACAAGTCCATCAACAGTAAGATTTGTATTTGTTTCGTCAATAATAAAAGGGCTAGGATAAACTGAGAGTTTATCAAAACTTTCTTTTGGAGAAAGAATAGATGTATGAAAGGCTGTTAATCCGCCTTCACATCCGACGTAAACAATTCCTCTTTCTTCATCAATAGCAATACTCCGTATTAAATCCGAAACCAGAGGAGAATTTTTTGAATCAAAAGCTGCAACAAGTTCACTTCCGTCAGAAGTAACTACAAGTAAACCCTGGTTAGTTCCAACCCATTTTTGATCAATGGCATCTACTGCAATGCAGTTTATGCTTTGTTGTCTTAAAGAAAAAAGAGAACTTATTCTTAGTTGTGGAGTAGAATTTAAAACTGTATTTGTATTCGTAATGACATTTACTCCTAAACTTGTCCCTACCCAAATATCACCTCTTTTATCAAGAGCAAGAGCATTTACGTAGTTTGTGTTAAGTCCGTTTGAAGAATTTAAATAACCATATTTATCATCTGTAAAAACAGTAAAAGTTTTCTTGCCACTGGAAGAATTTTCATTATAGTAATGCAAACCCGGTCTGTCGCCGCTTGTTGAAACAAACCATTTAGTATCATACTGGTCAATCATCAACATTCGGTATTGAGTTGGTGCAACACTTGGGTCAGTGAGATTATCAAATCCATACCAGGTACTATCTGAAGTTAACACCGAAAGAGTTTTTCTGTTACTGGCTTCATAATTAAGTATCCATAAATTTCCCTGTGAATCTTTTTTTAATGAAGTTATAACGATGAATGCAGGATTTATTTTTATTCCCACCAGAGGAGTATTATAGGCTCCATAATGTATTAATTGATCTTTATCATTTATCTTTACGAAGCCAGTACCCCATGTTGCAAGATAAGTATTTTTATCTGGTGTGTATGCATAATAGACTGCGTTTACAACATTTGAAGAAATTGCGTTAAGATCAAATTCTTTCCAGTTATTCATATCAAATCTGAAAGCTCCTTTGAGGACATGGTCATCGCCGGTGCTAACCCAAAGGTTTCCTGAAGGGTTCACGCTTAAATTAAAAAATATATTGTACGATGGACCATTTGGATAGAAGGAATTTGAATTAAAATTTTGATCAATTACTTCTAGTCCTAACTCTGTGGCAAGATAGATTTTATTATCAATACTAATTATTTTTCCAGGATTTTGATTGGAAGTGTAAATTAGTTTTGTTACTCCGTTTCTATACAGATAAAGAGAATTGATTACAGAATTATTTAAAGTGAAATTTGCTAAAACAAATAACGAATCATTTTTGACGAAAAGGTCTTTTATATATTTCCCGCTTAAAAAATTATCGAGTGCAAACCATTGGCTGCCATTAAAAAAATATAAACCAGAACCTGAAGCACAGACAATGGTATCCAGGTAATTTGCAATTTTTATTATGTTATTATCAGGTAATCCATTGCTTGTCGAATAAACATCCCACGATTCAGGAGCAATTAAATTTGTCGTCCCAGGTTTTTGTATAGCAACACCTGAACTTGTAGCAACATAAAAAAGATTTTTCGTAAAAACTGCAGAATTTACTTTTACATTAGAAGAAAAGCTGCCGAATTTAAAGTAAGTATCAAAAAATGATAGGGAAGAACAGTTTATCAATGAAATTCCGAAGTCGGTTGAAACTACTGCGGTATCACCTTTGATAATAATATTATTGATGCTTTTTGATGCTCTGCCTGAGTTATAAATATCTACAATTCTTTTAAATGAATTGTTTGTGGGATTGTAAACATCAATAATTCCGTTGCTGCTTCCAAACCAGATTTTTCCTTCATTATCAAGAGAGAGAGAGGTAATTGGTGAACCATTTAATCCTTCAGTTTTTGTAAAAACTTTGTAAGAAGAATCTTTAATATTAAAGAAGAAGGCACCTCCTTCACCCGCACCCCAGAAGCCTAGGTTAAATACAATTCCATTGGAAATTTTTTTTTGAGAAGTATAATTTTTTGTTTTTAAAATCTGTTGTGGAAAAATATTAATAGTGATTCCAATAATTAATAATAATCCAAAAGCCTTAAAAGCTTTCATAAATTAATCCTTGTATTGTTATTCAGTAGCAAAAAAGATAGGCTTACCTCTTTACAAAGATTTTGTTATTAAGAGAATGCAAGTAAAACATATCGTTTATCTATGTACAATAGAATTTTTCTTTAAATACGGTTGTTAATTTAAGAGAAATAAACAACCGCTCAAATGAATTTTTTTTTCAGTGCAGAACTTTATTAAGATTTGCCATCTCAATAGCTGTTAAAGCAGCATCCCAGCCCTTGTTTCCGGCTTTTGTTCCTGCACGTTCAATTGCCTGTTCAATTGAATCCGTTGTAAGTACGCCAAAAATAACCGGTAATTCATTTTTCAAAGTTACCGTTGCAATCCCTTTGGAGACTTCGTTAGCAATAAAATCGAAATGAGGAGTATCACCCTTAATTAAAGTGCCAAGACAAATAACCGCATCAAATTTTTTCTGAGATGCTAACTTTTCTGCAGCAAAAGGTATTTCAAAAGAACCCGGAACTTTAACAATAGTAATATTATCGTCTTTACAGCCATGTCTTTTTAAACAGTCAAGAGCACCTTCTACTAATTTTGTTGTTATGAATTCGTTAAATCTGCTTTCAACAATTGCAAATTTAAGAGCATCAGCATTAAGATTACCTTCAATAATTTTCATTTTTTTATTCCTGCAATTTTAATTTTAAGAAAACTTTCTTTGAAGTTGTTTTTTAATATTTATTATGGAATCCGAATTAATAAAATATTTTCCAAAATTTTCTTCATCATTTCTTTTTCCGCCATGAAAATCGGAACCACCTGAGTATAAAAGAAAATAAGCATTAGTAATTTCTTTGTAATACTTTACTTTAATATCACTATGTGTTGGATGAATTGCTTCAATTCCATCAACACCTGCGTCAATCAAATCTCTTAATAACACAGCAGAAAGATTATCCGGATGAGCAATAAAAGAAATTCCACCTGCGTCATTAATTATTTTGAAAGCACTCGCCGGTGAAATATGTACTTTTCTTTCATTAGCAGGGCATCCATCTCCAATATATTTATTAAACGCTTCGTAATAATTGGAAACGAATCCCTTATTAAACATTGCCTGAGCTATGTGAGGTCTTCCTATTACAGAATTTTCTGCACTGGAGACAACATCGTAAATGCTTAAATCGAATCCGAGTTTATTAAGATTTTTGACGATTCTTTCAGCTCTTCTTAATCTTTCATCCCGGAAAAATTTTAAATAACGTTTTAATTCTGAATTTTCTTTATCAATAAAATAACCGAGAATGTGTACTTCTTTATCACCGATATCCGAACTTAACTCAACTCCCGGAATAACTTCAATATTTTTTTCGCGTCCTGTTTTTATTGCATAATCAATAGCATCAGTTGTATCGTGATCGGTTATGCTTAAAATTTTTATATCTTGCTCTTTTGCTTTGTTTATTATTTCTTCCGGAGAATAAAAACCATCTGAATAAAAAGTATGTACATGCAAATCTGCTTTAAAGGCCATAAAAATTATTTGTACATCTCTTTAAAGGACTCATAATCCAAAATTCTAAGCTTGTTGCCATCCAGCTCAATTAGCCCACGCTTGGAAAAAGCATGCAAAGTTCTGGAAATGGTTTCTCTTGAAGTTCCAGCCATATTAGCAAGGTCTTGTTGAAATGGCAGTTTTTCAATCTCAACGATACCCTGTTTAATCTTGCCAATATCATCAGCAAGTTGAAGTATAACAGTTGCAACTTTACCTTCAGCATCTTTTAATGAAAGAGATTTTATTTTCATGTCTGCAGCACGAAGACGTTTAGTCAGCTCCTGCAATAATGAAATGGAAATTTCAGGATGATTATATAACAAATCGAGGAAATCACTTCTTTGTATCAGGAAAATTTCAGAAGTTTCAATAGCCGTAACATTAGCTGATCTGTTCAGACCATCCAATATTGCCATTTCTCCAAAGAAATCAGAATCTCCGAGTATTGATAAAATAACTTCCTTGCCATCATCGCTAACACGCGATACCTTAACTTTTCCATGAATTATCACAAAAAGAGCAGTGCCTGCCTCGTGTTCTAGAAGGATTACCGACTCCTTCTCATAAGTTTTCCTTTTACCAAGCAAAGAGATTTTTGTAAGTGTTTCTTCTTCCAAATCTGCAAAAATTGGTACATTCATTAGAAATTGATGACTTTTTTCCATAATACTTTCTTAGATTAATTCTTAAACGAAATATAATTTCATCAATGTTGAAAAGCAATAATGTTCTTTCCAAATGGATTGGATTTAAGAATCTGCTTCACTAAATTTTGGATGTCAATTTATGAAATAAAATTAATTACACAGGAGAAATAAAATGGCTATAAAAGTTGGTATTAATGGTTTTGGTCGTATTGGAAGATTAGTTTTTAACGCAATTGCCAACAGAGGATTACTGGGAAAAGAAATAGAAGTGGTTGCTGTTGTTGATGTAAGTACAGATGCTAAGTACTTTGCTTACCAGTTAAAGTATGACTCAGTACATGGAAAATTTGACGGTGAAATTAAAACAGAAAAAAGTAAACCAGAACTTGAAGCTGATGATATTCTGGTTGTTAATGGCTGCAAAACACATTGTATTGCTGCTACAAAAGAACCTTCTCAATTACCATGGAAAGAACTTGGAGTGGATTATGTCTTTGAGGCATCTGGATTATTTACTGATTCCGAAAAAGCAAAAGGACATCTTGCAGCAGGAGCAAAAAAAGTAATTATTACTGCTCCGGGTAAAGGTGATGTTAAAACAATTGTAATGGGAGTTAATGATAATGAATATGATAATTCAAAACATCATATAATTTCAAATGCTTCTTGTACAACGAACTGTCTTGCACCAGTTGTTTATGTTTTGTTAAAAGAAGGTATTGGAATTGAAACCGGTCTTATGACAACAATTCATGCTTACACAGCTACTCAAAAAACTGTTGACGGTCCTTCAAAAAAAGACTGGAGAGGTGGAAGAGCTGCTGCAATAAATATTATTCCCTCAACTACCGGTGCAGCAAAAGCCGTTGGTGAAGTCCTTCCTGCAACAAAAGGAAAACTGACAGGAATGTCCTTCCGTGTTCCAACACCTGATGTTTCTGTTGTAGATTTAACATTCCGAACAGAAAAAGAAACGTCTATTGAAGAAATTGATTCCTTAATGAAAAAAGCTTCTGAAACTTATCTTAAAGGAATTTTAGGATATGCTAACGAAGAACTTGTTTCTACTGATTTCATTCACGATGAAAGATCTTCAATTTATGATTCCCTTGCAACAAAACAGAATAACCTGAAGGGTGAAAAAAGATTCTTCAAAGTTGTGTCCTGGTATGATAATGAATGGGGTTATTCAATTCGTTGTGTAGATTTGCTGCTAAAAATAGCAAAATAAATTTTAAGCCGAAGTTTTTCTTCGGCTTTTTTATTTTAGATAAGAGTAATTGGGGCTAATTCGTTAAAGACCTCATCCTTTTTATATAAAACTTTTTCAAGGAATAACCCAGAAGGTGGTGCAGTAAATTTTACCGGCTCTGTTGATTTGTTCGTAAGGTAATAATTAATAATACCAGATTTCAGTTTTCCTCTTCCGATTTCTACTGTAACTCCAACCATTCTTCTAACCATCTTCCATAAAAAATGTGAACCTGAAATACGAATGAGTATAAGGTTATTTGTTTCTGTTAATTCAACTTTTTCTATCATTACTTTAGTTGATTTTTCTTCCTCATCTTTATCAGAAAAAGAAGCAAAGTCGTGCATTCCTTCGAATAATTTTAAACCTTTTTCCATGCTTTTTACATCTAGTTTATCTTTTATCCACCAAACAAAATTTTTTGCAAAAGCTGTTCTTCTTTTTGAGATTTGATAAATATAACTTCTGCTTATTGCATCGTGCCTTGCATGAAAATTTTTATTTGTCTTTTCAATCTCTAGAATATTGATATCAGAAGGAAGAAGGTCATTAATTTTCATTCTGATTATTTCAGGAGCTAGCATGGTTGTTACATCAAGATGTGCAACCTGGCAAAGTGCGTGAACTCCACTGTCAGTTCGCCCGGAGCCTTGAAAAACAAAATCTGTTTTAAAGATTTCTGAGGCAGCCTTAATAATAGTGCCTTGAATTGTTTTAGCATTTTGTTGTTTTTGCCAGCCGCTATAACGGGTGCCTTCATATTCAATATAGACTTTAAAACGTGCCATTATAAAATTAACCAATTTTCTGCATACGTATCGGAAGTTTCAAATACTCTTGCAGTTATTTTTTTTATATTTGATGGCAATCCACTTTTTTTAATTTCAACTAATAAATAGTTACATATATTTTCAGCGGTTGAATGAAAATTGACAATCACATGTTTTGACTTTAATTTTGTTAATACTTCAATTAATTCAGTATCCTCTAAGCAAACTAAAAAACCATGGTCAAGTTTATTTAGGATTGCACTAACAATTGAATCAAGTTCATAATAATCCAGCACAATTCCATTATCATCAGGATTGCCTTCAATCTCGATTCTGGTTTTATAAGTATGACCATGTAAATTTTTACACTTGCCTCTGTGAAATGGTAATCTATGTCCCATTTCCCATGTAAATTCCTTGGCTATTTTCATCAAACACCTCTCCTGTCTGGTTTCCATATATATTTATGTAATTGTAATTGAAATCTTACTTGCAAATTATCCTGAAGTATCCAATTAACCAAAGTGACTGGCTCAATTCGTCCAAAGACTGGTGAAAGTAAAATTTGGCATTTTTTCGATAATGAATACTCAACGATTGTTTTTATTACCCAATCATAATCTTCTCTGTTGCCTATTACGAATTTCACTTCATCACTTGTTTTAAGAAACGCAATATTGTCATAAAGATTTTTATGCATCATCCCGCTTGATGGACATTTCAAATCCATAATGATTTTTACTAAGGGATTAACATCCTGGATTGAAATATTTCCACCTGTTTCCATCAGTACTGAAAATTGTTTTTCGCAAAGAATATTGATTAATTCATGAACATCTTTCTGCAATAACGGTTCACCGCCGGTAATCTCAACAAGCCTACAGTTATACCTAAAAATTTCATTCATAATTTCTTCAATCGAATAATCCTTACCTTCATAGAATGCATATTCGGTATCGCAATAAGTGCATCTAAGGTTACAACCTGTCATTCTTATAAAAACACAAGGGAAACCTGCCAGACTACTCTCACCCTGGATTGAATAAAAGATTTCGTTTACTTTTAACATCTTATTTTTTTAATTGCAAGATATTAGATTCTTATATTGGTAGAAAGCCTAAATGTAATGGTTACTTGAATTTATTTAATTTTCACTTTAAGTTAAGTAACAAAAAATAAAAAGTTAGAAAGTGAATATGAGTAAGATTACAAGTGTTATAAAAAGGACAGGAGCAATTGTACCATTTAATCCTTTACGCATTACAAATGCAATATACAGGGCTGCTGTGGCTGTTGGTGGAAGAGATAAAGAGAAAGCTGAACAATTAGCAATGCAAGTAATTAAGGTACTTGAAGAGAAATGCCCTGATGGATGCACACCTCATATTGAAGAAATACAAGATATTGTTGAAAAAGTCTTAATAGAAAATGGTCACGCAAAAGTTGCAAAAGAATATATTTTATATAGAGAAGAGAGAGCACGCGAACGTAATGAAGAAAGTAAATATGCTTCAATAAAAAATGAAAATATTCCTTGGGCAAAAATCTGGCATGTGCTTGATTGGGCAGTGTCTAAAAATCTCCATACTGTTGATAGTTTAAACGAAAGAATTAAAAAAGGAGAGTTTGCACAAATAGTTCATGAATCAGAAGCAGCATATGAAAATGATTTGAATACGGCTGCTGAAATGATTATCGAAAGAAGTCAACAATTAAAAATGGTTTTTATTAGCGGGCCATCGTCTTCAGGCAAAACTACTACAACACTAAAACTTGAACAGAGGTTAAAAAAGAAAGGTGTAAGCTTTGTTCCTCTTATTGTTGATAATTACTTCTTTGACCTTGAATTACATCCAAAAGATGAATTTGGTGACTACGATTTTGAAACTCCGCAAGCTCTTGATCTTCAAATGATAAATGAACATTTGAAACTTCTTTGTGAAGGTAAAGAAGTTTTAATTCCTTTCTATGACTTTAAAACCGGTACACGTTATCTTAACAGAACACCAGTTCAATTAAAAGAAAATGAAATTCTGCTTATTGATAGCTTGCATGGCTTATATCCTCCTATGACTGAAGGAATTTCGGGGGAAAAGAAATTTAAATTATATATTGAGCCTCTTTTACAGATGAAAGGGAAAAATGGTAAATATATCAGGTGGGCAGATATCAGGTTAATACGAAGAATGCTAAGAGACTCTGTACATCGTGCTTATAATCCGCAGCAAACACTGGAACACTGGCATTATGTCCGCTCAAGTGAAATGAGGCATATTATTCCTTACATTCCATCAACAGATTTTATTGTTAATAGTGCTATGCCATATGAATTGTGTCTGTATAAACATAAACTAGTAGAACGCTTTGAAGAATGGCGTAATTTTTATAAAGATAATACTCTCCGTGCTGATGCTTATACAAGAGCTGATCGTGTGTTTAATTTCTTAAATTCAATTGAAGCAATTGAAGATGACTCACCAATTCCAAAGGATTCTGTAATACGTGAATTTATTGGCGGTAGCATTTTTGATTATTAATAAATTCTTACTGTTTTAATCCTTATAAAAAGTAAAGTTAAAATTTCTAATATCTTAACAGCAAATAATTAACCTTGATGAAATTTTTATGTGAAAAATTTTCGCAGGTAAGGAAAAATCTACTTACCGGAAAAGAATTAATTTACTAATTAATTCATTTTTACAGATTCTTTTGGTTTAATAGTTGCTTGTATTAATTAAGCTTCTTAAAAGAAATGATTTTTTTTTTCGTCTAAAAAGAAGAAGATTACTGTTTAACTATAAGCAATATTAATAATGATTAACAAAATAGCTTCTTACTAATGGAGAATAAATGTTGAAAACTTTAAGAATTTTTTTACTATTACTAATATTATCGCAACCTGTTTTTACTCAAAAAGCGGGGGATAATATTTTTTCAGGTATTCAGGTTCATACGATTAAATTATATTTTAGTCAACCAAATTACTGGGATTCGTTAACCTACTACTATAATCAGGGACTTGAGCAATATATGATGGTCAATGCAAATATTGATGGAGTTGCATTTGACAGTATTGGAGTTCGCTTTAAAGGAAACTCTTCCTACAATCACATAAATAATAAAAAACCGTTCAGGTTATCGATTGATCAATACAGAAGCGATTTGAAATGGGATGGTATTAAAGGAATTCACTTAAATAATTGCTGGGAAGATCCTACTTTAATGAGAGAAAAAATTCATCTTGATTTTTGTAGTACAATTGGAATTCCTGCCCCAAGAGGAAATTTTGCCGAATTATATATTAATGATACTCTCTTTGCTTTTTATTCGATGGTTGAACACGTAGATAAAACATTCTTAAATTCTCGTTATGGAAATAAAAACGGAGATATGTTTAAAGCAGTGGACGGAATTGGCTCACTTAATTATTACTCAGATTTTATCTATTATGGTAACGATACAAGTTATTATTCTCAAAGGTATGAGTTAAAAACTGATGGCTCAACTACTGCGTGGCCAAGGTTATTATCATTAATTGATACTTTGAATAATTCTCAAATTCCACTGACTTCGCTCCCTCAAAAAATAAATCTTTCATCAGTTTATAAAGCGTTTGCAACTGACATATTACTTGCAAACTTCGATTCATATATAAACAGTTGCAGGAATTTTTATATTTATTATCTGCCTACTACTAACAAATTTGAGTGGATTGTTTGGGATGCAGGATTAAGCTTTGGCGCATTTCCTAATAGTGGTGTAACAAACAGTGAAAACACAAGTATTACTTATGTGATAAACGCTACTAACCGTCCTTTATTCGGAAAGATATTATCAATTCCTACTTTTAAAAGCGCCTATATTGATTCACTAAGGAAAATTTTTAATACATATTTTAAAACTTCTTACTTCTTTCCTCATATTGATAGCGTAGCAAATATTATAAGACCTTATGTTTATAATGATCAGAGGAAGATGTATACAAACACACAATTTGAGACGAACATTCAAAGTGATGTTGTTGTTGGTGCGAATAATCGTAAACCAGGATTAAAATCATTTATTAACTCTCGTATAACTAGTGTGACAAATCAACTTGCAAGTTCATCGATTGATGAGTCAAGTAGCGGTCTTCTACCGGATGATTTAACTTTATATCAGAATTTCCCGAATCCATTTAATCCATCAACTAACATTATTTTCAGAGCGGGTCAATCAGGTTATGCAACCTTGAATGTTTATAATCTATTGGGTGAAAAAGTAGCTGTTTTATTCGATGATAAAATATTACCCGGACAAATTTATAATCTAAATTTTAATGCTGGACATTTACCCACAGGAATTTATTTTTATAAGCTCTTGATGGGTAATAAAAGTATAACAAGGCAAATGATATTAATGAAATAATTTTTTTACTTTTAGAGGGTTACAATGAAACATTTAATTGAAAATTCTTTTTTGCTGATCTTATTCATATTTGCTTGTCTCTTTACGGAGGTAATGGGACAGGCATTCACTGGATATACTTTGTTCGGGCCAAACAACTCTAAATATACATATCTGGTTGACATGAATAATACAGTAGTTAAGACATGGACACATAGTAAAAATGGAGGTTATTCTGCTTATTTACTTGAAGATGGAAGTGTGATAAGAACTGCAACTTCATCTTCATCATCATTAAACGGTGGTGGAGCGCAAGGTGTTGTACAGAAATATAATAAAAATGGAGTATTAACCTGGGAGTATACTTATAGTTCAACTACTTACCGATCTCATCACGATATTTGTCCAATGCCAAATGGAAACGTCTTATTAATCGCGTGGGAAGTAAAAACCGCTGCTGAGTGTGTAGCTGCAGGTTTAAATCACAGCGCAAGTTTATGGCCTGATCATATTATTGAAGTACAACCAGTTGGTTCTACTGGTGGAAATATTGTATGGAAATGGCACGTTTGGGATCATCTTATTCAGGATTATGACGCTACAAAAAACAATTATGGTGTAGTAGGAAACCATCCGGAACTACTTGATATTAATTTAGAAAGCACATCTGGAGATTGGATGCACTATAATGGAATTGACTATAACCCCAT
Organism: uncultured Ignavibacteriaceae bacterium; assembly: GCA_964536015.1. Taxonomy (GTDB): domain Bacteria; phylum Bacteroidota; class Ignavibacteria; order Ignavibacteriales; family Ignavibacteriaceae; genus CAZHVS01. The sequence goes on from CAZHVS010000028.1 coordinate 30,941, forward strand.
TTCAGATCAAATAGTATTTTCTTCTCATAACCTTGATGAAGTTTATGTAATTGATCATAGTACAACAATTCAAGAAGCAGCTGGTCATTCGGGTGGTAGATGGGGAAAAGGTGGAGACTTTTTATACCGCTGGGGAAGACCTTCAAATTATCGTGCAACGGGCACACAGGTCTTTAATGTTGTTCATTGCGGTGTGTGGGTTCCTGCTGGTTTACCAGGGACAGGAAACATTATGGCTTTCAATAATCGTGAAGGTCAAGGCACTTCTATGATAGTTGAAATTACTCCACCGACAGATACCTCTGGAAATTATATTCGGATTCCCGGTTCTCCATATGGACCAACTTCAACAACATGGAGTTATACAGCTTCTGGATTTTATTCACAACATCTTGGTGGTGTTCAACGTTTACCAAATGGAAATACTTTAATTGTTCAATCAACAAGTGGAAAAATGTTTGAAGTGAATAGCGCTGGAACGGTTGTCTGGACTTATAATCGAGGTGGTGAGATAGTCCGTGCTTGGAGATATGCACCGGATTATCCAGGTATCCTGGCACTTCTACCAGTTGAATTTACAACTTTTACTGCTTCTGTAATTGATGAAAAAGTTGTTCTAAATTGGACTACAGCAACTGAGACTAACAACTCACATTTTGAAATTGAAAGAAAATCTGGCGATGAGGATTTTAAAGTTATTGGCAAAGTAAATGGAAATGGTACATCTGCAATTCCAACTAATTATATCTATACAGATGAATTGATTACCACTTCAAATATACAGTATAGATTGAAGCAGGTTGATTTTGATGGTTCGTTCAGTTTTAGTAACATATTGACTTTGAATGATGGAGAAGTACTTTCTAATTTTTCTTTAAGTCAAAATTATCCGAATCCTTTTAATCCTTCTACTCAAATTAAATTTACAACCGGTAAAGCCGGATGGACAGATTTGAAAGTATACAATTCTCTTGGACAACAAGTAGCAACTTTATTTGGTGAAAATGTAATAGCAGGTAAAAATTATAGCTGTACATTTAATGCATCTTCATTACCTAGCGGCATATACTATTATGTCCTGACCAATAGTGACAGGAGACTAACAAAATCAATGGTTTTATTAAAATAAACTATGAAATTTATGCGTTCATCAAATATATCATTTCAATTATTAGTAATCATAGTTTTGTTAAATTTGTTAATAGAAGCACAACCGTACACCGGATATACATTATTTGGGCCAAATAATTCTAAATATACATATCTGATAAATATGAATAACACGGTTGTAAAAACTTGGACGCATAGTAAAAGCGGTGGATATTCTGCTTATTTATTAGAGGATGGAAGCGTTATAAGAACTGCTTCCTCTTCTTCATCTTCATTAAATGGTGGAGGAGCTCAGGGAGTCGTGCAAAAGTACGACAAAAACGGAAGTCTAACTTGGGAATATACTTATAGCAGCTCTACATATCGTTCTCATCATGATATTTGTCCAATGCCAAATGGAAATGTTCTAATGATAGCTTGGGAAGTTAAAACTGTAGTACAATGTGTAGCTGCTGGTTTAAATCGTAGTGTAAGTCTTTGGCCAGATCATATTATTGAAGTTCAACCAGTCGGTTCAACAGGTGGTAATATAGTTTGGCAATGGCACGCCTGGGATCATCTTATTCAGCAGTATGATCCTACAAAAAGTAATTATGGAATTATTTCAGATCATCCTGAACTACTGAATATTAATATGGGTGCAAACGGAAGTCCTTCAGGAGGGGATTGGATGCATATTAACGGAATTGATTACAATGCTGCTCTTGATCAGATAGTTATTTCGTCTCATACTTTAAATGAGATTTATGTAATTGATCATAGTACAACTACACAAGAAGCTGCAAGTCATTCAGGTGGGAGAAGCGGAAAAGGTGGTGATATTTTATATCGTTGGGGAATGCCTTCAAATTATGGAGTCTCAGGGTCGCAGGTTTTTAATGTTGTTCATTGTGCTGTATGGATTCCATCTGATTGTCCTGGTGCCGGAAATATTATGGCATTTAATAACCGAGAAAACCAAGGGACATCGATGGTTGTTGAATTAGTTCCACCTTCCGATACTTCAGGGAATTATACATGGGTACCTGGAACTGCTTATGGACCTTCTTCACCTGTATGGAGTTTTACTGCTTCTAGTTTTTATTCAAATCATCTTGGAAGTTGTCAACGACTTCCAAACGGCAATACACTTATCGTGCAATCGACAAGCGGATATATGTTCGAAGTAAATTCAAGTGGAAGCGTAGTGTGGAGTTATAATCGTGGTGGTGAAATTGTTCGGGCTTTAAGATATCCTCCTACTTATTCGGGTATTCAAACAATTATGGATACTCAGGAAAATTCAACAGCCGAACCTATTGGTTTTGCTTTGATGCAGAATTATCCAAACCCTTTTAATCCATCTACTACCATTAACTTTTCAGTTTCAAAAGCTGGATTTACAGTATTAAAGATTTTTAATTCCATTGGAAAAGAAGTTTCAATTTTATTTAATGAATATGCTGAACCGAATAAAGTGTATAAAATAAATTTTAGTGGGGCAAATCTTCCAAGTGGGAATTATTTCTATTCTTTGTTCAATGGAAATAAAGTAATTACAAAACGAATGACTTTAATTAAATAATTATTTCAGATTCATAAAGGTATTAAAATGAAAAAAATTTTTTCTATTCTTATCGCGCTTAGCAGTTTCGTCTTTGCCCAAAGTGGTTGGAACTGGCAAAATCCATTACCTCAGGGAAATACTTTGAACTCTGCTAAGTTTGTTTCTTCAACTTCAGGTTATGTTTGTGGTGAATCAGGTACTATTCTTAAAACAATTAACAGTGGTCTATCTTGGGCAAAATTGAACACAGGAATAAGCTCTCATTTGAACTCGTTATGTTTTATAAATTCTACTACTGGTTTTGCTGCAGGTGAAGAAGGTTACATAATTAAAACTACAAATGAAGGAAATTCGTGGATTAGTCAATTTATTGATTCAATGATAATTCTTAACGCAATTTATTTTGTTGATGCTAATACGGGATATGCTGTGGGCGGTACTGCTTCCGGATTTGGCAGTGTAATATTAAAAACTAGCAATGGTGGAACAAATTGGATAACTCAAACAAGTCCTAATAATAATCAATTATACAGTGTGCATTTTACTGATGCAAATAATGGTTGTGCTGTTGGAATTTCAGGAACAATAATTAAAACAACTAATGGTGGAACTAACTGGATATCTGTTACAAGTGGCACGTTTAATGGATTATATTCTATTACATTTCTTGATGCATCTACTGGTTTTATAGTTGGCAACGGTGGAGTTGTTTTTAAGACAACTGACGGAGGAGCAAACTGGACTTCTATAACAAGTGGTTCATTTGAATGGCTGCAGGAAGTAACCTTCGTGGATACAAACAATGGATTTATAATTGGCAATTACGGAACTATTCTAAAAACAACTAATGGTGGCACTAACTGGGCAACTCAAACTGTAAGTTCAACAAAAGATTTTTATACGATTGCTTTTATTAACACTAACTATGGTTTTGCTTTTGGTGAATTCGGAAATACAATTAGTACAACTGATGGCGGAAATTCCTGGGTTATTAATTCATCTGGAACAAATGTTACTTTACAGGGCAGCTTCTTTACTGATTCAATTACTGGTTACATAGTAGGTGACAATGGTACGGTTTTAAAAACTACCAATGCAGGTTCAAATTGGACTGAATTATCAACTAATAATTTTGAGTGGTTACAATCAGTATATTTTCCATCAGCAAATGTTGGTTATGTTGTTGGCAGTGGTGGAACCATTCTTAAAACTACAAATGCAGGTTCTTCATGGGCAGCGCAGACTAGCGGTGTAACTGAATGGCTAACTGGAGTTCAATTTGTGGATGAAAACAATGGTTATGTTGTAGGTTATTATGGAACAATTCTTAAAACCACGAACGGAGGGAATAGCTGGACGACCTTAACAAGCGGAACTAATTGTCTTCTTATGTCGCTGCATTTTTTTGATGCCAATAATGGTTTTGTTGCCGGTGGTGATAGTTATGGCGGAACAGGAATAATTTTAAAAACCACAAATGGTGGAACAAGCTGGGTAACTCAGTATAATGAAGCATTAACTATTATTTATTCAATTCAGTTTTTAGATGCTAGTAACGGATATGCAATTGGTTCGGTATTTACAGGTTTAAATAGCGTAATTCTTAAAACAACAAACGGCGGTTCTACTTGGGTTGCCCAGGAAAGTAATACGCTCGAAAGTCTTTATAGTGGATTTTTTGTAAATCAAAATACTGGTTATGCTGTTGGGTATAACGGAATAGTTTTATCTACCACTAATGGCGGTGTAAACTGGAATTTTCAATCTTCCGGCACAAGAAACAGTCTGTACTCTATTAGATTTAATGCTTCCAACACAGGTTATATTGTTGGTGAAGGCGGCACAATCCTTAAAACCACTAATGGTGGGGTTTCTTTTGTAAGAGATTATTCAGGTACGCTGCTATACGGTTATGAGTTATACCAGAATTATCCAAATCCATTTAATCCTTCTACAACAATTTCTTTTCAGCTTCCTGAAAACAGTCATGTAATTCTTAATATCTATAATCAGGTTGGAGAGAAATTAACAACACTTATAAATGAAGAAATGAGTGTAGGTAATCATAAAGTTAATTTCAACGCTTCGAATCTTGCTTCAGGTATTTACTTTTACGAACTTACAACTCCAAAAGTTAGATTGACAAAGAAACTTATTCTCATAAAATAAAATAATCATAGTGTGTATTTATAAAATTAAGTACACAACTATTTAAAACTAAAAGTGCGAACTTGTAAGTTCGCACTTAATTTACGTGCACCTTGCCGGACTCGAACCGGCGACCTGTTGATTAAGAGTCAAATGCTCTA
>CAZHVS010000029.1:0-21069 GCA_964536015.1 uncultured Ignavibacteriaceae bacterium
AGAAAAATTTTAACAAAATAATCTAGACAAGGAAGAGTATGTTCTAACAAATTACAAATTTCACAAAAAGGAGGATATCAAAATGAAAATATTCTGCACAATTATTCTTATAATTTCCAAATTTTTAGTAGTCCTGGCAGCAGAGGATTGGACAAATAAATCTCCATTATCTAAACCATCCGCCAGAGACAGGCATGCAATGGCATATATTGGAAATGGAAAAGTCGTTCTTTACGGAGGTTTGACCGCAAGCGGGAAAAATGCTGAAACATGGGTATATGACCTCAATGGAGATATGTGGACCCAAATGAATCCTTCACCGAATCCTGGTATACGTTGCGATCATGCAATGGCTTATTTAGGTGGTGATCAAGTGCTAATGTTTGGCGGATCCGATATAAATTACTCGTATACAAGTTCTTGCTGGATATACGACCTTAGCGAAAATTCGTGGACTGAGCTATATCCCGGGACCCGACCCAGTTCCCGCCGCTACCATGCAATGGCATATATCGGTGATGGAAAGGTTTTGATGGTAGGCGGACAGCTTGAGGGGACTTCGTTCACTGGAGAAACTTGGCTCTATGAAACCAGCAGCGGCAATTGGACTTCAAAGACTGCCATGGGTTTTGGTTTTTTCTTTCACTCTCTGGCGTTCATCGGTAATGATAATGTTTTGTTGGCAGGAATACGGACCGACAATGGTCTAACCAATGAAGCCTATCTGTTTGATTTGAGTGAAAATACTTGGACTCAGAAAGCAAATTTACCTGAAAGCCGAGCTAATGGAGCTATGGTCTATATTGGTGGATTGCAGACAATGTTTTTTGGTGGATATGACGCGGGATTTTGGACAAAAAACACAACGTATATTTACAACCTGAGTAATAATACATGGACGACTGACATTAACTCAAGTGCACCTACGGAACGAATTGAACATTCTATGGCAGAGACAAGTTTAGATGGGACAAGTTATATAGTTCTTTTTGGTGGTGACGCTAGCGGTCGAAATGATGAGACATGGTCATTTGGCGGCGGAGATTATACTCTGCCGGTGGAACTTTCTATGTTCACTGCAGAGCATAAGATGCAAAATGTAGAATTACGATGGAGAACCAAGACCGAAGTAAATAATTATGGATTTGAGGTAGAGAGAAAAATTATTGAGACTTTGAATCCTGGAGTAGTTAACATGAAAGAATGGCAAAAAGTTGGTTTTGTACATGGCAGTGGTACGAATAATTCTCCTAAAGAATATAGCTTCACAGATAAGAGCCCGTTAGCAGGGGGCTATGCATACCGGTTGAAGCAAATAGATAATAATGGAATGTTTAAATATTCACATAGCGTGGAGATAGAGATTGCTGTTCCAATAGAAATTTTATTGCATCAAAACTTTCCCAATCCATTTAATCCATCAACAACGATTTCATTCAATCTGCCCACCGAGGCATTTGTATCATTGAAGGTCTATGACAACTTAGGGTGTGAGGTATCGAACCTGGTTGCAGAGACATTGTCTGCGGGTCTACACTCACGAGAATGGAATGGAAAAACTTTACCAAGCGGCATATACTTTTATAACCTTAGGACTGGCTCCTTTAATGAAACAAGAAAGCTTGTATTACTGAGATGATGAGCGACAACACATAACAGCACAAACCACGACACTCGCTCTTTTGTAATGGATTATAGTGCTCGTTCTATGTCCCGCAAGGCTGAGAAATAAATCTTTTAAACGTCGGGGCACAGCGTGGTTTGTGCAGAAGTTGTGCGTCATGCAAAGATATTCGTGTAACCATGACAGAAAATAATGTAGTTTAAACTTCTAATATGACATAATTAATTATGGAAGAAAAATTAACAAGATCAGGGATAAAAGCATTTTTAGCACCAATTCGTTGGATAATTGTAACAGGACTTGTTTTTTTTCTTGCCTCTGGAGAAATTAGCATTTTAAGAGCATGGATTTATATAGGTATTTATGCTCTTGGTGGACTAATTATAGGGATTATACTTTTGAAAAAATCGCCAAAACTCTTAAATGACAGAGGAAAGATGCAAGAGGGAACAAAACAATTTGATAAGTATATTATACTGACCTACTTTTTATTTGCGATTGTAATAACCCCATTTGTTGCTGGAATTGATAGAAGATTAAATCTTATTGAATTATTACCCTTCTTCTACTTGTATATAGGTATTATTTTATACATTTTATCAGCAATATTTTCTACATGGCCGATGCTTCATAATCCTTTCTTTGAGGGCACTATACGAATACAGAAAGAGAAAAATCATAATGTAATTAAAACAGGGCCATATAAAATAGTACGTCACCCGGGATACCTTGGAATGCTTTTAGGTTCAATATCATTACCTTTGACATTAGGCTCGGTACTTGCATTTATTCCTCTGGTTATTATGATTACTTTAATTTTTATCAGGACATACTATGAGGATACAACTTTAAAGAAAGAATTGACTGGATATTCTGAATATTGTAAAGAAGTTAAATATAGACTAATTCCTTTCATCTGGTAAATTCAATTATTCAAGGATTTATTTGAAAATAAAAGAAAAATAATACACGAACACACATCAAGCGGTATAGCCAATAAGGGTTTCAGAGGCATGCGAGTTCATCACCTACATCAATCTTTTGCCTTGGTTGACAGGAACATCGCTTTGCAATCCCTTACTTGTCATACCGCTAACCGTTGGCTACAAGGTATGGAGGCCACAAAACAACCAAACATCAGATTGATAAAAATTTAGAATTATGAAAGCAGGTTATTTAGTAAAACATTTTCTTGGCACATTCATATTTTTTGCGATAATATTTATTAGTGCAGGTCGGATAGATTATTGGCAAGGATTGATCTACGTTTCGATTGGATTAATAATGTTTGTTTTAAATTACACAATACTTCGACCAGATTCAGATTTGTTAAAAGAACGGTCAAAGCCGGGAAAAGAATCAAAGAAATGGGATAAAACTATACTTGGATTATCTTTTCTTATTACCATTTCAATGTATATAATTGCAGGATTTGATTCGGGTCGGTATCATTGGTCTCCTGGCTTTAATAGGATTTTATATGTAATTGGAGCAATTTTAACTGCAACGGGACAATTACTATTTCTGGTTGCACAAAAACAAAATAGATTTTTTTCAAGTACAGTTAGGATACTGACAGATAGAGAGCATATTGTTTGTGATACTGGATTATATAAAATCGTCAGACATCCTGCTTATATGGGTTCGATAATTCAAGCGGTAGGATTTCCTCTGATTTTTGGTTCATTATGGAGTATTATACCTGTAATTGTTTCAATTATTCTATTGATAATTAGGACAGATTTTGAGGATAAAACCTTAAAAGATGAATTGAAAGGTTATCGTGAATATTCTGAGAAAACTCGATTTAAAGTTGTTCCATTAATTTGGTAATGATAATAGGATTAAAAAATACACAGTTGCCAACAAAGTGAATCAGTAATAAGGGTTTCGGTGGGTATTTGAGCGTTCTACATCACATAAAGTTTTGTGTAGATTGATAGTGATGAAGCCCGTAACTTGTTGCCGCTACACTCAACCGTTATAGGGCATTTTAGGATGACTGAAGGACAATAACAGAAACAACAATTAATAATCAAAAAATGGACAAACAACAATTTTTCTTAAAACTCAATCCGCCACGACCTACATATATGATAGATATGACGGTTGACGAAAAGGCAATTATGCAAAAACATGTTGCATATTGGACTGGACTATTGAATAAAAATATCGCTATTGTATTTGGACCTGTTCGTGACCCAAAAGGCGGATATGGCGTTGGAGTAGTATCGGTGGACAATGAAGAGCACTTGAAACAAATTATTTCAAACGATCCTGCGAACGGCTTAAATCAATACGAGTACTATCCAATGCGAGCAATATTCAAGCAAGCATAAATTATGTAACATGCCACAATTTAAGCGGACAAATGAAAAGAAAAACGCCCTATAATTGCTCGTTATGCGCAACGAAACTCACAATTATATGAACTAAAACATAATAATCAGAAAGAATAATAAATGGCAAAAGACCTAAGTAAAATTCCTTGGCATGGAGTTCCACGGGAAGAAATCCCTTGGTATCCATCAGTGAACGCAGATGCCTGTATAGGGTGCGAGTTATGTTACTTAACTTGCGGACGTGAGGTATACGAGATGGTCTTCACAGACGCAAAACATCAGAAGGCTATAGCAGAACGATCATACAATTGTATGGTTGGATGCTCTACTTGTGCTGTAGTCTGTCCGACACAGGCTATCACATTCCCTTCTCGAGAAGTTGTATGGAAAGTCGAGCGGCAATTCAAGATTTTCAAGACAGTGCGAACGGAAGCAAAAGAGAAACGACAAAAATCCGCCACACTTACTAATCGCCAAGAGGCGGAGAAGCAAATTGGCCGAGCAATCACACGCGTGCACGTGATGATAGCTGGCGTGTTTGGTGAAAAACGCTTTCTCACAAAGCTTCAAGAATTCATAAAGGATAAGCCCTGCGATATCGAAAACATACAACTCTCAGTACCAACACTGAAGGGGCTTATGGAGAAAGCCCCCGCACATATGAGCTTAGACCTTACTTCAACGACCCAAGAAGACGTACATCGATATTTAGATGAGCTTCGTAAACTAGTTGTCAAAAACGAGTTAGTTTGGGTTGAAGAAAAATAGGAAAAGCCACTACCGAGCTGCGCTGAGAATAACACGGCAAACAACGATACTCGCTCATTTGATATGGCAATGTAGAACCTTGGTAGGAAAATCAATTGTGCTCGTTCCATACCCGCCGTATTCTGTTTTGCTTTACGCAACGGGCACAGCGTTATTTACCGAGACGTTGGCGGCAAGCAAGAGTGCCGATTAATCTGTATGACTTTAATAAGTTGAAGATGTTCATTCATTTTGAATAGTTTAATTGGAGAATGGCTAAATTTGAAAAAGCAACATATATGAATAAAAATATTGAATTGGTTTTACAACTTTACGATGCTTTCTCAAAAAAGAGCATAAATGTGATTTTGGAGTTATTAAATAATGAAACTGGATAGAGAGAACCAGAAAATCCATATAATCCTGCAGGAGGTACAAGAAAAGGTCATGCTGGATTCATAGAATGGCTTAATATAGGCAAAGATGCTGAAGATATTCTTATTTTAGAACCAAAAAGATTTTAGGTGATGATGATTCAGTTGCTGTAATTGGCTATATGAAGTGCAAAACTAAACTTACGGGTAAGTTAGCTGCAACCTTACGGCACGACACTCAAGTGGCTTGACAGAGTAATAATTAGACATTGAATGAGTGTTCCCTTCTTAAGTGCGGGACTCCTACTCTACTGCGGTTTCGGGGGAAAGTAATTCATCGTCTTACAGACTTAGTTAAATGGTTTGACAAACATTTCGTAAGATAACAACTAACATTTACTAATGTTGAGTTAGATAAAGTAAAAAATGGAAACAGACAACTTCAATATACAAGATGTTTTTTATGAACATTATATAAATCTCACTGAAGAAACGATTTTGCGAATGAACAAAAATTGCAATTCAGGAGAGTTAAACAACGTAATTGTTGGACTAAATAAACACTGCTTTGGACTGTGGCTTATTGACGATGAAAAAGAAATTAAGTATCAACTTTTTTATGTTCGTGGACACGACAAATTAGAAGGCGACCTCATACAACTTACTTCCGATTTAATATATCGTGATGAGTTGGTTTTCTATTTTTCACACTTTCTTTCACACAACTATAAGGACATTGACTTAATAGATACCTTCAATACCTTTCAAGGACAAACAAGGGGACTATTAGAAAAATTAGGATTTCTAACTATTGCTTCTACCGAACTTGACAAATATGGCGACCCCAATCCTACAATAATAGCTAAAGGTGTAAAGGGTATAATTCCATTAAGACTTATAAGAAAAGGAGAATTTTACAAGGAGTTTTTTGGAAACAAGAAGCTACCAATTCAAGAAGGTGAATATGTTTATCTAATGCTAAACAAGAGAAACGATTACATAAAAATTGGTAAGAGTAAAAGACCAACATTTAGAGAAAAGACACTACAAGCAGACGAACCAGACATCGAATTAATTACACATTGGGAAGCTCCATCCCAATTAGAAAAGCAACTTCACAAAATGTTTGAACGAAAGCGACAAAGGGGAGAATGGTTTGACTTAAACTTCAAAGACCTTAAACAAATAAAGGAGTTAATGGACGACTTTGAAAAGAAAGGCAGCAGCTAACAGCCGTTTGCCGCAATAAATCTAATCAGTACACGTCAGAAAAATGAAGCAGAGAACAGCAATAATAGTTATTTCACTCATAATATTTTCACAACAAACCTTTGGGCAAGTAGACAATTCCTTTGGTGCGTTACCACCATTTACAAAATGGTATCAAAATCCATTGGGGGTAAGTCCAATTGCTTTACATACTGGTAATGGTATTTTTATTCCTGCTATTGCCGCTGGAGCTATATTACTTTTTACTAAACAAGATACTACTTTGTTAAATAGTTTTAGTTTATATGTTGACGTTGGATACACAAAAGGTTATTATGGCAGTTTCTCTAATGTAACACATTACAATATTGGCATCAACTATATGTTGAGAAAATATATGTCAATTGGTGCAGAATTTTCGCAGGTTTATGTGGCCGATAATGAAAACAACACTTATGGAGTGGGTATTCGTCCGTTTTTTAGATTTTATCCTATGAACAAGGATAATATTAAACTTTACTTTCAAAGTGGTGCAGGGCTTCAATACTTTTTTAAGAATTTTCCACAACCCTCAGGCTTTTTTGACGATTATCGAGAAGGTACGAGATTAAATGGTAGTCCCAAATATGGCATTGGCGCAGAAATAAAACTAAACCCCAAATGGGAAATCACTGCCGGGCTTTGGCATACTCATTTTTCTAATGGAGATAATCCAAGTGCAGAAAGAAATCCCGGACACGATAGTAATGGGTTTTCAATAGGATTGGTTTATACACCTAATAAATACAAGAAGTAAAAAGAATTACTACTGCCGCCAACACGGGTTTTGCGTCGCACATGGTGACTCACAAACAGGTGGTCATATTGTACAAAGTTAAAGCTTTATAATTCAATTCACTTCATGAACAAAGTCATCGAGCTACAACTATTAACCGATTAAACATATGAATCAAAAAATAAATTGGAAACGAATTTTTTTCATAATTGGCATTATTGCTTTTGTAATCGGTTCACTTGATCCATTGGAGGGTTCTGTTCTAATAGCTGCCGGTTCTTCGTTTATTGCATTATCTGCTTATTTAACAAAAGACAAACACCGCAAAATATTTCTTGCGTCATTAATAATGATAGTGAGCGGAGTATCTTTTATGTTTTATTTTTCATCTCTTGGTGGATTTGGCGGCTCATCTAAACTATCGTGGGGGTGGGGAGTGTTAATGCTTTCATATCCGCTGGGCTGGTTAATTACTTTAATTTTATTAATCGTGAGAGGTATTAATAAAAAAAACAAATAAGTCTTTTTGGACAACGTGGTTTAATTGAACCACATTAACCCCAAAAACGTTATGCTCAATTAAAAGAATAATTTTATACTCTCGCAATAAACAGATTTGTAAATTCTAACTCATAAATAGTTAATGGTTATCAAAGACAAAAAAGTTGATGATTATATTCAAAAACAAAAATCTCCGCAAAAAGAAATCTGCATTAAACTGAGGAATATAATTTTCAAAACATTTCCGGATGCAAAAGAAGAAATCAAATGGGGTGTTCCATCATACAATAGTGGAGAATATTATTTCGTGGCACTTAAAACTCACGTTAATTTAGGTCTTTCCATCAAAAGATTATTAAAAGAGAAGATTTCTTTGTTTCAGGGAAGCGGAAAAACAATGAAAGTTATTGAAATAAAATCTGAAAAAGAGATTGACAAAAAAAAGATTATTCAGTTATTAAAATTAATTAAGAAATAATAAACCGATAGCAAATTGTTGATAAGCAAACGGAATTTGGAAAAAAAAGATAATTGTTTTTAATTCTAAAAAAAATTATTTTTCAAATAAAAGAAAGGAAAAACAAATGAGGGCAAAGGTGTTCGAAATACCAGGAAAACTTACAGTTGAATGGGATGACCAGGTAAAAGCAATAATTGATACGTGGACAAACTATTTCGTAACTCTGGAACAATTTAAAGAGGCCGTAATGGTTAAAGGTGTTGGATATGCAAAAAGCAGAGGCGTTAAAGCATGGATTGTAGATTCATCCAACGCGACAGGTTCGTTTCCACAAGAAATTCAGGACTTCATCGGCTCAACCTGTTTCCCGATGTTTGCAAAAATTGGAGTTAAATATTTTGTTACCATAACTTCAGCAGTAAGCACTGTTACAAAGATGACAGTTAAATCGTATTCCGCTAAAACCGGACCTTCAGGATTAAAACTTGTTGAAGTTAATTCTCTGAGCGATGCTATTGAATGGCTTAAATTAAACAACTAATTAAAAAACTCATAAGCACAGGTTGCCCGTCTTCATTTCCCCTTTTTATAGCGGGCTTTGTACTCTTTTGCTTTTCATTATATATTCAATTATTCTATTACAGATTAAAGTTTCTTTTTAGTAATGACCAACAAAGAAAAAATAGCACCAAACCTGAATATATACATTGCAATTTTGCGGGGCATTAATGTTGGCGGACAAAGAATGATAAAAATGAATGCTTTGAGACAAATGTTTGAAGGACTTGGTTTTCAAAATGTTAAAACATATATACAAAGCGGGAATATTATTTTTACCGGTAAAAAAGAAAAACAAAATGAATTAGAAAAGAAAATCTTTAAAGCAATAAAAGAAAAATTTGGTTTCGACGTTCCGGTAATTGTTAAAAAGCATAAAGAACTGAAAGATATCAAAGCAAACAATCCTTTTATAAAAGATAAAACCAAAGATGTCGCACATTTACATTTAACTTTTCTTTCTGATAACACTAAAAAAGAAAACTACAATAAAATTAAAACTATTCATTATCAACCAGATGAGTTTTATTTATTTGGCAAGGCAATTTATCTTTATTGTCCAAATGGTTACGGTAAGTCAAAATTGGCAAATAGTTTTTGGGAGACTAAATTAAAAGTCATTGCAACAACTCGAAACTGGAAAACAATTCAGGAACTTCTTACTATCGCAGATAAAATATTGATTAAATAGAAAAGGGACAGTATATAATAGTAAAATTCGAAGAGAAGCATTGAAAAACTTTGGTGTTAATGTATAGCATCAACCCATTGTAATAGATGATAATATGATTACTTCATGGAATCCGTCAACACTGATAGAAATTACTTTTTTATTATTAGAATATTTGACATCGAAGAATAATGCCAACAAGGTTCGCAAATTGATGGGGTGTGATAATAAAAATATTAACAGTTTGCAATAATTATTTTAGCATTACATATCCACAGCGGGCTTTAGAAGTTATGCATCTTAAATAAATAAGATATCCCGCAAAGTAATAGTATCATAATGTTGCAATAGAATTAATAATCAATGAAAAATTTAAAATAACTTAAAGGATATGAAAAACACAAACAAACAAGATGAACGTATTGCGCAAATGAGTTTTGCATCTGTTTATCCTTTGTATCTTGCAAAAGTAGAAAAGAAAGGAAGAACGAAAGAAGAGTTACATTTGGTTATTAAATGGTTAACCGGCTTTGACGAAAAAAAATTAAATAAACTGGTTGAGGAGAAAGCAAGTTTTGAAACTTTTTTCAAAAAAGCAAAACTAAATCCCAAAGTACATTTTATTACCGGAACGATTTGCGGTTATAAAGTTGAAGAAATTGAAAATCCTTTAACACAAAAAGTCAGATATCTGGATAAGCTGGTAGATGAATTAGCCAAAGGGAAAAAGATAGAAAATATATTAAGAACAGAGTAAAGTCGTTTTAATTAAGGAAATAATATGAAATTTTTAGAACTTGCTAAACTTAGATTTTCTTCCCGCAATTATAAAAACGATACTGTAGAGGAAGAAAAAATACTTACAATACTTGAAGCGGGGAGAATTGCTCCTTCAGCAGCAAATTTTCAACCATGGCATTTTATTGTTGTACGAGAAAAAGAAACTCTTAATAAAATATATGACACATACCATCGTCAGTGGTTTAAACAAGCGCCTGTTGTAATAGTTGTTTGTGGAGATCATAATCTTTCGTGGAAAAGAGCCGACAACAAAGACCATTGCGATATTGATGTGGCAATTGCAATTGATCATATGACTTTACAGGCTACAGAGTTTGGACTTGGTACTTGTTGGATATGTAATTTCGATGCAAAAAGATGTTCAGAAATTTTAAACTTGCCTTCGAATATAGAACCGATTGCATTAATTCCCGTTGCATATCCAAATGATAAAGCAGATACAGATAGACACAAACTGAAACGGAAACCAATACAGGAAATAGTACATTGGGATAAGTTTTAAAATAAAAAATGCCATCAATTGAATGGCATTTTTTATTTATTATTTATTAGAAGAAAAGTTTTACTTTTTAGTTACAGAAATATCTCCGCCTGATGTTTTACATATAAGATAATTTCCCCCTTTATTAAGATCGGCTTCAAAGTGCGAAGAAGAAATTTTTGTTGCATTGTTTGAAGTAAGATTACAGCTTATATCTCCGCCAGAAGTTTTTAAAGTTGCTTTTGCATTAAAATCAGCGGGCAGTTTTACATCTATATCTCCACCAGAAGTTATTAACTCAATACCTTTATTTTCACCGCTGTAATCAAGCTTAATATCTCCTCCAGAGGTAACAGCTTTAATAAAAGAATCGCTTGTAGAAAGAATAATGTCTCCTCCAGAAGTGGCGGCAGAAAGATTTCCTTTAACTGCATCAGCTTTAATGTCGCCGCCTGAAGTAGAAAGTTTAGTATCACCAACGCGATTGTTTACGTTTATGTCTCCACCAGAGGTTGTTGCATTTAGCTGTCCTTCTGTATTATTTACAACAATATCTCCTCCGGATGTTTTCAGATTTATGTCTCCTTTTAAGTATTTAACTTTTATATCTCCTCCCGAAGTAGTAACATTAGCATTGTAAACATCAGGTAGAATTATTTCATATCTTAATTGAATATTTGAAAACCAGTTGAAGATATTTCCGCTTTTTCTTTTTGCAGAAATTGTAACTCCAGATTCGTCAGAATAAAAGTTGAATTCTATTTTTTCTTCTGCTTTGTTATTACCCAGGACTTTTACATACACCTCTTTTCTTCCTGACGAAGTAGTAATCAGAACATCTCCTGTAGCTGTTTCAACTTTAAGAGTTTTTCCGGCAACCGTTGGAAAGGATTTTTCCTGTAGAGTTCTTAAATCATCACCCTTCGTGCAGGAGATCGATGAAATTAAAAACAAAACCACAACTAAAGGCATTAAGTAATTAATTGAAAAAGTATTTCTTTGTTTCATTTTTGTCCTCGGTTTTAATTATTAGACTTTAAAACTAAAAAAAGGTTGTTCAAACATACTCACGGTGATTAATATGAAATAAAAAATTAGATGCACGGAATTATAACTAATTAAGTGGCAGCCCTTCAGGATGTTTTTAAAAAGAAAAAGCCTCTTTTTACAAAAAAGTATTTCTGTAAAAGAAGGCTTTATAATTTAAATTAATATTATCGGACTATATGATAAATTCCTGTTGGAGCATAACAAGCCGGCAAACCACCAGCCAAACCTTCTGGCGGTAAATTTCCAGGTATGGTATTACCATCAAATTTAAAGACGGCTTTTTTTGCAAGAGCCTCAACAACATTTTGTGTAAATGGCAAACCGGTTGCCGGGCGATGATAAAATTTTGCATCTTCAAAATCGGATAACTCAAGTTCAATTATGTGCCCCGCCGCTTTAATGCTGGAAGAGACTTTATTAGGAAAGTCTACAGTAATAGTTATCTCTGCTTTATGAACAGGTGCGTTTTCAAATGGAGTTCCTTTAAAAATTTTTGGACCATAATATTTTCCTATTTCTTCATCTTCTGCAATAAAGCCAAAGAAATCAGGAACTTCTTTGTTTTCCGGGTTAATAAGTATCATACCTCCTTTGCATACACCCTTGGGAGTGTTTACCATATTGCCGGTATGGATTAAAACATTTGGCATAGGGCTATCGGGAGTTGGTTTTAACATAGCATCCACGCCATCGTGCCAGGAAAGAAAATCGACCGCAAATTTATCTGCATTCATAGCTGCTCCTTATTTTGTGATTAATAAATGAACTTAATAAACAATGTAATTTTTTGATAGCTGTAAATTATAGAAAGTATAGTTAAGTTTCTATTGAAGGGATAATGTATAAACAAATAATTTACTGTTTTGGTTCTCAACAGATTGTACAAAATAAATCTGTGTGGTTAATGGAATTGCTAAGTGGTTTTATTCTTGTAGAAAGGATTTGTAATTTGTCAACCGTTAAATTAGAAAGGTTAAAAATGAAATTTGCTTATTATATTTTTCTTACAATTTTAGCAGTTACTTTATACGGTTGTACAAAAAATGAAAAAGAAACAACAAATATGATTGACGATAAAGATTTCAAATATCAGACGGAGCAATTTGCAGACATTGCTATTCTTCGTTACCAAGTGCCCGGATTTAATGAACTTACTCTCAAACAAAAAGAGTTAGCTTATTATCTTTATGAAGCAGCTCTTTACGGAAGAGAAATAGTATGGGATCAGAATTATAAATACAATTTAAAAGTTAAAAGAACTTTTGAAGCAATTGTTGAAAACTATAAAGGCAATAAAAATTCCGATGAGTGGCATAAATTTTTGGTTTATACAAAACGTGTATGGTTTTCAAATGGTATTCATCATCATTATTCAAATGCTAAATTTCAACCCGAGTTTACAAAAGAATATTTTGCAGAGTTAATTAAAAATTCTAGCGGTGGAAAGTTTCCTCTTGATAATGGAGAAACAATAGAGCATTTAATTTCTTTCCTTACACCTATTCTTTTTGATCCTAATGTTGCACCGCTGAGAACGAACTTAAGTCCCGGTGCAGATTTAATCCAGACTTCCGCCAATAATTTTTATGAAGGAGTAAATCAAAAAGAGGTTGAATCATTTTATTCAAAGATGATTGATAAGAATGATGAAACACCTATTTCTTATGGATTGAATAGTAAGCTTGTTAAAGAGAATGGTGTAATAAAAGAAAAAACATGGAAGCTAGGAGGAATGTATTCTTCTGCAATTGAGAAGATTATTTACTGGTTAGAAAAGGCAATTATGGTTGCGGAAAATGAAACTCAAAAACAAGCGCTCCAAAAACTTGTTGAGTATTACAAAACCGGTGATTTAAATCTCTGGGATGAATATAATATTCTCTGGGTTCAAGACACTCAATCAAGAATTGATGTGGTAAATGGGTTTATTGAAACCTATAACGATGCTTTAAACTATCGTGCAAATTTTGAATCAGTAGTTTCTTTAAGAGACCTTGAAGCCACTAAAAGAATAGAAGCAATAAGTAATCAGGCACAATGGTTTGAAGATAATTCTCCAATTATGCCGCAGCATAAGAAGAAAAATGTAAAAGGAGTTACTGCAAAAGTTATTACGGTAATTGTTGAAAGCGGAGATGCTTCTCCATCAACACCAATTGGAATAAATCTTCCAAATGCAAATTGGATTAGAAAATTGCATGGCTCTAAATCAGTTAATCTTAGCAACATTGTATATTCTTATAACAAAGCAACCTCTGAAGATTTGTTAAAAGAATTTTGCTATTCCGATGAGCTTGTTCAACTCCACAAAAAATATGGAAGCCTTGCATCCGATCTTCATACAGATATGCATGAAGTAATAGGGCATGGTTCTGGACAAATTAATCCCGGCGTTGGAACTCCAAGGGAAACATTGAAAAATTATGCGTCAGCAATTGAAGAAACACGTGCCGACCTTGTTGCTCTTTATTATATTCTCGATCCAAAACTGGTTGAAATTGGTGTAATGCCTTCAATTGATGTTGGCAAAGCCGAATATAATGCTTACATCAGAAATGGATTAATGCTTCAGCTTGCAAGAATAAAACTTGGAGATAATATTGAACAGGCCCATATGAGAAACAGGCAGCTTATTTCTAAATGGGTTTATGAAAAAGGTTTAAAAGACAATGTAATTGAAAAGAAAATAAAAGATGGCAAAACTTATTTTGTAATTAATGACTATCAGAAGTTGAGAAGTTTGTTTGGAGAACTGTTAAGAGAAATTCAAAGAATTACTTCTGAAGGGGATTTAAAGGCGGCACAAAATCTTGTTGAAACATATGGAGTAAAAATTGACAAAGATTTACATAAAGAAGTTCTTGAAAGATATAACAAACTTAACATTGCTCCTTACCGTGGATTTATAAATCCGGTTCTTACTCCGGTTATAGAAAATGGAAAAATAGTCGATGTAAAGATTGAATACCCAGACGACTTTACTAAACAGATGTTATATTATTCAAAAAATTATTCAATTTTACCAAACATAAATTAAATCAAAAAGAGACAGATGAAATAACTGTCATCTGTCTCTTTCCTCTTATATTTGCACATTAAATTTTTAGGAATCAATGAAACACTTATTAAGAATTATAACCCTGGTTATTTTTATATCGCTCGTATCTTTTCCTCAGAAAAATGAATATTTAATAGCAATAGATTTATCAGAATGCACAAACCTCGAAAGTTTTGAAAAATTAAATATTCCGGTTTATTTCATTTCGGGAAAAACAATTTTAACTAAAGCAGACGAAAATCTTTTGACTTTACTAAAGCAAGGACGCTATGGGTTTAAGTTTGTTGATGAATTTACAGGAGATCAATATTACGTTGTTCAGAATAGAAAATCAGGGGAAAAGTTAGAAAGTATAAATAACATACTAAAATTATATGAAACCGAAAACATTATTATAACCAAAAATCTTTCTGTTGTTTTGAAAGATGAACTTAGAAATAGATTTTCAATAACTGAATTGAAAAAAACAAATTTAGTGTTTAGAAATGAAACTTTAATTTCGAATTACAATTTAACTTACAGCGATAGCACGACCATAGCAAACATTGTCTCTGAAGTTAATGCCGACAGTGTTAGATTTTTTATACAAAGTCTCCAGAATTTTCAAACAAGATTTTTATTTGCAAGCACTAAGGATGCTGTTGCGGAATGGATTAAACAACAATTTATCAGGATGGGTTACTCGGATGTTAAACTTGATTCTTTTCAATATCAGGGAACGTGGCAAAAAAATGTTATAGCAACAATTTCCGGAACATTAAATCCAAATCAGGTCATTGTTGTTGGCGGGCATCACGATTCTTATTCCTCGGGAGATCCAATGACATTTGCTCCCGGGGCAGATGACAACGCAAGCGGTACCACTGCAGTTTTGGAAATTGCCAGAGTAATTAAAAGAAAAAATTTTCAACCTGAAAACACAATAAAATTTGTGACTTTTGCTGCAGAAGAATATGGTTTGTGGGGAAGCAAAGACCTTGCAAATAAATATTATAATAACGAAACAAAAGTTAAATTGATGATTAATCATGATATGATAAGCAGTGATACAAGGGCATTAAACCAATGTGTGGTTGATATTAATTACTATACCGGCTCTCTTGAATACAGAGACCTTGCAAGAAATGTAACAAATAAATTTACTTCCATATCCGCAGTTAATGGAACAGCAAACAGTTCGGGTTCAGACAGTTATTCGTTCTGGCAAAACGGGTTTCCTTCAGTTTATTTTGAGGAAAATCAATTCAGTCCATATTATCATTCTCCAAGTGATATAATTACAAATTATAATATGAATTACTGTGCCGAAGTAATTAAAGGTTCTTGTGCAACAATGCTTTCAACAATATTTTTACCATCAAGAGTTGATAATTATTCAGTTACAGATTTAGGCACGGGAAATTCTTTGCTGCTTAAATGGTCTCCCGTTCTGGATGCAGATTTAACCGGCTATAAAATTTTTATCGGAACAACAACAGGAACTTATACAACAACATTAACCACAGCCGATACTTTAAAAATAATTTCGAACCTGACTGCCGGGACATTGTATTATATTGGTGTAGCTTCTTATGATGCATCTGGCAATCAAAGTTTTATTGTTGAACGAACAGGTACACCGCTTTCTATTCCTTTGCAACCGAATTTTACAGCGGAACCGCAATGGCATAAAGTCAAACTAAACTGGAACTTAAATAAAGAATTCGATTTACTTGGTTACAACATTTATCGTTCAACAAATCCAAATAATAATTTTCAGAAGTTGAATACTTTGGTGCTTTTAGACACAGTATATTTTGACAATAACGCACAGAATGGAATTTACTATTGGTATCAGGTCAAAGCTGTAGATAGCTCTATGAATGAATCCACAAGTTTAACAGTTAAATCAAGAGTTGTTTCGCTTGATAAAGGAATTCTTGTAGTTGATGAAACCGCAGAGGGAGAAGGTCTTCTAGCAAATTTTACAGATGCACAGGTTGATGATTATTACAATTATATTACTTCATCTTTTACACATCAGACGTATGATATTGTTTCACAGGGAGGAATTGGTCTTGCTGACCTTGGAGCTTTTTCAACAGTTATCTGGCTTGCTGATGACAGCTATGATGTTGCCACGCCTTTTTCTGCAAAAACATCAATTAAAAAATATCTTGACTATGGAGGAAAACTCTTTTACGCTGGTTATCTTCCATCCAAAGCATTTGAGGGAAATACCAGCTCGGTTGTTACGTTTAGTCCCGGAAGTTTTATTTATGATTACTTAAAAGTTTATCAAACAGAAACAAGATTTACTTCAAGATTCAGCGGAGCAATTTCAAAAGCAGTATCATATTACAATTTAAATTGCGATTCATCAAAACTTTTGTCTTCAACAGGTTATCATCTTACTAATATTGAAAGTATAACCGCTTCATCATCGGGAAGCGAAATCTATTCGTTTAATTCACTTTATGATTCAACATCTATTTATGGAAACATGAAAGGAAGACCTGTTGGAGTTGAATATCTTGGAACAAACTATAAAACAGTTACAGTAAGCTTTCCTTTATTCTTTATGAAAGAAAATGATGCAAAAATGCTGGTTGAGAATATTGTGTTTAATAAATTTAATGAGACAACATCAGTAGATGGCCAAGACATCAATATTCCTTCGGGTTTTTATGTTGAACAAAATTTTCCGAATCCGTTTAATCCATCTACGCAAATTGTTTACAGCATATCAAAAACAGGAAATGTAAAGCTAAAAATTTATGATGTGCTTGGGAACGAAATAACAACACTCGTTAACGAAATACAAAAACCCGGTTTGTACAAAGTAGAATTTAATCCATTCGAATACAATTCTAAACTTAATTCTTCAGGAGTTTATTTTTATCAAGTTCAATTTGATAACCAGTTTATTACGAAGAAAATGGTATTTCTTAAATGATAAAAAAATATAAACATGTTATATGGGATTGGAACGGAACAATTCTTAATGATGTAAATCTGTGTGTTGATTTAATTAACTGGCTTTCAGAACCAAGAGGAATAAAACAACTCACGTTACAAGAGTATAAAGAAGTTTTTACTATTCCGGTAAAAAATTATTATGAAAAAATTGGTTTTGATTTCAGTAAAGAATCATTTGAAATTGTCGGCAGAATATGGATGAACGAATACGAAAGAAGAAAGTTTGAATGTTCGTTGTTCGATGGAATTGTAAATGTTTTGAATAAAATAAACTCACTTGGAATTGGACAATCAATACTTTCTGCATATTCACAGCACACTCTTGATGAACTTGTTGAACATTACGGCCTAAGAAAATATTTTACATATGTTGTTGGGCTTGATAACATTTATGCAGCAGGTAAACTTCATCTTGGCAAAAGTCTTATGAATAAACTTGGCAACACGAAAGGCGAAACAGTGGTTATTGGAGACACTGTTCACGATTATGAGGTTGCTTGTGAAATTGGTGCTGATTGCATTCTTATAGCTAACGGTCATCAATCAGTAAAACAACTTGAACCAACCGGGGCAATAGTGTTGAACGATATTAACCAGATTTTTGTTAATTAGTCAATTAAGGGAAATAAAATTTTATTTTATATTTCAACGTATAATAATTAATCATTAACAAAATAAGGAGAAGCTATGAGAAAAATATTTGCTTCAATTCTTTTTTCAATTCTGTTTGTTTCATCTTTTAACCTGTTTGCACAGGATCAGGAGATGATGAAAGCATGGCAGGAATATATGACTCCGGGCGAAATGCATAAAATGCTTGCTAATAGTGTTGGAGAATGGAACTGCACAGTTTCTATGTGGATGGACCCCTCTCAGCCGCCAAATGTATCTGAAGGAACAGCTGTAAGCGAATCTTTGCTAGATGGAAGATATTTCCAGACAAAATTTTTTGGCAACTTCATGGGAATGCCTATGAACGGCATTTCACTTGACGGTTACGATAATGCAAAGAAAAAATTCTTTTCAACATGGATTGATAATTTTGGAACAGGAATTATGTATCTTGAAGGAGTGTACGATCCAGCTTCTAAAACCACTACGTATCAGGGCGTAATGACAAATCCTTTGGGACAAGAGGAAAAAGTTAAAGAGATTTTCAAAAGTATTGATAATGACCATGCTATGATGGAAATGTTTATGGTTACCGATAAAGGTGATGTTAAAACGATGGAGATTAAATACTCTCGTAAAAAGTAATTGAATTTTGCAAAGCGGGACATCAAACCCGCTTTTATTTTTTTAATTTGTTCTTAAAAATTTTTTCAAACTTTTCTACTTTTGGTGCAATTACAAAAGAACAATATCCCTGTCGGGGATTGTTTTCATAATAGTCCTGATGGTATTTTTCTGCCGGATAAAATTTTGTAAAAGGACTTATCTCTGTAACAACAGGTTTACCCCAGGTGTTGTTTTTGTTCATTTCTGCTTTGTAGTGATCAGCAGATTTTTTTTGTTTTTCGGTATGATAAAATATTACTGAACGATATTGTGTTCCAACATCAGCACCCTGTCTGTTTAATGTTGTTGGGTCATGAGTCTTCCAGAATACTTCAAGAAGTTCATCAAAGCTTATTATTGTTGAATCAAAAGTGATTTGACAGACTTCTGCATGCCCGGTATTTCCTTTACAAACTTCTTCATAAGTCGGATTTTCTGTTGTCCCGCCTGAATAACCGGGCACTACAGAAATAACTCCATTTAATCTTGAAAATATTGCCTCGGTACACCAAAAACATCCCGAACCAAATGTTGCGGTATCATTTACAATTTGCTGCATAGTATCTTTATTTGTTATTGTTAAAGCTTCTTTCTGCTTACACCCCGTAAAAGCAGAAAGAGAAATAAACAATAGAATTATCAATTTTGTTTGTTGCATAATTATATAATAATAACAGAATAGAATTTTGAAAAGTTCAGGGAAGAGAGAAGAAAATTTTATTAAGGAAATAGAAATTAGTTGTTGTAAAACAAAAAACCCTGCACTGTAATAAGCGCAGGGTTTTATTGTTTAGAATTTTGGAGGTTCAATAGTAAAAACTTCTTTGCCGGTTTTATCTATAAATCCTTTTGTAACTTTTTTGGTTTTGTCGTCATACTTTTCAAAATAAGCCATACCGCTTGATAGTGGTTGCAATTCGCGATACTTGCAGGCAACAATTATATTTCCCTTAGGATCCATAAAGCCTTTTTTGAAGTCTTTCATTACAACAGCTAAACCTTCGTTAAAACCAGACCAGAGGGTTATAGTTTCATTACTCTTTGCAGATTTAGAAAATGTTTTGATACTTTTGCCAGTAACATCAATAATGTAAAAAGTATTGTTCCACTTTTCATCCATTTTGCTGACCACTGCAGCACCTGAACCAAACGGAAACACCTGATCATAAATTGGTTCAACTATAATCTTTCCTTCGGGATCAATTACTCCCCATTTTAAATTTGTTCCTTGAACAAAAGCTCTGTTGTCGCTAAAAGGTTTTGGCTCATTGGTAAACTGAAATTGAACTTTAACATTTCCATCGGTATCAATAAATCCCCACTTGCCATCTTTTTTAACGGCGGCCAATCCATTTGAAAAGTCACGGGCTTCATCATAAACGGGTTCTATTACGAACTTGCCTTGTTTGTCTATATAACCATAAGAAAATCCTTTTTGTACTATCGCTCTGTTATTGCTGAAATGTGAATAGAAGCCATTAATAGCGACAAATTTTTGTGCAATAATATTACCGGATTTATCTATTAAAACATAATCTTCCTGTGTTCCTGCAATAGCTACATCTTCATAGAAATTTGTAGCGGAGTAAAATTGTGGTTTTATGACTATGTTGCCTTTTTTGTCAATAAAGCCGACCCGATTAGTTTCGGGATCAACAATTGGGGTTAAGCCTTCACTAAAGAAAGGTGTTTCACTAAAGGTTCTTAGAAAAGCAACAAACTTTGGTTCAATTACAACATTTCCCTCGGTGTCAATAAATCCCCATTTGTTATCCAGGAGAACAGGCGCAAGTCCATCGTTAAATTGACCGACCTGATTGAAGAAAATTTGTTTTTGTGCTAAAGCAGTTAAGCTAAGAAGAGCAAACGAGATAATTATTATTTTGAGTTTGTTCATAACTGATTCCTTTTTTTTTGGGCGTTAATAAATTATTAAAATTTACATCTTACTATATAAAAAATTTTTGAAAAATGCCATGCTTCTTAACGAAATTTTTAACTGATTTTTGCAAATTTTATGTTTGTGACAAGACTGATTTTTTATTTGTTGATGTGTTGTGTTTCATAAGGTTTTGATGTTCCAGAATTTGATTATATGTGCTTTTTATCTTAAGTGTGCAAGAGTTTTTCTAAAACTGGAGGATGTGTTTCTAAAAGGCGGGAAATGATTTCGAAAAGTCAGT
>CAZHVS010000030.1:0-20313 GCA_964536015.1 uncultured Ignavibacteriaceae bacterium
ATAAAAAAAAACATTAGGTTTAGGTAAATCTTTTATATCATTTATCAAGGTGATGTTATGGAAAAATATTCAGTTACTTTTTTGCTTACTATTTTTTTCTTTTATTTTAATTCACCCGCACAAATAGCTACACAATCGCTTCAGGAAATAGAAGAACACGGAACACCCACAATTAAAATTGATGATTACAATACTTTTCTTGATACAACCACATGGGTTTCGGGTATTAGTGCTACAAGTACTTTTGGAAGAGCAATTGCCGGCGTAATAGGAAATTATATCTATGTATTTACCGGTCAGGGAACAACTACGCTTGCAATGGCTTATAATATATCAACGCAAACATGGGTGGCTTCTACAACTCCTACAGGCGCTGGATATAACGCCGCATTTTGTGTAGCACAGGGATGTCTATACAAAATGTCTGGAACTGGCTCAGTCAGTGTTTTTGAAAAGTTCACTCCCGCCGGTGACGGCACAGGAACGTGGACGGTGCTTACTGCTGCACCAAGTGCTTTGATGGCAGCTCAAAACAGTATTGTGTGGGATGGAGGAAACTATATCTATGCAAGCAGCGGCGACTATGCTTCTCCACCTGTTTCATCTTTTGCTAAGTATAATATTTCTACCGGTATTTGGACAAGTTTAACCGGTTCTCCATTTGTTAAAAGATATGCAGGAATGGCTGCACTAAACGGAAAGATATATTTAATTGGTGGGTTAATTCCCGATGGTGCCGACCCTACAATTTGTCAGGCTTATGATACTACAACTCAATCATGGTCAACTATAGCTCCCTTCCCTATTGGGATAAACTTTACTAAATGGACAGTAACTACAGATGGCAGATATATATTTGTAATTGGCTCTGGTGGTGGTTACTCTACCTATCCCTCTTCAGAAGCAGTCTATTATTATGACCCTGCTACCAATCAATGGATATATGATAGCACATTTCCTGTGCAGAGGGGCTTAGGAATTGGTTTATACGTTCCTTCACTTAATAAGTTATTCCAGGGGGGTGGAAATACAGGCAACTCAAGTACAAACTATCAAAATACAATCTTCTGGGGAAGCGGTGGCGTTTATATCCCTGTTGAACTGACTAACTTCAACGCAGTTTCTTCAAACAATAACGTTACACTGAAATGGACAACGTCTTCAGAAAAAAACAATAAAGGATTTTTTGTTGAAAGACGTAATATGAGCGACTTATCCGTTGTATGGAAAAATGCAGGCTTCGTTAGTGGACATGGAACCACAACAGAAAAAATGGATTATAGTTTTCTTGACATGAATGTTCCGCAGGGAAAATATGTATATCGTTTATCTCAAGTTGATTATAACGGCACAAAAAACATATTAAATCAAGTTGAGGTTGATATATCAGGACAGATTAGCTTTACTTTAGAGCAAAACTATCCAAATCCATTTAACCCAGGGACAATTATTAAATATCAAATACCAGAATTGAGCCATGTATCACTAAAAGTATTTGATGTAATTGGAAACGAAGTAGCAACATTAGTAAATGAAACAAAGCAAACCGGAAATTACAAAGTAAAGTTCGATGCTTTGAATACAGGTTTAAGTGATGGAATATATTTCTATCAACTTAAAGCTGGAATGTATATTGAAACAAAAAAGATGATATTATTAAAATAAATTATGAATGAATTTCTTGATATAGCTAATAAAATTCTTTCTATCGCCCAAGCGGGTTTAACGTATTCAGAAAACAAATATGATATTGAAAGATACAATGAGTTAAAAACAATTTCCTTCGAACTTCTTGCAAAAATTTCGCAGAATAAAATTGAACTAATTGAAGAACTTTATAAAAATGAAAAAGGATACATTACTCCCAAAGTGGATGTAAGAGCTGTTGTATTTAATGAAAATAAAATTCTTCTTGTAAAAGAAGAATCTGACAATAAATGGTCTTTACCCGGTGGCTGGGCGGATGTTGGTTTAACTCCTGCTGAAGTTGCAGTAAAAGAATGTAAAGAAGAAGCAGGTTTAACTGTTGAACCTGTGAAATTACTTGCCCTGCTTGATAAGAAAATGCACGAACATCCTCCCTTTCCGTTTTATACTTATAAAGTATTCATAATGTGTAAGTATTCATCTGGTGAAATTGAATCAGGAACAGAAACTTCGGATGCAGGTTATTTTTCTTTAAATGAATTACCAAAATTATCAATCGGAAGAAACACAAAAGCACAAATAGAATTAATGTTCGAGTATCTTAATAATCCTGATAAAGAAGTGACATTCGACTAATAGAAATAAAGTTTGATAATAACTATAAGATGAGATTAAGATGAATGTATTAGTTATTTTATTTTTAGCAATAATCCTTTTTTTTCTTGCTGGTAAATTCTATGCAAGATTCATTGCCAGAACACTGGGCGAAGATCCTAACCATAAAACTCCGGCAGTAGAAATAAATGATGGAAGAGATTTTGTCCCGTCAAAAAGATATGTAGTGTTTGCTCATCATTTTTCTACAATTGCAGGCGCAGGACCTATTATTGGTCCTACAATGGCAATCCTTTATGGTTTAGTGCCTGCGTGGTTGTGGATTGTATTTGGGGGAATATTCTTCGGAGCTGTTCACGATTTCACATCTCTGTTTATAAGTATGCGTGAAGGTGGAAAATCCATGGCAGAAGTTGCAAGAAAAACTCTCGGGAAATCGGGATTTAATCTATTCATTTTCTTTACTATACTAATGATGGTTCTTGTAACATCTTCCTTCTTAAGTGCAACAGCAATCTCTTTAACTTCACTCTGGCCTCTGGAAAAACTTGGAATTAAGGAAAGTGAAAATATTCTTCATACTGTAATTAAAGATGGAGTTGCTTATGGAAAAATTGGAGGTATTGCATCGACATCAGTAATAATTATTACTTTATGTTCACCATTAATAGGTTGGTTGATTTATAAGAAAAAAATCCCCGCATTACTTTCGTATTCTTTAGCATCTCTGGTTTGTGTTGCATCAGTAATCATTGGTATTATGATGCCTGTAAGTATTTCTCCAACAACATGGATGATTATCATATCAATCTATGTTCTGTTCGCATCAGGAATGCCTGTCTGGTTTATTCTTCAACCGAGAGATTTTATTAATGTACAAATATTGTATGCGGGAATTATCTTAATGATTATATCAATTATCTCTATTGGTATTGCAGGTGTTCCTGTATCAATGCCAGGTTTTAATTTTGAAGAAGGAGTTAAAAATCTCGGTTTAATCTGGCCTATGATGTTCATTACAATTGCGTGCGGAGCTATTTCTGGTTTTCATAGTCTTGTCTCTGGTGGAACTACCGGAAAACAATTATCGAACGAATGCGATGCAAGAAAAGTTGGATACAATGCAATGCTGCTCGAATCGGTACTTGCAGTTTGTGTATTAATTGCAGTAGGGACAGGATTAACTTTTGTAGATTATAAATCAATCGTATGGCCTTCATTACAGGGAGTAAAATCAAACCCAATACTTGGATTTTCACTCGCTGCTGGTCATCTATTTAATAAAGGAATTGGAATTCCTGTTTCATTAGGAACAGTGTTTGGAATTTTATTGGTTGAGGGTTTTGTTGTTACGACTCTAGACTCAGCAGTAAGACTAAACCGCTATCTTTTTGAAGAATTATGGAATATCTTTTTTAAGAAACCTCATAAAATTATTAAATCATATTGGTTTAATGCTGCATTATCAGTTGTGTTAATGTGGATACTTGCATACTCAAATGCTTTCAGTTCTCTGTGGCCTATTTTTGGAACAGCAAATCAATTACTTGCAGCTTTAGCTTTACTCGCAGTGTCAGCATGGCTTTTGTTAAAGAAGAAAAGATTTTTCTTTACATTACTGCCAGCAATTTTTATGATATTAACAACCATTTTTTCTTTAGGAATACTTTTAGAAAAATATTTTACTGCAAAAAATTATACATTAATTATTACTGACGTATTATTATTGATTTTATCTGTTGCTGTAGTAGTGTTAGTAATTAAAAGATTTGTCCAACGAAAACAAGCTTAATTTTTTGTGGAAATGAGAAATCATTTCCACAAATTATTTTTTTATTCCGAAGAGACTTAAAAATTCGTTGTTGTTTTGTTGCAATGATTGAATGATTTTTTCTTCTTTTTGTAAATCTTCCTTTTCATTGATTAGTAAAGCAAATTCATCTGATGTATATGTATCGCATAAACATACTTTTGCATAATCATATACTTCCCTATCAGAAGATATTACAACAAGATTTTTAGGATTAGAAGAATTCGTAATTTCTTTTCTAATACATTCATCTGCGGTTTTATTTTTCGAATATTTTATCTTAAATGAAGAATTGATTTTTTGATTTTCAAATCCATCAAAATAAACCTGAACGATGCATTTTCTTTTTAAAAAATAATTGGAAAGCATTGAAATTAATCCTTCCCTCGATAATTGTTTATCCTTTTTTTGTAAGAGTACTAATGCTGGAATCTTGCCTATTAAATTATTACCATCAATTAAATAAGTTTTCATAAAGCAAATTGATTTACTTGCACTAAAATAGTAACTTTGTATCATAAAGAAATAGGAATTTAATTTGAAAAAGTATGTTATAAATTTTATTTTGGTTGTAATTTTAACTGTAATTGGATGCAACAATAAAAAAGAAGAATCAAATACTGTTAATTCCTCTCTTATTGCAGGAACTATATCTGATTCGTTATTGCATATTTCCTTTTCACTACCTAATGGTTATAAACGACTAGATAATTTAACATTACAAGAATTTGAGCAACAGGCTAATAAAGAAACTAAAATAACAAGGCTTTTCAGAATTAAAGTTCGACATATTTTTTTCAACGATTCGTTAAAAGCAATGATTTCAGTTGTCGAACTCTCAGCAAGAGATTCATTAAAAAGGATGGGTTTTACTGATTTTATAACTTTGTATAAAAATACTTTTGAATTTGATATGGATAAAACAAATCTTAAAAAAGATAATTTTGTCTTGAATGATCTTTCAATTTTTTCTTATACATACCTGAATAAAGATTACACCTTAAAAAAAATCTTCTTCAAAAATAATATTAATAAAATAGTACAATTAGATTTTTCAGCACCAAAGGATGTTTTTTCAAAAGAGTCAGATAAATACGAAACAATTATAAAAAGTATACGCTCTTTTACCTGGTAATTTTATCTTCCAGAGAATAATCTGTCAGTTTTTGTAATTTTTAAATCCTGCAACTGAGGAGCTTTAACTTTAATTTCAAGTCTGTAACCCGTATAACTTCCTAATGGATTCCAGGTAAAATTCATTAACCAGCAATGAAGATCACGGCTTATCATAACTTGTGGAGCAGCAAAACGATGATCAATTAAGTCATAGCTGCCAGTTACACTTATTTTCCAATTTTTTGTGAGATTAATATTTAAACTTCCCATAATATTTGAATACTTAATTGGATTAGTTGGATCTGTTTTCGAAATATTATAATTATAATTTAATGCAACACTCCACGGAATATCGAAGTTTGGTTGTTCCGTTTCGTATAGACCTTTATACCCCCTGTTCTCTTGTGGAAAATACTGTTCAACATTTTCTTCAAGCGAATCTGTTTCGTGCTTTTTTGATTTCAAATTTTCTCCTGATAGAGAAGCTGAAATTGAAAATCCAAAATTCAACAGACGAAGAAATCCTTTTCCTTCTGACAACAAGAACTTATTAATAGTCACGCCTCTATCGACATAATCATAAAGTGAATATGAAGAATTTCCAGAAAAACTTAGAATATTTCCAATCTGGGTTCTATAATCTAAATGTAAAGGAGAAAACTTCAGGCTATCTGCTACAAAATTATAACTTATCGATGCATTGAAATTTAAAAGCTGTATTTTTTGTTCCCGTGAAGATGTATCAGTTGGATCAACTTTAGTTTTCATTTCGAAATTATTAGCTAAACCAAAATTAATACTTTGAGATTCTCCGCTTGGAGCACCACCATAAATTTCTCTTTCATACTTATTATACTTTATTACTTTACCTTCTGAATTAATATAAGAATCATAATAACCCCATTTTTTTTGAGAGAAATCCGGTTGATAGGTATATGAAATTGATGGTTGCAGAATATGTCTAATTGCAGAAATACCCAGAATATTTGGTTGAAACATCCCATAAATTTTTGTTGATGTTGAAAGACCGAATGAAAATGTTCTTACAAAATTTATTTCTTTAAGATCAGAAGTAATTATTGAATCACTTCCAGAATAATTTTTACCAAAATAATTTTTCTGAATCCTTTTATTATACCACAGTTCCCTGTAACTGAATGAAGGAGATAAAGTTATATAGCCAATTTTTGGCGCAATACTAAAACCAACGTTATGTTGAATACCAGCACGAATAGTTAAGTTATTATCAATTTTATTTCTCTGGTTTTGCATTTGTGCATTATAACTTATTCCAAAAAGCTGATACCATTTTTTCTCGGTTGAATTTCCAATTGATTTAAAGGGATAAAAAGGTGATTTACTGAATGACAATGTTGGAAGAATTTCATAAATGTTACCGGATTTTAATTCCTGTTTGCGAGAGTAGTTAATAGTTAAACTACTTCCGGACTCATCCCAGTTTTTAAAGTAACTTGCATTTGAATAAATTTCTTGCCTCAGCAATTGATTATAGTCAACGCTATTTTGTGTGAAATAATTTCCTGACATAAACTCAAGATTAACATCAAATCTTGAAGTTGGTGTAAGTGTTTGATTATGAATCCATCTGATGCGCCAATCTTTTTGTTGAGCATAATCAGGGTCTGTTCGTTCACCTTGATGCAAATCGGAAAAACTTCCTTCAAGATTTCCAGAGAAATCATAACGTTTAGTATATCTAAATCTTGAACCAAGTGAATATCCACCTTTTGTATAATAATCGCCAGTAAAATTTATATCCATATAGTCATTGATAGCCCAGAAGTATCCAAATCTTGAAAAATATTTTCCAAAACCCGGACGATTACCAAAAGCTGGAGCAAGTATTCCACTGCGTCTTCCATGTTCAAGCGGAAAAACAGCAAAAGGTAATGGAATTGGAAATGGAACGCCACCAAATGTAAGCCAAATCCATTTTCCAACTAGTTGGTCTTTCTGAATCATCTTCATTTCACTGCCATAAAAATAGTAATGTGGTTTTTCCAATGTGCAAGTTGAATAAACTCCATTTTCAATAAAATAAACATCTCTTGTTGCTTTCTTTATTTTTGCACCACTATATTTTGCCTCACTTTCTTTGGTTTCTGCAAAAGTTATATAACCTTTGAGGGTTTTAAAATTATATTTCATCCTCTTTCCAAAATACTCTTCACCTTTATCAACAAGTATTGGTGTTTGAATCAATCCGCCCTTGGCAGTGTCACTTTCAATTCCATAAGCCTCAATATTATGAGTTTCAAAATCAACATAAATTTTCCCGCTTTTTAATTCAGTTTCTTTATACTTCAAATTTCCATTTCCATATAATTCCATTTTTTTATTCATCACAAAGAAGATTAAAGAATCTCTTGAACTTGAATAAATCACAGAATCTACATCACCTTTTTTTGCAGTTGAATCATTATAATAAAGAGAGTCGCTATTAAAAAGTGAATCAACAATAACCGGATTATTTATTCCCAGAGAATCTCTTGAAGAGAAAGGGAAGCTACAAGTTGTTAAAATAAAAAATGAAAAAAATATTTTTAAAAATAATTTCATTCAATTTAAACTTCAGGATTTATAAAATACCAGCGCTGAAGCACCTTTAATACCAGCATCATTTTTAAGTGCTGCAGGAAGAATTTTGATTTTTGGTTGTAAAGACTTTAAAACACGTTCTTTAACAGCTTCTTCGATAGAATTGAATAACAAAGTTCCAAATCCAGAAACTCCACCACCAATTATAATTGTGCTTATATCAAGTAAATTACTTGCAGATGCAATTGCATAACCAATTTTTCTACCAACTTTTTCAATTACTGAAATTGAAAATTTGTCTCCAAGTTTAGCAGCCTCGCTAATGACTTTTGGTGTTAATAATTCCATTTTGTTATTTGTAAGTTGAATTAAAAGTGAATCTGGATATTTTTTCAATTGAGATTTTACATAATTAATTAAATAATTAT
Source organism: uncultured Ignavibacteriaceae bacterium (assembly GCA_964536015.1). Taxonomy (GTDB): domain Bacteria; phylum Bacteroidota; class Ignavibacteria; order Ignavibacteriales; family Ignavibacteriaceae; genus CAZHVS01. Next base: position 8,176 of record CAZHVS010000030.1, read on the forward strand.
TACCTGCATAAGCCTCAATGCAGCCAATTGAACCACAATTGCATTTTGGTCCGTTGTAGTCAATAGAAATATGTCCTATTTCTCCAGCTCCTCCGCTTTCTCCTCGAAAGAGTTTTTTATTTAATATTAAACCACCACCGACACCGGTTCCAAGTGTGATCATAATGAATGAATTAATTTTTTTCCCGGAACCAAAAATCATTTCACCAATTGCAGCAACATTTGCATCATTTTCAACATAAACAGGATAATCGACATGCTTTTCAATCATCTTACCGAGGTGAATTTTTCCCCAACCAGGAAAATTTGGAGGATTTTCGACCGTTCCTTTTTTTATTTGCACTACTCCAGGAGCTCCAATACCAATTCCGTTTATTTTAAAATTATTCTTAATCTGAAGTTCTTTAATCCCTTTGATTATTTGCTTAATTACATATTTTGGACCTTTTTCTGCTCGTGTATCAAGAAAAGTTTTGCAAATAATTTTCCCTTTTTCAGATACTATTCCAAACTTTATAAAAGTACCACCAAGATCAACACCAATTGCATAAGAATCTGATTTGGACATATTTCTTTCCTTTTAAAAAATATTTTTTCGTCTGCAAATTATTAAAAAATATTTGAACATTAAGGGTATTAGACCTACTTCTTAAGTTTAAATCCAAATGAAGAGCCAATACCCGGTTGGCTAATAACTTCCACTTTAGAACCATGAGCTTCGACAATGTGTTTTACAATTGCTAAACCAAGTCCGGTTCCACCAACCTCACGAGAACGGGCTTTATCGATTCGATAAAATCTTTCAAAAATTCTTGGAATGCTTTCTTCTTCAATACCTATGCCTGTATCTTTTACTGTAATAATTCCAAATCTATCAGTCTCTTCAACGATTATTTCCACTTTCCCATTATCTGTATATTTAATGGCATTTTGGATCAGGTTATTTAAAACTTGTTTCATTCTATTTCTGTCAAAATATAATTCAAGGTTATCCGGAATATTTGATAATTTTAATTCAAGTCCTTTAGATTGAGCAAGCGGCACAAATTCATTTACAATTGAAGAAAGAAATTCTTTTATCCTGATATATCTAAAACTTAATCTCATTTCTCCACTTTCAATCATAGAAATATCTATTAAATCATTTAAAAGATTGTTTAAATTTTTTGTATGAGTATTCGCTTTTTCGAGAAAAGATTTATTTACTTTAGGGTCATCTATTGCACCTGTAAGAAGTGTTTCTATAAATCCCTGTATTGCAAAAATTGGAGTTCTTAATTCGTGAGATACGTTCCCAAGAAATTCAGTACGAATTCTTTCAAGTTTTTTCAAGTATTCAATGTCATCATTATTTCGTAAGAATAAATTTTTCATTTCAGCTTCAACATCAGATAAATGAGCGGGAAGAATTATATCTTCGTCTGTATTTAATCTCTTTAAATAAATGTTACGAATAACTTTTTTTATTTCATCATTGTCTTTCTTTTTCTTGTGATAAATTATCAACAATGAAATAAAAAGGACAATTGCAGAAACAATTACAGATAAGAAAAAATGGTGCGAATTACCGAATAGTAAAAATAATACTATAATCAGGATTGAATAAAAGAATAGAATCTCTTTTAAATCATAAAAGAGGGCAAAAACTGATTTGAAATACTTAAAAATCTTTAAACCTGTAACCAACACCTTTAATCGTTTCAATTAAATCTTCAGATTTTTCTAATTTTTCTCTAATCTTTCTAATATGGACATCAACTGTTCTTTCAACTACATACACATCAGAACCCCAAATATTTTTTAATAACGCTTCCCTGCTGAAAACTTTTCCAGGATTACCGGCAAGAAAAGCAAGTAATTCAAATTCTTTTCTTGGGAACACTATTTCTTGTTTATTCAGTTTAACAATATATTTTTCCCGGTTAATTGTTAAAGGACCTATTTCTAAAATTTGATTTTCTTTTTTCGAAGTTTTTGTAAATAGTTTGTTTCGCAAATTTGACTTAACCCTAGCTACTAATTTTTGGGGAGAAATCGGTTTCTGAATATAATCACTTCCACCAATTTCCAAACCAAGTACTTCATCAACTTCAGATGATTTTGCAGTTAAAAATATAACAGGAATATCTTCATACTCTTTATTATTTCTTATTTTTTTGCATACTTCAAAGCCATTTAATTTTGGCATCATTATATCGAGAATAATTAAATCGGGATTTTCAGACAATTTTTTTAATGCGTCTTCACCGTCATAAGCCGAATAAACTTCGAAATTTTCTTTTTCCAGATTGTACTTTAAAAATTCAACAATATCTTTTTCATCGTCGACGAGTAATATTTTTGTCTTCATAATATAATCTCTCTTTTCAATTCAGCAGATTCGTACATAGCTCGAATTATTTTTAACTCTTCAATGTTTTCTTCGAATGTAGATAAATCATTTTTACCCTTTTTCACAATTCTAAAAAAATGTTTTAACTGATTCTGATAAGACTTGCTGTTCATTTTTTCCTGACTACTTTTAGCGAAACCTGAATAATCAATTTTATTATTCCCAGATTGATGATAAACTCTTAGTGGATTTAATGTTGCCTTCCCTTGTGTTCCATAAATTTCAAAATTAAATTCTTCGTTTTTACTATCGGATACAAATTTAGTTTCAATTAATATTGAAGATATTTCAGTTCTTAAAAAACTTATCGATACATCTTCATTCTTTCTAATGTTTAAATTGAAATTATGAGTAGTAACTGATTTAATAACCGGAAAATCAAGTAACCACAAAATAAGATCTAATAATTTAGTACTCAAATTATAAATTACTCCGTTTTCAATATTTGATGGTTTTGTTTCATCAATAATTAAATCAGTTTTTTTTAACCAGGTGCATTTTATCAAATAAATTCTTCCAAGACTTCCGGAAAGAATAATACTCTTCAGAAGCATCACATCCTGTCGAAATCGAAGATTCACATCAATCATTATAATTGATTTTTTGGCAATACCGGATTTTTTAATAAGAATCGCGTCTTTCAAATCCATAAAGATAGGTTTTGTAATAAATTGTGGGATGTTATTTTCGATGAGATAGGAAACAATTTCTTTATGTGTAAGTGAAGGAGTAGATATTATAGCTGCATCAATTTTAATTGAAGATAACAAAGTTCTATAATCAGAAAAAAAAGAATCAATATTAAATTTCTTTGAAACTGTTTTTAATTTTTCTTCATTGATATCGGCAATTGCCTGAACAGAGACATTATTGATTTTCTTCAGATGGGGAAGAATAATTGCCTGATTGTTTTTTCCAAGTCCAACTATTGCAATTTTAATTTTGTCTTCCACGGCTTACCGATTTCAATTCAAGATTTCACAAATTCTTTAATCTGATTAATTATACCATCCGTATCCATTTTCAGAATAGAATGTAATTCAGATTGAGTTCCGTGATCAATAAATTTATCGGGAATAGCAATTCTCAAAACATCATTTTTATAATTTTTATCAGCCATATATTCAAGAACGGCACTTCCAAAACCGCCTATAATTGTATTCTCTTCAATTGTAATAATCTTTTTAAATTTTGAGCAGATTTCGTTAAGGATATCAATATCAAGTGGTTTAATGAATCTTACATTAATAATTTCAGCATCGATATTAATTTCATTTAAACTTGAAATAGCCTTATTCGCATACTGAACCATATTTCCAACTGCCAAAATTGCAACATCTTTTCCTTCTTTAACTTTTTCAGCTTTTCCAATAGGAATTAATTCAAATTCTTCTTTCAATTCAACACCTAATGCAGAACCTCTTGGATATCTAATAGCAACAGGACCTTGTTTGTACATTACTGCAGTGTAAAGCATATTCCTCAATTCAGCTTCATCTTTAGGAGCCATTATAACCATTGATGGAATCAATCTTAGATAACTCAAGTCAAAAGTTCCATGATGAGTTGGACCATCAGCACCAACAAGTCCAGCTCTATCCAGAACAAATACTACGTGCAAATTTTGTAAAGCAATATCATGTATAATATGGTCAAAAGCTCTTTGCAAAAATGTTGAATATATTGCAACCACAGGTATAATTCCTTGTGTCGCAAGTCCACCAGCAAAAGTAACAGCGTGTTCTTCTGCAATACCAACGTCAAAATAATTCTGAGGAAATTTTTCTTTTAGAATATTTAAACCTGTTCCATCAGGCATTGCAGCTGTTATTCCAACAACATTTTTATTTTTCTCAACAATTGAAGTTAAAGCATTTCCAAAAATTGATGTATATGCTGGTGGAGCACCATCTTTTTTAAATGCTTTACCAGTTACTTTGTCAAATGGAGTAACGCCATGCAGTTTCTGGACATCTCCTTCTGCAGGTTTATAACCTTTACCTTTTTCTGTCAGAATATGTATTAATAATGGTCCGGAAAGATTTTTAGTATAGTTAAATATTTTTATTAATTGATGAAGATTATGTCCATTAATAGGTCCAAAATATCTAAAACCCAAGGCTTCGAATAAAATACCAGGTGTTACTATTGCTTTCATTCCTCTATCAAGATGCCCTGCGACTCGTCTTAATCGATCTCCAAATTGTCCACTCTTTCCTGTTAAATCCCAAATATATCCTTTCAACCTGTTATATTCAGGACGAGCAATCAATTCCGAAAAGTAATTAGAAAACTGCCAAACGTTTGGAGCAATTGACATTTGATTATCATTAAATACGACTGTGAGATTTGCTTTCTGAATTCCAGTATTATTCATTGCTTCATAAGCCATTCCACCAGTCATTGCACCATCACCAATAATAGCAATGACTTTCCTGTTTTCATTTGTATATTTTTGAGCCGCAGCCATTCCTAATGCTGCAGAGATTGAAGTTGAAGCGTGGCCAGCTCCAAAAGCATCATATACACTTTCGTTTCTTTTTAAAAATCCAGAAATACCACCAAGCTGCCGGATTCCGGGAAGAAGTTCTTTTCTACCAGTAAGAATTTTATGTGGATATGCCTGGTGCCCAGTGTCCCAGACTAATAAATCGAAAGGAGTATTAAAAACTTTGTGCAATGCAACAGTTAATTCGGTCGTTCCAAGTCCACCACCAAAATGCCCTCCAATTTCAGAAATAATATCAATCATATATTTCCTAATATCAGCACAGAGTAATTTTAGTTCATTCAAATCAAAATTTCTAAAATCTTTGGGGTAATTTACTTTTTTTAAAACAGGGTATTGATTCCAATCTATTGTCATAAGTTATTCATCTTCTTTAAAAATATTTTCACCAGATTCAGTTTCAATTAAGTTAAATTCATTATTTAAGTTGGTTATCTTAAGTTCGGCTTCTTTTAAAATTTCTAAACACTTTTTTGAAGTTACTACGCCTTCTTCATAAAGTTGAATTGCTTTTTCGAGATCTAATTCATCTCTATCAAGAAGTCCGGCTATTTCTTCCAACCTTTTTAAATCTTCTTTAAATCCTGTTAAGTTAGATTTTTTTTTCATTTTTATTCTCTATTTTAATTTCACCATCGTAAAATAACAGTGTATGTGAATTATTAATAATAAATTTGTTAGCACTTTGTACAAATTTATCCTGTTGTTTAACTATAACAAAACCTTTTTTTAATGTTTTATCAATACTGTTTGATTGAATAATTGTTGTAAGGATTTTGATTTTATCAAAAACTTTTAAATATTTATAATTTATACCATTTTGCATTTTAGAAATTAGGCTATCAACTAATTGCATATAAATCCTGACTTTGCTTAATAAACGATTAGCTGAAATTAAATTGGTAAAATTATTTATCTTAGATTTTTGTTGATCAATAAAATTAAGAATTTGATCTAAAGCATTCTTATTAAAACTAATCAACGACTTATAAATTTGTTTCCTATCTGGTAACGCTAGTTCCATAGCTGCAGTAGGAGTGGCAGCACGTAAATCAGCGACAAAATCAGCGATTGTAAAATCGACTTCATGTCCTATCCCTGTAATTATCGGGATCTTTGAAGCGAAGATTGCTCTTGCAATATCTTCTTCATTGAAAGACCATAAGTCTTCAATTGAGCCTCCTCCACGAGCTATAATTATTAAATCAATATCTTTAATTTTATTTAGAAACTGTATTGATTTAATAATACTTCCCACTGCCTCTTTCCCTTGAACCGCACAACTGGATATTACAATTTCTGCTGCTGGAAAACGTCTCTTAGCGACTGAAATCATATCTTTTAATGCAGCACCATCGATGGAAGTTACTACTCCAATTTTTACAGGAAAATCAGGCAATGGTTTTTTATTTTGTTCATCAAATAAACCTTCATTAAAAAGTTTTTTTTTCAATTTTTCAAAAGCTAATTGTAAATCTCCAATGCCAGCGGGTTTCATTGCTCTAACGTCTATCTGGTAATTACCTCGTGGAGGATAAACAGTAATTCTGCCATTAACTATCACTCGCATTCCGTCCTGAGGTGTAAAAAAAACGTAGTTATTCAAACCTTTCCACATTGTTGCAGAAATTTGTGCTTCAGTGTCTTTTAATGTAAAATACCAGTGTCCTGAGAAATGGGCTTTAAAATTAGATAGTTCTCCAATTACAGAAATATCACCAAAAGATTCTTCCAAAATATTTTTTATACTTGATGTAATCTGGTTTACAGTCATTACCTCAGGCATGTATTAACCTTCATATTTTTAAGAAAATCATTTTTATTTTTTTTATTAACTACTACCAAAAATAAGAAACAGATGTAAACTTAAAATGGTTTTTTGAATTAAAAATGGATAGTGAAAAAAGAAGCATAAAGCCCCAATGAATATTCAGAATATTCACTGATTTTTTCACCCGGTTTAAAGTTAAATCTGTACCTGCTGTAAACAGTAAATACATTATATAATTTAAAAAGTCCAAGAGAAATTTCCGGACTAATTCCATTAAATCCTTTGAAATTGGTAAAACCGTTAACCCCTGCTGAAATGTATTCGAAAACAGGAATTTCGTAAATATGCTTATAACCGAACCTGAAAATGTTCTTATTTTTTTCTCCTTTGTAAATATGTGAATATTCAAGAGAAAAATGACCAATCGGGTAATTATAACCACCACCAAAAAAAGATAGAAAGGGAATTTCTTTATTAATGGCCCAAAATGATTTACCATCTATAGGAATATATGATACTGACGGGACAAGAAATACAATTCCTCCCATCAGACAGCTCATAAAATAGTTTTTTGTTGTATCCATTGCTACTAAAGAGGGGACATCAACTTCATACTCTTCACTCAGATTTTTCTTCCCTTCAGCATCTTCAACTAAAATTGTAAATGAAATTTTAGTTTCTTTTATTTTATAAGGTAGAAGGTCTATATCAATATGATGATTTTCTGCTAATTCTTTTGAGACTGGAATTTCAATTTTGTTTTGAATTATCAAAGTCGATTTACATTCTTCACTCGTATAAAATGAAAGAAAAAATTTGCCTGGATTATCCGGTGGAATAAACGAATCAATTAAATAGACCTCAATTGAATCCTGTTGTGAAAAAGATGACACCGGTAAAAAGAAAACGAATAATATGAAATATCTATATAATCTTGTCATTTATTTTCCTTTAATGAGAAATTTGCGAAGCAAATATATGAATAAACTTTTTTCAATATGCAGTAATTAATAATACAAAAAAGGCACTCGATATTTGAGTGCCTCATAAAAAAATAATAACATAGATTATTCAACGATAACAGTTCCATTTTTAACTGATTTTAGAACAATACTTCTATCTCTTTCATCTTTTAAAGTAAGAGTAGTTATTTGCAAAGTACTCTGCCCCATTGCAATTCCTTTAAATGAAATATCCAACAAAATTCCTGAACCGCTTATCGAACGGGAAGGATAGGTTTGCAAATTCATAAGCATTGCCGAATTAATTTCAAGCTTTCCACTATTATTTACTTCGTTCCTTACCTCCGATCTTGTAAAATCTGGTAAAATAATCTGGTTGAATTTCTTTTGCAGAACATATTGCCCTGTTGATACATCAATTAAATTTAATCTGCTTTTATCGAAAAAGATAACAATGTTAAAACTCTGCAAACTATCAATCCCCTCCATCCACAAACCAACTGAACCAACTGTTTGATATTTAATTGTCGTTTTAGTCTTAAAAAACAGAATTGATGGTGGTTGGACAACATCAACTGTAAAGGAACGTGAGACAACACTTGATTCAACATTTTTGCTTTTACCCTGAACTTCAAATTTAAACTTCCCTTCATCAAGATCATAAAAAGTAGTTTTAAGCACATCAGCATAATTTGACCAATCCTGATAAGTAGAAGGTAAATTATCAGAGCCGATTGAAAGTAAGCGATAACGGAATTTATAATTTGAATTTGCTCCTTTCCATGCAAAAGTAACGGTACTTTTTGTTAAAGTGGAATTATCGCTTGGCCCATCAGTAATTTCTAAAAATGCCGGAGGGCTTTCAGCTAATTCTGAATTTCTGCAAGAATTAAAAATTAGAACTGATGCCGCAATAACAATCATCATATATATATTAGTAAAGTCTCTTTGATTTATTTTTAATTTCATTTTCAAACTCCTTTACTTTAATAACATCATCTTTTTAGTAACAACATAGTCCCCAGCTTTTATACGGTACAAGTAAACACCGCTGGCAAGACCTTTTGCAGATGCATTGAAGGAAATTTTGTAATAACCCTCATCTTGCTCGCTATTGATTAGGGTTACGACCTGCTGTCCCAGAATATCATACACAGATAAATTCACGTGCAATCTATTAGGTAAATCATATTCTATTGTTGTAGTTGGATTGAACGGATTAGGATAATTCTGGTAAAGTGCAAAAGTAGCAGGGACTTCCTGTAACGTATAAACTACTTTCTTACTATAAATTTCATTTAAAGATTTGTCATAACCTCTATAGATAACTAACAATGAATCTTTTGAATTCTTTTTATCGAACAAGCAATTTATTGAAGCATTAATTATATAATCATTTTCCAATTTACCTGATAAATCGCCAAGATCAATATTGATTCTTCCATCTGAACTATCCTGATGCGAAAGACAAATTGTAGATGATGGAAGATTTTCTTTTATAACATTTAAAGAATCAAAATCAAATCTTTTATTGTTGTAATAGATTTCGCTTGAGAGAGCAATTATATTCAATTCTGGATTAAGGTTAATTGGTAAATTCAATTTGTTTTCTCCTTGCTTGAATTTAATTAAATGTCTCTCAACATCATTTGTAAAGAATGAAGAATAATCAGCCAGTTTAGGTAGGTTACCATAAGTTTGATACCAGTTCCATTGCTTAACGAAAACTACAAGGTCTTCAAGTTCAAGATTTTGATTTCCTACTACTCGTATTGTAGGAATTGTATCCACAAAGGGATAATAATCCGCCCCAAGTAAAGAATCTTTTACTGTCCATGCAAGTATAAATGCAGCAAGATCAATCGAATTTATTTTTTTATCATTATTGATATCACCAACTGCTAAAGTTTTCAAAGGATATACAAAGTATTGAGAATTTCCAAATTTGTCAGTCACTGCAAATTTTATATAATATTGTTTCGAATTATATAAGTCAGAAATCATGAACGTATCAAGAAGCGTTGAATATACTGTTGAAGTTGAAAAATCACCAGTATTAGAAACAGCAATACTATATTTTACATATCCACTTGAATCAGTCGCCTTAGGCCAGCTCAGTTTTAATTTATCCCAGCCATAACTATAGGGATTCTGCAAAAGTACAAATTTAGTTGAGTCAATAGTCGGTGCTTTATTATCAATTCCAACTGTATCAACATCAATTAAATATTCAACAAGATAGCTGGAAGTAAATGTAAATTTGAATTTAATTCTTCCTTCGAATTCGCTTAACGGCACTTGAGATTTCCATTTAATTGAATCTACTCGCGGACTGATAAGATTAGTATAAGCTTTGTCAAGATATGAAGTACCATCAGCAAAAGCATTGTTTGGTAACTGGTATTCGAGTTTAACAAGACTTAAAATTTCACCAGGAGTACTTGCATCAAAATTAAACTTAATAGTTCCTGACTGGTATTTCTGAGAAATTGTAATTCTCGGTATTCCTGAAATAATAAAGGAAGAATCACTAACATCATAAATTGTTGTATCAGGAAGATTATAAATTTTAATTTTCATTGTTGTAGAAAGAATCGATTGCGGAATTGTCCAGTTATAAAATCCCGCCGCAGCAATTGTATCCTTTATATTAATCCATACTGAACCATTATTTGTTGAATATTTTATTCTTACATTTTGAACATCTGAACTATTGGTCCATGTAATCTGTTGTGTGCTTCCATTCTTCCAAGTTTCTCCACCGTTAGGTGAAGTAACTTTTAATAAACTGATAATGAATACGTTATCGCTTTCATCATAATTTGAAGTATCGGCAACATTCAAAATTTTAATTTTTGCAGATAAGGATGATATATCATTTGGAATTTTCCAATTATAAGTTTTTGGTGCAGCTAAAGTATCTTTTATCGGATTCCAAGTTGCGCCATTATCTGTAGTATACTGAATTCTTACATTCTGGATATCTCCACTGCATTGCCAGATGATTTGTTTCGTTGAACCAGATTGCCAAACCTGTCCACCATTTGGTTGAGTCAGTTTAAGATTACTAATTGTGAATGTACTATCACTAATATCCAGAATTGATTGATCTTTCAATTTCAGAATTTTTATTTTGGCGTTTGTTGTTACAACTGTTGAAGGAATATGCCAATTATATAGTCCTCCAGTTGCTATTGTATCAGTAATTTGTACCCAGGAAGTACCACTGTTTGTTGAATATTGAATTTTAACGCTATCAATATCAACACTGCTTTGCCAGTTTATTTGTCTGATAGAACCAGCTTGCCATATTTCACCACCGTTTGGGGAAATGACTTTTAAACCACTAATCGTAAATGTTGAATCACTTTCATCAAAAATACTAAGGTCATTTATATCTGTGATCTTAATTTTCGAAATTGTTGATGGTGACATACCAGAAGGAATTGTCCAGTTATAGAACTTTGGAGCTGCAATTGTGTCTTTGATCTGATTCCAATTTACACCATTATCGGAAGAATATTGTATTCTAATATTTATTATATCATTACTATTTTGCCATGTAATTTGTTTTGTTGTACCAGCTTGCCAGTATTGTCCTCCATTTGGTGATGTAACAGTCAGATTTGTAATTTTAAACAGAGAATCACTTACATCACTTATTGTAGAATCTGAGACAGAATTGATTTTTACTTTAGCAATCGATGAAGAAATTCCAGAAGGAATATTCCACATATAACCACCAAGTAATGCATTCACCGTATCTGCAATTAATAAATAAGATGCACCATTGTTCAAAGAATAATAAATTTTTACTTTTTGAATATCAGGACTTGTTTGCCATGTAATCTGCTTTGATGTTCCAGCTTGCCAATTCTCTCCGCCATTTGGTGATGTTAATTTAAGATTCGTTAACGTAAAAGCACTGTCGCTTTCATCATAAATTGTTGCATTGTAAAAATCAACAACCCTTATTTTTGCAATTACTGAAGGAGAGATAGTTGATGGAATATTCCAATTAAACTGAGATGGTGTGGCTAAAGTATCGGCAATAGGAAGATAATTTAATCCATTATCAACTGAATATTGAATACGAACTTTTGTTATATTTGAACTGTTTTGCCAGCTTATAATTTTTGTAGTTCCTGCTTGCCATCTTTCATTTCCATTTGGTGTCAGTACCTTTAAATTGCTTATAGTAAAAACACTATCACTTATATCAGATACTGTAGAATCAGCAATATTAAAGATTTTAACTTTCGAATTGACTGAAGCAATTCCAGGTGGAATTATCCAGTCATAGTTTGTAGTAATTGCTGTTGTATCTTTAATATTGATCCATGTTACACCATTATTAGTTGTGTACTGTAGTCTTACATTCAATATATCACTGCTGTTTTGCCACGTAATTGTCTTTACTGTTCCTGCCTGCCAGTTCTCTCCTCCATTCGGACTCGTTAGCTTCAAATTAGCTATCGTAAATACTGTGTCACTTTCGTCACTT
>CAZHVS010000031.1:0-17513 GCA_964536015.1 uncultured Ignavibacteriaceae bacterium
GTCAAGTGATGACAAGGGCAGGTGCGGAACGGAATAAGGCTTGTCAACTGACAATAAGGGCAGGTGCGGTGACGAAGAAATATATGTAGATTATTTAATAGAAAGATACAAATAGATTTTTCCTTAATAATTAATTCATAAATTATTTTTCACTAAACATAGGAGAACAACATGTCCGAAGAACAGAACCCCGGTTCAAACCCCAATGAGCCAAAAGAAAATGATGGCTCGGCACTTTCAAACATTCCACGTTCAGACCTTGACTTTCTGAGAGTAGCAAAGGCTGTATCTGCTGCGTGGGATAATAACCATTCCATAACTCTTGCATATATTGATTCTAATTCCTTTATGGCATTAGTAAACAGTTATGAGAATTCATTATTATCAAAAATAGACGTGGCAAGCAGGCGTCCGGTTATAACAAATCAACTTGAAAAACTGGACGAACAGATTGATGAGGGAATAAAATACATCAAGGTATATCTTAACGATAAATATGGTCTTGAAGATTCATCATCTCATTATGCTAATTACGGAATAGTAAAGGTAAAAGATAAATGGCTGCTCCCTAAGGACAGGGATATTCGTAAAGAAGCATTACCAAGAATAATTACAGCCATAACAGAAGATGGTTTTGGAAACAAGCCTTTCGGTCTGCAGTACTGGAATCCAATCAACAATCAATACCCGGCACTTATGCTGCAAGCAGATAGTAATGATTCAACCGTATCATCCAAAGTAAGCGAAAAGAATTTAAGCAAGAATGGAATAAAGAAAGTTCTTAACTCGCTAATTCTTGTACTGAAAGGAAACTATCCCGATTCTTATCAAGCCGTTTTGCGGGAGTGGGGCTTTATGAAAGAAAAGTATTAATATAATTTAGTTGCCCAATAATTACTTTAAGAGTTTTTTCATTTAGCTTATTGTAGGAAAAAATGTTATAACGTGCGGGCATTTTGTATCAGATGCCCGCAATTTTTTATTTCATTACTGTGCAAACATTTTCGGAAATTTTATTACAACTGCTTTGCCTATTATTGCCGCTATTTCTTCGTTGGATAACGACTGTGCATTTATGGTAAGATGATATAATGTTGGGTCAGAAATCTCTTTGTAAAAATGCGTATGAATATACTTCCGCCTTTTTTCATCTTCCTTTTTTACGAATTCCGTTGCCTGCTTAATATCCATGTGGTAGTAAGTCATCATATTTTTTATTCTCATCTCAAGCGGGGCAATTAATCTTACGTGAAAAGAGTTTTCCATTTTTGCAGTGATGATGTTCGCACCGCGTCCTACAATAATTACATTTCCCATTTCAGCAAGATGAATGATTGTCTCCGAAATTTTTCGCAGCAGAACTTCAGTTGGAGGATGAATGCCCAGCACTTCATTCATCAAAGACTTTACCGCAGAGTATTTATCTTCTTCAAGATATTGTTTAAGCTTTTCGGGAAGGTCATGGTCTTGCAGTATTTTATCAATAAGGTTTTTATCGAAAAGAGTAAACTCACGGTTATAAGAAAGGAAAAATTTTATCAGTTCATCGCTTACTCTGTCAGCACCTGAACCGGTTTCTCTTGAAAGTGTAATGCACGGACCGCCTTTGTGTGCCGAGCCAGCTTGCCGTGTATGAGTAATAATATATTTTTTTGCTTTTTCAAATGCACCATCTACTTGCATAACTTTATCTCCTAAAAATTAAAACAACAAACAGAACATTAACAGCGGATGAAATTTAGTGTAATAAAAAACAAAAACAAAAAGAGAAATACTAATATGTTGTATGAACAAATTATTTTGATATTTTTGCTAATGAAATTTTGCCCTGTGGTGTAACTGGCAACACGTCTGACTCTGGATCAGAAGTCTCCAGGTTCGAACCCTGGCAGGGCAGCATCTTTATTTAACGAGGTGCCCAAATAATGTTAACGTTAAATCATTTAAACTATTACAGACTTCCATGGAACCTTGCTGATAATTCAATTAATTGGCTGGAACCGACTGCAAAATGTAATCTCCATTGCGATGGTTGTTACAGAAAGAATGAAAACAATAGTCATAAGTCTCTTCAAACAATAAAGGAAGAACTGGATATATTTCAGCGTCTTCGCAAATGTGATGGAGTATCTATTGCCGGCGGCGACCCTTTACTACATCCAGAAATAATTGAAATTGTCCGCGAAGTAAAAAAACGAAACCTTAAACCAATAATAAATACAAACGGATTGGCTCTTACTAAAGAGCTGCTGCACGAATTAAAGCAAGCAGGTGTTTATGGATTTACATTTCACATCGATAGCAAACAGGGAAGACCCGGTTGGAAAAACAAAAACGAAGTAGAACTGAATGAACTTCGTCTTCACTATGCTAAAATGCTTGCCGACGAAGGAAATATTTCATGTGCATTCAACTCAACCGTTTATGAAGACACAATGCAATACGTTCCCCAGCTTGTGAAATGGGCGGAACAACATATTGATCTTGTTCAGGTTATGGTGTTCATTCTTTATCGTGCGGTTAACAACAACCGTGTAGATTTCTATCTTGGCTCTCAAAAGATTGATATGAGTCAACTTGTATATAATGAAGATGAAACCACCCGTACAGATATACAAGCACCGGAAATAGTGGAACTTATCAGAACAAAATATCCCGATTTTGAACCTTGTGCCTACTTAAATGGTTCTGAAAAAGTAGACTCTTTCAAATGGTTACTAACAGGAAGACTTGGAGTAAGAGGAAAGATATACGGCTATATGGGAAAGAAAGCAATGGAAATTGTCCAGGCTGGTCATCATATTTTATTCGATAGATACCTTGCATACTCATCACCCAAGATGACGCGGAAAGGAAAGTCGATGCTCTTATTCAGTCTGCTCGATAAACCATTAAGAAAGGTTGCAAAAAAGTTTTTGGTTAATCCTCTCAACTGGTTTAAGATATTGCATTATCAATCTGTAATGATAATACAACCGGTCGACTTTCTTGAAGATGGCAGGCAAAGTATGTGTGATGGTTGTCCTGATATTACCGTATGGGAAGGAAAGCTGGTGTGGTCATGCAGAATGGAAGAGCAATTAAAATTTGGACAGAATCTGAGGACACTGCCAAAAGGATTTATGCAGAATTGAAAATAAATTCTATTTTTGCATAAGCAATAATAAATTTATAGGCGCGTTCGTCTAGTGGCTTAGGACATTGCCCTCTCAAGGCAGAGATCGCGGGTTCGAATCCCGCACGCGCTACTAACTCCCAAATAATTCTCACTCCTCTTGAAGGAAAGTATAATATTAATAACATCATTTAATAAATAATCTGGTTTATGAAAAGATACGACAGACATATTTTCATCTGTGAAAACGAAAGAGAAGCCAATCATCCTCGCGGTTGCTGTAAGCTCAAGGGTGCATCAGAAGTAAAAGAAAAATTCAAAGTAAGATTAAAAGAGCTGAATCTTAATGCAACTGTGCGTGCCAATACCTCAGGCTGCCTTGATGCTTGTGAACACGGCGTTACAGTTGTTGTCTATCCTGAACAAATATGGTACGGCGGAGTAACAGTTGATGATGTTGAAGAGATAATTCAAAACCATATTATTTCCAACTCTCCTGTTGAAAGATTAATGATAAATGATAAGAAGTTCAATAAAGATGCAAAGTAAGACTGATAGTAAACGGGCAGAAAAAATAATTTCCATTCTTAAAGAAGAATATCCCGAAGCAAAAATAGCACTTGAGTTTAATAATCCGTTTCAGCTTCTTATTTCTACCATTCTTTCGGCACAATGTACTGATGAAAGAGTGAATCAAGTTACAAAATCATTATTCAAGAAGTATAAATCTCCTATTGATTTCATCAATACTTCATCTGAAGAACTTAAAAAAAATATTTTCTCCACTGGCTTTTATAAACAAAAAGCAAAAAGCATAAAGGCATGCTGTACGGTTTTAGTTGATAAATACAATGGTGAAGTTCCAAAAGAAATTGAACAGTTAACGCAATTACCGGGTGTAGGCAGAAAGACCGCTTCGGTAGTGGCAGGAAATGCATTTGGCATTCCTGCTATTGCTGTTGATACCCATGTAAAGAGATTATCTAATCTCCTTGGATTTATTGAGAACGATGATCCAGAAAAAATAGAAATGAAATTAAAAGACCTTCTGCCGCAAGAGGACTGGATTATTTGCGGACATTTGTTAATGAGTCACGGAAGGAAGATTTGTGTTGCACGAAAACCAAAATGTATGGAATGTATAATAGCTTCCTATTGTCCTTCTTCAAAGAAATAGGAAAGGAAAAGAATGATGAGTGTCGAAAGAAACCGCGAATATTGTTTATCGTTATTACAAGAATATACTAAATCAGAAAGTTTATTGAAGCATGCCTTTGCAGTAGAGACATGTGTTCGTGCTTATGCAGAAAAGTATAATGAAGATGTTGAGTATTTTGGCAATGTAGCTCTGCTGCACGATTTTGATTATGAAATGTTTCCCTCTGCAGAACAGCATCCGTTTGAAGGAGCAAAAATCCTTAAAGAAAAAGGTTTTGAAGATAATTTTATTTACGCAATTCTATCGCACGCAGATTATTCAGGAATAAAAAGAGAAACCCTCCTACAAAAAGTACTTTTTGCCTGTGATGAACTTGCCGGGTTCATAACTGCTGTGGTTTATGTTCGTCCATCGAAAACCATCGATGAAGTTGAAGTAAAAAGTGTTATAAAAAAAATGAAAGACAAAGCTTTTGCAAGACAAGTTAGCAGAGAAGACATAAAAGCAGGGGCAGAGATTCTTGAAATTAAACTGGAGGAACATATACAATTTTGTATTGATGCGATGAAGAAGAATAAGACTTTTCTGGGAATGTAAAAAAATCTGACAATTGACTTGACATTCTTCTATTTACTTAGCTATTTTTCATCCAACAAATGGAGAATTTTTTTTAGAGATATTTGCTACATCATTATTTATCAAGGAAGTAAGAATAAATTTTTATTTGCTGCTCTGTAGCAATTAATATTTAGTAGAATTATGAAAAGCAAAATCTCTTATTTGATTCTCTTTTTTTGTTTTATTAATGTCTTTTCACAGAAAGATATTAAAATAATTTCTTCAAACGAAAAAAGTCTTACCTTTGAATTTAATCCTATTCTAACAGACACTTCTTTTATTACAATAAATGGTTTTGAATACAGGAAAGTCAATTTTTATCTTGGTAAATATGATAACCTGATGGAAGGTCTTCCATCTATACAAAAGCGATGGATTAACATTGGTGTGCCGGCTGAAACTGGAAATTCTATTAAAGTCTTATCTTATTCTTATTCCGAGTTTGATGGACGTATAGTTCCGATTCCTAAAACAATTAGAGTGGAGGGACAATCTGAATTTCTTTATGCAGAAAGTTCCGCATATAACCAATTTAAAACTGAAGATATAGTTGAATTTGGTGATTATGGAATTTCGCGCGGACTCAAAATTCAAACAATAAAAGTTGCTCCTGTTCATTTTGACCCTGTTAATAAAAAGATTCGGTTTTATAATAAAATAATTGTCAGAATAGATTTTGCTGAATCGCAAGTAATAAATAACATAGTTGGCGATGAATTTCTTATTGGAACTGTAATAAACTATAACACTGCCAAAAAATGGATTGCGCAGCAAAAAGAGCTTGGTAAAACAACTGTAACAAATAGCGTACTTTCAACTGGCAAATGGTACAGATTTGAAGCTCCTGAAGAAGGATTCTATAAAATTACTAAAGCAATGTTGTCAAGTTATGGAATTGATCCATCGACAGTTGATCCGCGAACGATAAAAATTTATAATAATGGTGGTACTATGGTTCCTGAAATAAATAGTTTACCCCGTGTTCAGGATCTTTTAGAAAATGCAATTTACATTGCAGGTGAAAGTGATGGAAAATTTGATGATGCTGATTATATAATTCTGTATGGAAGAGGAGTGAATTTCTGGTCGTTCGATACAATAAATAATAAGTTTAAAAGAAATCGTTCTTACTATTCAAAAGAAAATTATTACTGGATAACTTCGGGTGGAACCTTGGGAAAACGAATCCAGGATAGACAAGGAGTAAATAATTCTAATCCAGTAGTTGTTTCATCTGCTCCAGCATTTGTTCATTGGGAAGAAGATAAAATTAATGTTGGAAGTACGGGCAGACAATTTCTTGGAGATGAATTTAATTCTTCGACAAAGAGCAGAGTATATACAAATAGTCTTGAGGGTTTAATTACATCAACTCCTGTTTATTATCATTATAGATTTGTTAATGCCTCTTCAGATAATGCATTTTTCAAATTAGAAGAAAATGGGACTGAGGTAAATAGTCATTACATTTCCGGATATGGAACCAATGATTATAGTTATGGCATTGCTGATAGTCAGACAATTTCGTATTCAGGAAATATTCCAAACAATAGAAGTCTGCTAAAATTTAATTTTATTCCCTATAATTCTTCGTCAATTGGATATCTTGATTATTTTGAAATTTCTTATCAAAGGAGCTTGCAATACGAAAATAATCCGTTTGTATTTTTTTCTAAGAATCAGAATGGACTTTTCGAATATCAAATTTCCAATCTTCCTTCAAGTAATGTAAAAGTTTGGGATATTACAAATTATTCCGATGTGAAATTGATTACTTCTCCTACAAAGCAAAGCGGCGGAGAATATTATTTCCAATCAAGCGAGATTTTTGGTAAACCTTCTAAATACTATGTAATGGAAGGAGAAAATTACAAGACACCAAAAAATCCTGTTGAAGTTAAAAATCAAAATTTACACGGAATCTCAGGCGGATATAAATTTATCATAATAACTCATAAAAATTTCAAAGACCAGGCTGAAAGACTTAAGAGTCATAAAGAAAGTCAAAGTGTTCCTGCAATCTCAACCATTGTTGTAGATGAAGAACAAATATTTAATGAATTCTCTTGTGGTATGAGAGACATTTCTGCAATACGTGATTTTATTAAATATGCATATTTCAACTGGCAAATAAAGCCTGCTTATGTTCTGCTTTTTGGTGATGGAGATTATGATTATAAAAATATTGAAAACAACAATAAAAATTTTGTAATTCCTTATGAGACTGAAGAATCTTTAGATGAAATTTATTCTTACTGTACAGATGATTTTTTTGTCTCAGTAGATGGAAATGATTTAATAGTTGATCTTTCGATAGGCAGAATTAATGTTCAGACTGTTGATCAGGCAAGAAATGCGGTTGATAAAATCATTGATTATGAGTTGAACTCTGAAAAAGGACTCTGGCAAAATTTAATTACTCTTGTTGCAGATGACAGCTATACATCCCGCTGGGGAGGTGAGTTTGAACATACTTCTCAGTCAGAAGATTTAAGTAAAAACCATATCTCAGCATCATTCGATCAACAAAAGATTTACCTTGCAGCTTATCCAACTGTTCAGACTTCAATGGGAAGGAGAAAACCAGGAGTAAATCAAGCAATTATTGATGCAATTAACAATGGAACAATTATACTAAATTTTATTGGACACGGAGCTCCCGATTTATGGACACACGAACAAGTTTTTGTTCAAAGTACTACCATTCCTCAATTGAATAATAAAAATTATTTTTTTCTCACAGCCGCAACTTGTGATTTTGGATATTATGACAGAGCTAATAACTATAGCTCATCAGAAGAATTAATCCTGAAATCAAATTCCGGTGCAATTGGAACTTTCAGTGCTACCAGACCAGTGTATTCATTAAACAATGCTTTGTTAAATAATTATTTCTACGATCAACTGCTTGCTGCACCAAGAGATACAATGGAATTAATGATTCCAGTTGGTAAGGCTTTATATCTTACAAAATTAGATTTCTATCAGGTAAATGATTTAAAGTACAACCTACTTGGTGATCCAACAATAAGATTAAAAGTACCGAACTATTCTGCAAAAATTGATTCCATAAATGGTAATTCATTAGTGAATGATGTTCAGATTAAAGCGTTATCAAATGTTAAAATTGCTGGAACGGTTCGTAAAGATAATTCCTGGTGGAATAGTTTTTCAGGACAGGGAATATTAACAATCTATGATTCACAAAGGGAATTGCCCTTACCCGAGTTTGGTCCAAATTACACAATGACTTTACAAGGTGGTATCATCTTCAAAGGCTTAGTTTCTGTAAATAACGGAATTTTTTCGGAAAATTTTATTGTTCCAAAAGATATTTCTTATGAAAATAAAAGAGGAAAAGCAGTTTTCTTTTTCTATAATAATCAGAATGATGGTCTTGGCTTTTCAAATAAAGTTATTGTTGGTGGAACTGACACAACACTAGTTGATGATAAAAAAGGACCATCCATTGAGCTTTCTTTTGATAATCTTGAATATGAAAATAGTTACCTCGTTAATCCAAATTCAACATTGCTGGCAAAGTTAAAAGATGAAACTGGGTTAAATACTACAGGCGTTGGTGTTGGACATAAAATGGAAGGTATTTTAGATGATGATATTAATAACCCGATTGACTTTACAAATTATTTTGCCGGCGATTTGAACTCAGGTGGAAAATCGGGAGTAATTAGCTATAAATTAAATAACCTATCTTCGGGCGAACATAAAATTTCTGTAAAAGTCTGGGATGTTTTTAACAATCCTTCTTCTGCATATACAGATTTTAAAATTGTTTCTAGCAGCGGGTTGATTGTCGATTATGTGATGAATTATCCCAATCCTTTTTCATCCGCAACAACTTTTACTTTTCAGCATAATTTTGATGGTGGTATTAATGTTAAAATTAAAATTTATACTGTTGCCGGAAGATTGGTAAACGAAATTGAAAAAAGAGATATTTATAACGATCGGTTTGTTAAGATAGACTGGGACGGCAAAGATAAAGACAATAATTTTCTTGCAAACGGAACATATTTTTATAAACTGATTGTTGAATCTATAAATGGTAATAATAAACAGACTGTTCTTGGAAAACTGGCAGTTATTAAATAATAAAGAGATTTATAATACCATTTTGGCAAATAAATAAATTGTATATTTTCTATTGATAAAATAATTCTGATATGTGTCATATTAATCTTTATTAGGAGTATCCATTAAATGAAGTTCATGAAAAGTGTCGTTAGTGTTTTTTTAGTTGTGTTAAGTTTTAATCAGGTTTCCTTTGCCCAAGGCGGAGAAGCCGCAGTTCCATTTTTACTGATCGCTCCCGATTCACGTGGTGGTGCAATTGGAGAGACAGGTGCAGGTTTGGCTGATAATTCTTCTGCAATATTTTGGAATCCTGCCGGAATTGCTTTTTTAACGGGGCAGGAAGTAAGTGTTACACACTGTAACTGGTTACCTCAATTTAAACTTGATTTATTTTATGACTATTTTACTTACCGTTATTACATGCCAGAGTTGGACGGAAGTGTTACTGCAAGTATCACATATATGAATTATGGTGAATTCATTCGTACTGCAGAAACCGGTCCAGAAGAGATAGGAAGATTTCGCTCTTTTGATGCTGCTCTTACTTTAGGTTACGCTACTAAACTTTCCAGCGACTGGGGACTTGGTTTTAATTTCAGGCTTATTCATTCAAGTTTATCAGATCAACCAACAGGACAGGAACAGGGTTCTGGAAAAGCTACAACAGTTAGCTTTGATGTTGGTGCAATGTGGCGTCCATCTTCTCTGGTTATTCCTTTTTTTGATGAAGATATTGGAAATCAACTTAGTATTGGTTTGAACTTGAGCAATATGGGACCGAAAATTTTCTATATTGATAGAGCACAGGCTGATCCAATTCCCACACAGTTCAGACTTGGCTTTGCGTACAGAATTTTTGAAGATGAATTTAATTCATTAACATACACTATGGATTTTACTAAACTTTTAGTAAGCAGAAAAACTGTTTACACTGCAACTGACACACTTTCAGAGACTGATGAATGGTATAAAGCTATTTTTACTTCTTGGGGTGATAGACCATTTAGTGAAGAAATGAGAGATATTGTTTCTTCGTTTGGACTTGAATATTGGTATGGACAGCCGGGCGATTTTCTTTTTGCTATTCGTGCCGGATATTTCTATGAAGATCCTGGTTATGGAAATCGAAAATTCTTAACTTTTGGTGCAGGTATAAGATATGATATGTACGGATTTGATTTCAGTTATATCACAACTTCTGCATTTAAAGAAAGAGAAAATCATCCATTAAATAATACTTTGCGTTTTACATTACTTGTTGGATGGGATTCTGTTCCAGAAAAAACAAAAGGTTTGCCAAGAGGTATTTAATTGCCTTTGTTAAAGAAGAATCCGGTCTTCATAAAAACCCGGATTCTTTTTGGTTTATATTTATTACTCATTAACTTCTGAATTACTTCCGCTATGAAAAGGAAAATATTTTTTCTGTTTATCATCTGTATTAGTTTTTATTTGTTTCCTCAGACTTTAAAAACAAATCTGAATGTCTCCGATAAGAATGGAATAATTAATCTAAAATCTAATGACACAATTAAAATACTTGCAGTCATTGTTGAGTTCCAGGAAGATAAAGATGCAAATACAGTTGGGAATGGAAAACTTAATTCTATTTATTCAAAAGACTGGGGAACGGGAATAATAGATCCTCTTCCGCACGATAAAGATTATTTTTCAGCACATTTAGAATTTGCAAAAAACTATTATAAAAAAATCTCTTTAGGTAAACTTCAATTAAAATATGATATTATTCCCGGGATTATTACTGTTTCAAAAACAATGAAGAATTATTCTCCGCCATTAAAATCGGATGATTTTTCTCTAATGGGTGAATTGATGAAAGAAGTATGGACAAAAGTTGATTCAGCTAATCCGGGTTTTAATTTTAGTGATTACGAATTGTTCACAATTTTTCATGCAGGTGTTGGTCGTGATGTTTCTCTTCCCGGCAGTCTTGGCAACGAAAAAGATTTGCCATCAGTTTATTTGGGTTTAAATTCTATGCAAAAATATTTTGGGAATTCTTATACTGGAATTCCAGTTAGTAACGGAACATTCAAGATTACAAACAGCATGATACTTCCACAGACAGAGAATAGGGAACTGGAATCATTTGGAAGTAAGTATTTATTTCAAGTTACAATCAACGGTTTGATTGTTGCAAACATTGCTTCATTTCTTGGTCTGCCAGACTTATTCGATACGAAAACAGGTTTAAGTGCAATTGGTAGATTTGGTTTGATGGATGGGCAGGCAATCTTTGCATATAACGGATGCTTTCCTCCAGAACCTTCTGCCTGGGAAAAACTTTTTCTTAGCAATAAATTTGGCTGGGGATTATCGCCGGTTGAAGTATCTGCTGGCGATTTGAACCTGAATATGAAATCAAGAATAACAGCCGGGCAGTTTGATACTACTATTATCAAAGCAGTAATAAATTCATCGGAATATTATTTAGTTGAAAACAGGCAGAGAGACGGTGATTTCTCGAATCCGGGTTGTAATGTTTCTATCTGGAAGGATGGTTCAGTTTATGTTAAACGTTTTCCAAAAGATACAACTGGTTTTTATAGCTGGAATATTGATTCTCTTGAAGGTGTTATAGTTGATGTTGATGAATTCGATTGGGCATTACCGGGTAATGGAATTTTAATCTGGCACATTGATGAAAAAATTATTAATTCTAAAATTGGTTTGAATGAAATTAATAACGATAAACAAAACCGTGGAATTGATGTTGAAGAAGCTGATGGAATTCAGGATATAGGAGAAAAATATACAACCATTTTCGGTGATGTTGTTGTTGGTGAAGGAGACTACGAGGATTTCTGGTATGGAACTAATACCTCACGCTTGTATAAAAACAGGTTTGGAGTTGATACACGACCTGATACACGCACAAATTCCGGCGCAAATAGTTTAATTACTATGTCGAATTTTTCTGCTCTCGGAAATTCAATGTCTTTCAATATCACTTTTGGTAATGGAGATGTTAAAACACAATTTGTAAAAAATACCAAATTTTTATCTTCAACCTCTTCTCTTACTTCATCAAAAATAAATGATAAAGTGCAGTATTTTATTACTTCTAACACCAATCTTTATCGCTTTAATGAAAAAGGAGATTTGATAGATTCAATCACAAGTTTTTCAGATTATAAACCTGTTGTTTTTGACTATGGTTCCGATTGTTTTATTGCTGGTGTAAAAAATTCCAGTACTAATTCTTCACAGGTAAATGGATTAGTTTTCAACAATAATTCATCCAAATTATTTTCAAAAAATTTAGAACAACAAATCAGTTTTCCGATAATCAATCAGAATGGTACTCAAAATCTTTTATATGCAGGAACTGATGGTATAATTTATAACAACAGCTTTAATATTGATTCATTCACTGTTTTTACTAAAAACAAAATCACTTCGCAGAAAATTAAAAAATTAGCATTGATATCTCCTCAAATTCCAACCGTCACTTTATCATTTGTTGCTGTAACAGATTATAAATTGTTTTCTGTTTCATCAAGCATAGATAGTGTTGTTTTTACTGATGAAATAAATGATTTAGCCGCTTATGAGGAATCAAAAGGAAATTATAAAGCAGTTATTCTTTCAGGTAATTCTTTTTATATATACAACATCGCAGGTAAGAAATTAACGAATATCTATTCGACTTCAGAAAACATTTCGTCATTCAGTCTTGCTGAATTAAAATTAAACGGTAATCATTTTATCCTTTTTGTCGCTAATAAAAAATTATACGCAATTACCCTTTCAGGTGCAGTTGCTGAAAATTTTCCATTTGAAGATTCTCAAGGAATAGGTTTTGAAAAAACTCCACTCGCAGTTGATTTTACAGGTGATTACAAACCTGAAGTGATAGGTTATACTACTGATGGAAGAATTTTTGCAATAGATGGCAGCAGTGGGAAATTAATAACGGGTTTTCCAATTTCAACAGGAAATAACATTACTTCCTCTCCACTTGTGTATGAAGATGACAATAAAATTTTTCTTGCAGCAGCAACTAACGACAAATTTTTCTGCTGGCAGATTGGTGGAAGAAAAGGAAAAATTTATTGGTCACAGGAAAACGGAAACAACTATAATAATTCATTCATTGATGCTCCGGTTTCTTTAGTAACTTCTTCAGAATTTTTTCCAAAATCTAAGGCATATAACTGGCCTAATCCTGTCTATGATGGAATTACTTACATTCGTTACTTTGTTTCAGAAAATTCCAAAATCAATATTAAAATATTCGATTTATCAG
Organism: uncultured Ignavibacteriaceae bacterium; assembly: GCA_964536015.1. Lineage (GTDB taxonomy): Bacteria > Bacteroidota > Ignavibacteria > Ignavibacteriales > Ignavibacteriaceae > CAZHVS01. The sequence continues at coordinate 13,258 of CAZHVS010000031.1, forward strand.
GTGACTTTGTTGCTGAGTTAAATGCCAGCGCAAGAGGAGGAATGGATAATGAAACCACCTGGAACGTGAAAGACATCCAAAGTGGTGTTTATCTTGCAAGAATTGAGGCAGTCGGTTCTTCAGGGAAAACAGAATCTACGGTTATTAAAATTGCGGTAATTAAATAAATTGGTGTTAGCTACTTTCTAATTAAAAAATAAAAACAGATTGATGAAAAAATTTTTTATAACTATACTTGTTTTATGGGCTCAATTTAACTTTGCTCAGTTCAATCAATTTCATCCCGAATTGAACTGGTACACAATTAAAGGAAAGCATGTACAGGTGCATTATCACGAAGGAACTGAAAGAACTGCTAAAACAATTTGTAAAATTGCCGATGAAGTTTGGGAGCCGATTACTTCTCTTTATAATTATGAACCATCAACCGTGCATTATGTAATAAAAGATATTGATGATTACTCAAACGGTGCTACTTATTTCTTCGATAATAAAATAGAAATCTGGGCAAGTGCTCTCGACTTTGATTTACGCGGTGATCATAACTGGTTAAGAAATGTTATCTCACACGAATTTACTCATATGGTGCAGATACAGGCTTCTCTAAAAACTTCAAGAAAAATTCCTGCTGTGTATCTTCAGTGGCTTAATTATGAAGATGAAAGAAGACCGGATATTCTCTATGGTTTCCCAAATATTATTATGAGTTATCCTTTTGCTTTTTTGAATATGCCTGCCTGGCTGGCTGAAGGAACTGCTCAATATATGCGAAAAGAATTTGATTATGATAGGTGGGATAGTCATCGTGATATGATTCTTAGAAGCTATGTTCTTGATGACAACATGCTCACATGGAATCAAATGGGTGTATTTGAAAAAACAAGTCTTGGTAACGAATCAGTTTACAATTCGGGTTTTGCTCTTACTAAGTATATCTCTCAAAAATATGGTGAAGATAAATTACGAGAAATTACAAAAAAACTTGGCAGCTTTTTCAACTTTACTGTAGATGCTTCTTTCAAAGATGTGCTTGGAAAAAATGGAAATGAAATCTATTATGAGTGGAAAGAATTCTTGCAAAAAGACTATAATTCCAGAATTGCAAAAGTAAAAGAAAATCTTGTTATTGGTGACACTATTGCTTCTGTCGGATTTGGCAACTTCTATCCTATACTTTCTTCCGATGGCTCTAAAGTTATGTATGTTTCAAATAAATTTTCAAGCTACTTTTCACCTTCATCAATTTATTTGCTTGACTTAAAGACCAAAGAAGAAAAATTAATTCAAGATGGAATCAGGTCAACTGTAAGCTGGATAAATGCTACGAACAAAATTGTTTATGCAAAGTTGAGTCAGGATAATCCTAATTCTTATAACATTCACGATCTTTATATTTATGATATTGATACTGAAAAAGAAACAAGATTAACTCATAACCTTCGTGCAAATCAACCAATGGTTAGCAACAATGGCAAATCAATTGTATTTTTATTTCAGAAAGATGGTACTACTAATCTTGGTCTTGTTGATATTGAAGGAAAGTACTTCAAACAGCTTACATTTTTTAATGACGGCGAACAAGTTTACAATCCCAAATTTTCAAATGATGATTCTTATGTGATATTCGATTATTCATATCATCAAAACAGGGATATCGCTAAAGTAAATATTGATGCTTCTGGTTTTGATTTTGTAATTCAAACAGCAGATGACGAAAGAAATCCTGTAATCGATAAAAATGGAAATCTTATTTACGCTTCCGATAAAACCGGAATTTATAACCTCTACAAACTTAATCTTCAGACTAAAGAAGAAACACAACTGACTAACGTTACCGGCGGTGCTTTTATGCCTTCAGTTGATAACAATGGAAATGTTGTTTATGCTGGTTATATCTCTTCAGGATATAAATTATTTTTTATAAGTGCCGATGAACAATCCAGAGTTAAATCCGGTTTTAATTATGTGCGAAGAGATAATCCTCCGCTGGATGAAGACAAACCTAACGGTGATATTAATAATTTTGATATTACCCGTTTAAAACATTTTAATGATACTGAACTTCCTGAATACACTCCCGAAAAATATTCGGGTGCGTTTTCTAATCTTACTTTTTTCCCATTTATTAGATTTGACAACTACAATACATCCAATAAATTTGGCGAGAAAATTAAACCCGGTCTTTACGTTACCTCAAGCGATATGCTCGACAGGTATTCCATTTTCGCAGGTGCTTCAGTCAATGCTCGCTGGGAAAGAGATTTATTCTTAATCTTCGATTACCGCAACAAACTTCCGGGTCTTTTCCAACTTGGCATAAAACCTGAACTCTCTCTTGAAGTTTACAACATCAGCAGGAAGGCTAACGTTGATGTTTTATTTGATGACCTTCCTTCTGTTAAAACTGATGTTACATATAGTCTTTTTGAATTCGACATCGTGGCTAAACACAGAGTTTTTGCTCACGAAAATGACCTTGAACTCCGTTATACTTTCAGTCGTTACACTGCTGAGATTGGTGGTTTCATTTTCCCCGGTACAACCGACCTTTATCCTACAAATTACGATACTTATCTCATCGGCAGCAACTTCCAGCTTAAGTATAACCTCGATTATCATCTTCGTTATATTGATGAAGACATTAATCCTGTTGGTGCCGATTTCGAATTTAAGTATAACTACGAGCTTAACCAGTTTAATAAAGACAACGAATACAAAGTTGAAGATGGCGTGTTGTTACCTCAATACCAGCATTTTAAATTCCACAGAATTGAAATCAACACTAACTACCATCTCCCTCTTTTCGCTTCGCACACTCTTTCTGCTAAAATAAGAGCCGGCTCTATTCTCGGTCCTTCGGTGCCAGACTTCTTCGACTTTTACCTCGGCGGCTTGGTTGGTATGAAAGCTTATCCATTTTACGCAATTAACGGAAACGAACTCTTCTGGTTTAATCTTACTTATCGTTTCCCCTTATTCAGGAATATCGATTCACGCATTGGTCATCTTTATGTTGATAAAATTTTCTTCTCTATCTACGGCGATTTTGGAAACGCCTGGAACAATAAAGAAACTAAACTAAACCAATTCCGAAAAGGCGCAGGTGCCGAGCTTAGAATCGCTCTCAATTCCTTTTATCTTTTCCCCACTTCGGTTTTCCTTAATGCTTCTTACGGCTTCGATAAGTTCACTCGCACAGCTCGCGATAAGGAAGTTACTTATGGCAAAGAGTGGCGCTTTTATGCCGGCGTTTTATTTGGTTTCGACTTTTAACTTTTATAATTGAGAATCATTATGAAATCTTTTAACATACTCCTTCTGATTTTTCTTTTATCTTCTTGCTCGCTTCTTGCTCAGTTTAAGCAGATATCCTTTTCTCTTTCAGGAAATCTTTCTGCAGACTCCCGACTTCTTTTAAGCAAAAATGAAAACTATTCTGCAACGCTTAACTTTTCCGAAGAGAAAAAAAAATCTCCTTTACTTGCCGGTGCGTTATCATTGATTCTTCCCGGCGCAGGAGAATTTTACACAGACGAATACATCAAATCTGCTATCTTCCTTGCACTTGAAGCTGCTGTCGTTACAACCGCTATTATTTACGACAAGAAAGGAGACGACAAAACTAAAGAATTTCAAGATTACGCCGACAAAAACTGGAGCGTCGTCCGATACGCCGAATATCTTAACAGCAAAGGCGCAAGAATCCCAATCGACCCAAACACTTCCTTGCCACCCTGGAAAAGAGTTAACTGGGATAGCCTTCACCTTTACGAAACCGGCTCGCATCACCTCGAAAAATTCGGCTACCAACAATACTACGAAATGATTGGAAAGTATCTTCAATTCTCTTCCGGCTGGCCCGACTTCATCTCCGAAAGCTCCGTCCCTGCTATGATGACTTTCTACGCAGGTATGAGAGGAAAAGCTAACGACTACTACAACGTTGCAACAAAAGCTGTCATAGGAATTTACATCAACCATTTCCTTAGCGTTGTTGATGCCGTTTGGTCTGCTATTTCCTTCAACAAAAACCTGCAAATCTCTGCTTCTCTTAAACAAAACTTTGTAGGTTATGACCTAGATTGGACTCCTAAGCTCGATTTGCAGTATAATTTCTAAATTATTGCGTTTTTTAACAAAAAAGACGATAAATACCTACTTTTATAGATGCACTTTACAAAAGTGCATCTACATTTTTAGATTTTGCATCTCCAAAATTGAATTCTGCATCTCCAAAATTGAATTCTGCATCTCCA
>CAZHVS010000032.1:0-16996 GCA_964536015.1 uncultured Ignavibacteriaceae bacterium
ATTAACAAGGGTTAGTAAAAATTAAATAAACCCTGAGTAATTTCCAAAATAAATTATGGATTAGCTTTAAAAACTTAACTTGTACGAAATAAAAATATTGTTCGAAGAGTTTTCTTGTTTAGAACTGTTTTTACTGTCCTTATTTACAAAATCTCCGACAAAATATCCTATTGTTGCACCAAGAATAACATCGCTAAGCCAGTGTTTGTTATTGTATATACGTGCCGCACCAACCAATGCAGAAGCTGTAAACCAACCCGCTTTCCAGAAAATATTTTTATGCTCATTTGCCATTACCGTACTAAATGCAAACGCAAGTGTAGTATGTCCAGAAGGAAGAGAAGTATGTGCAAAGTCAAAATTAAAAAAACCAAAAGATGATTTTCCTTCTTCGGTAAAAGGTCTTGATCTTCCGGTAATAAATTTAATTGCAGCATTAATTATACCCGCATAAACAGAGGCTTCGGCAAGGTGCAGACCAAGTTGTCTCGTCTTTTCATTTCGTGATGCAAGTCCGTATAGATAAGTCCCGGTTGTAATTATCGTTACCGCTTCAAGATGATAGTAGTCATCTATTTTAAATAGTCCATCTGAAAAATTGTTTCTGTTATCAAGAACAAAACTTTTTACTTCTTCATCAATTAAAAAAGACGAAGCAGTAGCAACAGTAACGGCAGAGAAAGTAAGCCAATCTTTAGAATTAAATTTCCCGGGTGAGTTAAATAAATTTTTTCCAGTAGTAAAAAAATCTTTTAAGTCATTTTCCTGAGTGTAAACATTTGCAGAGAGGAATAAGAGAATTAAAAACAGAAAATGAAATTTTTTATTTTCAAAAAATGATTTAAAAGAATGGTTATTCATTATAAAAAGGTTCGTTACTAAAACGAGCCTTCAATGGCTTTTCTTACAAATCCTCCTGCTTTTTCAAGGCGAAGTTTAGCCTCTTCGGCATCAACGCCGGCTTTAATCATAACCAGAGCAGTTTTAACATGCCCCCCGGCTTTTTCAAGCCATATAGCAGCTTCTTCGTAAGAGATGCCGGTAATAGTCATTACAATTTTCTTTGATCTTTCAATTAACTTTTTATTTGTCATTTGCAGATCAATCATCATATTTTCGTACACTTTTCCAAGCCGTATCATTGAAGCGGTAGTAAGCATATTCAAAACTAGTTTTTGTGCGGTTCCGCTTTTCATTCTTGTAGAGCCCATTACAACCTCGGGTCCCGTATAAGGACAAATAGCAATATCAACTTCTTTTATATCGAAATTTTCTCTTGGATTTGTTGTAACGTAAAGAGTTTTAGCACCAAGTTGTTTTGCTTTCTTAACAGCCCCAACTACGTAAGGAGTTCTTCTGCTTGCGGCAATACCACAGACGACATCTTTGCTATTCACACCGGCTTTAATTACATCTTTAGCCCCATTCTCTTCGTGGTCCTCGGCTCCTTCCTGCGCTCGGAACATAGCTTCTTTACCACCGGCAATATAACCTTCAATTAAACCAAAAGGTGTTCCAAAAGTTGGTGGACATTCCGAAGCATCAACAACACCAAGTCTTCCGCTTGTGCCCGCACCAAAGTATAAAAGTCTGCCGCCATTTTTAATTGCTTCAACAATTATATCAACTGCTTTGGTTATGTAAGGAATTTCTTTTTCAACTGCATAAGGAATCAGTTTATCTTCGTCATTGATTATTCGAAGAATTTCTTCTGTTGAACGAGCATCAATATCCATTGATTTAGGATTACGCTGTTCAGTTGTAAGATTTGCAATTTCTTTGAATAGTGAAGGATTAGAATCTGAAATTGAAATCATTTTGTTAGCTCCAGCAGTACAAGTTTTTTGTCTTTCACGTTTCTAATATTAGTTGGTTTATAATGAAGCTCGTACACAGTAGATTTTTTAATGTGTGCTTTGTATTTAATTTCAGCTTTCTGAAATTCTTCAGTTAAATCACCGCCTTTAATAGCCATCAAGTATGCTTTTTCTTTTATCAGCGGGAGCGAGTATCTTATCAACACAATCAAAGGTTCGGTAGCCCTGCTAACAATAAGGTCAAAAGAATTTTTATACTTGTTGATGAATTCCGGACTTTCTACACGGAAGTTTTCAACAACAAGATTGTTAATCATTAAGTGGTCAACAAATTCTTTTACAGCTTCTGTTTTCTTTTTGATTGAATCAGCAAGCACGCCTTTAAGGTCTGGACGCATAATAGCGATAGGCACGCCGGGAAATCCTCCGCCCGTACCAATGTCCAGAAAGCGTGTGCACTTTTCGGGAATGTATTTAGAAACATAAGACGAAATAAAAATATGGTTTTCAATTAAAGAGTCGCTGCTTTTTCTTGATACCAAATTTAACAACTGGTTTTTCTGCATTACAAGTTCTGCAAAAAAAGCGAGGCGTTCCATCTGAGTTAATTCGGGATTATAACCGTTCTCCCAATAAAATGAAGTAATTTCTTTTAGAAATTGTTCCTGTTTATTTGCCATCTCATAAAATAAAAAATTAACGTTTCAAATATACCAATAAAATTGAAATATCTGAAGGAGTTATTCCAGCTATGCGTGAAGCCTGTGCGATAGATCTCGGCTTATATTTTTTTAACTTCTCTTTTCCCTCTGTCGATAATCCTTTTAAGTTTGAATAATTTAAACTTAAAGGAATCAACAGGGATTCGTATTTATCCAGCTTTTCTATCTGTTCCTGCTGCCGCTTAAGATAGCCTTCGTACTTAAGTTCAATCTCGACCTGTTGTTTGTAATAATCGTTTAATTGTAATTCTTCTATCCATTTGTTTTCCTCATTTTTAGCAACCGGCAGAATGTTGTCTAAAGTAAGCTCCGGTCGTTTACAGAATTTAGAGATTGTTTCTGCCTGGTCAACAGGATCAAGGTTTAATTCTTCAAGAAGCGGATTTATTTTTAATGGTGAAATTCTGGTTAAGTTACAAAGGCTATAGAAGTATTTCACATTTTTGTCTTTGTTTTCTACATCACTATATTGTTCTTTGGGAATAAGACCGAAATCAAAGCCAAATTTCATCAGTCGTCTATCTGCGTTATCCTGCCTTAACAGAAGCCTATACTCCGCTCTTGATGTAAACATTCTATAGGGCTCGTCAGTCTCTTTAGTAACAAGATCATCTATCAATACACCAATATATGCTTCGCTTCGTTTTAGCGTAAATTCTTTTCTTCCCTGGATTTTTAATGCTGCGTTTATTCCTGCCACCAATCCTTGTGCGGCGGCTTCTTCATACCCCGAGGTTCCATTTATTTGTCCAGCGAAATAAAGTCCTTTAATTAACTTGGTTTCTAGTGTGTTATCAACTTGCTGAGGAGGAAAGAAATCATATTCAATTGCATAGCCAGGGCGAACCATTTCGACCTTTTCAAGTCCTTTTATTTTGTGCAATGCTTCAAGTTGCGTCTCTGCAGGGAGAGAAGTTGAAAAGCCATTTAAGTAAATTAGTGTTGAATTTAATCCTTCGGGTTCTAAAAATAACTGGTGTCTTGGTTTTTCAGAAAAGCGAACAATTTTATCTTCTATTGATGGGCAATACCTTGGTCCGACTCCTTTAATCAATCCTGTAAACAAAGGAGATTGATGAAAACCTGTTTCAAGAATTTTGTGAACACTTAAATCTGTATAAGTAATATGACAACTCACTTGCGGTAAGTAAGGAAATTTAGTTTTTTCTGTTCTAAAGGAAAATGGCTGCGGATCTTCATCTCCTCCCTGTTCTTCAAGTATGTCAAAATTAATTGTTTCTCCGGCAAGTCTTGGGGGTGTGCCGGTTTTTAATCTACCAGACTCAAAGCCAAGTTCATTCAAAGATTCGGTTAAACCTGTTGATGGCAATTCTCCAAATCGACCACCGGATTTTGAGTTCAATCCAGTATGCATTAAGCCATTTAAAAAAGTTCCTGAACATACTATTACCGCCTTGCAATGGATTTCAATATTATTTAGAGTAATTACGCCGGAAATTTTATTTGCCTCTGTTTTTACTTTTACTACCGAGTCTTCAATTACTTCAAGACTTTCATAGGACTCAACGACTTTCAATGCTTCAACTGAATAAAGTTCGCGATCATTCTGGCTGCGAGGAGACCAAACCGCAGGACCTTTAGAGCGGTTTAGCATACGAAATTGAATTCCACTTCTATCGGCAATAATTCCCATAACCCCGCCAAGAGCATCAATTTCTCTTACAAGATGTCCTTTTGCGGTGCCGCCGATAGCCGGATTGCAAGACATTCGCCCCATTGCATTTTTATTCATTGTTACTAGAACGGTTTTACAACCCATTTTGGCCGCAGAACATGCAGCCTCAATCCCGGCGTGACCGCCGCCAACTACAACAACATCAAAATATTTCATAATTATTACTTTGGTTTCACATGAAACATAAAATTAAAAGAATAGAAAATCGAAAAAAGTTCCACATGAAACATTATTTACCAACACAGAATTTTGAAAAAATGTCATTTAATATGTCATCTGTGGTAATAATGCCAATAATTTCCTCAAGAGAGTTTACAGCAAGTCTTAAATCTGTGGATATGAATTCGCCCGACATTTTCTGATCAACAGAAATGATAGCTTTTTTTAGGAAATTATTTGCTCTTGATAAAGCTTCGTAGTGTCTAAGGCTGGAGACTATTGCCGTTTTCTCTGAATAGTTTTTCCCTTTTAACGCTTTTTGAGTTAAAATATCTAAAAGTTCATCCAACCCCTGTCCCGTTTTTACCGAGATGTAATGATCAATACTTTTGAACCTGCCTCCCGATAAATCGATTTTATTTAAAACAGACACAACATTTTCGCTTTTAGCTAAAGCAAAGATTTCATTTTTTACATCTTCATCTATTCCAATTTGAGCATCATTCAAAAACAAAACTATGTCAGCGTTTTGAATTGCCTGCCGGCTTCTTTCGACCCCTTCTTTTTCAATTAAATTATCTGTACTTCGCAAACCGGCAGTATCAAATATTCTAAACAAGATTCCATCAATTGATACTTCCTCGCGAATTATGTCTCGGGTCGTTCCGGGAATTGTACTGACAATTGCCCTCGATTCTTTAAGCAAGTAATTGAGCAAAGAAGATTTTCCTACATTCGGAGCGCCGACAATTGCAAGATTTACACCATCGCGAATTATTTTTCCAAATGAAAAGGTATCCATTAGTTTTGTTATTTCTTCCAGAACAGAATTAATCTTTATTTTTAAATCTGTCAACGAGATAAATTCGAGCTCTTCTTCTGCAAAATCAAGCTCTAACTCAACTATAGAAGAAATACTAATCAAACTCTCTCTTAGAAGTTTTATTTTTTCTGAAAGAAGACCATTTAGCTGGTTTCTTGACCCTTTCAATGAAGCCTCAGTGCGTGAATTAATCACTTCAGCGACAGCCTCTGCTTGTACCAAGTCAAATTTTTTATTTAAGAACGCACGTTTTGTAAATTCACCTGGTTCAGCTATTCTGACACCGAGAGAAAGAAGTAATTCGATTATTTTTTGCGATATTAACGGATTGCCGTGTGTGCTTAACTCAATACTGTCTTCGCCGGTATATGAATTTGGTGCTCTGAAAACTGATACGAGCACATCATCAATTATTTCATTTTTAGAATTAAAGATTTTACCATAATGTATCGTATGACTTTCGCAGTCAAGAATTTTTTTCTTTCCTTTAAAAATTTTATCGATTACATAAAAGGACTCCTGTCCGCTAATTCTAATTATAGACAAAGCACCTTCACCAGGCGGAGTAGCAACTGCAACAATAGTATTGTCGTCTAAATTCATAAAGTTTTTATGCAAAGATAATCATGATTAATGCTGGTTGAAAGCCAGTTTTATTCACACATAATATTTGAACTTGAATAACTTATATCTAGCTTTTTTAAGTTTAAAATATTTATGTTGAAACTATAATCAATTATTCTTTGTTTATTTTTAAGTATAAAATTATAAGTTGTGAGACAATTATGAATTTCAATTTTAATAAGTTAACTATAAAAGCACAGGAAGCGGTTCAGACAGCAATAGAAATTGCACAAAATTTTAATAACCAGATAATTGAACCAGAGCACATTCTTGCTGCTCTTGTACAGGAAAGAGGAAGTTTGACTGAAAGTATTATTCAAAAAGTTGGTTCAAATGTTGACAAAATAAGAATAAAAGTAACTGAATTACTCGAACAACTTCCAAAAGTAACGGGCGCTGGAATTGGCAATCAACAAATGTCACAGCAGCTTGCAAAACTTTTTGATAACTCAGCAGAGGAAGCAAAAAATCTTAAAGATGAATATGTTTCTGTTGAACACATTTTGATTGCGTTGTCAAAAGATAAAAGCAAAGCGGGGCAACTATTAAGAGATAATGGTATTTCTTCAAACGATATTCTCTCTGCATTAAAAGATGTAAGAGGCACACAAAGGGTAACCACTCAAAATGCAGAAGACACTTATCAGGCATTAGAAAAATTTGGAAGAGACTTAAATGATCTTGCAAGGAAAGGAAAACTTGATCCTGTTATTGGAAGAGATGAAGAAATTCGCAGGGTGCTGCAGGTTTTATCAAGGCGGACAAAAAATAATCCGGTTTTAATTGGTGAGCCGGGAGTCGGAAAAACAGCAATTGCTGAAGGTATTGCGCACAGAATAATTGCGGGTGATGTGCCGGAAAATCTGAAAACGAAAAGAATAATTGCTCTTGATATGGGAGCTCTTGTTGCGGGAACACAATACCGCGGACAGTTTGAAGAAAGAATGAAAGCCGTTTTAAAAGAAGTTCAAAATTCAAATGGAGAAATTATTTTATTCATCGATGAATTGCATACACTTGTTGGAGCTGGTTCTGCTCAGGGTTCTATGGATGCAGCAAATATTTTAAAACCTGCACTTGCAAGAGGAGAACTCCATTGCGTTGGTGCAACTACACTCGATGAATATAAAAAACATATTGAAAAAGATGCTGCACTCGAAAGAAGATTTCAGCCTGTGCTTGTAGATGAACCGGGAATTGAAGATACAATTTCTATTTTAAGAGGATTAAAAGAACGTTATGAAGTTCATCACGGCGTAAGAATAACAGATAACGCAATCGTTGCCTCTGTACAGCTTTCATCTCGTTATATTGCGGATAGATTTCTTCCCGATAAAGCGATTGATTTAATTGATGAAGCTGCTTCTAAGCTAAGAATTGAAATCGATTCAATGCCGGAAGAACTTGATGTAATTGAAAGAAAAATAAAACAGCTTGAAATTGAACGCGAAGCTCTTAAAAGAGAAAAAGATGAAGCATCAGAAAAAAGATTAGAAGAGCTTGAAGATGAATTGCAGAATCTAATTGAAGAACGGGATAAACTTGGATTGCACTGGAATCTTGAAAAAGAAAAAATTCAGTCAATTCGATTTTTAAAAAGTGAAATTGAAAAAGCAAAAACAGAAGCAGAACAATTTGAAAGAATGGGTGAGCTTGGCAAAGTTGCAGAAATTCGTTATGGAAAAATAGTTTCTCTTCAGAAAAAATTAAATGAAGAAACCTTGCTTCTTAATAAAGTTCAATCAGATCAAAAAATGTTGAAGGAAGAAGTTGACGCGGAAGACGTTGCAGAAGTGGTTGCTAAATGGACAGGTATTCCTGTCAACAAAATGCTCGAGAACGAGAGAAGCAAATTAATTCGTCTTGAAGAAGAGCTACATAAACGGGTTATTGGTCAGGATGATGCAGTAATAGCCGTTTCCAATGCAATAAGAAGAGCAAGAGCTGGATTGCAGGATGCAAATCGTCCAATAGGTTCGTTTATATTTCTCGGAACAACCGGTGTGGGCAAAACAGAGCTTGCTCGGGCACTTGCAGAATTTTTATTTGATGATGAACACGCAATGATAAGAATTGATATGAGCGAATATATGGAAAAGTTTTCTGTGTCCCGTTTAATTGGAGCTCCTCCCGGTTATGTTGGTTATGAAGAAGGCGGACAACTTACTGAAGCCGTAAGAAGGAGACCTTACTCGGTTGTCTTGCTTGATGAGATTGAAAAAGCTCATCCCGAAGTATTTAACATATTATTACAGGTGCTTGATGAAGGCAGATTAACAGACAACCAGGGAAGAACTATCAATTTTAAAAATACCGTTATAATAATGACTTCAAATCTTGGTTCTCATATTATACAGGAAAACCTTGAACAGTTGAACGAACAAAACATTCAACAAATTATGGGAAACCTGCGATTACTATTGAGTGATTTATTAAAGAAAACTATTCGTCCGGAATTTTTAAACAGGATTGATGATATTGTTCTTTTCAAGCCTCTTTCAAAAAGAGAGATAAGACAAATAGTTGATATACAGGTTGAAAAAGTTCAAAAGATGCTTGAAGAAAAAGAAATAAAAATTACTCTTGAAAATGACGCTAAAGATTGGCTTGCAGAACTTGGTTATGACGTTACATTTGGTGCAAGACCTTTGAAGCGTACAATCCAAAAATTTTTAATTAATCCTTTATCACAGGAATTACTTGCCGGCAGCTTTGAAAAAGGTGATAGCATTTTGGTTTCAATTGGTGAAAAAGGAAATCTTGCCTTTTCTAAATTAAATGATTAAGGAAGGTTAAAATGAAAAAATATTTTTTAATGTTTTCGATGTTATTTGCCGGATGCGTTGGAATTCCTGATGGTGTGAATGCAATAGACGGTTTTGATGTTAATCGTTACCTTGGAACCTGGTATGAAATTGCAAGGTTCGACCATTCATTTGAAAGGGGATTAAGTAATGTATCTGCGAATTACTCTTTCCGTGATGACGGCGGAATAAAAGTTCTAAACAAAGGATTTAAAGATGAATCCGCCGAATGGAAAGAAGCGGAAGGGAAAGCTTACTTCGTGGTTAATCCATCCACGGGAAGATTAAAAGTTTCTTTCTTTGGACCTTTTTACGGTGGTTATAATATAATTGCTCTCGACAAAGAAAACTATTCTTATTCGCTTGTCTGCGGAAATGATAGAGATTACCTTTGGATTCTTTCGCGAACAAAAACAATGGATGAAACCTCGCTAAAAAAACTTGTTGCAATAGCCGACTCGCTTGGTTTTGATACCAAGAAATTTATTTATGTAAATCAAAATAAAAATTAAAGACACCAATAAGGTTATTCGATTTTTGATTATCTTTTAGCAAAAAAAATTTCTTTTTAGATGAAATACATTTTCTGCATTGTATCAATTTTGTTTAACGCTTTTCTTATTAAAGCCCAGGACAAAAAAATAATTTATTATCCCGATACTCTTGGCTATTTTGAAAATTATATCTCGCTTGAAAAAATTGATTCATTTAACATTAATCAAAATTCTTTTACAAAATTATTAAATCCAGAAAAGACGTCTTACCTTTTAATTTGTAAACCGGATTATAAAAAACCATCTCCTTTTTACGAGGAGATTTATATTCCATCAAACAAAGGCTTTAATAAAGTTACTTTTAAAGACATCTCTTTATACGAAACGAAATACGAATGGATAAACAACAAGTTAATCTTTATAAGAGTGTGGCTTGGGCGAGTAATTGCTTTAAATTTGATATTTGATATTGAGAAGGAAAGTTTCATTTATAAAGAAGTTGAAGATTATTTTCAAACCATTAATCCCGATTAAAGAAATAAATTATGAAACGATTACTGTTTTTATTTTTGATATTATCCGTTTTTGTTTTCTCATGTAAAGAAGAAAAACTGCCGCAACCGGTAAAAAATATTTCTGAAACAGAGGAAGGTAAAAACCTGAAAGAGTTTTTAAATTATCTTCAAAACATAAACACAAATAAATTTGAAAGATTAAATGACGTTGCTAAAAAGTACAGTGAGCTTCTTGCAGAAAGCGATATTTTCTCCCGCGATACAGCGTTTTATTGTGTCTGGAATTTTTACAACTCTGTAATGGATAGTTTAACAAATACTTTTAATATTGAAAGAGATTATAACAGTCTTGCGGTGTTATCAGGAATTTCCACAGAAATAAATCCCGAGAAAAAGAAAGAGCTGGCGAATGATAATCCATCTATAACAGAAGAGAATTTTCAATTTCATAAAAAACTGGTTGATGTCGGGTTAATGCTTGATATGGAAGAAGGCTATCTTTATGTTAATGTTGGCAGTGATAAATTTATAAAAGATAATTTTGAAAAATATTTATCCGAAGCAATGAAATCTTATATTTTTCAAACGATAAAAGAGCGGATAGAAAAATATGCAGGAGATGGAGCTATTATAATTCCCATTAACAATGTTGCAGGAAGAATTATTTGGTGGGAAAATTTTATTTCTAAATATCCAGATTTTTTTATTTACAACGATGCAGACTTTAATTACAGGAACTACTTACATGCTTTATTAGAAGGACTTGATAATACTCCAGCCTTTGATTATGAAAACAATAAGCTGAACAAAGAGTTTAAAGAAGCATATCAATTTGTAATGAATAATCATGCGCAAACAAAAGCCGCAGGAATTGTTTCTGAGTATTATAAAGTTTTAGAAAAAAATAAATTTGTACAGACGAACGCCGTCAAACAATTTATTAAAAAACAATTTAATACAGAAAATTAATTGTCTTTATTTAGCAAAACCAACTGTTATTCCGGGGGTTAAACCCAGAGTAATAACAACATTGTTTAACTTGTAATCACCCATTTTTACAGCTTCGTAAAAATCACCGGCCTTAAATAAACACGTTACAATAATGTAAATTATCTTGTTGTCTTTTGTTTCGCTTAGTATCTGGGTTTTTTCTTCTTCGGAAATGCTATTGTTGAATTGAAATGTAGCAGTTATGCTTGGTGGAATTCCCAGTTTAACACTTACATTTTTTAATTCATACCCGGATTTAAGAAAAATTGCTGCGGAGTTATTCGCATTGGAAAGTATTTCTTTTACTTTCTGTGTTCCTCCATCTTTAAACTCAGAAATAATTTCTTTTTCTTCATCGCCCCAGAAGTCTTCTTTTAAGTCAATAACTTTTTCTTTGATTGATGAAGTTGCTTCCTTCATTTTATTTAATAGGTTTTCCGCCACTTTTATTCTCCTGATTTTTTTGTTTGCAAATTTAATAAAACCACAGATTAATGCACTCCTCTTTCAAAAAGTTTTTAATTATCTTTCACTATCAAAAGAATTTTTTTTAATATGAATATTGTTGAACTAATCCGCAAAAAAAGAAACGGTGAAACACTAAGCGACCAGGAAATGCAATACATTATCCTTGCTTATACTAAAAATAAAATTCCCGATTACCAGTTTGCTGCATTTCTAATGGCAGTTTATTTTAACGGAATGACAACCGAAGAAACAGCTATACTTACAGAAGTTATGCTTTACAGCGGAACTGTAATTGATTTAAGAAAATTAGAAGGAATAAAAATAGACAAACACTCAACCGGAGGGGTTGGAGATAAAACTTCTCTGATAATTGCTCCTGTTGCGGCGGCGGCAGGTGTTCTGGTTCCAATGATTTCCGGAAGAGGACTTGGACACACTGGCGGAACACTTGATAAACTTGAATCGATTACAGGTTTTAGAACCGATCTTGATATAAATAAATATAAAAGCGTTCTAAAAAAATGTGGTGCAGTTTTAATTGGACAGACAGCAAAAATTGCTCCCGCTGATAAAAAAATTTATTCGTTAAGAGATGTAACTTCAACGGTGGAATCAATTCCTCTTATTACTGCAAGTATAATGAGTAAAAAACTTGCCGAGGGAATTAACGGACTTGTACTTGATGTGAAAACAGGTACCGGTGCTTTTATGCATAAATTTAATGATGCAAAAGCACTTGCTCAATCTCTTGTGAATACAGCAAAAGCCTTTAACAAAAAAGTTATTGCATTTATTACAGATATGAATCAGCCTCTTGGACATTATATAGGCAACTGGCTTGAAGTTTATGAATCAATAAAAGTTTTGCAGGGAGAATGGATTGATGACCTTTGCAATTTATCTTTTACCTTGTCGGGTGCAATGCTTTACCTTGGAGGAAAAGCAAAATCAATTGAAGATGGATTTGAAAAATCTATTGACCTTGTAAAAAGCGGAAAGGCATTTGAGAAATTTTGCGAAATTGTAAAACTTCAGGGCGGTGATGTAAATTTACTTTTGCATCCCGAATCATATAAACTTGCCAAATACAGGGCAAACATTGTCAGCGGCGAAGACGGATATTTACAGGCTATTGACACATACCAGCTTGGTATGGCTGCAATTGAACTCGGTGCAGGAAGAATTCAAAAGGAAGATGTTATTGATCATCGTGCTGGAATTATTTTTTATCCAAAGATTGGTGACAAAATTAAGCAGGGAGATATTATTGCAAAAATCTTTACTGGCAAAAAGAAATCCCTGCAGCCTGTTGGCGAGAGAATTTTAAATGCGGTTTCTTTATCGGATAAAAAAGTTAAGAAGCCAAAACTTATTAAACTTAAAATTGAATAATAAAAATTTTTTATGAGGAAGTTATGTTATTTCTAATATCATTGGCGGCTGCAATAGTAGCACTGCTTGTTTTTGTAAACTCAAGAAAAAAATTAAATCGTGTTGAATCCACTTTTTCTTTAATTGGATTTTTAGTCGCGGGACTAATAAGTTTAATGCAATGCTTCACTATGATTCCCGCCGGAGCTGTTGGTGTTGTTGATTTCTTTGGTTATGTAAGCGATAAAACTCTTAAGCCGGGTATAAGCCTTATTAATCCAATGGCAAATGTTGTAAAGTTCAGTATTAAAACACAGGAAATTAAAGAATTGATGAACGTTCCTTCAAAGGAAGGATTGAGCGTACAACTTGAAATAAGTCTGCTCTATCATCTTAATCCTGAAAACACTTATAACATTTATAAAACTGTTGGAGAAAATTATTCGGAAATTATTCTGATTCCTCAATTCCGTTCTGTAGTACGTGGAGTTACCGCAAAGTACGAAGCAAAAGCCCTTTACACTTCCGAAAGAGAAGCACTAGCAAAAGAAATAGAAAGCGAACTTGCAAGGCTTGTATCTAAAAGAGGAATTACTGTTGAAAATTCTCCTCTCAGGCAAATTATTCTTCCTCCAGGTTTAACAACTGCAATTGAAGAAAAACTAAAAGCTGAACAGGAAAGCCAGAGAATGCAATTTGTCCTGCTTAAAGAAAAACAGGAAGCTGACCGTAAGAGAATAGAAGCACAAGGTATTGCTGATTTCCAGAAAATTGTTGCTACCGGAATAAGCGATCAACTATTAAAGTGGAAGGGAATTGAAGCAACCGAAAAATTAGCCTCTTCAAATAACAGCAAGATAGTTGTAATTGGTTCCGGTAAAGATGGGCTGCCTATTATTCTTGGTGGAAATTAAAATTAATCAATTTTAATTAATTCTAAATATTTTTCGGAAATTTTTCCAGCAGGATTATTAGCACTTAACTTGTAGAGAATAAGTTTATTGTTCTCTCTTTTCCAGCACAATGTTAATGAGCTTAAAACCTTATTGTGGAATTCTGTTAGAACCATTGTATCAAATTCCCGCGGCTCATCAATCGGAGAAATTGTTATTCTGTATTTGTTGAATTTTCCAATCCCCCTTACTTCTCCCGTAGTAGAAAAACAGATTGTACCCTCACTGCCATTTGCTTTTTTATACAGCCCTGTTAAAAATCTATCGTTAACAAACTGGTTCAACCCACCAATGTTGTTATACTTTGAAGGCAACAGAACAAACTTTGTTGTCTTGTCTTTTTCCTTCATCAATAATTTTGCATCACCCTTTTCATTAACCAGGGTTAAAACAAATCCGTTACTAAGTTGTGATAAGTCCAAAACTTTTATTTCGGTTGATGAAACTATTTGATACCTTAATCCAAATCCTTCATGCAGCGATGAAACATTTACAAACCCTGATTCTCTTTCTAAATATATCTGTTTGAAATCTGAACCTGCATTAAACAAATCCTTTGGAGTTTTGCCGTTATTAAAACCAGAAACATATTCTTCCAGTACATAATTAGAATAAAAAGCAGAATCTAAATAGTTTTGTTCTTGAGAAAGCAGGAAGGTTGTAGAAAAGAAAAAGAGCATTACAATTTTTACCAAACGAATAATGCTCTTTATTGATAGAAATTCCACCAAACAGATACTCATAACTTCTCTTAAAAATTATTAAAAAAATCCGCTGATACAAATAGGCACTAAAACGTTGTGTACAAATATAGCCCCCCCATTTAATTGCAAGAAAATTTTTATTTCACCACGTACAGGCTTTTTACGGAAGTTGTTCTCTGAATTTCTTGTCACACAAAAATAAATCTCTTTCATTTCACATTCACAATTCGGATTTTTGTTTATTAATTAATAAAAAATATTTATGGAATTTATAACAACGGTATTCGATTTCTTTCTTCATCTGGATAAACACCTGAATGAAATAATCCTTCAGTACGGTACGCTGACTTATGGAATTTTATTCGGTGTAATATTTGCCGAAACAGGATTTGTATTCACTCCCTTTCTGCCGGGAGATTCTCTATTATTTGCTGCAGGAACATTCGCCGCAAGAGGCTCGTTTAATGTACATCTGCTGGCAATACTTTTAACTTCTGCCGCTATACTGGGCGATAACGTAAACTACTGGGTCGGCAGAAAACTCGGAACAAAACTATTTGAACGAAACAGTAGATTCTTAAAAAAAGAATATCTTGATAAAACTCATAAGTTTTATGAAAAGCACGGCGGAAAAACTATCATTCTTGCAAGGTTCTTTCCAATTATAAGAACGTTCTCTCCGTTTGTTGCAGGACTTGGAAAGATGACGTACTCAAAATTTTTATTGAATGATATTGCCGGCGGAGTTATATGGATTGGCGTATTTACATATGCAGGTTATTTCTTTGGAAATATTCCCGTTGTAAAAAACAATTTCTCAATTGTTATTGTTGCAATTATTTTGGTCTCGGCTATTCCGGCTCTGTCTGAATTCGTAAGACATAAAATGAAAAAATCTAAAACTGTTACAGAATAATTTTTACCAAACTGAAAGGAACTTTTAATGTCTCTTGAACAACTAATAGACCTTAGTATTAAAGGCGGATTTACCATCTTCGTTTTAATCTTCTGCTCTGTGCTTTCGCTTAAAGTAATTATTGAAAAACTTGTACAGTTCCGCGGGCTGAATGATAAAATAACCGACGAACTTAAAACAAAAGTAACCGACCATCTTAAAATTAAACAGTTTGAAGACGCAATTGCACTATGCGGCACAATTTCCTGGAAGTGGCTTAAGCTTAAAGTCAAATCTCCTTTAACCAAAGTCTATATTCATATAATTGAAAAGAGAGAGCTTGACAAAGAAGAACTAATGGAAACTTCTTACAATAAACTGGATAGAGAAATTACTGAACTGGAAAAGGGACTTGGTGTTCTGGCAACACTTGGAAGTATTTCCCCTTTTATCGGTCTGTTTGGAACGGTTGTTGGAATTATTAAATCCTTTGAAGCTCTTACTGTAAACGATACACAAAACTATACAAAAGTTATGGCGGGAATTGCAGAAGCTTTAATTGCTACCGCTGCAGGTCTTTTTGTAGCTGTTCCAGCAGTAATGTTTTACAACTACTTTATGAAAAAGATTAAGTTAAATATGCCTCGCTTTGATGAAGTTATCTCCGAAGCTGTGCGACTTGTAAAAAAATCTTAAGGCAAAAAAAATGAGACGCCGATATCAACTACAGGAAAAAGAATTTTCCGAAATTAACATCACTCCTTTTACCGATGTTATTCTTGTACTGCTTATCATCTTTATGATAACAAGCCCGTTTTTAATTTCCGGTTCATTTAAAGTAAAACTACCAGAGTCTGTAAACTCCGAAAGCGAAATAAACCGCAGTGCCGAAGTCTTTTTGAATGAAGCAAACGAAATTTATGTGAACGATAAAAAAGTAACCATAGAAGAACTTCCCGTTTATCTTCAGCTTGAATTTTTTAACAAAGGCAACAGGGAAGTAATTGTAAAAGCCGACAAGAATGTACGTCACGGCAGCTTTGTAAAACTGCTTGATGCTCTTAAACAAGGCGGAGCTACAAAGCTATTGATTGCTACTACTAAAATTGAAAAACCAAACAACGAATAACTATTCAATTACACAGTTAGAATGGAAAATGTTTTTTCAAAATTTCAATTAAGCAATAGTCTTCAATCATTCTCATTTTCCTTTTCAATTATTTTTCATATTCTTATGATAGTTGCCTTTGTGTTTCTTTCAACAGGAAGAAAAGAATACCCCATACAACAATTTGCCGAAGTGCAGCTTGGCGGCGGAAACGGAATGTCCTACAGCGGCGGAAACAGTGAAACCAAAGCCGTTACAACCGAAAAACGGAAAGATGTAATTTTTGAAAACACATCGAATAAAAAAAACATAACCACCGCAAAAACCGAACAGGGCACAAGCGAAGGCAGCGGAACGGGTGATGGTTCGGGAGAAGGAACCGGCTCGGGAACGGGTGATGGAAACAATCTTTCGTTAAACATTCCCGACCCCAATTCACAAAAAATAGTAAAACCCGAAAGCAACGTTTACCTTGTTGCTGTTGATGAAATGCCAGAACCTTATGGTGGGATTCAAAGTATTCTATCCAAAGTTGTTTACCCGCCCGAAGCAAAAGCCAGCGGAATAACGGGAACAGTTTACGTTCTTGCCTTTATAGATGAAGCAGGCAATGTAAGAAAAACCTTGCTTGCAAAAGGAATTGGCGGCGGCTGTGATGAAGCAGCAATTAATGCTGTAAAAAAAACCCGCTTTAAGCCCGGAAAACACAAAGGCGAAAACGTAAAAGTGCAAATGCACATTGCTGTTCCGTTTAAGTAACATTCTTCTCTGTCTTGCTTCAATAAAAAGCAAAGAGGCAAAAAATTTTGGTGGTTAAATTCTCTTTAATTAATTTTAACCAGCGGTTGTCATC
>CAZHVS010000033.1:0-15935 GCA_964536015.1 uncultured Ignavibacteriaceae bacterium
ATGCAGGCAGGGCATATATATATATGTCCTCTTCACCTCCAATAAAACCAACACTATTTTCAGTAAAAGATGTACCAAATGATCAGGGAGGACAAATTAAAATACAATTTGCAAGAAGCGGCTATGATATAAATGGTATAAACGTCATTACTGAATACAAAATATTTAGAAGTAGTTCTCCCGGCTCAATAGGTTTTGTATGGGAAGAGAGGATATCAATACAGCCGGAAAGAATTCCTTACTATAGTTTTATTGATAATACACCTAATGATTCTGGGGGTGGTTCGGTTGGTATTTATTTTTATAGAGTGAAAGCAAAAACTAATAATAATAACGTTTATTGGTATTCAGGCATATTATCCGGAAGGAGCGTAGATAATTTAGCACCAATAGCAGTAAAGAATTTTGTAGCAAGCAAAAATGGAGCGAATGTAAAATTAAACTGGAAAGCAAACACAGAAGCAGATTTGAAAAATTATCTTATTTATAAAAGTTATACATCTACATTATCCGATACAGCCACACCAATAGCAGCGGTAACTGATACAACCTATACAGACACCACACCATTAACAATGCAAATGGTATACTATTTCATCAAAGCCCAGGATATCCATAATAATAAAAGTGTAGAATCGATGAGTAATCTTGATGTATATCTATCAGCCAATATAAAAGTATATCTGCACGGGTGCTATAACAGTGTAACGGGACAAATGAATACAAGTTTAATGTCAGTAATGCCTCTTAGCCAGCCATATAATGTATCGCCTTGGAATTATAGCGGGACAGAAAGTGTAACAAGTATACCGGCGAATGTAGTAGATTGGATACTTGTAGAATTACGGAGTGATTCAGTAACAGTAGCAGGCAGGAGAGCAGGATTTCTGTTA
Source organism: uncultured Ignavibacteriaceae bacterium (assembly GCA_964536015.1). Taxonomy (GTDB): domain Bacteria; phylum Bacteroidota; class Ignavibacteria; order Ignavibacteriales; family Ignavibacteriaceae; genus CAZHVS01. The sequence continues at coordinate 894 of CAZHVS010000033.1, forward strand.
AGTAATGGAAGGATAGTTGATATAGATGGAGTTAGCCAGTTAAAGTTCAACACATTGAATGAAGGGAATTATTATGTGGTGATAAGGCACAGAAATCATTTAGGAGTGATGAGTTCGAATAAGATATATTTAAGTAACAATTCAAGCGAATATGATTTTACTGATAATGTAAATAAGAGTTATGGAACAAATGGGATGAAAGAAATTGTAATTGGCATATTTGGATTATTTGCTGGTGATGGAAATGCTAGTGGCACAATTTCATCTACAGATAGAAACAGTGTATGGCGACCACAAAATGGACAGAATGGATATTTGATGGGAGATTATAATTTAAGCGGAGGAGTAACAGCTGCAGACAGAAACAGTTACTGGCGGGTTAATAATGGAGTTAATTCGCAAGTACCGTGATAATTATAATGATGAACGCTGACATTATGATATAGAGCAATTATTTTTTGATAAATGAAAAGAATATTTATATTGCAATTAATAAATCGTTATTTCATTAAAAGTAATAGATTTTTGTCTTTTAGTTATTACTTCATCATAATAAGGAGTTGCCGTGCAAAAGTATCTTTCTGAATTGAACTGGACTCGAAGAACTTATTTTGGAGAAAAATTTTTTTTCTTAGAAAATGTGCTTACTAGAGTACGGGGAAATTTTTTCTCCCTGAATTTATTTTTTGCAATTGTTTTTATGTCAAATTTAACATTTGCTCAAAGCCTTACCAATTATCAGTTCTCTGCATCTTCAGGAACATTTACAGCTTTAACTTCAGCAACCGATGTTAATGTTATTTTGAGCGACGATTCTATTTCTTCTGCTATTCCAATCGGTTTTACTTTTTATTATGTAGGCGTACCTTATACAAATATTTATGCATCTTCAAATGGATTCATATCTTTCAATAGCAGTGCCACAAGTGAAAAAGTAAATGACCTGAAAATGGGTTCAGTAAATCTTAGACCATTAATTGCACCTTTGTGGGATGACCTTGATGGAAGAGCAACTGGTTCAAAAGCATCGTACAAAACTACGGGAACAACAGGCAGCAGAGTATTTACTTTTGAATGGTTAAACTGGGAATGGAATGCTGATGCAAACAGCCCCACAATTTCTTTCCAGGTGAAATTATATGAAGCAAACGGTAAAATTGAATTTATTTACAAACAGGAATCTGGCGTTATAGTAAATGCTTCAGCTTCAATTGGTATTACCAGTTCAGGACTTAATTCATTTTTCTCATTAGATGGGACCGGTACAAATCCTAATGTTAGTAGTGAAACGAATTATAGTGCATTAAATACAAAACCTGCAACAGGACAGGTATATACGTTTACACCTGCATACACTACAGCTCCGGCTAATCCAATTAATTTAACTTTTAATTCTGTTACTTATAATTCAATGACTCTTAACTGGAAGGATAATTCGACAAATGAAACTTTTTTTAGAGTATATAGAACAATGGATTTGCCAAATTTTGTAGAAGTTGGGATTGTTCAGTCCACTACTACTTCAACTACGGGAACATCCTATATGATAAGTCAGACAGGTTTGATGCCCGGAACTACTTATTATTATAAAATTGTGGCTTGTAATGAAGGAGTTCCTCCCGGAAGCGGATTAAACGGTTCACAGGCAACAACATCAGGAAGCACTATTACTTCTGCAGGCAGTGGCAACTGGACTTCAAACACTCCTAACGCTCCATGGCCGGGTGGGGTGGTTCCAACTCTGAATGACAATGTTGTAATTTCCGCTGGTCACACTATTATTGTTGATGATTACGCTTATTGCAATAACATAACAATTGGTGGAACTCTTCAATTTACAAATGTTTATACTTCAAGAACTTTAACTGCAAAAGATTTTACAATTAATTCCGGTGGTTCAGTTAATTTAAACAATATAGTTACTGGAGGATGCAGTCACTCAATTATTATGAACGGTAATCTTGTTGTTAATGGAACAATGAATTTATTCGTCGATATGAGTAAATATGTTTCAGTTTATTTTCGAAGAGACGGTAATACAACTATAACCGGATCTCCAACATTATGTAAGTTTGGAATAATAAGTGTTGAATTAAAAAACTCTTTGTTCACAATACAACCTTCATTTAAAGTTGTCGCAGGCTATATGTTAGCTCTAACTAAAGGTATATGGCAGCAAACAACCGATTCATTAATTGTTAACGGATTTTTTAGTTGCTCTGCAAATTCAAAATTAAATGTTAGCAATACTGCAGTTGTAATTGATAAGGGGGCTACGTCTTCTGGTGATTTATCAATTACCGGTGGTTCATTTTCAGTAGGTATGTTAAATGCTAATAGCGATTTTAATTTATCCGGTAACCCAATAGTTAAATTTGAAAATACATCTGTCTTTGTAGGAGATGCCTTAATAGCAAAAGATATGACAGGAGGCTCCTTACAGATTTTAGGTACAACAACAATAGAGCTTGCTTCAAGAGATGAAGCAAGTGGAGATACGACCAAATTTTATCTTTCGCCTAAAAGTAACCTGAGTTTTTCTAATGGAACTTTAAGGATAAAACGTTCTCATTCATCTACTGCTTCTACATTTTATCTTCCGGCAAATTGTGGTTCAATTACAGGCGGAACAATTCATATCGATAATGCTGCTACCAATGCAAGTCTTGATTATAATATTGATAGCCAGATTCCCTTTTATAACTTTACCATTAATGCTTCAGGAAGAAATGTTTATTTGAAAAATAATAGTCTGGTTGTTAATAATAATTTTACTTTAAACTCAGGAACTTTCAGTCTTAATGGATTAGGACTGAATATTTCTCAAAACTTTACAAATAACGGAACTATAAATGCATCTGTCTCAAAAAGCATTTTAACCTTTTCTGGTTTGCGCTATTCAGTTCTTAGTGTAGGGGGAATTTTTACTTCAAATCAGATTGCAAATCTTATAGTTAATACCAATTATGGTATTTCATTTGTCCCTAATATTCAGATAACGGAAGGTATTACTATGCTTTTGGGAGCAGTAAGTTGGTCAGGGACTTTGACACTGGGAAAAGGAAGCTCGGGCACATTTAATTTTATTATGGGTAATGGTTATCTCAATGGAACTCCGACATATAGTTATACAAGTATGACTGTAAACTATACTTATCAGGGAACTCAAGAACAGTATACAAATAATCTTCCTTCTAATATTAGTGGAAGATTAACAATTGATAATCCTGCTGGAGTAGTATTATGGAGTGCAGCACAGGTAGGGAGTCTGACTTTAAACCAGGGGAAACTTACTACTACATCTACAAACTTATTAACAATAACAGCTTCATCATCAACAAGTTTATCGAGAGTTGATGGTTATATTAATGGACCATTTACCAGGTATCTTGCTGCAAATCTTGATGGTTCTATTCCTTATTTATTTCCTGTAGGTAAAGGAAGTTATAATCCTGTCGAGTTAACAAATCCTGTGACTACATCAAGTGGTACAGTTCGATTAAGAGTTGAAGTATTTGATGCAAGTTGTGGCGGTACTGCTGGAACTGGTTTAAATGCGATAAATACAAACCGATACTGGCAAATATCTTTTGTGTCCGGTAATGCTAATTTTACAAGTTCAAAAGTTAAATTTACTGATAATACTATTTCATATAATAATTTGATTGGCAAGTGTGAAACTCAGAATGGAAGTTATATTTCAGTGGGAGGAACTGTTAGTGGTGAAACAATCCTTTCAAATTCAATAACCTCTTTCAGCTATTTTGTTATTGGTTCAAAGGCTTTATTATCTGCAGGAACTTATCAGGTCGGCGCTTCGCGAACATATGCAAATTTAACAACTGTTGCACAAGAACTTAAGGACAAAACATTATCCGGTAATATAATTTTTGAGTTGCAATCTGATTATGATGGAACAAGTGGTGAAACATTTCCAATTACTTTTAATAAATTTGGTACTCAAGGTGGGAATTGGAGTGTTACAATAAGACCTGCAAATGGAGTATCAACAAGAAGTACTATTGGCACTCCGGGTGTTTCTCAACCACTTATTAGCTTTGCAGGTTGTGATAGAATTACCTTTGATGGCAGACCCGGTGGAACAGGAACATCAATTGGCTGGATAATTAGAAACTCAAGATCTTCTTCTGGTACACCAGTGTTTTCTTTAACTGACGATGCATGCAATAATGAATTAAAATTTTTACAGATAGAAAGTCAGGTCGCAGAAGCCAGTGGTTCTGTTTTTATAGGTATGGGCTCACAAAATGGAAATGATAGTAATACGATTAGCAATTGTAACATACGAAACAGGGGGGACGCAGTTACTTATCAATACAGCGGTATCTATTCATCTGGGATAAATGGAAAGAATAATGATGGTAATACAATTATTAATAATAATATTTTCAATTTTATGAATTCGGCAATTTATATTTCTCCATTTGGGAATGGAAATGGTTGGACAATTTCCGGAAACAGCATTTATAACGATGGAACAAATGGTTCGGCTATACCATCTTTTGGAATAAATTTTAATGCAAGCGATTCATCAGCTAATAATATTATTTCAAATAATTATATCGGTGGGCAATCTCCAAATTGTGGTGGCAGTGCTTTTACAAATCCAACCACCTCAATATTTACCCCTATCGCGTTCAATGGTAATCCAGAAATTACTTCAACTATTCAAGGTAATATAATTAAAAATATTGCGATGACTTCAAGTAGCGGAGGTGGTTTTAGAGGAATTCAGATAGAAAAAGGTTTGATTAATTTTTCAGATAATGTTATTGGAAGTGTAAGTTCTGCAGAAATTTCAGTCGCTGGAACCGGATTTGTTTATGCCGTCATTCTTGGATATAATGTAAAAGGCACAATAAAAAATAATACTATTGGAAAGATAAATCTGACTTCAGCAACACCTGGTGGTTATGCCGGAATCTACAACTCGAGTATTTTTGACAATGTAACCGAGGCTAATAAAATTTTAATTCAGGTTCCATCAAGTGGGACCAGTAATATTTATGGTATACAACTGGCAACCGATAGCACAACTGGATTTACACAAACTATTGTTAATAACCAGATTACTCTTATTAAAAACTCTACGACGGCGAATTTTTGTCGTGGAATTATTAATGTCTCCAAACCTGGAAATAATTATAATATCTATTACAATTCAGTTTTACTTACCGGTACACAATCAACAGGCAGTTCATATGCTTATTTAAAGGAAGATGATTCAAATGTAATTTTAAGAAATAATATCTTGTTTAATAATATTACGAACTCAGGAACAGCTCTTCCCTTAGCAATTGGTGTAACTGTTACAAATGGAAGTTTTAATTCAAATTATAATTTTTTAGTCAGTACTTCTGCAAGTACAATAGGAAACTGGAATAATGTATCGTCAAAAACATTTTCATCATGGAAATCCAATTCAGGGCAGGATAATAGCAGCTGGAGTATTAATGTAACGTCAACCTGGTTATTAAATTTTTTTAGTAGCTATGCTGCTGGTGATCTGAATATAATTCCTACTAACCAGGAATCATGGTATGTAAACGGCAAAGCATTACCTTTAGCAGGTTACAAAAATGATTTCTCAGCAAGTTCTGTAAGGAGTGATTCAATATATAAAGGCTCTGCAGATATTGGTTCAGATGAATTTACTCCTACTGTAAATCCTCCTAATGCAACAGCAAGCGGGACAATTGCGGTTGGTTATTCAACGATTTTTGAGTTAGGTGGAAGAACAATTGCTACTATTCAATGGACAGGTGGGACCAGTCTTCCAACTGCTGTAACTCTAACTTATTTTTCCGGAAAGAATCCTCCTAATCCATTGAATGGTAATTACAGTAATGCCTACTGGAAAATTCTTCCTACTGGTGGAACTAATTATACTTGCACGGTAACTTTTTATTATGATGAAGCAATAATGGGTAAGGTCAGTTATGAATCTAAGATGAAAATTTCAAAAAAAGATGCTCTCAGCTGGAAGTACTATTCAAGTGCAATAGTTGATTCGAATAGTAATTATATTTATTTAAGTAATATAACTTCTTTCTCTGATTTTGCTCTTACTGATAATGTCAAAAGTTTACAAAATATCGCAATTGGAATTTTTGCTTTTCTTCAAGGTCCTTATAATACAACATCCGGAGTAATGGATACTTTACTCAGAAGTTATGTTCCGCTTTCTCATCCATATAATACTTCTCCTTGGGGTTATTCTGGAACTGAACAAGTCACTTCACTTCCATCTGGTATTGTGGACTGGATATTATTAGAGCTTAGAAGTGATTTGAATACTACTGTTGGAAGAAGAGCAGCATTTATAAAAAACAATGGTGAAATAGTTGACATTGATGGTGTAAGTAAAGTAGGATTTTATGATCTTGCAGAAGGTAATTATTATATTGTCATAAAACATAGAAATCATCTTGGAGTAATGAGTGTGGCTCCAGTTCCAATCGGAGGATCAACTAATTCGTCTTTTGATTTTAGATCAACTCAAACGCAGGCTTATGGAACGAATCCAATGAAAACAATGAGCGATGGAAAATGTTGTTTATATTCCGGAGATGGAAATGCAAGTGGAACGATTTCATCAACAGATAGAAATGCTGTGTGGCGACCACAGAACGGACAGAGTGGATACTTGATGGGTGATTTTAACTTAAGCGGAGGTATTTCTGCAGCTGATAGAAATAATCATTGGCGCATAAATAATGGAGTTAATACTCAAGTACCTTAAAACTGACATAAGAAATTTTTAAAAAAATGATATGGATAATTTGTTTTTTAAATAATAATATTTATTTTTAATTAGTCTAAAGGAGTCTTTATGAAAAAATATGTACTTTCTCTCTCGTTAGTTCTTTTTCTTGCGTTGCTTGCAAATGCAACAACAGTTGATGGTCGTTTTGTCGTAATGACAAACAACGGTTCTCAGTACACAGTAAAATTACAAATTAAAACAAACACTGGCACTGATGATCTTGGTACTTCTACTTTCCAGTTTTCTTTTAACAACGCAAATCTTTCATTTCCTGCAACTCCTGTTGTAAACACTGATTTCGTACCGCTTAATTTTTATGGCGGCAATTATAGTTCTTATTCAAACTGGGTTACAAGAGCAACACCTACAATCGTTTCAGTTAATATTGAGTTGAACGTTGATAATGCTGGAACATTAGTTGGGACATCATGGACAGACGTTTGTACAATTACATTCACTACAACAAATCCTGCAGGAAGTTCTAATCTTCAATGGGGCTTGATTGAAGTCTTCGATGGTGATAATGAAAATATGTGGACAAATGGAGTTTTTACAAATGAGAATACCAATCCTTTGCCAATAGAATTATCACTATTTTCAGCACAGGCACAGGGAAGAGATATTCAATTACAGTGGGAAACCAAAACAGAAATTAACAGTGGTAAATTTGAAATTCAACGACAGGATTTAAAGAATGAAAATTCTTCGTGGGTAAAAGTTGCCGAAGTTAAAGCAAGCGGTAACAGTAATGCTCCAAAAAAATATTCCTTTACAGATAAGAAATTAAATTCTGGGAAATATAGTTACCGATTGAAAATGATTGATGTTGATGGTACTTTTAGTTATAGTTCCATAGCAGAAGGTGAAGTTGAATTACCAAAAGATTTTGGCATTTCACAAAATTATCCCAATCCTTTTAATCCATCTACCAAAATTGATTATCAATTACCAATTGATTCAAAAGTTAAACTGGAAATATATTCAATCAGCGGTGAAAAGGTTTTCAATCTCGTTGATGAAGAACAATCTGCGGGTTATTATACCAAAGAAATAAATATGGATAAACTATCGAGCGGAATTTATATTTACCGCATAATTGCATTAAACAGCATGAATGAAAATAAATTTACAGTTGTTAAAAAAATGCTGATGATGAAGTAATACAAGAAAAATATTCTTAGTCCCAATAATAAATTATTTTACCAATGCAAGGCTGTCTTATAAAAGGGCAGCCTTTTTTATGCTATAAGTTTAAATAATTATTTCTTTTTCATACAATATAATTTAAAGTGTTGAGAGTATATAAATCTGAATTATCTATCATGAAGGTAGTTCTATATTTTATTCTTAAAACAGATGTGAACTATAATTTATAAAGTATGAACTTTCTAAGTATTTTTTCAATAAAACCAGTCAAAAGTCAGTTGGAAATTTGGATAGAAAATTTCCCTTAAGGGGAGAAGAGTATGACAAAAATGCAGTCGCTTTACTAAGATATTAAATGGCAATTTTGGTAATCGAAATTAGATCGAAATTAGAAGGCAATTACATCGCAATTACATGCTATTTAGATGAAGTAAGACATGTTTATCGAGAAAACGATTAAAAAATGAGGTTTTTAAGTTGATTCAGAGTGTTTTTTTCACCGAATAGTATTGTTTGGTCTGATGGGAAAACTTTTGCGGTATGACATTTTGTCATACTGGTAATTTTGTAATATTATGCTTCTTTTTCAACTAAATCCTTGCTCGTCGGGATGATTACTCTTACAGTTTTATCTTTTCGATCGTAAGCGGCGCACTGCCTTCATAATGGTTATTCACATTCAAATAAACATCTACTTCATTTTGTTCTAAGTACCTTAGTAACTCAAGCAGTTTTTTAATTTCTTCATCTTTTGGTTCAAGAATTTTGTTCCATATGTTCTTACTTTTTTCTTCTATTCCTTTTCTGTCGCTGCCGTGAAGTCTTATTACTACACACTTCTCAATCGTCTCTTTGTATTTATCAAACACGCTCCACACATCCGGCATATAATACCCCTGAAGAAATACCATTCTCAAACCATTCCGCTTAAGAAATTCAAAAAAATCTTTATTAAGATAATTCGGATTTCTAATTTCAATTCCGTATTCAAACGATCTGTCAACTCCGCTAATGAACTTCTCAAACCTTTGAATAAATTCTTTCTGACCGCTCATCTTCAGCTTATTAAGATACTCAAACTGAAACATTAGTATTCCTGTTTTGGTCTTCATTGTATCAATCGAGATTAGGAATTTATTAAATAATTCATTGCTGAGGAAGTATGGATTTTTCTTCAAAGGTTCGGTTTTCTTGTTTGAATAGAAATGAGTCAGAGTAATGCTGTTGGGAATTTTAATAGTAAACTTAAAATTTTCAGGGACAGAATTTACATATTCATCAACAATTTTTTCTTCTGGCAAAGAAACCTTCTTTATATCGTGGAGCGACCAAAACCATTGGTCTATCTCTACAGTATTGTATTTTCTTGAATATTCTTCAAGATAGTTGACGCAGTTTGATGAATACACCAAACCTTTCCACGATTCATATTTCCAGCTACAGGTTCCGATTCTCAACATAGGCGGTTCACTAAAAATTACAAAGGATAAATTTAAAAGCAAAAAAGAAATTACAATGTTTTAATGTATAAACTTGTTGAAAAGTTTTCTTTATATCTCCACAGACGAAATTAGACAAATAGTATATTTTATTTGGAAATTATCTGAATTTAAATCAATTTTGAGTTATTAGGTTTCAACAATTAGGCGGTTTAATTTGATTCATATTCTCAAAATAAATGGATTATTTCTGCACTATCTCCAGCGCACCAAAAAATTCTGTAATATTCTTTAAAACAGCAATCCCGATTATTCATCGGGACTCCTGTAAATGTTTTCACAACGGAATAATCCTTATTGTGAATTGCTTCAATATTTACTGCAAACATATAAAGATTTTTAATTTTAGCAAAGGAAATTTTTTATGAAAAAAATTTTAGGTCTTGATCTTGGTGTAACATCAATTGGCTGGGCTATTATTGATGAAGAAGCTAAAAGCATTCTTGGTTTAGGTTGCAGAATAATTCCTCTTTCTACTGATGATAAAGACGAATTTACTAAAGGCAATGCAATCTCAAAAAATCAAAATAGAACTTTAAAGAGAACCCAGCGAAAAGGTTATGATCGTTATCAGCTTAGAAGAAGTAACTTGCTTCATATTCTTTCTAAAAACAATATGCTGCCCGGTCAAGAACTCATTTCATTACCAAAACTTTCTTTATGGAAATTAAGAAGCGAGTCTGTAAAAACAAAAGTATCATTGCAAGAGCTGGGAAGAATATTATTGCATCTTAATCAAAAGAGAGGATATAAAAGCAGCCGAAGTGAAGCAAACTTAGACAAAAAAGATACTGAGTATGTAAATTGTATAAAAAGCAGACATAATATTATTAAAGAAAAAGGAATTACAATAGGTCAATACTTTTATGATAATCTTCAGCTGGATCAGTATTATCGTCTCAAAGAGCAAGTTTTTCCTAGAGAAGCATACATCGAAGAATATGAAAAAATTCTAAACTATCAAAAGACTTTCTATCCAGATATTTTGACCGATGAACTCATCAGAATTATAAGAGATGAAATAATTTATTATCAACGTAAACTAAAATCACAAAAGGGATTGGTATCAGTTTGTGAATTTGAAGGGTTTTATCAAAGAATTAATCATCAGGGTAAGGAAAAAGAACTGTTTGTTGGTCCAAAAGTCGCTCATCGCAGTTCACCTATATTTCAGGTATGCAAAATCTGGGAAAACGTTAATTCAATTGCATTGAGATATAAGAATGGAGAAGATGTTCAAATTCCTCTGTCAAAAAAAATCGAAATTTTTAATCATCTTGATAATAATGAATCATTAAGTTATGCAGAACTTCTAAAAATCCTTGATATAAAAAAAGATATGGTTTATGGCAACAAACAATTAACTAAAGGTTTGCAAGGTAATAAAACAAAAACTGCAATAGTTAATTGTTTTGAAGACCCTGAAAAATTTTCTCATCTGTTCCAGTTGGAATTAAATGTCCAGCAATCTCAAGATGAAAGTTATCTCATTAATAAAGACAGCGGAGAAATTATTGGTACTAAATTTAAAAAAACTATTAACCCGGATATTGAAAACCAACCACTATATAAACTTTGGCATTTAATATACTCTGTCTCGGATAAATTGGAATGTAAAAATTCACTTATTAATATTTTCAAAATACCAGAAGATATTGCTACAAAATTAGCTTCAATTGATTTCTCTAAATTAGGCTATGGGAACAAATCTCATAGAGCTATTCGCAAAATTCTTCCTTATTTAATGGAGGGGGATGTTTATAGTGTCGCATGTTCTTATGCAGGATATAATCATTCTGGTTCTCTTACAAAACAAGAAAATTATGAACGCTTACTTTTGGACAAACTTTCTCCTCTACCAAAAAATAGTCTACGTCAACCAATAGTTGAAAAAATTCTTAATCAAATGATAAATCTAGTTAACGCTTTAATTGATAAATTTGGTAAACCTGATGAAATTAGGATTGAACTTGCCAGGGAATTAAAACAAAACCTTGAAGAAAGGAATGAAACATTTAAAAATATTAATAAACGTGAAAAAGAAAATATTATTATTGAAAAAGAACTTTCAGAATTCGGTCTTCGAGCTACTCGCAAAAATATTATTAAATGGCGTTTATATCATGAAATTTCAAATGAAGAAAAAAAACAGAATGCAATCTGTTTATATTGTGGTCAACCAATATCTTTCACGGCTGCCATTTTGGGTGAAGAAGTCGAAGTTGAGCACATAATTCCTAAAGCAAAACTTTTTGACGATTCACAGAGCAATAAAACTCTTACACATCGTAAATGTAATGCTAATAAAAAAGATATGACAGCTTTTGATTTTATGAATTCCAAATCAGAAGTTGAATTTAATGAATACATTGAAAGAGTCAATAACCTTTATAAAATTGGTTTACTCAGTAAAACAAAACGGGATAAGCTGCTTCTTACAGAAAAGAAAATTTCTAACGATTTCATTTCTCGTCAGCTCAGAGAGACTCAATATATTTCAAAAAAAACACGAGAATTGCTCACTAAACTTTGCCATAATGTATGGGTTACCTCTGGAACTATTACAGCTGAGTTAAGACATATTTGGGGGTGGGATGATGTTCTTGAAAATCTTCAAATATCAAAGTACAAAAATGTTGGTCTAACAGAGCCGATCGAATTTTCTAATAAAGAAAATTCTGATATAAGAGAAAAAATTATTGGATGGACAAAAAGAGATGATAACAGACATCATGCAATTGATGCCTTGACGATTGCATGTACTAAACAGGGATTTATTCAAAGATTCAATAATTTAAGTAGTAATAAAAACCGTAAAGAAATGAGATATGAAATTGAATATTATGATGATCGCAAGAGTTTATTGGAAAACTATATTTATTCCAAGAAACCATTTAGTACCAAACAGGTTCAAGATGTTATTCAAAATATTCTCATCTCTATCAAGCCCGGGAAAAAAGTTGCTTCTTATGGAGTAAGAAAAATTAAAAAAGAAGGTAAAAAAATTATTGTGCAACGTAATATTTTAATTCCAAGAGGTTCTTTAAGTGAAGAAAGTATTTATGGTAAAATTAATTCTATAGAAAAAGCCAAACCCATTAAATACCTGTTCGAAAATCCGCATTTAATTTTTAAAACATACATAAAAAATTTAGTGGAAGAAAGACTCCTTCTTCATAAGGGTGATATAAAATCTTCGTTGGCTTCATTAAAAAAATCACCTATTTATCTAGATAAAGAGAACACTGTTGAATTAAAACATGCTACTTGCTTTAAGCCAGAATTTGTTATAAAATATCCAATACAATCTATAAAATTAAAAGATATCGAAAGCATAATTGATAAAAGAGTGCAGGAAATAATTTCAACAAGATTAGCTCGCTTTGATAATAACGAAAAAGAAGCGTTCAAGAATTTGGAAAATGACCCTATCTGGTTTAATGAAGATAAAAAAATTCCAATTAAAACAGTACGTTGTTATACTGGTCTTTCAGCAGTCGAACCTATAAAAACGAATGAATCGGGCATTCCAATAGGTTTTGTAAAACCAGGCAATAATCATCATCTGGCAATCTATTTAGATGAGCAAGGAAATAGTCAACCAAGCATTTGTTCTTTTTGGCACGCAGTTGAAAGGAAAAAATTCGGTTTGCCTATAATAATTAAAAATCCTGCTGAAGTTATAGAGAAAATTCTTCTGGATGAAGACCAATATCCTGATTCGTTTCTGGAAAAACTGCCTGATGGCAAATGGAGTTTTCTTGAAAGTTTTCAACAGAATGAAATGTTTGTTCTTGGCATAACCAAAGATGAAGTTCAAGAAGCAATAACAAATCATTCTTATGCTTATCTTAGTGATTATCTTTATAGAGTACAAAAAATATTTTACAATGGTAAGCAGTTAGAAATATTTTTTAGACATCACTTAGAAACAAAATTAGTTGATGATAATACAGCTCGTGCATCCAGACGTTTTTACGCAATCAGAAGCCTTGAGGCGCTTGAACAATTAAATCCTCAGAAACTCAAAATAAATATTCTAGGTGAGATTGTAGATTAAAAATATTTTTATCTGTTTTGTGAACCAGTTAAGCTATGATTAAACGTACTCTTTATTTCGGTAATCCCGCTTATCTTTCTAAAAAGAACGATCAGTTATTAATTAAATATCCTGATGAAAAACAGGATGAAAAAGAATATTTATCAGGCGAAATTGAACCTGATAAAAACGATAAATATAAATCACGTACGAATATAAATACAATATCCATAGAAGATATTGGAATACTCATTCTTGATAATCTTCAGATAACTATTACTCAAGGACTCCTTTCTTCACTTATCGAAAATAATGTTGCTATTATATCCTGTAATAATGCTCATATGCCGGTTGGATTATTTTTACCTCTTGAAAGTAATCAAATTCAAAGTCAGGTTTTTGGCTTCCAGATAAATGCAAGTGAGCCATTGAAAAAACAACTTTGGCAGCAGACTATTTCTGCTAAAATTTTTAACCAGGCAATGGTCCTTTCTAAACGAAATAAAAATTGTGAAAACCTAAAATTGTGGACTAAAAAAGTTCGCTCTGGAGATCCTGATAATTATGAAGGCAGAGCAGCAGCTTTTTATTGGAAAAGTCTATTTCCCTCTGCACTTGAATTCATAAGAGATAGAAACGGATTTCCTCCAAATAATTTACTAAACTATGGTTATGCAATATTAAGAGCAATCGTTGCACGCGCACTTGTTTCCTCAGGTTTATTACCTACTTTGGGTATACATCATCACAATAAATATAATGCTTACTGTTTGGCTGATGATATTATGGAACCATATCGCCCTTTTATTGATGATATGATTGCAACGTTTATTGAAGATGGTGAAGACTTTACTGAATTAACCCCATCATTAAAAAAACAATTACTTTCTATTCCTACAATCACAGTAAATCTTGAAGATGAATCTGGACCTCTGATGGTTATTGTACATAGAACAACAGCATCACTTGTAAAATGTTATAAAGGTGAAGCACGAAAAATTATTTATCCAATTTTCTCACCTTCAAAGCTAATAGACAAAAAATGTGGAAAATAATATTATATTCTTAAAAGAGCTAAAATAAATTTGAATTATGGATTTTAACAAGTACCGAATCATGTGGATACTGGTTTTTTTTGATCTTCCAACTGAAACTCAAACTGAAAGAAAAGCATATACTAAATTCAGAAAGGAATTAATGAAAGATGGTTTTTCAATGTTTCAGTTTTCTATTTATGTAAGGCATTGCTCAAGCAAAGAAAATAAAAATGTACATGTAAAAAGAGTTAGACAAATGTTGCCTGAAAAAGGACACGTCGGTATTTTATCAATTACAGATCAGCAATTCGGTTCAATGGAAATTTTTTATGGAAAGAAAAAAGAAGAAAGCGGTTTTATTGAAGGACATCAACTGGAATTATTTTAAAACTCATTCATTTGTTTGAAAAAAGAACTTAGCTAAACTCATTTTTTCAATCCTAAAATCCCTGTAAGTACTTATAAAATAATAAAAAAAGTTTGGGTACATTATTTTTAATACCCAAACTTAAAACATTGAAAGCAATTCACAAC
>CAZHVS010000034.1:0-14521 GCA_964536015.1 uncultured Ignavibacteriaceae bacterium
CTTCGACTTACAATGTATGGGAAAAAGAATAATTCAACGGGAAGTATAAACGATAAGTATGTCATTTGCTTGTGTCGAAGTTTCACTTCGACTTACAATGTTGATTATGTTTTTGCCGAGATGTTGGAAACTTTATAAGAAATAATGGAACCCCCTGTTTCCCCCTTTGGTAAAGGGGGATTAAAATCTGATGGAGGAATTGTAGACTTTATCTCTGAGAAATGGTTAAAAGGATTGGAGTTGTTTTGTAAAAGAAGAATATACAGTCTGCAGAGATAACATAAAATGTTAACTTATCTTTCAACTTTTACCTTTATAATCTTTGTTGTAATTTTGGTATAAATTTATAGCAGCTTATGAAAAACATCTTCAGCATAATTTTAATAGCAGTAATAAACCTATCTGCACAAAACTTTATATATGAAAGAAGTATAGGGGAGTTTAATACTGCAGTAAGTTTTTCAATCTCACCGAGCGGATATATTTATGTGTCCGATATTGGTACCGATGAGATATACAAACTTGATACACTTGGAAATGTATTAAAGGAACGCGGAGGACATGGGTGGGATATAGCTCAGTTTGATGATCCTATAAATATCTATGCGACAACTTTAAGAGTATATGTTGCTGATTACAATAACCACCGCATACAAATGTTTGATAAGGATTTGAATTATATTTCACAGTTGACGACTCACAGCAGCAGTAACATTGATGAAGCTTTTGGATATCCGTTAAGTGCAATTACATCAAAGATGGAAGATTTATTTGTACTTGATTCGGAGAACAAGAAAATAGTAAAGTTTGATATATTCGGCAGATTCAGCATAAAGTTTGCAGGCTTTGATGCAGGTGAATACTCGCTTAACAATCCAAAACAAATGGCATTTGTAGCGGGAAATAAAATTGCAGTTCTTGATGGTTCATCAATAAAATATTATGATTATTTTGGCAACAACATAGCAATAATGAATTTTAAGATAAATCCTGTTAGCATAAACTCAACTTATGAAAACGTATTACTGACTTCATCGGAAAATATATTTATTTCGTCAATGGAAGAAAATCCGATGTGGTTTAGTCCTCTCCTTCTTGATGGTGATTACCCTCACGATAATTTTCGTTCTGCATTAATATTTAATGACAGGTTGTATATTCTAACAAATACACAAATACTTATATTCAGGAAATGAGTAAACAACCAAAAACAATCTCAAGAGTATTTACGATTAAAGTTTTTTTATTTACAGTGCTTACTATAGCCTGTGCGGGGATTGCGTTTGATATTCTTTTCCCAGATTATAAAGATAATTTTATTGTATCGTTTATTCTTAAAAATTTTTGGGGGAATGTTTGTCATCAGGAGCATAATAAATCGTTAAGTATTGATGGTTCTTATATGCTTGTATGCAGTCGTTGTACGGGTATTTATTTTGGAGCATGGGTTATATCATTTATAAGTTTGTTTATAAGACAAATGAAAATAAATTTATCATTAATAATTATTTGTGCATTACCGATGCTTGCAGATATTTTATTATACAACCTACGAATATATGAATACAGCAAAGCGATTGCATTCTTCTCAGGAGTAATATTTTCTTCAGGCGTGGTTATATTTTTTCTTAACAATATAAAATCAGAACTATGAAACCAGGTAAATATTCACCCGCACTTGTAAGCGGATTTGCTGCAGCAGTGTTAACTACAGTCCCATTAATAAAAAATATCGGATGCTGTCTGGTTATTCCTGCGGCTTCTATTATATCGCTTTATTTATACCTAAGGATAAATAATTTTTCATCAAGAATACTATCTTCTGACGCATTAAAATTCGGTTTACTAACTGGTTTGGCAGCAGCAGTGTTTGCTACTTTTTTTGATATTCTTATTACTTACATAACTCATTCAAATGAAATAGTTGCCACACTGCCGCAGGTTGAAATTATGATGAATGAACTCCATCTGGGAGAAATGTCGAAGCAGGCAATACAGCTTCTACGCATAATGTCAAAAGAGATACAACTTTACGGGTTCTCAACAATGTATTCTGTATTTATATTTATAAATAATCTTTTTTCTGATATTATTTTTGGAATAATTGGCGGTTTTGTTGGTTTATCAATACTAAATAAAAAATATTTCACTACGGTTTAATACTCTTATGATTACGGCTTTAATTTTCTTTGTGCATATAATTTTTGGATTGGTAGTCTTTTCAAAAAAATGGCAGGATGAAAGTGCGAAAAGCGGTTTCATCAATCTTGCATTAATAGGTATTCTTTTCTCTGTAGGCTGGACAATTACAGGAATGATTTCTAAAATATTAATGGATACAAAAGGATTTGGTATCTATTTTGACCGCGACACTTTCTCGCTTACACTGCTAACTATTGGTGAATACTTTTTCTATAAAATGTATTACAAAGACATTTTTCATTCTACTGTAAACGATACGGAAAAACAATAACAGCAAATTGTTCAACCTGTTTTTGATTAGCTCTTAAAGGTTCAAATTTCCACTGTCGCAGAGAATTAATAGCAGCATTCTCAAGTCTTGTATCTCCTTTTGTTAAAGGTAGAATATTTCCTACAGAGCCATCAGGTAAAATTGAAAACCTTAAACGGATATCAATCTCTTTATTTACACCAGCCGGATACGAAGGCAAGGAGTAGCTGTAAATTTTTCTGATACCACCGCCGCCCCATTCAATATCAAAACCAAGTCCGCCTTCATCAAGTCCCATATTACCTTTTTGAGAATCTGACTTTTTATTTACTTCTTTATTCGGGCTGCTGATTTTTTCTTTATTTATTTTATCACTTGCAGAAAGATTTTCATCAAATTCATTTTTCGCAGTTGGAAGGTCAACCTTCTCCTGTTTTTGAACATCAGATGACAAGTTGGATTCTTCAGGAAGCTCAAATCCTTTTGCTTCCATAATACCTGAGGAAGAAGAAGCGCTTCCGCTTCCAAAACCAATAGTAACAAACTCTGACACTTCAAAGTTTGTATTTATCTTCCAGAAGTAAAACAGTAATAAAATTAATACGTGGAAAATGAATGAAGCAATGTAAGAAATATTTGTATCTGCCCGTTGAGTCATTTAAAGTTTTTCTTTTTCTGTTTCAATTGTAAACTTGTCTATTCCTGCACCTTTTGCAGCATCAATAACTTTTATGATTATTTCAATCGGGACAACTTTATCTGCACTTATAACAAGATTGCTTTCAACAGAGCTTGCTTTAAGAACATTTAGTTTTGCGGGAAGATCACTCAGTGGAATGAGTTCATCTTCAATATAAATTAATCCTGCAGAAGTTATAGTAACTACATATTTTGATGGAGGAACCTGCTCATTATTTTTTGCGCCGGGTAATTTAACTTTAACTCCGGTTTGAACAACAAATTGAGAAGTTAACAGGAAGAAAATCAGCAGCAGCATTACAACATCAGTTAATGAAGAATGACTGAACATTGCAAGTGGTTTTAATGTTGATTTAAATTTCATAATTGTATCACCTACAATTTTTTCTTCACATCTTCATCATCCATAGAATTAAGATCTATGTCAAGAACAAGATCAATAAAATCACTTAGAGCAACTTCAAGGTTGCGAATAAATTTTTGAATTCTGCCGATAAAGTAATTGTAAAAAGCAAGAGCAATTATACCGATGATTAGTCCAAATACAGTGGTTATCAGAGCTTCCCAGATACCGCCTGCTAAATCGCTTGGACTTGATGAACCTTTTAATTTTTCAATTGTAGCAAATGCAGTAACCATACCAGTAACTGTTCCTAAAAAGCCAAGCATAGGAGCAACCCCTGCAATTGTAGCGAGAGCATTTAATCCTTTTTCAAGATTAAAAATTTCCTGCTGCCCGGCATCTTCAATTGCTTCTCTTACTCTTTGATGTCCGTACTTCATTCTTTTTAAACCGGCCTTAAATACACCAGCACCGGGAGATTTTAACTGGTTACAATAATCAATTGCTCCTTCAACATCATTTTTTTTAACCATAGTGCGAATACGAAACATAAGCTCAACTATATTGGTTTTAGCTTTTGCAAGGACAATAAATTTGTTAATAATTATTGCCAGTCCTATAACTGAACAAAGTAAGATAGGCCACATAATAATGCCGCCCTTTAAAAACATTTCAAACAGGTTCATATTTCCTCAGTTAAATTTTTATTTATTTTGATTTGCAAAATTCTCTGCAGCCTGCAAAGAAGAAAAGCCCTTTACTTTTACCCTATACCATATTCCTCGTCCGGGAATTTCAGCTGAAGCAATAAAAGCATCAAATCCTTTTCTTTTTAAACGAGCCACTTCTTCATCTGCTTTGCTTTTTGCTTTCCATGAAGAAACCTGTACAACATAAACTGTTCCTTCAAGATATATATTGTCTTTTACTTTTGAAATATTCAAAGGTTCCTTAATAACAGTTTTTGTTTCAGGTTTATCAACTTCAGGAGGAGGATTTGTTGCATTATCAATTAGCTGAACAGGTTTTTCGGGTTCGTTCTCCTGTTGAATTTCCTTCATTTGATTTTCTATCGGAATTTCTTTTTTGCTATAAGGATAAGTAACAGGTATCTGAAAATCACGTTCAATAACTTTTGGAGTTACCTGTGTTTTAGTAATTTCATTTTTTTTAGAGGAAGCAAACCAATCAGGGAAGCCGGTATATTTCCAATAGATAAGTAATGAGATTGATGCAATAATTATTATTGAAAGTATCGTCCAGAGCCATATACCTTTTTTGCTTTCTTCAATAACAACAGGTTTTTCCTGAAGAATGGTTGGGATATATTCTTTAGGTTTTTCAATTTCTTTATAAGTACCGGGAGTAACTTCAGGTGCTTCTGTTTGCGGTTGACCTGAAACTGCAGGAGCTTCAAAATCAATACTGCCAATTTCCTCAAGTATCGTTCTAGTTTTTTGATTTTGCTTAACCTGAATAAAATCATCTTCAGGCGATTTATCGGTAGATAGTTTTAGCTCAACATTTTCTGTTGTTTGTTCAGATGCAAGATTATCAAGATCAAATTCACTTAAATCAATCTTTAGTTCTCGTGTAAGTGAAGGGACAGCTTCAAAGCCGTCATCGTCTTTTGATAATATTTCCTCATCTGCTTCGATACTTTCCGGAGATTCAACCGTAATTTCTTCTACAGGCTCATCGATTTTAGTTTCAATAACAATTTCATCTTCAGGTTCTTTGACAGAAGTTTCTATGATAATTTCATCATCACGTTCTTTCCATTCAATATCTGATTCATCAATAAAAGTTCTGCCAAAATCCCAGTTGATTTCTTCTTCTTCAACAACTTTAGTAATTAGTTTTGAATTATCAACAGGCTCTTCAACATCAACGTTCAGTAATTCATCTTCGAATTCTTTTTTCCAGTCAGCACCAAAATCCCATGAAATTTGTTCATCATCGGAAAATTCTCTTGTGAAAACTTTTGCATCGGGGAAATCGTAATGAGGTGTCTTTTGCGTATCAAGCGATTCAAGTGTCTCTGATGCTTCAGCAATGGTTTCTTCACCAGATAAATATCTTGTTTCACCATAAGAGATAATTTTATCAGCTTTCATCTCAAAATATTTTTTCGATTCAAGAGCTAATAAAAGGTCTTCAACGTTTCCGAGGTCTGATATTTTTTTAGGTATTATGGGTTTGTCAATACTTATACTGAAAAGGTTATCAATGTCTTTAACGCTTCCATAGGTCTGAGCAGGCAAAGGGAAAATAACTTCATCAAAAGTTTTACCATTGGAAGAAAAAGAAATAATTTTGGATGTATATTTACCAGAAACTATTTTTCCCTGGAAAAAACCAATTTCAGGAAGATAGAAACTTTCATCTGCTAATAGTTTTTGGGAGAGTTTGTTTAGTAAAATTTCTACAAAAACTTTTGCATCAGTTTCTTTAACATCAGCTAAGCTAATAATTTTCCGTATTAATTCATTCCTTGTCATATTAACTTGTAATAAATCACATTAGAAAATTACTACCATCTGTAATTTATTCCAAACAGAACATCAAGAGGAAGGCTTTTATAATTTTTAAGTATAAAGTTATCACGGTTGAAAAGATTATTTACTTCGCCCACAAGACTGAAGTCATTTGCAAAATCATATGTTGCATGGAATGAAAGATCATAACAGGGATCAAGTTTTATTAAATTTGCAATATCGGCGTAAGTTCCTGAAATAAAAGTAAACTTGCTTCCAAGCAGTAAACCAAAATCAAACCTGTAATCATAATTAACCGAAGCAGTAATTGCAGGTGAATACGGCAAAACAAAATTTGCAGTATCAGAAATTTTACCAACGACGGTTTCTGCATAAAAATATCCAAATCTACCGGGATGAAAACCAACATTAAAGAACAAAGAAATATTTTTCGCTTCGGTTTTGTAGAACCTGAAAAACCCCGGAGATAATTCATCGGAGAAATATGGATATTCATCGGAGGATGTATATTTTAATCCACTGTAAAATTCAAATAAGCGTTTGTATTCAAATTTAATTGCCAATAAAAAAGTGGAACTGCGTTTGTAGAAATGATTGAAAACAGAATCGGATACAAAGTATCTGTTCTTTTCGAGAAAATCTTTAGAAGTTAAAAAATCTACTCCAGGAGTATATTCTGCAAAAAACATTACACCTCTATCTAATTTTAAAGATAATTTAGCTTGTGGATTAACAACAAAACTTGAATCCAAAGATGAAAACTCAAAGCCAAAATTAATCTTAGCTATTTTTGACATTTTCAGTCCAAGAAATGCAGCTGCCTGAAAGAAGCTGAAATTTCTTTTACTGAAAATTTTATTTTGAAATGACTGATATACAAAATCGAGTTTGCCTGATACTTCAAATGTAGCAAGAGGAATATTTGTTATTCCGCTCAGTTTTATAAGATTTTCTGAAAGATTTTCGTTGCTGATTTTTGTAATGTAATCCTGAATTTTTAAGTCGTATAGAAAATTTTTAGAAGAAAGATTTTGTATGTTAACCGAAAAATTTCCCTCGAATAAATCACGGTTCAAATCTGATATTGGTGAACCAAAAAAATTATACTTGTTTTTCATAAGATTAACTGATGTTAGAAGATTGCTTCCTGAGAGGAAGTTGTCATCACCAGTGAAAAAATATTTTAGTTTTGCATTCCCATTAATATAGAACTCGTTTGCATTGCCAACATAAGCACGCTGGTTGAAACCACTAATATCAGTAAAAAATATTAAATCGGACACAGGGTAATAAAATGATAAATAACCTTTAGGCAGATTGTTAAAACCCGCAAGAATATTTAATCTTCCATTGTAAAAATAAAATGAATCCAACCCGATATTGCTTTTAGTTACTGGTTTAGAAAATTCTTTAACCTGTACTTCTTCAGCAGTATAGGAAGGCATTAAATAATCTTTAGATAAAGTAGGAATAAATTCCGGATCAATTTTAGAAGCAGTTGAAAAAGCATTTTCTTCTTTTCCGGTAATTACAAACTGTGGAAGTTCAACACCCTGGTTTCCATCCTGTGCAAAAGTTTTAAGTAATAAAAAACAAAACATCAATAAAAATTTTTTCATAATTATCTCAATCTCTTTAATTTGTTTTGTGCTTCTTTTCCATATTGATCATATTTGTGTTTAGCCAGAACAGAATTGTACATCTCAATAGCTTTAGGAATATTTTTCTGTTTTTCATAACAATCACCAAGTTTTAAGTAAGAATTAACTACCCATTCATCATATTTTGAAAAGATGTTCAGAACTCTTACAAAAGCAGTGATTGCTTCTGTAATTTTATTTTGTTCAAGATAAACAACTCCGCTATAATACTGTGCTTTAGCTCCAATATCATCTGTACGTTTTGTGAATAAAGTTGAAAAAAACTTTTGAGCATTCTCATATCTTTTTGAATTTAGTTCCATTATACCAAGCTCAATTCTTGCTCTATCTGCAAAAATATTTCCATCGTAATATGTAACAACTTCATCATATAAATCGTAAGAAGCTGCAATGTTACCTTTTTTCTGGTAACAATCGGCGCGAATAAATTTAAACTCCGCTACACGTTTAGAATCCTTGTACCTGTCTTCTGCATCTTCAAGACTGCGTAAAGCTTCGTCGTATCTTTTCTGCTGGATGAGAACAGTACTCAATTCAACAACAGCATTAGGTGCCACTGAACTTTGAGGATATGAATTAAAAACAAGTTTAAAGTTAAACGCTGCCTCTTCAAGCTGATTCAGATTTGCAGAACATTTTCCAATCCAGAAATAAGCATCAGCAATGTATTTGCTTTTAGGGAAATATGCTACAAAATCTTTATAGCTTTGTTTTGCTTTTTCATAATTTCTCTGGCTATAAAATACTTCTCCTTTTTTTAGATAAAGTTGATCGGAATAAGTGAGATTAGGATTTCTTAGTACAAAATTATCAAGAAGATTTACAGCTTTATCAGGTTCACCTTTTGCAACATAACAATATTGAATCCCGTTAATTGCATCAAAAACTTCCATTGAGTTTGGATATTCATTCAAGACTTTATTGTAATAAACTATAGCAGAATCGTAACTTGCTAAGTTATAATAACAATCACCAATAGAATAATATACACGAGGAATCAACTTGGAGCCAGGCGCAACGGAAAAAATATTTTTATAATTGAGAATCGCTTCATAAAAACTATTTTGCTGGAAGAAAATCCAGCCAGTTAAGAAAATACTATTTTCAAAATATGCAGACCTTGGATAACCATCTCTTATTTTCTTCAATTCTACCAGAGCTTTTGATGTTTTGTTTGCTTTATACAAAGCAAGTGCATAGTGATAAATAATGTAATCTTTTTTCAAAAATTTATCCTGCACTTTAAGCAGTTCTTCATAAGACTTTATTGAATTATCATAATTCTTATCGGCAAAATAACTATCAGCCAATCTTAGTTTAGCATCATTCACTTTGGGGTCGCGAGGATATTTTTTTATGAAATCAGAAAAAGTATAAGCTGCATTAGTGTAATCTTTAAGGTTATAATAGCAATATGCCTTACCGTAGAAAGCGGGGTTCATAATTGTTTCATCATCAGTATTTACTCTATTATATGAAGTAAGGGCTTCCTGAAATTTTTCTTTTGCGAATAAAGCCTCAGCAAGATAGAAGCTGACTTTATTTGATTCAAAAGAAGGTGCTCTGAAAGCAAGGTCACTTAATTGTGAAACAGCATCATCAAATTTTTTCTGATAAAAATTTGCTACTGCCTGTCCAAATAACACACGGAACTCCAGTTCTCCTTCAGATTCCGAGATATATTTTACTGAGTTATAATTCTTTAAAGCACTGGTAAAATTTTTCCTGTTAAGCTCAATTTCGCCTAGCAATATATTTACTTTGGTTCTTGTTTTTTCATTTGGTGATTTAAGAGCGTTTGATAAATAATTTACAGCAGACTCAAGATTATTTTTGCTGTAACTTGCCACACCCATCAAATAAAAAACATCATATACTTTTTCTTCACGCGGGAATTTTTTAACGAACTCTTCATAAAGTTTAATTGCTTCTTTTTCATTTCCTGCATATCGTTTTGTTTCAGCTTTCCAGAAGCTTGCATTTACTGCAATGGTGTCAGTTCCTTCAGAAATTGAATTGAAAAAATTATAAGCATCGTTATATTTTTTTTGCTGGAAATAACACCATGCAAGTGTATATCTTGCATCTCTTATAATCTTTAGTGAAGGATATTTAGTAATGATTTCAAGATAAGCTTTAACAGCATTATCGTATTCTCCAATTTTATAAAAGGAATTTGCCAGAAGGAACAATGCTTCAGCTTGCTTTTCTAATGGAAGATCATAAATAGCTGGATTTTTCAGTTCCAGAATTGAGCTGTCATATTCTTTAAGCTGAAAATAACAAATTCCTATCCTTATTTGTGCGGAAGGAGCAAGAGGACTTTCTTTATAAAATGATAAAAGCTCTTCATACTGTCCCACAGCGCTCATAAAATCTTCTAGTTTTTCATATACACCGGCAAGAGCGTAGATTGTAAAATCCACATATTTATTAGTGTATTTATTATCAAGAGCTTTTTGATAGTATGTAATAGCATCTTCATAATTAGATTCATTATTGTAAGATTCTGCTATCCAGAAATATGTTGAGCCGAGAAATTCATTTAGCGGGAATTCTTCAATAAGCTGATTAAAATAGAAACGACTTCGTTCATATCTTTGTAGTTGATAATTTATTGACCCAAGTTTAAAAAGAGACTTATCCCTGAAAGCAGTATTTTTAAAATTATAGATAAGGAAGTCATACTCGTTCATTGCTCCTTCAAGTTGACCAAGATTTACCAATGCTTCAGCCGCATAAAACTTTGCAGAAGCATAGACTTCATCACGAAGCTCATAACCATTAAAAAAATTCTGGAACAGGAAATAGGCTTTTGAATAATTCTTTGCATTGAATTGCTCCATTGCTTCGAAATAAATACTGGAAGACTGAGCCGCTCCAAAGTAAGTTAAGAAAGTTAGAATCAGAAAAATTTTTTTAATCATTTACAACACAGAAATATAATTAATAAATAGAATGCCATTTCAAATTATGAACAACTAATTTAAGTCAGTGGTTTCTCTGTAAGAGAAACAATCTTAAATATGATTACAAAGATAAACTTATAAAACAATGTATGAAAAGCGAAAAACAATTACTTTAATTAAAAAATAAGACGTAAAGAAGATGGAATAAGTTTTTCAAGGGGGAGAAAATTACTTGTGCGGAAGGCGGGACTTGAACCCGCACGCCGACGTGGCGCCACCCCCTCAAGATGGTGTGTCTGCCAGTTCCACCACTTCCGCAAAATTGACGTTGCAAAATTAAACCGCTCAGTCCTTTTTTGCAAGAATAATTAATGAATTAATAAAAATTGTTTTGATAAAACCCCATTTATTCAGTTTTATTTTGTCCCCAGCGTCTGCCTTTTAAAATTAAATCCTGAATCTCTTCTCTGAATTTTCGTTCAAATAAAATAAATTTTGCAATTTGTTCTTCAGTTAGAATATCTCTTAGCGAAACAATAAAATCGAGATGCATATTATCAAGTTCTCTGTCAAGCTTAATATAGTCATCAATCATTTTGGTATAGACAGGAGATTTCGGTTCCAGCTTAGAGTCTTTTATTTCGGTTTCAATTTTTTCTGCAAGCTTATCAATCTGGTCTAATATGGACTCCCTTCTATTTTTGAAATCTTTTCTTCTTGAAAAAAATTTTAAAGTTGTTTCTTCGTTCATATCCAGCGTTTCAATCAATTTCATTTTTTCAAGTTGTTCAATTTTTTGAAGGGCTTTTTGCCTGTTTCGAAATCCCTGGGCATTGGTTACAAATGACGTCAGAAGAAAAAATCCGCATAGAATAAAAATCGTATTTCTCATAAAATTCTCACAATATTTTTTTATTTGATAATTCTGAATAAATTATTTCAATTTCTTCATCGCTTAAATCGGCTATAAGTTTATTAATGTCTTTAGCAGTATTAAACATTGATTTACTTGCTTTTTGATCAGTCAATTCAAGTTCTTCATAAAGTTTTTGATTAAGGATGTTTTCATCTTCTTCTGTGTACTCGTAGTTTGCTAAAGATAGTCTTTCAGGAATAAAGATATTAATGGCCGAATTTATTTCCGCAATCTCATTAGAAGGAGTCTTTACAATTATTTTTTCATCTACAGACATTAAATGGAACAAAATAATAAAAGTAAAAAACACAACAATTAGAGACGAAAAAGCTATCCCGTACTTTTGGTAGTTCTTATTTGTAACAAGTTTTGTGTTTTTCTCTCTGAATCGGGCAGTCAGGGTACTGAAATAAACCGACTCTTTATTAAAATCGTCAAGTTTTTTTACTGCTTCAAATCTTTCTTTAACTTCATCAAATTTTTCTTTAAGAAAAATTGAGGTGTTTAACTCCTTTTCAAATTCAGATTTCTCGTATTCCAACATCTGATTATCAAGGTATCGAAAAATTTTTTCATCTGTTTTCATAATGAATCTTTCATTAAATCATTTACTTTTTCAAATGCATAGAAATAATTGGCTTTTAATCCACCAACGCTTTTACCGGTTATTTCTGCAATTTCTTCATAACTTAATTCATCAAAGTGACGCATAATAAATACTTCTCTTTGTCTTTTTGGTAATTGCATTAAAACTTTATCCAACTTTTCAAGTTTTTCTTTGTTTTCTATTGTTTTAACAATGTCTTCATTGTCTTTGTATTCGTCTTTACCTTCATCACTGAAAGAAAAGATGTTTTTCAATTTTTTCTTATTCAGAAAATTTATACTGCGTGTGGTTGTTATCCTGTAAATCCATGTGTAAACTGATGATTCAAATTTGAAATTCTTTAGTTTATTATACATAACTAAAAGAACTTCCTGCACAATATCATCTGCGTCAAGGTGATTGCCCGTCATTTTTCTTGCGTGCCAGTATATCTTCTGCTGGTACTTTTGTACTAACTTATTAAAAGCAGACTCATCACCATTCAGAAATTCTTTCACTAATCTGAAATCAGCTTCTTTTTCCAGTATTTGACCTTCGTTATCTATCACTTCGACAATAATTATTAATAGATGGTTTAAAATTCTTCTGCAAAAAATAAAAATTTATTTTACAATAAAATTAAACCCTTTTTATAAATCTTTATGTCTAATTTGCAAAATTCAAATTTATTATCAAACATAAAGGAAAGAAAAATGAAAACACTTATGAAAAGCACTGGTTTATTAATTTTGTTGTTAGTCATAACTTCAAATACACTTGCACAACCCGGTTATGGCTGGAGACAGCAATATTTTCATGAAAAACTTAATTTAACTGATACACAGGAGCAGAAAATTACTTCTCTTAGAGATGAACATCAGAAAAAGATGATTGATCTTCGTGCACAACTTCAAAAAGAACAGCTGGAAATTAAAAATCTGTATAGAAATAAAGATCTGGATAGAAATAAATTACTTGCCGCTGAAGATAAATTAAGCAAACTTCGAGATGAAATGCGTAAAGCAGCTATCAATCACCAGATGGATGTATATTCTTTATTAGATGATAATCAA
This sequence comes from uncultured Ignavibacteriaceae bacterium, assembly GCA_964536015.1. Lineage (GTDB taxonomy): Bacteria > Bacteroidota > Ignavibacteria > Ignavibacteriales > Ignavibacteriaceae > CAZHVS01. The sequence continues at coordinate 13,138 of CAZHVS010000034.1, forward strand.
AAAGCTATCTGGAGAGATAAATTCGATAACCTTCCTATGGGCAAATTTAATAATAACTGGAAAGGCAAAAGAGGAGGAAGAGGATTTAATGGCGATTGTCCATATTATGGGCTTGGAAGAGGAGGAAGAGGATTTAACGGAGATTGTCCATACAATGGGCTTGGAAGAAGAGGAAGATTTAATTGTTTTTAAACAAAGAAGGAGATGAATTATGAAAACCTTTGAAAAAATCTTCGCTGCTCTGTTCTTGTTCTTGTTGTTTACATTAACAGGTTGTAAAAACAACTCAACAGGATCAGAAGTTGTATCTCCAACTACAGATAACGAAGCAATGAAAGAAATTGCCGCTGAAGATTCTTCGGTTCTTTCTTTTGAAATGAATTATCAGGAAAGTGGAGATTTAAACTTCTTAAACAAAATTGAATCAACAGTATTTCCTGTTAAAGTAAAAAGAATAGTAACATCAATTACCAGAAACCTAACGACAAACATTATAGGTGACACTGCTTACGGTTTAATGACTCACACATTTACGGGTGCATTGTGGATATATGCTTCAATTGATTCTGCTCGATGGGGCGATACAACTCAGGTAGATACCATAATTAAAAAACCTTTTACAACAACCGTATCCAGAAATTTAATATTTACAAGAATCGGCAGAACAAACAGACCAAAGCTGAACTGGAAACTTCAGGCAGTTTCTTTACCTGAAGGCGGTACTTCGCTTCAAAATAATATAAGAATAACTAAACTGACAGTAACTTCATCTGTTGATACTTTTTCAGTAACTGATCCTCTTACTTTCTACCTTAAAAGAGGAATTGGCTGGTGGAGACAATATCCGGTTATTCCCAAAAATTCAAGTGTAAATCTAAGGCTTGAAGTATTTAGCACCGCTCAGGATACAGATTTTGTTACATTAACCTTTGGTGCTGTCTGGCCTAATGGATATCACAGGGCAAAGAAAAAATTCATATTGCTTTCTTCCACTCCAACTACAAATGGTTATTTGAAAGTGTACGAACAGAATTATTCAAGCTATCAGTATGCGGGACATTTTCATGCAATAATTGATGCAATGCCCAAAGCGGTTATTTTTGATGACACCGCTCCCGTGGAATCAAGTATGTGGGCATTTCCTTACATTGTAAAAAATTAGAAAATATTAACATTTTTCATTGCCGTTGACTATCAGCTTTAAAAAGCGGAAAGTTGACGGCAATTTTTTTTTGAAGGAATTAAAGGAATTAAGAAAAATCCCATTTTGAGCTAAAATTGGATATTTGTAACATAAAGAATGCATTTTTAGCTCAAAAACGCAATTTCCAAAAATTACAATACGCCCCGACAACTGTAAACCCCTATTGTCAAAAATTACAAT
>CAZHVS010000035.1:0-10134 GCA_964536015.1 uncultured Ignavibacteriaceae bacterium
AAATGAAAAATATAAAAGAAATATTAACGCAATATTGCGTTGTTACAGATGTTATATGTCATTGGTGTTCTAAATAAAAAAGTAGGAGGATAAAAAATGGCAAGAAAAGTATTTTATAGTTTTTATTTCAAAGAGGATAATTGGAGAGCTTCTCAAGTAAGGAACATAGGAGTTATTGAAGGTAACCAACCTGTCTCAGATAATGATTGGGAACAAATTAAAAGAGGCGGTGATGATGCAATTAAAAGATGGATAAATGAACAACTTAATGGTCGTTCTTGCACAATAGTATTGATTGGAACTAATACAGCAGGCAGGAAATGGATAAAATATGAGATTGAAAAATCTTGGAATGATGATAAAGGTTTATTGGGTATCTATATTCACAATTTAAAAGATAAAGAGGGCAATCAATCAACCAAAGGCAGAAATCCTTTTGACGATTTTACAATGAAACGAGACAATAGCAAGTTTTCAAGTATTGTAAGAACTTATGACCCTCCATATACTGATAGCAAAAAAGTTTATGAATATATACAAAATAATATAGAGTCTTGGGTTGAAGAAGCAATAAAAATACGCAATTCCTATTGATGGAGATTAAAAATGGAAGAAAAAAAATCAGATATTAATTCTCAAGCTGTTCAATCACATTTAAGCATTACGCAATCTGTGATACAAAGAATGGCGACAAACAGTTCTTCTTGTAAAGCATGGTGTATAACCATTGTTTCTGCAATCTTAGTCATTGTAGCCGATAAAGGAAAATCTCAATATTCTTTTATAGCAATCATACCTAATATACTTTTCTTAGTTTTAGATACATATTATTTGGCTTTGGAGAGAATGTTCCGTAATTCATATAACGATTTTATTAATAAATTACATAATAACAAGATTGATTCTTCCGATTTGTTTGCTGTTGTTCCCAAAGGAAGCTTGTTTAGGACTTTTTTCAAGTCAATACTTTCTTTCTCTATTTGGCCATTTTACCTTACACTTTTTATTATGATACTATTAGCAAAAGAACTTATACTTTGAGAAATGTTATGAGAATTAGTACGCCAACGACATATAACAGCGGCTATACGCCATTAAAACGTCGCATAGCCGCGACCGTTATGCGCCATACTCACTTGAAGGAAAATGAAAATGTTCTGCCCTGAATGTGGACACAAGATAGAATTGGCTGCTGCCAAGTTCTGCCACAATTGCGGGTTCGACCTTTCAAAACTGCCGAAGAATCAGCCTTCCGAGCTATACAAGCTGATTGACACTTCGATACATCAAAAGGGTGCGAAGGATTCCAAGGAAGCCTCACCGACAACTTCTGACCCACTACCTCTTGTACAACCAAAAGAAGAAAAGAAACCCGACGTCCTCTTAGAACCAAAGGGCATCAAGAAAAATGAAGCTGTTCTCTCCGAGCAACCATCACATACAAGTGCTGGAGATGACCTAGCAACGCCATCAAAAGTATCGTACCTTCGTGAAACCAGCTATGACAATCCAAGTTGGTGGTCACGATTCAAAGACAAATGGGGCACAGGTTGGATTGTCCTCGGCTACTTGTTCTTCTCTCCTCAGGCATCGAAAGGATACAGAGCCCTTGGGTCAACTGGTGATTTGTTGCAACTCTCAGGTGCGGTGGTGTGTATTATCATTTATTTTCTTCTGCGTCGCCTCTTACTTCGCAAGATTGAGACTTACTGGCTCGCATCCTTTTTTTCTGGTCTCATAGCTTACGGTATTGTGTGGCTACTATTGTTCATGATAGGCAAAAGTCTGGCAGGCGTAAGCTCTGAAGAGAAGACTTTCTTTCAACTCCTTGATACTGAGAAGGCGCAAATGACCCCATACATGCAGCGGTTTGCTCAAAGGGATCAGGAACTGTCAGACGGATTCATACCAGACCCGAAGACTCAGCAAGAGATTCTTCGGAACATCTCAACGGCTGAACAGATGGCACGACTATATTATTCAAAAGATTCAATGGTTCATGCTACCATAACCAAGTTGCACACCGCTTTGACAAGAGCGTTCTCTTCGTCTCCGACTTTCCGACAATCGTTTCCGCTCTCTCCGCAAGATTTCAAGATTGTAATTGACTCCACTGAATCAATATGGCGAGAACATCAAAATGTCATGAAGGGCTTGTTGGATTATCAGAAAGCTATGTTTCGCAAAGACCCAAAGACCGAGGAATTCTTGTCAAGCTATCTCAACTCCTATGAATCCTTGACCGCCAAGGAAAAAACATTTGGCGTTTTATTCCAACGTCTGTTTGGGCAAGATGTGTTTGCCAAAATAAGAGAGTTTGAAAACAAGTATTACAAGTAAGTACGGTGCATAACACGGCGCACCATCGACGCTCGTCCATTTGTTGAGTGCTCGATAAGTTGAACTCGCTCAACACCGCACTCAGTTGATAGAAAGCGTGGAGTGCGGAACGGCGTGGTTTGTGCATACGTTATGCACATGCGGAGAAAAGACAACGACACAGCAAATTGACAATGAAAATTGAATATTAAACTTGAAATGAAAAACGAAACTGACAAACTAATAACCCGACACTCATTGCCGACCCGAATGTGTTTTTATTTTTTTTCCCGCCGCACTCCTATAAGCCCCTTCCACTAAACCCCATCTCTTCCACAAATCAAACCTTTGCTCATCATCACACCCTTCACCTCTCTCTTCTCCTTTTCCCCTCTTTCTTCTTGACAAAAAAAATTAATATAATTATTTTTTTCACCGTAATTAGTACTTTATTTTTTAACAAACAATAGGTAAAAATATGTCAAACTCTGTCGCTCGTTCGTACCACTGCAAAGATGTCGACATGCTTACAGTTGCCGACACCATCATCACAAACTGCATCAACAACAGAACCTTCCTCGAAGAAAACCGCCCACTCTGGAAAATCGACTTCTTCCAGAACATCAAAGATACCATCAACTCCGCTTTCAGCAACATCCTTGGTATCGATAACGCATCCCAACTCCGCCAGATTACTATCGCCCTTATCAACAACCTCGATAATGCTAAAAAACTCGTCACCAAATTCAAAATCCAGCTCGAAGCCGACTTCTCCAAAGACAAACAACGCCTCAACGAACTCCTCAACCTCCTTGGCTTCAAAGACTTCTACAAAAAAGCCATTAATAATGACCAGGAAGCTATGGTACAATTACTCAATCGCTTCAAAACTAATATGACTCAATCCCTTAAAAATGAAATAACCGAAAAAGGTATGAATCCGCAAACAATAGACTACATAACCTCTATAACCGATATCATCAAAGACCTAAACACCCAGCAAGAATCCACAAAAGGAACTAAAAAAGAACTAACCGAACAATCCATTAACCAATTAAACGAAATCTACTCTCAGGTCAGTAGCATCGCAAAAATTGCTCACAACCTTTACAAAGGCGATAACGCCAAACAAGAACTCTTCTCTTTCAACAAAATTCTCCAAAACCTTAACAACGAAAAAAAACAACAAAAAACACACGAACAACCATCTTAAAAAATCTTTCATAAACCTTAAAACCAAAACTCCTTAATTGTATCTCCGTTAAGGAGTTTTTCCTATCTCAACCACCATCCAGAAACTAACCCTATTCTTTTAGAAATCGAACCCAGACTTTTCGAAATCATTTCCATCGTTTTCGAAGCTCCTCACTGACTTTTAGAAATCAATCTTCCTCCTTTAGAAAAACTTTTGTAAGTTTCAAACATCAAACTGAAAAGATTAATACACCGCATTGGAACAAAAATTAATTAATCTTGTACAAGATTTCAAACAAACAATAAATACAATATCTTTATGCGTCATAAATTACTTCTTCAAATTTGTCTAATAAATATTTATTTAACTGCTCAACCATCTCAATCATTTTTTGTAGATGAAAGAGACGGTAAAACTTATAAAACTATTACAATAGGCAATCAAACCTGGTTTGCTGAAAACTTTAATTATGCTTCATCAAAAGGAAGCTGGTGTTACAATGATGACAGCAGTAACTGCAATCTATACGGACGACTTTACGATTGGGAATCTGCCGTTAAATTATGTCCCGACGGCTGGCATTTACCTACATTACTAGATTGGCAGCAGCTGTTTCAATATTTCGGCGGCACAGACTTAGCCGGTGGAAAATTGAAAGACACTACAAATTGGTTACAACCCAACACCGGTGCTGATAATGAAAGTGGATTTTCAAGTCTTCCATCTGGCGGTCGTGACCAAAACGGAACATACTGGTTTGCTGGCGGTTATGCATATTATTGGTCGGCTCAAGAGTCAAACAATAAGGCTGCAACAACCGTCACCCTTTGCTATTTTGATAGTAAAGTCATTTTATCAAATTACAATAAAAAATTCGGACAGTCTGTCAGGTATATAAAAAACAACTGACTCAATATCGTTACCATAAATAACATTTTCTTACCACAAAAAATAAAATTCTCCCTTTCATCTTTCATTTATTTGTAAAGTTTTAATTATTAATTAAGTTCGCAGTAGATTTTAATTACAAACATAATGCAAAGAATAAAACAAGTAATATTATCATTCAAATTGGAAGCTGTAATCTGGACAATTGGCTTACTTTACTTATTTTTCCTCGATACACACGGTTCTCAACACTTTACACTTTGCCCATTAAAAAATCTTGGATTAAATTTTTGCCCTGGATGCGGTCTTGGAATTTCTATTCACTATTTGTTTCATCTTGATTTTGCAAACTCATTTAAAGCACATCCACTTGGTGTTTTTGCTGTCGTAGTTTTATTACATCGTATTATAAAACTGACTTACTCTTCAATTAAAAACTCTAAAATAAAACTTCAAACAAATTAAAGGAAAGTTGTTATGGCTAACATATTTCAATTAATGCCCTATCTTGAAGGAGAAGAAATGTTCTTCATTCAGAACTTGTTAAAGGATTGGACTGATGAAAAAGCTCAACAGTTTGCGATGATGTACTCTTCCAGAAGAAAAGACCCGATGCTTGTTTTACTTACTCCCCTTTTAAATTTTGTCGGAATAGCAGGAGTTCACAGATTTCTGCTTGGTCAAATAGGAATGGGTTTATTGTATCTCTTCACAGGCGGGCTTTGCTTTATCGGAACAATTATAGATTTGATAAACTATAAATCCCTTACTTTTGAATACAATCAAAAAATTGCGATGGAAATTTCAATGGTCTTGAAATCAATCAATTAAATAAAAAAAGCGGTTAAACCGCTTTTTATTTAATATCTCCAACTTTGCTAATGTCTTCAAGTTTAACAAATTTCTCGTTAAACTTATATGAACCTTTATCGCTCTTTACAGTTTTAATAACTTTAACAGTAACATGCGGATCTTTTTTCTTTGCTTTTGCTTTATCAGCAAAGGATTGTTGTTTTGCCATTACTAATTCTCCAGTTTTTTGTTTGCAAAAATACCAAAATAATCCACCAAAGAAAAGTAGAAACTTGAATAAAATTCCTAAATAAATTCTATTTGCAGGTTTTTAATACATAGGCTAATTTTACTCATAAATATTTCAAAAAAATTGAATCAGGAGTAGAAAAATGTTTACTAGGTTATTACAAGTTGTTTTTACAATTGCCTTCATTACTTTATCAGTTCAAGCTCAAACTATTGGAGAAACAGGAAAATTTTCTGTTGATTCTTCCACACCTGGCTTTACATTAAACAAAGGTGATGGAGAGAGAACAGTTACTCTTGAAGTAAAATTTACTAAAAAATTCACTTCTAAACCCGATTTGATTTTTACAGTAAATATTGTTGATGCAAATAAAGAATGTAACTTAAGATATGCTGTTGAATCTTCTTTTGTTTCTGCAGAAGGATTTTTACTTAAAGTTAAAACCTGGGGCGATAGTAAAATAAACCAGCTATCAGGTTCCTGGATTGCTGTAATCGATTAAAGTAAATCGACATATACTCCATTTGTAATACGAACTAAATCATCAGGATTGATTTGTACCTGCATGCCTCTGGTTCCGGCACTTATAAATATCTGTTCATACAATTGAGCTGTTTCATCAATATAAGTCGGAAAGTCTTTCTTCATACCGATTGGAGAACATCCTCCTCTTACATAACCCGTAAGTGGAAATAAATCTTTCAGTTTTATTAGTTCAACATTTTTATTGGAAGTAATAGATGCTGCTTTTTTCAAGTTTAGCTCATGGTTTGTGGGTATACAAAACACTAAATGACCTGTTTTATCTCCATAAGCAACAATGGTTTTAAATACAGTATCAGGGTCTGCTGATATTTTTACTGCAACTGTTAAACCACTTAAATCGTTTTCATCAACATCATATTCTTTAACAGAAAATGATATTTTATTTTTTTCCAGAATTCTTAAGGCGTTTGTTTTATTCATTACTTAAAATTAAAAAGGACACCTAGCGATGTCCTTAATTAAATGGTTTATCTTCCAAGTGAATCAAGATATTCTTTCTTTTTAAGCAGAGCATCTTTATCTTCAACATGGGATGGATCAGGAACGCAACAATCGACAGGACAAACGGCAGCACATTGAGGTTCATCATGAAATCCAACACATTCTGTACACTTATCAGGTACTATGTAGAAAAAATCATTGGAGAAAAATCCGGATGCACCTGAAGGAGCTGCTTCATCAGCACCATAATTTTTTCCACCCAATTCCCAATCTGAACCGCCTTCATATATTGCAGTATTTGGGCATTCGGGTTCGCATGCACCACAATTAATGCATTCTTCTGTAATTTTAATTGCCATGTAATTACTCCTTATTAATTTATAAAACTCTGGAAAGATGCTGGCATTTATTACCAACTTTAGTTTTCTTAATTGCTAATATAAGTTTTTACTATCAAATCAAGCAATTGGAAAATAAAAATATTTTAAAAAAATTTAAAAACCGCTTTTTAGCTAAAGAATTGAACTTTTTTTCCGATTCTATTTATCAGAAAGTCCACCTTTATGCTAAAAACTGTAAAAACTAAAATATTTTACCTCCTTTTTATTGTTACAAGTTTATACTTAATTGTAACTATAATAAACAGGAAAGCCGAAAGTGCAAAAATTGATCTGTTCTTTAAAGAGAAAATTTCTATGCTTAACAGGCAATTAGATTTTTCAATCCAGCAAATCTCAAAAAGTAGCCAGATTCTTACCCTTGATTATTCACGATGGGATGAAATGGTTTCATTTGTCAAAACACAAGATCCCTCATTTGCCAAATTTAATATTGACCCTTCTATTACTACCTATGAAACAGACGCCGTTATAATTTTCAATAAAAATTATGAAAAAATTTATAGCCGATTTTCTCCTCTCGCAAAAACTATTTCAGAATTGACAAATTTAAATATTAAGCCCGATGAGCTTTTTGCTAGAGAAGTTTTTAATCATTTTTATTTTTATGCAGATTCTTCTTTGATCGAAATTTTTACCGCTCCAATTCAGCCAAGTTCGGATATAGAAAGAAAGAGTGAACCAAAAGGCTATCTGCTTACTGGTAAAGTCTGGAATAAATCTGATTTGATTTTTCTTTCTAACAAACTCAGCGGTAAAACAACTTTATCCCCAATTGAAGCGGATAGTGTTGACAGAGTATTTATTCAGTCCTCAGCCTATTCAATTATTTTCAATAAAGTATTACGCAACTGGAAAAATGAGCCAGAAGCTCTTTTAAAGTTTCATTTTGAGGTATCAACAGCAAAAGATTTGGCAGAGATGAACAGAAAACAATTTATTTCTGATTTAATTATTGGATTATTGACCTTTGGATTTCTTTCTTTTTTTCTCTTCTACTTTATAAATAAACCCATCGACCTGATATTTAAAACATTAAAGAATGAGGATATAAAATATTCAACCCCTATCCTAGAACATAATACAGAATTTAGTGAGCTGGTCAAATTAATTTCATCATATTTTAATCAACAAAAATTCCTGAAAGCTCAAATAGAAGCAAAAGATAAAGTTGAAAAAACTCTTCAGTTCAGGGCAGAGTTTGAGGATTTAATTGCGTCCATATCAACAACGTTTATAAATCTTGAAACACAAGAAATTGATAAGGGTATAAATCATGCTTTACTGATTATTGGAAATTTTATTAAAGTCGACAGAAGTTATGTGTTCATGTATTCAGATAATTATAAAATCATGAGCAATACTCACGAGTGGTGTGCTGAGGGAGTTGCCCCTCAAATAGAGAATTTACAAAACCTCCCAACAGATATATTCCCATGGTGGAATTCAAAATTAATGATGTTCGAAAGTATCTTTATTCCTGATACTTCTAAAATGCCAGAGGAAGCCACAGCTGAAAAGGAAATTCTCGAACAGCAAGACATTAAATCTTTACTTGTTGTACCAATGATTTCAACAAATCAGTTGATTGGATTTATTGGATTTGATTCAGTTAAAGATTTTTGCGAATGGGATCATAATGTTGTCAGATTATTAAAATTAGTATCTGATGCTATTGCAAATGCACTGGAACGAAAGAAATTTGAGAATGAATTATCTTTAAGCGAAAAGAAACACAGAAATCTTGTCAATAACTTAAAAGAAGTAATTTTTGAAACCAATAGTGAAGGGAATTGGACTTTTCTAAATCCAGCTTGGACAGAGATTACCGGATTTTCATTAGAAGAGAGCCTTGGAAATAACTTTCTGGATTTTGTTCATCCTGATGACAGACAAAGAAACATTGAACTATTCGAACCTTTAATTGCAAGAGAAAAAGATTTTTGCCGCCATATTGTTCGTTACTTAACCAAAGACGGTAATTCTAAATTCATTGAAGTACACGCAAGATTAATTGTTACAACATCTGGACAAATATCGGGAACAGCAGGTTCACTTACTGATGTAAACGATAGGATTCTTGCAGAAGAAGCAAGAAAGCAAGCTGAAACAGAAATCAGGAATGCATTGGAACGTGAGAAAGAACTTAATGAAATGAAGTCAAGATTTGTTTCAATGATTTCTCATGAGTTCAGAACTCCTCTTACAACTATTTTTTCTTCAACAGAATTGATTGAACGCTATCATCATAAATGGTCTGATGAAAAAAAAGGTGAACATCTTTCGAGAATTAAAAAATCTTGCGTGGATTTAACTGAAATGCTTGACCTTGTACTTACTTTTAACAAAGCTGAAGCTGGCAAATTAACATGTAATCCTGCTCCTATGAATCTGAATAAATTTTGTGAAGAAATTATTTCAGAATTTCAATTACATGCACTTGACACGCACAAAATTATTTATTCCTATAATGTATTATCTGATGAATTTTCCCTCGACGAAAAATTGCTTAAACATATACTTACGAATTTGTTGTCAAATGCAATTAAATATTCACCTCAAGGAGGAGATGTTTTCTTCAATGTAACTCAGAATGATAATAATTTAATTTTCACCATTAAAGATCAGGGAATCGGAATTCCAGCCGAAGAACAGAAAAATCTTTTTGAAATATTTTATCGAACTCAAAATGTTGGGAATATAAAAGGAACAGGACTTGGATTAGCAATAGTTAAAAAAGCAATTGAAATTCAAGGGGGATTTATTAAGTTTGAAAGCGAAATTAATAAAGGAACTACTTTTGTTATTTCTATTCCAATTTATCGACCACAAGCAGGATTAAACAATGAAAACAATTTTGATAATTGAAGATGATAAAAATTTGCGAACAAATTTAGTTGAATTGTTATCCGCGGAGAATTACTTTGTTTATGAAGCATCGAATGGAAGAGAAGGATTTAATCTTGCAAAAGAAAAATTGCCGGACTTAATAATTTGTGATTGGATGATGCCAGAGTTTAATGGCAGCATTGTGTTAAAATTATTAAAACAAAATCCTGAAACTAATCGCATCCCTTTCATTTTTCTCACCGCTAAGTCTGCAAAAGAAGATGTTCTTCAGGGAATTTCACAAGGAGCTAATGATTATATTATAAAACCTTATTCGGCTGATAGAGTATTAAATACCATTAAGAATTATTTGAATAAGTAATTGTATAATAATTTTTAATAGGCAAATTAGATTCAAAACTAATTGGTTAAACTTCTTGAAGGAGCAGGAAATCTTCCACCTCGCAGTACCAAGT
>CAZHVS010000036.1:0-9425 GCA_964536015.1 uncultured Ignavibacteriaceae bacterium
AAATTTTTCTTCCATATATATCCAATTATTTGAATAGTTTTAATTTTTCCTGTCATGAATATATTGTTGGCGGACCACCTGAAAAAGAATTAATCAGACGCAGCACTTTCGACATTAATGATGGAAGACAAAGTTTTGGAATACAAAATACCTTTTCTTTTATCCAGGAAGGGATTAATGGAAAAGAACAAAATACTGATAATATAAAACAACGAGCTGAGTCACAAGCAAAAGGAATAATTGGATTTCTTGAATTCATTTACAAGCATAAAGACGAATTAAAAACAATGATTTCAGTTGAACGAAATAAACTAAGAACAAATGAACTGAAAGGAAATGTTTCTATTCAATTAAAACATATCAATAACGGTAAAGTATTAAAATTAAAATTACTTTCAGTGTATTCAAAGCGAGATACTATAATTGAAGTAAATAATTATTATTCAACAGTTAGTTCTCTAAATGATGTAGTTAAACCTTCCGGATATTTAATCCCAAAACAAATGTTTGATGTAGTAAATTGGTTAAAAAGACAAAATATCACTTTCAGTTCTTTTATTAAGAACGATGAAGATATTATCGAACAATACTCAATTTCCGCGATAGATTCGATTGATTTTGAAGGTGAAACAATTATAAATCCAATTGCAAAAACAAATATAGTTAGTGAAGATGTCCTCGATACAAATTATTTTTTTGTTACAACTAATCAATTAAAAAGTAATTTAATTGTTCTGGCGCTGGAACCGAAATCAATGCTGGGTTTAGCAACTTACAAAGAATTTATATACATAATTAAAAAAGACCAGAGTTATCCATTTTTAAGAGTTATAAGATAACTTTTATATTTTTGTAACATTATTAAATAACTTTTATAAACATAATTGAAAATCGAAAGAATTCATCTTTACCATGTAAACCTTCCTTTGGTCTCACCATTCATTACATCGCTTGGTGTTCAAACGCATGTCGAACACATAATTATCAAAATTGAAGCAGAAGGAATTGTAGGTTGGGGAGAGTGTGTCGCTGAAAAAAATCCGTTTTATTCTTATGAAACTACAAATACTGCATGGGATATTTTAAAAGATTTTTTAATACCATATGTATTAAACCACAATTTAGATTCTGTTAACCAGGCGGTAAAATTATTTTCGAATATCAGAGGACATAAAATGGCAAAAGCTGGACTTGAGGCAGCTTTATGGGATGGTTTTGCAAAATCAAAAAATATTTCTTTATCAAAAATGTTTGGTGGAGTAAGAAAAAAAATTGATGTGGGTGTAAGCGTTGGATTGCATTCGACTTTTGACGAACTACTAAAAAATATTGAATTATATTTACTTAGAGGTTATAAACGAATTAAATTAAAAATATCTCCGGGTAAAGACACTGAAGTAATTAAAGAGGTTAGAAAAATTTTTCCTGAAATTCTTCTTCAGGTTGATGCCAATTCATCTTATACAATAGGTGATTTTGACATACTAAAATCACTCGATAAGTATAATTTGTTAATGATTGAGCAGCCACTAAGCCATGAAGATTTGTATGAACATTCATTATTACAGAAAAATATAAAAACACCTCTTTGTTTAGATGAAAGCATCAACTCACTTTCAGATGTAAAAGCAGCGCTTGAGCTTGAAAGCTGCAAGACAATTAATATTAAACCGGGAAGAGTAGGTGGATTTAAAGAAGCAAAAACAATCCACGATTTTTGTTATTCAATTAAATTTCCTTTATGGCATGGAGGAATGCTTGAATCCGGAATAGGAAGAGCAGGCAATATAGCATTAGCTTCATTACCTGGTTTTATTTTTCCGGGTGATATTTCTGAAAGTAAAAGATATTTCAAAGATGATATTATTGAACCTGAATTTACATTAAATCCTGACGGTACTCTCGATGTTCCCGACTTAACAGGAATCGGAGTTGAAATTAATATTTCCAGACTTAAAAAGGTAACTCTGAGGGGATTAACATTTTGTGAATAAAATTTTCTTAACCTTTGGAACAAAAATGCAGCCGTTGAAGTATCAATATTAGGATTATTTCCTTGTTGTTATGAAGATTGTAACCACAGAAAGTACCGAAATAATAGGATAAAAAATTTATTTTTTATATGAATTATTTTAATTATGTTTCAGCCCGAAATTTAACCGTATGAGCATAATTAATATAGAATATGCTGTAATTTCTGTATGTACAAAGATAGCTTTCTGCTCGTTTTTATAAAAAAATTAAAGTGAGCATTCTTCCTTTGGTTATCTCTTTTTTGTTTATGCAGAATAATAATATTATTTCGGAAAAAGACAAATAATTAATACTATTTTATAATTTATTAGGAGAATAACGTGGATACAAAAAAAATCAAAACTGCTTTCACAGGATTTGCTGGTATTGCTATACCGGTTATCATTGTAACTGCTATTTTAATATTCATTTATGTAATGGGTAATCCTGAGAACTTTCAGGGAAATAATCCAAAAAATCTTCCAAAACCCGGAAATTATCTTGGTTTAATTTACAAAGGTGGAATCATAGTTCCTATTCTGATGTCTATTTTAATGATGGTTATAACTTTTTCATTAGAAAGATTTATTAGTTTAACCAGAGCAAAAGGAAAAGGAAAAGTTCAAACTTTTGTAGCAAAAGTACATATGCATCTTTCAGCACAAAAAATAGAAGATGCTATTGCTGAATGTGATAAGCAGAGAGGTTCTGTTGCTAACGTAGTAAAATCTGGTTTATTTAAATACAAAGAGATGGTAACAGATAAAGAAAAAAATAAAGATCAAAAAGTATTAGCTATAAAACAGGAAATTGAAGAGTCCACTTCTCTTGAATTACCTATGCTAGAACAAAATCTTGTAATTCTTGCAACTATTGTTCCACTAGCAACTCTTATGGGATTACTTGGAACAGTGTTAGGGATGATTAGGGCATTTGCAGCTTTGGCAACAGCTGGTGCACCAGATGCAGTAGCTCTTGCTACAGGTATTTCTGAAGCTCTTATTAATACAGCTTTCGGTATCGGTTCTTCTGCTATAGCAATGATTATGTACAATTACCTTACAACAAGAATTGATAAAATGACTTATGCAATTGATGAATTCGGTGTTGCAATTGTTCAGAACTTTGCTGCACAGCATAATTAATTTTAATTTGTAGAGTGTTATATGCCAAAAGTAAAAGTACCTCGTAAAAGCACTGTCATTGATATGACAGCTATGTGCGACGTTGCTTTCTTGTTGCTTACATTTTTTATGTTAACGACTCAATTTAAAGGTGAAGATTCGGTTTTTGTTGATACTCCTTCTTCTATTTCGGACATTAAATTACCGGATACAGATATTATGACAATTACCGTTACAAAAGATGGAGCCATCTTTTTTGGAATTGATAATAAGAATTTTGCCCGTGAAAAATTAATTGAAAAAATTTCAGGCAAATACAACATTCAATTTACCGAGGATGAAATAAAAGCTTTCCGTCTTACACCGCAAATTGGTGTCCCAATAGCACAGCTTAAAGGATGGCTTGCATTGGATGAATTTGATAGAAAACAATTCAAACAACCCGGTATTCCTGCCGACTCAGTGAATAATGAACTTGGCACCTGGATTATGCAGGGAAGACTTTCAAATCCTAATGTAAGAATTTGTATTAAAGGTGATGGGAATTGTCCTTATCCCGTAATAAAAAATGTTATGAATACACTACAAGATAAGAACGTAAATAAATTTAATTTAATAACGGATTTAGAAACCAATCCAAATAAAATATAAGGAATTAAAAAATGGCTGAACTAGATACCTCGCAAGGTAAAGGTAAGAAAGGTAAGAAAAAGCGTGGTGGTAAAAAAGCTTCCACACGTGTTGATCTTACGCCAATGGTGGACCTTGGTTTCTTGTTAATAACATTCTTCATGTTAACAACAACGTTTATTAAACCACAGACCATGGAAATAAACTTACCTGTTAAAGATAAAACCAATGTAGCTCCTGCTGATCAACCTGCGGTTGCCGCTTCCAAAACTCTTTCTGTTATTATTGGAAAAGATAATGAAGTTTATTGGTTCAGGGGTTTACCTAAAGAACCATTAGATGGACCTGCTAAAACGGATTTCTCCAAAGAGGGAATTAGAAAAGTATTACTTGAATGGAACGCAAAACTTAAAGTTGGTGGTAAGGAAGAAATGGTTGTACTTATTAAAGCAACCGATGATGCAATTTATAAGAATGCTGTGGATATTCTTGATGAAATGAATATCTGTAACATTAAAAGATACGCTTTAGTCGATTTATCTCCCGAAGATAAAGAAGCTATTAAAGGCTTATAGGTGATGATATGAATGAACAAGCATTAAAAAGTTTTGACCTGGATGAAGTAATTTTTGCTACAAAGAATAAAGAATATGGAGCTTATAAATTACGAAAATCTTATAAGTTTTATCTTTCTTTAGCTTTATGGTTATCGATAATTGGATTTGTTGGTGGAACAGCAGGACCAATTATTTACAATAAAATTGTACCCAAAGCAGAAGTTAAAGCTCCAAAGAAAAGAATCATTTCTATCACTGAACTTTCTGAACCCCCATCAATTGGTGAGAAGAAAGAAATTGTAGAAGTCAATGCTCCTCCTCCTTTAAAATCAACAATTGCATTCCTTCCTCCTGTTATTAAACCTGATGAACAGGTAACTTCTGAGTATATGCCTACTGTAGAAGAACTTAAAAATGTTGATCCGGGTTCAACAACACAGCAGGGAGTTGAAGGTGGAGTAGATTATAGCTTGCTTGAAGTTAAGGAAGCTCCAAAAGTTGTTCAGGAAGAGAAAGAAGAAAAAGCGGAAGTTTTCACTTATGTTGAAGAAATGCCAAGCTTTCCTGGCGGACAGGAAGAACTTTTAAGTTTCCTTGCAGAGAATATTAAATATCCCGAAATTGCTAAAAGAGCTGGTGTAGAAGGTAAGATTTTCATTTCTTTTATTGTTTCAAGAAGTGGAAAAATTGCTGACATACAAGTAGTAAAAGGAATTGGCGCTGGATGCGACGAAGAAGCTATTCGGGTTGTTAAAATGATGCCCGATTGGAAACCAGGTAAACAAAACGGTGCTCCTGTTAATGTTCGTGTATCAATTCCAATTGTTTTCAAGCTTCAAAATTAATAGATTCAAAACAAAAGCACTCTTTATTTAGAGTGCTTTTTTATATATAACTTCAAAATTATTTATGAGTATCTGAACCATGTGGAAAAATCTTTCGATTTACTTTGGCATTTTTATGGTTCTTTTTTATTTTGCCGCCGGATTGTTTGTCATTTTTTCTTCAAACTATTTCCTTAATTTTCAATTTTACCAACGTATTTTATTGGGTGGAATGATTATTGTCTATGGTGTTTTCAGACTATATAAAGTTTTTAAAACTGCTAAGCAGGAAGATGAAAATGAAGATGAAGAATAAATATTTGTATTACACATTAATCTTTGCATTATTAGGGTGTTCTGTTGCTTTTTTAAGTTGTAATGACTCAGGAAGTCACGAGGAACCGGATGATGGTCCTACTTATGGGAAAATTAGAATAAGTGTTGATGAAACATTTAAGTACATTATGGATACACAGGTGTCCACATTTATGAGCATCTACGACAGAGCAAAGATTGATGTCTCGTATAAACCAGAATCTGAAGCAATTAATGATTTGTTGCTTGATTCTGTAAGACTTGTAGTTGCTGCAAGAGAATTGACAAAAGAAGAAAAGAAAGTAATTGAAGATGCAGCAATCGTTCCTCGCACAATTAAAATAGCTTATGATGCTATTGCTTTAATTGTTCATCCGCAAAGCACAGATACATTAATAAAATATGACCAGGTTTTAAAAATATTCACTGGTGAAATTACTTCCTGGAGACAAATTCGTCCTAAGTACAAAAATCAGGATATACAGGTTGTGTTCGATAACAGCAATTCATCTTCTATAAGATATTTTAAAGACCTTGTTGGAAAAGAGAATTTTAAAAATAAAAATATTTTTGCTGTAAAGAATAGCGAAGGCGTTATTGATTATGTCTCAAAAAATAAAAATGCAATTGGCTTAATTGGAGTTGGTTGGGTCAGCGATAGAGATGATACTACCTGTCTTTCTTTTTTGAATAAAATTAAAGTAATGGAAATTGCTCCTCCTGATACAGGCAGAGGTGCTGGCGATTTTTACAAACCATTTCAGGCATATATTGCACAACGCTTTTATCCGTTATGGAGAACAATTTATATTATCAGCAGAGAACCAAGAGCAGGTTTGGGTTCGGGATTTATGTCCTTTGTTTCAAGCGATAGAGGGCAAAGAATGTTTCTTAAGTCAGGACTTGTGCCTGCAACAGCACCAATAAGATTAGTAGAAGTTTACCACGAAGAACTGTAATTAAAGGATATAATTATGAAAAACTATAATCATAAAACAGTAAAAATTTTCCTCGTTCTGCTTAGTATTTTCTTTGCACGAGTTCAGGCTCAAACAATCGAGGAAGGATTGAAGCTTTACGATAATGAAAAATATGAAGCTGCTAAACAGATGTTTCAATTATTAACAGAAAAAACAAAATCACCGGAAAGTTTTTTTAATCTTGGAAGAGTTAATCTCAAACTTAAAAAAGCTGATGATGCTATAAAAAACTTTCAGGATGGAATTTCTGCAAACACTAAAGCTTCTTTAAACTATGGTGGTTTGGCAGTTGCATTGCTTGTTAAAAAAGATTCCATCGCAGCAAACAAACAATTTGAAGAAGCGCTCGATAGACTAGAAAAGAAAAGCAACATTACACTTGTTGAAACCGCTGCTTTAATAATTGAAAATAATATTGATTCTTATTTTTATAAAGCAATTGATTTTCTAAATAAAGCTATTGCAATTGACAGGAAGAACTATAAAATTTATATGGCTTTTGGCGATATGTATTTCGGACAGAATAACGGAAGTCTTGCAATTGAAAACTATAAGAAGGCTACAGACTATAACTTCAAATATGTACTTGGTTATGTTGGTGTAGGAAGAGTGTACTCAAGAATTAAAAATTATATGGGAGCAGAATTAAGCTTTAAAGAAGCCCTTTCGTATGATTCGACTGCTGCTATCCCTTATAAAGAGTTAGCCGAATTATATTATTCTCAAAAAAAATATGAACTTGCTGTCCAGAATTATAAACTTTATCTTGATTACTCCGATAAGACAGGCAATAACCTTGCAAGGTATGCAACTTTTCTTTACTTGAATAAAAATTACAATGAAGCCAGTGCTATTATTGATGAAGTACTTGGTAAAGATCCAAATAACCATCGAATGATTCAATTAAAAGCCTATGCTTTGCATGAAGCTAACGATTTTGAAAAAGGTGTACCAACATATGAAAAATATTTTTCGTTAGTTCCTCCGGAAGAAGTTGCTTCTACCGATTATGAATACTATGCTGATCTTCTGCAAGCTGCAGGAAAAGAAAAGGAGGCAGCAACATATTATATAAAAGCTGCTGAAATGGATAGCACTAAATTAGATCTTTACGGCAATGCTGCAGGAATCTACTTTAAGATGAAAAATTTTCCTGAAGCCATTTATTGTTATGAATTGAAAGAACAAAAAACAGCACAGGAACTTTCTGTTCGAGAATATTTTGATCTTGGTCAGGCATATTTTTATATAAAAGATTATCCCAAAGCAGATTTAACATTTAAAAAAGTTACCGCAGTTAAACCAGATTTTGTTTATGCACACCTGTGGCTTGCATTTACAAATGCTTCAATTGATACTACTTCGGAGCTTGGATTGGCTAAACCGCATTACGAAAAATTTATTGAATATGCTTCTCCAACTCCGGAAAAATTCAAAAGTAATTTAATACAAGCTTACTCTTATCTTGGTTATTTTTACTTCCTGAAGAAAGATGATCCTGCTTATAAAGATATTTACAAAGCAGAATACCAGAAGAATTGGGAAAAGGTTCTTGCATTAGACCCTGAGAATGTGCAGGCAAAAGAAGCATTGAAAAACTTAAAATTGTTGAAGTGATAAGTTTAGATTATCAAGAATCCCGCAAAACTATGCGGGATTTTTTACTTAAAGATAAATTAAAAATTATTTACAACAACCACCATTGTTAAAATCACTTCTTTTGCAAATTGCACCAACTGGGCAATTGTCAAAACATGCATAATTACACATACTTCCACCGTCACATTTTGTATAAATCACAAGATAACAACCAATCTGTAAATCAAATTCTATCGCTTTAACAGGGCACGCTCACATGTTCCACAGTTAGTGCAGCATCCTCTATCAATAAATATTTATCAAACATGATTAACTTAAATTTAAAGCGGTTTACGTTGTAAAAACCTCTGACGGAGTTCCAATAGATTGCTTCTCCTTAATTCATTCATGGATTCTACGGGTTTACTTAACAATACATCTCCATAGTCAAGGTTAGAAACATTAGCCATATCACCAACTCTTTCCTGTATTTCTATGCTTACAGTTTGTAAGAATATTTTATTTGCTCTTTCTACTAATCTAAAAACAACGGGAAAATCATTTGGTGAGAAGATAGCAGAAAAAACGATTAAATTTAAATTGCCTTCTTTACTTAGCTGTGGGTTAGTAGCGAAAAGTGGTTGTTTCTTAATTAGTTCATCAAAGCTGTTGTCGGAAAGACTGACATTGGGATCTTGTAACATTTCTTTACTTGTGCAATTCAAACCACTCATTATTAATAATGGAGATAGTGTAAATATTGCTCCAAACATCAAGAATTTTTTTCTTGTTATCATATTACACCTCAAATTGAATAAATAATTACTTATCCGAAAACAGTTAACAGTAGTTGAAAAAACAAAGAAATTTATATTGCGATTGATTTAAATCCAGTTTCTAATCTCAGGCACGTAACTTTTTGGTTCAAATTGAATGAAACGATAATTCGCTAAACCTTCCAATGCATAAGGATCATTTGAACAAAACTTCTTTATTGTTTCAAGTTTATCAGCTTTTGCTATCAGTATTCCCCCAACTCGCGGCTCCTGAGGTCCTGACATTAAAAGCAGACCTTTATTATATCCGGTTTGAAGATATTCTCTGTGTTTTGGGGTAGTTTCAAGCACTCTTTCTATTGGTGCGGTATAAATTATTTCAACTATAAAGTGTTTCATTGTTTTTATTCCTTTTTATTAAAAAGTAAGTCTTCTTAACAGTTTTGCTGATAATTATCACTCAAAATTTACTGATTGATAAATAAAAATAAAATAATTTCTTCTAGAAGTTAGACTTTTACTATTTTTGGTATAAGTTTTTTCTCTCTGGCTGTTGGTCTTCGTCTGACAGTTGTGCATTTTTTATGACAAGTTGACAGTTTTTATTGTTGGGCGACATCAACCATAA
>CAZHVS010000037.1:0-2944 GCA_964536015.1 uncultured Ignavibacteriaceae bacterium
CACTGATAAGGATCGGCGAGTCCGGTCCGGATCGATCGAGGAGTTTTTAGATGCATCCCCAAAACCCCAAAACCCCAAAACCCCTGATTATGCATATATATCGAAACACGGCGGTTAATAGGGGAATATGGTCAAATGTAATATATTTCTTTAATGAATACATCATATCCAACTATAAATGAAAGGATAGCCATTCGTTATAACTGACATATATATAAAAGAGCAGATGCTAAAAGATTATATCTAAAATAATCAAAGACTTCAAAAATGAGAAGTTCTATATTAATTGCATTCTTATGCCTAGCTGTATTTGGTCTCGCTGCTAAGAAGAAATCACCAGTTGTAGAGCCAATGACTATTAAATTGACTCCTACTGAAACAACTGATTGCGGAGTTAAAGGAATATTCGAAATCTGCGATAAAGCTGAACTCTGCGAGGTTAAACCAGAAGAGGTTAGCCTTGGCGAACCTGAATTCTTCCAAGAAGGACCTATTGAAAATAACGTACAAGAACATACTTACCAAGAAGGATGGATCGAAGGTGCTATCAACCCAGAATTAATTGAAGAAATGAATGATCTTGAAGAACCTTCTGAAGAATCTGCTGAGATTGAAGAACCTGAAACCATTGTCCATGAAGAAGAAACCGTAACTGCGGAAAGTCTTATGGACATGGGTGATGTTTTCCATGAGGAAAAGCAGATCACTACCGACTTTGCCTCTGTTGAAACTCCAGAAATCGTACTCACTATGGAAGATGAGCACGAGGAAGATATTGTCCCCAATTATGTTCCAGGAACCTTAGAGGAAGACGTTGAAGAAGAAGAAGAGGACTATGTTGATGTCGGAGAAGTTGAATACGAATCTGAAGAAACTGTTGAGGCCCTTAATGAAGAAGAGGTTTTCCATGATGAAGCAGAATATCATGAAGAAAAGCCCGCTGAAGAAGAGTATCACGAAGAAGAACATCATGAAGAAGAAGTAGTAGATCACACTGATGAAGAAGTTCATGATGAATCTCACCATGAAGCTGAATTCCATGAAGAGGAAGCCCATGAGGAAGAACAACATGAAGAAGAATACCATGAAGAAGAACACCTTGAAGAGGATATCGCAGAAGAAGAACACGATGAAGAGGAACACTATGAAGAAGAAGTTCATGATGAAGAAGAACAACATGAAGAAGAAGCCCACAATGAAGAAGAAATCGTTGAAGATGAAGAAGAAGAGGTTTATGAAGATGAAGAAGAGGAAGAAGAAGAAGAAGAAAATGTTACTGAAAATGAAGAAGAGGAAGAAGAAGAAGAAGAAGAGGAAAACGTTACTGTGGATGAAGAAGAAGAAGCGGAAGAGGAAGAGGAAAATGTTACTGTAGATGAAGAAGAAGAAGAAGAAGCGGAAGAGGAAGAAGAAAATCTTACTGAAAATGAAGAGGAAGAAGAAGAAGAGGAAGAAGAAGAAGAAAATGTTACTGTTGATGAAGAAGAATCTGAAGAAGAAGAAGAAGCTGTTACTGTTGACGAAGAGGAAGAAGAAGAATCCGAAGAAGAAGAAGAAGCTGTTACTGTTGATGAAGAGGAAGAAGAAGAATCCGAAGAAGAAGAAGCTGTTACTGTTGATGAAGAAGAAGAAGAAGAAGCAGAAGCGGAAGAAGAAGAAAATGTTGATGAGAATGAAGAGGAAGCCGAAGAGGAAGAAGAAGAAGAAGAAAATGCTGATGAAGATGAAGAGGAAGAAGAAGAAGAAGAAGAAGAATCTGAAGAAGAAATCGTTGATGAGGATGAAGAGGAAGAAGAAGAAGAATCCGAAGAAGAAGAAGTTGTTGAAGAAGATGAAGAGGAGGAAGAAGAAGCCGAAGAGGAAGAAGTAACTGTTGAGGAAGATGAAGAAGAAGAAACCGAAGAGGAGGAAGAAGTTGTTGAAGAGGATGAAGAGGAAGAAGAAACCGAAGAGGAGGAAGAAGTTGTTGAAGATGATGAAGAGGAAGAAGAAACCGAAGAGGAAGAAGAAGTTGTTGAAGAGGATGAAGAGGAAGAAGAAACCGAAGAGGAAGAAGAAGTTGTTGAAGATGATGAAGAGGAAGAAGAAACCGAAGAAGAAGCTGCTGATGAGGATGAGGAAGAAGAAGAAGAGGATGAAGAAGAAGAAAATCAAGCTGAAGTTACTGTTGATGAACAGACCGAAGAAGAGGCTGAAAACAATGAAGAAGTCGACGAAGAAGAGGAAGAGGAAGACGAATACACCTATGTCTATGAAGATGAAGTTGAAGGTGAATATGATTATAGCACAGACATGGATGAAGAGGAAACTGAATACGAATATGAATACACTTCTGAAGAACATGAAGATTCTGGATATGAATCAGAAGATCTTGATGAAGAAATAGACACTGAAGATACTGATTCCTTCGAATTCTATGAATATTTACTCCCAGAGAAATATAGACAAAGAGCTCTTGCCGCTGCTGCTGCTGGAGATAAGGAATGGGCTAAAGAATTAAGCGAGGCCATTTCAGAAGATGAAAAAGCAGAAGAAGCTGCAGAAGAAGAAGAGGAAGTATATGAAGAAGTTGAAGAAAGCGAAGAAGAAGCAGAAGAAGCAGAAGAAGAAAAAGAAGAAACAGAAGAAGAAGAACATGAAGAACAAGAAGTTGAAGATGAAGAAGAGGAAGTTGCTGAAGAGGAAGAAACTGAAGAAGAAGCTGAAGAGGAAGAGGAGGAAGTTGCTGAAGAGGAAGAAACTGAAGAGGAAACTGAGGAAGAAGAAGAGGAAGTTGCTGAGGAGGAAGAAACTGAGGAGGAAGAAGAGGAAGTTGCTGAGGAGGAAGAAACTGAAGAAGAAGAAGAGGAAGTTGCTGAAGAGGAAGAAACTGAAGAAGAAGAAGAGGAGGTTGCTGAGGAGGAAGAAACTGAAGAAGAAGAAGAGGAAGTTGCTGAAGAGGAAG
>CAZHVS010000037.1:3044-4010 GCA_964536015.1 uncultured Ignavibacteriaceae bacterium
AAACTGAAGAGGAAACTGAGGAGGAAGAAGAGGAAGCTACTGAGGAAGAAGAAGAAGTTGCTGAAGAGGAAGAAACTGAAGAGGAAACTGAAGAGGAAGAAGAGGAAGCTGCTGAAGAGGAAGAAACTGAAGAAGAAACTGAAGAAGAAGAAGAGGAAGCTACTGAAGAGGAAGAAGCTGAAGAGGAAGAAGAGGAAGCTACTGAAGAGGAAGAAAACGAAGAAGAAGAAGAGGAAGTAGCTGAAGAAGAAGAAAATGAAGAAGATGAAGCTGAAGAGGAAGAGGAAGCTGAAGATGAAATTGTTGAAGAAGCAGCCAACAAAGCTGATGAAGTAATTGATGAGTATGCAGCTGGAAAAATCGACTCTGAAGACTTAGAAGAAGAATTAGAAAATGTTATTCAGGATGAAACCGATGAACTTATCGATGCTGAAGATGAGGAAGCCGAAGAAGAGGAAGAAGTCGAAGAAGCTGAAGAAGATGAGGAAGTTGAAGAAGCTGAAGAGGAAGAAGAAGAAGTTGAAGAAAATGCAGTCAATGAAGAAGATGAAGAAGCTGAGGAAGTCGAAGAGAATGAAGAAGATGAAGAGGTTGAAGAAGATGAAGAGGACGAAGAAGCTGAAGAAGATGAAGAAGTTGAAGAAATTGAGGAAGACGAAGAAGCTGAGGAAGAAGCTGAGGAAGAAGAAGAAGATGAAGAAGTTGATGAAATTGAAGAAGATGAAGAAGCTGAGGAAGAGGAAGAAGTTGAAGAAGATGAAGAAGACGTTGAAGTTGAAGATTTAGAAGAAGACGATGAAGAAGAAGCTGAGGAAGAGGCTGAGGAAGATGAAGAAGATGTCGAAGTCTCAGAATTAGAAGAAGATGAAGAAAATGAAGAAGCCGAGGAAGAGGAAGAAGCTGAAGAAGACGAAGAAGATGTCGAAGTCTCAGAATTAGAAGAAGATGAAGAAAATGAAGAAGCCG
>CAZHVS010000037.1:4110-5721 GCA_964536015.1 uncultured Ignavibacteriaceae bacterium
AGGAAGAGGAAGAAGCTGAAGAAGACGAAGAAGATATCGAGGTTTCAGAATTAGACGAAGATGAAGAAAATGAAGAAGCCGAGGAAGAGGCTGAAGAAGACGAAGAAGATATCGAGGTTTCAGAATTAGACGAAGACGAAGAAGAAGAAGTCGAGGAAGAGGAAGAAGCTGAAGAAGATGACGAAGATGTCGAGGTTTCAGAATTAGACGAAGACGAAGAAGAAGAAGCCGAGGAAGAGGAAGAAGCTGAAGAAGACGAAGAAGATGTCGAAGTTTCAGAATTAGAAGATGATGAAGAAAATGAAGAAGCTGAGGAAGAGGAAGAAGCTGAAGAAGATTATGAAGATGTTGAAGTTTCAGAATTAGAAGAAGACGAAGAAGATGAGGAAGCTGAAGAAGAGGAAGAAGATGTTGAAGATGAAGAAGATATTGAAGTTGAAGATTTAGAAGAAGATGAAGAGGATGAAGAAGCTGAAGAAGAGGAAGAAGACGAAGAAGACGTTGAAGTTTCAGAATTGGAAGAAGATGAAGAAGAAGCCGAAGAAGAAGAAGCTGAAGAGGATGAAGAAGATGTTGAAGTTTCCGAATTAGAAGAGGATGAAGAAGAAGCCGAAGAAGAAGAAGAGGAAGCTGAAGAGGATGAAGAAGATGTTGAAGTTTCTGAATTAGAAGAAGATGAAGAAGAAGCCGAAGAAGAAGAGGAGGAAGCTGAAGAGGACGAAGAAGATGTTGAAGTTTCTGAATTAGAAGAAGACGAAGAAGAAGCCGAAGAAGAGGAAGAAGCTGAAGAAGATGAAGAAGACCTCGATGTTGAAGGATTCGAAGGAGAAGAAGATGAAGAAGCTGAAGAGGAGGAAGAAGCAGAAGAAGAGGATGAAGATTTTGAAGTTGACGAATTAGAAGAAGATGAAGAAGATAAAGAAGCAGAAGAAGCCGAAGAAGATGAAGAAGACGAAGAAGATGAAGAAGTTGACTTTGAAGATATGGAAGAAGATGAAGAAGCAGAAGAAGAGGAAGAAAATAATGAGGAGGAAGAAGAAGATGAAGATTTCTCAGCTCAATTTGAAGGAGAGGATGAAGAAAACGAAAATGCTGAAGCTGCAAATGAAGAAGAACAAGATGAAGATGAAGATGTTGATGACGAATTCTTACAGGAAGATGAGGAAGAAAACGAGAATGAAGAGAACGCAGAAGCCAATGCTGAAGCCGGTGAAGAAGAGGATGAAGATATTGATGCTGGTTTTTACGAACGTGATGAAGATGAGCAGCCTGAACCTGAAGCAACTGAAGCTCAATTAGACGCTGATGATGAACAAGTTGATATCAACGACGTTAACTTAGAAGGAGAAGATGACAACGCTGATGCTAAAACTGATACCAGCGAAGGTGTTGCCGTTGACGATGTAGAAGGATCTTCTGAATTCTTGGTTGAAGAAAATAACGCTGAACCCACTGCTGTAACTAACGCTGATGAATAAGTACTCATTCATAACCTTTTAAACACTCTTTGATTATATTCATGTGTTATATACATGTTTATATTATACGGCATATTACATATTTTTATGCATATTCGGGGTTTTGGGGTTTTGGGGTTTTGGGGTTTTGGGG
>CAZHVS010000038.1:0-5317 GCA_964536015.1 uncultured Ignavibacteriaceae bacterium
TCAACAGTAAATGAAAAATATAAAAGAAATAACAACGCAATATTGCGTTGTTACAAATGTTAGCCGTAATCGCAACGGCAGAAAAACATAGATTGACAATAAATCGAAATTGATTATCTTTGCGAAAAATTAAACAAGATGATAAATACAAAACATAAAGTAATAAACGGTGATAGTAGAAAAATGAATGAACTTGAAAATGAAAGTGTTCATTTAATAATTACTTCACCACCATATTGGCAACTAAAAGATTACGGAACAGATAATCAAATAGGTTTTCACGACAGTTACGAAAACTACATAAACAATCTAAATTTAGTTTGGAACGAATGTAATAGAGTTTTACATAAAGGTTGTCGCCTTTGCATAAACATAGGCGACCAATTTGCAAGGTCAGTTTATTATGGTCGTTATAAAGTAATTCCCATTCGCACCGAAATAATAAAATTTTGCGAAACAATCGGTTTAGATTATATGGGAGCGATAATTTGGCAGAAAGCTACCACTATGAATACATCCGGCGGCGCAAGTATTATGGGAAGTTTTCCATACCCAAGAAACGGAATTATAAAATTAGATTACGAATTTATTTTAATTTTCAAAAAGCAGGGAAATGCACCAAAACCAACTTCTGAAAACAAAGAATTGTCTAAAATGACAATAGAAGAATGGAATACTTATTTTAATGGACATTGGAATTTTGCAGGAGCAAAGCAAGACGCCGGACATCTTGCAATGTTTCCCGAAGAATTGCCCAAACGACTGATTAAAATGTTTTCTTTTGTTGGAGATACAATTTTAGACCCATTTTTAGGAAGCGGAACAACTTCATTAACTGCAAGAATTTTAGACAGAAATTCTGTTGGATATGAAATAAATCCTGATTTTATCCCAATAATCAAAGAAAAAATTGGTGTTAATTCAAATCAAATGTTTAATAATGGAAATTTTGAATTTATAACTCAAAAAACAAAAGAAACCGACTTTGAAAATCAAATATCAAAATTACCATATATTTTTGTTGATACACATAAACTTGATAAAAAAATTGATGTTAAAAAACTTCAATTCGGTTCAAAGATTGACAAAGAAAGCGGAGAACGAGAAGAATTTTATACTATTAAACAAATTATTTCACCAGAATTAGTTGAACTTTCAACGGGTTTAAAAATCCGTTTAATTGGTGTAAAACAAGATTTAACGCAAAATGGTAAAGCAACAGAATTTTTGCAAAATAAAACAAAAGGACAAAAAGTATATCTAAAATTTGACAATGTTAAACACGACGAACAAAACAATTTATTTGCTTATCTTTATTTACAAAACAAAACTTTCATCAATGCCCATCTAATTAAAAACGGCTTAGCATTTGTTGATAACAGTTATGATTACAAGTACAAAGAAAAATTCAATAAATTTCAAAATATTTAACAATGGCATATACAGGTGGAGAATTAAATAAACTTAACGGTGATTATGGTATTTCAGCACCATATAAATCAGTACCGGTAATGAAATTAATAAAAAATCATAGACCTAAAAGCAAAGATGAACTTTATGAGTTAATAAAAACTCATTTTGAAACCAATTGTAATTGTGGCGTGAAAAGTCAAGGCACGGTAGAAGATTTTGGAAAAAATTTATATGAAGCACAATTCAAAGAGTGGAAACAGTATAAATATTCATTACAAGAATGTATTCAGTGGGAATATGATTTATTCGTAGTGCAGTCATTAAAAGGTACTTTAATTGAAAATAAAGCAAAACAACAATTAAAAATTGAATTGCCTAATTTTATTATTAATGAAGCCGAAGGTTTTGTAGATGAAGAATTGCGTGTAGATATAATAATACTCAAAAATAATATTGAAATCTGTGGAATACAAGTAAAACCTCTAACATTCAATTTAATGCGAGAAGGTGTAATTACTTTCAATAAAATTGCAAATGCAAAATGGGGAAAACCTGTTTTTTATCTGTTTTATGATGATAAAGAAAATTTCACAAACATTAAAGAAGTAATTACCGATATAACTAAATTAAATGTCTAAAAAGGAAATTAAAAAATACTCATTAGAGTTTGGCAAGAAAGAAAAAGTTTTGAATTATGCTTGTCAAACTTATCAACTTTCACGGCCAAATAAAGTAGGTGCAGTTATGTCGCTAATACGTGATTGTCAACCGAAAACAATTGAAGATTGGGAAAAATGGTATTTTGAAAAAGCATACACAGAAAGTAAAAATCCAATCAAAATAACACCTGAAATTTTGCAAGAATTAGGCGAAAGATTGTATGAAAAAATAACAGAAGTTGTTATCCCTGAATGGACTGCCGCATTTCAAGATTTGACATTGAAAGATTGCATTGATTATATTCACAATCTAACAATTAACAGAACTTTTGACGGATATTTGCGAGAAAAATCTGTCATAAATGACGGATTGGCAAAGCAATTTCCAAAAGTAAAATTCGTTGAAAGTGATACTGACCTTGACCATGCAGGAGATATTGATTATTTGGGGTTTGTAGGTAAATATGCTTTTGGTATTCAAATTAAACCAGTTACCGCAAAATCTAATTTTGGAAATTACTCTGCAACAGAAAGAATGAAAGCTAATTTCAGAGATTTTGAAGAAAAATACAAAGGAAAAGTATTTATAGTTTTCAGTTTAGACGGTGAAATTGCAAATAAAGAAGTAATTCAACAAATTGAAAATGAAATAATAACGATTGAAAAATACGGCTAACATATTATTGACCGGCCAATGTTCTTTTTGTGGGGCCTATTTCTGTAACACAAACATTTGTGCAAGAAAGTAACTTTTTCGGTAACACGAACATTTTACTTTCAAACCCCCACAAAAAGAACAACGTCGGCAATAATTTTTCGTTATCTAAAGAACCGCCTAAACACACAAAACAAAAACTTGATATGGGGAAAAGCTGCGTACGATTTAAAAAATTTGATGATATCCCCTTTAAACTAATAGGTCAGCTAATGCAAAAAATAAGTGTAGAAAAATGGATAAAGATGTACGAGACGAACCTGAAAAAATAAAGCCGCTAACCTACAACACGGCTTTTGCTCTATTATTTTATTCCATTAGATTGATATATGAAAAAATTAATTAAGACTAAAACAAAAAATTTTGTCATCCTGTATTTACTCATCGATTTGATTTGTGCCGGCGCTGGTATGGGTGTTCCTGTTTTCAATATACTGCTCGGCTTTCCTTTAGGATATTACTTAACAAGAAGAATTTCTCTTTCTGAAAACCACGCTCCTTCTCTTCACAAGAAAATTCTAAAGTTTTCAGTTTTAACATCTGCCTTTACTTTTCTATTAATGCTTGTGGTCTGGGGAGCGGCTGCTTCTATTTTCCTGAACTCAACTGCAGATTTCAAAAATTTTGGACATCCTTTTATTCTTTATGACCCTAAGATAAGTTTTATTGGCTGGCTAATTTTAATCATATTCATCTCTCCTTTCCTGCAGCTATTAACAACTATTTTCGCATCATTTATTACTTTGTTGTATTATGAAAAATAAAATCGTCACAGCTATTAACAAACAATACTCCCTCGCTAATAAAAAGCTCTGTTTACTTTTAACAAATCTTTTCTTTAATATTAAAAAACTGCCGAACAATGATTGACAATCTTTTAAATACCCTAAAACTCAACAAAAAAAACTGGTCAATGTTTCAAAACTGCTTCGTTGAAAAAAAAATTCCTCCTAAAACCGTTTTATTGCACGAAGGAGAAATCTCTAAAAACATTTATTTAATCAAAAATGGCTGTCTGAGAGAATGGTTTAACAAAGATGGAAAAGACATAACATTTCAATTCTTTTTCGAAGGTCAGCCAGTCGCTTCAATTGACAGCTTCATCAATCAAAAACCAAGTCTTTTCTCAATCGAAAGCATTGAACCAACAACTGTTTTATCTATCTCAAAAACTGACTTCGAAAAACTTCTCATTGCCTGCCCACAATTTAATAACGGATTTCAAAATTTTATTTTTCAACGATTTAGAATTTACGGACAATTATTTCTTTCAAGAATAAAAGACTCTCCTCAAGAACGCTACAAAGACTTAATCAAAAACCATCCCGAAATAATCAATCGCGTACCTCAACACTATATTGCTTCCTTTCTGGGAATAACTCCGGTCTCACTTAGTCGAATCCGAAATAGAAAGTAAAAATCATTTCTTAACAATTGTTATCGTTTCCCTGATTATTTCTAAAGAATTTTACTAACAAATTTTTATTCTTTAATATGAAACAAAATCTCTTCAAAAAAGAACATACAACCACACCTTTTCTGGTGCTCAACACTAAAAAATGTAAAGCATGCTGGAAATGCTTAAACGCATGCCCCAACAAAGTAATTGGTCGGATTAATCTACCTTGGCACAAACACATCCGCTTTATCAATCGAAATGCATGCGTCGGCTGTATGAAATGCCTCAACCTCTGCTCATCTACCGCAATAACAAAATCAAAATAAATTAGGAGATTATATTTTGCAAAATAATATTACTCGCTTCATTATAAATCTTGGATTATTTATCTCTGGTATTGCATCTGCTTTCTCAGGAATGCTTATTCAAATAAAGTATCACTTGCATCGTCATGGTAACATTCAAAACAATAATTTTGTGCTTGGTATAAATTACCACGGTTGGTCTCTCCTGCACAAAATTTCCATAACCCTTCTCTCTTTATTAATAACTTACCATATCTATCAGCATTGGAAATGGTACAAAACTATAATTAAAAAAAGACTCTTTGCAAAAAACCAACAAGTCCTCATTTTTTCCACCCTCTTTATTTTAGTAGCAATAACCGGACTGATTCCATGGTGTATTGACTCATTAACAGGCAACGCAATACAACGAAAAACATTCATCGAAATTCACGATAAAATTGCAATAATTCTATCGCTCTATCTTATTTTACATATCATCAAAAAAATGAAATGGTACTCTGCTGCCTTTAAAAAAATTATCAACAAACGCAGCACTCTAAACCGCTCATAAAGCATTAGAATCTAATAACCAAATCATACCTCCTCTTTTAGAAATCAATTTCTAACCCTTAGAAATCATTTCCATCGTTTTCGAAGCTCTCCCCTGACTTTTCGAAATCACTTTCCTCGTTTTCGAAGCTCCTCGCTGACTTTTCGAAATCATTTCCATCGTTTTCGAAGCTCCTAACTGACTTTTCGAAATCATTCCCCTCGTTTTCGAAGCTCCTCACTGACTTTTCGAAATCACTTTCCTCGTTTTCGAAGCTCCTCGCTGACTTTTCGA
>CAZHVS010000039.1:0-5083 GCA_964536015.1 uncultured Ignavibacteriaceae bacterium
CGAGCCTGCGGAGAGGAGCAGGCGACTGCAGTCAGATGCTCGAAAGCCTCGGTCATCCCGAAAACCCCAAAACCCCAAAACCCCAAATATGCATATGAAAGCAAAGAGACTAATAATAGCTCGATATTAAATTTATGAATAAATTTTCAATAATAAAAGTTAATGTCTTCCATTACGGCTTAGCCATAGTTGCTGGTTGGCAACTTCTGTTTAGTATATCAAAACTATAACCACTTTGGCAAATACATCTTCCAGTCTGTTGTCCAGGAGTTAAACTAAGAGCCGAATTGGGATAGCATGCCGTGCATAAATTCGCGCCATATCCGGTGCATTGTCTGCAATTGTAATAACATGGCAAACATAAGCCCAATAAGCCTAAGAATGTTCCGTCAGGGCATTCGGTCGGAGGTACTGGAGCTGTGGTAACACATGCATTTAACAGTGGATCATAGGTATATCCAGCATTGCATAATAGACAGAGCTGTGTGCCAGCGCAAAGATTACAATTTGGAATAGCCTTGGAACAAGGGGCGCAAACCAATGGGTCAGCTAAATAATAGCCTGGAGAGCAGCCTGTGCATACACAATCCTTGCAGTTTTTACAATTTGGAATAGCATCTTTACAATTCATACATTGACCATTTAAGAGAACTTGGCTTCCTTTACAATTCTCGCATACAACATTTCCTATTTGATCTAATGTGCATCCTGAACAGCAACTTGGGCATTCCACACATTGTCCTTGCAGATTAAGAATATACTTGTTATTTTTGCACGAAGTACAGACTGTATCTGATATACAAGTACCGCAATTAGCTGGGCATTTTGCACATTGTCCATTGCTCACAAACCAGCCGTCTTGGCAAGCGGTGCATGTGGTTAATGAAGTGCAGTTTAGACAATGAGGAAGGGTGCAAGGGAGACAGGCTCCGCCTTGTTCGAAGGTTCCTGGAGGACAAGCAGAAATAACACAAACGCCATTTTGATTGGTAAAGCCGGTAGGGCACTGGCATAGTCCTTGTGAATTAAATGTCATTAGTGGATCAGGACAAATACAAAGATTATTGATTAGAAGAGAAATTGGATCTCTACAAGCTGTGCAGAAGTCAATAGCAGTGCAGTTTAAGCAAGCGGCAAAGCAAGGAACACATAAGCCATTTTCTACAAATGTTCCTGCTGGACATGGTGTACAGATTC
This sequence comes from uncultured Ignavibacteriaceae bacterium, assembly GCA_964536015.1. GTDB lineage: Bacteria > Bacteroidota > Ignavibacteria > Ignavibacteriales > Ignavibacteriaceae > CAZHVS01. The sequence goes on from CAZHVS010000039.1 coordinate 1,198, forward strand.
CATTAACAATAATTAATCCAGGTGGGCATGTACAGAATCCAGTTTCATTGAAAATCATTCTTATGTCAGGGCAGAAGCAGCGATTATTTGAAAATGTTGCTAAAGGATCTACGCAGGCTGTACAATTATCAAGGGCTGAGCAAGCTACACAAGCTGGGAGACAAGGAATGCATTCTCCATTTTCTAAAAATGTTCCTGGTGGGCATTCTGAACAAACTCCATTAATATTGACTAGGCCAGGCGGGCATGTGCAGAATCCAGTTTCGTTGAAGAACATTGTTACGTCAGGACATAAACACAAACCGTTTGATACGATGGATATTGGATCAGTGCAGGCTGTACAATTATCCAAAGCTATGCAAGTCGAACAAGCTGGAACACATGCCATACATAAGCCATTTTCTTCAAATGTTCCTGGTGGGCAAACTGTACAAACACCATTATTGATGAAGAAGCCGATTGGACATTCACAGAAGCCCGTAGCGTTGAGGACCATAAGGGGATCAGGGCATGTGCAGATTCCGTTAACATTAATAGCAATAGGATCAATACAAGCTGTACAGACATCAGCAGCGGTACAAGTCAAACACATAGAAGCGCAAGGAGTGCATATTCCATTTTCTAAAAATGTTCCTGGTGGGCATTCTACACAAGTTCCATTAACGTTAAATAAGTCTGGTGGACATTCACAGAACCCAGTTGCGTTGAAAGTCATATTTAGATCAGGGCAGATGCAAAGATTATTGATTAGTTGGGCAATAGGATCGGTGCAGGTTTGGCAAACATCAAGAGCGGTGCATGTTGAGCATGCCGGGACACAAGGTGAGCAAACTCCAGAGTCCAGGAATGTTCCTGGGGGACAGACTGACGATACACATACTCCATTAACGATGGTGAAACCTAAAGGACATTCACACATGCCGGTAATATTGAAAGTCATGAGAGGATCAGGGCAAGTACAGACACCATTTATTACAGTTGCTAAAATATCAACGCAGGCTGTACATACATCGGCAGAAGTACATGTTAAACATTCAACTTTGCAAGGCAAACATACTCCATTTTGCAAAAATGTTCCATCTGGGCATGTTACATTCACACACGTATCGTTAACATCTTCGAAACCTTCAGGACAGACACAGAAGCCAGATTCATTGAAACTCATTATTGGATCAGGGCAAACGCAAATATTGTTTTCTACAAAAGCTCTTGGGTCTTCGCATAAAGTACAATTGTCTGGAGAGGTACATTCTAAGCATTCTACAGGGCATGGCACACATGTTCCATTTTGGTTAAATGTTCCTGGAGGGCATAGGATTGGTACGCAAGTTGCATTTTCAATTGTAAATCCTTCTGGGCATTGACAGAAACCTGAAGTATTAAAGGTCATTAGAGGATCAGGGCAAATACAAAGTCCAAAGAAAATTACGCCAATCGGGTCCGTACACGATGTGCAATCGATAGGAGAATTGCAAGTCAAACACGGGTCTGGACAAGGAAGGCATGTTCCATTGGATAAGAATGTGCCGTTAGGACAAACAAGCGGAACACAGACATTGTTTTCATCCATAAATCCTGGTGGGCATACACAAAGGCCATGCTCGTCGTAAATCATTAGTGGATCTGGGCAAACACAAACTCCATTGATTAATGTAGCTCTGGAGTCTTGACAACCTGTACAAACATCTTTCGAAGTGCATGTTGTGCAAGCCATTGGACAACTTGAGCATTGACCATTTTCAAGGAAATAGCCAGGTGGACAGCCTGAGAAGAGGCAAAGACCATTAACCTCAATAAATCCAATCGGGCAAACACAATATCCAGTTTCATTGAAAATCATAATAGGATTAGGGCAAACACATGTACCATTGACTAAAGTAGCTCTTGGGTCAATACAAAAGGTGCAGTTAGTTGCTGAAGTACAGTCTGAACATGGCGGTGAACAGGGAACACATGTATCATTGAATAAATAAGTACCTGGCGGGCATACATCGGGGAATATGCATATTCCACCGACAAGGTTAGCGCCCGGTGGACATACACATTTGCCATTTTCATTGAAAACCATAAAGGGATCTGGGCAATAGCATTTTCCATTTATCAGCGTAGCTGTTATATCATTGCAAGCGGTACAGGCTTCAGGATTCAATGGGTCACTGCAGGTTAAGCACGATATATCACAAGACTTACAAATAAAGTCTGCTCCACTAGCTTGTCCATCTGGACAAAGACAGAATCCACCAAGAGGAATCAAACCATTTTGGCAAGATGTGCATTTCGAACTATCCCCTATAAAGCAAGAAGCGCAAGGATAATCGCATGGTCCAATACAAACATTTCCAGAATTGAATTCTCCATCTGGACAATGGCAAATCCCGTTGCTTTGGATAGCTCCTGTTACCGAACATTCAATACATTGGAATGGTTCTATTGGAACAGTACATGTTTTACAAGCTGGATCACAATTGTTATCTTGAAGAAGTCTAACACCTTTGACAGCACTATATGGTGCATATTGCTGTTGTTGTTGCATTAGATTAGGTATACAATTACCATTTCCTAGTGTGTAACCAGCATGGCATGAAGTGCAAGCATTTGAATTGCCAGCTTCATAGCAAGTATTGCAGATAGAGGCACATGGTAAACAATATTGGTCTGATGCTGATGGACTGATTGAATTTCCAATATAGCCGCGTATACATTTGCAGACTCCGTTTATTGTAGCCATTAATTGTGGGCAATGAACAGGGGCACGCTTGAATTTCTTGTATTTAACTTTAAATGGAACACAAGTGCCGCCTATCAATCTTTTTCCATATGTGCAAGATGTACAACGATTTGGATGCATTGGAACTAAGCATGTTTTACAAGTATAATAGCAAGGAATACAAACACCATTAGCATCAGGAGCGAAACCAGGCTCACAGCTCACAGTAAGATTTTTGCATATTCCACCAATTAGGGTTCCAGATGCGCAACTTGTGCAAAATTGGGGATCATTCGGAGTTGTGCATGTTTTGCATGAAGGGTCGCAGGCTTCGCAGGCCAAAGTCTCGGAACTCCAAGCAAAACCATCTGGGCACGAACAAACTCCACTTTCCAATATCATATTGAGATCACTGCAAGTTATACAAGCGAAAAGACTTCCAGGAAGAGCACAACTTGAACATCGTGGGTCGCAGGGTTCACAAACACCATTATTATCAGCAAAGCCTTCAGGACAAATACAGTAGCCATCTTGAACAAATTTCAGAGGATCTGTGCAGGAAAGGCAGGCAGTAGGATCATTGGGCGCAAAACAGGAACTGCAGACAGGATCACAGGGTTCATACATGAGTAGATTGGGATCCCAGCTAAAGCCAATACTAGGTCGGCAAATACCTTGTTCACAGCTTCCACCAGGGAGGCATACGTTTTCGCCATTAATTACTGTGCAAGACTCTCCATTTAAAGCTATGCAAGTATTGTTGTAACAAATATTTGTTGTCAAGCAATAAGAACTGTCTGGACAAGCATTTCCTCCTGACAATCGGCATACATGGAGGGTTAAGTCACATTCACAGGCTCCATTTATGCATGGGGGGATATTTGAGTTCATACACTCTAAAATTGAATTACAAGGAAGATTTAGTTGAGCTTTGGCAAGCAGAGAAAGAACGCATAAAGTAAAAAGAAGAAGTAATTTCATAATAATCAAATAGTGTGCTGGGCTTTTATATTGTATGAGCAAGGTTAAGGAATTTAGTTATAGTAAATATGGTAACGTTGTGATCATATTTGTTTTAAGTTTTCTGTAATTAATATATATATCCCTAAAGCGTGTAATATCCTATTCCTATCACGGGGTTTTGGGGTTTTGGGGTTTTGGGGTTTTGGGGTTTTGGGG
>CAZHVS010000040.1:0-4799 GCA_964536015.1 uncultured Ignavibacteriaceae bacterium
CCTTTGTTCTCTATTACACGTAATAACTCCGATTATAATCAAGAGTTCCCTCCGTCATTCGGGCATTGATACACCTTGGTATTAATGTTGACGGTTCAGGAACTCTTAACTTTTTTATCCTTGTGATTTATTCTGGCTTGTCTAGCTCCTCTCCCTCTTTCATTTCACTCTTAACCCTTTACCATTTCCTAAAAAACTTTATCTTCAAATCTCTGCGTTCAGCATTCTCCTTACATACTGTCCTGTAAAACTATTCTCATTCATTGCAACTTCTTCTGGTGTTCCAGCACAAACTACTTTACCACCGTTATCTCCCGCTCCCGGTCCCATATCAATTATATAATCCGCACACTTAATTATCTCAAGGTTATGCTCTATTACTATAACCGAGTTATTCTCTTCCAGAAGCATATGAAAACAGTTTAGCAGTTTGCTTATATCATCAAAATGCAGACCCGTAGTTGGCTCATCAAATATAAATAATGTATGCTTGTTCTTACTGTAACTTGCAAGATGATTGGCAAGTTTAATTCTCTGTGCTTCTCCTCCTGATAAGGTGTTTGATGGTTGCCCAAGTTTAACATAACCCAATCCAACATCAGCAAGCACTCTTAAACTTCTTAAAATTTTCTCATGACCTTCAAAATAAACCAGTGCTTCATCAACCGTCATATTAAGCACATCAACAATATTTTTATTACGATAATTAATTTCCGCTACTTCCTTTTTAAATCGCGTTCCCTTGCAGTCTTCACACTCAAGAAAAATATCCGCAAGAAATTGCATCTCAACTTTAATTACTCCATCACCCTGACAGGTTTCACATCTTCCTCCCGGTACATTAAACGAAAAGAAACCCGGCTTAAAACCTCTTGCCCTTGCCTGGTGCGTCGATGCAAAAACTTCTCGTATATGTTCATATGCTTTTATATAGCTTATCGGATTCGAACGCGGCGATTTTCCAATAGGCGATTGATCAATTATTTCTATTTCATCAATAAAATTTTCTCCTTGAATATCATCGCACTTACCAATCTTAGCAGGATTAAGTCCATGATATTTTGCAAGTCCGCCATACAATACATCGTGTATCAATGTTGACTTTCCCGAACCGCTTACACCTGTAATGCAAACAAATCTTCGTAAAGGAATTTCTACATCAATATTCTTCAGATTGTTTTCTCTTGCACCAAATATTTTTATTGATTTAGATGAACCGCTTCTTCTTACTGCAGGAATAGGTATAGCTAGTTTCCCTGAAAGATATTTTCCCGTCAGAGAAGATTCATTACTGATTATCTCTTCATAATTCCCTTTTGCAACAATCTCTCCGCCGTTTCGTCCTGCTTTCGGACCCATGTCAACAATCACATCTGCTTCCTTCATCATTTCGGGATCGTGTTCTACAACCAGCACACTGTTGCCAATATCCCGCAGGTTTTTCAATATCTTTATCAACTTTGCATTATCGCGAGGATGCAATCCAATACTTGGTTCATCAAGGACATACAAAGTTCCAACAAGCGAAGAACCCAGTGCAGTAGCAAGATTTATCCTTTGCGTCTCTCCCCCTGATAATGTCGAGCTTATCCTGTTCAGCGTAAGATAGCCAAGCCCTACATCATTAAGAAAAGTAAGTCGTTTAATTATCTCTTTAAGAATTCTCTCTCCAACCTTGTAATCATATTCCGAAAGCTGCAGGTTATTAAAAAACTCCAGTGCTGATTCAAGCGACTTCTCAACAATATCATTTATATCATTGCCTGCAATTTTTACCTGAAGCGCCTCTCTTCTCAGTCTTGAACCTTTACATGCCTGGCACGTGGTATATCCGCGGTACTTTGCAAGCAAAATTCTAACGTGAATTTTATATGTCTTTTTTTCCAGCTTTTCAAAAAACTCATCAATGCCTGTAAACTCTTTAGTTCCTTTTCTCAGTAAAGATGCAACATCCCCCGGTAGCTCCCTGAATGGAATATTTACTGGAATGTTGTACTGTTTAGCCGCTCTCACAAGTTCTCGAAGGTATTGACTGTATTTTGGTGTTCGCCACGGTGCAATTGCTCCCTCCAGAATTGTCATATTAGGGTTTGGCACAACAAGATTCATATCAATACCTATTACTTTACTAAACCCCTGGCAAACAGGACACGCACCAAAAGGATTATTGAATGAAAAAAATCTTGGCTCCGGTTCTTCATAACGAATTCCGCAGCATTCATAAAACTTATTGAAGTGTGTTATTTCGTTTGTCTCTGCGTTAATTAAAGTTAACCTGTCTTCTCCTTCCTTAAACGTAGCTTCAATTGAGTCTGCGAGACGTTCACGCATATTTCCGTGTGTTACTTTAAATCTTTCAATTACTACATACAAATTTTTTTTAGATTTTGGAACTGAAGAAGTCTCATTAAGATCAACCATCGTATTGTTATAGTAAATCCTGAAGAATCCTCTCTTTTTCAGATAATCAATTTCTTCTTTTACTTTTCTTCCCGGGTGATCGTGCAAAGGAAAAGCGAGATAGAATTTAGTCGCTTCCGGCTGCTGCTCTAAAAAGTCACTCACCGTTCCTGTTGATGCTTTTTTTACCTCTTTGCCGCAGTTAAAACAAATGGTCTTACCAATTCGTGAAAATAGCAATCTAAGATAATCATAAATCTCCGTAGTTGTTCCCACTGTTGAGCGTGTATTCTTTGAACCAGTTTTCTGTTCAATTGCAACCGCGGGAGCAATTCCCGTAATAAGATCAACATCCGGTTTGTTTATCCTCTCAAGAAATTGCCGTGCATAAGAAGATAATGATTCAACATAGCGTCTCTGTCCTTCTGCATATATTGTATCAAACACCAATGATGATTTACCGCTTCCGCTTACGCCTGTAAATACAACTAATTGATTTCTTGGCAGTTCAAGATCTATGTTTTTTAGATTGTGTTCTCTTGCCCCTTTTACAATTATCTTTTTACCTGCAGATATACTATTTCCGTTTTTCATTTACACAATTGCTTTATGATATTAAAAATAATTTACAAAGATAATAAATTGAATTATTCAATACGGTAGTATAAAAATGGCAAATAATTTCTCGTTCAATATTGACTGCATTTATAAATCCCCGTGCTTTTCTATGTAAATGTATGTGATTAATTTTATACAACTCTTTTTCATTTTTCTGAAGGAACACAATGAACCAGTTAATAGCGGTTTTGTTCGTATTTACATCATTAGCTTTAGTCCTTGGATTAATCAAACCGGGACTTGTCCTGTTTTGGGGTGCGAAAAGGAATCGTAAACAGGTATTGTTATACTATGGTCTTACTACTATTCTGCTTTTTATAATTTTTGCAATAATTTCTGAACCAAAGGAAGCATCTGAACTAAAATCCAAATCATTATTTCCTGTTCTTATTAATAATAAATGGGGCTATATCGATTCAACGGGTAAAATAGTGATTGAACCAAAATTTCTTGCCGCAGGTGAATTCATTGAAGAACTTGCTCTTATAGCACAGGATGGAAAGTTTGGATATATTAACAAAGAAGGTAAGTTTATTATTCAACCAAAATACAAAATGGCTTTTCAGTTCAGTGAAGGTTTAGCTCTTGTTCTTGTTGATGACAAGTTCGGTTTTATAAATCAAAAAGGTGCTATGGTTATAAAACCTGAAGATTACATTATGCCAAATTCCATTTTCTCTTGTGGATTGACTGCTGTTTTTAAAAAGGATAATATTGATGGAAAAATAAAAGCCGGATTTATGGATAAAACAGGCAAAATAGTTATTCCTCCTCAGTTTGATGATGCTAAAGGAACAGAACAATTGCCATTAAGAATCTTTAATCAAGATATTGCGGCTGTTAAACTTGGCAATAAATATGGATTCATTGATAAAACAGGAAAGTTTGTTATTCAACCTCAGTTTTCAAATGCATCGATATTTTCAGAAGATTATGCTGCTGTTGGAATTGATTTCAAATCTGGCTTCATAAATAAAAAAGGTGAAGTTGTCATTGAACCGCAATATTCAGGAGCAAAAGATTTTTCAGAGGGATTAGCTCCAGTAATGAATGAAAATTTTAAGTGGGGATTTATTGATAAATACGGCAAACTTGTAATTGATTTTAACTTTGACCTTGCTTATAGTTTTTCAGAAGGATTGGCAAGAGTCTTTACAGGAGACCTTTCATCAGGAAAGTGGAGCTATATTGATAAAACAGGGAGAAATATATTTAACAAATTCTTTGACGGCACTTCTGATTTTAAGAATGGACTGGCAAAAATAAGGCTCGGAAAAATAGCAGAAGGGCAATGGGGTTACATCAATAAAAAGGGAGAACTGGTGTGGCAAACAAGGAAATAATGTCTTTTTCTATTCCAACAGACTATACTTATTTCTTGCTTTCGTAAAGATTTTTTTCTAATTTTGCACAGCCACTGCGGAAAGCGGTGGTAATTTTTTTTAAATTTTTGAATCATTGAGAGATTATTGTAATGACTGAAGCGAATTTTGTATATCTGACGCAGGAAAGATTGCTTGAACTTGAAAAAGAACTGCGGGAATTGAAATCGAATGGTAGAAAAGAGATAGCTGCTAAAATTGCAGAAGCACGTTCACACGGAGATCTTTCAGAAAATGCTGAATACGATGCAGCAAAAGAAGAGCAGGGTTTGTTTGAACTTAAGATAAGCAAACTTGAAAATATTCTTGCAAGAGCAAGAGTGGTTGATCTTTCTCAGTTTGAAGATGGCACTATTCATATTCTCTCAACGGTTACAGTAAGAAACTTAAAAACAAATA
>CAZHVS010000041.1:0-4500 GCA_964536015.1 uncultured Ignavibacteriaceae bacterium
TCATGGCCGCACTGACCCTGTCGCTATTCGTGATCGGCTATGGATTCCGGGGACCAGGACGTATCAACCGCATCGAGGGCGCGGTGCTGCTGGTCTGTTACATGGGCTATACGGTCTACCTGATCAGCACGGTTTTTGGCGGGCAGGCATAGGCCAATTCGATTCCGTTTTAATCATCACGAAGATTTCAAAGCGCAGATCAAAGAAGCACATGGTCGCAAACGAAGCTTCTGGTCAAAATATGAGGTGAAGAAATGAACGAGCGATTTTATCTGCTGAAAATACAGCTGCTTGACATCGAACCATCAATCTGGCGTCGTTTTGTTGTGCCCGCCAGCATCACGTTGGACCGGCTGCACGATGTCATCCAGATTGTCATGGGCTGGACCGACAGCCATCTGCACGAGTTTACCATCGGGAACAAACGATACACGGAATACCCTGAATCGAAAGAAGACGGGCTGGCATGCGGCAGGTATCGTCTCGGGGATCTGATCAAGCAGAAAGGGCGCACTTTCCGCTATCTGTATGATTTCGGAGACGGCTGGGAGCATGAACTTGTTCTTGAGGAAAGCCGCTATTTCAATCCTGAACTGAGAACTGAACTGGCCTGCCTTGATGGTCAGCGAGCCTGCCCACCAGAAGATTTGGGCGGGGTGCCCGGTTACTTCGAATTCTTAAATGCCCTGAAAGATCCGAACCACGAGGAACACGAAAGCTATACGGAATGGTCCGGGGGCAACTTTGACAGTGAGCGATTTGATGCCGAATCGATCAACTGGGAGTTGATGAAATACCTCCGCTGGTCTCGGGACAGGTTTCAACGCTGGGGAGGAATCGAATGAAAAAAAATAAGGATAAAGAAATACAGAAGCCTCATAAAAAAGAGACGGCCATTGTTCGCTCCTCGGCAGCCGAATATCTGACCTTTGTCGCGGCTGGGGGAGGATCGGAAGCCAGCGTGGAAATGCGCTACGAGGACGAAAATATCTGGCTGACCCAGAAGATGATGGCGACCCTCTACGATGTTTCGGTGCCCGCCATCAACCAGCACCTGAAGCGCATTTTTGCCGACAATGAACTGACGAGGGAGGCAACTGTTAAGCGATACTTAATAGTTCAAACCGAGGGCAGCCGGGAAGTTCGGCGCGAGGTTGAGCACTACAACCTCCAGGCCATCATCGCCATCGGTTTCAAGATCGAGAATGAGCGGGCGGTGCAGTTTCGCAAATGGGCCAACCAGATCGTCAAGGATTACACCATCCAGGGCTGGACCATGGATGTGGAACGCCTCAAACGCGGCGGCAACCTGACGGATGAGTTCTTTGAGCGCCAACTGGAAAAAATCCGGGAGATCCGGCTTTCCGAGCGCAAGTTCTACCAGAAGATCACCGACATCTACGCCACCGCGCTTGATTACGACCGGACCGCCACGGCCACCAAGCGGTTTTTCGCCGCCGTGCAGAACAAGATGCACTACGCCATCCACGGTCAGACAGCGGCGGAGGTGATTGTAGTCCGCGCCGATCACCGCAAGGAAAACATGGGCCTGACCCATTGGGAAGGTGCGCCCCACGGGAAAATCCATCAATACGATGTCGCCATCGCCAAGAACTATCTCTCCGAGTTCGAACTGGCCCAGATGCAGCGCATCGTCTCCGCCTACCTCGACATGGCCGAGCTTCAGGCCATGCGCAAAATCCCCATGACCATGGAAGACTGGGAAAAACGGTTGGCGGGCTTCCTGAAACTCTGGGACCGGGAGATTCTTCAGGACGCTGGAAAGGTATCTGCCGAGCTGGCCAAAACCCATGCCGAAAGCGAATACGAAAAATACCGCATCGTGCAGGACCGGTTGTTTGAAAGTGATTTCGACCGAATGGTAAAGCAGATCGAATCCGCCGGAGAGGAAAAAACGGAGGAAGAATAAGGCGGCCACTTGGGGGCTGACTTGAGGGGTGACTTGGGGGGGTGAAACTTGCGACAAACTCGCGACACGGCTTGCGACATGCCCTCGCTCACCGATCAAGTACCGACCAGGTAACCGATCAAGTAAATTTCTGGAAGTAAGTTTATGACGCATCCTGCGTTCCAACGCTATATCGGCATCGACTACTCCGGCGCGGAAACCCCGGATTCCAGTCTGAAGGGACTTCGGGTTTACGAGGCGAGCCGCGAGTCTATGCCGGTGGAAGTGGAGCCGCCGCCAAGCCCCCGCAAGTACTGGACCCGGCGCGGCCTGGCGGAATGGCTGGCGGATCAGCTATCCGAGGATGTGCCGACCATCGTTGGTATCGACCACGGTTTTTCCTTTCCCCTGCGGTATTTCGAGGTTCACCACCTGGAGCCGGATTGGCCGACCTTCCTTGATGATTTCCAGAAGCACTGGCCGACCGATGCCGAACATACCTACGTCGATTTCATTCGCCACGGTTCAAGGGGCGAGGGCGAGGCCCGTTCCGGCAGCGCCCGCTGGCGGCGGATAACCGAGGAGCGGGCCGGGGCTAAGTCGGTCTTTCACTTCGACGTACCCGGTTCGGTGGCCAAATCGACCCATGCCGGATTGCCCTGGCTTCGGTATCTGCGCAATCAGCTCTGTGAGCGGGTCCACTTCTGGCCCTTCGACGGCTGGGAAATTCCTGCGGGTAAATCCGCGCTGGTGGAGGTCTACCCGTCCCTATGGAGCAAGAGCACTCCACGGGAGGACCGTACGCCCGACCAGCACGATGCCTACGTTGCTGCAGCCTGGCTGCGGCAGGTGGATACGGATGGCAGCCTCGGCAAATTTCTCAAGCCGGACATGCTGCCCGGCGAATACCCCGTTGCCCAGGTCGAAGGATGGATTCTCGGCGTGATGTGACGCGATAGATTATTTTAGGAAGCAGCACGAACCTAAAATAAGCCGAGCCGCTATTTTAGGTTCGCGGCTCCATCTCCAGAAGAAACCGCCAGACCGGCACGACCTGGATGGTGCCGAAGCCCACGGGGATAGTCTCATCGGTGCGCCAGGTGACGATGGTCCCCTCCGCCACCGCCAGCTCGACCATGGCTTCGGAGAGGGAACGGACCTCGCTCTGCTTGACGCGGGAATCGGCCAGCGAGGCGCAGACCTGAACCAGCATTATGGCTCGTTCTTGACCCAGCGCTGGCAGCAGCGCGACAAGGTCCACCTCCCGGCCTGTTTGGCTCTTGTGGTAGAAGATCTCCGGCGTCACCCGGTGCAGCGCGGTGAACACCAGATTCTCCAGCAGGCTGTCGCGGTTGGTGAGGATGCCGGAGCTGACCGAGACCGTCAGGGTGTGGTCAACACAGTAGACCTTGCGGGGGTTGACGCTGATCCGGGTTGGCGAGTTGGAAAAGATATTCACGCTGAAGAGTAGCGCGGCATCCTCGAACGCGACAAGCCAATCGACCACCGAGCTTTTGCGCACCCGGTGGCCGAGGGATTTCAGGTAGTCGGTCAGGTGACTGACGGCGTAATAGGAGCCGGTGTTGTCCACCAGCCAGTGGGCCAGATCGATCACCGCCCGGGGGTGGGAGATGTTGTGGTGGCCGATGATGCTGGCGAGGATGGCGTTCCAGTTGGCCTGATGGGCTTCGATGCGTTGCTGCTGGTCGAGGCCGTTCACATTGGGAAAGCCGCCGACCTGCCAATAATCCTCGAACGCCTTCAGGATGGTTAACCTCTGCTTGGTGGATAAGGGGCCGTCGCTTTCGATGCCCTTGCCGGCGGGAAACTCTGTGAACGAAAGCATGGCCCGGTGCTCCCAGTTCGTTTTGGCAACCGGTGTCATTCATGCTTGGCGTGCCGGAAAAAGCAAATGGTTTGTTGAACCGGCAGGCGATTTCATTCGATTCCGCTTTCGGGAACCGAACCGCCGTCCGAATTCTTTTCGGGAAACAATCCCGCTTTGCGGAAAACAGGCACGGATGTTACATAGGAGGAAGCGCTGTTTACGCCGCTTTCCGATCGTGCCAGACGACGATGCCGCTGTCGTTTGATTGGATCCTGCGGAAGTACGCCGGAAATCGGCGGAGATGACGTTGTTGCCCGGGCCCTGGTGGGGTCGCTGGGTGTGGTAGTAATCGAGCCAGACACGGTTGATGTGGGCCAGCTTGCCGGAGACGGTCTCTTCAGCCTGGTCGAGTTCCAGTCGACCGAGGAGATACCCCGCAGCTACCCAGATGGCGTGCGGGAACTGGCCGCTGGCGGCGCATGAAACACTATTGCCGGTCAGCCGGCGGATGATTCGGAAATGGCGCTGCTGCTAGCCCGGATACTGACAGAGCGTGGAGCCTATGATCCCGGTGCCGGGAAATCAGGAGAGAAATACGTTTCTCTGGTCAGGTTGCCGGGAAGTGGTTGTACGAGATGATTTCGGTTTTTATTACCACGGAGTTACAGGGCGCGGAGGCTTTAAGACTGTTTTGTGCCAGGTCGACGCACCCTCCGATTTTGCCGGTCTGAGAGCTAACGCAAATCGGACTCACCTCAAAACC
>CAZHVS010000042.1:0-3913 GCA_964536015.1 uncultured Ignavibacteriaceae bacterium
CCCCAAAACCCCAAAACCCCAAAACCCCAAAACCCCATATTGCAAGCATACTTAAATAATAACGTTTTATAATAATAATTTATTATGTCTTTTTATTATTGATTAAATATTTTATAACAAATTAAATATGAATCTGTGTATCATTTTAATGATATTTTGTGCTTCTTACGCTGTTGATACTTCAACTTATTGCTTCAAGCCTATCGTTTCCTCAATTATGCTCATTGACAAGCTCTATTGTGGTAGTGATAGTGATGTCGAAAAATTAAAATGCGACGAAGTTACTAATAAATGCATGGGCACTCAAGGTTACACAAAATGCACATCCGAGACATGCGCTACAGGATTCCGGTGCAATGAGGCTTCCGTTTGTGATGCATGCCCATTAGGTTGTAGCAGCTGCAGTAATGCTACAACTTGCACAGGATGCTTAAGTGGATTCTTTCTTCAAAATAAAGCATGTGTTCCTTTAACTGTTAAAAATTGTGCTGAGGGTACTGCAATAGGATGCAGCATATGCAAACCTGGATATTACAAGGGAAAAAGTGGATGCGAAGCCTGTCCTTTAGGATGCGCTTCTTGTTCAGCTGCAAATTCTTGCGATGCTAAAGGATGCGGTGTAGGATTATATTGGGATGCATATACAAAAATCTGCACGGCAGGTATTGCTAATTGCCTCGAACATAATGGAGCGAGAGAATGCAAAACATGTGACTTTGGTTATTATAGAGTTACAAATGCTAATGGAGTAGTAGAGTGTAAAGAAGGACCAAAGAATTGTTATTTTGTTAGTCCTTCTGGTTCATGCAAAACCTGCTATGAAAACTATTATTTTCAAGACAGCGACACTGGTGGATCATGCAGGCCAATGCTTGTTAATAACTGTATTGAAACATATAATGGTCGTGATTGCAAGCAATGCAAGGTTGGTACTTTTCTTGAATCATCGTGCAGCGACCTTATTCCACATTGTTTAGTTGCATTGTCAGCTACAGTGTGCAAAACTTGCAAAGACGGTTATTTCAATGATAAAGGATCATGCAGCGCTTGCTATGATCAAACTAGATGTAAATCGTGTACTAGTGGAAAAATGGCTGATTGTACAGAATGCCTAACTGGCTATGTTAAAATTGCAGACTATTCATGCAAACCTTGCGCTACTGGTTGTGCTACTTGTGATGATGATACTGAAACTAAATGTAAAACATGCAAAACTGGATATTATCAAGAAATTATAGCTGGTGCTGTGGGCTACATCAGATGCAAAACTTTTACTGAAGGTTGTACAGCGGTAGATATGTCTGGAAAATGTGTTGCATGTAATTACGATACAGGTCATATGCTTTATGCACCAACAAATAAATGTGTTAGAGCATTTGATCCATATTATGGATTTACATGTGCTGCGATAGACGAAAACGGATGTATCGCTGCAAATGCTGGTTATAAAATTATCTCTGGAATTGCAACAATTATTCCAGGTTGTTGTGTATATTCGCCAACAATGTGTGTAGCTGCCTGTTTGAGAAGCATATTGTATAATGGAAAAACCATTTATACAGGCAATGGCTGCACTTTAATTGACTTTGGGACTGGTAGCTGTACAGATGCTCCTTCTCCGAATAAAATCTATGTAGGAAAACAGTTATGGAAATGTACTGATTCAGCTACACCTTGTGATTCGTGCACTGCTGCAGCGGGATGTACATATTTCATCCCGCCTTCTGATGCCTGGCCAATTCTAATAACACCTACTGTAACGATATATGTTTCGATAGAAACCGAACCTGGTGCATGCAAAACAGTTGATGTAATTACTTCTAAATGTTTAGTGGCATCTCCTGGATACATACTAGTTGGGACTGCAGGTTCGATTGCTATACGCTCTCCTAATTCGGACCCTAACTGTTTTACGTATGATGCGGCAAATAAATGCATTCAGTGCAAGATGGCTTTCTTTGCAGATAGCAATGGCTTATGCATGCCATGTGCACTTCCTGGAGCAAAATGCCTTACATGTTCATCGATGCTTGGGTGCACAGCTGCTGGGCAAGGAAGCTACGTTGATCTATTTACGCTACAAGCTACAAAATGCACTGATGAAAACTGTGCATCGTGTAACATGATGACTGGTAGTCCATGCATAACCTGCAAAGGTGGTTATCCTGCTTCAGCTACTGGAATTGCGTGCGAAATGGTTGGCCCGACTAACTGTAACGATAATCAAGCAATTTTCGGACTCACACATAGAGAATGCACAAAATGCAACGTTGGATTCTATCTTCCGATGGCTCAACCTGGAGTTAACGCAAATCAACCATGCATTCCATGCCCCTCAGGCTGTGCTACATGCACTGCTACATTCCCAACTCAATGTCTTACATGCCTTAATGGGCTTTCCTTTGATGATTCCACAAAGTCATGCGGCATATATTGTCCTCTTAATTGTGCTAAATGTTCAAGCGATTTGGTCTGTAAGCAATGCATCCCTAACTTTTCTCTCAAGGATAATAATTGTGTAAAATGCACTACAAACTGCAAATCTTGCAGCGGAACTGCGGTTGCTGATTGTACGGAATGTGATGAAGGATACTATCTTGGTGATTCAAATGTTTGCACAAAATGTGATGGTACTAATGTTGCTTCATGTGACAAAAAGCCAGTTTCTGCTGAAAATAAGATGATTGCAACTGCTACTACCATCACAAAAACCTGCGTAGCTGGCTCATATAGATCAGACGCATGTACAGGAAATCAAGCTGGATGTGTTAGCACAACCTCTTCACAAAGTTGCGGTGTAGGGGGCTGCACTAGTGGTTACTTGCTCGATACTACATTCCAATGTGTACCCTGCGATATTGCTGGCTGTCTTGAATGTCCTAAAACTAAAGAATGCACTATTTGTAAGGACGGTTATTTCAGAGAAACTTTTAGTGGTAGGATTGAGTGCAAGCTTTGTCACCCCGAGTGTATAAAATGCTCTGGGGCAGCAACGACTTGCACTGCCTGTGCTGTTGGAAAAAAATTGAGTAATGGAAATTGTGTATATTGTGATGAAATTTCTGGATATGATGATTGTTTCTGCGGAGAAGGAAAATTTTGGGAAGGAAGCTCAAAAAGCTGCGCTGATTGCGCAGAAGGGTGCAAAACATGCTCTGGAAAAGATACTTGTTTGGTATGCAAAAATGGATATTACTTAGAAGGTACTACTTGCAAAGCTGCCCTTGATTCGAAATGCCTGATTCCCTTACCTTCTAGTATTTGTAGATATTGTAAGCCGAGATTCTACTATGATTCTATAACAAATGAATGTAAAAACTGCACTGCACTTTTCCCGGATTGCTTAATTTGTAAAGAAGCTTACTGCATAACGTGCAAAACTGGATATTACTATGATCCAACTGCAAAGAAATGCGTTTTATGTTCTGGAAAGCTTGATAATTGTGATACTTGCAGTAAAAAAACTCTATGTGATCAATGTAAAGCTGGATATTACTGGAACGTTACTGGCTCAGTATGTACACCATGCATGCCAGGCTGCAAAATTTGCGCAGAAGCCACAACGTGCTCAGCTTGTTTGCCTGGATTTCTTAGAAATAGCACTCTTGGATGCGAATTTTGTACTGAAGGATGCAAAACATGCCTGAACACAACAAGCTGCACAGTATGCAGGGATGGATTTTACTTATATGGCGCCAATGCTACTTGCTCACCTTGCGACGGAATCTGCAAGAATTGCATTGGTCCTACTGATTCCAACTGCTCTGAATGTATAAATAATGCGACTCTCGTTTTAAATAATACATGCAAATGCAACACTGGATTCATATATGACAGCACCACTAAGAAATGTATATTAGGATCAACTTCAAGCTCAGCTGTTTACATGTTCACTGGACTCTTGACCTTATTG
>CAZHVS010000043.1:0-3871 GCA_964536015.1 uncultured Ignavibacteriaceae bacterium
TCCCACTCGATGGCCTGCTGGACCAGGTGGTGCTGGATGTAGTCCTGAAACGGCCGCATCTCATCCACCCCCACGGGGGTGTCCCAGCCGTGTCCGCCTCTGGCCGGCATGCGCAGGATGCGGGTCAGCCGTGCCTCGGCGGCCCGGGCGTCCGGGGCGCCGTAGTCGGCGGGGCGCAGGTATGGGATCTTGTGCCACTTGATGCCGACCCACCCGCGCTCTGCGATGCCCTGCTCGATGACGGTGTCCAAAGCCCGCAGAAACGACCCCAGCGAATAAATCGCCTGTCCCGACGCCGCTTCCAGGCGGTCGAGATCCCGGCGGCTCTGCGTCAACGCGAAGAGGTCGGTGTACAGGAGCGGCGCCATGAACGGATCGGCGTACGTCTGGGTGACGGGCTCGACGTTGCGGGTATTGACGATGACCTCGATGCGATGCTGGTCCGTGAACAGCCGTCGGTACGCGCCGGGCCGCCAAAGGGACTGCACGCGTTCGCCGATGACGGGGATGGTTTCGTCGGTCAAGTCGTCCACGCCGCAGAAGATCGAGAGCGCCCGGCGGCAGACCGCCCCGGGGCCCGTGTAGCGGATATAGGGCCAGTAGGGGCGAATGCGCGCCCATTTCTCTGCGGCCGTAGACGCGCCGGTTAGGGCGTCCAGCGGCATGCCCGCCTTGGCCAGGTCTCCGCGCGCATAGCCGAGGAACGCCGTGAAGTCGCGGGCGTAGCCGAACGTCTCCGGCTGGTCCAGCCACTCCGCCTCGGTGGGCAGGTGGTTGTGGGCATCCACCAGTCGGATGTCCCGAATCTCGTCCCGAAGGCCGCGGTACACGCTGTCAAAATTCATGACGCACCGTGAGAAAAATCCCGCCGATTGATGTGTGGGTGCACGTTGAGGGCTTCGGCGCGATCGGCCTTCCCCGGTACACCCGTGTTTGCCCCGGGTCTGACGGCGTCAACCAGGGGTGGCCGCGGCGACGGCAATTGCCCACCCCGAACCGGGCCGGAGTATCCGGCGCAGCGCGTAACGATGTCAAGGGCAATAATCGGCCGGAGTATTCAGCCGGGCCGGATCCACCCGGGAGACCGGCGATGCGTCGTTCGAATCGTTCGAGCAGCCCCCGGCGGCACCCCCCGGATTGAAGTTGCAGGTCGCCGGGTCTTTCCACTACCATGGGCGAAAAGCCGCCGGCAGGGCAAGCCGCCTGCCGCACGCGGCTCATTCGGATACGCGACGGGCTCATCGGGGCGGGGAAAGCGCACACGCCGCGCCGGGCGGCGAGCGCGGGACATCCACGGGGGGCTGCGCCGTGGTCGCTCGGTGGCGGAACCCCGTCGTCGGCAATGGGGTCCCCAAAACCCCAAAACCCCAAAACCCCTTAAATGCAACAATTATGTGAGAAAAATGAATCTAATATAAGTGTATCAATAGGGTTCAAGTACGAACGTTAATCTTCGATAAAATATTAAATCTAAAAGGAATCTTATGACTCAAGGAAAAGAGCCCACTGAACTTGCAACCAAATATCATGCAGAAATAAGCGAAACTTCATCAATTGCAGATGACGAATTTGGAAAGATATTTGGCAATGAGAATAATGAGGAAGCCAAGAATTTAGAAGGCGGAGAAAATAAGCTTTCTGTCTTAAAATACGTTAAAGCTCTTCCTGCTCAGAATTCAACTGATGCTGATAGAGCTAGAAAAAGCCCAGACTACCCTGTGTTTATGAAGACCTTTGATGATAAATATGGAAAAGATGTTCCTACAGCAAAAGAGATTGAAAAGATCACCAGAAAGTTAGATACACACTACCATGTTCTTGCTGGACATAATAAGGAGGTAGATAAGAAGGATTGTGATCTTATGCTTTACAGAAATAAGATCATGAAGGATTTAAGTGACGTTATGAATGATCTACATGAAGCTTATAACATCATAACTATCTTGGCAGCTGATAGAACTAAGCTCCAAGACCTTTTCGCCATATTTATGGTGCAAATAAAAGGCTTACGTGAACTTATAAGAAACTTTGAAGATGATATGGCCATGTATTTTTATTATCCACAAGCTGGCTTTACTAACTATTTAATAGTCGTGATAAGGAACTTGCTAAGGCCAAGGCTCAGATCGACGCACTTAACAAGGAATGCGAAAAAATGAGAGAAATGATTGCACCGCTTAAGGTATTATTATAGCGAAATAATATATTATATCTAGAAAACAGCGGATGAAAAGAATGCTGAATGCAATAGTTTAAGAAGACAACTCACTGAAAATAAGGCTGATTTCAATAGACTCTCAAAGGTTGATGATGTTGAAAAGCAAGAAATCGATAGACTTAAGAAGGAACTCGAACACCTCAAGGAACAGCTTGCTGCTAAGACCGGAGATTTA
Organism: uncultured Ignavibacteriaceae bacterium; assembly: GCA_964536015.1. Taxonomy (GTDB): domain Bacteria; phylum Bacteroidota; class Ignavibacteria; order Ignavibacteriales; family Ignavibacteriaceae; genus CAZHVS01. The sequence continues at coordinate 2,394 of CAZHVS010000043.1, forward strand.
GAAAAGGCAAAAACTGAACTACCAGCTCTTAAGGAGGCGAATAAGAAATTCGCTGTAACCAATGAAGATCTTGTAAACGAGAATGAGAAACTCAGAAAGGACTTAGCCAGACTCAATGAAGACAGTGCCCCACTCGCTGAGCAACTCAAGGAAGCTAAGAGCCAAGCTGCTGATCTTAAATTATCCAATGATCAATTAGCAGAAAAGGCTGCTAAACTTGAAGAGGAGCATAATACCGCTGCTGATGAACTTAAGGACATGAAGCCTGAGAATGAAAAACTTAAGCAACAAGTTGAAGATCTTACTTATCAATTAACTGATGCTTTAAGTGAATGCAGAAAATTAAAGAAGAAACCACAAGAATTAGAAGCGTCATTTGATGCTAAAGTTACCGAGTTAACGAATGAAACGAATAATTTCAGAGATCAAAATAAGAAGCTTGTTGATGAGAATGAAGCTCTAAAGAAGGACTTAAGTGAGATCCTTGAAGAAAAGAAGGCTAAGAATGCTGAAAGAAGAAAGAGAAAGGAAGAACAACTCAAGAAATTACAAGAAGATGCTCAAAAGAAGCTCGATGAAAATAAGAAGAAGCTTGAAGCTAAGAAGAATGCTGCTGAATCTAATGAATTGGTCAAGAATGTTATGACAGCTCAAGAAACCCTTAAGAAATATCCAGAATCTCATGCTGAAACTGAAGCTAAGGCCAATGAGTATATCGGAGAAGAAGTACCACAAGTTGCAATTCCAGAAGTCCCTGCTATTGATCCAAACATATTAGATGTCCAGGCAATTGACTTCAAGCAAGCTTCAAAGACTTCTACAGTTGTTGTTCAAAAGCAAACCTTCTTCCAAGTCTCTGAGCCTATGGTTGCTGAAAAAAGTGGCAGAAGACCCGCCATGAATACTAAGAGCCTTTATATGTCATTAACCCAAACTAAGAATGTTAATGACTCTTTAGAAATAGCCGGAACATGCCCATATTGCTGGGGTGATGAAAAGAAACCAACTTGCCCAGTGACTTCCCACAAGGGAAAATCTGTAATCATGTCAGGCTTATACGTTCCAACTTCACCAGCCAAGGAAAGAGAGAACGCTATTGAAGTTGCGAAGTCATTCTTAAATAAGGGAAAGAATGAGCCAAAACTCAAGGATGTCTTTGATAAGGTTTTATCTGGAGTAGACCTTGATACCATTTCTAATAACAATGATGAATTAGCTGAATTAGGAAAAAGCTTATTGGAATTGGTCCATAAGAAGGAAGAAGAAGGAAAGCCAGTAAAGGTTCAAGATTTAACTGAGGAAGATGTTACTGCCTTATTTGCCAAGCATATTAACAAGGCATAAGCATAACTTTTAACATCACTTTTGGATTCATATTATTATTCCTGCTTTGCTTCTTTATTACATAGTTTATATAGCATATTTATATGCATTGGGGTTTTGGGGTTTTGGGGTTTTGGGGTTTTGGGGTTTTGGGG
>CAZHVS010000044.1:0-3262 GCA_964536015.1 uncultured Ignavibacteriaceae bacterium
GCCGAAGTTGATGTCCTGCATCAGCTCGATGAGTCGCCGCTTCGGTGGGGTGAGATTTTTTTTGTTCATCATTCTGCCTCCTAAGCATGGTTTGATGTTTCTGGAGGGCAGAATAAATCCGGTTTTCATGAAGCCCTGTTTTCTGGACTTGTCTTTGGACTGTCCAAAATGAGCGGCACAAAAAAACAAAAGGCCGCTAGGTTTTTCACCTGCGGCCTCGTTGCGTGGAAATATTTTTTAAAAAAAAGTTTCTTTGGACTGTTATTTGGACTTGACTATGTTTTCGGGAAAACGCACGCCTTTCTCCTTGCGAAAGTCTATATCAACACCTAGTTTTTTCCGGATATTAGTCAGTTGTCGTTGCATACGGCCTGGGTCTCCCGAAGCGGGAAAATACTCATCTTTCTTCCACGCACACGCATTCATAAAAGTCTTATGCTGCACCCATCCATGGCCGATCTGATCATAAAGAATTTCCATGATCTTGGCGACGATGGACTCATTGCGGACAAAAATGTGTCCTTTATCCACCCCGTTCACGAACCAGTGGACTCTCTCGCTGATTTCTTTTCGTTCGAGAACGATCTTATCCTCTTCGGCTATTGTATTTACAGAACCGTCTCTCGATTCGTCTTCCCGCAGTACCTCTGCGGCGGAATCAATGGAATGTGTAACATGCAAATCCACTTTCTTGGCAATGGCATGCCAATCCAGCAAGAAAGCACAAGAAGAGTTTGTTGTGATGGCGACCATAATAATTCCAAGTCGTTTCATCTGTTGGCGGATTTCTGGGGAAAGTGCGATGCCGCCTGGGGTTAAAATGACAATCCCCACGGTATCAAGCTCTCGGTCAAGTCTCCTGCATCGAGCGATAACATCATCTTCATCCAGGTTTGGAATCGAAAGAAAAATCTCCAACGTTCCGAGGCTATCAAGTGTCTTAAGCCCCATCGGAATGAGGCCGTGATGATTCGCAAACCCGCTGCCGTCAATGCCATTCGCTTGGCGGATCACTGTCGTGAGTTTTGGAAGGGAGAGTTCATACTGCCGGACGTCGTCTTCGGTGAGGGGGATCGGATCGAAATAATTGTCCTCATCAGCAACCCCAAATATGCCCTTCGAGGTCTGGCGGACAAGTAGATCGCCACCCAGAGGAAAACGTTTCGGTCGAGGAATCTCCGTTGCTCTTGATGTTTCCCTCAGGATTCCTTTCTCTCGAAGGACTCGGAACTCATCTTCTGGGTAGCACTCCAGTTCCCCGTGCAGAAAGACAGGACTCTCGACTTGGTCGAGACGCTGAAAGATGAAGTTGAGGAGCCCCTCAGTCAACGACGATCCCCCAATTCCTCAGATATCGGAATACCTCTTCGGCATGTGTGGCCCGTTTGAACTTGATTTTATTGGTGCCGGACAATTCGATGCGTTTTCCCCGTCGGTCATCGGGGAACATGATTTTAAATACGGCCCGTCGGATCGTGCCACCCCCCAGACGCTTACGCAGGTAAGTCTTTTCAAGCGTCTCCATCACATTCTTGGACCGCACTATAAATGATGGGAACGGCGCTTGCGGAAGGTTGAAATGGATCTCGGCGAGGATGACTGAATGATCTTCGTCAACCGGCATGTCAAAGTCCTCCTCCGCGATCCTGGCGAGGTTGAGTCTATCTGCTGATCCGGGCGAGTCGAAAAAGTCTTCGTCTTTGAGGCAGCACTCAGCAAAAGCCTTGCGGAGAGCCGTCTCTTCTTTTTCAACAGCAGCCTCAATTTCAATCTGCCCGGTCTCGTTGTTATAGCTGATGAAATCTTGCTGGGCCGGACGTAGGATGGTCGGGGATACTTTCGGACTTGCAGTGGTTCCTTTGAATATCAGTTCCGCTTTGACCCGCTTCTCGTGGTAAATGATAAAATTAGTGTATGCTCCTTCTTGATAGTAGCGGACGAGAACACGGTCACTGTTTTTATGATTTTTGAAAATCTCGGCAAGTTTTGATTGAAATATTCCGGAAGCTGTATCCACGTCTGCAATGGCTGCTGCAGTCTTCCCGCGAAATATGGTGAATCGTTCTGCACGCCAAAGGGTATACCGATCATATGCCAGATTAAAAGCCTCCTCGTTTTCAGTTCTGACCTTGAGGCTCAGACACTCGACCGGCAACTCCCCGTTTCCTTCCGGCGAATAATTGCATTCCTGACAAGCTGCCACGATGTCTTCATGACCGCGCTCTGTACAGAGGTCATAAGCCATGTAGAGACTCTCGAGCAGATCATCCTTGCTATCGCCATCGCCATTAACGAGGAATTCTTTGAAGAGGGGAACATCGAGCGATGCGGAATCAAGCTCAAGATGGCCATTCCAAAGTTCAACGAAACTACGGAGAATGGGCTCGTGGCCTTGGAATTTATCCAAAAATCGCTCTGCGTTAAAGGTTCGATGTTTCGGCTTCCCCATTCTTCTTACCTCCCTTGTTTATGCCTAACGGCAACGACCTTACCCAACACGCGAAGATCATCCTCCGGCCAGATCCGGATCTTTCGTACCTCCGGGTTCTCTGGCACTAACTCGATGAGCTCGTCTTTGATTCTCAACCGCTTCACGGTCGCCTCGCTGTTGAGCAGCGCGACAACGATATCCCCATCCTCGGCGATAGGCTGCTGCCTCACGATAATGAGATCTCCATCGTGAATTCCTGCTCCCTTCATACTTTCCCCCATCGCTCGCAGGGCAAAATGTTTTCCAGAACGAACCACCGATGACTCCACCAGAACTTGTCCGGTGACATTTTCTTCGGCAAGGATGGGGATACCTGCGGGCACGGTGCCCACAATCGGAACTGAAATGAGAGTCGCTGCCATCTCGGTGGTTCGGCGAACAATAGTCAAACCTCTGGACTTGCCTCCCTCTCTTCTCAGATAGCCTTTCCGGACCAATTGATTGAGCCGGTCGTGGGCGCTGGCATGGCTGATTTCGAATATCTCACTCAGTTCCTTCACCGTTGGAGGGAAACCCTTGGCATCGACGAAACGACAGATCGCTTCGAGCGTCTCCCGCTGCAACGGCGTTATTTCATCCGTCTTCGCTTTGCTCATAACCGTCTCCGGTTCTGTTGAAACACAAAAGGGCGCATTGCGCCCGCAAATTCCCATAATATAAACCTGATGTATATCAGGTCAAGAAATAATCTCACACCTGATTTCCGACACTTCCTTGAGCCCCTCGGTAGGTAAGGCCTGAAGAAAGCCGGTTTGAAACCGGACGACCAGT
>CAZHVS010000045.1:0-3150 GCA_964536015.1 uncultured Ignavibacteriaceae bacterium
TTGATAAAAATCACCTGCTTTGTGTGAGTAGAGAAACACTCCGCTTGATACTTTGCTAGCTGCACACTTAACCGAGTGATATCTGGCTGGTTTTTATTCATTTACAAGAGAGATGATTTCTTGTCCTGATGAATTGTATGAGATGAATTGTAATAATTTATTTAGAATATTTTGCTCATAATGGTGTTGTGGTTAAGGCGCAGCCCATAATTTACCCCGAGCTTGTCGAAGGGCAGCAATGCAGCTTTGAAAAACTAACACCAATAATTTTGTTAATCCTTTTTTATTGCAACCAACTTTAAAGAGCAACTAAGTTTTGTCAACCAACTTTTATTTTACTTCAAACGACCGTATCAAAGATGCGGTCGGCTTGAAGAACGGGTTAGCTGGCATTTTTACTTCATAATTTTTTTAAGTTCTTCAATTGAAAGTGGATTATTTTTATCTCTGTGAATCATACGATGGCAATTAGAACATAAAACCGTCATCTCCGTTTTATAATCAACTTGAGTTTCTTCTTCATAGTTACTTATTGGGGTTATATGATGAACCTCGATAAAATCTTTACCTCTCTCACCGTATTCCTTTTCGAAATTAAAGCCACATACTTTGCAATTAAAACCGTGAAATGATATTGCTCTTGCACGAAGTTTGGGGTTTCTTTCATAATATCTTACGAGTCTTTCTTTAGGTGCACCTTCAACCGAATTAAAATCTTCTTCGTCTTTTTGAGCTTCTAAATCAGCAGATACTTTATTATACAAAGAAGTTGTATATGCTTTTTCTTTGCCTAAATACTTTTCTTTAGGTAGATAAATTCCACCACTTCCTTGGTAGGTTTTTATATTGATTTTTTTGTTCAATGAGGCAGCAAATAATTCTAACTTGTTTTTATATTTTTTGAAATCTTGGGAACCTCTATCGAGTTTGTTGAAATATTGCTTTAATACTTGTGTAGTCTCAGTGCCAGTTCCAAAACCTCTATAATTTTCAGCGGTAGTATTTTTGTAACCGATAAATTTGCTTGGTGCAAACAAATTATATTGAGGAAAATAGAACCAATGGTAAAACTGAGTGAATCTTTTATGTGGAATGGAATTTAAATCTTTTACTGCATAATTGAATTGGTAACAATTATCAACGATCTCATCCCAAGAACTAATTAGATTCATTTTTATGCCTTATAATTTTTGACAGCTAACGAAGTTGTTTTTAAGCCGCCGCCAATAACAGCTATGCAGCTTTTCCCGAAGGGATCCCTTCGGGAGAAAAACTCTGCCAATAATTTTTAATTAATTTTCTTTTATAACCTTCTTCAAAGAGCAACTAAGTTTTGTCAGACTACTTTATTATTACTTCAAACGACTGAATCGAAGATGCGGACGGCTTGAAGAACGGGTTATATGCGACATTTACTATTTTAGTTTTATAACATTAACAGATTTTTCGATTCCTTCAACTTTCATTTTATAACCAGAATTAGTTTTATAAATCATTACAGCTGGCATAAACTGATAATAGTAATGATAATAATATTCTGTTTGTTGCCATACTTGACCATTCATTAGTTTGAATACTTTTTCTCCTTCTAGTCCTTCAAAATCACCATCTATCTGACTTTCAATTACTTTAGCGCCATTAGTCATATTTTTACCTCCATCATTTAACTTCTTGCAGAGTAAAGATTCTTCTATTCCGTCAACATATAGTTTATAAATATCTCCAGCGCTTAAAACCATTACATCCGGAGAATATAAATATTCATATAGATAGACATAATCGATTACTTCATAAATATTACCAGAAATAGTTTTAAATATGAATCCCTTTTTAATAGAGCCACTTATTTTACTTGCAATTGAAGTTTCTTCATAAACTTCCCAACTATTTTGGGCAAATAATGTGTTACTAAAAACAATGAGTAGAACAAAGTAAATGTATCTTAGCATAAGTTTCATTTTAGATTACCTCAATTTTCGTTCTGTTGCTGTTTTTTGTTTATGAACTTCTTTTGGTAATAATTGCATATTTGATGGAACATCTTGACCTCCTTTTGAGAGAGGAATGATATGATCAACTTCATAACCTTTGGGAGCTTTTGAATAACCTTTGTTTTTAAGAAATTCCCTTTTTGCAGAGCTATTTCTTTCAACCTTTGGTAGACCAGAAGATTTGTAAGTTTCTCCATAATTATATTTTGTTTCACCGATATTATAAGCTGGAGACTTATAGTTGAATTTAGAAGATGTCTTTATTTTAGGAGCTTTATAACTATAATTACTTCTAGTTCTATAAGATGATTTGAAACTGCTAGATTTTCTTTGAGAAAAATCATTGCCCGAAAAAAGAAATAAAAATAAAAGTAGAGATAATAATATTTTTTTCATATTGACCTCATTTTTCTATTTTGCCTTACACGCATTTCCTTCGTAACGCCAACCAGAAATCTTTCCATAATTGTCAACTGTAAAAGTAGTCTTACACCAATAAGTGACAGAGTTGGTTAAAGTCATATTTAGAAATTTAATGTAGTTTGAAGTAACTAGTGTATTTCCAACCCATAACCAAGTATACATCTTGTTACCATTTGGCATAGAATACTCATCGCTAGGTGGACCCCAAGAACCAATAAGAACATTAACATCGGCTCCAACCCAAGTATTTAATATCGCCTCATATTTTGCAGTGGTAGCACATCCAGAAGCAACAATAATGAATAATGCAATGGCTATAAAATTTAGCAATTTCCAATTATGGAAAATGTTTTGGAAGTTTTTAAAAAGTCTAATTTTTATATACATATTTACCTCTTAAAAAGTAAGCATATAACTATTACTTATACTGCGTAGAATTATTACTTAGAGAACATAGATATGCACGCAGTTGCATAACTATATTCCAATTATTTGCTTTTTGTTCTAAATTGTCAATATTTAAAAATAGGTCGTGCATATATGTATTCCAGTTAAATTTCAGTAAATCAAACTATCAAATAACTTTCCATTAGCAGCATCACAAAAACAATTATATTCAAAACACCTCAGCGGGGGAGTCAATCAGGCGTGACTGAGGTTGTAGTTACTTAATAAATCAGATCAAATCAAAACTCAACTATAACTACATTACAAACTTTATAAATTTTTCTACAAT
>CAZHVS010000046.1:0-2573 GCA_964536015.1 uncultured Ignavibacteriaceae bacterium
CCCCAAAACCCCAAAACCCCAAAACCCCAAAACCCCTTAAATGCATAGTGCATAATAAAAACTCAATGATAAAAATTCAGGTAATGTTTAAAAGGTAAAATTAATGCATTAGTCCATCAACTTTAGCCATATGGCAAATGAGATCAATCATACGATTAGAATAGCCCCATTCATTGTCATACCATGCAACAAGCTTAACGAAGTGGTCATTGAGTGCGATACCAGCCTTTACATCAAATATTGAACTTCTGCTATCATGATTGAAATCTGAGGAAACGACTTCGTCGCTAGTAATGCCCATAATTCCTTTCATTTCGTGTTCAGATGCATTCTTGATAGCTTCAACAATTTCAGCATACTTAGCTGGCTTATTTAAGCGAACGGTTAAATCAACAACTGAAACGTTAATGGTTGGTACACGGAAAGCCATTCCAGTTAATTTTCCCTTAAGTGCTGGAATAACAGCTCCAACGGCTTTAGCAGCACCAGTGCTGGATGGAATTAAATTAGTTGAAGCAGCGCGACCAGCTCTCCAGTCCTTGCCTCCCTTTGATGGTCCATCAACAGTTAATTGAGTAGCAGTTGTAGAATGAACAGTTGTCATTAAGCCTTCAACAATTTCGAATTTATCATTAATGATTTTAGCTAATGGGGCAAGGCAGTTGGTTGTGCATGAAGCGTTTGAAACAATTAGGAGATCAGTCTTATAATTTTCATGGTTAACTCCCATGCAGAACATTGGAGTATCATCCTTAGGAGGAGCTGAAATAATAACCTTTTTAGCACCACCAGCAAGATGCTTCTTGCATGCATCTCCACTAGTGAAAGCTCCAGAGCATTCGGCGACATAGTCAACATCAGAGGCAGCCCAAGGAATTTCAGCTGGGTCTTTCTTAGTTGTTACTTTGATGCCAACGCCATTGATAACTAACATATCACCAACTTTGCTTACATCTCCCTTCCAGATACCATGTGAGCTATCATATTTGAATTGATAAACCATATAATCAAGATCCATGAATGGTTCATTGATAGCAATGACATTGACTCTTCCAGATTCGAAGGCAGCTCTGCAAACCAATCTTCCGATTCTGCCAAATCCATTGATGCCAATTTTAATTCCCTTCTTTAATGAAAGTCCCATAATTCCTGGCATTGGTTTTCCTTCTAAAAGTTCTAAGCTAGCTCCACCACCAGTGCTCATATGAGTCAATTTTTCAGCAGCACCTTTGATTGATTGTACAAGTTGTACAGTTTCACCACCTCCTAAGATTGTAGCGGCTCCATGAGATGAGGCTTCACATAAAATATCTACCATAGCCTTTGATCCATGAGAGAATTTCTCGATTTCGAATTTTCCCATTGGTCCGTTCCAGAGAATAGTCTTTGCATTAATAAGAACTTCTCTAAAGGCCTTTCTAGTTTCAGGACCAATATCGAATCCTTCCCAACCATCAGGAATTCCATCCTTGGCGTTGCAAATCATAGTTTCAGTGTCAGCTTTCATTTCTTTTCCAGCTACGAAATCAACAGCGAAATGTAACTTAACATTTCGTTCCTTAGCCCTATTCAAAATGCTTGGAACAATCTTAGAGCCCTCTTCATCATAGATTGAATTACCAATTTTCATATTGTTCATTGTCTTAAGGAGTGTATAAGATAATCCACCTCCAAATATCATTTCATCAACAAGGTCAAGCATCTTGAAAATTATTTGAATCTTATCCTTAACCTTAGCACCTCCCATGATAACAACTAAAGGTCGGGCCGGATTTTCCATAACTTTAGCGAAGCTTTCAATTTCCTTATTCATCAAAAATCCTGCAGCGCGAACCGGTAAACTAACACCAATCATGGAGCTATGTGGACGATGTGCTGTTCCAAAGGCATCATTTACAAAGACATCTCCAAGCCTATTTTTTATTAATCGCAAACCTCATACTTTGAGAGTGAGGCTCTAAAAGCTTCAACATCTTCTTTTTTGGCCTTAACCTTTTCGCCCTTAATTACGCCTGATCCTTCTTCTTCAATATGGAATCTTAAGTTTTCTAATAGGATTAATGAACCTGGGGCTGGATTAGCGCATGCTTCCTCTACTGTTTTTCCTACGCAATCATCTAACCAAGTGACTTTTCTCTTTGATAATTCTTCAAGAACAGGGACGACAGGCTTTAGAGAGTCTTTATCATTTTTCTGTCCATCAGGACGTCCGAGATGGGACATTAAAATTAAGGCTTTAGCGCCAGCTTCGAAAATCGCGTTGATTGATGGAATTGTCGCTTCAATTCTAGTTTTATCCTTGACTTTTCCCTCTTTGAGTGGTACGTTGAAGTCCACTCTCATGAGAACACGTTTTCCCTTAAGAGTTGGAAGGATATCCTTCAAACTGAGTCTGCTTGATAGCATACTAAATATGAATAATATTTCTGGAAACAAGCCTATTCTTATTGATGATAATATCCAAAAATATTTGCGGTGTTAACACTTATAAAAGATACGATTCATGATATCAATGCAATAGGGGTTTTGGGGTTTTGGGGTTTTTGGGGTTTTGGGGTTTTGGGGTTTTGGGG
>CAZHVS010000047.1:0-2476 GCA_964536015.1 uncultured Ignavibacteriaceae bacterium
CCCCCAAAACCCCAAAACCCCAAAACCCCAACTTGCATATAAAGATCCATTAGTATGTATCGCATAATAGAATAGCGATTGGATAATAGAAAATTATATGAAAAGTTCTAGATTGTTCGATTGGCCTAATAAATTGCCAGAATCAAGTCGAGAATTATCTAAAAAACAATGACTGAAGGGGAAACTTTTGCTTTCAGCGCTGATATTCAGCAGCTGATGGGCCTCATCATTAACACTTTCTATTCCAACAAGGAAATCTTCTTAAGAGAAATCATTTCCAATGCTTCTGATGCTCTTGATAAGATCAGATATAAGAGTATCACAAATCCTGATGAACTCAAGGCGGAACCCAAATTATTTATCAAGATCATTCCAGACAAGTCAAACAATACCCTGACAATATGGGATTCAGGTATTGGAATGACCAAAACTGATTTGGTCAACAACTTGGGTACAATTGCCCGCTCAGGCACCAAGCAATTCGTCGAAGCCATTACCGCGGGAGCAGATATTTCAATGATCGGTCAATTCGGTGTCGGATTTTACTCTGCCTTCTTGGTTGCTGATAAGGTCGAAGTCATCTCAAAGCATAATGATGATGACCAATTTGTTTGGGATTCCACTGCTGGTGGCACTTTCACTGTAGTTAAGGATGAGAAAAATGAACGTATCCCAAGAGGAAGCAAGGTTGTTCTCCATCTCAAGGAAGATCAACTTGAATTCTTAGATGAAAGAAAATTAAAGGATATTATCAAGAAACACTCTGAATTCATTGGCTTCCCAATCGAGCTCTTGGTCGAAAAAACTCAAGAAAAGGAAGTAACAGAATCTGATGAAGAAGTAAAGAAGGAAGAAAAGAAGGACGAAAAAGCTGAGGAAAAGAAGGAAGAAAAGAAGGAAGGTGAAAAGAAGGAAGAGGATGTCAAAATCGAAGATGTCAAGGATGAAGAAAAGAAAAAGGAAAAGAAGAAGAAGAAGATCAAGGAAGTTAAGCATGAATATGAACAAATCAATAAAAATAAGCCAATCTGGATGAAGAAACCAGCAGAAGTAAGCAAGGAAGATTACGCTTCATTCTACAAGACTCTTACCAATGACTGGGAAGAACATTTGTCGGTAAAACATTTCTCAGTTGAAGGTCAGCTCGAATTCAAGGCGCTCTTATTCATTCCTAAGAGAGCACCATTCGATATGTTCGAAACTAGAAAGAAGAAAAATAATATCAAACTCTATGTTAGAAGAGTCTTTATTATGGATGACTGCGAAGAATTAATCCCTGAATATCTTAACTTCATCAGAGGTGTGGTAGATTCTGATGATCTTCCTTTGAACATTTCAAGAGAAAACTTACAACAAAACAAGATCTTAAAGGTTATGAAGAAGAACATTATTAAGAAATGCCTTGAAATGTTCAGTGAACTCAGCGAGAACAAGGAAGACTTCAAGAAATTCAACGAACAATTCGGCAAAAACATCAAGCTTGGAATTCATGAAGATTCTGCTAACCGTGCTAAATTAGCTGATTTCTTAAGATATCATACTTCAAAGAGCGGTGAAGAAATGGCTAGCTTAAAGGAATATATTGCTAGAATGAAGCCTGAGCAAAAGGAAATTTATTACATCACTGGTGAATCTAGATCAACTGTTGCAAATTCACCTTTCTTGGAGGCTCTTAAGAAACGTGATTATGAAGTCATTTACATGGTTGATCCTATTGATGAATACGCCGTCCAACAACTCAAGGAATATGAAGGAAAGAAACTTAGAAGCGTAACTAAGGAAGGATTAACCTTTGAAGAAAGTGAAGAAGAAAAGAAGAAGCTCGAAGAAGAAAAGGCAAAATTCGAGCCACTTTGCAAATTAATCAAGGACGTTCTCGGAGACAAAGTTGAAAAAGTTATCCCAGGAACTCGTGTTGTTGACTCACCATGTGTTTTAGTTACTGGAGAATATGGCTGGACTGCAAATATGGAAAGAATTATGAAAGCACAAGCCTTAAGAGATGCTTCAATGACTTCTTATATGATTTCAAAGAAAACTATGGAAATCAATCCAAAGCATTCCATTGTTGCCGAACTTAAAAAGCGTGCTGATGCTGATAGCAGCGATAAGACTGTAAAGGATTTAATTTGGTTACTCTATGAAACTGCATTATTAACTTCAGGATTCAGTCTTGAGGATCCCGCTCAATTTGGTAACAGAATTCACAGAATGATTAAGCTTGGACTTACAATCGAAGATGAAGAACAAAAGACAGAAGAAGCTATGCCACCTCTCACTGAGACTAAGAAGGAAGGAGGTGCTGCCCCAGCTGCTCCAACTACAAAGATGGAGGAAGTTGACTAAATAATAGTTTTTAAAGAAATCATTTGAAGGATTATTTTTTACATTCTTGTCTATTTCATATACATATTAATATTAAATACATTACTATATATTGCAAACATAGGGGTTTTGGGGTTTTGGGTTTTTGGGG
>CAZHVS010000048.1:0-2217 GCA_964536015.1 uncultured Ignavibacteriaceae bacterium
TTTCCAATATTGAGAATACTGGAATTAACATGACACCGTCAGTGTTAAGGAGTTCTAATTCCTTAGCAAGAAATTGTGCATAAGTGGTATTTTCTGGGATACCATAAAGGACAACTTGATCATTCTGAATGTAAGGGAGTGATATAGGGAAGACTATAGTTCCGTTTGGAAGAACGTTGTTGAAGGTTGCTGTGAGTTTTGAAGCATAATCCTGAGCGATTTGGAACATGGAGAATTGAGTAGTGAAGACTCTTGGTTGTTGAGGTTGTGGTTTATCTTGGTTAGGTTTTTGATTTTGGTTAGGCTTTTGATCTGTAGGACCTTGGTTTGGATTTTGATTCTGATTTGGGTTTTGGTTTTGATTATTTTGTCCATTAGTATTGTTTGGCATAGTTCTGTTTTGATTAGGCATGGGTGAAGGATTAGGCATAGGACTAGGTGGAGCATTAGGAGGTGGGTTTGGGCTAGCAGTTTGTAATAATCTATTTGGTGGAGTTGGTTGAGGTTGTTGATTCTGATTATTATTTCTTATAGTGTTTTGTTGTTGAACTTTCTTAGCAGCCTTATCCTTAGCAAGTTCTTTTGGAGTTGGGGTTGACCATGGCATATTGACTAATAAGTCATAAACTAATTTCATGAATAGTCTTCTCATTCTTACCCAAGAATTTCCATAGTTCTTGACATCAGCAGCAAAGATAACAGCTATGTCAAGGCCTTCTTCAAAGTCTAACTCCTTGAAATCAACGAATGCAGTTAGGAATTGAGCAATCTTTTGATAGTTTCTATTCCTTAAACCATTTCCAATGCCACTTTCAAGGGCAAGGATAAAGTTATGGAAGCTCGCAAAGACCTTCTTCTTGTATTCTTTAGGGTCTACAATGTTCTTTTGGTCGTTCTTTAATATTTCATCAGCCTCAATTTCAGGTTGATATGTTTGGTTATTGACTATTTGAGGATATGTGTCTGTTCGTTGTGGAGCTACATCTTCCTCAAATTGTCTAACCTCAGCTTCCTCATCATCACTCATTTCTTGTAGCAATCTTGTGGGAGGAGGTGGTGTTTGCTGATCAGGGGTTCCACTGATATTGAGATCAAATTCCTTATCTTCATCAACTGCGGCACCGCTGCAAGTACAATCTTCAGTATTAACACCGATTTCGCCAGTGATGTAGTCAGTGATTTGAGCCTTGGCTCTGTGATATTCGTTAATAGCATCTTGGAGGAGCTTGGCATAGTCTTTGCATTGATCATTAAGCATAGAAATTGTTCTAGAATTTACTGCTATTTTTGGAGCTTGGTCTGTCGCATTTGGAACCACAACTGGGAAGTCAACTGCGCAAGATCTGCATAAGAAGCCGGCCTGATTTTGGTACATCGCAGTGAAGCATTTTTCCATCTCAGTCTTGAGAGAGGCGAATTTTTCCTTAGCCTTCAATACTATTTTCTCAACGATGATTCTTAAACGTTCTCCATTGGTTCCATTAATGAGGACCTTGAAATCAACTTTTTCAACACCATCAAAGCCTGAAGTAAGTCTGGTAAGTTGATCTTCCATGCCTTTTTGCATTTCAGCCTTGAAGGCATCATAGCTATTTTTGATGTCTTCAAGTGTGGTCTTGTCGCAGCATGAGTTTTGGCCAATTAAATCTGGGCATATTTTATCATCAGCTGGATGAGGCGCTGCAGTTGATAAATATCTAGGCTTGCCATTAACGAAGAAAGCTTCGTTGACTGCAGCAATTGGGCAGTCTTGAGACTGTACAAATATTGTCAAAGAGGCAATAGCTAAAAGAATGATTCTCTTCATTGAATTTTAATTCTAGTTAAGGCGAGGCAATTTATAGTCCACTATTACTATTAATAGAACCAACGCGTGGTTAATAATACTATAAATAGTATCATTTCATTAAGCTATATTATAATACAAAATTAAGGTTACAATAAGGATATTATCAAGGGTGATTTATGATAAGCGCTAGACTTATTCTATTTTGAAGCGACACTGAATCCCTTTTCAAATACCACGGTTTTCGAGAATTCTTCTTTTTGGTTCTTTAATGTAAATGGTTATTGCAATTAATAATTCCTGAGTTTCTTTTGTAACGTAATTATAGTTCTATTTTTATCTCATTCATAAAATGCTTCTTTGTAACCACATGCGTTTATAGATGAGTGACATGCATATTATTGGGGTTTTGGGGTTTTGGGGTTTTGGGG
>CAZHVS010000049.1:0-2206 GCA_964536015.1 uncultured Ignavibacteriaceae bacterium
CTAACTACACTACAGTGATAGCTAACAGTAGCGGCCGGGACCTATGATTGGGGGACCTAGCGCGAAATGGTGTGTTTGAAATAGTCAGTGTTAAAAAATGTTCGAAAAAGCTAGTTTTTGGAGACTGATAAACAAGACGATTGTAAAAGCAGAAATAAGCGGAAAAGTTAAGTTATAAAAAGAGTAGGATTGTTAGAAGTTGATTTAGAGGTTGCCTGAAAATTGGAGGTTGTAACAAGATAATTAGTGCACTATAATGTCTGATCATGCAGAAAATAGCATAGCATAGCATAGCGTGTTGTAAAAAGAAAGTAAATGAAAGCAAGTGTAGTAAAATATAGGGCCCTGTCGAAAGAAAGTAAATGAAAAGCAAGTGTAGTAAAATATAGGGTCCTGTCCAAAGACTGTAAAAGAAAGAAAGTTGATGGAACAATAAGTAAAAAGTAGCATGCAGTCAAAGCAAGCTACGACTTTGGTTGTAGCCATCTTAGAAACACATATTTGCCGTCGCCGCAAGAGCATTCGAAAACGGAACTCGAATGCAACTCAAAGACAATCAAACTAGTTATTTGTATTGGATCGAAGAGAATTGCAAGGTATTGCAAAATTTGTGGAAATCAGCAAGAAAGTAAGAAAAAATAGAAAAATGCATGGATCTTGCGCAACATCCTGTATGATGGGCACCTTCGGTCCCATGAAACAGTCAAGAAAATGAGCGGCAGAATCATCAAGCAAATTGTAATTTAGATTGGCAAACTGAAATGAAAATGTCGATTGAAAAATCAAAATGTCGATTGAAAATGAAAATGTCCATTGACAAATTGAAATTGAAAAATCAAAATGTCGATTGGCAAATTGCAAATTGAAATTGAAAATTGAAATTGAAAAATGAAATTGAAAAATGAAAAAGTCAATTGACAAATTGAAATTGAACATAATGAAAATTTGATTGACAAATTGGAAATTGAAAAAATGAAAATGTCAATTGACAACATTATGAAAATAGAATCAGTTAAAAATCAAAATTTCGATTGACAAATTGAAAAAATGAAAATGTCGATTGACAAATTGCAAATGAGAATTGAACATAGCAAATTTAACTTGATGCAAATGACAATGGCAATATGAAAATGAATTTGAACATAGAAATGAAATCGAAAATGTGGAGTGATGAACATCAAAATAGAAAATGGACGCGAACATAGATGTTAAATCTGCACCATGCATAGATAGCATACTAAGAGACAAGCAGAGTGCTCCAACTCGCTTCACTTCAAGCTGCCATCTGCGCTCGAGTTGCAAGCAACTCGAGCTACGATGACAGCTTTCCGTTACGCTCGTTTACGCACTCTCTTATCTCTTAGTATGCTATCTCTTGCATGGTGCAGATACACATCTAGATGTTATTTCTTAGCTGGGTATTGTTTGTCAGATGAGTAACAACAAAGATGGGCATTGTTTGTCAGATGAGTAACAACAAAGATGGGTATTGTCTATCAAATGAGTAACAGCAAAGATGGGTAATTGTCTGTGAGATGAATAACAACAAAGATGAGCAACAGCAGTATTCCCATGCAATTGAGCATGTTGGCGCCCTTCGGGCGCAAAAGTGAATGCTGACTCAATTGAACGGTCAATGCATATCCCATTTTGATGACCTTGAGCGGCCTTCGGCCTCAAAATCAACGAAAACGGTCTTAATAGGGGATCGTATAATGATCCCATTATGCTGACCTTGAGCGGCCTTCGGCCTCAAAATCAACAGAATGGTCTAAATCGGGATCGCGCAAGTGTTCCCATTCTATTTCGCATGAGCGGCCTTCGGCCGCAATTGTGCGAATTGACTCAATAGAATGGTCATGTTAATGATCCTATTATTGTTCACATGGCCGCGCTAACGCGCGGCAAATTAGAAGAGTGAATCACAATAATAGTCTTCACTTAGATTACGGTGCAGGTTAGAAACAGTGTTAGGAAAGTAAGGAGTTTGCCGGTTGACAGTGAAAGCATTATGTACAGTGTTAGGATTTAGTACAGTGTTGGCTGTTTATACAGTGTAAGGATTACTTTACAGTGTCAGAATTATTTACGGTGTGAGCAGAATTAATGTGTTTGGGTAGTATACAGTGTATTAGCCAACAGTGTCGGCCGGGATCTATGATGGGGGATCTAGCGCGAAAATCCAAGCGAGAGGAGTTTTTGGGGG
>CAZHVS010000050.1:0-2170 GCA_964536015.1 uncultured Ignavibacteriaceae bacterium
CCCACCTTTCGCACCTTAAGATAGCGTTTTTTAGGAATTTCGGGTAAGCTTGGCATATGAGCGCCAGGCCAACGTACGAAACCCAACGAATAGACCATCTTGGGATCATTGCAGGGATCTGCCAAGAGATTTCTCTGATCGAGAAGATCGATGCCCAGGTCAAAAGTAGTGATCGAAAAGTCAGTTGTGGCAGAGGCACTCAGGCGATGATCTTGAACGCGCTGGGCTTTGTGGGTCAGGCTTTGTATCTGATGCCAGATTACTTGCACAACAAACCGGTCGACTTGCTGATCGATCCTCGTTTAACAGCGGATGACTTCAATGATGATACCTTGGGACGCTGTTTGGACGATCTGTATACGGCCGGTGTCACCGAAGTTTTTTATCAGGTCGCTTCACATGCCTTACAAGTCTATGGCATTCGCTCTCGTTTCGTGCATTTGGATAGCAGCAGCTTCCACCTGCATGGTTCTTATGAGCCCAATGAGCCAGAAAGAGAAGCAATTAGCATTACGTACGGCTATTCCAAGGATCATCGCCCCGACTTGAAACAAGTTGTGGTGCAATTGATTACCCACCATAAATCTGCCCTACCCACCTGGTTAGAAGTTTTGAGTGGCAACAGCAACGACAAAAAGACCTTCAAAGACACGATCAAAGCTTACTGCAAACAATTGAATAGCAAGGAGCAGGTTTATATCGTGATGGACAGCGCCGGGTATACGGAAGACACGCTGAAAGAAGCCAAGGAGATCCTCTGGTTGACACGTGTACCTGAAACCCTGGCGCAGGCCAAGCAACTAGTGAAAGAAACCCGGTTTGATGAGATGGTGGAATTAGAACCAGGTTACTGGGGCAAAGCAATGACCCAGGAATATGCCGGGATCCAGCAGCGTTGGCTGGTTGTATTTTCACAGGCGGCACAAGGCCGGGAACTAAAAACCCTGGAAAAGGCGCAAACCAAAGAGCTAGAGAAAGCTGAGAAAGAATGGCACAAGCTGGAAGGGCAAACCTTCAATTGCCAAGAAGATGCCGAGAAAGCGTATGAGTTGTTCAATCAAAAATGGAAGTACCATCGAGCGACTGGCCAAGTGGTCGCCGTAATGCAATATTCCAAGCGAGGTCGCCCGGCTGCGGAAGATCAAAAAGAAGTGGTGGGATACAGCCTGGAAGGTGGCGTAAAAGAAAACCCAACGACTGTCGAAGAGGCCAAACTGTCCTTAGGGCGTTTCATCATTGCAACGAATGATCTAGACAGTGATCGGTTACCAGCCAAAGCCATGCTGGAAAACTACAAAGACCAGGGCGTGTCGGTGGAAAGAGGTTTTCGTTTTCTAAAAGACCCGCTGTTCTTCGCCCACAGCCTGTTCTTGAAGAAAGCAGAGCGGATTATGGCCTTGTTGATGATTATGGGGCTCTCACTTCTGATCTACACTCTAGCGGAACGCAAGCTCCGGCAAGCACTCAAAGCAATGAACGCCACTGTTCCTGACCAGCAGCGAAAGCCAACCCAGAGCCCCACCATCCGCTGGGTTTTCCAGCTTTTTGAAGGTCTGGACATCCTGTTGGTGAAACAAAACGACCAGGTAATGCTCCGTCAACTCCTAAACTTACGCCCAGCTCAAGAACAAGTGATTACATTGCTCGGTCCCCAAGTTCAAACGTGTTATCTGTTCAGTTCCTAAAGTACAGAATATAGGCAGGAGGTATATTGCACCTCAAATTGGATTATCAAATTATTTCTTCCGAATGCCCGAAGTGTTCTAGTGTACACCCGGTTGTTCGCGGTTCGGTTTATGATGGTGATACGCCTATTGGCATTTACCTGGTTTCTCTACATGGACATTATGAAGGCGGCCAGTTTGCTCAATTGGCTATTGCCATCATAAATCCTGTAGAATCCAAACCTTGCCCAATCGCAGTAGCCCTAAACGTATTAGAGATGGAAGAACAAATAGGATTTCAGGTAACAGATTGGTCAGAGTCTATATTCAGCAGTGAAGCATATCTGGGGGAGATGCTAGACCGTTCTTCTGCATTATCCTCAGCTCATACTGATCTCTTCTTTCACATTGCTGAACATATCGTTGGAGATCTACCAGATGTTAAAGCTTATTTTGCGTAGAGAGGAAAATCCCTCGTTTTTATAGAATAAGGTGCGGAATGTAGG
>CAZHVS010000051.1:0-2157 GCA_964536015.1 uncultured Ignavibacteriaceae bacterium
CTTGCTTGTTTCAAAGATGGTCTTTGTCATTTGTTCTACTGCGCTGGCTACTTCATTCGTTTGTGTGGCTTGTTCCTGTGCTCCTGTTGCCATCTCTTCGCTGGATGAATAGATCTTTTCGCTTGATTTATTTACTTCTGAAATTACATACATAAGTTCTTTAAGCACGCTCTTAAGAGAATCAGAAACATTATTAATAGACTGTTTCAGGATTGCATGATCACCATTAAAATCACTGGTCACCTTTGCATCCAGATCACCTTCGGCAAGTTTTGTAAGAATCTCTTTACCTTCAATTATAGGTTGAATTAATGCATTAACGGTATCATTAACTCCTTCTACAATGTCTCTATACTTACCGGAAAATCTTGAACTATTTCCTTTGTAGTTTAAATTTCCATCTATTGCATTTTTTGTAAGCAAAGAAATTTCTTCTGATAAATCATTAATTGTTTCAACTTCTTTATTAAAAGCAAAAGCTAATTCGTCATGTTCTGATGCTGGAACTACCTTTTCAACAATTCCATTTGCAATATTTATTGCGGCATTTATTTTTTCTTTTTGTGCTGATCTAATCTTCTCGAGCATTAAATAAAGCTGTCCAAACTCATCGTTTGAATTCGATTGCAGATTAACATTATAATTTCCAAGAGAGAAAGATTGCATAATGTCTTTAATTTTAATAACAGGTTTTGTTAAGACTGGGGCAAGTTTAAAAGCCGAAAATATAAAAACCACCATACCAAGAATCATACTTAGCAATAAAACTGTTTTTGAGTTGGAAGCTATTGAAGAAATTTCAACATTCATTTGGTTAGCTTTGTTTTTTAATAATTCATCAACTTGGCGAGAATTTTTTTCTATTTGTTCGGCAAGTTCTTCCCCTGAAGAAGTAGTAATGACTGCCGCCATTTCATAATCTTTAATAACTCCAGCACTTTGAATTGCATCCACAACTACGTTTTTATAGTTGGTCCATAGTTTATGTGTTTCGTCGATTTTACTTGTAATCTCTTTTTCAAAATTTTGTTCTTTTAAGAATTTAAATATTTCTTCAATGGCTTCTTTTTCAGAGCTGACAAATTTCATATTGTTTTCCAATTCATCTTCAAAGGAAGGAATCGAAAATTTTAACAAGACAAATTGTGTTTTTTTTATTCTGGAAAAAAGTTCGTTTATTTTTATTGATGGTTTTACATAGGTCTGAAATATTTGATCTTTTTTATTTTCCAATTTCGACATCAAAAAATAACTGCTTATCGCTATAATTGTTCCTATTATTGCTAAAAAGAAAAAAGCCCACTGAAGTTTACGGACAAATTTAATATTATTGAGATTAATCATCTTCTACCCGCTGTATTGCTTTTGTTGGTTATTTAATTTTAAAAGTTAATGGAATTGTAAGTTTTACTTTAACCGGAACACCTTTGTTTTTTCCCGGGGTGAATTTTGTCTTTTTTACTGCATTAATTGCTGCTTCATCACAACCACCGCCAATACCTTTTACAAGTTTAACATCATCAACTCCGCCGTTTTCATTAATATATGCCATAACATATACTTTCCCTTGTATTCCTGTCTGAATTGCAGAAGAAGGATATACAGTATTTTTTTGAATTGTAGCCATTCCACCTACGGGTTCAGGCATTTCTTCGGCTACTACTAGGTAATCTTCATCACCGGGCAAAACAATTTTTGCTGACATTGTTGATGATATAAAAAGACTTAATATTGCTCCTAAAAGCAAGGACCAATTTATTTTTTTTGAGAACATATTTCCTCCATGAAATTTTTAATCCTAAAAGTTAACATACAAAAACCTGAGGAGGCTATTTCTATTCCTTGCAAGAAATAATCTCTCCTAGATTTCTTCTCATATATTATCGAATATTTTTTCGGAAATTTAAGCTCTTATTAATTTGTTATCTTTCTTTAAGTCAAAGCCCTCTTTTTCCTGACCATCTATCTTAAAATTGGCGATTAAACCTTGCAAGTTATTTGTCAACCTGTTCAGGTCTTCAGCTGCTCTTGCTATCTGTTGTATCCCTGATGAACTCTCCTGCGTTACACTGTTTATAGCTTCTATGTTCTTACCTATCTGCTCTGCTGCTGCACTCTGCTCTTCACTCGCTGCTGCTACCTGTACTACTATATCCG
>CAZHVS010000052.1:0-2107 GCA_964536015.1 uncultured Ignavibacteriaceae bacterium
TGGAATTTGCTCTTGTTCAACTGCTGGTTGATCAACTGGAACTGGCTGAGAATCTGATGTTGTCTGAGTGGCAGAAATTTGTTCTTGTTCAACTGCTGGTTGATCAATAGGAGATGGTTCTAGCTCTGATTCTGTTTGTGCAATAGTGTACTCTTGCACGTCAGCTGGCTGATCAACTGGAGCTGGCTGAGAATCTGATGTTGGCTGAGTGGCAGGAATTTGCTCTTGCTCAGCTGTTGAGTGATCAATAGGAGATGGCTCAAGCTCTGATGCTGATTGAGCAATAGTGTACTCTTGCACGGCAGCTGGCTGATCAACTGGAGTAGGCTCAGGATCAGAAGTTGGTTGAGTTACAGGAATTACTTCAACATTTTCTGTGTTTAATTCTTCTTTATCTTCTTCCGCTTCTTCTTGCGCTTCTTCATTATCCTCTTCCTCTTCTTCTTTATCTTCTTCCTGTTCTTCTTTATATTCTTCCATTTCTTCTTTATATTCTTCCGCTTCTTCTTCCATTTCTTCTTTATATTCTTGCGCTTCTTCTTCCATTTCTTCTTTATATTCTTGCGCTTCTTCTTTTTCTTCTTCATATTCATTGGATACTTGTTCAGTGGGTACAACTGTGGTGGGAACTATAGTGGGCTCAGGAGTCGATTCTGAAGTAGCAGTTAACGCTGGATCTGGCTGAGCGGTTTCCGTTGCTTCAACTTTAACTTCTGGTTCTACATAAACGTCTGATTCTGGTTGAGGAATTTGTTCTGGTTCAGCCTGTGTCGTATCTTCTTGAGTTGATATTTTTTCTTCTTCTGAAGTTGCTTGTTGTGCTGGTTCTTCAGATGGAGCAGCTTCTACTGTGGCTGCTGATACAATATCTACTTGATCTTCTACAGATTCATCATTATTCACAGTTGTATCTTGTTCAGTCTGTACTGGCTCTTGAGTTGCAGCTGAAACAGATTCTACTGTGGCTTCAGGTTCATTCTCTGGTTGATCTATTTTATTCGCTTCATCGGTAAAGGTCTCTTCATTGACTTGTACAGCTTCAACTTGAGCTGGCATTTCTTCAACAATGTTTTCTTGTGTAGCTTCTGGATGTTCTTCTTCCGTTACTGTAGCAGCTGAAGCGGTTTCAGTATTAACGGTATCTTCAAGTGTTGCTTCTTGGGTAACTTGATCATTCTCAACTGGAGTAGGTACAACTGCTATAGGAGTAGGTTCTGCTTGAGTAGGTACATCTTCTATTATTTCTATAGTCTCCTTAGCTTCTTTTTGATCTTCCTTAATTTCTTTTAATTCTTCCTTATCCTCATTAGCTTCATCCATATCTTCACTATATTCATCGGAATCCTCATACTCATTAGATTCTGTATCAGAATCATATTCATCAGAATAATCTTCCTCCTCAGAGCTTTCATTTTCTTCTAAAGGTTCTTTATTTTCTGGGACTGTTACGGGAGCTACTGGCTCTGCAACAGCTTCCGTCGCTTCAATCTTTTCCTCTGCAGCAGTGGGTACTTCTGAGTCTACATTCTCAACAATTTCTTCAGTACTTACAGCAGGAACAGCGGCAGCTGCTGCCTCAGCAGCTTCTTTCTTTGCCTGCTCAATTTCTGCAGTCTGATTAATTGGAACTATTATTTCTGATGCTGGCTTTGGTGTTTCGCCCGCTGGGGCAGGAACTATAACGTTGGGATCAGAAACACCTGGAATCAAAGCAAATGAAAAGGAATTTCCACCAATATCTAGAACTGCCTTAGGCACCGCTTGAACATTATTGATATCGACAGTCGTTTCAGTAGATTCAGGATTAACTTCTGTAGGAGCTTCCTTATTTTCTTGAGTTGGAGCTTCAACTGGAACTTTTATTTCAGCTTCATGCTGCTTTTCATTATCCTCAGGCTTTATTCTTAGCTTCTTCTCAAGTGATCCAGAGAATAGAAATAGGAATGCAAATACAAATAGTGTCGTATAACGACCCATTTAGATTCTTAAATGATATATTATTTAATTCTGGATCATTGTTTTATATTCGACGCTCATCATTAATTTTTTTTTCATTGAAAGCATTATTATTGGGGTTTTGGGGTTTTGGGGTTTTGGGGTTTTGGGG
>CAZHVS010000053.1:0-2006 GCA_964536015.1 uncultured Ignavibacteriaceae bacterium
TTCACGGCCACGCCGACTGAGACTGCCACAGCTACGCCAACCAATACCGCCACCTTCACAGCTACGCCGACCAACACGGCTACCTTCACGGCCACGCCGACCAACACCGCGACATTTACACGCACTCCGACGCCAACCTTTACTTCGACACCCACCAAGAAGTCGACCAAGACTCCTACAGCGACTAACACGGCGACCTTCACCGCAACGCCCACCAACACTGCCACGACCGTGCCTACACCTACCGAGACGGCGACTTTCACGGCCACGCCGACTGAGACTGCCACGGCTACGCCGACCAACACCGCTACCTTCACTGCCACACCCACTGAGACAGCCACGGCTACGCCGACCAACACCGCTACCTTCACTGCTACACCCACTGAAACAGCCACGGCTACACCAACCCACACGCCGACTTTCACAGCCACACCGACTGAGACTGCCACAGCTACGCCAACCCACACCCCGACCTTCACGGCCACGCCAACCAACACGGCTACCTTCACCGCTACGCCGACTGAGACTGCCACCGCTACGCCGACCAATACCGCTACCTTCACACCCACGCCGACTGAGACAGCCACGGTTACACCCACCAATACGGCTACTTTCACACCCACGCCGACCTATACGGCGACTCTAAAACTCACGCCGACCAAGAAGGCTACATTCACACCCACGCCAACAAGCTCAGCTACCTTCACCCCAACGCCGTCCAACACCGCGACCTTCACGCCGACGCCAACCAATACAGCCACCTTTACACCCACGCCTACCTTTACGGCGACCTTCACAGCCACACCCACTCAAGAATCGACCATCCCGGCTATCAAACCGGCTTCTGGTGGGCAGCCCTGTATCCAGTGCCTGATCTTCCACACCTTCCGCGATGGGAACCTGGAAGTCTACCGCCTGGACGGCATCGAAGGACAGCCCGGCTACAAGCTCTACAACCTCTCGAAAGATGTTTCCGTTGACAGCCGCCCCAGCCGCGCGCCAGACGACACCTGGGTGGTCTTCCAGTCCAACCGCAACGGCAATGTTGAACTGTACTACACCGATCTGGTAGGCAGTGGCGAGGCTATACGGCTGACCAAATCGCAGTCGAATAACACCAACCCCATGTACGGTCCAGACGCCCGGACGGTTGTCTTCCAAAGTGACCGCAACGGTAACGCTGACATCTTCTTAATCGACCAAGTCACCAGAAAGGAAACCCAAATTACGACCGACCCGGCAGACGATATCAACCCGTTCTACTCGCCAGACTTAAACTGGATCGTCTTCCAGAGCAACCGCAACCAGAACTGGGATATCTTTGCCCTCAACACCCGCACCGGCAATGAAATTCAGCTCACCAGGTCGTCTGCCAACGAGACCTTCCCGGCCTGGTCGCCCAACGGCAAACAGATTTCTTACCTGTCTGACGAAAATGGCGGCACGGATCTGTATGTGATCGACGTTCAGACCCGCGAAACCATCCGCATTACCACAGATGGAGCCACCAACAACATCGCCTGGTCACCTGAGGGCAACCGCCTGGCCTACCAGTCTGAGCGCAACGGCAACCTGGATATCTACAGTTATGACTTGTTGAAGATGCAAGAATACCGGGTAACCGACTTTGTTGGCCCCGACAGCGGCCCCACCTGGGACTGCGGCGGACAGAACCTGGCCTTTACATCTACCCGCGACGATAATCCCAACATCTTCCAGGTCTTCTGGAAAGGCGGCGCCGCCGGGAATATGACCATCGACCCATCGACGGACAAATGGTCGCAATGGCGTCCATCCAACGATGTTTCGAGTACCGGTTACTAACGCACCTGATCTTCAACTCGATGGTTCGCGACACGCCAGAATAAGCGATCGCGAACCACGATAGCCCTTCAGGTCGAAAAAAAACTCATATGGCCCAAAACCATCATTACGAATGGTTTTGGGCCATAATTAATAGAGGCGTGGTCATAAATCATTAAGCGGCCTTGAGGAATGCTTTGAGG
>CAZHVS010000054.1:0-2004 GCA_964536015.1 uncultured Ignavibacteriaceae bacterium
CCCCAAAACCCCAAAACCCCAAAACCCCAAAACCCCTATACTGTGCATATATATTTTACTATAAAATAAGAACTATGAATCATATACTAACGTTCACAACAACACTTACCATGATATAAATAGTCTAAGATGTGAATATAAATATTATATCTGCAAATCCATTCTCAAATGACTGAGACTCAGAAAGGCACTACTCCAAACAATGGTAAGGAATCTGCTTACCTCTCTAAATCTCCTGAACTTGATAAGTCCTCCAGCGAATATAAGGCCGTTGGAGACAAGTTTGACAAGCAATTTGCTGAAAAGATTGATCTTAAATATCTTGAAGACGTATCCAGAAGACTAGATAATAGATTTAAGGTTTTGGTTGAATTTTCACAAGAAGTTGAAGCCAGTGGCACTGATATGGCTCTCTTCAAGAATGTATTCATTAATTAAAGAACTAATAAAAATAGAAACTTGCTCGTGATATCGTTGATCTCCAAAACGAAATCCGCGAAGCTTGGAACGCTATCCAAATCTTGATGAATGATAGAGCAAAACTCAGAGATCTCTTCATCGCTTATCAAATTAGATTTGAGAAGATGAAGGAACAATTAAAGAAACTCGCTGACACTGTTGCTGAGTATTTCTTTTAACAGACTACCCTTTTTAGACGCAACGTTATCATTGAAAAGCTCAATGAGCTCTTAATGGCTCAAAAGAATGATGCTTCAGGAGATAAGGAAGTCGTTGAGAAATCAAGAAAGAAGCTCGGAGACAAAGAAGAAGAACTCGCTAAAGCCCTAAAGGATGCAGCAGATTTAGCAGCTGAAGTGGACAGACTCAGAAAAATTCTCGAGCAATACAAGGCTACAAACTCAAAGCTCACTGCGGAAATTGACCGCTTAAGAGCTGCCGTCGCCCAACGTGAGAGAGAATTACGCGAAGCCTTAAAAATGGCCAATGAACTTAAGGCTGGTAACCGTGAATTAGCAGCGATTTTGGAAAGAATGAAGCCTGAATTCGACGCACTTAAGAAGGAATATGACGCCGTAAAGGCTTCTTATGATAAACTTGATGAAGAAGCTAAGAAGTTAAGAAAGGGCAATGACATCATGGTTTCTGAAGCTGAAAAGCTTAAGAATATGTACAATGATTTGGTTGACAAATATACTGTGATATTAAAATCCAATAAAGATCTCAAGGAAGAGAATGAGAAATTCAAGGAAAGAGTCGAAGAACTCGAAGCTAGAAACCGTGAACTCGAGGATGAAAATGCAAAGAATGTTCGTGAAATCGCTTTCCTCAAGGAAACTTATCCAAGAGAACTCTCAGCCCTCCAAGATGAAAATAGAAAATTATTACAAGCTCTTAAGGATGCTAGAGATGCTAATCGCGATCTTAAACTTAAAGTTGAAGGTTTAGTAAAGGAAGATGAAGCCAATAAGAAATTAATTGATGAATTAAGAAAGAAGCTTGATGCATTAATGGAAGAAAAGAAAAATAGAAAAGAACCAGTTAAGGAAGAAGAACCAGTTGCTGAACGTAGCAAAAAGCAAGTCAACGGACTCACTGTTATCAAAAAGCCTTTACTCAAAGCTTATGTTGAACTTGAAGACGATAAAAAGAAATCTAAGTATACTCATTATATTACCCATCCATGCCCATATTGCATGCCAGACCAACCAATCAGCTGCCCTGCTCACGGCACACACTACCCTCATCCTAAAATCGCCGCTAGTGACTACTCAAAAGTCAAGGAATTTTTAGGAGAGGAGCATGACCATGAACACGAGCATGAATTAGAAAATCCAGTTGAAAATCAAGGCGAAACAGAAGGAGAAAAAGGTGTGGCTCCAGGAGACCCAGTAGAGGACCAACCCCCTGAGGAAACGCCACAAGAGCAAAACGCATAAAACCCTTTAAAGGTTTAACTTTTCTTCATTATTACCTTCAATAAATATTTATATAAATAATGCATAAAAGGGGGTTTTGGGGTTTTGGGGTTTTGGGGTTTTGGGG
>CAZHVS010000055.1:0-1930 GCA_964536015.1 uncultured Ignavibacteriaceae bacterium
GATAATGGTTTATCAAACATACATACTCCTTTTGACCTTCTTTACCTTGAGTTTGCAAGCGCTTGCTCAGGACTCAACAAACCATGAATTCACGTTTGGGGACGGGATAAGTGTGCACGGCGGGATAGGATACTTTGTCGTTCGCGACGAGTTCATATCAATGGAAAAATATGCCGCCACACTTCCCTTTTTCGCTGTAAACTGGTCTCGCCTGCATGAAACCTACGGATACCGTTTGACGTGTCTCTATCAATTCACATCAAATCTCAAAAATAACAACGTCTCCGCTGAGATCAGCCAATTCTCGATTGGTTTTGACTTTCTCTATCCTGTCAGCGAAACATCCCTTTTCACAAAAAAAGTATTCATGTTTCTCGGTCCGGCATCGGAGCTCTTTCTTCATTTCAGGAGACAGAATATTGCGGGCTCATCCGAATCCATTCTGAACACCTACTCATTCGCGTTGTTGATTTCAGGGGGATTGAAGTCTGAAGCATACTGTCCAATCAACTCCGATGTTCAGCTGCAATCATCGGCGAGCTTGAGCCTCCTTTCATTTGGTGGACGGATCGTAAATCCGACTAAGAGTGACGAGTCTTTCTTGAAACTACTCAGTGTATTCAAAGGACTCAGGGCTTGTGCAGAACTTTTTGTTCGCTATCGAATCACATCATCGATGACAGGAGCTATTGGATATCGACTGGAAATAACCCGATTAAGCGCCTGGGACTATTTCATCGCTAGTGCCGACTTCATCACAATGACGATCTCGTGCAACCTGTAAAGAGTGTATCTGCAATGAACCGTTTTTTATCATACTTGTTCATTCTATTTGTAACGGCTTTCTTCGGCTGTAGTGATCTCATCGTCGGCGATCCTGAACTATCGAATAACGTTGCAGATTTTGAAGCTGCCTGGTCTGTTACAAATTCCGTCTATCCCTATTTTCAATTCAAGGGAATCAATTGGGACAGCCTTCATATCGTTTATCGATTACGCGCGGAACAATCCAAAGGGGACGAAATTTTCGTCGTACTATTCGATATGCTCGCAGAACTGAAGGACGGCCACGTGGGACTTACGACGAAGGGAGGATATTACATACGAGCATACACACCGCCCAGAACAGCACGAGACCGGTTTGCCTTCAGCCCTCTCGTCGTGCGGAAATATTTCGATCGAGAACTTATGCTTGCCGGTGAAAAGAAGATGGAATATGAAACGCTCCCGGGGAACATCGGGTATATCAGGTTTTCGACCTTCACGGAAGGGAACTGGATTCAAGAGTTCCACGGCGTGCTGGAGTATTTTCGCAATACCAAGGGGCTCATCATAGACGTGCGGAACAACGAAGGAGGATCGACAAACAATAGTGACATTGTCGTGAGCAGATTCCTCGATGCACCGCTCAGCTACGGAGCAGTATATTTCAAAGGACAATTACAGCCTACGTACCAGCTTCAGCCAAGAGGCCCGTTCCGGTATGCCCATCCCGTTGTAGTGCTCATTAATGGAGTCTGTTTCAGCACCACCGAGCATTTTGTAGAAATGATGAAACAGGTATCCACGGTAACGGTTGTTGGAGACACAACAGCAGGAGGGTCGGGGGCGCCGGAGTATTTTTCGCTTCCGAGTGGTAGACAGATTCGGGTCTCAATGAAGGATTTCCGACGGTACGACGGCATTCCGTACGAATGGAATGGCATTCCACCGCACATTCGAATTGCACAAACCGAAGTTGATGTGCAAAGAGGGAAGGACAAACAGTTGGAATATGCAATCGCAATGTTACAATAACATGGTGTCGGGCACTTCAGTTGACAGCAGGTATTACGATGCTCACTCATTTGATATTGCTCAGTTGAAGCTCAGTAAAGAAATAGTTGTGGTCGCTCCATTTGTTTTGCCGCAGAACAATTGGTCATTTAAT
>CAZHVS010000056.1:0-1913 GCA_964536015.1 uncultured Ignavibacteriaceae bacterium
GCCGCCATCTCTTCGCTGCTTGAACTGATTTGGCTGCTTGCACTTGCTGTCGCTTGAACGGCTTCAGAGAGAGTAATAATTAATTGTCTTATGCTTTTAACTGCTTTATTTAGTCCACGACTTAATTTCCCGATTTCATCATCATTATCGTTTTGGATGTTAACGTTCAAATCACCATCAGCAAACTTATTAATCTCTTCAAGTATGGAAGCAACATTAACCTGTAAATATTTATTAACATAAACGTGACAATTTTCTTTTTTATTTAATCCATTGCTGATTGCAATTGCCATTTGATCACAATTTAAATATCCACAGGCACCACAATCCAATCTATCTTTTGAATCCGTTTTCATCATTTCAATGTGAATCTTTTCAATCTCCGATTTTGAAGGCTGTCTAAATAATTTATATAAATTTGATTGTTGAAGATTCTTGTAAGTCCTTGAATATAAACCTGGCTGCCAATATTTATTTACTGCTTTTTGAATTCGTTTCTTTGCAGCAAGCTTTCCTTTTAATAATCCTTTTGATTTATATCTTTCCTGCATTTCTTTATTTCTGACTTCAACTGCATATTCTACTTCATCTACCGTTTTATCTCTTCCAGTAGCTGTTCCTCCGTTGCAACCCATTTCACAGTTAAGGCAATCTATTAAAACAGGAGCAATTCCTCTATCAATATCTTTTTTAAGATGACTGAAATAGTGATAAATTGTTTTAGGTCCTTCAATTTTTCGGGTAATATTTACAATCTCCGGTAACTCTCTTTGAGCTGTTCTTAATAAACCACCCGGAGTTGAAAACAAAACTGCTCTTTCTGCTGGAGCATTATCATAATCAACGGCAGGATAGTTTGATAATGACATTCTGTTTGCTTCAAAATAATCTTTAATGGCTTTCATTGTTACATTGTAGTCGCCCATTCCAACTTCTTCAAACTCCCTTTTTTTTGCTACACACGGAGAAATTACCATAGTTTTATGGCTTTTATATTCAGGATAAAATTGTTTTACCATTTTAATGGTATGCATCATCGGGCTGTCCGCTGGTGCCAAATATTCAAGAAGTTCTGGTTGATAAATTTCTATATAAGAGACCAGTGCAGGGCAAGGTTGTGCAATTACTGCTTTTGGTTTATTTTTTTTCAAATGTTCAAGATAGGATTTTATTGTAAGTTCTGCGCCAAAGCTAACATCAAAATTTGCAACAACACCCAAAGACTTTAACCAACCATTTAATTGTAAATACTGCCCTGGAAAAACAGCGGCAACTGCAGGAGCTACAATACTAACTATTTTTTCACCTCTTTTTAGTGCATATAGAGCAGATTCAAAATCATCCATTATTTTTCTGGCACCGTGAACACATGCATCAATACATTCACCGCAACCAATACACAAATCCTCATGAATATTTACATGATCACTACTTCCATCATTACAATATTTAACCGGACAAACTGCAATACAACGATGACAATTTACGCATTTTTCGGCGTCAACATCTATAACTTTTGAGAGCTTCATATTTTATCCCTTATAAAATTTGTTTCTAATTTATCATCGAAAAAAAATGTTGAATTGTTTAACACAAAAAAATTCCACCTTGTTATGGTGGAATTTGAACTGATTTTTTGTGTTTTATTGTTTGGGGTGTTTATAAATTTACTATCTTTCCATTCTTTCGAACTGCATAATCGCTTTTATCACTTTCATCTAATTTAAAGTTCGAAATCAATCCCTGAAGATTATTTGTCAATTTATTCAGGTCTTCTGCTGCATGTGCAATTTGCTGTACACCATTTGAGCTAATTCTGGTAACATTACTTATCACCTCAACATTTTTTCCTATTTCTTCTGCTGCTGCACTCTGCTCTTCACTCGCTGCTGCTACCTGTACTACTATATCCG
>CAZHVS010000057.1:0-1860 GCA_964536015.1 uncultured Ignavibacteriaceae bacterium
GTTTTGAATATAATTGTTTTTGTGATGCTGCGATTGGAAAGTTATTTGATAGTTTGATATACTGAAATTTAACTGGAATACATATATGCACGACCTATTTTTAAATATTGACAATTTAGAACAAAAAGCAAATAATTGGAATATAGTTATGCAACTGCGTGCATATCTATGTTCTCTAAGTAATAATTCTACGCAGTATAAGTAATAGTTATACACTAAAATGGAAAACAAAGTATGAAAAAATCCTTTCTAATTCTTTTCTTGATTTCATTTAATATTCTGAACTATGGTCAATCTATAGATGGCTATGGTGTTAAAATTGGCTGGGGTTTTACAAATCACAGTTGGGAATATAACCCTTCAACATATGGCAAACTGGATTGGGAAAGCAATTCTGGGATTACAGCAAGAGCATTCGCTGATATTTCCTTTTTATCATTCTTAAATATGGAAGGCGAGATTGGCTATGCTCAAAAAGGCGCAAAATATAAAATAGCTATAACAACAATTTCTCAACCTGATGGAACTGGAGAATATAGAAATATCAACAACAGACTTGATTATTTTTCAATATCCTTGATGGGAAAAGTAAAGTATAATTTAGAACCATTTACTCCTTATATAATCTTGGGTCCTGAATATAATTATTTATTAAACAAACAAATTGCCCAAGGTTTTGAAGTCGTTTATGATAAATTCAAGAAAAACATCTTTGGTTTTTCAGTAGGCATTGGTTCAGAAATAAAATTACTACCAGTTAATATTATAGTCGAGTATCGTTATTCAAAAGATTTAACAAATAATTATGATTCTTCTACAATAGATATTAAGAACTATTCGCACACTTTTTTAATGGGCATAAAATTATAAAAGCGTGTATAACCAGTGGCTCAAGGCGACAGCGATTTCGCTTTCTGTATTTTAGAAATATTTGAGTTTGTCGTTCCGTTTCAAGTATCTTGTTCAAAGTAGTTGTGCTATGAAAAATTTTTGTAATCATCATTTTATTAACAAGTTCGGCATTGTAGTTTTAGGCTGCGCCTTAGCCACAACGCCGTTATACTTTACGAAAATTATAAAGTATGCACTTTTATATAAATTGTAATTTTAGTCTATGAGATTATAATCATAATTGGAATTTGAAAATGGACATAAAAGAAGGTAATCAGCCAAATGACAAAGAAGTAAATTGCAAGTATTGTTATGAAAGCATTCATCGAAAAGCGAAAGTATGTTCACATTGTGGTAAATACCAAAATATATTCTTTAACAATATTTTTAGTATTAACACACTTACGACTATAATATCAATCTTACTTCTTGTCCTAGCATATTTCCAATACCGTGATTCTTCCATAGAAAAAGAAAATTCACAAGAAGCTTCTAAAACTTCTAGTCTTGCTCTTGAAAAAGTTATTGAAAGCGAGAATAGAGTTCTAAACGTTACAAAAGACATTGTAAAAGCTTCTCAAGCTATTGTAGAAATAGCTGATATTCTTCCAGAGGCAACTGGTTATGGTCAAGGATTAACAGAAACCCAAAGAATAAGACTGAAAGAGTTATCAAAATCATTGAAAGATATGATAAAAAAAATAAATACTGAAAATAAAAAGTAAAGTATAACCCGCGCCTCAACGGCGACCGCTTCTTCGATACGGTCGTTTGAAGTAAAAATTAAGTTGGTTGGCAAAACAGAGTTGCTCTTTGAAGTAGGTTATAAAAGAAAGGTTAATTAAAAATTATTGGCGTTCGTTGGTTAGAGATTTGGATTCGCTGGTTAGAGATTGGCGTTATTTGGGAGGAACGAACTCATCCTCCCTGCCTCCTTCTCTTGAGAAGAGAAGGAGGAGTTGGGAAGGA
>CAZHVS010000058.1:0-1778 GCA_964536015.1 uncultured Ignavibacteriaceae bacterium
GTTATGTTGCAGTAATAGTAATCATTATTCAAAATATGAGGAGGTCTCTTGAAAAGACAACTTACAGATTCTGAAAAAAAATCATTGTTAAAGAAATACAAACAAGCCGATGGTTTTGTTAGATGTTTTATTGATAATGAAGTCATTGATGAAGAAAAAGATATTCATTATGACCATATTGTTCCTTTTGTTAAAACAGAAGATTCTTCATTAGATAATATAGCTCCGGTATGCAAAAAACATAATCTGGCAAAAAAAGATATGTCTCTTTCTGAATATAGAGATAAATTAGAAATTGAAAAGCTATTCGAAGAAAAAGAAAATATTGGTGAGCAAGTAAAACTGAATGATATATTGGATTTTAAGTTTAAATCTGATTATGGATTTCCAGTTGATTACACATTCGATGATTCTAAAATGGAAATTGAATTAAGATATTTCAATGACAAAGAAAAAATTAAATTGGCAACAAAAGAAAAGTATGCTGTTTATTGTTGTCCAATCACTGGAATGAATTACTTTTATGCAATGATTCCTACGTGTAATATTATCAATGACGGTAAAGAAGAATCGGAAATAGAATTACAACCAAGACCAATAATTTTAGAACATTTCTGGAATTTATATCGTCATCTCAGAGTAAACACACAACTTCAGCCGTCTATAAGCCGATTAAATGGAAAGGCACCAATCTTATTATTTGATGGTCAACATAAAGCAGCGGCAAAAATCTGGTCTGGTGCCAAGAAAATTGAAGCTAAAGTTTATATTGAACCAGAGGTTACTTGGTTAATGCGAACAAATTTAGTAGCACACGATAAATTAAAACAACTTCGATTTTATTCTTCTATTCTTGCAGATAAACTTGCGCAACTTTATGGTGCGAATTGGCAGAAATATATTGAAACAACTGACAAGAAAAGTGAAAAAGGATTTTGTCATTTCATTAAATATGCCGAAGACAAGTCTGATGAAAAACCCGAAAAACAGATTGAAGCTTTTTTAGTAACATCCATTTTGAATCAAGAAGAAAATAGATTTAATCAATTTATTGCACCAGCTAATAAAACTGGAAAACAGTATGCAATAAGTTGGGATTCAATGAATAAATATTATTTCCGTTATTTCCTCACTTCTCCAGCTTTGGATGTAGAAATTGATTCAAAGGATGATTTTAGAAATCAAGAAATTGAGAACAATGTAATGTTTCTCAATATACTTGCTGATGAACTTTTAATTGGAAAGTGGAATCCAAATGCCGTAAATGAAGAGCATAAAAAAGCTGAGAGAATATTTCGCCCTGGTGCAATTATGATTTGGTTCCCAATGCTTCGAGATATAGTTTTTAATAAACTTGATTTGGTAAGCCCAGATGAAGCTAAAAAAATATTTTTTAGAACCATCCCAAATGATAAGTGGGAGATAATCCAAAAGTTTGTGCGTAAAATGTTTGGCCATAAGATTTGGATTGAAAAGGACACTAACATTGATGTTGTCTTAGGAAATAAAAAAGCAGAGTATACAAAAAAATTATTTACGGATAAGGAATTTTCAACTAACAAAATTTTAGGAATAGGTAATTCATAAGAGTGCAACATAACAAGTGGCTCAAGGCGACAGCGTTTTCGCATTCGGCAATTTCAAATTTTTAGGTTGGTAGTTCCGTTTCAAGTATCTTGTTCAAGGTAGTTCTACTATGAAAGATTTTTCAAATTATAAAAATTATTAACAAGTTCGGTATTGTAGTTTTGGGCTGCGCCTTAGCCACAATGCCGTTA
>CAZHVS010000059.1:0-1623 GCA_964536015.1 uncultured Ignavibacteriaceae bacterium
TGCTCATGACGTTGTAAGTGCCGCAGATGTGCTCGGTGATGCCCAGGGTATACACAATCACCGCGTTGGGGGCCTTGGCGTAGAGCCGTGCCACATCGTACAGGGTCTGTTCCGGCACTCCGGTCAGTTTCGAGACCTTGTCGGGCGGATAGTTCTTCACCACGGCTTCCAGTTCCGCAAAGCCTTCGGTTCTTTCTTCTATGAATTTCTTATCATGCAGGTTTTCCTTTATGATGATGTGCATCAGCCCGTTCATGAGCGGAATATCGGTGCCGGGCCTGATTTGCAGGAAGTAATCCGCCTTGTCCGCCAGCTCGATCCTTCTGGGGTCGGCCACGACCATCTTCGCGCCCTTGGCCACCGCCTGCAGGATCTTGGCGCCTACCATGGGGTGCGCCTCGGTGGGGTTCGCGCCGATGACGAACAGCACGTCGGCGTGCAGGATGTCCACAAAGGAGTTGGTCATGGAGGCGCTGCCGAAGCTCATGGACAGGCCGGTGACCGTGGAGGCGTGGCAGGTGCGGGCGCAGTGGTCGACATTGTTGGTGCCGCATACCGCGCGTATGAATTTCTGCAGGACATAGTTGTCTTCGTTAGGACAGCGGGCGGAGGAGAGGGCCGCGATGGCGTCGCCGCCATGCTTCTTCTTTATTTCACCGAGCTTGTTCGCCACCAGGTCCAGTGCTTCGTCCCAGGAGGATTCGACGAACTCGCCGTTCTTTTTGATCAAAGGTTTGGTGAGCCTGTTCGGGCTGTGCACGTAATCGATGCCGAAGCGTCCCTTGACGCACATGTCACGGCCGTTCACCGTACTGCACGCGTTGGAGGTGACGCCGATGACCTGTCCGTCCTTCACGTTCAGGTCGAAGTTGCAGCCGGTGCCGCAGAAGGGGCAGGTGGTGCGGACCTTCTTCACTTCCCATTTCCTCCCCTTGCCGAGCATGGCCTGTTCGGTCAGCGCGCCGGTGGGGCACACCGCAACGCAGGTGCCGCAGGCGACGCAGGCGGATTCGGCCAGCGTCTTGTCCATGGCTGGGGTCACCTTGGTCCTGAAGCCGCGGTAGGCGAAGTCGATCACCGCGCGGCCCTGCTTTTCCTCGCAGGCCCTGAGGCACTTGCCGCACAGAATGCACTTGTTCATGTTGCGGACGATGAAGAGGTTGTCATCTTCTATATCGTAGTTCTTGGTTTCGCCACCGAACGCGCCGGGCCTGACATCGTAGAAATAGGCATAGTCCTGCAGCTTGCAGTCGCCTGCCTGATGGCAGGAAAGACAGTCCTGGGGGTGGTTGTCCAGCATCAGTTCGAGGATGGTCTTTCTGGCTTCGATGACCTGGGGGGTGGCGGTTTCCACCACCATGCCCTCCTGGGCTTCGGTGACGCATGAGGCGGGGAGATTTCTGGCGCCCTTGATCTCCACCACGCAGAGACGGCAGGCGCCGGGTTTGCTCAGTTCGGGGTCGTGGCACAGGGTAGGGACGAATGATCCGGCTGTCCTTGCCGCTTCGAGTACGGTGGTTCCTTTCGGGACGGTTATCTGGCTGCCGTCGATGGTCAATGTTACGTTAGACACGGGTGATACCTCCTGTTTTTTAGTATTTCCGACACGAGAAATAGCGTTCA
>CAZHVS010000060.1:0-1608 GCA_964536015.1 uncultured Ignavibacteriaceae bacterium
ATGATACTGAATTACCAAAATAATCAGAGGCAGCTTGTCCCGTAAAAAATCTATACTGCTGGATTGCATCTGGTTCAATGCCGCCATTTCCATTTATTTGTTTTTTATAATATTCAATCGCTATATTACCCGCTTCTTCTTCTGTCAAAACTTTTTGTTGAGATATAAGTTGTGTTGTAAATAGTTGTAGAACAACTAAAAGTATTATTGTACTGATGAATGATAATTTTTTCATTTTGGCTCCTTATAATTTGTTTGATAACACAATTATTAGGGCTTGCTTAGGTTTTAGAACAATAATTTTACGACAAGTCCAAGCAGGCTCTCTTTTTCCTATCACTAAAATAAAACCATTTTTCAAATAAATAAAAGATTAATCTATTATAAAAGTGATTAAAAACACTTTTTATTTTTATATCAATTTATTTAACCTCAACAATTGTATATGCAAACGGTTTTGCCATTTCATATGCAATAGGAATTATTTCTTTGCCTTGTGAGTAATCCCAATATTTATCCTCGGGACAATTTCTTCTAAATCCTATAGTGTGTAAAATGTACAATTGCCATCCGGGTTGTGCAACTGCTAACCACGCACCTAAGTCTCTTTGCAAATCATTATTTTCGGTATCGTTCCAATTAACACCCGAACTATTCCATCCTCTTATTCCACTTGTAGTATTAAATGTAATAAAACACAGCGGTTTATTTTGATGAAGCATTTCTTCGGAGTTAGCTGGCCACTTTTCGAATATTACATTTCCAACGTGGTCATGACTTGAATAGATTTTCCAGTAAACCTGCTCTTCAACCATTTTACTATACTCTTTATGCTTCAGATTAAATTCGTTTAACAAATCATTATATGTTTTCCCTTTTGGACAGATTGCTCTAAGATCGAGTGTTCCGCCATTATCTATATAAAATTTTCCATTTATAAATTCAAATTGTGATGGATTGTATGCATCTTTGACCGGAAATCCCATTTTTGATACACAAATTGAACCCCATCCAAATGCAGTTACATATTTGGGATCAAGGTCTGCAAACTTTAATGCTATGACTGAGAATATAGTTAAGCATATAATAGCAACGAATGTTCTTTTGTTTTTCATTTTAGCTCCATTAATTTATTGTTTACGGTACTTGTGAATTAATTCCATTATTAACACGCCAGTAACTGTTTCTGTCTGCGGCTGTTACTCCGCCGCTTAAATTATAATCTCCCCTCAAATATCCATTCTGTCCATTTTGTGGTCGCCATACACTGTTTCTATCTGTAGATGAAATTGTTCCACTAGCATTTCCATCACCAGCAAATAATCCAAAAACACCAGCAGATAATTCTTTCATTGCATCTGTTCCATAAGCTTTACTTAATGCATTAGTAAAATCATATAATATTGAATTATTCTTTAACAACATACTTACAGATGACATAACCGCAAGATGATTTCTGTGTCGGACTACGACATAATAATATCCGCCAGCGATTCCAGGATCAGGTAAACTCTGACCATCAAGGTCAACAATGCTCCCATCACTCAAGATAAATGCAGCTCGTCTTGTTATTATTAAATTAATTTCATTTCTTATTTCAAGTAATAC
>CAZHVS010000061.1:0-1580 GCA_964536015.1 uncultured Ignavibacteriaceae bacterium
ACCTACTTCAAAGAGCAACTAAGTTTTGTCAACCAACTTTTATTTTACTTCAAACGACCGCATCGAAGATGCGGTCGGCTTGAAGAACGGGTTATGCCTTGTTGATGTTTTTTAACATATCATATAAATAAGATGCAATTACTGAGCCAATGACACCAAGGAGAATTGCAAATAAACTTGAAATTATAATTGCAATAATTGGATGATTCTTAACCGCTTCAGTGATTCTATAAAATAATTTTTTCTTAATTCCTTTTATTTCTTCAAGAGCAGCTTCTATCGTTTCGTTAGAAACTTTATCCTTTCGTATTTCGGATAAGCAATGATCACATAATATTGGTTTATGGCAAGAATAAACTATTTCTTCTTTTATTCCAGTCATATCAAATAGGCAGCCGCGAGTTTCATCGTGTGTATAACTTGAATTATCATTTGTGCTTGGTATCCTTTTATTAAAGCGATTATAGATTATGGTAGCAGCATATAAAACACGAAGGACTGCATTTTCCAAGGGAATATTTCGAGACTCCAAATAATTCCTTATTTCGTGAAAAGTAAGAATAACTGTATTATTATCTAATCTTCTTACATAGAAATTATCTTCTACTGGAACATTGACGATTGCAAAAAGAATGTCTCCATCATATTCTTTAGGCAACTCTGATTTTAAATTTCCATCAGAATAATCCCAGTTATAACCATCCGAATTATTGCTTAACATAAAGTTTTCAATATCACCAGATAATTCGAATATTTTCGAACGCCATTTCTCGATTACTTTTTTGTTAAATGTAGATGGAAGGTGACCAATTGTGATAACCTTAATTTTTACTTTTTGCATAATGTTTCCTATGAGGCATAACTATTACTTATACTGCGTAGAATTATTACTTAGAGAACATAGATATGCACGCAACTGCATAACTATATTCCAATTATTTGCTTTTTGTTCTAAATTGTCAACATTTAAAAATAGGTCGTGCATATATGTATTCCAGTTATATTTCAGTATATCAAACTATCAAATAACTTTCCATTCGCAGCATCACAAAAACAATTATATTCAAAACACCTCAGCAGGGGAGTCAATCAGGCGTGACTGAGGTTGTAGTTAATCAAAAAACCAATTCAAACCATAACTCATCTATAACTACAACACTAACTTAAACAAACTCAATTAATATTTCCAAATCTTTTCTCACACATCTCTATTTTTTCCTCCAACACCTTCACCCCATTCTCAACCATGTTCCCTTGTCACTTAATCACCTCATCACCCCGTCACCCTTCCTCCAACTCCTCCTTCTCTTCTCAAGAGAAGGAGGCAGGGAGGATGAGTTCGTTCCTCCCAAATAACGCCAATCTCTAACCAGCGAATCCAAATCTCTAATCTGCGAATCCAAATCTCTAATCTACGAATCCAAATCTCTAACCAACGAACGCCAATATCTAACAAAGAACACCAAATTCCTCCCCGCTAACGACTCTCTCTAATCCGCGAACGAGACTCTCTAATCAATTAACGACACTCTCTCAACAAAAAACTCCTCTCTCTCATCCTCGAACAAGCCTCTCTAATC
>CAZHVS010000062.1:0-1557 GCA_964536015.1 uncultured Ignavibacteriaceae bacterium
CCCCAAAACCCCAAAACCCCAAAACCCCAAAACCCCAATATGCAATATCATAAAGTTTTATGATAATCCGGAACGTCATAATAGTTAAGAGCATTAAATATAATAATATGAAAAAATATATTATTATAACTTTTAAAAAAATGAAGATGAGCTTCCTTATTTCCCTTATTTTCCTTATTGTCAGT
This sequence comes from uncultured Ignavibacteriaceae bacterium, assembly GCA_964536015.1. Classification (GTDB taxonomy): domain Bacteria; phylum Bacteroidota; class Ignavibacteria; order Ignavibacteriales; family Ignavibacteriaceae; genus CAZHVS01. The sequence continues at coordinate 186 of CAZHVS010000062.1, forward strand.
CCCATATTAGTCTTATCATCAGCACCTGATCCTCCTACAGTTCGTCTTTACCATTATGATACCACAAGAATTATTTTGACATGGGACCCTCCAGCTAATAATGGTGGCAGTGCGATTACGTCGTGCGCAGTTTATATGAAAGAAGACACAGGCTCCTATATTCAGGTTGCTACATTTAGCGGTGGATCAAATATTGCCTTCTTAACAGCCTTTAATGGTCAAGCAATACATGTAGCACCTTATTACGTATATGCTACTGCAACAAATGCTGATGGAACCAGCCTTCCATCAGAAATAGTGCAATTTAACGTGCAAGCCCCTTCTTCACCATCTAAGTCTATCCTCTTTAACCCACCCACAGAAGTTGCGGTGGGTGTTCCTTTTACTATAACAGTTCATACGTATGATGATGCAGGAAATAAGAAATCTACCGGAGGAGATCATATTATTCTTTTAGTGGATAATGGTTGCAGTCGAATTGGTGAAGACTATCGCTGCTTTAGATATACATCAGGGAATGCTCATTATACTTCTAACACTTTACCAACTAGCCTGAAAAGTGATATGACTGATAACGGGGATGGTACATACACTGCAACATTTACAGTTTCTCAGCCAGGCTATATAACAATAGAACCGATTATGTTCAAAAACGCTGGTATGCGCGCTGAAGTTTTCTGGGGAAACTGTGGCACTGATATAGCTAATCGTATTGGTGGATGGGTAATGTCTACAATTCCGTCAAGAATTCTATGGCCAGACTCTGGCGCAATTCCAGGAGGAAGGACTTGCTCTTTCGATTATATTTTTGCAAGATTAAGACCTCCAGTTTCAGCAGATTATAACTTTTGGTCAAGTAGTGATGATGGATTTGAACTTAATATCAATGGAGTTAATATTCCAAACGGAGGAGCAATCCACATGAACAAGAACGATGCATATGATGTTTTTGCTGTCTATACTGAGATTGGCGGTGCAGCCGCTTGCTATTTAGATTGGGCTGCTAGTGGCTATATTGCTCAGATCAACATTCCTTCAGAATATTACTGGTATCCTACTCGAATAGGCCCAACGTCAGCCGCAACAACGTTCGATACAAAAGTCGTCCTTCCTCCAACTGCTTCGAAATGCTATTTCACAGGAATAGCAATCGCTGGCTCTTATTCTGAAGATACTGATCATCAAATAGATATTACAACAGTATGGGATGCTCCAGCATGTTGTCGAATTATGCCATTCACTTACGATATCAAAATAGTTGGACCAAGTCCACTGACAACCGAAACAACATATACATCCACAGATATAGGCAGCTTTGTTTATCGATTCACTTACAACCTTGCTGATCCTGGCCAATATCAACTCATTACAA
>CAZHVS010000063.1:0-1541 GCA_964536015.1 uncultured Ignavibacteriaceae bacterium
CCGCCATCTCTTCGCTGCTTGAACTGATTTGGCTGCTTGCACTTGCTGTCGCTTCAACTGCTTCTTGTAATTTAACAATTAACTTTCCTATGTTCTCTACCGATTTGTTAAATCCATTAAACAATTTTCCTATTTCATCTTCTTTTTCAATGTCTAAATTAACTGTTAAATCACCTTTTGAAAAACTTTCCATTTTTACTAAAAGTTTTTCGATGCTTGTTGCCAGGTAATTTTGTTGTTCGACAGCTGCAGCCTTTGCCTGATTTGCTTCTTCTGCCGATAATTCTGCCTGCAAACTTTTTTGTTCTACCTGTTCAAATGCACTTTTAACATTTATAAGCATTTTGTTAAATGAAGATGCAAGTCTCCCGAACTCATCTTGCGACTGAAGTGAAATTGATGAATTGTAATTTCCCTCTGCCGCCAATTTTGACACCTCATCAATCTTTTTAATTGGAGTAATAACATAGATTTTCAACAAATAAAAAATCAAAAAAATAACAAGTAATGTAACTATAAAAGCTATAGTTGTCGTGCTTTTTTTAATAGAAGAAATTATATTGTCTAAATCGCTAACCGGGAATGCCGCTATTAAATTATATTTCCAGGGTTCAAAAGTTTTTGCAAATACTTTCCATTCTGATTTTTTTTCAGTATTGTTATTTTTAATTACTGTTTCTATCATTTCCCGTTTTGTAGTTATTGAATGAAATACTATATTACCTGATTTTTTTTGAATAGCTATAAATCCATTTTCTAAAATTTTTGATTTTGAAATTGCTTCTTTAAGTTTATCAAGATTACTTAATTTATATCCAACATAAAAAATTCCAACCACTTCATTATTATTATTTTTTATTGGCTCATATCCTGTTAAATATGGATAACCTAAAATATCAACAACTCCATAATAAGGATTATCATTCATGATTGATTTATACGCTGCTCCATTTGGGTCTAATTCAGTGCCGATTGCCCGTGTGTTATCTTCTTTTTTCACATTAGTGCTTACTCTTATAAATGAGTTATTTTCCTTCACAAATATTGTTGCAGTTCCTCCAACTAATTTTTGAACTGCATCTACCTTTAGAAAATTATTAGCGATGCTTGTCCTTCCAAACACTAAATTATTAATAATTTTTCCTTGCACATTTGTTTTTCCTTCAATGGCTGGATATCCATCAGCAAGAATTGTGCTTTTTAGCAAATTCAATCCAGAATGAACTTGTTGCATAACTAATTCATTTGTCGCATCAAGATTCATTGTAATATACTCTATCTCGGCTGTTACTTTATTATTTATATTATTTGTTACTAATTCTTCAGTGTAATTGGAAAACATTGTTACTGCTGCAATAGCAGTTGCTATAATTATAACTAAAATTGAACCTATTATCTTAATTGATAAACGTGATTTCATTTCTTTTATCCTTTTTATTAACAGTTTATTATCGATTAAACATTATTAATATTTAATACCAACAATAAAAAATTCCACCTTGTTATGGTGGAATTTGAACTGATTTTTTTTGTTTTATTGT
>CAZHVS010000064.1:0-1462 GCA_964536015.1 uncultured Ignavibacteriaceae bacterium
ACATGGATTATCCCGAATTTAATAAAGCGGGATAGTTGAAAAGAATAGACCTTCTGTTGTAAGCTGAGTTTGACAAGAACCAGCGCAGCAGGAGGTCTATTCATGTTCAAGATTAAGGTGGAAGGCGAAAAAAAGCAAGTGTGGCGGGCAAAAGCGTTGGAGTTGGAAGAACGGTGCGTGCAACTGCTGATGCCGCTGTTGAAACAGTTGAATGAAAAGCTGGATGTCCGGTTAGTGAAAACGCTGCTAGATCTGGTGTTGATCATTGTGCTGTACCGAGACCGGCACCAGGGGCTGATCCTGAGTGAACTAGGCGGGCAGTTACTGGGGGAAGCCCATGCTCCAGCGGGCAGCAAGCGCATCGGGAACTTACTACGGAGTAAGCGTTGGCAGGCAGCAGAGATCGAAAACTATCTGTGGGCAATGGGGACCGAGCGGGTCAACGAGCTGATGGCCGCCGATCGAGAAGCCTTGGTGATTTGGGATGGGAGCGAACTCGAAAAGCCGGAGAGCCTGACAGCCGAAGGGTTATGCCCGGTGCGCTCCAGCAAAGCCCGACGCTTGAAACGGATCAAACCGGGCTTCTTCAATCCGCCAGGCGGGCGTCCGATCTGTGTGCCTGGCTTTCACTGGCTGCAGTTGCTGGTGACGGGCTTAGAAGGGGGCTTGACGCTGACCCACCTGGGGTGGTGGACCACCCGCGGCGAGCGGGCCACAGACCGGCGCAGCGTGGAGCAGCGGGTGCTGCACAAGGTGGCCGAGTTATGGGGCATGGGGGTCGTGCACGTGTTCGATCAAGGCTTTTCCGGCAGTCCGTGGGTGTCGGCCCTGTTGGCCGAACGTGTGCGCTTCATCCTGCGCTGGCGCAAGGACTACAAACTGATCGGTCCGGGCGGTGCGGCCAAGAAAGCCTGGCAGTGGTTCCGCGGCAAACGCGCCCAAGATCATCAACGGATTTGGGATGCGCGCCGTCGCTGCTGGCGCAAAGTTGGCATCCTCTTTACTCCCGTGCGCTTGCCCGACCAGCCCCGTCCGCTCTGGCTGGTGACCACCCGCCCCGGTCCCGGCCAGAAACCCTGGTACTTGCTGACGTCTGATCCCATCTCTTCTACCCAGGATGCCTGGCGCATCGTCTTTGCCTATGCCCGCCGCTGGCGGGTGGAGATGGCCCTCCGCTTTGAAAAATCCGAGCTGGGTTTTGAAGCCCCGCGCTTGCATGCCTGGGAAGCACGCTTCAAGTTCCTGCTCATTGCCAGTCTGGCCTTTGCCTTTCTCCTCTCGCTCCTGCGCGATACGATCGAACCCTGCATCGCCGCCTTGCTCGATACCTGGTGTCACCGTAACGGCAAGTGGAGCCGGGAAACCCCGACCCCACTTTATCGCTTGCGGCTTGCTTTATCCCGCTTGTGGGCTGTCTTTCGCCCCTCTTACTTACCTTTGTTAAATTCGGGATAATTCATGT
>CAZHVS010000065.1:0-1437 GCA_964536015.1 uncultured Ignavibacteriaceae bacterium
AAACCCCAAAACCCCAAAACCCCAAAACCCCAAAACCCCAAAACCCCATTATGCAGAATATAGTATACAAATTATGAATGTTAGCATTAATAGTCCTTTAAAATTATGATCATATATAAATATATATGGTTGAAAAATCTGAAGAAAAAGTTGATTTAAAGCCAGTGGACGTTGTTCCTGAAACAAAGACAGAAACTAAAAAGAAGAAGAAAAAGAAGAAGGGAAAGCAAGCAGCAGCAAATAATGAAGCACCAAATACAGAAAATCCAGGTGCACAGGAAGATAAAGATAATGAGGAAGCAGACGAAAAGGAAGAAACAAAGGAAACCAGTAATACAGAAACTAAGCCTGAAACGGAAGTTAAAACTGAGGAAAATAAGGATAAAGAAAAGGCTGAAGCTGATAAAAAAGCTGAGGAGGATAAATTGGCAGCTGAAAAAGCTAAAAAAGATGAAGAAGATAGAATTGCTGCTGAAAAAGCGAAAAAGGATGAGGAAGACAGATTAGCTGCCGAAAAAGCTAAAAAAGATGAGGAGGATAGAATTGCTGCTGAAAAAGCGAAAAAAGAGGAAGAGGATAGAATTGCTGCAGAAAAGGCTAAAAAAGATGAAGAAGATCGTATTGCAGCTGAAAAGGCAAAGAAAGAGGAGGAAGATCGTTTAGCTGCCGAAAAAGCAAAAAAAGAGGAAGAAGACAGGATTGCTGCTGAAAAAGCCAAGAAAGACGAGGAAGATAGACTAGCTGCTGAGAAGGCAAAAAAAGAAGAAGAGGATAGAATAGCTGCTGAAAAAGCAAAGAAAGAAGAAGAGGACAGAATTGCTGCCGAAAAAGCGAAAAAAGAAGAGGAAGATAGAATTGCAGCTGAAAAAGCAAAGAAAGAAGAGGAAGATAGGATTGCTGCAGAAAAAGCTAAAAAAGAAGAGGATGATAGATTAGCTGCTGAAAAAGCAAAGAAGGAAGAAGAAGATCGTCTTGCTGCAGAAAAAGCAAAAAAGGAAGAGGAGGATCGCATTGCCGCTGAAAAAGCTAAAAAGGAAGAAGAAGATAGGATTGCTGCTGAAAAAGCTAAGAAAGAAGAAGAAGATAGGATAGCTGCCGAAAAGGCAAGAAAAGAAGAAGAGGATAGAATTGCTGCGGAAAAGGCCAAAAAAGATGAAGAAGACAGAATAGCTGCAGAAAAAGCAAGAAAAGATGAGGAAGACAGAATCGCCGCTGAAAAAGCAAAGAAGGAAGAAGAAGACAGAATTGCTGCTGAAAAGGCTAAAAAAGATGAAGAGGATAGGATAGCTGCAGAAAAAGCAAGAAAAGATGAGGAAGATAGAATCGCCGCTGAAAAAGCCAAGAAAGATGAAGAAGACAGAATCGCAGCTGAAAAAGCCAAGAAAGATGAGGAAGATAGAATCGCCGCTGAAAAAGCCAAGAAAGATGAAGAAGACA
>CAZHVS010000066.1:0-1434 GCA_964536015.1 uncultured Ignavibacteriaceae bacterium
ACTGAAAACGTTGAAGGTGAAACCACCGAAAATGCTGAAGGTGAAGCTGAAGCTGAAGCTGAAACTACTGAAAACGTTGAAGGTGAAACTACTGAAAATGCTGAAGGTGAAGCCGAAGCTGAAAATACCGAAAATGTTGAAGGTGAAACCACTGAAAATGCTGAAGGTGAAGCCGAAGCTGAAAATACCGAAAATGTTGAAGGTGAAACCACTGAAAATGCTGAAGGTGAAGCCGAAGCTGAAAATACCGAAAATGTTGAGGGTGAAACCACTGAAAATGCTGAAGGTGAAGCTGAAGCTGAAGCTGAAAATACTGAAAACGTTGAGGGTGAAACCACTGAAAATGCTGAAGGTGAAGCCGAAGCCGAAGCCGAAGCTGAAACTGAAAATACTGAAAATGTTGAAGGTGAAACCACTGAAAATGCAGAAGGTGCAGCTGAAACCCAAGAAGAAGATGCTTCCAAATTAGCTGATGCCTTAGCTAGTGGAGAAATTGATACTACCGAAACTGCTGCTGCTGAAGATACTGCTGTTAATGAAGAAGAAGGAAAACCAGCTGAAGCTACAACTGATGATGTTAAACCTGAATCAGATGCTGAAGAAAGCCCAGTAAATGGTGAAGAAGTTACTGAAAACACTCTTCCAGAAGAAAATGCAGAAGAGTCTGAGAACACTGTTGTTTCCCCAGAAGCCGAAGAACCAACTGAAGCTACTACTAATGATGTCCCACAAGAAGAAAACACTGAGACAACAACTGGAACTTTAGAACCAGAAAATGAAGTTTCAGGAGAATCAGTTGAACAAACCACTGAAGAAACCGCCGAGACTGAACAGACTACTGAACCAGAAGCTACCGCAGAAACTAACCAAGAAGAATCAAATGCAGCTGAACAAGAAACTGAAACTGGAGCAGCCACTGAAGAACAAAACCCAACTGAACAAGAAACTGAGACTGCTGAAACCACTGAAGAACAGCAACCAGCTGAACAAGAAACTGAGACTGGTGCTACTACTGAAGAACAACAAACCGCTGAAGCTGAGACTGAGACTGGAGCTACCACTGAAGAACAACAGACTGCTGAACCAGAAACTGAGACTGAGGCTAATACTGAAGAACAAGCTACCGAACAAGAAGCTGAGGCTGAGGCCAATACTGAAGAACAAGCTACCGAACAAGAAGCTGAGACTGAGGCTAATACTGAAGAACAAACTGCTGAACCAGAAACTGAGACTGAGGCCAATACTGAAGAACAAACTGCTGAACCAGAAACTGAGACTGAGGCTAATACTGAAGAACAAGCTACCGAACAAGAAGCTGAGGCTGAGGCTAATACTGAAGAACAAACCGCTGAACAAGAAACTGAGACTGGCGCCACTGCTGAAGAACAAACCACTGAACAAGAAACTGAAACTGGTGCTACTACTGAAGAACAA
>CAZHVS010000067.1:0-1430 GCA_964536015.1 uncultured Ignavibacteriaceae bacterium
GTATTTTATGCATTAGTAAATTAAAGGCTTTGTGTATGGAAGATTGAGTAACGTTGTACGTGGCAATGATCGATCAGTAATAAATCAAATCGAAACTTTTATGGGGAAACCGTATCCGATTGATACTGGAATGGGAAGTGGGTATTATCAGCAGCCAGCTATCCCGGAAAAATTTGGAATGCCAGTGGATGGGACTATGTATAATGCATGGCAGCCTTTACAAATGGCGGCTCCGCCGTCTGGAGTTCCACAATATGCGGCACCACTTATAGCTCCGCAGGTATATGTAGCACCTGAATATAATTATTCGCGAACAAGAGGATGGGAAGGCTATGCGCATTCATTAGATCAGTATAGCACTTATGGACCCAATCAGCCGGCGGAAAATGCAGAAGAGCAGCAGCCTCAAGTAATTTCTCGAGGTTTTATGCCTAAGAAGAAAAAGAAACATCCCCCACACTCAACTTCGCATCCTATGCAACCACCTACGCAGCCATCAGAAGCGCCTCCTATAGATTCTCAAGCACCGCCCCAAACTGGTGTTCCGTTCCCACCATTCTTACCAGGAACAAAATTACCGCAACATTCTTATACACAACCTCCATATTTTGGCTATCCAACACAAGATTATGCATATCAATGGAACATTCATCCTATGCAATCCAATACAGTACCTACTGCACCCGTCATTCCTCACCATATCCAGCCTAATTCTGATACCTCAAATCTTGATATTTCCTCAACATCGGGAAATAATAATAAAGTTTCTGGAATACCAGCTGGGAAAGAAATGTTCGGGGCAAATAGTGCGAAAGCCAAAAAATGGAAAAGTGAACGAGTTTTTAATCGTGAACGTTCTAACAGTGATGCTATGAATGAAACGAGAAAAGAAGAAGAAAACTCAAAGCATATGAGTAGCACAGATTGTTCAATAGATTCATTAGGAGGAATAATAAATGAGCAACCTCGAGAAAATCAGCGGAATGTAGAAGAAAATAAAGAAAAAGCTGAAGAAGAAAAAATTATAGCGAATGTAGCAGATTTGTCAATAACATCAAAACCAAAGAAAAAGCATAAACCGCATAAAAAGATAAACAACAGCTCAAGAGTTAAATGGGTTCCTAAAAAACCTCATCCTGATCTTTCCATTAAGATAGAAGAAAATAATCCAAAGAAAGATAAGGAAGAAAGATTTTTGAATAAAGTACAAAATGCGCATGATATGCAAATGCAAGGTAAAGCTACTGAAGAGGATACTTTGCTTACTGTAGGACCTAGAACTTATTATAATAAAGGAGGGATAGCGACACCAAAAAGGGTAGTGCCGGGACAAATAGATAGTTTGGGATCAGGAGATAAGAATATAGTAACAAATAATAAAAATGAGGATTTAATACCTTCATAAGTTCAGAAATAATTTAATGATTTTA
>CAZHVS010000068.1:0-1413 GCA_964536015.1 uncultured Ignavibacteriaceae bacterium
TTCTTTTTTAATCTCCGATGCATAGGCTCCTGGTCCTGGTACCGCAGCAGCTTTTGAATTAAAAGCGCCATCACGACTGCCTTTTCCTAATCCCACCGCAGGTGGTTTTTGAATTATTGCGTCAAGTTTTGGTTGGTATGCACCTGGCCCTGGGGCTATAGATTTTGATAATTCTTTTTCTGGACCTCTAGCTTTGATACCAATTTTTGGACCTTCACCAACAAAAGATTTTGTTAAATATTGTCCTGGGCCGGGACGGTTTTTAAGATCTGCAGTTTCACTGTTTTGATTTCGTTTTTCAGTACCCATTCTATTTAATGATTATTAAGAAATTTATTACTTCCAAGAAGGTGATGACTTTTTTACAGTGGAGTACTTGTCCACTGTATATTGACCAGGACCTGGCACTATTTTCTTTTCTTTATCATCAACTTTTCCACTAGCAGCGCCAAAAGTAAATCCAGACTTTTTCTCAGCAATCTTCGGATTATACGCCGCTGGACCTGGTATATTCGCTTGTTTTCCTGCAGATTTCGGACGTCCGCTCAACGTATATTTTCTGCCTTCTTTCCCTACTTTATCATTTACTTGATAAGCTCCTGGGCCAGGCACTGTTCCAGAAACTGATGAACCTTCCTTATTTCTATTTGATGACCCAAAACCATAACGAGGTCCAGATTTTGATTTTTCGCTTGAATTGTAAGCACCTGGGCCTGGGATTTTCTTTGCTTCTAAATTATCAAGTCCTGCTCTTTTTGCACTGCCAAAGACAATTCCATGTTTTTTATCAACTGTGCTGGGCACTTGGTAATTTCCTGGTCCTGGAGCACCTTTCGATCTCTCGACCTCAATTGATTTTGGACGTCCACTAAAAGTAAACGCATGAGAAATAGCTGTCGTAACTGGTTTAATATTGGGTTGGTATTGACCAGGTCCTGGGACAAACGCATTTAACGGTTTTTCTTTTCCTGAGGCTCCATGTATTCCAACAGATGGTGAGCTGCCCTTTTAAAAAATTGAAAAAAATAAAAAAATACACGAACTTTTGGCTCGTATGCGCCTGGGCCTGGTACTTTTAATGAATGATTCATAGAATCATCAGTGCGCTTTGAAGTGCCCATTTTCCAAGACGGCGACCCTTTTCTAACTTTTTTAATATCTGGAGCGCCGTAGGCACCAGGTCCTGGCTCCATTTTCTTCTTTTTTTCTTCCCCTCCTTTGAATTATGCTTGAAAACAATAATACCTCTGGGAGCTTTTCCTAAACTCCATGCTGGCATTGTATAGCTTTTATTATAGGAATCAAGCAGTTAGTAATTTTATATTGCTTAATGCAATCTTTAACGACACTCTAAATTGATGTTTTATGCATATCAATGGGGTTTTGGGGTTTTGGGGTTTTGGGGTTTTGGGG
>CAZHVS010000069.1:0-1399 GCA_964536015.1 uncultured Ignavibacteriaceae bacterium
AGTCAAGTCCTAAAAGTTCTGTAAAATGTCTCTCCGATGTGTTTGTGTGTCTTTGATTTTTCCGCCATTTACAATTATAGAATCTAACACTCTCCTCTTATGGTTTTCATCAGCTTACCAGAATGGCAGTATCAGTTTCTTTCTCCTGCATGGTCAGATACCGTTTCTCCATCCATTCTTCGTTCGTTTCCAGCGCCATAGAACCGATCAATCGAATGCAGGACCACATATTCGGGAATATTCCCACTTCACGGGTCCGTCGTTTCAATTCCCGATTGTAGCGTTCCAGCATATTCGTCGTACGCATCCGCTTACGGTGTTCTTCGGGCAGCGCATACACTCCCATAATTTCTTCTCCATGCGCGTCCAGATACTCCGACACCTTCCGATGGGTGGGAGCCAGCTTCTCCACCGCCTCCCGCAAATGGCTAAGCGCCGACTCACGATCCGGAGATTCGGTTATTTCTTTCAGCATCTGCGCCACTACCGCTTTGTCCTTCCTCGTACTTACTTGTGAGATCAGATTCCGTGAAAAATGCGCCTGGCATCGCTGCCACACCGCTCCCTGAAAACAGCGGTCTATCGCAGTCTTCAATCCACTGTGATCATCGGATACCACATACTTCACCCCATGCAGTCCACGCTCCTTCAAATCCCGAAACACTTCCGTCCAACTGTTCTCGCTCTCCGAATCGGCACCCCATACCCCCAATATCTCCCGATGTCCCTCCTCGGTGATTCCCACTACCACCAATATCCCTCTGCTCTTTACACCTCCTTCTTCCCGGATATGCTCATACCGGGCATCCACCACCAAATACCCATACTCCTTCTCCAACCTCTTCTTCCGCCACTTCTCCACTTCCAGGTCCAATTGCTCCGACAGCCTCGACACCTGGCTCTTCGATATCTCCAACCCACACAACTTCTCCGTGATCTTCTTTATCTTCCGTGTCGATACACCCTGCACGTACGACTCCGCTATCGCCAGTGTCAACGCTTTCTCGCTCCGTTGATACCGCTCAAACAACTCCGTCTGAAACCGTCCCGCTCGATCCTTCGGCACCTGCAACTCTATCCGTCCCACTCGCGTATTCAATACCCGCGGCTTGTATCCGTTCCGGTAGCCCCCTCGCCCTTCCGTTCGCTCATATACCTCCGCTCCCAATAACGACGTCAATTCCTCTTCCATCAGCCCTTGCAGCGTCACCCGCATCATCTCACGAAATCCTTCCCCTCCCATCCCTTTTACCGCTTGATACAAATCCCGCATTCCCTTATCTTGCCTACCGTGAGTCATGACGTATCTCTCCTTTTTGTTGTGCTTCGCCCACCGGAGAGTTTACTCATGACTCACTCTTTTTCAAATCAATTTTACAGAAATATAGGGACTCTATCT
>CAZHVS010000070.1:0-1377 GCA_964536015.1 uncultured Ignavibacteriaceae bacterium
CCCCAAAACCCCAAAACCCCAAAACCCAAAACCCCAAAACCCCAAAACCCCTAATGAATGTAAAATTACACATATTAAATAATTAGATTAAATAAGAAAAAAATAAAATGGTTGATTGGTTTGAAGGACCACTTTGTGTTTTGTGTATTTTATAAAAATCGTGCAATTTATAACTATTTTAATATAGGGGTTTCTCTATTAATTGCAATTATTATAGCAGGTAGCATAATGTTAGGATTGTCATTTTCTATTGTTGATGAAGATGAATATGCTTTGCGTTTCAATATGGCAACACATGAATTTTCAAAAGAAATTGATGAGTCCGGTCGACATTTCGTAGGCCTAGGTCGTTTCCATGTGAATTTTCCAAGAAGATATGTTACAATTACATTTGCACAAGGCGGTGATGTATTTTTTTTGGAAACCGTTGTGAAAATATTTAAAAATAGTACCCGGAATTATCATGTTGGACTAGTTCCGGACAAAGTATTTATCTTGATATGTCATTTGATATTCGGCTTGTTAAAGAAAAACTTCTTGATTTTTATCTTGAGTATTTTATTTATCATGCATAAAAATTCTGTAGATATGGAAAGAATTGGAAGCCATTTATTATAAGAACAGTGTATGCAAAAATGAAAGTAGTATCAACGTTATTCCCCTCAACAACATTTTTCGAGCAGCGTGCGGTAATACAAGCCGCGGCTTTTGAAAGAGTTTCTCTGGAGTTAAGTATAAAAACAAATGGCGCGGTTGAATTAATGAATTTACAGTTACGGAAAATTACCCTTGAGGATAGTGTATTTTAATAGGACTTTACTAAAAAAAGTTTGAATCAATGATCCAGGAGAAATTGATCGAAGTGCAAAATAATGATGTGATTACAACAAATAAAACTATAGCTGAAATAAGCAAGGATATTGAATTAGTGTATTCTAAAGCAAATAATGATATTAGAACTAGTCAAGTATTTTTACATACAAAAATGATCAAAAAGGCAGCTGCAAAATCAGACGCAGCGGAAATAAGAGGGGATGCATGGGCAGATTATACGGGATCGATTTTTATAAATGAGATTTCGTTATTTAATAATAAGTTACAACCGTTGTTCACAACTCCCAAAGATGCTTTTATATCTTATATGTATATGTGCTTTTTGAGAAGATTGGATACGACGTCAAGAAAAGTAAATATGGGAATAGGAAAATCAGCATTTACAAGAGTTGTTAAAGAAGATTTATAAAACACTTAATATTAATAAAATTAAAAAAATATTATTGAAATTCGTGTTAGTTTATATCCTATGATATATTTCAGACTAACATTGTTTATTGATTATACATCAGGTTCATCTTTTTTGAATTTTTTACGTGGAAT
>CAZHVS010000071.1:0-1366 GCA_964536015.1 uncultured Ignavibacteriaceae bacterium
CCCCCAAAACCCCAAAACCCCAAAACCCCTATTTAATGCAATTCATACTCAAAAAAACTCAATTCAATCAAATTCAAAATGTGTAAAAATTAATTCTCCCACACTAAACTTCCTTCATTTTCTGCATAAGTAAATTTTTAATAAATTCCAAATCTTTTTCTGATATATTCGGCTTCAATCTTGGAGCTTTTTGCGTATTTTTATATTTTTTAACCAATTCGTTTAGCATAATTTCTTCCTCGGTTAATATTTCCGGCTCTGGCTCTAGGATAGGCTTTGGGGGCTCCTCAATTTTTTGACTTGGCGGCTCTTCGCTTTTTTCACAATCGCACTCGCTTATTTTAGGCTTTTCAAATGTTAATTTATTTTCTTCTTTTTGTTTATGTAATCGAGTTTCTTGAACTTCACGGCATGATGTGCATAAAAATTCTTCACTTATTTGATTCACTGCAGGATCAACATTATCAAGTTGAGCTTCAGTAGATTTTGAAAATTGTTCAATATTTTGATCATCTTTAATTTCTTCATCATTTTCTTTAATTTTTATATTCACGAGCAATTTTTGAAGCTTTTTTTTCTGCTTTTTACGCCTATTTTTATCACGCTTTTTTTGTTTTGTTTGTTCATCGTCTTCGATAGGATCGGGAGTATTTTGTACTGTTGCACTTTTTGTAGGTTTTAAGAGTTGATTAGAAATATTAAGATTTTTGCTTAATTCACTAGGAATTTGCAAATCATCAAATTCATCAAGCGAACAATAAGCATTATAAATAGTTTTTAACTTTTGTTTCCAAATTCTATTAAATACTAATTTTGCATCTAACAATTGTTTAAGATGTGCGATTAATTCGGTAATTTTTAAAATTCTTGTACCATGCGAACATAATCCATTATACGTAATTTTTATTGCTTCTAAAACAACAGGATCAGAAAGAACAATATCGTAAAAAAATCCCAAATGAATTGCTGCGCTGCGGATATCAAAAACGCGGAATTCTGGGAATCTAAATACTGTAGCATATAAATAGTCAAGTTGAATAGCAGATTTTTTTAATTCTTCATAGGATTTTAATAATTGTAAAGCAAACATTATATAGGCTTCTTTCTCATCTTGGAAAGGCTTAAATTTTTGATTTTCACGTAAACAATGTAAATAATTTTCTTCATCAGTATTATTAGTTTGTTCGTGGATTTGATAAAATATAGACGCAACATGTAAAATATTATTCGACTTAAATGTCATATCTTCGGATTCATCTTGATGGTATCTAACAATTTCCAATATACTATGTAAATAATTAGTAATTTTCTATATTTTTGCCAATAATCAACAAAAAAAATACTTTACAGAAACTTATTAATCTTC
>CAZHVS010000072.1:0-1353 GCA_964536015.1 uncultured Ignavibacteriaceae bacterium
CAGAATTTTTAAAATTAAACGAAGAAAAATGGAGTCTTTTTATGAATTCTTGCTTACAAATTATTCGAGTGCTTGAGCAAGAAAATGCTAAACCATTGAATAAATCTGATGCTGAAAAGGATCTTATTTTAAATAAAAATGAATTGTCTAGTGAAAATTTATCACAGCATAAACAAATTATACGCCAGCAATGCGTAGAAATTTCCGAACTGAATGCAAAAATTGCTGAGCTTACTCAAACACAAAAATCTCTAAAAAATGAACTTAATTCATGGATTATTGATTATGATATTCTTAAATCTAGTAAAATTATTAAAGAAAAACTAGAGCAATATTCTTATAAAAATATTATTGATATGTTTAATTTTAATTCACAGTATTTTTTTGATATTTATGTAACGTAAAAAAGACAAAAAGATTATGAAAAAGCAATGATTCTAAATATTGAACGTTTTTTGCTTATGTTACCGTGTAAATTTAGATTTGATTTTGAGAGACTTGAAAATCAAAAGAAATTTGCGGAATTGAATGAAACTATAGACAAATTAAAAGAAGAAAATAATAAACAAGTTGTTTTTATTGAAAATTTGCAAACTGAATTATTAAATATTAAAGAGCTTTACGAAAATAGACTTAAAATTGAAAATAAAGCTTTAGATTTCTTTGTATTTTTTTGGTTTTATCTTAAATATAGACAGCACGTAAAATGGAAAATCAAGAAATTCAAACAGATCCTGAAATTTTAGCAAATCAAAAATATTCTCCACAGAATTTACAAAATGCATTTAGCGGTCCAAAAGCCATTTTTGGTGAAATACGTGAAAAAATTAAAGAAAATTACATGGTTTGTAAAAATATGATATTAGAAACACCATCGAAAATGGAAAAAGAAGAAATTTTGAAAATAATGAAATTATTTTATACGAAATTAGCAGCAAGAAATTTACAAAAACCTGGTATAATAATATTAAAAAGTGGCAAAAATGATGGATTTGATTTTTATAAAAGTTTTGTTGAATATTTATGGGAACGTTATGAACTATTAGACATAACAAAAGAAAAATGTGAAATAATATTAAATTCAATTTTGCAATATGCGACAGTTGAAATACGCATAAAATTATTTGCGGAATTTCTTGGGATTCTCAATGAAAATAAAGCATTTATTTCCGAAACACCATTAGTTTATTTAACATTATTAAATAATTTGAGTATTGATTTTGAAAGTTTCTTTGGTATTCATGAAATAAGTCAAAACAATGAACTTATTTTTGAAAACTGTATTTCGGAATTTATTAAAATTGCACCAAATATTTCATCAAAAACGCGTAAAGTTTTTAAAAGGGAATTATT
>CAZHVS010000073.1:0-1328 GCA_964536015.1 uncultured Ignavibacteriaceae bacterium
AAATATTCATCGAAAAAATTAATTCATATAACAAAATTATGATTTGGGGGGCAATTGCAAAAAAAGGGAAATCAAAACTTTATTTTTTTGAAGAAGGAGAACACGAAAATCAAGAAATTTATAAAAAAATTTTAGAAGAGCGCCTATTACCTATGACTCGAGAATTATATCCAGATGGCTGTTTTACATTCTATCAAGACAATGCTCCTCCTCACAAAGGACAAAATATTGAAAAATGGATGAAAGAAAATATACCATATTTTCCTGATATCCCTCCCTATTCTTGTGATTTTAATCCCATTGAAAACATTTGGAGTATACTAAAAACTGAAGTTGAAAAAAGACAGCCACAGGATATGGAAGAATTAAAGAAGAATGGGAAAAATTAGATCAAGATGTCATAAAGAAATGTATAAAACATTGCAGGAATAGACTGAAAGAAGTATATGAAAAAAACGGAGAATTTGTTTAAATAATTTTATAAGATAAATTATTCATAAAATAAAATAAAATTTTATTAACTGCGTATTTGTATATATATTTTATTTTCAGTAATTTTCTATTTTTGCATTGCATCTAGATATTACATCAAAATAAAAATTCCTTAATAATAATTAATCCATATAAAAACCAATAAAATAAACTAAATTAAATCATTTTCATAGAGATTTTTGAGATTTTCCAACTACTTACTGAAAATTAAATTTTTGTGCAAATTTGAAATCACTTTTATAAGCTATTTTATGCGTCATTTTTTATATTCCGAAAAAAATACTCAATTTTAGTTCAAATTACTTTATTTTGAAAATGAAAATTTACACATTATTTTTATATTTCCTATTTTGTGTATAAATTGGTATATGAATTTTTCATATATTTTCTCTTTAATATCAAATAATGATTATCTGTTTTTTTATAAAAAATATTAAAAAAATGTTGATCATAGAAAAAAAATGCGCAAATTTAATAAAATTCGTCTATGTTTTAAATTACTAGAAAAATCACTGTATTCTTATTCATATCTAAACTTTTGTTGAATCATTTTATGAAGAAACAATAAAATTTTAATGTTTTATAAAAATAATAACAAAAATTGATATAATTCTAAAAATTCTTATACTGTTTCATTGATATTTTAATTTTACATATTTTTGACTAAAAATGCATTTAAATTAATATAAAAAATTATCACAAAATTTAAGAATTTTTGATGTGTCTGAGTAGTATCTGAATAGCATTTTGTGGCTACGGACCAACACTTATTACACACCCTATAGTTGCATAATAAAAGTCTATCAGTTTTCGGTATATAATAATTACACTCTATT
>CAZHVS010000074.1:0-1308 GCA_964536015.1 uncultured Ignavibacteriaceae bacterium
CCCCAAAACCCCAAAACCCCAAAACCCCAAAACCCCTTTATATGCACACGCTTGTAATATAGGTATTATGTATATTTTAAAATCAATGCTTATTTAATGTGGATCTATTTTTATGGGTATGTTCTTTTCACTTACAGCTGGACTTGTTACTTGCACTATATCATGTGGAATCATATTTATGACTTGCTCCCTTCTTCTTGGATCATCGGATACAGCCTTTATAACCATAATATCCTTTCCAATATCCAACCCATACTAAATATCATTTTATATAAACCAAAAAATACTTCAGCTTGCTTAGCAAATGTCTGGAATATTTGATTTAAGCTAGTTTGTGATGCTGAATACTGGTCAATATGATACTTTGTGACAATATCCTGCAAATACCCAAACACAAATCCTATTGAATGGTGCTCCTTAGATTTATCAACTCTAAACTTGAAGAAACTTCCAATATGCTCCGCAACTCTCACATCCCCGAATTCAATGGCAAGCTCCTGGGCCAATGAAAACGCTCGCTGCTCAATAAATAAGAAATTAAGAACTGTAGTTGCCTTGACTTTACGGCCTTGCGTTAAATCTGCCATCATGTGTGATGCATTTCCTTTTGCACTTAATTGATCAGCTAAGTCTGAACGCATTGATATATTGAATAAATTCAAAATTTCTTGCTTGTCTAATTCTGATTCTTCACTAATTTTAGCTCCAGTGCTCTATTGTTAATAAGATTCAAATAATAAAATACGTTTAACGAATCTAAAAATGCTTGTTCTTCTTCTCTTGTAGGTGGCGGAATAGAAATTTGAATTTCGAATCCTTTTCCAAACTCATCCTTCAATTTCTGAGGTGTGCCTATACAGCAGAAATCACCGTTTACCATTATCGCCATTTTTGTACATAAATATTCTGCCTCTTCCATTGAATGTGTTGTTAATATTACTGCAGTATTTTTATTTTTTGTGGAAATACGTTGTATGATATGCCACATAAAACGTTTGGCTTGTGGGTCAACACCAGTTGAAGGTTCATCTAGTAAAACTATAGGAGGGTTGCCAAGGAGTGCTATTGCAACAGTTAATTTTCTTTTATTACCGCCACTTAAAGTGCCAGCTTGTACATGTTCGTATTCTCCTAAATACATTTCCACTATGAGTTTATCAATAAGAGTTTTGAATTTATCATCAGGAATTCCTTTAAGTTTTGCATAAAATTCGAGGTTTTCTCTTACAGTCATTGCCATATAAGCTGACTCATATTGAGGACCATAACCAATCATTTTTCGAATCGCAGTGAAATTCGTATTTAAAT
>CAZHVS010000075.1:0-1294 GCA_964536015.1 uncultured Ignavibacteriaceae bacterium
TGGAGTTGTCAAGAGAAGTGCAGTCTGCAAACACCCCAAAACTCGGCTATGCAACTGCTCGCTCTTGCTGCTCCCGGTACACCGCCGGTGGCCATCCGTTCGGATTAGCTGTGTAAATCCGTTGCCTGTTGTAATAGATCATTACATACCGGAAGATCACCGTCTTCACATAACCCCTCGGGTACCGCTCCGTTCGCAGCCGATACAACTTCTCCTTCTTCAATGTCGCGAAGAAGCTCTCCATCCGGGCGTTGTCGTAGCACCGGCCCATACCGCTCATGCTCTGAATCGCTCCATGCTTCGCCAGACTTTCCCGGAACGCATAACTGGTGAACTGGCTTCCCCGATCGCTATGGAATATCAGGTCTTTGGTCTCTCTTGCTTGGCAGGCGTTCTCAAAGGCCTGTATGCACAGCTCCTTGCGCATATTGTCATCCATCGACAGTCCTACAATTTCTCCACCGCAGCAGTCCATTACAGCCGCTATATACAGCTTCCCATCGCTGCATGATACCTCGGTAATGTCCGAAAGCCACTTCCTGTTCGGCGTGTCCGCCGTAAAGTCCCGGTCAATCAGGTTATCGCTCTTCTGAGCGGCGGCATCCTCCCGTGTAATGCCGTTTGGATGACGCTTGGCTTTCTTAAGCAGACCATTTTCCTTCATTACCCGATACACAGTGCTGTAACTCACCGTCTCTCCCTCTTGCTTCAGCCCCAGATGTACCCGCCGCGCTCCATAATTCTCATTGTCCGGGTATTGCCCGATGATTCCTTTGATCCTGACCAGAAGATGTTCCCGGCGACAGCCTGTTTCCCCGGCCTTCCGGCTACGGTAGTATCCGGATTCGCTCACCCGCAGTACCCGGCACAGTTCCTGTACGTCCCAGCGCTTTCGGCTGGCCTGGATATATCCATACAGCCGCTTAGGTCTTACCTCTTCCGGTCTTTGGCGAAAAAACCGAGAGCATCCTTGAGTATCTCATTGGCACGCCGCAGCTCCGCGTTCTCCCGTTCCAGTTCTATTTCTCGCGGGCTCTTGCCGGCATCAGCGTATGAATGGCCGCTGCCCACGTACGCGTTGTCTCCGTGTTGCCTGCGCGCGCTGCGCCAATCGATCAGTGTGTAGAAAGGGATACCCAGCTGTTCTGCCGCTTTCCTTGAGCCGATTTCCTTTGCCAACCTCACCGCTTCCTCTTTGAACTGCTTGTCATACTTGCTCATGTGCTCGTCCTCCTCAGATTCCATTTTATCATCTGAGGGTGTTTTATCACTGCACTTTTATCGTATCACTCCA
>CAZHVS010000076.1:0-1253 GCA_964536015.1 uncultured Ignavibacteriaceae bacterium
TTAATTTAAGTTCATTTTGCTTAGAAATTACTGCTTCTGTGAATTTATCATCCAAAATCTGTCCTTTCTTTAAGTTTAAGAGTTGATCCAAAATCCATTTAACGGCCTCCAAATCTTGATTTTCCCCAATGTGAGAATGTCGATAGCATCGGAATGTTTCTTCAATTCTTTGACCATTAAACAAGATTTTGATAACTTTACGACCTTTTCTTAGACATTTATCACCTTTTCGTCTATCTTTTGTTGATCTTGTATAAATAAATGAACAAGGTCCACTTTGCCATTTCTTAATGTATTTACGTGTCATTTATTTTAATATGGCCAAGATTAGCCAATCAAAATACGACTTTAGGGTTGCCCCGGGGCAAATTGATTATAAAAACATAAATTGTTCTATTCATGGGGGTGGGTCAGAAAATGGAACCCCAAGATCTAATTCTCAACAGATTTTGAGATATTGAGGTTTAGATTGGACCTTTAGCTGAACTTTTAACATTTTATTTTTAATGAAATTTCATTAAAATATAATGAAATTAAAGTTTATTAAAAATAAGGCTTATTATGCATATTTATTTTTTAATGATTTTACGAATAAGATTCATTGTAATTTTGTGTGGTTTTTTGTTTTGGGGGTTTTGGGGTTTTGGGGTTTTGGGGTATACCGTAAACTACGAAATAATTGCATGAATATTTTTCGTTTCGTTTTTTATTCAATTATTGCGTAATCCAAAAATTATTCATTCATTTTGTGAATAATCAGGAAAAATGAATGTTTTAGTGCATTTCATTTTTTATTCATTTATTTCATAAACCATTTTTTATTCATTTATTTTATAATCCATTTTTTATTCAATTATTTCATAATTCATTTATATTTAAGTGCTTGCATAACTCAAATTACTTCTTTGTTTCTCTAATATGAATTTTTATTAATTCTTGCCTTTTCTAATAAATTTTGAATACAATTTTCTCACGCTTTTTCGTGAAATTTTATTAATTTCAATTAACCATAGATAATAGCAAATGACGGATAAAGAAAAAGAGAATATTCGTCGCGCCAGATTAAAGTTATTTAGACCGCTAGAATTTCTCCAGGAGGAATTGAATAAAGAAAATTTATTAGAAGAAAAAAATCAAGCAAGTGAAAAGATGATTTCTTATGGAGACAGTAATTCGGAGAAATTTTCGGAAGTAAAACAAGAAATTATTGAAGAAGGAATGGTAGGCGAATCAGCTTCTGAGGAGATTAAAAA
>CAZHVS010000077.1:0-1217 GCA_964536015.1 uncultured Ignavibacteriaceae bacterium
AAAATAGAAATTAAGAAAGCATTGCATCATGAGGAGCGAACTATTGGACTCCAAAAAATTTTACAGCGTTTCAACATCTTTGCTCCATATGAAGTTTATCGCATTCGTTCAAGATATACAATACCAAAATCCAATCCTCCAGTTTATTTGTATCAGCTTTCATCTATTCCTCATTCTTCCAAAGAAGCGGCAATAGATTTTAACAAGTTTCACTTGCATCATAAACTTAACCCGTTTTGATTCATATTTTGTATTTATTTAGAGGTGTAATTGTAAAGCCTTTCACATTTATTACATTTCTCATTATTGATAATTTTTTTCATCTTCTTTTGCCATATTCATCTTATAAAAGTGAGAGTATTTAAAACATAGAAGATCCCCATCCAAGGCTATATTCATATGCTTATACCTCTTGGAAGCCACACCATAAAACCCCAAAACCCCATACTTAGAGAAAGCATATGTAAAAGTGAACATGCTGAATGCTATTCTTCCAGAACCTCAAAACCCCAGAAAACGATCGACTTTTGATCAGATTGTATACAATACAAGCAAATGACACAATGCAATGGGATTACAAATATGATTTAATGCGCTGTCTTGATGAATTCTATAGCATAAAAAATGCTGTCTATAATATCAAATAATAATCACACGATTTAATTCATATTCGATAAATACCCTTAATAATTGAATAACCACTGTGAAAAAGGGGTATAATTTTAAACAAATGGTAAATTACCCTTAAAAAATCGAGTGACGTCAATATAAATGGATACACATTGGATAAATTATATTAAGAATTGCAATGAGAATTGCATCAGCAACTCTTTATAGAAAGGCTATGATGAGCCCAGTAAGCTATTTTTCAATCAAGCTTAATAGAATTACCTTGGATTTCCTCGAAGCTCACTCGGACCACTAATGAATTTCAGATTTTTCTCGACTGTGACCAAGGATTCTGGAAATACACTAGTCGGTGGAAATGCAGCCGGCGCTCTTATACAAAAAGGACAGCTAGTCCCAATCATCGCAGGAGGATCAGATTTCTCAGAATTTGCTCATGGGAAAGCAATTTATGTGGACAAGACTCAGCTAATCGTCAATCTCATACGAAATGTCAATAAATTCATCATGTTCGTGAGGCCAAGAAGAATGGGAAAGACTCTGACCTTAGACATCATTGACCATATATACAGCGGCAGCAGAAACCTATT
>CAZHVS010000078.1:0-1214 GCA_964536015.1 uncultured Ignavibacteriaceae bacterium
CAGGGCTTTTCAATGCTTTCATTTAAGGAGAAGGGAGAGCCCAAAATCAGGCATGGCGGAGATGGCGCACCAAGCATCGGTCATATAGGGGTAGCCTTCCCGGCGAATGAGGGAAATGGCGGTGTTGCGGATCATGGAGAGTGCGGGGCCGGTGATGCGCGCATGATTCCGATCTTCGCCATAACTGACATCTCGCACATAGAAAATGCCATTCTCGATGGTCCAATGATGGCGGAGCGCTTGCGCCAAGCGCTGGAGATCCAGCGGTTCCACCCGCCAGCTACTGACCCAGGCCATGGTCTCTTGGCTACGCCACTGGGTATCTCGTAGCCGCTTGCGCGATCGGCGGGTCCAGCCCACCCAACGCACCTGCGGCCAATGCAGTTCCTGTTCGAGATAGTGGCTCAATTCCCCTGCGGGTGCCACCCATACTTCCCGGCACTCGATGCGACCGTGCCCTTTAGTGTACTCGATCAGGTGCGCTGGACGATCCCGACCCAGGGGGGGAAAACTGATCGGTGAGCCATTCATCTACCGCTTGTTTTAGTTCCGCCTCATTGCCTTTCACCGCCCCCAGGTAATCACCGCCCTGGTCGAGGATAGTCTGTGCCACCCGCTTGCGCAATAGACCGGCATCAGCCGTGACCAGCTCGCCATTCAGCGGAATGGCTTTTAGTAGTTCCACAGTGGCGGCCACCTGATTACCCCCCTGTACGGATTGTTGTCCCACTACCGTTTTCAGGGTCTGGGCTGCCATCGTAATCACTTGTATAGCTGCTTCTGCCGGGTCAAGCCGCCGGCTACCCCGCAGTACCTTCCCATCCACACTCCAGCCCTCACCCTCTGCCTGGCTGATGGCTTGCCCCCATTCCCCCAGTGGCCGCTGCAAAGCGTCTTGCTCTAATTTCCTCAGCACATACCACACGGTTCCATACGTAGGTGGATGTGCTTGCCCAGTGAACCCCAACGGACGCGAGATCACACTCCAATGCTCCACTCCCCATAACCACATGGCGCGGAGAGTCTTTTGTCCATTGATCGCGGCCAGTATCAGCATCCCCAGAATGCTCCACAACGGATAGATCCGCCCCTCTCGTCGACGCGGATCCCGCACGCTTTTCATTCGCCCTAATAAGCTCTCTGCAGGTATTTCTCGTTCCATCGCTCACTCCTGCTTCTTTTGTAACACTTCCTTAGAGCATTGAAAAGCCCTG
>CAZHVS010000079.1:0-1205 GCA_964536015.1 uncultured Ignavibacteriaceae bacterium
TGTAAGCCTCCCCGAACTTCGGCCATTTAAAATTAGCACAAATTAGAAAAAGTTTAATTTTAAATGTCGAAAAAAATCTATGAAGAAGTCTCGCTTTTCAGAAGCACAGATTGTGTCGATTCTGAAGAAACACGAGGCGGGGATAAAAACGATTGATCTCTGCCGGGAGTATGGAATAAGTGAACAGACATTTTATAACTGGAAGGCAAAATACGGTGGAATGACGGTTCGGGAGCTTAAACGGCTGAAAGAACTTGAAGCCGAAAACGCCAGGTTAAAAAAGATGTTCGCTGACATAAGCCTTGAAAATTATGCGCTCAAAGACCTGATCTCAAAAAAATTGTAACGCCTGATGATCGAAGAGAAGCAGCTTGTTTTCTGGTTGAAGACCATAAGCTAAGCGTTCGTCAGGCATGTAAAGCAGTTAAATTGCCAAGAAGCTCGTACCAATATCAACCTAAACCGAAAGATGATTCGGCTATTATCAATGCTCTGGATGAAATGGTGACCAAGCATCCCTGTATCGGATTTGATAAAAGCTTTAAGCGATTAAGGCTACAGGGACACCTGTGGAACCACAAGAGGGTATATCGCGTGTACACTGAAATGAAACTCAATATCCGCCGTAGGGCAAAGAAAAGGTTACCGGCAAGGGTAAAACAGGCCTTATTCCAGCCTACATCTGTTAACCAGGTATGGAGTATCGACTTTATGTCAGATAGTCTTTGGGATGGCCGCAAATACCGTTTATTGAACATTATCGATGACTTTAACAGAGAAATACTGGCCATCGATGTCGATACTTCCCTTCCTTCTTCCCGGGTTATCCGGACTCTTGAAAATATAAGTCTTTATAGAACTCTTCCCAAGATGATCCGGGTGGATAATGGACCGGAGTTCATCTGCGATAAATTCGATCATTGGTGCAAGCTTCACGAGATCCAGTTGGTGTTCATCCAGCCTGGAAAACCTATGCAGAATGGATATATTGAACGGTTTAATGGAAGTATACGACGAGAATTACTGAATGCCTACGTGTTCAGGTCTCTATCAGAAGTCAAGCAAATGGTCAAGGAATATACAATCGATTACAACTACCATCGTCCTCATGACTCCTTGGATGACAAAACACCGAATCAAATGATGGGTGAAACTGAAGTAAAAGTGTCTAATTTTGAATGGCCCGAAAAATAGGGAGGCTTACA
>CAZHVS010000080.1:0-1197 GCA_964536015.1 uncultured Ignavibacteriaceae bacterium
CCGAGCCGAATGACTGAAGGAATCGCCCTGAAGACCCTGGACTCGAAAGAGCATGGGACGCCAGACTGGATTATTAAGAAGCTGCTCCAGCATTCATCCAGGACAGCCTTCGACCTGGACCCAGCAGCAACGCCCGAGAATGCGAAGGCTCCTGTCTATTATACCCAGGACCAGGACGGGCTCTCCCTTCCCTGGAATATCAGGGCTCCAGAAAAGACACTGGTCTTCTGTAATCCTCCCTATGGTCGGGACGTGGGGAAATGGGTCCGAAAGGCCTATGAGGAATCGTTCCAGGACGTGATCTCCTGCCTGCTCCTGAAAGTATCCAGCGATACGGAATGGTGGCATAATTACGTTATGAAGGCCGACTCCATCCAGTTCATACGAGGGAGGGTGAAATACCAGGGCGTATCCTCTGGTCCAGCTCCATTCCCTTCCTGTATCGTAGTGTTCCGTCCTAACAGATGTCGGGCTCCCTGGGTCCGGTATCCCCTCTTTGGCACTCTGGAGGAGAGGGAAGTATGGTGAAGAAAAGATACTGGCTTCCCCTGACTTATGGACCGAAGATCCAGGGCGTCCAGGATGGAACGATTCGCCAGACTATTCGCCCTGGGAGGAAGTTTAAGCCTGGAGACGAGATCTCCTTTCATGGCTGGGAGGGTGTTCCGTATAAATCTCCCTGGTCGTTCAGGTTCGGACCCTATTCCCTCCACGCCGTTCTTAATGTGGTTCTCTACCCAGACGGGATAAAATACTCCTTCGGGAAATATCCCTGGTCCTCCCGGTTCGTTATCCTGACGGTGAAGGCTGACGGGATAGATCCTCCCACAGGAGAAGCCCTGGAAAAGGTTATGAAAGAATATCACCGTATTCCAGATGAAGGGCTGGAAGCCCAGATTTTAAGATGGTGATCGAGATGAATCTTAATGGACATTTCGAGAAAGGAGCCTGGATCCCTGGCGTCCTGGATGGAGTCCTCGCAGCTATCGGGGGTCTTGCTCCATATATGGAAGAGCTCCGGCAAAAATGTATCGAAGCAGGAAACATCGAGATTTATGGACATTTCGAGAAGGGAGCCTGGATCTCGGTCAGACTCTGCGATTTAACATGGAGCGTTCCAGATGAACTTCTCTCCGAGGATTAACCCTGAAGACTGCCGGACCTGCGGCGAATGTTGTAAAAGTTATAAGATCTTTT
>CAZHVS010000081.1:0-1191 GCA_964536015.1 uncultured Ignavibacteriaceae bacterium
CCCCCAAAACCCCAAAACCCCAAAACCCCTATAAAATGCATAAAAGTATGTGGTATTTATTAAAGAGTAAAATTACAATTATTGAGACATACCTATATACCTGCATTTTTCCTTAATAAATTTAATATTACCCTCTTTATAACTTGATCTTGCCAACGGTGTACTTTCTTTCATAGAAACAAAATTATAATTTTGAATTTGTTCATATTGGTAAAATTTTCCTAATCCTGCTATGGCGTCTGAATAATTTTTTGTCCTATAAAGTACCATCCGTGTAAGCTCTTGAGTACCTATTAATCCATTTATTTTTCGTTTATCCAAAGTTTTTGCAAAATTCTGAAAACCGGTCTCCTTCGGAGATCGTATGCAACCTTTTCCTGGAACCCCCTCATTTACAGATGTTGAATGATTATTTTTTATTCTTGATTTTTGTGCTGACAAACCAAAAGATTTATTTGTATATGCTAGTTCATTTTTTTGTGAATAAAATCTGCGACATTTTTCTACCGAGTTTAAAGGAATTTGCTCATTGTTTTGCTTTATATTATGTGGATTTGTACTACTATTATAAGGTCTAAATTTTGAATAAGCAGTTTTGGGTAAATGGCTTTCCCCATTGATCCTGTTAATTAATTTTACAGTCGGATTAAACAAAATTCCTTTACAAGATTTTGAATCCGTTTCATTATTTTTCTTACTAAAATCTGCAGTATTATACGGCCTGCGCACTTTGGAAAATATCTGAAGATTTTTATTTGCATAATCTTGCTTTTTTATATTCCATATTTTAGACTCATAAATAAATCTTTTACTAACAGAAATAGGTTCTTTAAAATTATGCGAAGGGATAAAATTTGAAGGGAAATTAGCATAATTTGTCATTTTCATCATTTTTGGCTGTAAAGGTACTTTAGTAGCTTCAAATTCAGAATTATATTGGGTAATATTAGGGTCTGCAACGGATTTGGTTTTACGTTTTAAAAATCCACTTTTTTCATTTTCTTCATTATTTTGCTGTCCAATATTACAATTTATCATAGCATCTAATTCATCTTCATCAAAAATATCATCAATATTTTGTTCTTGTTTTTGCAGTGGTCTTTTTGGCTGTATTTCTACTTGTCTTTTCGATGGACTTGAGTTTGGACCAGTATTTTCGCATGATTTGTATTTTGAAAAACATGAAATCGC
>CAZHVS010000082.1:0-1188 GCA_964536015.1 uncultured Ignavibacteriaceae bacterium
CCCCAAAACCCCAAAACCCCAAAACCCCAAAACCCCTACTATATGCACAAATACATAAACTATAAATACAATATATGAAAATATAAAAAACCATAAGTATTAATAATGAATAATAAAGTTAAGGATTTACATAACAAATATCATGCCAAGTAAGAGAATGGCAAGAAGCAAGTTATATGTTAATCCTGAGCTAGTAACTGGCTTAATCATATCAACATCAACTTTTACTTCAGTATTCAAGCCAGTTCTAACGCTCATCGTATCGACACCAGAAGTGCTTTCTTCATATTCCATATCACCTTCATCTGTGAGCAAAAGTCTTGAATTTTTGTCCTTCTTTTTCATTACTACATCAGCACTTTCTTGGAATTTCTTCTTATTCATTGATCTTTGCATCATTTCTTTTCCAAGCTTCTTTTCATTAAAAGCTGCTGGTTGTTCAAGAACTAGCAAATTGAGTGTTTGTTGGATATCAATAGGAACACAGAGCTTAGTACGAGCAGAAATTAATCTTGGGCATTTAGCGACTTCCATTGCTTCCTCATCATTGTAAGGTTCCATTTCGGTAATATCAACCTTTCCGGCCAACTTTTCAGTACGTCTCATGTTTTCTATAAGCTTATCAATATCGGCAATTGGTTCTCCGGCTGTAAGATTGATTTGTTTGATTTCACCCTTAGATACATAACATACGAAGCAATTGGTATCATTGGTGCAACTACCACTTTGCTTGATAAAGACGCGGTTCATTTCGCATGTTTGCATCACTTTCATTTTATCGTCATTGACGACATCCTTCTTACGAATGTTGTCCATTTTTGCATCCTTTCCTGCGGAAGCTATAATTCTTCCACCTAATCCGGCAAGTTGAGGATTTCCCTTGATTAAGCCAACGCAGTATACGAAGCTCTTAATGATTGGTTGTTCAATATTTTGAGTGTAGTAGTTAATGAGTCTAGTGACATTCTCAGATGCAGTTAGATTAGGCTTGCTGGCGGGATCCTTTTCATATCTTCTTGGAGTGAAATAAGTGTTTCTAATATATTTCTTATCATCATCAGTGAGGTAAGGTAAGTAATCCTTAGCGAGAGTCTCAGCATTGGGTCCAACAATGTTTAAGGTTCCTTGAATATTTTCCAATATTGAGAATACTGGAATTAACATGACACCGTCAGTGTTAAGGAGTTC
>CAZHVS010000083.1:0-1182 GCA_964536015.1 uncultured Ignavibacteriaceae bacterium
CAAAAATCATTTGTTTGTAAAAGCGCCTCTAAAGGTACTCCAGCTTTCACCTGAACACTAACATCACGAATATGAAGATCTACGACTTCAGGTTCAACTATTATAATAAGTCCTTCCACTGTGTTATTAACAAGCGTCGTATCTTCAACACGAAC
The DNA here is from genome assembly GCA_964536015.1 of uncultured Ignavibacteriaceae bacterium. GTDB lineage: Bacteria > Bacteroidota > Ignavibacteria > Ignavibacteriales > Ignavibacteriaceae > CAZHVS01. The sequence continues at coordinate 156 of CAZHVS010000083.1, forward strand.
TAGCACTTCTCCTATTATATCCTTAGTATGAACTATTCCAGTATCAACTACACCTAGCATTTTAGCATCTCCGGGGATGAAATGATACTGAGAATCAGGGAGCTTAACTTCAATGTATTTCGCAGCTTGACGACCTTTAATATCGCGTTTTCCTTTACCAATCTTGTATGGGAAATCTGAGTTGGTAAGTAAGTAAACAGGTTTGTCTGGTATTAAGAAGAAAGGCTCTATGACAAATAGAGAAATTTCGGCCTTTTTAACAATCTCGTAATCTTTCTCAAGGATACGGGCTGAAACCTTGACTACACCAGTATGAACACCTTTAACAATAATAAGATCAGTCTGGAATCTTTTTGCTTCCATATCAAGTCTGGCGGGTGTATTTTCATAATTCGCATCTTTTGAAGAAATAACCTTAAGACAATGTTGATTGGTTTCAATTTTCCATTCAAATCTTAGTCCTTCCACTGAGCTAATTACGTTATTGCTATCATCAAAAGCTTGGATATATAATTTTTGTACATCTTCAACATCAAGAGTCTTGAAATTAGTGAGAATCCTTATTTCAGCAAGGCGGGATACTTTCACTTGACTTATGAGTGCATCTTTTGTGACTGAATCTGTGGCCTTTATTATGACTACTGTCTTTATTGGTCTTGAAACCACAGGCGAAATTATGGCATGATTAAAACAATCTGGCGTATCCATAAATTGTTCTAAGGAAATGATTTGAGGATTCAGTGTGAGCCATGAATAGCATCCATTATGAGCAGTAAGTTCATATTTCACTTTCCGGCATTCTGCGCAAGTTGCAGGCAAGTTCACGTAGACGTCTGAAATTGTACGGTTGCTTTGAGATTCAACTAGCAGAAGCAGTGAAAATAAGAAGAAACGAATAAATGCGGTTCCGCGCATTTTTATGGTTCGATAATAATTTTGATATGAATAATATTCGCACCATCATATTGCTTTATATTAGATTGCATTTTAAGGGGTTTTGGGGTTTTGGGGTTTTGGGGTTTTGGGG
>CAZHVS010000084.1:0-1177 GCA_964536015.1 uncultured Ignavibacteriaceae bacterium
CCCCAAAACCCCAAAACCCCAAAACCCCAAAACCCCTATATCATGCAATATACCTTAACATTTTTTATTGTATATTTAAACAATCCAGGCGGTTACAATAATAAAATAAAAAAATGAGCGACGACGGATCACATAAGGAGTCAACGGCAGCACCAGCGGGAGCTGCCGCTAGCCCAACCAAGAAAACAGCGGAATATTGTAAATTTTACTTATGAAGAAAATATAAAAGACTCTGCAAAATTAAAGGAAACTGGCATAGTTGATGCTTACGAATGTATTTTTATAAAACATCATAAAATTAAGATTTGTTAAGATGTTTATGCAAATATGGTTTGCCCACAAATAATGTGTTCGAATTTGCGGCTTTGACGGTACTTAAATTTGAGAAAAAGTGGAAAGTTATGAAACGTAAGGAATTACAAGAAAGAATAAAGCAACGTGAACTTGAAAAAGAAAAGAAAAAAGAGGAAGAAAAAGCTAAAAAAGAGGCTGAGGAAGAGCAAAAGAGAAAGGAAAGAATTGCTAGAGCTGTATTTTTGACTAATCTTATTCAAAAAATAGAAAGAATTAGCAGAAAAAGCAAAGAAAAAGGAAGGCGAGGACGAGAAAAAAGAAGAAAAAAAAGAAGAGGAAGAGAAGGTTGAGAAGGGCGCAAAAGGCAAGAAAGGTAAAAAAGAAACTAAAAAAGAAGAACCGCAACCTGAAGAAAAGAAAGAAGTTAAGAAAAAAGATAAAAAAGATGCTAAAAAAGAAGCAAAAAAAGACGAGGAGAAAAAAGATGAGAAAAAAGAGGATAAAAAAGAAGGGAAAAAGAAAGAAAAAAAGGAAGCGAAAAAAGATGAAGCGAAAAAAGAAGAGGCTAAAAAAGATGAGAAAAAAGCTAAGAAATAACCTTCTATTTTCCCAGCTTTTTATATATTTCGTATTTATATAAACAAATACACACTTTAATATATAATGGAATAGTATAAAAAATATGTTATCAAAGAAAAAATTTAGCTAATATTGATTTTCCTATGAATATTTGGATTTGAATTTGATGCTGCTAAGCATTTTCCAGCAGCTTGACTAACTTTTATCAAAAACGGACTACTCGCATTCGCTAAAAGTCCAGCATTTTTATATAAAAGGACTTGTTTTTTTATTTTTGCATTCGTCGTTGTCCCTGGTGAAATTT
>CAZHVS010000085.1:0-1174 GCA_964536015.1 uncultured Ignavibacteriaceae bacterium
CCCCAAAACCCCAAAACCCCAAAACCCCAAAACCCCAAAAATATAGCATAATAAATGAACGTTGAATAATGAAGTATGTTTAGTTAAATTGAATTTCTTATGGCTTATATATGTACTTGCTCCTATTTTTTTTAATCATATTTAAAAATACTTGTCTTTCTCATCTCTCATCAAATAATCACTTTCAATCAGCCATTCGATATTTTGCTTAATCATAGGAGGATCTGGCTTAAATGAATTAATTAATTTTATTACCTCTGCTATCAATTCATTGTGACTCTCAGTTCTACGTCCTTTCATTATTTTTACTATTGTCGCTTGCAAAATAGCAGAACGTTGCTTATTAATTTCCTTTAATTCTTCATCATATTCTTTCTTATGATCTTCTCCTTTCTTTTTAGCTGGTGCTGGAATAAATGATAGTCTCAAGCTTGTAGAAGCAAAACTCACATTAAGTGTAACTTTTTCATCAGTCGTAAAATTCGGTGTCTTCAAATTTGCCTTCGCCAACAGTTTTCCCATTCTCGGGTTCGTCAAATTGAACATCTGCTTTGATAAAATCTCTTGTGGTAATTGCGTAGCATCCATAAGCTCCGCAAATGTATAAGTTGGTTGCAAATTAAATAATGATAATATTGATGCTTGATATACCGTTACAACAAATGTATAAGTTTTACTAAATCCATTTGTTTTTATTTCACAATCTCCCAAACCAGCATTCCACACCAAATGTCGTCCTACATGTATTTTCTTATAGAAATCTTCAAAGGCAGTACAACAAGATCCTAATTCAGGTGGTAATTTGCATTTTACATTTTGCTCACTTCCCCATAAACCACTAGTTAAAATTCTAGAAGTTAGTTCAACACCACTAACAATTCCTTGATGCGCTAATCCTCTGAATTGCTCAGCTTGATCTCTAGAGTTTTTCATATCCATTCCCATTTGCAAATATTTAGCAACATGCTGGGCACCGAGCTCAATTTTCATTTTTGAAATCAGCATGTCTTCAGCCGCATCTGATACTGAACTTCTTTGTAATAGCCTCATCGCGTATAAATCCTTATAATTTAGCGAATTATTAAAAATACTTTATGATGTTCAGTAAAGGCATCTTTCGCTTTGAGAAGTTTAAAAAGTCCAAAAACTTTTTCAATCATTGGCTCGGTTTCAG
>CAZHVS010000086.1:0-1144 GCA_964536015.1 uncultured Ignavibacteriaceae bacterium
CCCCAAAACCCCAAAACCCCAAAACCCCAAAACCCCATTATGCACATATGTTAAATTAATAAAGGACTTAGAATAGTATTAACATTATTGAATCATTAGATAAAGTTTCTAATAGACATTTTTACATACTCACATATTCTTTACTTCCCTTTGACACTATCAATGGAAATAGGCTTTGGGAGCGCATTCATTCTAAACGCCTTTTCACAAGTTGCAGTTTCACGCATTTCACGTACATCTTTGCAATTCATTGTTATCCAAGGGTGTTTCAATAATTCACTTAATGTCATTCTTTTCTTTGGATCTTTAGTCAACATACCTACAAAACTTATGCATTATGAAAAATACGCTGAACACAGTCTTTTGCTTCTAAGGAAATTTTTAGCCATTCAACTTCTGAATAATCTGGCTCCTTATGAATGGTCTCCCTTTTTAAATATTCGTTTTATAAAAAATACATAGCGAGACGTTCTTCAGACTCCTCTTCAAAAGGAGCATGTCCGACAAGCAAAATAAATAAGACTACTCCAAGACCCCAGATATCAACTGCCTTATTATAAGGTTTTCCTTGGAGAACTTCAGGCGCTGCATATCCAAATGTTCCAAATGGTTCTGTACAATTTTCATTTGGTCCAATCATTTTTGATAAGCCAAAATCAACTAATTTTACATCACTTTCAGCAGTATCATCAGTCATCAAAATATTATCCAGCTTAATATCACGATGTACAATTCCATAAGAATGTAAATAGAATAAGGCAGTAGCCAGCGGATGGATAATACTTCTAGCTCTTGCTTCATTTACAATAAAATCTCGTTTATTTAAATATTCGTACAAATCACCACCTTGTAATAATTCCATAACGATGTAAATGTAATCCGGGTTCTCAAAAGTGTCAAGTAGCTTTATAATATTTGGGTGTTGGCATACCTTCAAAATTTCTATCTCACGCTTTGCTAAATCTAAATCTTCGATTGTTAATTTAGCTTTTTTAATAACTTTTACAGCTACCCTCGTTCCAGTTTGCTTATGAATAGCAGCGCGAACTAAGCCAAATTTCCCTTTTCCTAATGGTTCTTTTAATTCATAATAATCAGAAAGATTAGAATAGCCAATAGCTTCTTTCAGCGCATTCACCCATTT
>CAZHVS010000087.1:0-1132 GCA_964536015.1 uncultured Ignavibacteriaceae bacterium
CATTGGTTACAAGTTAAGGTAGTCACGGAAGTGTCAAGGTCGATTTTGGATGGTTACGATGCTTGAGAACGCCATAGAATTTGGCTTCCTGAGCCAGAAAAGCCACCGGGTCGGAAGCTCTACCCAGTTTCTTTTCCTGGGTAAAGTGATACAGGCCTTTGAAGACCATCTCCATCGAGATGTCTTCGAAGGGGCGGTTCAAGGCTTCAGCGACACAGTCGCTCAAATCTACCAGAACGGAGTAGAGCAACCAGGTGGCCCACACCTGAACCTGGACACCGTTGATCGAACCAACCCAAAAGTAAGCCAAACCAAGCAGGCGTTTGGCGACATTGAAGGCATCTTCGATGCGCCATCTTTGCTGGTACAGTTGGGCCACCCCGGCTGGGGGGAGCACGTGCGGGTCAAGCACGTTGGTCAAATAGCGAAACCAGCGGCCTTTGTACTCGACTTCTACCAGACGCATACGGTGACGACAGCGTTTCTGCGGGCCACCCAACCAAATCAGCGAGTCATGCAGTTGGGCGCTGGCATGCAACACCTGATCGACCTGGATGACGGCATTACTTTTGCAGCGGGTGACAAAAGACAGGACTTTGTCGGTCAGGAAATCAAACCAGGTGTAGTTGACGAAGCCCAGATCAAACAACAGCAGGGCTTTTTCGGGCAAACAAGCTATGGCGCGCTCCCAAAACACCTGATCATGCGTATGGCTGTCTTCTTCGTACCAAACTTGCCTGGGCAGCAGCGAGGCCGCATCCAGCACACTGGCCATTCTGCCAGCCAAAACCGGTCCATCTCCGTCCCGCAACAAGCCCACCTTGCGCAGCAGCACATCCAGCGTCGATCCATCCAAGATGTACACCCCCGAGAAGTGCTGCAGACACCAGCCGATCACTTGCGCCTGTGGGCGCTTCCGTTCTTGCCAGCGGGCCTGCATCTGGGGCAGCACTTCCATCAATATCCGCCGGAAAAGCTCGGCCGGGAAGGTGCGCAGCCGTTCCGACACCGCTTGCTGCGAGACCACCGTTGGCTGAGCCCACAGAATGCATCGCCGGTTCAGCTCACGGATGGCCTCCATCACCGATCCCATCTGGCGCCAGATCAGGCTCAAGACAAAGGCTACCATGAC
>CAZHVS010000088.1:0-1128 GCA_964536015.1 uncultured Ignavibacteriaceae bacterium
CCCCAAAACCCCAAAACCCCAAAACCCCAAAACCCCAAAAATAAATGTACATAAATTTATATGTAAAAATTATGGAAAATATATTTAATGTCGAATATTAAATAAACTTAATAATTTGAATTTAATGCAAAAAAATATACCTCAAGCAGGTCCTCAAATTTCGGAGATGCAAAAAAGTATGATAATACAAAAATATGTGAAGGCTGGAGATTTTGAGAATTTGGAAAGGGATTTTCCGGGAGATGATTTGAGTGCATTTCAAATTACCACTAATTGGGCACTTTTATATGCAATTAAAAATTTAAGAAGATCTCCTGATAATTTTCAAGGAATTCAAATGCTTTTTGCAAAAGGTGCTTCTTTAAATGCAGAAGATGATAGTATTTTTTCATATATTTTTATCAAAATTCAGGTGCTACTCCTTTACTTTTAGCAGCCCAAAAAGGCGATTATCCATTAGTTCAATGGATATTAGAAAAGTCGGTAAATATTGATCATAAAGATAAGTTTGGCAGAAATGCCTTATTTTATGCTCTCAATTCTAATGCTGATAATGCAGATATTATATCGTTATTATTAGATAAAAACGTAAAATTGAGCGAAATTGATAATTCTGGTTACACACCTTTACTCAAAGCATGCGAACAAGGATATCCGCTTACACTTGAAGTTCTGCTAAAAAATCATGCAAATCCTAATGAACAAAATAATATCACCGGGGATACTGGATTTCATTATCTTGCCCGAAATAAGAAAAAAACTTCATTACAATGTGCAAAATTATTAATTTCTTATGGTGGGCTGCCTAAAACTATGAATAAATTGAAAAAATTACCTATTGATGAGGCAATTGAACAAAAACAAAGCGATTTAGCCAAATTATATGAAGATTCGATGAATGAAAAAAAGAAAAATGCAGAGCAAGTAGGCGCAGAAATAATAAGGAATGAGGAAGAAAAAATTTTAGAACCGGTAAAACTAATTTCGAGTCTCACAGAACATGAAAATTCAGACTTTTTAAAGCGCGAAAAAAGTGAATCAAATAAAGCAAAGAAACAAATTTTAAATTCAAACTTAGCACTTGGTTTTCCTAATGGGATGCAGCTCGCCCCAGTTATAGCTCAAATT
>CAZHVS010000089.1:0-1125 GCA_964536015.1 uncultured Ignavibacteriaceae bacterium
AACTGCTTGAACAAGTAAGAGACAATCTACGCTTTAACCGCTACAGCACAAAGACAGAAGAAAGTTATGTGGCGTGGATAAAAAAGTTTATACTGTTCAACAATAAAACTCATCCTGAAAAACTTGGTGCAGAAGAAATAAGAAATTACCTAAATTATCTTACAACAAAACGACACGTTTCCTCATCCACACAAAACCAGGCATTGCAGGGAATATTATATTTATATAAAAATATTTTGAAAAAAGATGTGGGATGGATAGATAAATTAAAATTTGCACAGAGAAAAAAACACCTGCCGGTTGTATTGAACAAGGAAGAGGTTCGCAATATTTTAAATAATTTATCAGGTATAAACTTGATTATTGCTAAGTTGTTGTACGGTTCGGGAATGCGGCTGGGAGAATGTCTTCAGCTGAGAGTTAATGATGTAGATTTTGATTTAAAAACAATAACAGTTAGAGATGGCAAAGGAGAGAAAGACCGAATAACTGTTTTACCAGAACAAATTATTCCTGACTTAAAAACACATATTAGAAAAGTTAAAAACCTATTTAATGCAGATAAAAAGAAAAATAATATATTTGCACCGTTACCTTATGCCCTTGACAAAAAATATCCAAATTCGGGCAGAGAGTTTCCATGGCAATATGTTTTTCCGGCTAAGTCTTTAGTTTATGATAAAGAAAATAAAAAATACTTTAGAGTGCACTTACATATAAGCACATTTCAAAAAGAGTTTAAAAATGCTGTTAGAAAGGCTGAGATTTCAAAACAAGCAACGCCGCATACTTTAAGGCATAGTTTTGCAACGCACCTATTACAAAATGGTTATGATATAAGAACGGTGCAGGAATTGCTGGGTCATAATTCTGTCAAAACAACCATGATATACACTCATGTTCTCAATAGGGGCATTGGTGTTAGAAGTCCATTAGATTAAAAGAAAATAGATGAGAATTATTTTCGGAAATATTTTCTTTTGAAAAATAATTTTATTTATTATAAAAACAAATAATTAAATAACTTAGAGAATTATTGGCAATAAAAAGTGGTAGATAAATGAGAAAAATATTCGTAAATAACGACCGAATTGTGTACCGCCATTTCGGTATAATTAATAGTTA
>CAZHVS010000090.1:0-1080 GCA_964536015.1 uncultured Ignavibacteriaceae bacterium
CTTCCGACACGGACGGTGACATGGCAACCGCCGTTCTCAGCATCCAGATTGTGGATGACGTGCCGAGCATCGATCCCAACGCTGAAGCGGAGCTCTCGGAGTTGGCGGTGGACGAAACAAACTTGGCATTGGACAGCACGGCGGATTTTTCCGTCTTGTTCGATTCCACGTATGGTGCCGACGGTGCCGGTTCGACGGTTTACACTCTGGGCATCGGCAACGGCGGTGTGACAGGCCTGGTTGATACGGCAACGGAGCAAGAGATCATCGTTAAGATGAACGGTTCCGTAGTCGAAGGAAGGACGATGACCTCTGGTGATCTGGTTTTCACCATCACCATTGAGGAGGGAAACGGGACCGTGACGCTGGATCAGCTTCGGGCGATCATGCACCCCACGAGCGACCCGGACGAAGCCCTCACCATCAATGATGGCGCCGTGACCATAACGGCTACAATTACAGACAAAGATGGAGACACGGATTCGGAAACGCTGAATATCGGAAAAGCATTTGCCTTCAAGGACGACGGTCCGGAGGCTTCGGCGAAGGACGAAGTGACCGGTTCCGTGGTTTTGGACGAGACGGGCGGGCTGGATACGGTCACGATTTCCGGGACGGAGATTGCGGCTCTGTTCGATACCCCGGTTTACGGTGAGGACGGTGCGGGCAGCGTGACCTACACGTTGTCGGCGACGGACGGTGCGGCGACGGGCCTGTGGTTGACGGGTCAGTCCGGCGAAGCCTCCGAGATCAAGCTGGTGAAGATTTCCGATTTTCAGTACGAGGGCTGGACCGGCGGGAACACCTCCGGTACGAAGGCCTTTACGATTTCGATCGAAGGTTCGACGGGCGCCGTAACGGTGACCCAGCACGCGACGTTGGAGCACGCGACGGACGGGACGGGTACGGCCCATGACGACTCCCTCTTCCTGAGCGGTTCGGCGGCGATCAGTGTGGTTCAGAGGGTAACGGACGCGGACGGCGACTACGACGAGGCGACCAGTGCCAACGCATTGAAGATCGAGTTCAAGGACGACGGTCCGGAGGCTTCGGCGAAGGACGAAGTGACCGGTTCCGTGG
>CAZHVS010000091.1:0-1038 GCA_964536015.1 uncultured Ignavibacteriaceae bacterium
AGGGATTGTGTCAAATAAAAATTGTAATAAATCACCTGTTTATAGTAACGATGGAACAGTATAATATATAAATATGACTTTAGCCTTGCAAGGTCGATAGCTCTTGGAGATTATATTTCCCTTGTGGAATTTATCCGTTATTTCTTCCTGCTGGGAAACTATTATTCGTTTTATATTTCAGAATTCATTGAATTACAACCATAAAGATTAGCCATAATCCTGATGGTTGTATATAGTTTTATTCAGGATTGTCAAATATTTATTACACAAAATGATAGGCTCTGACCCTATGGTTTTTTATTGGCAAAAAATTTTTTATTTGCTTTTTTACCATGCTCCGCCATTATACATTAAACCTGTACAGTCAACATATAGTCGTTGTGTAAGTGTACTATGGAGTCAGCATAATGATTACACATATAATATTTGATATGGATAACACACTGATTGATGAATTTGGCTCTACAGTAAGGCCAGGTATAACCAACTTTCTTAAAACCTTAAAGAAAAAAATATTCATCTGTATTTGTGGACAAATTCTACCAAACTCCGCGCAAAGGAAATTTTACTTTTGCATAATTTACATCATTATTTTGAAAAGTTCATTTATCGTGAAGACTATGATCCCTTAAACAAAGGAATGTATAAAGACATAAGAAAGATTGGAGGACAGTTGCTTATAGATGATGACCCTGCTGAAATACAATTTGTTACAAAGCTTGGTTGTAAAGGCTTCCTTATAAAACCATATCGCAAAAACTCAAAAGCTTCAATGGCAGACTATCAGGCAGAATATGATACAATAACAAGGATAATTCATAACACAAAGAAAATAAGCAGTCTGTGTTTATGAAACAAACAATGCCTCCCCAATGGAAAAAAACAATCATTGCTTATGCAATGCATACAACATTGGTATGTTAAAAATCACAACAATACTGCAATAATTAAACCCTCAATAAATACGGTATATAGAAAGTTTTTTATTACAATTATTACAATTATTACAATTATTACAAATGACTATATCAGCAATAA
>CAZHVS010000092.1:0-1037 GCA_964536015.1 uncultured Ignavibacteriaceae bacterium
ATTGCTCATCTGTCATTTCTTTAGGTATTGGTTTGTAAGATGGCGACTTTTCTTCTTCTAATGAAATTATCTTAGGTTCTTCATAAAGGGCAAATGTATTCAAACATAACTTTTGAGGAACTTTCTTTGATGGATCAGGAAGCGGAATAACCTCATCATCGCATAGCTTTGATATTCTTTTAGTACCTTTTCCATTGATTTTGGTTAAATCAACGTTCTTTGTATCACCATTTACGTACAACCATTGCATCAAAGAAGTGTCAGGAATTTTCATTACTACATCTGGTTCCACCTCAATTGGCTTATCAGAGATTTCTTCTGAATCAGAGATTTCAATAATTTCTTCTTGTTGTTGATCCTTTGGTGGAATAGGAATTTGTTCTTTCAAGTCTTCAGCTTGTGATGATGAAAACATTTTGATCTTATGATAAGCGTTGTGGAGACATCGTTCCAGATTCTTTGCGCGAGGAAGGAATGATAATCTTTTTTCAATTCCTTCAATTCCTTCACTTTTTAGAAGCTTATCATAGCAAATCTTGTCTGAATGAGGATATTTAATTGCTTCGTCTTCACGCTTGCTCCAGAGATTGACTTTCTTTCCTTCTAAGTATCGATCTAAATCATTCATATCTCCGCTTAATGATAAGAAAAGCTCTATCATGCCTTCAGTAGAAACATTCATGTCTTTTGCTAACTTATCAAGTTTTTGCATAGATTTGAATATTTCTGCATCCAAAGTGTTTTCCTCGGGCAAAGATGTTGCAATTTTAAAAGCCCCATCGACAATATCATTGAGAATGCTCTTACAGTGCACGTGTGCCAAACCAATGTTCGCCAATCTTAATGCTATTCGTCCCTTTAAAGGATCCCACCAAGCCTTGTGAACATTTGATTGTATGTGCACTTTCCTATTATCTATTCTTACTGGAACTCCACAGGGACAAGCAACATATTGTTTAGAATCAGCGCTAGCAGGAACATTTGCCTTTAGTCTTTCCTCAGTGCGAATCTTATTTACTAATTCCTTCCTTTCCTCA
>CAZHVS010000093.1:0-1028 GCA_964536015.1 uncultured Ignavibacteriaceae bacterium
TAGATAACCTTCAAAATAGGGCCAAGGATGCTAAACTAAGGCCATGATCATGCGCTATCCCTACCTCAACCGCTATCCGCAGGTGTTTGTGAAGATGACCGGGCTGCGCCTCGATGAGTTCGAGGGACTGCTGAGCGACGTGCTGCCGCGCTTTGGCGCGGCGGAACTGGCACGCCTGGAACGGCCAGGACGACAACGGGCGATAGGGGGCGGTCGGGACAGCGAGTTGAATGGACGAGACCAGGTGCTGCTGACGGTAGTGTGGCTGCGACAGTATCCGACCCACGAGGTGCTGGGCTACCTGTTCGGGGTGAGCGACTCGACGGTGAGCCGGGTGATTGGGCGGGTGCTGCCGCTGTTGGAACAAGCCGGCCGGGACACGATGCGCCTGCCCGACCCGGGCCGCAAGCGGCGGCGCAGCCTGGACCAATTGCTGCAGGATACGCCGGAACTGGCGGTGGTGGTGGACAGCTTCGAGCAGCGCGTGCAGCGCCCCCAGGACCCGACCGAACGCGACCGGTGGTACAGCCACAAGAAGCGCAGCCACACGGTCAAGAGCCAGGTGGCGGTCGATGACACCACCGGGCAGATCGTCCACGTGGCCGACAGCATCGAAGGGCGAAAGCATGACATGAACCTGCTCAAGCAGTCGCAGCTGCTCGAGCGCCTGCCGCCCGGCGTGGGCTGCCTGGGCGACCTGGGCTATCAAGGCATTCGAGACCTGCACCCGCTGGGCGCCTGTCCGCGCAAGAAACCCTGGGGCAAGCACAATCCCCGTCCTCCCGAAGACATCGCCTACAACCGGGCCTTCTCGCAGCGCCGAACCGTGGTCGAGAACAGCATCGGTCGCCTGCGCCGCTACCAAGCCCTGGCTCAAACCGACCGCCAGCATCGGCAGGATCACACCGCCCGCGTCGTGGCCGTGGCGGGGCTGGTCAACCGCCAGCTGGCCATGAGGTTCCCGATGATCTGAGTTTCTGGGGGAACGCGGGCTTTCCACCCTATCTCCTTATTCTGAAGTTTAACTA
>CAZHVS010000094.1:0-1017 GCA_964536015.1 uncultured Ignavibacteriaceae bacterium
ATGCCACCTACTACAACTGGAAATCGAAGTATGGCGGCATGGAGGCTTCGGATCTCAAGCGCATGAAAGAAGTCGAAGCCGAGCTGAGCAAGCTGAAACGGATGTACGCCGACCTTGCCATGGAAAACCGTGCCTTGAAAGACCTGATCGAAAAAAAGCTCTGAGGCCGTTCGAGAAACGGGAAGCCGTCTGCTATCTCATCACCGAGCATCGGTTGTCAGTGCAGCGTAGCTGTCGCTGCATTGGGCTGTCCCGAGCGGCCTTCTACCGGCCTGCCAGCGCATCAGACCGGGATCAAGTCGTCATAGATGCGCTGAACGAGGTCATCAAAGACCATCCACGCTGGGGATTCTGGAAATCTTACAAATCCCTGCGGCGGACCGGCCATAGATGGAACCACAAAAGGGTTTATCGCGTGTATTGCGAACTTAAACTTAACCAGAAGCGCCGGGCAAAGAAACGGCTGCCTCAACGAGTAAGGATGCCCTTGTTCGTACCGCAGAAACCGAATCAGGTATGGTCTGCCGATTTCATGAGCGATACCCTGATAGGCGTCAAGACCTTCCGCACCTTCAACGTAATCGACGACTTCAACCGAGAAGGGTTGGCCATCGAGATTGATACGTCTCTTACAGGCCGCCGCCTCATCCGGGTATTTGAGAGACTTCGCCAGGAGCGAGGGTTGCCGGATGTCCTCAGGGTCGACAATGGCCCTGAGTTCCTGAGCGGCGATTTTGTTGCCTGGGCCGAGCTCGCCGGCATGATGATTCACTATATCCAGCCGGGAGAGCCGAATCAAAACGCCTATATCGAACGATTCAACCGTACGTATCGCAATGAGGTTTTGAGCCTTTATCTCTTCAGAAACCTATCCGAAGTAAGGGAGGTAACGTATTGGTGGCTGCTAGACTACAACGAAATACGGCCACATGATTCTTTGGGCGACTTGCCCCCGGCAGAATACCTCTGCCAACACTACGGAAACTCTACTTTCAAACTGTCTACTTGACAGGGAAG
>CAZHVS010000095.1:0-1003 GCA_964536015.1 uncultured Ignavibacteriaceae bacterium
CCCCAAAACCCCAAAACCCCAAAACCCCAAAACCCCTATATATGCATGCATACTTAATAATAAATGAATATGAATTAAAAAAATGATTATTTAAACTCCTGGCGCAGGCAATCTACGGGCTACTACAGGTTGTTGTTTTAATTCTGGGAAATAACTTGCACATTTGGCCATGATAGGATAATTTATACTCTCAAATCCAATTTTTCTTCCTCCTTTTGTCACAATTTGCAAAACATAACGACCATCTTTTTCTGCGAATAGCTGCCCGTGGCTAATTTGTGTATGTTTGGCTTTCATCATAACGGTTTTATCACGGGCAAGAACTAAAAGACGCTTTTCAGTGATTATTACCATTGGCTCTTTTCCGGCAATTTTTTGAGGCAAGACTTCAAAGAGTAAAATGTTTTCTCCTGAATATTTCTTTTCGTTTATTGAATTTAATATTAAACGTGCTTCTGATAAACTATCATCATACGCAACGACAATATTTTCAGGCGTAATATAACGTGGGAATCTAATTCTTCCTTGTTGCGAAATACCACCTTTGCCAATTTTTATGACTGTGCCTTCGATCCCTTGCGTGATCGAAGTGCCAATTTTTAGGGCAGCAGTCACTGGGGAAGTGACTGCGCCTAAAAGTCCCTTTCCGATACCTTTGAAAAGACCGGCGACGCCTTCCTTTTGAACACCTTCATATGGTTTTGTAAAGATCCCTGATATGCCGCTTGCTAATTCTAAGGCACCGCCTTTTATTCCAGCCCATGTTCCTGTTAGAATATTATCAGGCTTTCTAAACATATCTTCATTGACTTTTTCACCGCCAACATTTCTATTTTGTTTATGATTTCCTCAAAAATATACTTCACTAATGAATATAAGCTACCGGAGACACGAGATACTGAATTTAGACTGCCACCAACAACATTCGTGATAAGGGAACGGACGCCTTTTCCGACGCCTTTGGCGAATTCTTTGGGGCCTTTCATAAGTCCTTTACGTGGTT